>JBKBLW010000014.1:0-6490 GCA_046296155.1 Erythrobacter sp. | reverse complement strand
ATACGCCGCGTCATAATGTCTTGTGGGTGACCATGCCTGCTGCGGGTCTGCCGGGGCTGTTGCTTGCCAGTGATCCTGTCATGGCTGCGATTGCAACGGGTCTGCCCATGCTGCTTGCCGATGGCTTGGCGCGCACAATCAAGGCTATCGACTACGCGGGGCACGGCGCTGAAATCATGGCAGGCGAAGCGGCGGGCATGGCTGAGTATCGGGCAAATGAAGTCGAGCAAATGCGCTGGGCGATGGGCCGGAGCGCGGACGAGATCGAGGCAGGCTTGCAGCGCTGGCACTGGCTGGCGCGGGTTGTGCGGGCACTAGGATGACTGCGCCGCTAGAGCACGAAGGCTCGACCACGCGCCGTCTGGATCGGGTCGAGAGCGATGTCTCTGCGCTCGCTACGGCAGTCAGCGACCTGCGCGGCGATGTGCGTGGATTTGGCCAAGTGCTTGTCAGGATTGAAAATAGCATCACGAACAATGAAGGGCGGATGGAACGCGAGCGGCTTGCGAAGCAGCCCAATGCCCTTGCGTTTGCCAGCGCAATGTTCACCGTGCTCGTAACCCTGATCGGCGGAGCGTGGGTGATAAGCGGGCAGTTGTCGCGGCTCGATGAGCGCGACATTCAGCGCGACAAGCAAGTCGAGCGGATTGAAGAACTGTTAGATCGAAAGGCTGAAAAATGAGCGACCCGCGCAGACCTTTCGCTGACGCACTTCGGGCGGCAGGACTTAATTTTAACCGCCCCGGTGTTGTAGCCGCTTTTGACGAAATGCTTGACGCCGCCGGTGTGCCCCGTGCCGCGCCTGCGTCGCAGCCAACACCCTCGCCAGCGACAGGGATGCGGACGGGCGATGCTGGCATTGCATTGATGAAACAATTTGAGGGCTTTGCCCGCCTTCTACCGGATGGCCGCGTCGAGGCATACCCCGATCCCGGCACAGGCGGTGAGCCGTGGACGATTGGCTGGGGCAGCACGGGCATTGACCCTTTTAATGGCGGGCGCATCCGCAGGGGCACAATCTGGACGCGCGAGCAAGCCGACATGCGGTTTCGCGAGCACCTTGCCGAGTTCGAACGGGCGGTCAATTCCGGCATCAAGGTGCCCACCACGCAAAACCAATTCGATGCGATGGTGAGCCTGACCTACAACATCGGCGCGCAGGCGCTCCGCCGGTCAACCCTCCTGAGCCATCACAATGCGCGCCGTTTTAATGACGCGGCAAATGAGTTTCTGCGCTGGAACAGGGCGGGCGGGCGCGTGATGGCAGGGCTTACCCGTCGCCGTGAGGCCGAACGCAGGTTGTATCTGTCGTGACGCTGCGACAAGAGAGCGCCCGCATCCTCGGCGGTCTTGGCCTCGGCGTCTTGGGGTTAATGGGCTACATGACCTATCACGAGGCCGTGACCATGAAAGAGGCGGCGGGCTGGGTTGTTGCGGGATGGCTGGCCTTGCGCGAGATCATCAGCAAAATCGAAAACGTCGCGCTAGGGTTGCGGAGCACCACACGGGAGATCGAGGAATGATTTTCACAACCGTTGCAAGCTTGGGCATCAGCACCCGCGTTTCTCTCTGCATTGTCGTGCAGGACAAAGGCGAAGCGATTGAGGGCGAGGCTTCGCACTGATGGGACGCATACGCCTTCCTTCCCGCCCGAACCCTTCGCGCATCCAGGCTGCGCGGGTGGCGGCAACCCGCGTGGGGCAATCCAGCGCAACACAAGCGCTTGCGGATGAATTCGCCGAAGCAACAGCGGCGATCCGCGCGGATTATGACGCGGCGATCGCCGATCTGGACGCTCGGCTAAGCGAAATCGAGCCATAGGAGAGCAGGGTGGTTGCAGCGATCATGGGTTGGCTGGCCAAAAAAGGGCTGTTTGAGCGCAAGGCGAAGGTGCTGGCATGGCTGATAGCCGGGATCGCCGCCTTCGCAATCCTGAGCCTTCTGGCGGGGCTGTGGCGGGTGTTCGACTGGTGGGATGATCGCAAGGCGGTGGAGGCTGCCGTTAACCGGGGCAATGTGCGGGCGCTGGAACGGGCGCGCGCGGCCGATGATCGCGCGGCTGCAGGAAGCCAAGCCCGCGCCCACCCCTGATATCGTCACCGATGCCAAAGCGAGCGAGCGTTACAACGCCGAGGTGGAAAGCTGGGGCGACCGGCTTTCGGCCGCTGGGCGGCGTGTGTGCCGGTGGATGCAGGACAATGGCGCCGCGTTCGATTTCTGCGCGCCGCCGCCAGCTGCGCCGAAGTAAGGGCCATTCCGAAAACACCGGGGAAAAGCAGGCTTTTCGGAACGCTGGCGAGGGGCAAGTCATTGATCTGCAATGGCTCGTGCAACGCTCATAACCTGAAGGTCGTTGGTTCAAATCCAACTCCCGCAACCACCATTACCCCCATAGTTTCAACGCCGAATACGGCCCTTCGACGACGGTCTATAACCGCTCGAACCGGTGGAGCCGACGTGGCATCTGGAGGCGCATCCTGGCGGCTCTGGCCGAGGAAGGCTGGATCGCTAAGGCCGGCCAGATCGACAGCGGCTGCATCAAGGCCCACCGCTCTGCCGGTGGCGCGAAAGGGGGGCGGGCCAAGGCCATTGGCATCTCGTGTGGCGGCAGGACAACGGGGCCGAAGGCGGGCGTAGCCCAACATCCACGCGCTTGCCGATGTTCTCGCAAGGCCACTCCGCATCGTCCTGACGCCCGGCAACACCTCGGATGTGAAAGGTGCGGACCTGCTGATCGGCGAGGCCATCGGCATGAAGCGGGTGATCGCCGAGCGCGGCTACGATGCCAACCGCATCAGGGGGGGGCTTGCGCGAACAGGGTACCATCCCAGTGATCCCCGGACGGCGCAACCGCAAGCGCCCGATCCCGTATGACCAACGCCGCTACAAGGACCGCTGGCGGATCGAGGCCATGTTCTGCCGCCTCAAGGTGTTGGCTTCGCCGCCCTGCGGATCCGCCGCATCGCCACCCGCTACGACAAGCTCGCCAGAAACTTCCTCTCAGCCGTCAGCCTCGCTGCCGCCGTGGTCTTCTGGCTGTGATTGAGTCTCGACCCCAGGCTCAGACCATCCCTCGCCGTCATCTATCGTTTCCTTGCAAAACCGGCAGCGAATGCGGGGTCAGAATGCGGCGCAGTTGCGTTCATCGCTGTGATAACCGGCTCCATTGCTTGCCTGATCAAGGCGCGTTGCGCTGTGAAGGATCGCGGCCAAAAGCAGTCGCTGCCGCTGGTATTCCTGCGACGGTTCGCTGTGCCCGGGCTGCCGAAGCCCACCACGCCAACTGGGCAAGGCTACGTCCAAAATAGCTCTGCCAGGCCGCAGCATCGACGCCCTCGGCAAAGTCGCCAGTTTCGATCAGGATATCCTGCGCTTTCGGCAGGTGGATCATTGCCGAGACCGGCAGGCAACCCAGTTCCGAGAGGAAGGTGCGCATGTTCACCGCTGCGCGGGCGCCGCCCCACTGTCCGGCCGAATAGGTTACGATGGCGCTGGGCTTATAGGAAAAGAGCGAGCTGCCGAAATGGTTCAGCAGGTGCGCCAGCGCCGGGCTCATGGAGTGGTTGTATTCGGGGCTGACCATCACATAGCCATCTGCCGCTTCGATCTTCGCAGCCAAAGCGTCCAGAGCCTCCGGTGCGGCGCCCTTCGCATAGGCGAAGTGGGGCTTGAATGCGGCCGGAAGCGCGATCGACAATGGGTCGATCAATTCAACGGCATGGCCCATTGCCTGCAGATGCTTCTCGCATTGCCGGGCAACCCGCAGGCCCAGTCTGGCCGGGCGCGGAGGTGTGCTGTCACGGGCTGATCCAAGAAATACCAGGAAGTTCTGCACTGCGTTCGACTCCATCATGTTTTGACCGGTTGCCCCTTCAGATACCGAGCAGCATGGCCAAGCCAGCGGCGGCGAGCAGGATTTCGACCGTGCGGATAAATGCGGGTGTGTCGAGGCGCACAACGATGCGCTTGCCGGCCCATGAACCTGCCATCAAGGCCAGCCCAATCGCAGACCCATGCAGGAACGTTTCAAGATCGAGGGCTGCGAACCGCCCGTAGACGGCAGACTTGGTGAGATGCACGGCGGCGGCACCGAGCGCCTCGGTTGCCAGATAGGCCCCCTTCACGAGACCATAGGCAAGCAAGAACGGCGCGTTGATGGGGCCGACCGTTCCCACGATACCTGACAACAGCCCCATCACCGCGCCGAGGGGCAATAAATGCCATCGCTTGATCGCCATGTCGCGCCGGGCGGCCCAGCGCCGTGCCGGGACCATCAGCAGGATGAACGCCCCCAGCAACCGATGGATCAACTCCACATCGAGTGCGATGAAGAGAAAAGCGCCGGCTGCAGCGAACGGCACCGCTCCAGCCACATACATGCGCACCGCCGCCCAATCGGTCTCGCGCCAGGAAAACGTCGCCCGGGACAGATTGCCGATCAGGGCTGCCACGGTCAGGATCGGCACTGCCCGTTCGGCGCCGAATGCATAGGCGCAAACCGGCAGGAGAATGACCGCGCTGCCGAAACCGACCACCCCGCCGATTGTCCCGGCAACCAGGGCTACTGCCAGCAGCGGGATCCAGAGCAGCGGTTCGATCATACGGCTGGTATCGTTCGTTCTGCCGGGATAATTCGGGGCACCAGCCACAAGTAGGCGACCATGCCGAACAGCTCGACCAGCGACTGAAATACGATGACCACGGTTGCGCTCTGCCATTGCGGTGCGAGCGCGAGGGCAAGTGGCAGAACCACAAAGGAGTTTCGTGTGCCGAGACTGAAAACAAGGGCGCGCGACGAACCGACGGGCATGCCAAGTATCTTCGACAGGGTCAGCCCGATCAATGCGGCGGCAATCAGAAAGGCGGCGAACACGCCGGCGACATGGCCCAGCACCGGCAAGGCTCCCGTAACGGCCTGCACCTGTGACCCAGCGATGAGGAACACCACAACAGCCAGCAGTGGAACCGGCAGCCAGCCGATCTGCGCGGCGAGTTTCTCTCCGCCCACTCGCCCCTCGGTCCAGCGTTCGGTCAACCAGGCTGCCACCAGCGGCAGAACGATCAGGGTAAGAAACACAAGCGCGATGCGGTCCACCGCCAGCAGTTCGAGGAAGGCATTGCCCATGAACAGCCAGAGATAGACTGGCAGCAGACACAGCTGGACAATCAGGTTCACGGGTGTCGCGGCAATGGCGCGCTGGCTGTCGCCGCCGCCTAGATGGGTGAAGGTGATGTACCAGTCGGTACACGGAACCAGCAGGACCAAGAGCACCCCCAGGCGAATGGCGGGATCAGGCGGCAGAAAAGCCAGCAAAGCCCAGACGAGCAAGGGAATGAGCAGGAAGTTGCCAGCCAGCACTGCGCCCATAAAGCGCCGGTCGCGAAACGCTTCGGGCAGGTGGGTCAGCGGGACCTGTGTAAAGGTTGCGTAGAGGAGCAGCCCCAGCACCGGCCAAAGCACGGCTTCAAATGCCGAAGCGGCATCGGGCGCAGCGCTGCCGATACCAAGGCCCGCGAGGATCGCGACGAGGTAGATCCAGACTTGCTGCTGTTCCAGTTTTTGCCGTGTCATGCACCCCAGTTCGCAGATGCATAGTTTGGTAACAAGAGGAGTTCGGTAGGGGCAGAAAGTCTTGGCGGTTGGTGCTCTCCGGTTGGAGCTTTCGGTTACCGAACACGATTGCCCCTTGTTTGTCCCACGCCCTCCAGCCGCTGCGGCCAGTTTCCCCAACGTCACCACCAGCGGATGCCCACAGATAGCAGCATCGCCGGCTCGGGGGGCGCCAGATCGGCCAGCTTGAGCCCTGCCCGGCACAGGCAAGCCTGACATCCCCGGCCTTGGCAATGTCTGCGAGCGGTTCAGCCATTCTGCTCTCCAGCTTCCCCGGCCAGCTGCACGCCTCGGCGTTCGCCCTCAAGCCATGGGGCGCCCCGCTGTTGTCTGGCACTGCGTCGGCTGGCGGCGCGCTTGTGCTGCTTGCCAGCGTTCTGGGATGACCATTTCGCGGATGACCGATACGAGGCCCCCGGAGCGCAGCTTAACCGCAAGGCCCTCGGCACTGCGTTTGATCTGTTCGATCCGCAGCCGTGCGATACGGGCCGGCGCAGCCGGGAACAGCGCTTCTCACAGCCGATCAAATCCAGCGCGTTGACAAGCTCTTGCTCGTCGTTGTCCCGGTCGCTCCGGCGCGCTGCCTCCACCGTCCGCACCGTGATTTCCGGCGCGCGCGGCAGCGACCGGATGTGCTCGGCCACGCACAGCGCGTTCTTCGAGGTCTTCAACAGCAAGCTGCGCAGCGAGTGTCTGAACGCGCATTGGTTCCTCTCGCTCGGGGATGCTCGCGAAAAGCCGGAGGCGTGGCCTAGGCACTGTAGATTTCCGTTGAGATTTGACCCGGGAGTGCGGTGAGTTTTCATTGAGATTTGACCCATGTTTTGACCCGTTCCTTGCTGTGAGCAGCGAGGGAGACAGGAGTGATCGACATGGCGT
>JBKBLW010000013.1:0-20919 GCA_046296155.1 Erythrobacter sp. | reverse complement strand
ATGGCGCACCCGAAAGGATTCGAACCTCTGACCCCCAGATTCGTAGTCTGGTGCTCTATCCAGCTGAGCTACGGGTGCGTGCCGAGGGGCGCCCTTTAGGGGGGCGGGATCGCATTGGCAATCCCTTTTTGCCTCGCGGCGGCGCAATTTTTTACTGCCCCGGCAGCGCGACCCATGCTGCCGGGCGCCCTTAAGCGCACAGCGACCCGCAACCGACGGATGCTCTCAACACCACAGCCGCACGGCCAGATCGCGGTCCATCGGTGGCATCTCGCGCAACAGCGCCTCTGCCGGGGTGAGCCAGGCCACCTGCCCGCCTTCGAGCGCCTGCGGCGTCCCCTCCCAATCGCTGATGATGTAAAGCATCAGGACAATCTGACACATCCCGGCACTTGGCTCCTGCTGCGCCAGCAAGGCAGCGCGGCAAGCGCCGGGCCGCACCACGATCCCGAGTTCCTCGGCCAATTCGCGAACCAAGGATTCTACAGGTTTTTCATAAGGTTCAACCTTACCCCCGGGAAACTCCCAGAGCCCCCCATGCATCTTTCCTAAGGGCCGCTGGTGCATAAGCCAACGGCCATTGCGATCAACCAATGCCCCCGCCACCACCGGAAGCCACTGCGATAAAGCGTCGGAATTTTTTTCACCTCCCGCCTGTGAATAAACCATTTCTTAATCCTCATCGGTGATTTGTGGCTCATCAGGGCTGTAGAGACACCGGGGGTTATATGGACTGGAAGGAAAAGATCGCGGCGATCTGGCACGACCAGACTGGTGCCACCGTTGTTGAATATGGACTGATACTAGCTGTCATCTTCCTTGCGATGGTGGGCGCGGCGCAAGCTTTCGGCCAAACCTTCATCGACCTTTGGACCAGGACTTCCGATGTGCTGAGCACGGCCATTGCAGCCTGAACCAAAACTTCGCGGACCATTAGCGATTTCTCAAGGAATGGGGCCTAGATCAAAGAATGCTTGACCTCAACAAGGGTGGGCAAGGGTACCAAAGACCGAAACCAGGAGACTAGACATGACCTTTTTCAAGAACCTCGTCCGTGACGAAGCTGGCGCCACCGCCATCGAATACGGCCTGATTGCCGCTCTCATCGCTGTTGCTGCCATCGCCGGCATGAGCTCGCTCGGTGGCACCCTGCAGGGCACGTTCAGCAACGTGAGCTCGCAGATGCAGCCGGGCACCGCGTAATCGCGTCAGGCCTAGCCAAATCAAGAAGCGGCGGGGAGCAATCCCCGCCGTTTTTTGTTGTGTGGTGGGTGATGTGAATCGCGCATCAGCGCGACAAGCGCTTAACGGCCGCGCACCACGATCTTGACCCTTTGGCCGGGCATCACTTCCTCGTTGGCGCCCAGCGCATTGAGCACACGAAACCGTTCAACCTGCGCTGTGGGGTAATCCATCCGCCGCGCCAGGCTCGCCACACTGTCGCCGCGCGCCACTGTCACCACCTGAATGCGGCGCGGCACCACCGCAGAGGCTTCGGCCTGCGTGATCCGGCGCATCGAGCTGAACATCGGATTGAACACCGCTGCGCGACCTGCCGGCGTGATCGCTGCGAAATGATAAGCGCGGTCGCGCGCGAATTCATAGGCGACCACAGTCACATCGACTTGCCCGTTATTGCTGTTGACCCGCGCGGTGCCAATCACGACCGGAAGACCATTGATCGTGGTGCGCTCCATGCTTTGCGGGGCAAGCTGGCTGTTCTGCCCGCCAACCGCGGCAAAGGCCTGGCGCACATAGGTTTCCAGATTACCATTATAGGCCGCCATCGTCAGCTGCGCCTGCCCGCTCTGCCCCTGAACCGAGACGGCCTGCGGACTGTTTGCCATGGTAAAGCCTTGGGGTGCGGTGAAGGACAGCATCAGTTCAGGGTGAATGAAGCGGCTGCCCTCGATCACGCCTTGCGCCGGATCATCGCCGTAGAGCAGCCCGTCGATGCTGCTGAGAAAGGTATCCCGATTAAGCGCGCTGCCCGAGAAATTCTGCGCCTTGGCGGCGGCGGTGCGGACCCGGCTGGCGGGATCAGGGTGGGTTGAGGCCCACTCGGGCACGCTCGCATTGCGCCCTGCGAGCCGTGCATCGAGTGCATTTTGCGCCGCAAGGCTGGCCAGCACCGTGCTCATCGCGCGCGGATCATAGCCTGCGCGACTCAGGTAAAGGATGCCCAGATCATCAGCCTCAAGCTCCTGCTTGCGCGAGAATTTGAGGGTCAGCATCTGCGAGCCTTGCAGCAGACCGCGCGACAGGAGATCGCCGCCCGCGGTATTGCCGAGCAGCACCGAGCTCAGGATCGCACCGCCAAGGCCAAGCAGGGTATTGCGCGTGGCGGCCTGCTGGCGCCGCTGCGAATGGCGCGCGGCGACATGGCCGACCTCGTGACCCATCACGCCAGCGAGTTCCGCCTCGTTGTTCATCAGGGTCACCAGTTGGCGAGTCGTATAAACATAGCCGCCCGGCACCGCGAAGGCATTGTGCACCGGCGAGTTGAGCAGCGTGACCGTGAACGCGCTCTCGGCATTGGCAAGGCCCGATTGCAGTGCGATCTTCTTGCCCACCTGCTCAACATATTGCGCCTGCCGCCCCGACATGGCGCCGCCAAACTGGGCAACGAATTGCGGGTGATACTGGGCGCCCATCTGGGCTTCCTGTTGGGTAATCGGCGCCGAGGCCGAAGCGACCTGCGCGCCGCCTGCACAGCCGGCATGAACCATTGCGAGCGGCGCTGCCACCCAAGCGAGCCTATTCCTTTTCCTGACCGCCATCTGCGCACTCCCCTTACCCGTCAGAACGGCAGGCAGCATGCCCGCGCCTGCCTTTACCCGTCATGACTAGGGGCAAAGCCTGCCACAGGGCAAGATTTGCACTGCTTAATGCGGCAAATTGAGGCTAATCGGAGCCAATCAGCTGCCAATCGCAAGGAAGCGGGCCTCGCGGGCCGCGATCAGTTCCTGCGGCGAAAGGCCTGTCAGACCATCGAGTTCTTCGATGATGGCATCACGCAACATGCGCGCGGTCGCCGCCGGATTGCGGTGCGCACCGCCGAGCGGTTCTTTCACGATCCGGTCGATGACACCAAGCCGCTTCAGATCCTGAGCAGTGACTTTCATCGCCTGGGCTGCATCGGCCGCCTTGTCCGAGGTGCGCCACAGGATCGAGGCGCAGCCTTCAGGAGAAATCACAGAATAAACCGCATGTTCAAGCATCAGCACGCGATTGGCAGCGGCAAGGGCAACCGCACCGCCCGAGCCGCCCTCACCCACGATCACTGCCACCATCGGCACGCCGAGGGCAAGACAGGCTTCGGTCGAGCGGGCAATCGCCTCGGCCTGCCCGCGCTCTTCCGCCTCAATGCCCGGAAAGGCACCCGAGGTATCAACCAGCGTGATGACCGGAAGGCCAAACCGGCTGGCAAGCTCCATCAGGCGGATCGCCTTGCGATAGCCTTCGGGCTTGCCCATGCCGAAATTGTGGCGGATGCGGCTTTGCGTATCATGGCCCTTTTCATGACCGATCAGCATGACGCGCCGCCCGTTCACCTTCGCGAAACCGCCCATGATCGCCTCGTCATCGCCGAACAGACGATCCCCGCCCAGCGCAACGAATTCTTCAAAGGCATGAGCCACATAGTCGCGGAAGTGCGGCCGCAGCGGATGGCGCGCAACCTGCGTCTTCTGCCATGGGGTGAGCGAGGCATAGGTGCTGGCGAGCAGATCGTTGCTCTTGGCCTCAAGCCGGGCGATTTCCTGAGCAACATCAACATCGTGGAGCGCATTGACGCTGCGAAGCTGGGCGATGCGCTCTTCCAGCTGCGCGACCGGCTTCTCGAATTCGAGATAGGATATCATGGTGCCCCGCTAGTCCGATGTGGCCGGTGTTGCAAGCGGGTGACGCTGATTGACGAGCGCTACCAGCCTTGCAGCATCGACATGGGTGTAAACCTGGGTGGTGGAAATGTCGGCATGACCAAGCAGGGTTTGCAGCACGCGCAGATCCGCTCCGCCCTCCAGCAGGTGAGTCGCAAAGGCATGGCGCAACACGTGCGGGCTGATGCGCGCAGGATCGAGCCCGGCCCGCGTCGCAAGCGCTTTGATCTGCTGGAACAGGGCTACGCGCGAGAGGTGCCCGGCCCCGCCGCGTGAAGGAAACAGAAAGCGCGAGGAGGGCTCATTAGGCCTCAGCACCAGCCATTGCTGGAGCGCCGCCCGTGCGCGCTCGCCCACCGGCACAAGGCGCGCCTGCCCGCCCTTGCCCGTAACAGTCAGGAACGGCGCATCACGCGGCACCGCGCTCAGTGGCAGGCTGACCAGCTCGCTCGCGCGCAGACCCGAGCCATAAAGCATCTCGACCAGCGCCAAGAGCCGCACGCTGTGGGGCTTGCCGCCTGCCGCCTCCAGTTCGGCGCGCGCAAACAGCGCCGCAATATCATTATGGCTGAGAATCTTGGGCAGCGGCCGGCGGGTGCGCGGAGCAGGCAGCGCGCCCGAGGGATCATCGTTGCGCCAGCCTTCGTCCAGCGCAAATCCGAAAAATTGCCGCAGCGCCGAAGCCTTGCGCGCAATGCTGGCAGGCGCAAGGCTCGCCCATGCCGCTGCAAGCTGCGCCACGTCTGCGCGGCTCGCAGCGGCGAGATCGCCGATCAGTTCTTCCGCGCCTGCGAGATCGCGGGCATAGGCCGCCAGCGTGTTTTTCGCCGCGCCGCGTTCGGCAGCCAGCATGGCAAGAAATGCCTGTGCGGCCGCGCTCATGCGCTGCGCGCGACCGCCTCTGCCGCGATCATCCGCGCTTCTGCCTCAAGCCCGACGCGGCGCAGGCTGGCGGTGATGTAATAGAGATGGCGCGGGGTCATCTGCTGCCAGCTCTCTCCCTGCATCCCCAGGGCAGCAAGCAGCACAACGAGCGCGGCATTATCCACCTCGGCAGCCCGCGTGATCATGCGGCTCCACCGGGTCTGTCGGGTAATGTTCGCATCAGGCGCGCTGTTCAGGCGATCCAGCCCCGCAAGCCCCGCCGCCAGAAGCGCCGCGCGGCGATCAGAGGAATTGCCGGCAAAGTCATCAATCGCTCCCTGCGCCACGCTGACACGCTGCGGCTGCGCCAGCGCGATCAGCGCCCAGCCTAGGCTGCCTTCCTTGACGAACGCGCGCCACGCCGCGGCATCACGATCAAGCCCGGCTGTCAGCATCGCCGCGATCAGCTCGCCTGCATCACCGGCGTAATCGGCCGAGGCCGGAATGCGCGCAGCCGCATAGGCCGTGAGCACCCGCGCACCATAGCCATCGGGGGTTTCAGGAGCGCCCGCTTCTTCCCACAGCCGCTTCATCGCAGCGATGCGCGCGGCGGGATTGGCGGCGGTATAGGCCTCACGCAGCTGCGCTGCGCGGTCTGCGGCCGGACCTTCGGATCCCGGTTCGGCATAAAGCTGGCTGTAGAGATCAACCAGCGCGCTTGCCGAGAGGATCCCCTCGCTCGCCGCGCGGCCTGCATAGCGTGCGCGTTCGGCGGCAGGCAGCATCGGCAGGAGCGCTCCGGCGCGGGCATAGTAAGCGCCCCCACGCATCGCCAGCGCCGCGTCGACCAGCGCGCCCGGCACCGGCTCACCCAGCGCATGGGCAAGGCCGAAGCGCCACGGGTTCAAATCGTCAACACCGCGCCATTCGATCTCGACTGCGCGCTGACCGCGCCCGGCGGCGCCCGCAAACCGGCGCGCCAGCAGCACATCAATGCGCGGCGCAATGCCCTGCCTCAGCGCGCGATCAAGCTGCGAGGCCGCCAGCGCGCTTTCCCCGGCATAGGCGTTGCAGATCGCCTGCAGCATTTTCCACTGCGCGTCCTCGCGCGCGGAGCCCTGAAGGCGCACTGCCGGGCAGGCGCCCGTGAAATCGCCAGTGGCAAGATAGGCGGCAAGCGCTTGTTCGGTGATCGCGCCAGACCATTCGCTGGTGTCGATATCCTGCACCAGCGCACGGGTGATGGTATATTCGCCGATCGCGTTGAGGACGCCTGCCCGCAGGGCCGCGAACTCGGTGGGCTCCATACCAAGCGGCGCTGCCAAGCGGCTTGCGAGCGTACGGCGCAGCAGAATGTGGCCCCAGCGCGACACCAACGGCCCCTTTGTACCGCCAAGGCTTGCGCGCACAAGACTGGCGGGCTGATTGGCAAGCGAGGCCGGCGGCAGGCCGCCTTCTGCAACCGAGAGCACCCCGATACGGGTCAATGCGCGGCGGGCACCAGGGGGAATATCGAACTTGGGCTTGAGCCCCAACAGCTCATCAATCTCGTCGGTGGAAAGATTTTCCAGCTCCTCAAGGCTTGGCAGCCGCGCCAGTTCCTCGCGCGCAAGGGTCGGCAACGGCGGAGCATCGGCGGGAATCTGGGGCGGCAGCGGCTGCACCAACCCGCCCGAAGGCGGGACCGCTATCGGGGCAGGCTGGCCGGGCTGAACAGGCCGCTGCGCGGGCTGCGCTGTCGGTGAAGGCGTGGGGGAGGTGACGGGATCGTCAAACCCCGGCGGCAGGATTGATTGCGGCGCGCTTTGCGCCATCGCCAGCCCACCTAGCACGGCTGCCAGCGCTGCGGCGCTCAGCCCGGCAAGCGCGATGTGCAGGGTGCGGCGCGCGCTCATTGGCCCGAACCCTCGCTGGCGGCAGGAAGCGCGATTTCCTCGCTGATCGGGCGCAGCGCCCGCTCCCCCCCGTCAAGCGCGGCAAGCACCAGCACAGCAAGCACGATACCAGCCACCAGCAGCCACATGCGGCGCAGGCGGGCCGGACGGCAGGGTTGGCGGGACAGAGAAGCGCGCAAATCAGACATATTGCGCGAGCCCTAGCCCATCTATACGCCATGCGGCAATGACTGCCTCACCACCTTTGAACCATCCTGCAATCCATGCGGTCGCAGCTCGCATCACCGTCCCAGTGGTGCTGGTCGGCCTGATGGGCGTTGGCAAATCCACGGTCGGGCGGCGTCTGGCAGCGCTGCTGCAGCGCGATTTCATCGACGCCGACGAAGCAATTGCCGCAGCGGCCCAGCGCTCCATCCCCGAAATCTTTGAACAATTCGGCGAAGCCTATTTCCGCGATGGCGAGCGGCGGGTGATCGCCCGCCTCATCGAGGAAGGCCACGGCGTGATTGCAACCGGCGGCGGGGCCTTCGTCGATCCGGCAACGCGCGCGCTGATTCTCGATCGCGCGATTGCGGTGTGGATCGATGCCGAT
Organism: Erythrobacter sp.; assembly: GCA_046296155.1. Lineage (GTDB taxonomy): Bacteria > Pseudomonadota > Alphaproteobacteria > Sphingomonadales > Sphingomonadaceae > Erythrobacter. The sequence continues at coordinate 13,687 of JBKBLW010000013.1, read as the reverse complement.
GTTGATACTCTGGTGCAGCGCACCGCGCGGCGTGACAGCAGGCCTTTGCTCAAGAATGGCAATCCGCGGGAAATCCTCAGCAGGCTGGCGGCCGAACGCGCGCCGTTTTATGCCGAGGCACCAATCCGGGTGATGAGCGAAAACGGCCCGCACGATCTGACCGCGCGCCGCATTATCGAGGCGATTGATCGATGGCTGTAATTCCGGTCGCTCTGGCGGGGCGCCCTTATGACGTGGTGATCGAGGAAGGCGTGCTGGCGCGCCTGCCCGAGGCAGCGGGGCGCTTCCTTGCCTCCTACACCGAGGGGCGCAAGGTGCCCTTCGTCGGCGATACTGCCACAAGGGCGCTTTATGGTGCGAGCATCGACACCGCTCTTGGCAAAGCAGGGCTGGCCGCGGAATGGTTCGTGGTCGAGCCCGGCGAAGATGCCAAGAGCTGGCGGGTGCTCGAAGCGCTCACCGACTGGTTGCTCGCTCTGGGCGTGACGCGTTCAGACCATGTCTTTGCGCTCGGCGGCGGGGTGGTTGGCGATCTGGTCGGCTTTGCTTGCGCGGTGCTGAAACGCGGCTGCGGGTTTGTGCAGATCCCGACCACGTTGCTGGCACAGGTCGACTCCTCGGTCGGCGGCAAGACCGCGATCAACACGCGCGCCGGCAAGAACCTGATCGGCGCCTTTCACCAGCCTTCGCTGGTGTTGATCGATCCGCTCGTACTCGCCACCCTGCCCGGGCGTGAAATGCGCGCAGGCTATGCCGAGGTGCTCAAATATGGCCTTCTGGGCAATGCGGCGTTCTTTGCATGGCTTGAGGCGAACGGCGCGCGGGTGCTCGCACGCGACCCGCAGGCGCTCGAACACGCGATTGCCACCAGCGTCGCGATGAAGGCGGACATCGTCGCGGCCGACGAACGCGAGACGCGCGATATGCGCGCTCTGCTCAATCTGGGGCACACTTTCGGCCACGCGCTGGAGGCCGAGACCGGCTTTTCTGACCGCCTGCTGCACGGCGAGGCCGTGGCGCTCGGCATGGTGCTGGCGGCGAAATATTCGGCGCGGCGCGGCGACATTGCGGCGCCCGATGCAAACCGCGCCGAGGCTGTCATCGCCGCAGCGGGCTTGCCTTCGCGCCTGTCCCAACTCGGCCTGAGGTGCGATGGGGTGCGCCTTGTCGATCACATGCGACACGACAAAAAAGCCGAAGGGCGCACCCTGCCCTTCCTGCTGCTGCGCGGCATCGGCGAGGCTTACGTGGCGCGCGATGTCGATCTGGCGGATCTTGCCGCATTTCTTGATGCAGAGCTGGTCGCCAGGGCTCAGGACTCATTGCGGCAATCAGAAGATGACGGTTGCAGCGATGCAGATGGCGGACATGACCCGAAGGGCGGCGTAACCAACGTGTGAGCGCAACGATCATGGCGGGTGTGGATGCGTCGCCAGTCTTTGAGCTTGCCGAACATGTTCTCGACCTGGTGGCGCTGGGGTAGAGGGCGGTGTCGTGCGGGATAGGCACCTTGCGGTTGGTCTTTGACGGGATGCAGGCAACGATGCCACGCTCGGCTAGGGCGTGACGGAACCAGACGGCATCATAGCCCCTATCCGCGAGCAACGCCTTGGCTCTGGGGAACGCATCGATCATCAGCGCGGTGCGCGCATCTTATCGCAATGCATGATGATCGCGCCCGCGAGCAAAGTCTTGGCCGGCTGCGCGCGGCGCTGCCCTCCTCCAAGGACGCCAAGGCCAACCGAAGCAGCAAGGGCTGAAAATACGTTTCAGCGCCCGGCAAACAGCAGGCGGCCCGGCCCAAGCAGCGTGAGGACAGTGGCAATATCCGTGTCTGCCACGGTGAAACAGCCAAGGCTGCGCCCCACCCGCCCAGTGTTGTGCGCCATGGTGTGCGATACATAACTGGCGCGGTGGATCACGATGCCCCGCGCGAGCGCCTGGTCGTTTTCCGGGTCCAACCCGTGCAGGCGCCGCGAGCGGCCATATTTGCCGTCGTAGCTATCTCCCACCAGAAAACTGCCTGCCGAAGACGCGTTGGAGCCGGGGTGATTGGAGAATCTTTGCACAATGCCCGTATTGGCAGGATCAGACCCGCGCCCATGGGCGACCAGCAGATTGGCCAGCACACGGCCATTGCCGAGGTCCACCATCTGAAAGCGTGGGGCGCCTGAAGGTGCTGCAAAATCCACCAAGCCCACGAGATCGCGATGCCGCACCAGCGCGCCATGCTTGTCAAGCGCGGCCTGCGCCTCAGCGAGCAGACGCGGCGGGGGATCGGCCCGCACCGCCGCCATCGCAGCAGGCGCCAGCAAGCCGCTTGCGCCAATACCGAGCGCGCCAACAAAGCCGCGTCGAGAAAAATTCATTTGAATGAAACCCTCAATTGGTGTTGGCTGGAAGTTAAGAAGATGCCTCATGAAAAGCAAACTGAGCCGCGAAAAAGCATGATCGGACGGGCAGCTTTTGCGACGATTTTGGCAAGTTTGATCGGGATCAATTCTGGTCCCACGCAGGCGGCTGATTGGAACATTGATCAGGCGCAAATCTTGCGAGCAGCTGTGTTGGCTGCGCCGCAAGATGCTTTACCGCAATTGGATGTGCGCGATTTAGACAGCGCCATGGCCGGGGGAGCTGGGGCTGCGCTGAATGAGAGCGCGACAGCTTTGGCGCTGCAATTGGCGCAGCTGCATTTGCTCGGCTCATCAAGCGCTTCACAGAAAGGGACGTGGGGGATCCGCGACACCGATCAGGATGTCGATGTCGCCGCCTTGCTTGAACGATCGCTCAGTGCAGGCGAACTGCGGGCCTTTCTGCGCGGCTTGCGCCCAGGCCATCCTGATTATGCGGCCCTGCGTGCCGCCTATGCCAGCGAAACCGACGCAGCGCGCCGGCGCATCATCGCCCGCAATATGGAGCGCTGGCGCTGGCTGCCACGCTCGCTGGGGAGCGATTATGTGCTCGTCAACATCCCCTTTTTCGAGGCGCGACTGTGGCGCGAGGGCAGCCTCGCTGGCACATGGCCCGTAATTGTCGGCAAGACTTCAACCCCCACGCCGATCTTCTCTGCCCGCATCACTGGGGTCACCTTCAACCCGTGGTGGAATATCCCGGCCAGCATCGTGCGTCGCAATAACGGCCGCTTTCCTGCCAATCAGGGCTATGTATTTTCGGGCGGGCAATGGCGCCAGCGTCCGGGCCCCATGAATGCGCTTGGTCAGATGAAGCTGGAAATGGCCAATCCTTACAATGTTATCATGCATGACACGCCCAATCGGGACTTGTTTGCCAAGGAAAAGCGCGCCTTCAGCAACGGCTGTGTGCGAACCGGCGATGCAATTGGATTTGTCGCCACCTTGCTGGAAGGCCGCATGACGCGCGGTGAAGTGGATAACGCCGTAGCCTTGGGCCGCACGGCAACCTTCAACCTCGCGCGGCCATTGCCGGTTTATATCACCTATTTCACCGCCGCACCCGCTCCGGACGGAAGCATCGAAGTGCGCCCCGATCTCTATCGCCACGATGCCCGCATGGGTGATGCGCGCACCAGCCGATCCGCTGCTGCCAGCGAGGGTTGCGAAGCGGCAGGATGATGCCACCTCCTGCCCCTTGATTATGGTTGAACGACCGGAAACCCTAGCGACTGATCGCCCATAGCAGCGCGCCGCCCAATCCTGCATAGACCGCGCACAGCGGCAGCATCCGCCGCAGGATCACACCTTCGCGTGCCACAAGGCCGACCGTGGCCGCGCCCGCCACAATGTTCAGCGGGGCAATGATGTTACCGATCGCCGCGCCAAAGCCCTGCCCGGCAAGAGCATGGGAGGGATCAAGCCTGGCAGCCTGGGCACCTGCGACCTGCAATTCGGCAAACAGGATGTTGGATGCCGTGGCAGAGCCGGTGAGGAAGGAGCCGAGCGCGCCGATCACTGGCGCAGCGGCCACCCATGCCCCGCCAAGCAGTGGCGCTGCGCTCGCGGCAAGGGATGCGATCATTCCGCCATGCACCATGATGCGCGCAAGCAACAGCGCAGCGAATAACGCCAGAGCGACTGGCGGCAGGCGCCTACCCGCGCTGGCAAGCGCCGGAGCAAGCTGGCGGCGCTTCGCATGATCGGCAAGCGCGGTCAGCCCGAGCGCTGCCAGCAGCATCGTGCCGGGGTGATAAAGCGGCTCGATCGCGCCTGAAAACTGCCCGGCAATCTGCCATTCAAAGCGCAAGGATTGGAGCGCTGCGCCCAAAGGAGTGATCAGCCGGGTCAGCACGATCAGCCCCAAGAGCGTGGCATAGGGAAACATGACGCCCAGCACCTTGCCGGCAGGCATTAAGGCAGCGCCTGTGCTGCCTGCACGCCAACGCAGCGCTGCGACAAATCCGGCCAGACCAATCGCGGCCCCTCCCAAAGTCGGCAATTCCGGGCCGACAAACCGCGCCAGCAGCCATGCCGGGATCAGAAACAGCGCAGCCGCCAGCGCCCACCAGCCTGAGGATCGGCTCGCCGTATCAGCACTCGCCAGACGCCACACAAATCCGGCCAAGACCCAGCCCAGCATGGCGTGAAGCAGCATAATCAGCCCGCCCAGCACTTGCGGCTGAGCGCCATATGCTGCCAGCAGCGGCACCATCGGGATGCCCGCTGCGCCAAAGGACACCCCCGCGGCATGGCCGATCAGTGCCATCATCAGGGCGCGTTCTGGCGCAAAGCCGAGCGCCACCAGCATTGGTGCGACCAGCGCAACCGGCGTTCCAAACCCGGCGGCGCCTTCGAGCAGCAGCGCGAAAAACCATGCTAGCACCAGGCCCGCCACCTCGCGCCGGGCCGAGAGCGTAGTGAGCCACCGGCCCAAAACAGCAAGCGCGCCCGAACGGGTCTGCACCTCGTGCAGGGCGAGCGCGGGATAGACAATCAGCAGGATCAGCCCAGTGGTGAAAGCCGCCTCGAGCATGGCACCTGCCAGCACCAGCCCCACATCCGTTACGGCTGGCAAAAAGCCCTCCGCCGCCATCAGCAGCGCTGCGACACCCGCTGACAACAGCCCTGCCCGCGCCGCAGACCAACCGAGCCCCGCCATGAGGCCCAGCAGTAAGATGAGCGGCAGCAACGCCAGCAGGGCGTTCATTACGGCCCTGCTGTCTCAGCCAGCAACGCGCGCGACACCGGATATGCCGGCGCGCCGGTGGTCGCGAAGCTGGTGAGATTCGCGATCGTGGTGCTGGCAATCGCCTCCATCGCCTCAGCGGTGAAGAAGGCCTGATGGCCCGTTACCAGGACATTGGGGAATGTCACCAGGCGGGCAAAGACATCATCCTGAATGATCTGATCGGAGAGATTTTCAAAGAACAGGTCTCCCTCCTCCTCATAGACATCGAGCCCGACATGGCCGATCTGTCCGCGCTTCAATCCCGCGATCAGCGCAGCTGTATCCACCAACGCGCCGCGCCCGGTGTTGATCAGCATCACACCCCGCTTCATCCGGGCGATCGCCGCAGCGTTCACCAGATAATGCGTTGCCGGGGTGAGTGGACAATGCAGGCTGATGATATCGCTGGTTTCCATCACTTCGTCCCACGAAGCATAGCGCGCCCCGATCGCAGCGAATTCGTCGCTGGGGAGGGGATCGCAGCCCAAAACCTCGCAACCAAAGCCGCGCATGATGCGCGCGAAGGCCAACCCGATCTTGCCTGTGCCGACAATCCCGACCGTGCGGCCTTTGAGATCAAAGCCGATCAGCCCATCGAGTTGGAAATTGCCTTCGCGCACGCGATTATAGGCGCGGTGGGTCTTGCGGTTGAGCGTGAGGATCAGCGCAGTGGTGTGTTCGGCGACGGCTTCGGGCGAATAGGCCGGCACGCGGCCTACCGCGATGCCGAGTTCCTCGGCGGCCGACAGATCCACATTGTTAAAGCCCGCGCAGCGCAGCGCAATCAGCCGCACGCCCGCAGCGCGCAGCGCCTCAAGCACCGCGCGATCCGCCACATCATTTACAAACAGACACACCGCTTGGGCTCCTGCGGCCAGCGCGGCGGTGTCAGGAGCAAGCCTGGCCTCGAAAAATCGCAGGTCATGGCCTGCGCCCGCGGCAAGGTTGGCCGGTTCGAGAAAGGCGCGATCATAGGGTTTGGAGCTGAACACCGCCGTGCGCATCGCTGGATCCCCTTGAGATTGTTTCCGCGTTCCGACCATGTGACGCGAAAGCCGTTTCGACAAGGGTTGCTTGCCGCGGCTCAAACGAGCCTCAGTCTTTCGACAGAAAGTGAGCCAGGCCGCCGGTCATCACGCTGCGTTGCGCAAATTGCACCACACTTGTGCAAGGGTGCCCCATACGCCAAGGTGGACCTGTAACCTGTGAGGGAGGTGACCTTGTCCGGCCAAATTCTTGTTGCTACCGATCTCTCCCACCGCTCCGATGTGGCGGTGGATCGTGCGGCACAACTGGCACAGCGCTTGGCTGCCAAGCTGAGCATCCTTCACGTCATTGAGCAGGATCAGCCAGTCCGTCTTTTCGAAACGGATACCGCACTCGCACGCGCTGTTCTTGAGCAGCAAGCCAAAGGTCTGCCTGCAGGCTTGTCTGTCGAAGTGCTGATCGAGACCGGCGACCCGTTTGAGCAAATCGGCCTTGTTGCCAGCGAGGGAGACTATGATCTCATCGTAATCGGACGCCACCGCAAACGTCTTGTGCGCGATTTGTTTGTGGGCACAACAGCGGAACGTGTCGTGTGGCATGGCATCCGCCCGGTTCTGCTGGTCAAGGCCGAATCCACCACTCCCTATCAACGCGTTGCGATTGCAGTGGACGGGTCCGAGACTTGCGCAAAAGCCTTGCGCGCCGCCAAAGCGCTGGGTTTGACGAACGCGGCGCGTGTGCGAGTGGTGCATGCACATGAACCATTTGCCACAGCAATGATGGCCGGTCACAGCGATGTTCGGGCAGTTGCAGATCATGTGGACTCCGAACTGGCCTCTGCCCGCGAAGATTTGGCGAAATTTCTTCACGATAGCGGTCATGGCGAACTGGCAGACACGATTTACATTGACGAGGGTGCGCCCATCACGGTTCTGCGCTCATTCATTCACGACAGCGGAACCGATCTGCTTGTGATGGGAACCCATGGCCGCACCGGGATTGGACGCCTGATGCTGGGGAGCGTGGCAGAAGAGGCCTTGCGCACGCTTGATCTTGATATCCTGGTAGTGCCACCAAAGAGCGCTCGAAACCGGTAGAAGCAGTTGGGTTCAATGCCAGGCGGGTGTGGCGAAAGTCGAAATAGATACAAGCCGTCTCGAATCCTCAGGAGGCTGTGAAACAAATGGCGCGCACCGGACCGGCACACAGCGACGCGCACAAATGGCACGCTGTCGATGGGGAGGCCGCGCTTGCAAAGCTCAAGAGCGGCCCCGCAGGTCTTCCCGATCAGGAGGCCCAGCTGCGGCTTGGCATTTATGGCCGCAACGCCTTGCCCGATGCCCAGCGCGTCCATCCCGTCATTCGTTTCATCCAGCACTTCCACAATCCGCTGATCTATCTGCTGCTGGCGGGCGCCCTCGCGGCCGCGGTGCTGGGCCACCTGGTGGACACTGTGGTAATCCTGCTGGTGGTGATCGTGAATGCGGTGGTCGGCTTCATCCAGGAGGGCAAGGCCGAGGAGGCGCTGGCCGCAATCAAGGATATGATTGCAGCCCAAGCGTTGGTGGTGCGCGATGGCCGTCGCATCAAGGTTGCGGTGTCGCAGCTCGTTCCCGGCGATATCGTGATTATCGAGGCAGGCGACCGCGTACCGGCTGATCTGCGTCTGCTCCGCGCCCGAGGCCTGCTGATTGATGAGGCCGCGCTGACTGGCGAATCGGTCGCAGCCGAGAAGAACGAAGGCATAGTCGCCGCCGATGCGGCCTTGGGCGACCGCACCAATATGGCCTTTTCAGGCACGCTTGTGGCAGCAGGGCAGGCAACCGGCGTGGTGGTGGCGACGGGTCTGCAAACCCAGATCGGCCGGATCAGCCAGATGCTGAGCGAGGTCGATAGCCTTGAGACCCCGCTGCTGCGCCAGATCAACCAGTTCGCCCGGCGCTTTACCGGGTTCGTGCTGGTGGGGGCTGCGGCGTTGTTTGCCTTTGCCGTGCTGGTGCGCGGCTTCGACTGGGGCGAGGCGCTGATTGCGGTGGTGGCGCTGGCCGTGGGGCTGGTGCCCGAAGACCTGCCGGCTGTGATCACCATCACGCTGGCGATTGGCGTGCGGCGTATGGCCGCACGCAAGGCCGTGATCCGCAAGCTGCCGGCAGTCGAGACGCTGGGCGCAACTTCGGTGATCTGTTCGGACAAGACCGGCACGCTCACCCGCAACGAGATGACCGCGCATCATGTAATCTTGGCGGACAAGCGGTTGGTGGTGAGCGGGGCAGGCTACGCGCCCGAAGGCACAATTGCCCTTGAAGGGGGAGGCGATGAAACCGCAGCCCTTGCCGCTGCCGAACCTATCATCCGCTGCGCGCTGCTCTGCAACGATGCGAGCTTGCACGAAGAAGGGGGTGCTTGGCTGGTCAACGGGGATCCGATGGAAGGCGCGCTGGTGGCGCTGGCGATAAAGGCCGGAATGGATCCTGCCGCGACACGCGCTGCATGGAAGCGGCTGGATGAAATACCCTTCGATGCTGCGCACCGCTTTATGGCAAGCCTCCACGCCGCCCCCGATGGCAGCGCGGTGATTTTCGTCAAGGGCGCGCCCGAGGCGCTGTTCGCGATGGCCCCGCAGCCTTTCGACGAAGCGCTCTGGAATACCCACATCGAAGCCGCCGCTGCTCAGGGTGAACGGGTGCTCGCCTTTGGGATCAAGCGCCTTGTCCATGCCCCTGGGCGATTGACCTTCGATGATGTGCAAGAAAGCGTCGAGCTTGCCGGCCTGATCGGCTTTGTCGATCCGCCGCGTCCCGAAGCGCTGATTGCGATTGCCGACTGCCGTTCGGCCGGCATTGCGGTGAAGATGATCACCGGCGATCACGCTGCCACCGCGCTCGCCATCGCGCGCGAGTTGAAGCTGGCCGATGATCCGCGCGTGATGACCGGGGCCCAACTCGACAGCGTCCCCGAGGCCGATCTTCCCCGCATTGCGCGTGATGTTGCCGTATTCGCCCGTACCAGCCCCGAACACAAGCTGCGGATCGTGCGCGCGCTCCAATCCGATGGCTCGATTGTCGCCATGACCGGTGACGGAGTGAATGATGCGCCCTCACTCAAACAAGCCGATGTCGGCACGGCAATGGGCATCAAGGGCACCGAGGCCGCGAAGGAAGCCTCCGACGTGGTGCTGCTCGATGACAATTTCGCCACCATTGTCCATGCGATCGAGGAAGGCCGCACCGTCTATGACAATATCCGCAAGGTGATTGCCTGGACGCTGCCGAGCAACGGGGCGGAGATTTTCGCGGTGGTCGCGGCGATCCTGGTCGGCTTTACCCTGCCCATGAGCGCAACGCAGGTGCTGTGGGTCAATCTGTTGCTATCGGCAACGCTTGGACTGGCGCTGGCCTTTGAACCGACCGAACCCGGCATCATGCAGCGCCGCCCGCGTGCCAGCAACGCAGCGCTGTTGTCGCCGTTTCTGCTGTGGCGGGTGGCAGCGGTCTCGCTGCTTTTGGGCGGGCTTTCGCTGGCGCTGTTCTTTACCGCGCTGGGGCGCGGCGATGCGCTGGAATATGCCCGCACAATGGTGGTGACCATGGTGGTGGTCGGCGAGATTTTCTATCTGTTCAACGTGCGCTACTGGTCCACCGGCTCGCTCACGCTGCAAGGCGCGTTTGGCACACCTGTGGTGCTGGCAGCGATTGCGGTGGTTGCGGTAAGCCAGCTTGCGTTTGTCTATGCGCCATTCATGAACGTCGCCTTTGGCAGCGCGCCCTTGCGGCTCGCTGATGGGGCGTTGATCATCGCACTCGGCGCAGGGCTTATGATTCTCCTTGAAGCGGAAAAGCAACTGCTGCGGCGTATGGGCTGGTTCAAGGAACTGCAGACATGAGCGATGCAAGATCCCATTACCAACGCCTGATCAAGGCGGTAGAGGCCATGCCTGCCCTTGCCACCGCCGTGGTGCACCCGTGTGACGAGGTGTCTCTGGCAGGCGCCCTGCAGGCCGCTGCGCACAACCTGATCGCGCCCGTGCTGGTCGGCCCGCCCCGGCGCATTGCGGCAGCAGCCGAGGCGGTGGGCGCGGATATCTCGGCCCTACCGCTCATCGCATCCGAGCACAGCCATGACAGCGCCGCCAAGGCCGTGGCGCTGGCGCGCGAGGGTAAAGTGGGCGCGCTGATGAAGGGCAGCCTGCACACCGACGAGGTGCTCTCCGCGGTGCTTGACCGCAACACCGGCATCCGCACCGAACGCCGCCTGTCGCATTGCTTTGTTATGGATGTGCCGCGCCACGAGGAACCGCTTATCATTTCCGATGCGGCCATCAACATCGTGCCCGATCTTGCTGCCAAGGCAGATATCACGCAGAACGCGATTGATCTGGCCCATGCGCTGCGCTTTGCCGAAGTGCGCGTGGCGGTGCTTTCGGCCATGGAAGTGGTCAATCCCAAGGTTCCCTCCACGCTTGATGCTGCTGCCCTGTGCAAGATGGCCGATCGCAGGCAGATCACAGGTGCGCTGATCGACGGGCCGCTGGCGCTCGATAATGCGATTGATGCGGAGGCTGCGCGCATCAAGGGCGTTGTGTCAGCCGTGGCGGGCCGCGCCAATGTGCTGATTGTGCCCGATCTTGATGCCGGTAATATGCTCGCCAAGAGCCTTACGTTTCTTGCCAATGCCAATGCGGCGGGGATTGTGATGGGCGCGCGGGTGCCAGTCATCCTCACCAGCCGGGCAGACAGCGTGATGGTGCGGCAAACCTCTTGTGCGGTTGCCGTCCTGGTGGCGAGCGCTCGCGCGGGTGCAGGTCTTTGACGGATAGTGTAGGCGTGCTGGCGGTGCTCAATGCGGGCTCGTCGAGCATCAAGTTTGCCGCTTTTCCCGCGCAAGTTGACCTGCCCTTGCTGCTGCGCGGCCAGATCGAAGGGCTGGGCGTGCGGCCGCGCCTGGTGATCTCCACAGGGGCCGAGGTGAGCGCGCGTGAAGTCGATTGTTCTAGCCATGCCGAGGCAACTGACCTGATCCTTGGCGAGCTGGATAAGGTCTTGGCAGGGCGCCCGCTTGCCGGGATTGGTCACCGCATAGTCCACGGCGGCACGCGCTTCAGCGCGCCGATGCGGGTGGATGGCGCGGTGCTCGATTACCTTGAAAGCCTGATTCCGCTTGCCCCGCTGCACCAGCCTCACAATCTGGCCCCCATCCGCCAGCTTGCCGCAGCGCGGCCCGAGGTGCCCCAGATTGCCTGTTTCGACACCGCCTTTCATGTGCACCAGCCGGATCTTGCGACCCGCTTTGCTCTGCCGCGCGCGCTGCACGAGGAAGGCGTGCGCCGCTATGGCTTTCATGGCCTGTCTTATGAGAGCGTGATAGCAAGCCTTACCGCCAGAGCGCCGCATCTCGCGGACAAACGCCTCATCATCGCGCACCTCGGCAACGGGGCCAGCCTATGCGCTGTAGAGGGTAGGCGTTCGGTTGCCTCGACCATGGGCTTCACCGCACTGGATGGCCTGATGATGGGCACGCGCAGCGGCAGCCTTGATCCCGGTGTGCTTTTGTGGCTGATGGATGAAAAGGGCATGGATGCCCGCGCCATTGAAGCGTTGCTCTACCAGCAATCCGGGCTGCTTGGCGTATCGGGCCTGTCGTCCGATATGCGGGTGCTGCGCGCGAGCGACGCGCAAGGCGCACGCGAGGCGATTGCCTTGTTCACCTATCGCATCATCCGCGAGATCGGCTCGCTCGTAGCTGCGCTTGGCGGGCTGGACGCCTTGATCTTCACTGCAGGAATTGGCGAGAATGACGCTGCCACCCGCGCCGAAGTGGTGGCGGGCCTCGGCTGGCTCGGCCTTGGTGTTGATCCCGCCGCCAATCACGCAGGCAGCGCGCGCATTAGCCCCGAAGGCGCAGCGGGCGAAGTTTGGATTATTCCCACCAACGAAGAGCGCATGATCGCTGCCCAGCTTTGGCGCCTGTTGCAGGCAGCATAGACGCGTGGTGCCAGGCCGCCCTGCTCAGGCGTGCAAATTATGTTCAAAATCGCGTTCCAGCGGGCCGGGAATGTCGAGATCGCCTTCCACCTCGCGTTCATCCTCGAGCGGTCGGTTGAACGGGTGCTGCCAGAATTTGAGGCTTTCCTGCATTGCCGCCGTCATCATGTCGAGCCAGAAATTGGTCATCGGCTCCCACATTGCGAATGGGTTGAATGGCGGGTAAGATTCCTTCTCTGACATCGGTTTCAGGCTCCATCGAAGAACATGCGATCGTTTGGAAACCACGATCTGAACGACCCGCAAATCGGAAACTAGACCCTGCAATTATTGAATGTTAGCCTCTCACACTTGCCAAGTGTTGGCAATGCTCCTTTGGCGTTATGTTGCCTAGGATCGAGACTCAATCACAGCCAGAAGACCACGGCGGCAGCGAGGCTGACGGCTGAGAGGAAGTTTCTGGCGAGCTTGTCGGAGCGGGTGGCGATGCGGCGGGCCCGCAGGGCGGCGAAGCCAACACCTTGAGGCGACAGAACATGGCCTCGATCCGCCAGCGGTCCTTGTAGCGGCGTTGGTCATACGGGATCGGGCGCTTGCGGTTGCGCCGTCCGGGGATCACCGGGATGGTACCCTGTTCGCGCAAGCCCCCCTGATGCGGTTGGCATCGTAGCCGCGGTCGGCGATCACCCGCTTCATGCCGATAGTTTCGCCGATCATCAGGTCCGCGCCTTTCACATCCGAGGTGTTGGCAGGCGCCAGGACGATGCGGAGTGGCCTTGCGAGAACATCGACAAGCGCGTGGATGTTGGGCTACGCCCGCCTTCGGCCCCGTTGTCCTGCCGCGACACGAGATGCCAATGGCCTTGGCCCTCGCCCCCTTTTGCGCCACCGTCAGAGCGGTGGGCCTTGATGCAGCTGCTGTCGATCTGGCCAGTCTGAGCGATCCAGCCTTCCTCGGTCAGCGCCTCGAGGATGCGCCTCCAGATGCCACGTCGGCTCCACCGGTTCCAGCGGTTATAGACCGTCGTCGAAGGGCCGTATTCGGGCGGGCAGTCCGCCCAGCGGCCACCGCATTTGAGCATGTGAATGATGCCAGAGATCACCCTGCGATCATCGACCCGTCGCGCTCCTGGCTGGTTCTTCGGCAGGTGCGGCTCGATTGCGCCCCATGCTCGATAGCCAGAACAACGAACGCGACATCTCCAAAGGCCTCCTGCTTCACCGGCAAATCCCTGAATCAATGTGCACAGCAACTTTCAAGAGGCTGATTGGGTTTGGAGCCTAGGGCGGCCATCCCTAGGGCGCGGCCTAGGCCGTGTTGACAAAAGACTTCAACCAAAGGCGAGTGGCGGCGAGGTTGAGGAAGCTCTCGAAGGACAGGATGGTCTTGTCGTAGCGGGTGGCGATACGGCGCTGTTGCTTGAGCTTGCCGAACATGCGCTCGACGCGGTTGCGATCCCGGTAGCGGCGATAATCGGGGTGCTCGGGGATCTTGCGGTTCGAGCGGGGCGGGATGATCGGCAGGATTCCGCGGATCAGCAGGCTTTCCCGGAAGCGATCACCATCATAACCCTTGT
>JBKBLW010000012.1:0-32939 GCA_046296155.1 Erythrobacter sp. | reverse complement strand
GTATCGCCCTTGATGAGGATGACTGGCCCGATAATCGCATAGGCGGCCCACAGGCTCCAGAGGATCACTGGCGCGCTCATTCAGGCGGCTCCATCACCGCAAGCCCCTTATCATTCAGCACGTCCCAAAAATGGCTGCCCATCTCATCCCGCACCGATACAAGCACCGCATCCTTGACCGGCGCGAATTGCTCCAGCCCCTTAGGCATACCGTCCGCCGCCAGCAGCTCGATAAACGACTGCTCCGCCCATGTATGCAGACCGTAGTGCGTGGCAGGCTCAGCCCCGTCCGCAGACAGGGGGACGCTGTAGTTATTCGGGCCGTGGCCCAGTAACTCCGCCAGCTTGTTGGCGTCATCCCGCAAGTCAGCCGGGACAATCAGGACAACCGACAGCATCAGTAGGCTCCTGTTTTGGAGTTGACGAAATCATTGATCGCCGTGATCTCGGCTGCACTAAGGTTCGGGCCGTAGCGGGCAACTGCTTGATATATGCGATAGTTTCCGAAATTGGTTGAGTTTGCTAATCCGCCCACCGACGCAACATAGGCGTTGAAATTGCCCGTCCCCATGCTGGCTGTTGAGGTTGCTTGCACCAGATCATTAACAAGGAGGCTGCTTTGACTGCTCGCTATGTCAGCCGTCACTGACACCACGGAGGTAACTGGCGCAGGGATTGATCCAGACGACGCGGTAGAGCGCGTTGTGCCTTGAGCGCTGAAAGTATAATTTGCCGATGCCGTGTTAAGTGGAGCGCGAATAGCCCACGCGCCTGTTTGGGCCGGCGACGACGCGCCACCGGCCAAAGCGTTAGAGCCGTGGGCCAGCGGCACTGCCGAGACTGCATCACTCAATTTCCGCATCCCGACAAAAGCTTGAACTTTGTCAGACCCCGGAGCGAAGCTGCCCGACACCAAAACATCATCAACGCCGTCGAAAAGTAGGAAATGCCTGCCCCCGCTGTCGATTTGCAACAACGGGCGGGCTGCGCTTGTCGGCTGCGTAAAATGATTACCATTACCGCTCTTGTCGAGGATGCGGCCTACAGGTTGCCCTACCGCCGTGACTGGCACAGTTCCCGCGCTGTCTTGCCACATCGTGCTGAAATCGGACGGGTCGAGGTGATAGCCGTTGGTCGCCGCCACCCAAAAGCTAGAGGGCAGCGATGTTTGAGATGCAGTCCGTCGCGCTCCGAGGCCGAAAATTAGACCTAGGTTCATGCCATTGCTCCTGCGCCCGGATTGATGACCACATGGCCGCTGACGTTGCCTTGAGTGGTCTGCGGCGTGCCAGCGATGCTAAACCGCGCTCCTGCCGCTGCTCCGCCATCTACGCCGGTTACGTCCACAAAGTTGTTGGCTGTGCTGGCGTCAAAAATCACCGCATCAAGCCATTGTTTTGTGCCTTCGGCGCGACCAGAGACAATAAAGCGATTGCGCCCGCCGCCGATGCAGTTGACGATGTATCCCGCATCCGTGCCGTTTGCAGTGTTAGCGGCAACAATTTCAGCAGTCATGTTAAGACAGCTAATACTTTGAAATGGGCGCTCGCAGTTTTTGACTTGCAGCTTGATGGTGTTTTGCGCGCTGTCCGTGGCGTAAACCGCGCGAAGAGTAGGGGAAAGGCTGAAGTCCGCAATGCCTTCCCATTGCACTCCGTTGGCTTGCTCAATTCGAATGCCTTCCCCAGTGGCCCCGACTTTAGGAGCAACCCAGCTATCCTTGATGAGCACGCTTGACCCACGCGGCACGTTCAGAATGTGGAAGCCGTGAGTGCGGTATCCATCCGCAATAACCTTACGCAGCACCATGTCTCCAGCGTTGCCGCCTTGAGCATTGAGGCGTAGGGCGATGTGGGCAAAACCGCCGCTTTCCCAATCGCTACCCCAAAGGTCTTGCAGATTGCCTTGGAGGTCAAAGCCAATGCTGGTGCCGACTTCTTCACGGGCTACCATGTTAATTTGGGCGATGCTGCAAGACGGATTGGGTGACGGAAAGCCGGCGATAAAGCCTGTGCTGTCGCCGTTGACATAAAGACCCCGCCAGCGATCCGATGCGCCGCCGGTAAGACGGATGCCGCGCACACCGCGAATATCGGTTGTAAGCGTCCGGCGCACGGATACTTCGATGAGGTTGTTGTAGGTGTCCACGTTACGGATGCGGGCATTGGACACGAAATCCAGATGGATGCCGTGGCCTTGCGTAAGGTCGTCCGAAGGGTTTGCCGGTGTAGTGGGGTTTGTGTCGCGCGCCACGAAAAAATCGGCCCAGTCCGTCGCCTCCACAAAGGCCGAGATCGTGCCCACTGCTCGCAGTAGGTGAGCGGTCGCGGTGGTGAATGTCAGACCCGCATAGGCCCGCCCCGCGCCACGAATTGTGCAACCACCTCCGTTAATGCCGTTGGCGCACCAATAACGCCCACGCGGGATATAGAGCGTTTTTGTCACGTCCAAGCAGGCTTGCACCGCCGCCGTGCAATCAGTTGCCGAGTCATCAAGCACCGCGCCGAACCACTCGGCCCGCGCTAGTCCGTTGTATTGCCGCTGCCAGAAAAACCCAGCGGTGCTGCTCGCGACGAAAACGCCTTCGAGCGTATCGGTGACTGGCGGCGAACCAGCGCGGCAGATAAACGTGCCTGCGCGCCCAGCCTCCGTGAGATAGACTGATCTGCCCACCACAGGCACAAGCTGCTTGAGCATTGTGCGCGTCGGGATACCATCCAGCATCTGCTGGACTGTGCGCCCGGTCGCGGTGCCGATCTGCGCCGCGCTGCCATTGGCCGCAGGCGCGATGATGATAATCCGGCGCAGCACCTCGCTGCCGACATCGTTGAGATAGATCGAGGCCGTCCCGTCGCCATTGTCAACGATAAACTCGTCACCATCATCGGTGTTGGTGAGGCCGGATGCAATGCTGAGATAAATCGGGCCGGTGACTGCCTGAGCCAAAGATACTGACAAAGCTGCTTGGCGTTCGAGTTCCGCAATCTGTGTCTGTGCAATCGGGGTGAGCGCAAGCTCGTTGGTTTCGGCGTCAAATTGCAGGATGTCGCCAGTAGAAGGCGCGCTGCCAATTCTCAGGTTCGGTGCGGCTGTTCCAAACGGCACTTTAAGCGTGCGCGCCAGGTCGCGGGCATGTTCCTGGTTGATCATGGCCTGCCGATCAAGCGCGGCTTCGTGCTGCGCGGGCAGATATTTGCCGCTCGGAAAAGTTGCAGGCTGGCCCACCGGCGTCTGCCGACGCACCCGCCAGCTGGTGCCAATGGTGATGGCCGCCGCCGGAATAATACTGCCCGGCCCGCCATTGCCGCCTGTCACCGTGAAATCGATACCGCGCGACAGGATCGTCTCGCCTTCTTCACCGATAACGATCCGGCTCACAACAAGATCAGCCGGGTCAATGAACTGGAAATCGATCACAAGCGGCGCAGCGGTGCCCGTGCCCGCAAATACCCGTTCCGATAATGCGGAAGTCGGCACGGCCATATCGAACGCTCCTCTAGTTGGACAGCGCTCGCTCTACATCAGGCAGGCGCGCATCATCCAACGCCGTGCCGGGAGCCCAGAAATAGTCAGCCCCTTCATTTTGCACGCGCCGCACCCGATCACGAAAGGCGGCGCTGGCCTTGGGATCGATCTGTTCCTGCAGCGTGTCCAGCATCAGCCGCTCATAGGCGAGCCGCGTATACCACAGGCTGCCGATCACCGGCGTCTCGCTCTTGATCAGGCGGATCGCGGCGCGCCCCGGGTTGACATTCTCGCCCGTGATTGCCGCCGCAGGCTGCCCGATTACAAGGCTGGCAAGATTATTGGCTGTTGCAAAAGCGGGCCCGGCCAGCGTTTCGGTAAATCCGCCGCCCGCCCGATTGGTGGAGTTTTGCAGGAAATCGCCGAAAATGCCCAACCCGCCGCCCTGCGCCAGTGCCGCGCCCCAAAATTTGAAGGTGTTCGCAGGATCTTGATCATCGATCATCGAAACTGGATCTTGGCCTTTGGAAATGGCTTTCAATTGCAGGGCCAGCGCGCCCATCAGCGTCGTCGCAATGCCCACCTGCACAGCATAGCCTGCGCGGTCCCAGCCATTGGAAAGGGCCATCATCCGCTGATATTGCTGCAGCATGATTGTGGCGGGAAACGCTTTGAACTGAAAACCGGTCCGCAGCACCTCACCCACGATTGTGCCCTTGCGCGCATTGCCCTCGATCGCGGCGCGCACATCCAGGCCTGCCACCGGCACCGCCATGTCCATTTCGCGCAGCACCATCTGCACGATATCATCGGCCAGGCCTTCGCGCGCAATATTCTCCGGCAATACCCATTCGACACCGCGCTCGCTATGGAGCGGTGCGGCGCGGATTGCTTCCCAGTGCGCCTCGCCAAGACCGTGCCGAAGGAACATATTGCGAAACCGCTGATCGAGCTGATCGAAACTGCGCCCCCGCCAGCTTGTCGCTGCCGCCCAGAAATCCATGCCGAACGCCCAGCGGCCAGCCTGCGTCACGGCATTAAGCCCCGATAGTTTCAGGGTCGCCTCGGCCAGCCTGCGCGATACCTCGCCGGTCAATTCCTCACCCGTCATGCGTGCCTGCCCGGCAGCCATCTGGCTCGCTTCCTCAGCCACCAGCATCATGCGCATGGCAAGCAGGCGATCCTCGGCATTGGCGGGGTTGAGCAGCTTGATCTGGGTGGCAAGCCCGCGCGCTATCGGCAATCCGTTGAACCGCCGGGCGATCGCCTGCGTCGCCTGATCGCTTGTGGTAGAAAGCGTTGCGCTGCCCAGCTTTGTCGCCACTTGCCAGGCACGAAGGGCACCGGCAAACTTGGCTAATGCCCCGTTTTCCGGGCGGCTGCTTGCACCGCTTGCAATTTCAAACAGTCGCTCCAGCTGTTGGCGGCCTTTAAACGCGGCCGCGCGGTGGCTGGCACGCCCGTCGAGATTGGCAGCCTTTTCGATTGCATCACCCAGCCATTTGATCGTGCTCGCAGGGTCAGGTCCAAAAATCTCCATCAGCGCGATATCGCGCGCCATCAGGTTGATATGGCTGTTCATGGCATCGAACACGCCAGCGCTTGAACCATACTTGCCCGCCACGGCAAGCCACCCATCGGCATCCTTGAAATGCAGGATGCGCTCCTGTCCAAGCCGCTTGGCCAAGGCCCCTTTGCCGCGCGCGCCGGGTTGCCGCTTGGCCCAGCCATCGCTGGCTATTGTCTCAAAAATATCGCGCATCAGATCGACGAAATCATCATCGCCCAAAGGCGCACCACTGTCGCGATCCACCATGCGACTGCGATCAATATGGGGCGCAACATCGGCGAACCACTGATCGAACTTGGCGTCGCTCACGGCTTGCGCGTTCCAGGCTTGCGGCACTCCCCAATCATCGATTTTGCCGATCGCCGCTCCTGCCGCATTGGCGCGGCGGCGCAGATATTCCGACGCCTCTTTCCATGCGCCTGCCAGCTCCTTGGCCGCCGCATTGCCGGTGTCCTGTCCGCGCGCCTCGCGCAGGATATCCTCGGTGCCGGCCCGGTCGCGAACCTGTCCCAGCACGTTGCGCTGATGCTTTTGCAGCAGCTCGCGGATGGTCGCATGGGCGCGGGCGCGAATGCTGCGTTCCAGATGCTCGACATTGCGATAGGGCGCCAGCTCGCGCCGGGCAAGCAGCGCCTGCGCTGCCTCGGCGAGGTTTTCGGGCCGGTCGGGATCAAGCACGCGCAATCCGCCGGCGCCGGTGCCATAGGTCTGCATTGCAAGCCATGCCTGCCGCTGCGCTTTTACCTGCAGTAGTTGCCGCCGCAACCGCTCGGCCTCCTGCCGTTCCAGCGCGGCCAGCGCGGCCTCGCTCGCCA
Organism: Erythrobacter sp.; assembly: GCA_046296155.1. Lineage (GTDB taxonomy): Bacteria > Pseudomonadota > Alphaproteobacteria > Sphingomonadales > Sphingomonadaceae > Erythrobacter. The sequence continues at coordinate 27,090 of JBKBLW010000012.1, read as the reverse complement.
GATCATCCGCCGCAGCCGGTGCCTCGCGCGCATAGTGGCGGCGATACTGGCCGAACAGGCGATCCATCTCGGCCGCCTGCTCTTGCGATATCTGGCCCTTGGCCAGCAGATCGGGAATACAGGTGGCGAGGCTCATTCGTTTTTGTCCTCAAACGCCGGGCGCGGGCCATCCGGCCCGCTTGGCTCCGCGGCATAAGCCGCGGCCGCCAGTCGGCCTTGCGCCAGTTGCGCGGCGAGCGCAACGGCGATGCCTCCATAGCCGTGAGCGATAATGGCAACGCGCTTCATCATGAAAAGGCGTGAATGCTGCCCGCCGCCACCGTGGTGCCAGCAACCCGGACATGGCTCACGCGCACCGGGATGATTTCTCCGGCCGCCACTGTGATCGTCACATCCGCATCACTGTCCACCGCACGCAGCACGACATTGCCGGCCGCGTTGAACCGCAAGCCCTTGGGCAGCGGGGAGATCGGATTGGTCGCATGCGGCGTCACGACAAACATGCGCCGCGCAGGCGCGCTCAAGGTGTGATCGCGGGGATGAAAAAAATCAATCATGGTCAGCACTCCTTGCAGTGCGCCCTAACACGGCGCGTAGTCAGTCATCCAATCACAGCAGGCAGGCCCGCGCGGCGGCGATCGCCGCGCGGTTGCTGTCCGCCTCGTTCAGCATATCGCCAAGTGTGCGTTCGGCTCCGTCAATGGTGAACAGCGTTTGCTGATCGGCCGCATCGAACAGGCCCAGGCCCATTGTGCCATCCTGATCCACGCCCGCGCGCATCGGCGCCGCTGCCCCCAGCTGCGCCTCCTGCCGCTGGCGCGCGGCAATGTTGGGATTGGCTTCGGTTAGCGCTTGCAGATCATGGGCGATGCTTTCGATCTGTGCTTTCTGCCCAGCGCCACCGGGCGTGTCGAATTGCTGCACCGGCCCGGCCGGGTCAAGATCGAAGGCGTTTTGCCCCGCCGCTTCCATTTCCTCGCGCGTTGGCCATGCGCCATCAACCGGATCGACCGGATCGCCCTCAGGCGTCAGCTGCGGGTTTGCCTGATCCCCATCGCCTGGACGTAGCCCCGCATCCGCGTCGCCACCTTGGCCTGTGCGTCCAGCTCCATCAGCGCCGCCACGCCCGCCCGCACCTTCGCCGGATCCCGCAAGGCGGGCGAGATCGTCGAGGTCAAGCCCCCGGACGGCGGCGACGAAATCGCGGATGACGTCGGCGATCCGGGCACCATCGGCGAGGCGGGCTGCGCCGGCGTCGAGCGCGGCCTTGACGGGTCCTGCGCTCCAGGCGCTGCGCCTGACGATTTCGACGGCTCTTGCATTGTCCTCAACCTCCCTGGCGCTGGCATCGCGGTCAATCCGGTTACCCGCCGCCTCGAGCGTGTCGGCATTGCGCGCCGCACTCCCGAAGGCTTGCCGCATTTTCCGCAGCTCGGCAAGCCCGCGATCAAGCACGCGCGCGCGCTCGATGAACAGCGAGCTGGTGCGATCCAGCGTGCCGAACATATCTTCCTGCGTCTCGCGGGCGAAGCCTGCCGCGATGCCCTGCCGGATCACCGCATCGGCCTCGCCGATGGTGCGCGGGGCAAGCCGGTTGAGCAGATCGACCAGCGCTTTCTGCTCGCCCGGATCATTCACCAACCGCCCCACAATTGCAGCGTGCGCCGGATCAACCAGCTCGTTCACCACCATGCCGAAAGCATCATCGCCAAGCCTTACCAGCCCCTCGGCATCGCGCACCAGCGCCGAACGCGGCGGCAGGAACTGCTGCCACACCTCGGCCGGAACGCCGCGCAGCACTTTGGACGCATCAACCGCCGTGCCCGTTCCCTCGGCAATGTTCTTGAGCGCCGCCCAGGTCCGCACCGTTTCGGCATCCCAGCCATCGGCCTCGCGCAGGATAAAGGCATCAAGCATGGGGCGCTGGCCATCGCCTTGCGCCTTGATCCGCTTGGCGAGGCCCAAACGCTGGTGCCCATCGGCGATCAGGCGGCGGCCATCCTCGGCTTCCCACACCATCACGCGGCCGGCGAAAAACGGGTTCCATTGCTTCACATCGCGCAAGCGCTCGGTCACCCCGAATTCATCGCCGCCGGCCTTGAACTGCATCAGCCCGGCATCCACCGCGATATCATCGGGATCGAAGCGATCAAACTGGATCGGGCCAAGGCCCGGCACATCGGCCGCCTCACGCTGCAAGCGGGCCGCTTCCTCGCGCAGCACCGCACCCTGGCTTACTTGCCCCTGTGCACGCACCGGCCCGCCGCCTGCTGGCACGCTGGCGGCGGCACCGCCCATTTTGCGGTGCGCCCAGGCAATCAGCTCGCTCGCCGATCCGACTTTTTCAAACACCTTCCGGTTGGCCTCGATCGATGATGCGCGCACCACCTGCCCCACCGGGGTGTTCGGCGCGGCACGCAGCACCCGCAGCGCATCTTCAATACCGAGGAAATGGGCCAGATAGGCATTGCCCTCAGTCAGCTTCACGCCTGCACGCTCAAGCCGGGCGAGGTTGTTCTGGGTAAAGGTCTGCATCACCCGGTCTTGCACGTCGCCATTGGCGCGCTTGGCAAGGATCGCCTCGCGGCTTTCGCCGGTGTTGCCGAAGGTCTTGCGGTAGTTTTCGAGCCAGGTCTCTTTCAGGAATTGATACCGACCGAATGCGCTGGAGCTGGCCGCCCGCGCAGCATCATTACCGCCGCTTTCAGCGCTGCGGTTGCGGGCAAGATAGCGGCCCATGTCGAAGCGGGCCAGCGTGCGCCCGTTCACCGTGACAGGATTGGTGCGCCCCGCCGCTGGGGCTTCGGCCTCCGGTGCCGCGCGGGCGGCGGCGGGCATGGGCGGCGGCGGAAGCGGCGACGGTTGCTCAACTTGCGCGATGATCGCATCCAGCGCACGGGTCAAATCATCTTCAAACTGCACCCGGCCATCGCCAATCGGCGCATAGGGATTGACGCGGTCAAGATCATTCTGACGCTGCAATTCGATCAGCGCGCCGCTCTCCTCGGGGCTCAGCTCGCCGCGCTGCGCGCGGATCAGCGCGGCGGCCAGCTCGGGATCCTGATCGGCCAAGACATCGGCGGCGATTTCCGCCACATCGGCATCCGGCCCCGCGCGCGCGATTTCGCGCTCGATACGCGCCTCGATAGGCCTGAGCCGCGCCAGCCCCTTTTTGCCGAGCACCGCCAGCGCCTCGCCGCCCGCCTGAAAGGCCGCCCCGCCGAGAAAGGCGAAGGCGATGTTTTGCAGCGCTTCGTTCGCTGTCAGCGTTTCGCCCAATGCCTCGCGCGTGCCGCGACGGATCGGGGTTTGGGCGGTCTCGATCCCGGCATTGATCAGGCCCTCGGCCAGGATGCGCCGCGCCACTGTCTTGCCGATCCCGCCAAATGGCAGCATGGCAATGTTGAGCGGATCGGTCATCTCGCCGCCGATCCCGCCTGTCAGCGTGGCCAGCGTGCCGGTGATGCCGCTTGCGCTGGCAACAGTCTGCTGATCGCGGTCGCGCCCGCCTTCGCGCCGCAGCGCGCCTTGCTCGAACTCCTTGCGCGTTCTGGGCAGCGCTGCCCAGGGATCGGCCTCACCGGCGGCGCGGGCGGCGGCGCGATCGGCCTCGATCACCTGCCACACCGCCTCGCCATCATATTTGCGCTGCCATTCGTTGTAATTGGGCGCGAGCGAAATGGCGGTGCGGAACGCCGTGGGCGTTGTCTTGCCGCGCCGCCGGGCAATTTCGTTCACGACGCCCTCATAGGCATCATCAAGCCGGACGCGCTGCACCTTGGTCTGCTCGTCGCGGGCAAGGCGAAAGCTCGAAGCGATGACCTCGAAGTTATCGACCGGCACTGGCTCACCGCGCACGCGATCGGGCATGACTGCGCGTTCATAGATGGCGAGAGGATCGCTCAATATTTGGACCCCCTCTCGATCTCAAGCTTGATGTCACGGCGCTGCGTGCCCGGATCGCGCAGCGCGGCAATGTCAAGCTCGGCAGGTTTGCCACGGCCATTGACCGCGAAACTGCCGCTCGGGCCACGCCACATATATTTCCCGCCGCCCAGCGCCACAGGCACAAAATGATCGCGCAGCTGCTTGGGGGTGATCGGCGTTTTGCCGTCGCTCCAGAAAAAACCGTCAAGCTTGGAGATGCCGCCCACGCGCCGGTCAAATTCCGTGCGGCTCATCTGCGGCGGCAACACGAACCGCGCATTGCCGCGCCAGATCGCGAGCCCGCCGCGCCCGCCGCGATCCGGCCCGTTGGTGTCGATATTGCCGAGCGCGCGATCGAGCGCGGAGGCAACGATGCGCTCGTTCAGGGTCTCCCCATCATCACCATTCTGGCCCTGCCAATAGGCATAGATTGCCCGCGTCGTCTCGATCACACCGGCGCGGGCATTTTCATCGAAGCCATTGAGTGCCGTGCCGATCCGGGCGCGGATCGCGCCGTTGATGTCGCTCGGCAACTTCACGCCTTTGCTCGCGATCAGCCCCGCGCCTTCCAGCGCATAGTCGCGCTGCTTGGGTGTCAGCCCGGTCAGGTGCTTCAACAGCGGCTGATCAGGCGCCACCTGATCGATCACTTTCCCGGCATCGCTGCCGAACGCGGCAACAATATTGAGCACCGCCGCGCGCCCCTCGCGGGTCGCCATGTTCGCGTTGAACTGCCGGGCTTCGGCATCGGTCAGCAATTTCACGGGCAGCCCGGCCGCCGCCGCTGTCGCGCGCGCCGCCTGCTTGCGCGCCGCGATCGAGGCAGGCAGAGCCGCCATGTCATTGATCGCCAGCGGCTGCCATTCGATCCCGAGCCGCGAGGCAAAATCGGCCGGGTCATTCTCGATCATGCTGCGGCGCTTGGTTCGCAGCTTTTCCAGATGATCCCGGCGGATGATATCGGCGCGGCGCGCATTGTCGCCATCCTTGGCGATCTTGGCATTGAGCGCCTTCACCTCGTTATCAATGCCGACGACGCCGACATTCTGGAACTCGCGATTGGCCTGGTTGCGAATGCGCGCATCGAACAGGTCCTTGACCTTGTTATCCAACCCCGCCGCCTCGGCGCGCGATTGGGCATCGGCCAGCACCGCATCGGTCACCGGCAGGCCATCGCCGACATCGGCCAGCACCGCATCGACCGCATCGGCCACCTCGGCCTGTGCAGCCCGCGCCGCCGCCTCGTCCTCGCGCGCCTTGCGCTTGATTTCGATTTCGGCACCCGATCTGAGCTGGCGCACCACATTGGGATCGAGGCTGTCGAACAGCCCGCTGTCAAGCAGGGCCATCTGCTCCTGTGGCGCTCGCCCCGTCAGAAACCCGACTGCAATTTCCTCGATCGCGCCGCGCAGCAGCTTGACCTTGATGTCCGGCGCAACACCTTCCAGCATGGCCGTGTCCTGTCGCTGTTCAGCCACCAGGCGGGTGAACGTCTCGTTGTCGCCACGCGTTGCCTGATTGGCGCGGATCTTGGTCACCTCGCCATAATTCGCCACCGCAAGCGCAACCGACTGGCCTTTTTCCCAGGCAGTCGCTTTTGTGATCGTATCGCTGCGCCAGTTGGCAAAACGCGTCGCCATGATCTCGCGCACGCGCTCATCGCCGATCGATCCCAGGAACTGCGCTTCGCGGTCCTGCAGGAATGCCTCGATCTGGCGGGTATATCCCGCGCCGCCTGGATCGCTTTTGCTTTGCTGCTCAAGCGCAAATTCGATCGCTTCTTCCTGGATGCGAGCAAGCTGCAAGGCGGCGGCGCTGGCCTGCTTGTCGCGCTCGAGCTGAACTTCCTCGGCCCGTCGCACCACACCTTCCCGGCCAATCTGAAACGCAGCTTCCCCCACCGCATCCGCGAGCCCGGCACCAAAAGTTTCCGGGCGCGCGAAAGGCAGCGTTGCCGTTGCATCGCGCGGGGCCACCTGCCGCATGTAGCGATCAGCCATCACTTATCTCCCGGCACGGCGATCGGCGTTGATGGCGCCGAAAATCTGCGATGCGCCCTGGGTCAGCGTTGCCACCGCGCCAAAAGCCGCTTCGCGCTTGGCAAACTTGGCTTGCTGCTCCAGCCCGGCGGCGGCGGCATCGGCATTACGGCGGCTTGTCATCAGATCAAGCTCGCGATTGATCAGGCTTTCCTCCAGCTCCACCAGCGCGCTGCCGAAACCGGGCGTGAACCCGCTTTCGGCGGCCTGCATCACCTGCCGCCCCATCGCCGCGCGCGCCGCATCGCGGATTTGCCCGCGCTCGGCCACGCCTTGCGCTTGGGTTTCGCGCGCCTTGGCGCGCGCGACCGCCGCGTTCTGGTTACCGGCTGCCATCGTTCCGGCCGCGCCGACGATGCTGCTGATCGCGGTCATACCGATCATGATGGGGAGTGCCGCCTGCATCTGTCCTATCCTTTGCTGCTTGCCGCAGCTTGTGCCACAGGGCCAAGCCTTTCATGCAAAACCACCGTTTCGCTGCGCGGCCCCCATTGGGCCAGTTCGGCGACAAAGCGGAAACCAACCGCCTCAAGCAATCGGCATTCACCCGGCATCGCCGCGCGCGCCAGCGCCTCGATCCGGGCATATGGCGCATGCTTCACCCCGGCGCGCAGCGCGCGCAGCACCACTTTGCGATCAAGCCGGTGCCACCAGCCTTCGGCGAACATGGCCCAGGCCGTCGCCTGCTTGCCCACGAAACATTCCGCAAGCCCGGCACAGGCAAGCACCGTGCCGTTGGCATCTTCGGCGCTATAGGCTGGCCCGGCACGCTCCAGCTGGAAGCCATGGGCAAGGTTCATCTCGGGCTCGTGGATGCCCAGCACGCCGCGCTGCTGCGCCTGCAATTCCAATGCGACAAGATCGGTCGCACGAAAGGGGCGGATGCGCGTCATTCGCTGTCGATTTCCCTCACGATCGCGCCCACAATCAGTGGATAGGGGCTGCGATCCTCGATTACATCGCCATGATTGCGCTCACGATTTCCGGCAATCAGCAAAGGATCGCTCCACCCTGTCTCAAGCGGCTGTGCTTCGGGCATGGGGTCACTCGCCCGGAACTTGAGCACGCGCTGCAGCAAGCTTGCCAGACGGCCCGCCTGCACGGTCACGCTGTCAATCAGATAAAGCCCGATCCGCTGCGTCTTTCGCAGCATCCCCGCGCTCGATCCGTTGCGCTGGAGGCGCGGAATATCAGGGTCAAGCAAGCGAATACGCGCCGTGAACAACAAGCCGACATGCACGCGCCCCGTTACATTGCGGCCCAGATCGAGCACGCCGGCCGGGCTTACCACGCCGCTTTCGGCCACCCCGCCCACCAGCAACATCACTTCCCGGCCAGCCAGATGACCAAGACCGCTAATGGTGCTTTCATCGCTCAACTGGAACGTCGCCCCGCTATCGAGATGGTAGCTGTCCTCGATTGCCAGCAGCGCGTCATCATCCGGCCAGTCCGCAAGCTGCTCAAGCGAAAGCACTCCGCCGCGATCCACCAGCAACCACAGATCATCGCGCTTCCCGTCAGGGCTTGGGATAACCTGCATCGATCGAATTGCCGCGCCTTCAATGGCAAGACCCAGGGTAAAGCCCTTGACCTCCTGCTCGATCGCGATGGGATGCGCTGCCGCTGTGCCATCGCCGCGGAGCACCCAGATCAGCTCCTCGGGCTCGGCCTGATAGGCCAGCTCGCGCACACCCGACATGGTTGCGAACCGGGCATAGATATTCACCCAGCGCGCTGCATAGCGATCATCATTGAACACGTAGGCAGCGGCGCGCAGCTTGCGCCCACCGCGCTGCGTAAAAAAGATCTCCCCGCCCGCCTCGACGGGCCACACGGCTTCCGATCCGTGGCGCCGCTGGCGCGTGATGCCGAGATTGCTTGCCGTCACCCCTTCGCCGGGATTGAGCACCGTGATCGCATATTCGCCGCGCGCCGTGCCCAGCAGCACTTGCGAACGATCGGCGCGCACCCACAGCACGCGGTCGGTCAGATCCATCCTGAGCCTGATCGCCTGATCGCCCTCGCGGCTGCCATCGGGGCCGAATTCGTTGAAGTCGCGGTAATCGCCCGCCACCGATCCGGCGAGAATAAAGCCCGAAATCCACCACAACCGGCCGCGCCACAAAAACACATGCTCAGGCCAGCCTTCGGCCGCTGAAAACAGCCCATGCGCCCACAGCGGGCTTGGCACAGTTGCCAGGCTGCGCGGCACAGCCCGCTCGACCACGCCCGTAACGACTGTATCACTGGTGCGCGCCGTAATCTTGATGATGCCAAATCGATCATGCAGATACCGCCACAAGACACCATAAGGCCCTTTGCCGTTGATATCCTGCCCGGTGCCGTCACCATCCCACTCGCTCCCGGTGTCGTGAATGGGCTGGTTGAAGCCGGTGCGACCGCCAGTTTCCGCTTCATAAACGCGCCCCTCACTTCGCCGCTGCACGCCGGGAAAGATGCTGTCGATACCCTCTTGCCACGCCCCGACGCTCCCGAAGTCCTTGGCCTCGACACGAAACCGCGAACCGACATGGCCGGGCGCAAAAATCCCTGCGCTGGCAGTGATCGTCACCGCACCGCCCACGTCCAGATCGCCGGTCACAGTCACTGTGATCGTGTCATCGGTGTTGGGATCGGCAAATGGCCCACCTGCCAGATCGAGCGGTGCATAGGAAAAGCTTGTCGCGCTGGTGCGCGAAAGTGTGGCCGGTGGATGATTGCCATGCGCCAGATACAGCACATCGCCCGATTGCTCATAACACACTCGCTCAATATCAGCGGCAAGGTAAGGCACTGTCACCTCGAGCGGATCGTCCCCATCCAGCACCAGCGCATTGTTGGTGATGAACCGCAGTTTGCCGGGGCTCCACTCGATCAGATAGCTTTGCGTCGCGTTGAACACGAAATCCGTCAGCCGCATCGCGGTAGGCGAAGCATAGGTGCGCCAGCGCGTGCCGGGCCGCTTGATCGCCGCGCCTTCGATTGTCGGCACCACATTGGTCATTTCAGCAGCAGCGATCGCATGAATAGCAAGATCGGTGCGCGCATGAAGGCGGCGCGAGAGCTGGCCGCCGTTAAGGCTCGTCTGCAACGCCCGGAACATAGCTTACCAGCCCCCCGAAATCCGGCCGCCGCCACCCACAAAGCGCGCGGTGATCCATTCGGGCTCGACAAAATCATCGGCCCCGTTCTCGCGTCCGTCCACGGCCTTGGCATTGGCCAGCGCAAGCCGCATCTGGCTCACCATCGCCGCGCGGTCGAAATCCTGCCCCACGATCCGGCGCCCGATCTGGCCTGCCATGTGGCAGGCGAACACCTCGGCGAACAGATCATCCCACAGGCCCACGCGCTCCTCCTGCCGGACATAGACAAGCAGGATTGCGCCGCCATCATTGCTGTAGAGAAATCCCCCGCCAAGCCTCATGTCATGGCGCACCCGGCGCGGCCGCAGCCGCTCCATATCAAGCCGGATGAAATCAGCCGGGAGCGCATAGCGATAGCGATAATCCGCCAGCGCGCTTGGTGTGAACGCGCCATCGGGGACAAGCTCGGTGCCGGCCGGATCGATTGCGAAATTCCACAGGTGCATTCGCAGCACCTGATCGCGCACGCCCGACCAATTGGCACTGATCGCACGATTGGCGCGGGTATCGGCCGCGGGATCATCAAGCTGTTCTTCCTCGCCGAGCTTGCTCAGCACCAGATTGCGTATTTGCAGCTCGTCCATGATGCTCTCACAGTCGTTGAAAGGGCAATGGTTCCGGCAGTCCCGCTAAGCGGGTGAAAGCGCGCTTGAAGAAACCGCCGGAACCGCACCCCCCAGGGTGCTCCACCAGGGTCGATCCGCGTCAGCCCTGGGTGGAATAGAAGATATCGACCACCATGTAGTTAGCATTGTTCGGCAGTGCTGCCGCGCTGATCGTGGCAATCACCCGCTCATCCTTGGCCAGCGGATTGCCCGATGCCGCCGCCGCCACGCCGAACAGCGCAGGCCCTGCCGCATTGGCAGTTGCAGCGGCACGATACTTGCCGGTTGCTTCGGCGGTGCCAATGGCAATCTGTGCGGTCCCGCCAGCACCGGCTGACGGATTGATCACACCAAAGGCAAACACCGAACCTGCCGGCAGATCACCCAGCGTGATGGTGTCACCCGCTGCCTGCCCGCTATAGTCGATGGTGGCGCGCAGGCGATGCAGCTTGGCGCGATAGGCGTGCGGCTCAATGGCCGAACGACCGGCGGCGTCGAGCTTGCCTTGTGTTTCACGCGAAAAGGTATTGGGCATATCACTCACTCCTGAAAATGTTGCATGCGATCACCGCGTTTGCGATCACCGCGCGGGAAGGCAGCGGCGGCTGATGCCGCCGTTGCCCATGGATCACGGACCTTCGTTGCAAAGGATGTAGCCGCACTTGCCTTCTTCAAGCCGGGTCGCCGCCACATCGCGCGAGGCATAGACCTGGGCCGAATAATGCTTGCCCGGCAGGCGATCGATGCTGGTGTAAAGCCGATCCCAGAACACGGCGGCCATGCCCGACTTGGCCCAGAACGGCACCTTGCGGTAATTGTTGCTGTCAACCGTGAGGCCTGCATTCTTGAAGCGCGGGTTGCCAAGCTCGATATGCACGAAGTTGAAGCCATAGAGCTTCCGCAGCTTGCCATCGCGCATCTCCGCGCCGGTTGCCCCGAAATCGGTGCTGTTGTGCTGCAGCTCGCTCATCAGCGCAGCGGCTTGGCTGGCGGTCACCGCCATCCAGAATTCCTCGCTGTCGAGATCGACAAAGTTGGCCGCCAAGATTTCCCAGGCAGCGCGCAGCTTGGTGATGGTGAGGTTGGTGTTGCCCGTCCCACCCTGGTCCACCGGCACGACATTGCCACTGTCAAAGCCCTTCATGACAGTGCCTTTGAGCCCAGTTTGCGCCTGGCCGTAGAACGCGCCAAGGATGATATCATCCGTCCCGCGCGCGATCGACCGGGCACCGGCCTTCGCATAATTGCCGGTCAGGTCGATGCCCGAGGCCAGCTGGTCCTGCTTGTCCACCAAGGTCGAGAAGTAGATCGGGTTCGGCTGCGCCACCCAGCGGCCATCATGGCCAACCTCGACATATTCGGTGTTGGCATTGCGGCCCGTCTTGACCATCGGATCAACATCTTCGAGCTGATCGGTGATCTTGTGCAGCTCGCCGCTGCCATCCATGTCCATGATGCAGGGCAGCAGCTTGCTGTCACCCTGTTGCAGCAAAAACTCCACGCTATCGCGATAGGTGGTGCGGAAAGACTGGGGGATTTCACTTTCGTAAGGCATGAGTTTGACCTTTCAATCTGAACGAATTTTCGGATCAAAAGGCGTGTCAGCCGCACCGGGCCGGGCCTTTCTGGCGTTGACGCACGCTTGGGCGGGGGTCTGTCCCATCAGGCAGCCGGGCCGCGCCAGATGGCGGGCGTGTCAGCCGATGCGGGGCATAACAATACGGCGGGCGCTTCATCCAACGCCCGCCGTCCCCTGTTGAACCGCTGCTGCCTGCGATCAGGAAGCGGCCGCCCGCTGCGCCTCAAGCGCTTCATGCTGTGACACGATATTCAGCAGCATTTTGCGCCGTGCAGTCAGATCGGGATCGCCTTTTATCAGCTTCTGCGCCTTTTCGCCTTCCTTCATGCTCGCGAGCTCGGCTTGGGCTTCAGCCTTGCTCATCTGGAACCGGCCGCTGCCGCCGCCGATCAGCGCATCCTCGCCGATCCCCATGCCGATCTTGGCCAGCAGCTTCATCGTGTCGGCAGTGCCGAGCCCGGCCTCCATCCGCGTGACATAATCGGCATCAAGCTCGAGCGCGGTCATCGCCTTGTTGGCATGACTTACATTGGCGGCGAACTTGTCGCCCCATTCACGGCGCAGCGCCTCGCTGCCTTCCTTCTTGGCATTGATAGCGGCATCGCCCGCTTGCTCGATCAGCTCTTTCCCATACTGGTTGAACTCTTGGACCAGCGCCTCGAACGCGTTCTTGGGCACCCCGGCCTTGAATGCCGCCTGGCGCATTCGATCGGCCAAACCCTGATCGATTTCGCCGCCTTCGATCGCCGGGATTTCGTAACCATCAGGCGCATCCGGGCGGCCAATGGCCTTGTGAAAGGCATCAATCACCTCCGGCGCATCACCTTCTTTGGGCAGCACCAGCTTGTCGCCAGCAAGAAACCGCGCTTCAAGCTCGCGGAACGAACTGATTGCGGTGTCGATATCGGCATATCCCTTGTTCGCCATCCATTCGCGGTGCGATTTGGCACCATTCTTGGACGGCTTGTCCGACAGGACATTGAACCAGGGTTCGCTGCCGCCTGCCGCAGCACCGCCGCCCTGGCCGCCAGCAGCATCACCACCGCCTTGCGGTTTCAGCAGATCGGCTGCACCGCCCGGAGCAGAAGGCGCCGGGGCAGGTGACGCAGGGGCCGGCGCAGGCGGAGCACCAGGCGCAGACGCAGCCGCTGCAGGGGGTTGTCCATCACTCATCTTTCACCTCCACAAAATGCCGCACCTCGCGGCTGTCGATACCCAGCATGTCGAAGATCCGCAGGATCACTTCGCGCCGCCCTTCCAGCAGCGCATGCACGCGGGGATCAGCGTCGAATGTTGTCTTGTTCGCCCGGCAAAAATCGCGCAGGTCAGCGATCACTTTTTCGGCGTGAGGCGTCAGCTGTTTGCCTTCGCCAAAAAACACCGCCTGATAATGGAACGCGCGCTTAGCGTTGCGTTGCATCAGCAGAGTGTCGATCACTTCCTGCACCCGCTCGCCCATGATGGGTTTGACACCGGGGTAATCAGACAAAAGCCGTCTCCTCGCCGCGCGCCGCCGAAAGGTCTTTCACCGCCGCGCCCGCATCTTTGAGCGCGCCGAGCGCACTGGTGATTTCCTCCGCTTGCTGGCGCGCCTCGCGCTTTGCGGCAATTTCTTCGGGCGTTGCCATATAGGTGGATCGCACCGCCAGCGCCTTTGCCAGCTCGCGCGGCGCGCGCTCGGTGCTGATCGCGTCATAAGCGCCCGGATCGATTGCCGCGATCGGGGCCAGCATTTCCAGCAACCGGCCAAACCCGATCGCTTCCTCGGCCTTGGCAGCGCGCGACAGGGGATTGTCATAGATAATCCGCAGCTGCGCGCCTTCCTCGTAAAACTCGGGCGGCGGGCGCGGGATGGCCCGGTTGCGGATCAGAATATCCAGCTCGCGCTCGATCATCGGCCCCAGCCATTCGACTTCCTGACGGCTTGCCATGGGGGCCAGCAACATCCCCTGCATCCGGCTGATCTCAAGCACTTCGGTCGCGGTCATCCGGTCGCGCCGCTCGAGCACCAGCGACCAGACTTTTTCGAGGAACGCATTGCGCACTGGCTCGCGCTCGTTGTTGAGCAGCTCCATTCCAATCGGCAGCGATCCGCCATGCTGCATCGGCACCACCAGCGGGTTGCCGTTGAAATCGAGCCCGCCGACAGTCACTTTGCCGGGCGTGATGTTGATTTGCGAAATCACCCCGTCCTCGGGGATCAGCAGCGGCGGATCGGTCGCCTTCTGGCCGGCGCGCAGCAGCGTCTTGGCCATGGCATTGATGACGCGGATCGATCCCATTACCTGGATTGCGGGCGATCGGCCATACAGCTCGCGCGGGCCGGTCACATAGCGCGAAAAGCACATCGGACTGGTGCGATATCCGCCCTCGCGGATCTGCGCCTTGTCCGTCATCGAAATATAGCGGCTCTCGATCGCCATGGATCGGAAATCAAACCGCTCGGGATCGCGGTCATGGCGCGGGCGCACCACGTGCAGAACATAGTGCTCGCGGTCCCACTTGCGATTATCGTAATCCTCGCGCAGCTTCGCGGTCAGATTTTCAGCGCCAAACATCTGCGCTGCCTGCCGCACTGTCACCTTGAATTTGCGGTGCAGGGTGTCAACAAGGCCGGTGTAATCCTCATCCACATAGCACTCGGACAGGTGCAGCGTCTTGTAAAATATACCCCGCCCAGGTCGCTCATCCACCCAGAACGGGCCGCTGCCATAGCTGCCGAGCGAGCGGATATTCATGTTGGCTTCGGGATCGAACCCCGCCAGCGGCGAATACCGCCGGGCAAACAGCACATCGAGCGCACCTTCCACCCATGCCTGAAAGGCAGGCTGATCATTGAGCGCCGAACTGGTCGAGGTCAGCGTGTGATACCGCTCACCGCGCGGGATGATCATACCGGTATAGGCCGCCGTGAACCGGTCAAGCCCGAGCGAAGCCGTGTGATCGAAGATATCCAGGCCGTTGAGCTGGCCGGGCGTGCGCTCTTGGAAACCGCCCTGGCCGAGCGGGTTCACCCGAAGATCAACTTCCTCCCAGATCGGCTCCCACGGCTTGCGCCGGTTCTCGAGCTCACCCTGATGATGAAGGATATCGTCAACGATTTCCTGCGTCTGCACGCCCGGCCGCTCCGATCAGGCCGCCGCCGCGGGCGGGAAAAACGCAATGCCGCCCGCATCAAGCCGGAATTGCTCACCCGGCCGCAGCACCACCGGGGCCGCCAGCTCGGCAATCGCATCGGGCTGCGCGCCCGGCTTGGCATCGGGGGCAAGCGCGAAAACATGGGTCGCCTCGACAGGCCGCTCCAATCCGGCTCCGACAAAGGCCACCGCAACAGCATTGCACGGCCGCCCGCGCCGGATCATCATCGCTGCCAACGCTGGCCGCACCCCTTCAATCGCTTTGCGCCCGTCAGCCAGCACCAACTGGGCGCTCGAACCTTGCGCCGCCGCCACCCGCAGCACTTCGAAATCGGCCAGCGTAGGCGCTTTCACACTAAAACCACGCGACTTCGGCTTGCTCGGTGAACGCGGGCGGCGCGGACGCGCCTTTGCAGCCGCATTTTCAAGGTCGGCTTTGGCTTGTGCATTGGCGAAGCCGGCAGCTTGCGCCGCCGCATCAGCCGCCGGATCGGCCGCCGAGGGGTTTGCAGCAGCCAGATCAGCGGCATCAGGCGGTGTTTGCTTGGTCATAATCGGTCCTTTTACATGCCAAGAAGGGCTTTGACCCCGACCGGGCCGGGTTCGGCACCATCCGAGCCGGTGAGGATATCGGCTGCGCTGCCACGACGACGCAGCAGGCGCTGATCCTTGCGAAATCCTGCCAGCGCATCATCCCTGCGCGGGATCGGCGCGACTGCAGGCTGGGGCGGGGCTTTGATTTTCACCTTGAGCTTCCTCTGATCAGACGAACGGGTTGTAATCGGCGACGACAGTTACACCGCGCTTGGCGCGTTGATCCAACGCTGCTTGCCCGGCATCGCTCACCCGGCCTTCGCCGCTCGCCACCATGAGGTATTGCAGCGCGTCATGGACGTGGGAAAACTGGTTTTTCGCCGGCTTGTTCTCATACCGCGACGTGCCACCGGCCACGGCGGTGCGCTTGAACACATAGCCCGAATTAAACCCGCGCCGCAGGATCGCGCAGCGTCGATCGATCACCAGGCCGGGCCGCGCCTGATCGAGCAGCCGCTTCAATGGCCGGCGCACCGCTTCAAGGCGGATGGTCAGATCGTTATTGGGCACTGGGGCGGGCCTGATCCGCAGCTTTGCAACCTTGGCAGCGGTCTGCAACCAGGTCAGCTCGTTGCCGCTTTCATCCGTGCCACGCCCTGCCGCCGGGTCAACCACCGCAAATTCCACTGCGAAGCCCGGAAACCGCGATGCCAGCAGGTCGGCCAGCTGCTCGCCGAAAGCTGTTGGCCCCACAGCTGCGATGTCTTGGTCATCATTCTTCACGATGGTTGCCAGCTCAGCGAGCACAATGGTCTGGCCAAAGGCATTGCGTTGCGCGATCACCGCGGCAGGCGTAAGTCCAGCATCCATCCCGATCCTGAGCGGCAAGCCGGGGATCGGATCGGCATCGACCACATGCAGCCCGTCCGAAAACTCGGGGTAAACCGGCATCCCCGAACGCACGGCGCCCCACTTGTTATCGATCATGCGGCGCTTCATCGGCTCGGAAAGCACCGCCGCCTGTTTGCGGTAATACAGTCGCCCCGCCTCGCGGTTGCCTTCCCCGCTCGGGTCGAGATTGTGCAGGTTTTCTGCCCGTTCATCGAGCCCGCCGGGCTGGGGGAAAAAGTCGATTAAGGCTTGTTTTCCAGCCGTTTGCTCGGAAATAATGCGGGCAAGATCGGCGTCGATTTTTTTGTCAACAAACAGGTCATAGAGGTGATTATCCTCGTCAGGCGCGTTGAAATCGCCCCAGATCTGGCTGATCTTGCAGCCGCCCTCGATGGCCGCCGGATAGCGGCCGACACGGCCGACGCCAAGCTCCAGCAGTTTCGCCGGCAACAGGTCCCACTCGTTAAACCATAGCCCGGTTCCCTCAAACCCGCGCAGCACGTCCTCGACAGCCTGCTCGCCGATCGCTGAAAAAATCATCTCCATATCGAGCTGGTGATAATTCGGATCGCCAGGCCGCCCGACATCGATGGTGAAACTGTGCGTGCGCGGCGCTTCGCCACTCCACTTGCCGAGGCTCTTGGGCACCCATTGATGCCAGGTCTTGATGAGCGTGCGATCGAGGTTGGGATAGGTATCGCGCACCGCCATGATGCGGCATTTCTTGACCTTGCAGCCCCGCTGGTCGCTCCAGACCGCGCGCTGCGACAGGCCCAACCGAAAACAGCGGGCAATTCCCGCCACGGTCTTGCCACCGCCCACCGGCCCCATTATGCCGGAGATGAAAGCGCGCGACTTCACGAAGCCAGCAGCGACCGGCCCAACCGGGGTCATCAATTTCGCGAGCATCGCGGCGCCTCCCCACATCCCCGCACCCCCAACCCCATGTGGGCGGAGTGAATTTTCGCGCGATTTTTTACCGTGGCACTTATCCAAACAGGATAGAAAAGGGCAGCAGGGGCGAAAGAAATCTGAAATCGCTCGGGGGCGACACGTCCAGGCATGCAGCGGCGCCGCGTGGGGGGGGCCGGGGGGGTCGATCGGCCTCTGGCCGATCGAGGCCGGGCGCAGCGCGGCGCGGCAAGGTGTGCAACCTGACGGTTATTGCCAGAAAGTGCCGCTTTAACAGTCGCTTGCGCGCACCATTCCGAAGCCTTCATTCCGAACGCCCCGCGCCGCCATCGTCAAGGCCCTGATTTTCCTCGACAAACGCCAGCCCCGGCAGCTCATCGAATTCGGCCTCGTCCAGGTCGTCCAGCTCGTCGAACAGCCCGGTGCCGAATGCCGCCTGCAGCACCATGTCACCGCGCACCGCCAGGTTGACTGTCGCGGGCTGCTTGCCCTCGACAAAGGGCATCAGCTCGCTCGCGCAGCGGATCTGCCGATCCAGCGCTTCCTTGTGCGTGCAGCCCAGCTCGGCGGCCAGCAGATCGGTGGGCCGATCATAGACCCGCTGCAGGAAGATGCCCGGATGCCCGCCGCTGGCCAGCACGAACTTGCGGAACTCGGCGTTGCGGCGGTTCTGCGAGCCCTTTTTCCGGCCACCCTTGCCCTCGCGCCGCCGGTGCTCGCGCACCGCCTGGAAGACATCGCAGTCGAGCTCGCGCATGATCGCCTGTATGTCCTCGACATCGGGCAGGCCGAGCGTGTCAGGCCGCTCTTCGGCCCCGCCATCGAGCACGCCGGCCGCCTCGGCAATGGCCCGCGCCTCGGCTCCCAGCTCGAGCTCGGCCTGCTCGCCCTGCGCGGCCCGCACCGCCGCCGCCTCGGCGGCCAGCGCCGCCGCCACCGAAATTTTCGCCGTCCCGCCCGTCTCCGACACGTCAAATCACCCTAGAAAACTGCGATCGGCGGGGAGAGCTACAGCAGCGGCAGGCGCTTCATCCAACAACGACAATCAGGGCCGGTTACTCGGTTACCTTTGGCAAAGCGGCAAGGTAACCGCAAAGGTAACGCCTAAACCGCTGCAAAATCGGCTTTTTTCTCTATAGTTACCCGGTTACCCAGATATTCCCCCCCTTCTATGTGTGCGCGCGCGCGCGCACACACATAGAAACCCCCGCTTAGGCAGGTAACCCGGTAACGCGCCGATAATGTCGAGGAAAAACAGGGCCTTCGCGGTTACCCGGCGGTTACCTCTCCGCCCCCTTCGAGTAACTGACATGCCGATTGGTCTGCTTTTTCAAGCTATTCGATAAACAGGGGTCGGGGCAAGGGGAAAGATGCGCCTGGGCAAAACTTCCCGCGGCGCAACGGGTCGGGGCGCAGATTGCAGCACGGTGCAGCACTGTGCTGCGCACTAGGCGAGCGTTGATCAGAAGGGCACCGGCCCCGTCGCCGCGCTGGCGCGCGCCTGGCCGGTGAAGCTGTTTGCCAAACAAGGTTCGGGGCGAGGGGTTGACAAGTGCGAGCGGGCAGATTCTCTGCCCATTTGTCGCCGCGGCATGGGCCGGGCGGCACGGCAAAAGGAGGCCGACCCAATGACTGCACAAATCATCAATTTCGCCGCTCGTCGCAACCAGCTGCGTGCTAAGGCGATCACCGCCGCCAACAAGGCCGCCAACACCGCCCGCATCGAGCGCGAAAAGCTCGAGCTTGCTGAAAAGCTCGGGAACACCATAGGCGCGCGCCTCGCGGCGGAAGTGGCCATCGATCACCAGGAAGCGCTACGCCAGCGCGAACAGGCCGCGCGTCCGATGCCCGCCTATTGCGATCCGGCCAATGAAAGCCGCGGCGCAAAGTATGACGCGACGCGCGATCTCGACATCAAAGAAATTGCGCGGCGCATGCGCGCCGATATTGCCGCGCTGGGGCTGGCAAAGGGCATCAAGGTTAGCGTGCGGATCCAGCGCTACAGCGGCGGCCAGTCTATCGACATCAGCGTGACCGCCCTTCCCGCCGGGTTCAAGGTGCTGTCGAAAAAAGCCGCATCGTGGAAAAAGCAATTTCCCAATCGCCTGCACGATATGCCATGCGCCGGGCGCGCTGCGCAAAGCGACGAGCTGCGCGATTTGCTCGGCAAGCTCAATGCCATTCACAGCGCCTACAATCGCGACAATTCCGACCGCATGACCGACTATTTCGATGTTCGCTACTATGGCGACGCCGGGCTTGATTGGCAGGTGCGCCGCGACCTCGAGGCCGCGCAGCTCGCCGACGAACCGGGCGACTATTGGGCCGAATAGGTCCGCACCTGATCACTCAACAAGGGCCGCGGCTAACGCCTCGGCCCTTTTGCTGTCAGCGCTGCGGCACCGGCGCGCCGTCCACCTGCTCAGGCGTGTAGGCTTCCTCGTAGATATCGAGCGGGCCAATTTCGGGCGGGCAGCTTTGCCAGGTTTTGCCCGGCTCGAATGGGTGCGGCTCGGTGGTGCAGCGCGCGTCACCGGGCCGATTGGCCAGGGTGGCCATTTCCTCCGCGTCACCTTGGATCAGATCGCAGCCCGCCAGCAACAGGCTGGCCGCCACTACAAGAACCCGCACCATCACACACCTTTCGCACCGCATAGCGCAAAACAATGTGCCGCACCCCGAACTCGAATTCAATCTCGCACGGACTCATTGTGCCGCGCGCGATGATGCGGCAGCGGGCGCCCTTGCGCTTCGGCAAGTGGTCACTCCACAATTTCCCTTTCCGCCACCGCCGCCGCGGCATCGTCCCGCAGCATTTCCGTGATCGGCAGCAGCGTGCAGGCCATGCTCGATCCGTTGATCTTCGCCCGCTCGTTTTTCAGCGCGCCGGGCGTGCGGCGCAGCGCTTGGCTCCACACGCCATCGCCCCAGGTGCTTCCGGCGAAGACTTCGGACAGGCCCCGATGGCTGCTGGCGATTGCCACATACACCACGCCCGGCACGCCCTTTTTCGTCTCGGGCAGGGCAATGCCGATCCGGCCCAGTGCATCGCGCGCCCCGGCTCGGATGGCAGCCGCATCGGTCAGGCCCTTGTCCATGCTCGCCACCGCATCGCCCAGCCATTCGCCGATCGTGCGCCGCTCACCGCCGCGCGTCAGCTGCACCGGCGATGTCACCAGCCATTGGATGCAACGCTCGGCCTCGCTGGTGTTTTCCGCTGTCTCGGTCAGGCGATCCGCTGCCAGGTCGCGCGCCCAGGCATCAACCCGCGTTTTGTCCGGTGGATCGCGCGACAGCAGCAGATCGGCCGCCGCCAGCAGCCCGCCGAACTGATCGGCGGTGCGCCCTTTATGCTTGCCGATATCGATCATCGCGTTCCAGTACATTTGCAGCCGCGCGGGCCAAAGCGGCCACCGATCGGCCATATCTTTTCGCAGCTGCGCGCCCAGCTGCTCGAGCTCGCGCTCGTCAAGCGGCGGCTCGCGCATGCCCGCCTTGATCGGCTCCATTTCAAGCACGGCAAGGCGGCTGCGATCCTGCGGCGGGATCGGCGGGATCAGGATGCTCGAAAAGAGGAAACAGCTGGTCGCGCGAAATTCCGACGCCTGGTGATCCACACCGCCGCGCGTGATGTTGCCCTGGCTTGTTGCTGACAGACGCGCCAGCTTCACCAGCGCCTGCATTTTGCGGTTATCGGCCTCGGCCTCGGCCTCGTCGATCGCCACCGGCAGCGATTGCTGGCCCAGCGTCTGGCGCACGCCCGCCTCGGTCGCATCGGGGCTTTGCAGGATGCCCGCGCCATGCAGCCGCCCGATTGCTTTCTGCAGCGCGCTTTTACCGGTCGCAGCATCACCCGTCAGCCACACCAGCGGGCGATAATCCAGCGCACCGCCATAAACCGATGCCGCATTCCAGCCTAACAAAAGATATTCATCGATCCCAGGGCGGGCAAATTGCCAGCACCGGAACAGCTCAAGCAGCACCTTTCCAGCAGTCGGACAGCCATCAAAACTCGCGCCGCGATCCAGCAAATATTTGAGCAGCTTCGGCGCCAAATCCTCAATGTGGTCGGGATTGCGCTTCGCCGGGCGCGGGCTGGCGGGCTGCGACGGGTAAACCATCTTGTCATAGACGCCCGGCGCCTGCCATTGCCCGCCAATCAGCACCTTATCGCCCGCATGGAGGATCAAGCTGCCATCCTTGGCGCGCCATCCACCACGCCCGCGCACTTTTTCGCGGGCGTTCCAAACCCCGCAGCGCGCTGCCTCGTCCATCAGCACCATCGACACATCATCGGTGCGCCAGCCCGTGACGATCCATTCCTCCAGCTCGGTGCCGTCATCAAGCTTGGTCTTGACCAGCTTTTTGCGCGGCCAGGTGTCCAACAGATACTGGCTGCGCGGCGCAAACAGGCCCACAATATGCTTGTTGGCCACCTGATCCGCTTTGAGCGATCGCAGCTCGCCGAGCGTGGAGAGAAAATGGAATACCCCGCCCTCAACGCCGATCGGCTTCACCGGGCAATCATCGGGCAGGCGCGGCCCGGAAACAGCGCCGCTGTCATCACCGCCGCCGCTGCCGCCATCCATTGGCGGCGCATCTTTCGCTGATGCCAGCGCACCCCGCACAACCTGCAGGTGATCCCCCTTCGCCATTTGTCGCGTCCCTCAGCTCGCGCGCGCCAGCGGCCTTTGCGCCGCCCGCTGCGCCAGATCGTTGATGTCCTTGTCACCCGCGCCGACTGTCACCTCCAGCACGCGCCGTCCGTCGCACCGCAGCCGGTGGACGCCTGCCAGATAGCTGCGCTCGGCATCCGATCCCGGCGGGTCATTCTGTTTCAGCAGCACGATTTCGCGCGCCTGTTCGGGCAATTCGATTGCGCGGATATTGCCAACGTTGATCATGCAGGCCACCACCAGCGAAGGATCGGCCACCGCCGCTGTCAGCCCGTCCTCGATCCCTTCGGACAGATACAGGCGGGTCGCCTTCATCGCCCGCAGCGCGCCCCGGACGCGCCGCCCATCCGGGTGCTGGCCCAGCCACAGCTTGATATGGCCGCCATCAAATCCGGCGCGCACTTTCTTGGCCTTGTGCGGGCGGCCCTTGGCATCGCGGCCGATTTCGTCCGGCCCCACCTTGCCGCTGCCATCGGGTTTGAGCCAGGTCTGGTGCGTGCCGATGAACCGGCCATCAAGGCCGACGATGCGCGCCAGCATCGCCGGAAACCGGCCCACTTGCTCCGGTCTTCCATCAGCGCCCTGCCGCCAATAGGGATGGGCGGGCGCGAAGCGCAGCGCACCGGGCGCATGGCCCAGCTCGGCCAGATCGAGCGCCCGTGAAAGCAGATATCGATCCACTGGATCGCCCCGCTGCAGCGGGCGGGCATTCAGCCACATCGCCTCGGCCTTGCGGCGATCATCTGCCGCGCGCTTGGCCGCCTCGGCCTCGCGCCGCTGCGTTTCCTGCCGCACGTCGCGCTTGACGCGCTCGATCCGCGCGGGATCGGCGTTGTCGAGGCCAAGCCAGCTCACCGCCCATTTGTAGGTGCGCGAATAATCGCCGCCGAACTGCACTGCCGCCGCCAGCTTGAACGCATCATAGCCCTCGCCAGCGGCGAAATCGCGGATGAACCCGCGCCGCGGGCCCCGGCTCACATTGATGCGAAGCGATTGTCCTGGCTCACCATGGATCGAACCGACACAGATTTCCGAACCTTCCTTCACCGCCTTGGGGAACAGGTAGAAGGCAAGGCTCTCGAGCTGCTGCACCAGCAGCTCGTTAAGCTCGGCAGGGGTGGGGCCGCCTTGCATCAATCGAGCGCCCCGCAATCCCAATCGCAAAACTCGCTGCCAGCAAGCATGCACTCATCATCGAACCCGTCGCCGGAGTCGTCGTCGAACAAATACTCAGGCTCACGCTCGCTCATGC
The DNA here is from genome assembly GCA_046296155.1 of Erythrobacter sp. Classification (GTDB taxonomy): domain Bacteria; phylum Pseudomonadota; class Alphaproteobacteria; order Sphingomonadales; family Sphingomonadaceae; genus Erythrobacter. The sequence continues at coordinate 4,395 of JBKBLW010000012.1, read as the reverse complement.
CGCGCACCCCTTTCCGCCTACCGCTGCGCTACTTGAGGCCGTTTTCGTTTGGCCTACCGCTGCGCTGCTTGAGGCCAGATCCCGCACCTTGCACCAGGCGCTCCGGCAGCGCCTCGCGCGGTCAGCCGAAACCAGCTTGTCACATTGCTCGCAGAACTGATCCCCGCGCGCACGCCGGTCGAATCGGTCGCCAAAGGCTGGCATGCCCCTGCCGCCCACGGGCAACCGCATAGGCATCGGCACTATTGCAGGCGCTGCCATGCTCGGGCGCGTCACCTCGGAATTGCCGCGAGCAGGCGGCCTGACGCGCCTGCGCTCTGGTTGCCTGGCCTCATCTTGCCCAAACAGGACACGCTCGATGGTCCGCGCTGTCTTGCGGCTCAAAACGAAACCACCCACCACCACGGGATCGGCACAAGGGCTGGCGAGCGCTTTTTGCAATTGCTCGGCAAAATGCCGATCATTGTCGTCAACTGGCATCAGCTTTCACCTCCAAATGCCACATGCGGATGAAATTGCAGGATGCGCTGCCTCAGCAGCTCGCTGCCCAGCTTCATCATCGTCTTGTGGTCGATCCCTTCGGCATCCCTGTCGTCATAGATCCGCACGATGGTCTTGACCGAGGCGCACGAAATCGAGAGGGTCGCGGCAATGTCCTGGGGCGATGCGCCGCCATCCCACAGCGCCAGCACTTCGCGCTCGCGTGGCAACAGCGCGTCGTATCGCTCGGGCTCATCATGACACAGACAAGAGCGACTGAACTTCACCGCTAGGCCTTGCGCACGCCTGCTACCGATCCCGGCAGCCCGATCCGATCACGCACCAGCGCCGAATACTCCAACAGCTGGCGCCCCAGGTGCTCAGCATGATCGGCATCGATCACGCGATGCACCGTCACAGCGCTGTCCACCGGCACAATCAGCAGCACCCGCCATGCGCCATCATCGCAGCGCTTGCCGCAGCAATGCGGCAACGCACGCTGGACCGCCGGGCCAGTCATTTGCAAACCCTCAACAAATTGTATTTAGCGCGCGTTAGGACTTGCTTGCTTACCAATCGGCTATGAGCGAGACGAGATTGCATAGCCGCCCCTCACGCCGCCTCTGCCGCCGCCGCATCGGGCAGGGCGTAAAAGTCATTGGGCTGCACCGCGCCGTCACTGATCTCGAACAGCCGGATCATCACGGCCGGGGCGGGCAGGCGCGAACCGCTTTCGTAACGCGCCACCGAACCCGGGATAAGCCCCAGCCTTGCCGCCAATTCCTCTTGCGTCATCCCCGACGCACGACGCCAATCTGCCAGCTTCACATCAGCACCTGTCCTGAAATGGGAACATTATCGTTGCCATTTTGGATAGACAGTCTCAATCCATTTTGGCAATACGCCAATATGGCTAAGCCACAGATTGGCTATATTCGCCTGGTGAGCGACAATACTTCACCCCCCAATCGCATCCGTGAGCTGCGCGAAGCCATTGGCATGTCTCAGGCCGAGCTGGCGCGCCGGATTTCCATCACCCCAGGCGCACTGCAAAAGGTTGAAGTCGGCTCGCGCAAGCTCGATCAGCAATGGATGCGCCGCATCGCGCCGGTGCTTGGTGTTACGCCGGCTGACCTGTTGCCTCCTGTAGATAACCCCTATTCTCTCACTGCCGAAGAGCGCGCGATGATTGATCGCATGCGTGCGGCCGGCAAACGGGAACGCGAACAGTTAAGGCAGCTTGCCGATGTTGTCGTGCCTTGGCCCGGCAACGACGAAAACATCAACGCTACATAACCATATCCAAATTGGCTTGACATCATAGCCAATTTGGAAATATGTCGGCTGCCGACGAAACCAGTCGGAGGCCCGGCAATGCCCGTTTCCCACACTTACTCGCTGCACGATATCTGCCACCGGCTCGCCCATTCGGGCGGCGATCAGGCACGCATCACCTATCTTCGCTCGCTGATTGCCGATTATGGCTTTCCGCAGCCCTATCCCACTTTTGTGAAGGGCAAGGGCGCGGTGCGCGAAATCCGCACCAGCAGCCGCTGGCCGCGCGAGGCGGTCGATGCCTGGTTCATCCATTTCGATCCGCCCGCAACGCTGGCAGCCGATGAACTCGCTCGCCAGCGCGGCATCGCCGAACTGCACCGCCGCGCGGGCCAGCTCACGCTTGTCGGGGGGACAGAGGCGTGAGCTTTCGCGGCTACAAGCGCGCCACGGTCGATAAATCGACCAGCCAGGTCTACGAAGGTGCCCTGATGGCCTGCGCTACGCCGCAGCTGATCGACGGCGTTCCGTTTTTTCCAGCCAGCGAAATGTCTTACGGTCGCTCGCTTGATTACGCATCCGGCGACATGGCGGTCTCGATCAACATGTGGTCACACACAGCGCTAGGCAACCAGCTCGGCCTGTTTGTTAAACTTACCCCCGATGCCGCCCGCATCATGGCCGCAGCGCTGATCAAACAGGCCGCTTTGGTCGAAGCGCACGTTGCTGATCAGGCCAGCGCCGCGATCGCGGCCGCGCGCCAGCGCCCTACATCTGGAGAAAGCGCATGAGCCGCCTTGCCCGCCGCATCGCCCTGCTCGAACGCTTCGGTTCGGCGGTCAACACGGCGCTTGTCGCGCTGGCGGTGCCGCTGATGATCATTGCCATCGTGCAGGCAGGCCAGCCATGAACGCGCACGCCCCGCGCTGCGCCGCTGGGCCTGGTGATCAGTACCGCCGCCTGTTCGGTGATCTCACGCCTGCCCAGGTCATGTTTTCCCCCGTCGCATCCCGATCCCTTCTCGTCGGCGACGGCACCTCTGGCTCGCCGTCTGCGCTGTGCGACCCGTCGCAGGCGGCGAGCCACCCTTTGCATGATTTACTGGCCGACCTCGGCCACCCCTCGGCGCTGTCGCTTGCGGCTATTGCCGCCCTGCGCGCGCGGCACATCACCAAAGGGCACACGCCTCAGGCCGATGCCAAGCATGGCTGGGCCTATTTCAAGCGTCTTTCGGATGAAGCCTATCGCGCTGCCATTGGCGCTCGCTCGCCCGACGCCCGGCGTAAACGCCTGATCACCGCGATCGCCATTCTGGTGGCGCAGGTTGATGCCGAAGATTTTCAGCAACAGGAGGCTCGCTCTTATGATTAATGAAGATCCGCGCCAGCGCTACGCGCGCGAACTGCCCGAATGGCTCCAGGCTGAGGTCGATCAACACCAGGCCACACGCCGCCGCGCCTACATTGATTTGGCCATTGTCGTGGGCATTGTGCTTGCCGCTAGCATTGGCGCGGGCCTTGCAGTGCTCAAGAATGCCGGGGTGCTGTGATGCTCCAGTCCGTCACGCGCCCACCATGGGATGAAGCGCTTGTTTGGGATGATCGCGTGCCGCGCCTTGATCGCTGCCTCGCCCGCCCCCTCATCACTATCGCTGATCACCGCCGCAACCACAGGAGACGCGCATGACCTAGCCCTTCCATTGAGGTGTCCCATTGCGTGCGCGGGCGCGCTCTGCCTGCCGGATTGCTTCCAACCACAGGCACCTTGCCCGCCGCGCCTTCTCTCTATACTTCCTCGCCGCTCTGGTATCCGGCCGGAGCTACAGTCACCAAAGGACTCAGCCCATGGCTCACCCCGATCGCAGCACACCACCCTCGCCCACCGCTGGCGCCATTCGCGCCGCGGCGGATCTGCTTGGCGTCATCCCGCTGGCCGCGCGCCTCGATGTTGCCGAACGCACACTCTACAACTGGATGGCTGGCAAGCGAAACCCGCCTGCCTCACTTCTGCCCGAACTGCGCGGCATTCTTATCGATCACCGCCAGAAAGTCGGCGAGCTAATCCAGGCAATCCGCGCGGTCGAGGATGGCCGGATTATTGATGAGCTGATCCACCGTCACGAGATGGAACATCTGCGCGGCGACGGAGGCACGGCATGAAACTCAAGGTCAAGGGCCTTCGTGCCAAACCCACCGCCGCCGGCATCCGGTTCTATTGGGAACCCAACACGCCCGAACGCAAAGCCGGATGGACAGCCAAGGCCCTCGGCGCTGATCTGGCCGACGCGGTGAAGCAAGCCGAACAACGCAACGCCGAAATCGCAGATTGGCGCGCGGGCGGCGGCAAGCCGATCGCCGTCAAGCGCTTCGTCAAGGCGCGCACTGTTTCGGCCGGCATCGCCCGCTACAAGGCCGAAGTGCTGGCCAAGCAGTCCGATAACACCCGCCGCACCGCCGCCACGCCCCTGAAACGCATTGAGGCATGGTGCGGCGATATGCCGATCAGCTGGGTCGGCCGTGCCGAAATGCGCGCTTGGCGCGATGGCCTGCTGCGCGCCTGCAAAGAAGCCGGGCACAGCCACCACCCCGCTTTTCACGCGCTCGAGCGTGCGCGGATCCTGTGGCAATGGTTCATCGATCA
>JBKBLW010000011.1:0-33002 GCA_046296155.1 Erythrobacter sp. | reverse complement strand
TGGCGGAGAGGGTGGGATTCGAACCCACGTTACCGTTGCCGGTAAACCGCATTTCGAGTGCGGCGCATTCGACCACTCTGCCACCTCTCCGCAGCCATTCTGGCGTTTGGCAACCCGGTCGATCGGCTGCCCGCGCAAAATGAGCGCGCCCGTTAGCGCAGGGCGCGGGGCTTGCCAAGAGCAATCCTTGAGCAAAATGCGGGCATATCCCCACTGCGCTTCCACAAGACGCTTGTTTTGCACCTGCGAAGGCCCATAATGTCACCTATGGATCGCGCAGAGTTCTTCTCGGCACAGGCCGGCCGCACCATCATTGCGCCGCGCCAGACCCGTGCCCGCTTCAGTATCGGCGACGTGGTGCGCCACCGCATCTTCGCGTTTCGCGGAGTGGTGTTCGATATCGACCCGGTCTTTGCCAACTCGGAGGAGTGGTATCAGTCAATCCCCGAGAATATCCGCCCGCGCCGAGACCAGCCGTTCTACCACCTGCTCGCCGAAAACGACGATTCGAGCTATGTCGCCTATGTCAGCCAAGGCAATCTTGTGAGCGATGCCGATGGCGGCCCGGTGGATCATCCCAGTGTTGCGGAACTGTTCGAACAATTCAAGGACGGCCGCTACCGGATGCGCCGCTCCTTGACACACTGAGGCTTAGTTCTTCAATTTCCAGCCCGATCGCAACAGTGCGTAAGTCGCAGCACCCAATAGCAAATTAAAGGCACCAATCCCCGCCGCTGCCCACACGACGCTCGCATCGGCGCCGATATCGCTTTGACCAAGAAAGCCGTATCGAAAGCCCGAAATCACGTAGAAAAACGGATTGGCGCGGCTCACTGCCTGAAACGCGGGTGCAAGATTGTCGATGACGTAAAAAGTGCCCGAGAGCAGCGAGAGCGGCGCGATCACGAAATTGGTGATCGCCGCATTGTGATCGAACTTTTCGGCCCACACCGAGGTTGCCAGCCCGATTATCGCCAGCATCGCAGAACCCATCAAGCCGAACCACACCACCGCCCACGGCTCGGCCACGCGCAGCGAGACGCCGGGCCACAGCAACATCGCAAGCGAGACCGCCAGCCCCACGCCAAGCGCCCGCGTGACCGCGGCAAGCACAATCCCTGCCATCAACTCGCCCGGCGACAGCGGCGGCATCAGGAGGTCGATGATCGTCCCCTGCATCTTGCCAGAGAGCAGCGAGAAGGAGGAATTGGCAAAGGCGTTCTGCATCATGCCCATCATGATCAGCCCTGGCGCGACAAAGCTCGCAAAGGGGACACCCAGCACCATCCGCCCCTCGCGCCCCAGCGCCACGGTGAAAATCACCAGAAACAGCAGCGTGGTGACTGCCGGGGCCCAGATTGTCTGGGTCTGCACCTTGAGAAACCGCCGCACCTCCTTCATATAGAGCGCGATCAGGCCGACCCAATTGACGCCCGTGATCACCGGCACCCCGCGCGGCGGAAAAGCCCCAAGGCTTGCAGGCTTGTCATCCCCGCGCTTTTGCGCCACGGGCTGGGGAGGCGAATTTTCGAGCGAGGAAGCTTGCTTGGCCATGGGGCGCTCGCCTAGGCTCTTGCCGCCTTGCTGGCAAGACAGGCGATGACAGAAGACAGAGCGCACGCGGCTCTCCAGACTTGCGGAGAGAGGAACGCGGGCGCTTCAGACAGGTAGAGATTATGAGTTGGACAGACGAGCGCATCGCTACGCTCAAGAAGATGTGGGAAGGCGGCGCCACCGCTAGCCAGATCGCCGAGGAACTTGGCGGGGTCAGTCGCAATGCCGTGATCGGCAAGGCGCACCGCCTTGGCCTCAAGTCGCGCCCATCGCCGGTCAAGGCCAACGAGAAAAAGGCCGCAAGCCCGGCTGTTGCGTCCACCGCAAAAAAACCCGCGCCAGCGCGCAGCCCGAGCGAGACCAAGCCCGCACCTGCGCCCAAGCCCGCAGCGCAAGAGCCCCCGCGCGCCCCCGCTGCGACGCCTGCATCCGCTGCTGCGAAAGAGCGTGCCGTTCCTGCCAGCGAAACGCCCTCGCAGCCGCTTCCCGGTCCCGCCACTGAACTGCCCAAGATTGTCTCGGTCGGGCCAGGCGGGTTTTTGCGGCAAGGCCCTGGTGACCAGCAGGCACCGATCCCGCCCGCGCCGCCGCGCCGCCTCGTGCCGGCCAAGCCGAGCCCCGAGATTGCCGACAAGACAAGCCTGCTCGATCTTTCGGACAAGGTTTGCCGCTGGCCGATCGGCCACCCGGGTGAGCCGGATTTCCACTTCTGCGGTGAGCCGGTGAACCCGGGCTTTCCCTATTGCGTCGAACATTGCGGGCGCGCTTATCAGGCGCAGCTTCCGCGCGGAGTCCGCCGCCCGCCTCCGCCGCTGCCCTTTGGCGGGCCGCGCGTGCGCTGAGGCGCGGCTGGCCTGACGGGTGGCGGCGTGAGCTTATGGCTTGAGCTGGGATTGGCGGCAAGCGCTGCGATGACCGGGGCGCCTGCTCTGGCAGAGCCTCGCGCCGATCCCGAGGCCAGCGAGGAACCGCCCACCCCGTCCCCGCTTGACCCGGCGGTTCGCGCCCTCATCACGGCGGCGATCGAAAGCGAGAAGGAGGCCACGGTGCTGGCCTTGCTGGAGCTTGCCCGCAAAACCAATCCGGCAAGCGAAGATGAAATCACTGCCATCCGCACCGCCTATCGCGCGCGGCTGGCAGAGGAAAAACAGGTGGCCGAGGCGCAGAAGATCGAAGCCCTGCGCACCGCGGGGATGCTGGAGAATTGGGACGGCCGGGGGGAGCTGGGCGCCTTCCAGTCAACCGGCAATGCCGACGTGATTGGCTTCACCGCCGCGCTCACACTCAACAAGCGCGGCTTCAACTGGCGGCACCGGCTGACAGGCCGCGCCGATTATCAACAGACCAGTGGCGTGGTGCGGCGCGAGCAATATCTTGCCACCTACGAGCCTAATCTCAAGCTGTTGGAACGGGTGTTTGCCTATGGCTTTGGCCAGTACGAGCAGGATCGCTTTCAGGGCTTCACCGGGCGTTACACGCTGTCAACCGGGATGCGTTATGAGCTGGTTGATGATGGCTCGCTCACGCTTTCGGCCAAGCTGGGCCCAGCCTGGCGCAGCACCAATTTCGTCGACGGTACCAATTTGAACGAATTGGCCGCGCTCGGTGCCTTTGATCTGAGCTGGAAAATCACGCCCAACATCACGCTCACCAACAACAGCAATATGGTGCTCCAGAACAGCAACAGCACGCTCGTGAGCCAGAACGGCGCGCTTGCCAAGGTCGCAAGCAAGCTGTCGGTGCGCCTGTCGCATACCATCGAATACAATACGCAGCCCCCCGCAGGTGCGGTCAATACCGACATGCTGAGCCGCGTGACCCTGATCTACGATTTCTGAGCAAACCAGATGACGTGATGCGCGCCCTTGTTATTGGGGCGTGATCGGACGCCGCGCTCTTCGACCTCCAGCCCGGTGTCTTTCAAACGCTTGCGAAACGCCGGGTCGGGCGCCGCTGACCACACGGCAAGGATTCCACCGGGCCTCAGCGCATCGCGCGCCTTGGCAAGACCAGTGCGCGAATAGAGCCGGTTATTCTCCCACCGCACCAGCCCATCCGGGCCATTATCGACATCGAGCAGGATCGCGTCATATTTGTCGCAAGTGCCATCATTGGCATCATCGATCAGGGCTGCGACGTCGCAGATCTTGAGGTCGAGCCGCGGGTCCTTGAGGCCATCGCCGGTCAGCTCCGCCATCGGTCCTTCGGCCCATTCAATGATCTTGTCGGAAATCTCGGCGACCACGATCTCGGCGCACGCGTCTGTTTTGCTGAGCGCCATGCGATAGGTGAAGCCCAAGCCATAACCGCCAATGAGAATGCGGGGAGCCGGCTTGGCGAGCCGCGCCAGCGTCAATTCGGCGAGTTGCTCTTCGGAAAACCGCATCCGCGTGCTCATCAGCTCATTGCGCCCCAGCACGATCATGAAATCCCGCCCATGGCTGTAAAGTGCGAGCGTTTCGCCATCGGCGATTTCGGCGGTGTCGATCAGTTCCCGTTTCAGCATGGTTCGGTTCTCAAAATAAGAGGCCGCCCGAAGTGATCCGGGCGGCCATCAGTATTCTTGCCCGTCATTCCAGCACAAGCTGGGACGTGGGGCTCCAAAGGACAGAGCGTGCCGCTCCAGGTCCCAACTTTAGCGCGGGTGACAAGAGCGGGCTCAGCCTAGTCCTTGAGAAAGTCGGGCAGACCAGCAGGCGCGCTGTCACGCTCGCGGCCGCCACGGCCACCGCCACGGCCGCCCTTCGGCCCGCGACGGTCACCACCGCGGTCGCCGCGCGGCTCACGCGGCGGACGGGTGTCTTCCAGTTCCTCGCCCGTCTCCTGGTCAACCACGCGCATCGACAGGCGAACCTTGCCGCGCGGGTCGATCTCGAGCACCTTGACCTTCACTTCCATGCCTTCGGAGACGACATCGGTCGGCTTTTCGACGCGTTCGTTCTTCATTTCGCTGACGTGGACGAGCCCGTCCTTGCCGCCCATGAAGTTCACAAAAGCGCCGAAATCGACAATATTGACGACCTTGCCGGTGTAGATCTTGCCCACTTCAGGCTCCTCGACGATGCCGAGGATCCAGCGCTTGGCCGCCTCGATCTCGTCGAGATTGGAGGACGAGATCTTGATCACGCCTTCATCGTCGATATCGACCTTGGCACCGGTTTCGGCGACGATCTCGCGGATCACCTTGCCGCCCGTACCGATCACTTCGCGAATCTTCGACTTGTCGATCTGGATCGTCTCGATGCGCGGCGCATGCTTGCTGACTTCGGCGCGGGCACCCGTCAGAGCCTTGGCCATTTCGCCAAGGATGTGCATCCGGCCAGCCTTCGCCTGTTCCAGCGCCTTGGCCATGATCTCCTGCGTGATGCCGGCGATCTTGATATCCATCTGCATCGTGGTGATGCCTTCGGCGGTCCCGGCAACCTTGAAGTCCATGTCGCCAAGGTGGTCTTCATCGCCCAGAATGTCGGAAAGGACGGCGAACTCGTCACCTTCGAGGATGAGACCCATCGCGATGCCCGAGACCGGGGCCTTGATCGGCACGCCCGCGTCCATCATCGACAAGCAGCCGCCGCAGACGGTCGCCATCGAGGACGAGCCGTTCGACTCGGTGATGTCGGAGAGCACACGGATCGTATAGGGGAAGTCTTCCTTGCTCGGCAGAACGGGGTTCAGCGCGCGCCAAGCAAGCTTTCCGTGGCCGACTTCGCGGCGACCCGGCGCGCCGAAGCGGCCCACTTCACCGACCGAATAGGGCGGGAAGTTGTAGTGCAGCATGAAGCTGGAATACGAAAGGCCTTCAAGCCCGTCGATCATCTGCTCGGCATCCTTGGTGCCCAGCGTGGTGGTGCAGATTGCCTGGGTCTCGCCACGGGTGAACAGCGAGGAACCATGGGTGCGCGGCAGAAAGCCGACGATGGCTTCGATCGGGCGCACCTCATCGAGCTTGCGGCCATCGATGCGCGCGCCTTCCTTGAGGATCGCGGTGCGCACGATGTCGGCCTCAACCTTCTTCATGGTCTTGATCGCCACCATCTGGGTCTGCGGGCTTTCCTCAGCAAAGGCGGCCTTGGCCTTTTCACGCGCGGCGTTCAGCGCGTTCGAACGCGCCGACTTGTCGGTGAGCTTGTAGGCCGCCGCGATATCGGCACCCACGAGCTCCTTGAGCTTCGCCTTGATGTCGGCCGTGTTATCGGAGACGTCGATGTCCCACGGAGCCTTGGCGGCCTTTTCCGCGAGTTCGATGATCGCAGCCGTAACCTTGCGGATTTCCTCATGCGCGAACATCACCGCGCCGAGCATTTCAGCTTCGGTGAGCTCCTTGGCTTCGGATTCAACCATCATCACGGCCTTGTCGGTCGCGGCGACCACGAGATCGAGGCGGCCTTCGGCAAGCGCCTTTTCTTGCTTGGGATTGAGGACATATTCGCCATCAATAAAGCCGACGCGGGCGGCACCGATGGGCCCCATGAAGGGCACGCCCGAGATGGTGAGCGCAGCCGAAGCCGCAATCATCGCAACGATATCGGCCTCAGTCTCGCCGTCGAACGACAGGACCTGCGCGATGACGTTGATTTCGTTGTAGAAACCTTCGGGGAACAGCGGACGGATCGGGCGGTCGATCAGGCGGCTGGTGAGCGTTTCCTTCTCGGTTGCGCCGCGTTCACGCTTGAAGAAGCCGCCGGGGATACGACCGGCAGCCGAAAACTTTTCCTGATAGTGGACGGTGAGCGGGAAGAAGTCCTGCCCTTCCTTCACACTCTTTGCGGCCGTGACGGCGCACAGCACCACGGTTTCGCCATAGGTCGCCAGCACGGCGCCATCGGCCTGACGGGCAATGCGGCCCGTTTCCAGAGTGAGGGTCTTTCCGCCCCACTCCAGCGATACAGTCTTGGTGTCAAACATCGATATTCCTTCTGACCCGCAGCGCCCTATTGCGTGCGGGGCCTCTGATGCCGGATAAAAATCCGCTCCGGCGCGGTGCGGGGCCAGTCTAGCCCCCGGCCCCTCCACCGGATTGTGAAGGATGGCCAATCAAATTGCGCTGCAAGCATACATGAGAGCGGCAGCGCGGTAAATTTTTCGCACATCGCAGCGGCGCAACAGCCAGCCCAATGCGAAACGGCCCGCCGATGGGGCGGGCCGAAAGCGTGCCTTACTTGCGCAGACCCAGCTTCTGGATCAGGGCATTGTAACGCTCGACATCCTTCTTCTTGAGATAGGCGAGCAGCGTGCGACGCTTGTTCACCATCATCAGCAAGCCGCGGCGCGAATGATTGTCCTTGTGGTGATCCTTGAAGTGCTCGGTCAGGTTGCGGATGCGCTCGGTAAGGATCGCGACCTGCACTTCGGGGCTCCCGGTGTCCTTGGGATCACGGGCGTTTTCAGCAATGATTTCCTGCTTCTTTTCGGCGGTAACCGACATGATTTTTCTCTCTTACTCAGCGACATCGGGAAAGTTGAATCCCCGCACGACCTTTGCCGTGCCATCCGTGATCTCCATCAGCGCGACTGGCCTTTCGCCCAGTTTCGCCAGATAAAGCCCGGATGATTGGGGCATGTCAGGCAATACCCGGCCTTGACGGACCGCCTGCGCGCTCGCCTGATCGAGGTGAAGGGCCGGGATGTCGTCCAGCCCTGCCTCCAGCGGCAGGAGAAAGTGTTCAAGGCTGCGCCCCTTAGCGATTTCCTCGATCCTGTCCAGCGAAATCGCCTGAGCCTCAAGAAAAGGCCCGGCCTTGGTGCGCCTCAGGTACGTGACATGGCCGCAAGTCCCCAGTGCATGGGCAATGTCGCGCGCGAGAGAGCGGATATAGGTGCCCTTGGAGACATGAGCGATGAGGGTGACAGCATCCAGCGGCGCTTCGCCCTCCCCTTCGCCACCGGCCAGAATGAGCGCGTGGATCGTCACCGCGCGTGACTTCAACGCCACCGCCTGCCCGCTGCGCGCCAGATCATAGGCGCGCTGCCCATCCACCTTGAGCGCCGAATAGGTTGGCGGCACCTGTTCAATGGTGCCGGTAAAGCGCGATAGCACCGCCTCGATCTCTCCCGGCTTGGGCCGCGCATCGCTGGTTGCCACACACGCGCCTTCGGTATCGAGCGTGTCAGTCTCCTCACCGAACCTCACCGTGAATTCGTAGATCTTGTCGCTATCGAGCATCCGCCCGGCAAGCTTGGTCGCCTCGCCCAAGGCAACCGGCAGCACGCCTTCGGCCAGCGGATCAAGCGTGCCGCCGTGGCCCACCTTGGTCTTGGCATAGCCGTTCTGCCGCAGCGCCCGCTTGACCGCGCTCACGCATTGGGTCGAACCCATCCCGCGCGGCTTATCAAGGATGAGCCAGCCCGAAAGCGGTGCGAATTTGCCGTTATCGCCCATCGCTTTGCTCAGGCAATCAGCCGCGCGATACTATCGGCAATCCCGAGGAAGAACTGCATCGCAAACTGCACCGGCGGGCCGAGGATCGCGCCAAGCCAGCTTGTCCCCAACACCCAGCTTGCCCCGATCAGAAGCAAGAGCAGCGCCATGCCAACACCCTGCAATCGCTCCCAGCCCGCCCGCAGCCGGTCAGGCAGCAGCCCTCCCACAATGTGCGAGCCATCAAACGGCGGGATCGGCAACAGGTTGAACAGGCCAAGGAAGATGTTGACCAGCAGGAAATAGAACAACCCGGTCGAAAGCCATGCCACCTGGCCGCTTGCGTCCATCAGGAAAGAGGCGCCCACACCCAGCCCATCACCGAATGCGAGGCCCGGCGGCATGGTGAGGCCAAGGATCACAGCGCCAATCATGGCCAGCACGAAATTGCTGCCCGGCCCGGCAGCGGCCACCGCCATCATGCCGAAACGCGGATTATCGAGCCGCCACTTGTTGACCGGCACAGGCTTGGCCCAGCCGAACACCGGTGCGCCCAGCAGCGCAAGGCCGCCCGGGACCAGCAAGGTGCCGACCGGATCGACATGGGCAATGGGATTGAGCGTCAGCCGCCCGCGCTCGCTCGCGGTGGGATCGCCGAGCAATTTGGCAACATAGCCATGCGCGACTTCATGGAACACGATGGCGAACACCAGCGCGGGGATCAGCACCAGGGCAAGGCTCAGGGTTTCACTCATGGCAGGCGAGATAGGGAGCGCTGGCGGATAAAGCCAGAGCGCACCTGCACGGCGGCGTCACTTGCCGATCGCTTCGCGGAAATGCTTACGGCACAGCGCGACATAGCGGTCATTGCCGCCGATCTCGGTCTGCGCGCCGTGCCGCACGGCCGCGCCGCTTTCATCGACGCGCAGGTTCATCGTCGCCTTGCGCCCACAGTGGCACACCGCTTTCAGCTCCACCAGTGCATCGGCAATCCCCAGGAGCACTGCCGAACCGGGGAACAGCGCACCCTGAAAATCGGTGCGAAGGCCATAGCACAACACCGGGATACCGCCTTCATCCGCCAGCCGGGCAAGCTGCCAGACCTGATCGGGGGTAAGGAACTGCGCCTCGTCCACCAGCACGCAATCTGGCTTGCCGGTGCCTTGGGCAGCGATCACTTCGGCAAACAGATCGGTATCGGGCGTGAATTTGTGGGCCGCGCTTTCCAGACCGATGCGGCTCTTCACCAGCCCGCCCGAACGGCTGTCGAGCGCGGCGGTCCACAGCATTGTCGCCATCCCGCGCTCGCGGTAATTGAAATCCGCCTGAAGCAGGTGCGAGGATTTGCCGGCATTCATGCTGGCATAGTAGAAATAGAGCTTGGCCATGCCTGCCTCGTTTAGCCGCTGCGCGAGCGCACGGCGAGGCGCTGTGTGAACCTTTTGCCGGTTTGATGCGTATAAGGGACGTGATGCCTGCCACCTGCACTCTCACCCGCTGGCTGATCTTCCCCCTGCTTGCCTTGCTGGCGGGCGGCAACACCGTTTCTGTGCCCTTGCGCTACACGCTCGATGCGCGCGCCAGCGAGGTCGCGGCCAAGGTGCCCTTCTTCGGCCTTGCCAGCAAGACCGCGCGCTTCCCCAAGATGCAAGGTGTGGTCAGCATCGTGCCCGGCGCGCCCGAACGCGCGCTGATCGACGTGACTTTTGATGCAACCGCGCTCGAAGCGCCCGACCGCGTCACGCGCGAACGGCTGCGCGGCGAGAAGTTCTTCTGGGTCGCAAAATACCCCGATGTGCGCTTTGTGGGGCGCGCCCTGAAACTGTCGAGCCCGACGCGCGGCACGGTCAGCGGCGAGCTCACAGCGCGTGGCATTACGCACCCCCAAGTGCTTGAAGTCACATTCGAAGAAGATCCCTTGGCCAGCCCTGAAAAGGCGATCCGCTTTACCGCAACCACCACGATTGATCGGCGTGATTACGGGATGAAAGCCTATCCCGCGATCGTGGGCAGCAAGGTCGACATCACCTTGAAAGCGCGCATGGTGCCGCGTTAGGCAGCGCGGCGCTATTCGCCCTCGTCCTCGCCCAGATCGCGCGCGACCTTGGGATCGCGCAGCAGGGCTTCGATCCGGTCAGCCTCGGCAAAGCTTTCATCCTTGCGAAACTTCAGCTTGGGCGCGAATTTGAGGCCCAGGCGCTGGGCTACCTCGCGTTGCAGGAACGCGGTGTTCTGGCGCAGTGCGTGGACAACCTCCTCGTCCGATAGCCTGAGCCCTGCCCCCAAGAGCGCCTTAACATAGGCCGTCGCATGGCGCAGATCAGGAGTCATGCGCACTTCGGTCACGGAAATATGTGCCGCGCTCACCACGTCATCGTGGACCTCGCCGCGCGCCAGCAGTTCGGACAGGATGTGCCGCACGCGCTCGCCCACCTTGAGCACGCGCACCGATTGCTGCTCGGGGGTAAAGGCATCGCGCCTTGCCATCATGCCATCCCTGTATTGGTGGGTGTGGGGCGCGGGGTGGGAATCGCGGTCGAGGTGGCGCGCGCGTAAATTGTGCCGTCCTCGGCGAGCAATTCGCCTTCGAGGAAAATCACCCGGCGGCCTGCTTTGACCACCCGCCCCTTGCCGATAATCACCGCGCCTTGGGGGATGAGGCGAATGAGGCTCATCGAAAGATCGAGATTGAGCGGCGCGGCCTCGCCATTGGTGGCCGCGACATAAGCATAGCCCATGACATCATCGAGATAGCCCGCAACCAAGCCCCCCTGCACGCCGCCGCGCCAGGTGGTCATCTCGCGTTTGACGGTAAAGCGCATGGTCGCCGTCTGGGAGGCATGATCCCAGCTCACGAATTCGCTGCCGAGCAGCGCCGTATGCGGCGACTGCCCGGCATCTTCGGGGTAAAAGCCCTGCTCGCTCACAGCGTACGCTCACGCTCCTCGACCGAGAAGACTTCGAGCATATCGCCCGGCTTGATGTCATTGGTGTCTTCGAGCACCACACCACATTCAAGCCCTGCGCGCACTTCGTCGACATCGTCCTTGAAACGGCGGAGCGAGGCGATCTTGGTCGCCGAGACGATAACATCAGCGCGGGTGAGACGCGCAAACAGGCCCTTCCTGATCGCGCCCTCCAGCACCAACAGACCAGCCGCCTTGTCGCGCTTGCCCGCCGGGAAGACCTGCTTGACTTCGGCGCGGCCGACCACGGTTTCGATCCGTTCCGGCCCAAGCTCGCCCGCCATTTCCTTGGCGACGGCATCGGTAAGGTGGTAGATGACATCGTAATACATCATCCGCACGCCATCGCGCTTCACCAGATCGCGTGCCTTGGCATTCGGGCGCACGTTGAAGCCGATGATCGGGGCCTTGGAACCGGCCGCCAGCATCACATCACTTTCGGTGATCGCGCCGACGCCGGCGTTGAGCACGCGCACCTTGATCTCGTCGTTGGAGAGGTTGTGGAGCGCATTGACGATCGCCTCGACCGACCCTTGCACATCGGCCTTCACCACCACCGGATATTCGATGACGTTGGAGGCGAGATTGTTGAACATGGTGTCGAAATTGGTGGGAGCAAGCGTGGTACGCTTCTCGTTGGCCCGTTCCTGGCGATACTTGGCAACTTCGCGCGCGCGCTGCTCACTTTCAACCACAGTAAGGGTGTCGCCCGCCGAGGGCACGCCGCCAAGGCCAAGCACCTCGACCGGCATCGAGGGGCCAGCTTCCTTCAATTGCTGCCCCTTGTCATCGATAATCGCGCGCACCCGGCCGCTTTGTGTGCCGACCACAAAATTATCGCCGCGCTTGAGGGTGCCGCGCGTGATCAGGACCGTCGCAACCGGGCCTCGGCCCTTGTCGAGCTTGGCTTCGATCACCTTGGCCTCGGCAGGCCGATCAGGACGTGCCTTGAGTTCGAGCAATTCAGCCTGGAGCGTGATCGCTTCGATCAGCTTGTCGAGCCCTGCGCCCGTCTTGGCGGAAAGCTCCACGTCCTGCACGTCGCCCGACAGCGCCTCGACGATCACTTCGTGCTCAAGCAAGCGCTCGCGGATCTTTTGCGGATTATATTCGGGCTTGTCCGATTTGGTGATCGCCACGATCATCGGCACACCTGCGGCCTTGGTGTGATTGATTGCCTCGATGGTCTGCGGCATCAAACCATCATCGCCTGCAACCACGAGCACCACAATATCCGTGACATTGGCCCCGCGCATCCGCATTTCGGTGAAAGCGGCGTGGCCGGGGGTGTCGAGGAAGGTGATCTTGTTCTTGTCTTTGGTCGTGATCTGATAGGCCCCGATGTGCTGGGTGATGCCGCCGGCCTCGCCCTTTACCACGTCCGTGCCGCGCAGGGCATCAAGCAAGCTGGTCTTGCCGTGATCGACATGGCCCATGATCGTCACCACCGGCGGGCGGGGGCGCAGGGTTTCTTCGGGATCGGTATCCTCGGTGGTGTCAATATCAACATCGCTTGCCGAAACGCGCGTGATGTTGTGCCCAAACTCCTCGACCAGCAATTCGGCAGTATCCTGGTCGATGGTCTGGTTGACGGTGACCATCATGCCCATGTTGAACAGGGCTTTCACCAGGTCGGCGCCCTTTTCGGCCATGCGATTGGCCAGTTCGCTCACCGTGATCGCCTCGGGCACCACGACGTCGCGCACCTGCTTTTCGCGTGGCTTTGACGGACCGCCCTGAACGCGACGTTCCTTTTCTCGCGCACGCTTCAAGGCCGCGAGGCTGCGCGCGCGGCGGCCTTCGTCCTCGTTGAGCGCACGGGTCACAGTCAATTTGCCTGAACGGCGCCCGTCCTTGCCCTCATCGCCGGGGACAGCGCGCTTTTCTTCCTTCTTCTTCTTGACCTCGGGCTTCTTGGGCTCAGGCCGTTCAACCGGCGTGAAACGGCGCGGCGAAGGCGCGGTGTCGCCCTTGGCAGCAGGCGCAGGCGTTTCGGCAGAAGGCGCCGCGGCATCGGCCGGAGCAGCCGTTTCGGGCGCGAGGCCTGCATCAGGCGCCGCTTCTTCGCGTTTGCGGGCAGCTGCTTCCTCGGCGCGCTTTTCCTCGGCACGGCGACGTTCTTCTTCCTCGCGGGCGCGCGCTTCGGCCTCCTCGCGCTTGCGCGCTTCCTCGGCCAGACGCAGGCGCTCTTCCTCGGCCTCGAGTTGGAGGCGCCTCACGCGTTCCTGCGGGGTTTCACCAGCAGGCGCCGAACGCGGCGCGGGTGCAGCGGGGCGCGCTGCGACCGGCGGCGGCGCGGGGGGCGCGGGCGGAGGCGGCGGCGGGGCGGCTGCTTCGCTACCCGGCTTGCCGAGCACGCGGCGGCGCTTTACCTCAACCACCACCTTGTTGGTCCGGCCATGGCTGAAGGTCTGCTTGACCTCTCCTGCATCGACCGACCGCTTGAGGCCCAAAGGCTTGCGGGTGCGCTGGTTTTCGTCGTCGCTCATTACCTGAAATACGTCCTTCAATCCAAATTCACATCACATCAGAAGCGCTTAGCTGAGCCTCTGCATTGCCGGGCACATCCCGGCCGTCATCTTGTGCAAACGCCACCAGCCGCGCGAGCGCATCACGCACCCGATTTGCGGCCCGCTGGTCACCGGCATGTCCGGCCACCCCGATATGGACGACATTGTCGCGGCCCAATGCCACAGACAGCGCTGCCCGGTCCAGAGGCAAGGTCACACCGGTCAGCCCCGAACCTTCGGCATTGCTGCCCACGCGCCACGCCTGATCGAGCTTGCGCCGCCCATCCTCGCTGCTGTCGCTGGCATGGAGCAGCAGGGCGATCCGTCCGGAACGAGCCTGTTCGGCAATCCGCGCCGAGCCCATCACGATCTGGCCCGAACGCAATTCCAGCCCGAGCCTTTCGGTAAAGCTGCGCGTGAGCGCGGCGTGGGCACGGGCCGCAAGATCGTCGGGAATGGTCAGCTTTGCACCCTTGAAGGCGCGCATCAGCGCTCGCTTGAGGCTCCCATCGGCCACTGCTGCTTCCAAGACGGGACGGGACACCCCCACCCACGCGCCGCGCCCAGGGGCTTTGGCCGCTGCATCGGGAAGCACCAGACCATCTGGCGAGATCGCAAGGCGCAGCAGGAAACCGCGTTCGCCGGTTTCACCGGTGAGCACACAGCGTCGCTCGCTCCCGCGGGTGCGGGAGTTTGCCTGTTCAATGATGTCGGGCGTCAGGCGCTCATTGGGTGGAGTCCGCATGGGCGGCCTCCCCAGTCGGCGCAGCAGCGTCCTCGTCTTCGCCCCCCGAAGCGGACGCGACCTCTTCGTCTTCAAACCAGTGCGCGCGGGCAGCCATGATGATCTCGTTGCCCTGCTCTTCCGAAAGGCCATACTCGCCCAGTACACCGCCCTTGTCGGTTTCGCGCTGCGGGCGGCGCTGCGGCGGGCCGTCAGCCTGCCCGCGGCGACGCGGCGCTTCGCGCTTCTTGGCAATCAGCTCGTCAGTGGAAAGATCTGCCAGATCATCGAGCGTCTTGATCCCCGCCTTGCCGAGGGTCACCAGCATTTCCTCCGTCAGATGCGGCATTTCGGCGAGAGCATCTTCTACGCCCAGCGCGACGCGCTGTTCGCGGAACGCGGCATCGCGGCGCTCAAGCGCCTCGAGCGCGCGGCTCTGGAGCTCTTCGGCAAGCTCTTCGTCAAAGCCTTCGATGCTGGCAAGTTCAGCAAGGTCGACGTAGGCAACTTCTTCCAGCTCCGCGAAGCCTTCAGCGACGAGCAGCTGCGAAAGCGTTTCATCGACGTCGAGCTCTTCCTCGAACATCTTGGAACGCTCGGCAAACTCCTTGGAACGCTTCTCCGAGGCTTCTTCCTCGGTCATGATGTCGATCTGATGGCCGGTGAGCTGGCTGGCCAGCCGCACGTTCTGGCCGCGCCGACCGATCGCGAGGCTGAGCTGATCGTCAGGCACCACCACTTCGATGCGGCCATCTTCTTCATCCAGCACCACGCGGGAGACCGTTGCCGGCTGCAAGGCGTTGACGACGAAAGTCGCGGTGTCTTCGCTCCACGGGATGATGTCGATCTTTTCGCCCTGCAGTTCCTGCACGACGGCCTGGACGCGGCTGCCCTTCATGCCGACGCAGGCGCCGACCGGATCAATCGAGCTGTCGCGGCTTATGACGCCGATCTTGGCGCGGCTGCCCGGATCGCGCGCAGCCGCCTTGATCTCGATGATGCCATCATAGATTTCAGGCACTTCCTGCGCGAACAGCTTCTTCATGAATTCGGGATGCGCGCGACTGAGGAAGATCTGCGGGCCGCGGTTGTTACGCTCCACCTTGGTGATGAGCGCGCGCACCCGCTCGCCGACGCGGGCCGCTTCGCGCGGGATCTGCTGATCCCGGCGGATCACGCCTTCGGCCCGGCCAAGGTTCACGATCACATGGCCAAACTCGACCGACTTGATCACGCCCGTGACGATTTCGCCCTGCCGGTCCTTGAATTCTTCGTACTGACGCTCGCGTTCGGCATCGCGAACCTTCTGGAAGATCACCTGCTTGGCCGACTGCGCGTCAATACGGCCAAGATCGACCGGCGGCAGCGGATCGACGATGAAATCGCCAATCTTGGCGCCCGGCTGGAGCTTTTGGGCCTGCTTGAGATCAACCTGCTTGAAGTAGTCTTCGACCACCTCAACCACCTCGACCACCCGCCACAGCGTCAGATCGCCGGTCAGCGGGTCAAGCTTCGCGCGGATATCGTTTTCCGCACCATAGCGGTTGCGCGCGCTTTTCTGGATCGCCTCTTCCATCGCCTCGATAACGATCGACTTGTCGATCATCTTTTCCGAGGCAACCGCATTGGCGATTGCAAGCAGTTCTGCCTTGTTGGCGGAAATGGCACTGGCCATCAGTCGTCTGCCTTTTCTTCTTCGTCGTGAGGGGTGGTGATATCTTCAATCAATTCTTCGGCGCCGCTGGTATCGAGCGGACGCGTTGCAGCAATCAGCGCATCGGTGAGCACCAGCCGCGCAGAATGGATTTCGGCAAGCGGCAGCTTCACCGCCCCTGCCTTGACCTCGGTCATGAGGACATAATCGCCTTCCAGCCCGCCGAGCAGACCCTTGTTGACGCGCTGGCCGGCATAGCCTTTTTCCATGACAATGCGCGCTTCAAAGCCTGCCCACTTGGCAAAATCCTTGGGCCGCGTGAGCGGACGATCAATACCGGGCGAGGAGACTTCGAGATGATAGGCCTCAGCGATCAGGACTTCGCCCGCCTCTTCAGCCGCGTCAATCGCATCCGACACCCGGCGCGAAAGCGCGGCGCATTGATCGAGCACCAGCTGGCCGGTTGCCGGGTCTTCGGCCATAATCTGCAAGGATGGCGCTCCATCCCCCGCCTCAGACGGCATCATGGCGACGCGCACGAGTTCAAAGCCCAAAGCGGCCGCTTCGGGTTCAATCAATCGGGTAAGGCGCGCAATATCGACCAATGGGCTTCCTGCAATCCAGCATGTCCCCCCGCCAGTGTTACAGAAACAGGCTTTTGAGGCCGGCCCCTCGCGGCGCCAGCATCCAAACCTTGTCTTAACAATGTCGGGATAGAACTCTCAGATAGTCGAAGCGGGCGCTGTTGGCAAGGGCAAAACCTGCGACCCCACTTACTCGCCGCCCATCACCCAGCGGCGTGCCTGCTGAAGAGTGGCGCGCCTTTCGGCTATCTGATAATTTTCGGAATAGGAACGCAGCATCAGCACCTGCGACTTGGTAAGGAGATGGTCGAATTGCAGCCCGTTGATGCCGCCGCCTGCGGCAAGCATCGTGCAGCGCAAAGCCGTGACGAAGACTTCGAGCGGACCGACTTTAAGGTAGCCGCAGCTATTGATAGAAAGCGGGCGATCCAGCCAGATCCGTGCGCCGCTTTGGGAGATATCCAGCAGCACACAATTCTGCGTTTCTGCGACACTCATCAGCTTGGCCGGAACCATCAGATGCAGCCGCGGCGCGCCGCGTCGTCCGATCTTGTCGGCAGATGTCGTCTCGGAGGGCAGCGGCGCGGGTCGCATGATCGCCCCTAGTCGCACAGGCGGATCAAGCAAGCGTGCACGCAAACCCTGGTATTTCCACGCAGTCGGCGCGACTGCCGATGGGCCTTAACTCGCCATCAGATCGCGCGGTCGTCGTTCGTCTCACCATTGACCCACTTGCGCGCGGTTTCAATCAGGGCGCGCCTTTCGCGCTCCTCGAAATTCTCGTAATATTGGCGGATTTCGATGACCTGAGCATCGCTGAGCGGTTCATCGAATGCGAGTGCATTAAGGCCAAACTCGCTGCGCGTCACCACCGCGAAGTGATTGATGACACCGCATTTCAGAATCGCGCCCTCGCCTTCGCGCAGCGCATCAAGGATTGCCACCTGGGCACCGGTGCGGGAGAGGTTGAGGAGAATGCAGCGATGCACCCGCTCTACCGCGACCAGCTGGCCGGGCAGGCTAAGCCGAAGCCGGGCTGCGCCGCGGCGGCCGATCTTGGGCGGACCAGATTTGAAAACCTCGGGATCGCTCAACGGCGCACCTTGCTGCAAACCCGGTATGGCGGGCTGGACACGGCTTTCGGCCCTGGCCGACTCATCCGGCATGGTTGTGCGACCACTCTTTAACATACGGGGAAAACGAGCTGCGTGCAAAGGGCCTGCGCCGCTTTGGCGAAGGTGCCGATCCCGGGCTTGATGTGCCGCCCTTATGGTCACAAGGCTTTGCCCGAAAGCTGAACGCACGCGGCTTTTGCGGGCGGGATATCGGCGCCATCACAACAATCGTCAGAAACGGGTTTCACGCCAATGCGAGACTGCCTGGGGCGCAGCGCGGGCGGACGATAGGCTCAGCCGCTGTCCTGCTCCTCGAGAATCGCGTGCTTGCGTATGGCATGGCGCAGCTGGTCATAACTCAGTCCCAAGGCGCGCGCGGTCTGGCGCTGGTTCCAGCGGTGCTTGCCCAGCGCGTGGACAAGGATCGCGCGCTCGTGCGCATCGACCGCTGCACGCAGATCGGTGATGCTATCAAGATCATCGGGAAGAGCAGACCCTTGCGGGGGCACGGAAGGGCTCGCAGCGGGCACGGCAGCGGCCCGGCGGTGATCAGGCGGGCGCGGACGCCACGGGCTGTCGAAGGGATCGAACTGCACATGGGCAATCGGCTGCCCCCAGTCATCCCAGCGATAGACAGCGCGCTCAATCACGTTACGCAGTTCGCGCACATTGCCGGGCCAGCTGTAATCCTCGAGCGCTGCCATGACATGCGGCGCAAAGCCCGGCCAACCTTCCCACCCCAGCTCTGCCGCCATGCGTCGCCCGAAATGTTCAGCCAGCACGCCGATATCGCCCTCGCGCACGCGCAGAGGGGGCAGAGTGATGACCTCGAAACTGAGCCGGTCGAGCAGATCCGCGCGAAACTCCCCTCTGGCAGCAAGCTCGGGCAGATCGTCATTGGTTGCTGCCACAATCCGCACATCAACGCGGATTGGGCGCGATGCGCCGATACGGGTGACCTCGCCATATTCGACTGCGCGTAGCAGGCGTTCCTGCGCGCCCATGGAAAGTGTGCCCAGTTCATCGAGAAACAGCGTACCCTTGTCGGCCTCTTCAAAGCGGCCGGCGCGCGCCTTGGTTGCGCCGGTAAAGGCGCCCGCTTCATGGCCGAACAATTCGGCCTCGATCAGGGTTTCGGGCAGCGCTGCGCAGTTCATCGTGACGAGCGGTTCATCCCAGCGGGCCGACAGGCGATGGAGACGCTCGGCGATCAATTCCTTGCCCGTCCCGCGCTCGCCGATCACCAGCACGGGACGGCTCATCGGGGCCGCGCGACTGGCGCGCTCGACTGCGTCGAGAAAGGCGCCCGATTGGCCGATGAAATGGGCTTCGCGCTTCATATGCCAAGCTATAGTAAATATTACCAAGGATTGGCAATAGACACCACCTCGCTGACCGTTAAATCCTGCAAAAACCCCGGATTTCCGTCAATTTTCGAGTTTGGCACGCGGGTTGCAGAACGTCAGATGAAAAACCCACGCGTCACCAAGTTTCAACCGGGGAGACCCAGCATGCTGAACCGCAACAACACTGCTCAAGGTTTCTGGCAATCCAAGCTCGGCCATGCCGCACTCGCCAGCATTGCTGCCATGGTGCTGATGATCGCGCTGACCTCGCAGGTTGTGCCGGGGGCGGCCAGCGCTGCTGGCCCTGGCCACACCCTGATCTCCACCAGCGCCTTTTTGGAAATCGCATGAGCAACCATGATCCCCTTGGGCCGGAGCGCCAGTCCCCCCGCAACCCTGCCAGCCGCGCGGATGCCAGTCCCCTGCATCCTGACGCCGCCAGCAGCGCTCCGGCCCATCCCTGTTCGACTGGCCGCGTCTCGCGCCTCGACGAGGAAATTGAAGCCTTGCGCCGCAGCCCCCGTGCGACGCAAACTCGCACGCGTTCAACCGCTGGCGAGCGCGCCGCATCCTTTCTTGATGGAGTAGCCTTCATGGGCATTTTCAGCCGCACCCGCGATATCATCGCTGCCAATTTCAACGACATGCTGGATAAGGCCGATGATCCGGCCAAAATGATCCGCATGATCATCCTCGAAATGGAGGAAACCCTCGTCGAAGTCCGTGCCAGTGCTGCCCGCACGATTGCCGATCAAAAGGAAATGCACCGCCATTGTGTGAAGCTTGAGCGGCTCCAGGCCGACTGGGCCGAGAAGGCCCAGCTTGCGCTCTCGAAGGATCGCGAGGATCTCGCCCGCGCAGCGCTCGTCGAGAAGAAAAAGGCGGCCGACATGGCCGATCAGCTCAAGGCGGAGATTGCCGTGCTCGATGATGCGCTGCGCGCCTATGAGGATGACATCGCCAAGTTGCAGCACCGCCTGCGCGAGGCCCGCAGCCGCCAGACTGCGATCGCTGCACGTCTGGAAAGCGCGGAAAACCGCGTCAAGCTGCGCACGCTCCTTTCGACCGAGCGGACCGATGAAGCGCTCGCCCGTTTCGACCAGCTCGAACGCCGGGTCGATTACGCCGAGGGCCGCGCCGACGCGCTGCGGATCGCGGAAGGCAACACGCCGAGCCTCGCCGATGAAATTGCTGCCCTCGAAGGCGCCGATGCCATCGACGACGAACTCGAAGCGATGAAAAAGGCGCTCGGCAAAAGCACCGGTCAACAGGGGGAATAGGCCATGGATTGGGAACCCGTCATGGTGGTGGCAACGCTGTTCATCGGCTTGCCCTGGGTCATCCTGCATTATGTCACAAAGTGGAAAACCGCCGCGACCATCACCAGCGATGACGAGGTGCTGCTGGAGGAACTCTACAACCTCGCCCGCCGCCTCGATCAGCGCATGGAAACGGTTGAGCGACTGGTGGCCAGTGATGATCCCAGCTTCACCCCGGCGCGCCGCCTGATGGCCGATCACGCCGAAGACAATGAAGCGCTGCGCGAACTGGAACAACTGATGGCCGAAAAGAAGGGAACCAAGGCATGAACAGCCCTCGCACCACGCTGTACCGCGACAAGCACAATGGCAAGATCATGGGCGTGTGCGCCGGGATCGCCGACTATACCGGGATCAATGTGTTCTGGGTGCGAATGGCGGCTTTCCTGTCGATCTTTATGCTGAGCGGCATCACAATCCTCGCCTATTTCGTGGCTGGCGCGCTGCTCAACGAGAAGCCGCCCTATCTCTATCGCGATGAAAGCGAACAGAAGTACTGGCAGGGCGTCCGCCAGAGCCCCAAGCGCACCGCACGCGAAATCCGCGCCAATTTCCGCGATATCGACCGCCGCCTTGCCGCTGTCGAGCATCACTACGTTTCCAGCAACCCGCGCCTCAACGCCGAGATCGAGCGGCTGCGCTAAGCCGCACCAACGGGGGATTGAACCATGGAAGGCACCATTGCCCTGATGATCCCGATCGTCGCCTTGATGATCCCGATCGTCGCCATCTGGACCAAGCACCAGCAGAAGATCGCCGAAATGCAGGTTGGCAAGACTGCTGAACAAACCGCTGAAAAGGCGGCGCAATATGCCAGCCATATCCAGCGGCTCGAAGACCGGGTGCAGGTGCTTGAACGTATCGTCACCGATCGCGGTTACGATATTGCCACCCAGATCGAAGCCCTGCGCGACACCCGCCGGGTGGATGAACAAGGCGCGGGCGTGCCGCTTGGTCTTCAGAACAAGGAGCGCGTGTGATGAGCGCTGCGGATTTTCTCCCCTATCTCGGCTGGATCATCGGCGGTGGCTTTGTGCTGGGTGCCCTTGGCATCCTTGCCTCCTTCCAGACCACCCGCATGAAGATCAAGAACGGCTATCCGCTCGAGGGGATGTGGGGCCAGTCCCTGAAGCCCGGCTCGGACGCCGCCACCGCCCAGCGCGTTACCCTGCTCACGCAGGAAAACGCCGAACTGCGCGCCGAAATCAGCAGCCTCAAGGATCGCATGGCCAATGTCGAGCGCATCGTCACTGATGGCGGCTATCACCTCGGCGCAGAGATTGACGCGCTGCGTGACCGCGCGCTGGCGGGCCTCAAGGACAAGGGGGCAGCGTAATGAGCGGGTGGGCGATTGTCGCGCTTGTTGCAATTGTCGTGTGGGGCATCGTGGAGCATGCCAAGGCACGCGCCGGGATCATCAGCGATGAATATGGCAATGAAAAAATTGTCCCGCGCGATGATGCGCGCAGCATCGCCGAACTCGAAGCGGCCCAGCGCGAGCTTGAAGACCTGCGCGAACGGGTGAAGGTGCTCGAACGCATCGCCACTGATGGCAATTCCAGCGACGCCCGCGAGCGTGCGCGGATTGCTGCGGAAATCGAAGCTTTGCGGGGTCTGCCCGCAGCAAGGGAGGAACAGAGCGAATGATGACGCCCCTTCTTGATCCCGCGCTGGTGACAGCGGGCACCTTTCTTGTCGGCCTTGTGGTGATCGCTTCGGCGCTGCTCAAGGCGTGGCAAGGCTGGCTCGAACTGAAACAGCAAGAGCTGCACCACACACCACGGCGCGCCATGCCCGATGAACACGCTGGCGCGGGCACGGCCCGCATCGAACTTGCCGACCTCAAGGAGCGCATCCGCAAACTCGAAGCCATCGCCAGCGGAGTGGAGCTTTGAGCGGCGCCCGCGAAACCGCGGCGCAGGCCGGCATCGGGCTTGGCACCGCGATTGCGGTCGCGATCAGCTGGAGCATCAACAAGTCGATTATCTGGGCAATCATCCACGGCTTTTTCGGCTGGTTCTACGTGATCTGGCACGCCTTTACCCGCCCCGGGGGCCTATCAGGCTGAAACCGGCGATTTGCCCCCTTCCCTCACCGGGTCTGGCTTCCTAAGTGGGCGCCATGCGCAGCCTTTCCGACATTCTCGAAGAATATGAATTCCTCGACGGCGATGACCGCTACAGCCTGCTGATCGAACTGGGCCGCAGTCTTGAGCCGATGCCCGATGCGCTGAAAACCGATGCGACACTGGTGCGCGGCTGTTCGGCCGCGGTGTGGGTTTATCCCGCCTCGCAGGAAGGCGACAAGCTGCATTTCCTTGCCGACAGCAATGCGGCGATTACCAAGGGCATCGTCGCGCTGGTGATTGCGGCGGTGCAGGGCAAGCCTGCTGCAGAGGTGGCGAACATGGACGTGATGGGGGCGCTTGCTCCCTTTGATCTGAAAAACCAGCTGTCGAGCAACCGCACGCAGGGCGTGCCCAATATGATCGCGCTGGTGAAAGAGCACGCCGCCCGGATCGCGGCGGGTTAAGCTGCCCGCCGGGCGATTATCGCAACAGACATTTTGGCGGCCTTTGCAATGGCATTCCGGGCATCCACCCAAATCGCCCGCGATGCCTGCCATGATGCAGGGGGCCGTTGGAATGCCCCGCGGATCACTGAGGTATGTATCGGCCTAAACGATGAGTTCGTTTTGCGTTCAAACTGGCGCGAACGGAACAGCAAAACTCAGGCGCTGCGCGGGCTTGTCGTATGTTCGCATCCCGTTTGATCGGTAAATGCTCCAAACCGCCTAGAGGCCTAAAGATTGCGCCCGACAGTCTCGAACCCGTCACTTCCTGCGCCGACAGAATCGCGCACCACGGCAAGCCCGGCTTCCTTCTGCGCCTTCAATTCCGCCTTGAGCTTCGCCGGATCGCGCGCAAAGACGAAGCCGAAGCTGACCCCGCCTTCCTTGCCGATGGTGGCATGGTGAAGCTTGTGCGCCTGCACCAACCGCTTGGCATAGCCTTTGCGCGGAACCCATTTCCAATAGCGCTGGTGGACAAGGCCATCGTGCACCAGCGTGTAGATGAGGCCATACAGCGTGATGCCGACAGCCACCCACCACATCCATTCCCAGTAGAGCGAGCCGAAAATATACATGGCGGCATTGATCGTCCCGAAGACAACTGCGAACAGATCGTTCTTTTCCAGCACGTTGTCGTGCGGTTCGTGATGGTCGCGGTGCCAGCCCCAGCCCCAGCCGTGCATGATGTATTTGTGTGCGTACCACGCGAAGAACTCCATGCCGATCAAGGCGGCAAGGACTGTTGCGATTGCTTCAAACCAGGTCATGCGGCCACCTCCACGGCCCTATGGCTGCTCTTGCCGACACCTGCGCGGCGCGCGCCCGGCAACGCCCACCAGGGCACATCGGGGCGGCGGTGATGTTCGAGATGATAGCCGAAATGGAAACATGTTGCGAGACTGGCCAGCGCGCCGAAGTCCTCGCTGCGGGTGTTGTGCCTGTCGGCGAAATCGGCGGCATCTTCACCCTGCAGGTGACGATGCGGACGAAAGGTGCCGAAATAAAACAGCTGAATCGATGATCCCAGCGCCGGCAAGCCATAAAGCAGCACGATCTGCGCCATCGGCACACCCAGCACCAGCCAGTAGATGCCCACCACAGAGTGCACGAAGATAATCGAGCGCCAGCCGAAATAGCGCTTGAAGAAAGTACCATACCAGCGCCAGAAATCATCCGGGTGATGCTCGTCGAAATCGGGATCGCCTGCGCGCCCTGCCAGCTTGTGATGGGCAAAATGCGCATCGCGCAGCTGCTTCCAGGCAAAGCCGGCATAAAGCGCGAGCAGCACCGCGCCGATCACCGAATTGGCGCGGAGGCGGCCGGGCACAAGACTGCCGTGCATGGCATCATGGCACACGATAAACACGCCCACCGACAGCCAGCATTGCACGATCGCCAGCCCCAGCGCGAGCGGCCAGTTCGTGCCGTTCAGCTCGAAGATGAACATGCCCCAGAAATGAATGCCGAGCCACGCGCCCGCGATCAGCGCGGCAAGACCAAGGCCGATCACACCCTGCGTTTTGCGCGGCGGAAGAAAAAAGGGCTGTTCCATGTCAGGGATATACGCAAGAAGCCGTTACACGGTTGCCTATACGCCTTTGGACCGCGGCCGCAATTGCGTTTGCGCAAAACCTGCCTGTCGGCGAGCAGTACGATCACTCACTTTGGGGGAAGAAAAACTCGCGCAGGTGCTCTCCGATACGCGCCGGGCGCAGGGTTGCCGAATCAATGCAGCACCAGCTCGATTTGACTTCGGCCAGCACATCCTCGCCGCGCTTGATGACGGTGTGATAAAATGCACGCGCGCCCTTGAAACTTTCAAGCACAGTCTGCGCGATCACGTCGTCTTCAAGGAAGGCAGGCTTGCGATAGGTGATCTCGTGCTTCAATGCGACCCAAGCCTTGGTTGCGACATCTTCGGCAGGGGCGAGCTTGTTCCAATGCGCCAGCACCGCTTCCTGCACCCAGTTCAGATAGCGGGCATTGTTGACATGGCCCATGAAGTCGATGTCGGCCGCCTCGACCGTGATCGGGTGGGCAAAGCTGGCAGGATTGGCGGCAGGAGAGTTGGCTGACATGGTTGTAAGTTAGCGCAGAAATTATGGATTTTCCATGACCAAGATCGGCGCCTTGCCGATATTCTTGCACGAGACGCGCCTTACTGGCTAAGGCGCGAGCCTCTCACAAGGAAGCAAACCGCCATGGCCTCTCGTCCGCGCACTCTGTACGAAAAAATCTGGGATGCTCATCTGGTCGAACAGCGCGAGGATGGCACGGCGCTGATCTATATCGACCGCCATCTGGTGCACGAGGTCACCAGCCCACAAGCCTTTGAAGCGCTTCGGCTTTCAGGACGCAAGGTGCGCCGCCCGGAATTGACGCTGGCGGTTCCCGATCACAATCTGCCCACCACGGCGCGGATCGGGGCGGATGGCAAGCGCCTGCCGATTGCCGACCCCGAAAGCGCCAGCCAGCTGGCAGCGCTCGAGAGGAACGCGCCCGAATTCGGCATCCGCTATATTGATGCCACCGCGCCCGAACAGGGGATTGTCCACGTGGTGGGCCCGGAACAGGGGTTCTCGCTGCCGGGCACCACGATCGTGTGCGGCGATTCGCACACCGCCTGCCATGGCGGCCTCGGCGCCCTCGCCTTCGGCATCGGGACAAGCGAGGTCGAACACGTGCTGGCAACGCAGACCCTGCTGCTCCAGCAATCCAAGGCCATGGAAGTGCGGGTGACAGGCGCGCTTGGCCCCGGCGTGACGGCCAAAGACCTCATCCTTCATATCATCGGCCAGATCGGGGCTGCGGGCGGTTCTGGTTACGTCATCGAATATCGCGGCGCTGTATTCGAGGCAATGAGCATCGAGGAACGCCTCACGGTCTGCAATATGAGCATCGAGGCCGGCGCGCGCGCAGGCCTGATCGCCCCTGACGAGACGACCTTTGCCTATCTCAAGGGCCGCCCGCTTGCGCCCAAGGGCGCGGATTGGGAGGCCGCGGTCGCCTATTGGCGGACGCTCCACACCGATGAAGGCGCCGTGTTCGCCAAGAGCGTGGTGATTGATGCCAGCAGCGTCGAACCAAGCGTCACCTGGGGCACTTCGCCTGAAGATGTCGTCCCCATCGGCGGGCGCATCCCCCATCCTGAAGATTTCCCCGACGAGGCCAAGCGTATCGCTGCCCAAAAGAGCCTCGATTACATGGGCCTCACGCCGGGAACCCCGATCAGCGAGGTGGCTATCGAGAACGTCTTTATCGGTTCTTGCACCAACAGCCGAATTGAAGACCTGCGCGCCGCGGCTGCGGTGCTCAAGGGGCGCCGCAAGGCTGACAATGTGCGCTGGGCGATCGTCGTGCCGGGTTCGGGCCTTGTGAAGCGCCAGGCCGAGGCCGAAGGGCTCGACAAGATTTTTACCGACGCCGGCTTCGAATGGCGCGAGCCGGGCTGTTCCGCCTGCCTCGGCATGAACCCCGATAAAGTCCCGCCGGGCGAACGCTGCGCTTCGACCTCCAACCGCAATTTTGTCGGTCGGCAAGGCCCCGGTGCGCGCACCCATCTTGTCTCGCCCGCCATGGCGGCGGCCGCCGCTGTTACCGGGCGGCTCACCGATGTGCGTCAGCTTGGCTGACGCGCGCCCCTTGCAACCGCGGCTCGCGAAGCGCATGAGAAAGCCCATGAGCGACAAACCCACCAAGAAATCCGGCACCACCAAAACGGCAGCGGCCACTGCCGCCGCGATTGGCTCGGCAGCAATTGCAGCTGCCCTGCTCTATGCCGGAAGGCGCTTCCTCAAGAAGGCGGATGATGCCAAGACCCCGCCCACGATCCCCTCGGGCGAGCCGCCCGAAACCGATTGAGGAGAGTGCCGCGATGGAACCGCTGAAACACGTCGCCGGACGCGCCATTCCGCTTGGCCTCAAGAATGTCGACACCGATATCATCATCCCCGCCAAGTGGCTCAAGACGATCACTCGCGAGGGGCTGGGGCGCGGTGCCTTCGAGACGATCCGCGCCGAGGACGGCAATGTCTTCGATGATCCCGCCTACAAGGGCGCGCCGATCCTGATTGCAGGCGACAATTTCGGCTGCGGATCGAGCCGTGAACACGCCGCCTGGGCGCTGGGCGATCTCGGCATCCGGGTGGTGATCGCGCCGTCTTACTCGGACATTTTCTCCGGCAACGCAGTCAAGAACGGCATCCTGCCGGTGGTGTTGCCGCAAGCCGCGGTTGATCGCCTGCTCGAAGTTGCACGCGCAGGCGGCACCATTGATGTTGACCTCGAAACCATGAGCGTGACCACCGATCATCAGGACCGTTTCAGCTTCGAGCTTGATCCCTTTCGCCGCCATTGCCTGCTGAACGGGCTGGATGAGGTAGCCCTCACGCTGGAACGCGATGCCGCGATCAGCGCTTTCGAAGCGCAGCGCAACGAGCAGCAAGGCTGGCTGATGCGCGGCACAGCTGCCTGACACACACACGACACCGGGAGAGGACAATCATGAAAGCCATTCGCACCCACGCTGTCGGCGGGCCGGAAACCCTGACGCTGGACGAAATCGATGCACCCGTGCCCGGCAAGGGCGAAGTGCTGGTTGCGGTCAAAGCCTGCGCGATCAACTATCCCGATGGGCTGATCATCCGCGACATGTACCAGTTCAAGCCGCAGCGCCCCTTCTCGCCCGGTGGCGAGATTGCCGGCGTGATCGAGGCAGTCGGCGAAGGGGTTGAAGGCTTTGCGGTCGGCGACCGGGTGCTCGCCGGGATCGGCAACGGGGGCTTGGCCGAAAAGGTCGTGGTGCCGGCGGGCCGGATGTTCGCTGTCCCGGAAGGTGTGCCTTTCGAGAAGGCCGCGAGCCTGCTGATGACCTACGGCACCACCATCCACGGGCTGAAAGATCGCGGCCACATCAAGGCCGGTGATACCGTGTTGATCCTCGGAGCGGCGGGCGGCGTCGGGCTTTCCGCCATTGAACTGGCGAAAGCTTTCGGCGCGCGCGTGGTGGCCGCCGTTTCCTCCGAGGCCAAGGGCGAGGTCGCGAAGAAGGCAGGCGCCGATGAGGTCGTGATCTATCCGCGTGAAGCGATGGACAAGGATGCCTCCAAGGAACTCGCCAATGCCTTCAAGGCCGCCTGCGGGCCCGAAGGCGCCAACATCGTCTATGACATCGTCGGCGGGCAATATTCCGAACCGGCCCTGCGCGCCATTGCCTGGGAAGGGCGTTTTCTCGTGGTCGGTTTCCCGGCGGGGATCGCCAAGATGCCCTTGAACCTCACGCTGCTCAAATCCTGCGACATCTGCGGCGTGTTCTGGGGCGCATTCACCGCGCGCGAACCCGAGGCGTTCCGCGCGCAGGTCAATGAATTGTTCGATCTCCTGAAGGCGGGCAAGATCGATCCGCTGGTCTCGGAAACCTTTCCGCTCGAACGCGCCGGCGAGGCCATCGCCAAGCTTGAGGCGCGCGAGGCTGTCGGTAAACTTGTGGTGACAATGGACTGACGGGGATGGTGCAGCGCTTGCCGCGCGCAGCCTTCATGCCTATTTTGCAACTCTGCTCTCAACGAGGAACCCCATGACCGATTTCAAGGACCGCGAACGCGCCGAAGAAGCCAAGTTCGCGCTGGATGAAGAAACCGCGTTCCGCATTGCCGCGCGCCGCAACCGCCTGCTCGGCGAATGGGCCGCTGCCGCAATGAACCTCACACCCGAGGAAACCGATGCCTATAAAAAGGCCGTCGTGCAGGCCGATTTCGAAGAAGCGGGCGATGAGGATGTGATCCGCAAGCTGCTTGGTGATCTGACGGCGGCCGGCACCGATATCACCGAGGCTGACATCCGCGCCAAGCTTGAAGACATGACTGTCGAAGCGCGGCGCCAGTTGATGGGTGAGGCCTGATCTCATGCCGATGACCGCTGAGGCCATTGAACAAGCCATCCTCGCTGCCCTTCCCGGGGCGAGCGTCGAGTTGACAGACCTTGCGGGAGACAATGATCACTGGGCAGCGCTTGTCACCGCGCCGCAATTCGTCGGAAAGAGCCGCGTTGCCCAGCACAAAATGGTCTATGCTGCTTTCGGTGACCGGATGGGCGGCGAACTCCACGCCTTGCAAGTCACCACTCGCACTCCCACCTAAACGTGCAACCAGCAAGCAAACGAAGGCCCGCAACCACCATGGCTGATACTCACGCCCGCATTTCTGATCTCGTCACCAGCAATGATGTCGTGCTGTTCATGAAAGGCACCCCTTTGTTCCCGCAGTGCGGCTTTTCGAGCCGTGCGGTGGCGATCCTCGATCATTGCGGTGTCGCCTATGAAAGCGTCGATGTGCTGCAGGACATGGAGATCCGCCAGGGCATCAAGAGCTTTTCTGATTGGCCGACGATCCCGCAACTTTACGTGAAGGGTGAATTCGTCGGCGGCAGCGACATCATGATGGAGATGTTCGAGGCTGGCGAATTGCAGCAAATGCTGGAAGAACTTGGCGTCGCCAAGGTGTCCTGAGGCTTTTTCAGGGGTCATCCGGGCCAATCCGGCCTCTTTAAGAAAAACCGCTCCGCGCAGACCATCGCGGAGCGGTTTTTGTTTGGGGAGGCGCGATCCAAGGACCAGGAAGATCGCGCCTCGCGTCAAAGACCATTGAGACACCATTTTCTATGCACAGGCCGTGCCAAACTTGACAAATGCTTTAATACCAATGCTTTGATGCCAGGCCAGTCCACCAAAAGTCGGCAATTTGTCAAAAATCCCGACACCGCCGTCGGCGCAATTTTGCAGCGCTTGCCTCTTGGCAAGCTGCGCCCTGCCCGCCATCATCCAATATGATGAACACCACCTCTCCCTCCGCGGAAAACGCCCCCGACCGCACCGGCATTCCCGCCGCCACCATCATCATCTATCGCAACTGTCCGCAGGGCGGCTTGCCGCAAGTGCTGATGACAGTACGTTCAAAAGGCATGGCCTTTGCCGGCGGCATGGCAGTTTTCCCCGGAGGGCGGGTCGATCCCGAAGATTTCGCGCTTGCAGCAGCGCTCATCGAACGCGGCGAGACAGCGCTGCCAGCCGATGAAGCCGCCCACCAGATTGCCGCTGTGCGCGAGACGCTTGAGGAAACCGGCCTTGCGCTCGGCCTGTCCGGCGATATCAGCGCCAAAAGCGCCGCTGCAGCCCGCGCCATGCTGGCCAAGGTCGGCGCGCTCGCCCCGGTGCTTGAGGCCTTCGGGTGGCGGCTCGATTTCAGCCAGATCACGCCCTTTGCCCGCTGGTTTCCCAAGAACGAGAACATCCCGCGTGTCTATGATACGCGCTTCTACCTCGCCGATCTCGGCACCGGGGCGGTTGATGTCTCGATCGACCAGTCGGAAAACACCCGCCTGTTCTGGACCAGCGCGCAAGGCGCTCTCGAGGCGGCGGACCGCGGCGAGATCAAACTTATTTTCCCCACCCGCCGCAATCTTGAACGCCTTGCCCTGTTCAGCTCCTTTGCCGAGGCGCGCGCCCAGGCCGAGGCAATCCCGGTGCGGATCATTGTGCCGCAGGTCGATACCAGCGGAGATGCCCCGGTGCTGCGGATTACGGAGGATGCGGGCTATCCCATCACGGCCGAGCCGCTCACCAGCGTTGCACGGGGCTGACGCCTTGCGTCGTCCGCCCGCGATCAGGTGCCTCGCAGGATTGCGCGCCTCCTGCCCTTGCCCTAGAGCGCGGCAGGTCTTTGGCGACAAGTGGTGACGAGAAGCGCATGAAATTTCTGGTAACCGGCGGTGAAGGCATGCTTGGCCGCGCCTTTGCCCGCCTGACCCCGCAACTGGCTGGCTCCACTGTCTTTGCTCCCGGCAAGCACATGCTCGATGTGCGCGACGAGGCCGCGATGCTCGCCGCAGCGCCCCACGCCGAAGGCGGCTGGGTGGTGCACTGCGCGGCGATGGTGAACGTCGAGGGCTGCGCGCGCGATCCCGAAACGGCGCGCGATATCATCGTCGGGGGCACCAGGAATGCGATCGCTCTTGCGCGCGCTGCGGGTGCCCGGCTGTTCTACCCGCAGAGCTTCCTGGTGCATGACGGGCGCGAAAATCCCATTCCCGAAACCGAGACACCGCGCCCGCTCGCGCTTTATGGTGAGCTCAAATATGAATCCCAGCGCCTCATCGAGGAGGCTTTGGACGATGCGTTGATCGTGACCATGGCGGGCTTTTTCGGCGGCGAGGAGCGCGACAAGAACTTTGTCGGGCGGATCATCCCGGCGATGCACGCGGCAATCCTGCGCGGCGAGACCCGTTTCACCATCGGTGACCGCGTGTGGCAGCCCACCTGGACCGATGACCTTGCCTTCAATTCGCTGCATCTCATGCAAGCAGGCTGCACAGGCCGCTATCAGATGGCCTGTCACGGCGAGGCGAGCTTTGCCGAACTGGCCGCTGAAATCGTGATCGCGCTGGGCTGGAGCGAGCGGCTCAAGATTGATCCGGTGGATGCCGCAAGCGTTGCGGCCAATGAACTCGGCCGCCGCCCCGACCGCGCAGTGCTTTCCTGCGAACGCCTGCGCGCCGAACGGCTCGATCTGCAACGCGACTGGCGCTCTACCCTGCACGCCTATCTGCGCCACCCCTTCTTCAACCAGTATCGTTTTGACTGAGAGAACCACCGCATGACCAAGCTGTTCACCCCGCTCGAAAATCCCGCCTTCATTCCGCTTCGCAATCGCATCGTGATGTCGGCGATGAGCCGCAGCTTTGCCGACGCGGAACGCTGCGCGACCCAAGCAATGGCTGACTATTACACCCGCCGCGCTGCGGGCGGTGCGGGCCTGATCCTTACTGAAGGCACACTGATCCACGCCTCAGGCGATGGCTGGGTCAACGCGCCTTACATTGCCGAGCCCAAGCATGCCGAGGCCTGGCGCAAGGTGATCGACGGCGTCCATGCCGAAGGCGGCGCGATTGCCTGCCAGCTGTGGCACATGGGCCGGATCAGCCATTCCGACTTCACGGGCGATGCCCCGGTCAGCTCCACCAACCGCGCCGCCGCCGGTGTCAACCGCCAGAACAACAAGCCCTATGGCGAACCGCGCGCGCTGGAAGCGCATGAAATGCCGGGGATTTACGAACTCTTCGCGGCTGCTGCCGAACGCGCGCTCGATGCCGGGTTCGATGCAGTCGAGCTGCACATGGGCCATGGCTATCTGCCCGATCAGTTCATGGATGGTCAGGTCAACGATCGCACCGATGCATATGGCGGCTCGGTTGAAAATCGCTGCCGTTTTGCCCTCGAACTGGTGGAAGCTGTGACCAGGCGGGTGCCCGGCAACAAGGTGATGGCGCGCATTTCGCCCTCACGCATGATGGGCGGGCTTTATGAATGGCCCGATCTTGACGACATGATCGCACACCTCATTCCCGCGCTCTCCCAGCTTGGCCTTGGCGCGCTGGACGTCAGCTGCGCCAATTCGCCTTATTTTGAAACCGCTGGTCGCATGGTTCGCAAGATCCGCCCGCTGTTCCACGGTGTAATCCTAGCGGGCGCCTCGCTCACTCCGGATGAAGCCGAAGCGGAACTGGCCAGCGGCATGGTCGATGCAATTACCTGGGGCCGCGCCTTTATCGCAAACCCGGATTTGGCGCGAAAGATCGAACAGGGCGAGGAACTAATCGCTTTTGATGACAGCATGCGCGCCACGCTGGTCTGAAACCGGGCAAGGCAATGACGAGAAGCGATCCCGGCAAGGGGCGCGGCCTGCGCGCGCGGCTCGGGCTGGGAATGCTGCTGCTTGCCATCCTGACACTGGCAGGAGCCCTGCGCTGGTATGGCGTGGATTTTGGCCTTCCGGCGCTCAATGATCCTGACGAGTTGATGTTTCAGCTGGGCGCGGTGCGGATTCTCACCAGCGCAACCCTCAACCCCGGCTGGTTCGGCCATCCGGCAACCACCACCATGTATACCCTCGCACTGGTCGATATCGGGGTGTTCGTGTGGGGCTGGCTGACAGGAGCCTATGGCGGGCCTGCCGAATTCGTCGCGGCTGTCTATCCGCGCCCCGAATTGCTGATCCTGCCCGGCCGCCTCGCGATGGTGGCCTTTGGCGTGCTCGCGGTGTGGCAGACGGCGCGGCTTGGGCGGATGATCGACAAGGGGAGCGGTGGCTGGATCATCGCGCTCTTTGCCGCAGCGCTGCTTGCAGCAAGCCCGGTCTTTGTGCACTATGCGCAGATCATCCGTTCCGACATGATGGGGACGGTTTTCGTGCTGCTGTGCCTTGGCGCAGCCTTGCGGATTGCCGACCATGGCCGCCGTGCCGATTATG
>JBKBLW010000010.1:0-61526 GCA_046296155.1 Erythrobacter sp. | reverse complement strand
GGCCCGATCAGTTCCCATTCCGCATCCGACAAGTCTCCGCGACCCATGACTGCTCCTCAAAAAGCAGCCTTGAATCAGAACCCGCGGCAAATGGGAATCCCTTTTGTCAACACGGCCTAGACCTCGCTTTTCCAGCCCGCTTCATTTTCAGAATGATACTGCCGAGCTGCCTCGCTGAAAGTGACCTTGGCCGCAGCTTCATCCTTGCGTTCTGCCAGTATGTCCCGTCGTTCGATCTTTGCGGCTTTGCGAAGCGCTGCCGCTTTCTCGCGGGCTTCCGCCAAAGTTACCAGCTTGGCACTTCCCAAACCTATATCCTGCCGCTTGCCATCGCGCTGGAGGCGCAGCACCCAAGAAGCGGAGCCGGTCTTTCCGACTTTGAGAAAAAAGACCATCGCCATCTCCATACGTCTCTGGATTCGCCAGAGCCGCTTTCACCCCGATCGCTGTCAGCTTACCCATTTCCTTCCCCACACTTTCACCGGCTCTTGAGCGCATCGAAAGTGTGGGGAAGCCAGTTTCCTTCCCCACACTTTGCTCTGGCTGTAGGCAAACAAGAGCGACCGTGCGTGAACGCGCAAGAGCACAACATCCTATGATTTCAGGGTTTTCTATGGATTCTGGCGAACGTCAGTGAATGAGGGGGTGGTGGCAGGGCTTGTATCGAACTTTCGCGCCATTAACATGATATATAATGATTATTTTTCACTGCTAGAAATCATCCCCACACTCTTCCCCACACTTTGAGGACAAGGCGAACAACCGGCGAGCAAAGCCGCACCATCACGTGCGCCATGACTGTTCTGATGACCTGGCAGCATTGCAACGTATCGGGGCCAAAGGCTACCCCCCGAGGGGGGGGGGGGGGGGATGGCAATGAAGGGTCCCCGGAGGTCGCACTTGCGATACCTACACCCTCGCACAAGCAATGCTGTCCTAAGCCTTATATCGGCCCGTTTAGGTGTTTGGGCAGGGCTTCGTGGGCGCTGGCACGAACTGAAAAAGTGAGAAATCGCTTCTTCGTCCACTGAGTATCAGACTTCCGCAACCAATCCCGACTCTCGGTGAACCGCTCACGCGCTGCTCAGGCTGTTAATTTTCGCCGCATCATCTGAAAATCTGTGACTTATCGCCTGTCTTGACCCGTTCCGAATGCCTGTGAACCTTGGCGAACCATGCCGCCGGGGTTAAGCCTTGCACTGTGACCGATGCAACGCTCTTTGCCGCTGGTGCGCTATTCACGCAGGACTATCTGCTGGAAGGCATTACCCAATCCCAAGAATGGGCCGCGAGTGATGCAGGCGCTTTACGGGATCGGCTGGCGGCGATCCTTGCAGGCTTTCCCCATGCCTCCGGGCCTAACGAGGCGACCACCGAAAGCGATCTGGTCTGGCCTGTGCTCCAAGCGCTCGGCTGGGCTGATTTCCTCACCCAGCAAAACTTGTCGGACAAGGGCCGCGTGGACGTGCCCGATGGCCTGCTGTTCATCGACGCTGACGCCAAGGCCAAAGCCAATGAATGCCCCGAGGAATGGAAGCGCTTTGAATTCGGCGCAGCGATTGTCGAAAGCAAGCGCTGGGGCCGCGCGCTGGACCGGGCCGAGGGGCGAAAGGGTGCAGACCGCGACACGCCTTCAACCCAACTGCTGCGCTACCTCAGGCGGGTGGACGATCTGACACGCGGCGCGCTGCGCTGGGGTATTCTCACCAATGGCGCGCGCTGGCGGCTCTATTTCGCAGGGGCTCGCTCCACCATCGATGAATATCTGGAGATCGATCTCGCCCGCATCATGGGGCTGGACGGCGGTCTGCTGGATACGGGCATAACCGATGCCGA
Organism: Erythrobacter sp.; assembly: GCA_046296155.1. Lineage (GTDB taxonomy): Bacteria > Pseudomonadota > Alphaproteobacteria > Sphingomonadales > Sphingomonadaceae > Erythrobacter. The sequence continues at coordinate 59,690 of JBKBLW010000010.1, read as the reverse complement.
GCGGGATCACTGGCTGCGCGTGTTCGCCACCCTGTTCCATCGCAGCGCCTTCGAACGGGCAACGGCTGATGCGCCCAGCTTCCTTGAGCGCGCCCGCAATGAAGCCGCTTTCTATGAGGAACGCGTCGCCCGCAGCCTGTCGGACCTTGTGTTTGACCGGCTCTATCCTGCCCTTGGCAAAGCCATCGCCAAGGCTGCGCCTGCCGATGCCTCACTGGATGACATAAGGCAGGCAACCCTCATCCTGCTCTACCGCCTGCTGTTCATCCTCTACGCCGAGGATCGCGGCCTGCTGCCGGTTAAGGACAGTCGCTATTTCGATTACGCCTTGCGCCCTGCGCGTGAGGATGTGCGGCGGCGCATGGACATGAATGATGTGTTTGCGCCCGGCGGCAAGAATTACTGGAACCGGCTGGCTGATCTGTCCGCCATGATCGACAAGGGCGAGGCGGCGATTGGCCTGCCCCCTTACAATGGCGGCCTGTTCAACGCTGCCCAGCCGCTGCTCGCCACCATCCGGCTGGGTGATGATGTCATGGCCGAGGCGATCGATATCCTCTCTTGGGAACAGCGCGACGGGCGGCGGCGCTACATCAATTACCGCGATCTGTCGGTGCAGCAATTGGGCTCGATCTATGAGCGGCTGCTGGAATTTGAACTGGTGCGCGATGATGCCGGGGCGCTCGATATCCGCCCCAACATCTTCGCCCGCAAGAATTCCGGCAGCTACTACACCCCCGATGATCTGGTGCTGCTGATCCTTGATGAAACCCTCGCCCCCCTGATCGAGGATGCGCACAAGGCTTTCCGTGATCGACTCGCCAGCCTCAAGCCCGGTGACAGCGAGGATTACAAATTCACCGAACTGCAAAAGGTGGACCCGGCCAAGGCGATCACCCGCCTGCGCGTCTGCGATCCGGCGATGGGGTCGGGGCACTTCCTTGTCAGTCTGGTGGACCGCCTCACCAATCACGCGCTCAACGCCGTGGCTGAGGCTGCCGCGCTTGCCATGCAGGAATTGGGCCTTGAATATGAAAGCCCCGTTTCCGAGGAAGTGCGCAAGGTGCGCGCCACCATTCGCGGCAATGCGGAAGGTGCGGGCTGGACCGTGGCCGAGGAACAGCTGGACGATCCCCAGCTGGTCAAGCGCATGGTGCTGAAACGCTGCGTCTATGGCGCAGACAAGAACCCGATGGCGGTGGAGCTGGCCAAGGTGGCGCTATGGCTGCACACCTTCACGGTTGGCGCGCCTCTTTCGTTCATCGATCACCATCTGGCGGCAGGCGACAGCCTGTTTGGCCTGTGGGTGCGCGATGCCATCGACAAGGCGGGCAAGGGCGGCGCGCTGTTCCTGCATGAACCGCTCCAGCGGGCGCAGACACAGGCGCGCGTCATGGAGACGATCGAATCCCTCACCGATGCCGAGATTGCCGAGGCGCATCGCAGCGCCGAAATGTGGGAAGGCGTAGAAGCGCAAACCGGCGAACTGGATGGCTTTGTCAGCTTTGTGCACGCGCTCGATTGGCTGGATTTGAAGGGTGCGGACAAGGCGCTGGTGGCGCAATGGCTCGATGGGGTGTTTGGCGATCCCATGCCGATTGCGCGGGGCAAACGCGCGCCCGAAAGCACCAAGGCTAGACCTGAGGACGCGGAGCGCTTCACCGCGATCTGGCGCGAGGCGCGGGCGCTGATCGAGGAAGAACGCTTCCTCAACTGGCAAATCACCTTCCCCGGCGTGTGGAGCAATTGGGCGAGCGCGGAATTGGAGGGCGGCTTTGATGCCGTGGTGGGCAATCCGCCTTGGGATCGCATCAAGCTGCAACAGGTGGAATGGTTTGCCGCAAGGCGCCCGGAGATTGCCAGGGCGCAGCGCGCCTCTGATCGCAAGAAGATGATTGCCGCGCTGGAGAAAGCGGGCGATCCGCTCCACGCCGATTATGTGAAGGCGGATAGGCGCGCTGCCGATACCATGCGGATGGCGCGCAAGGGTGGGCATTATCCGTTGCTCGGCCGGGGCGATATCAACCTTTACAGCCTGTTTGTGGAGCGCGCGCACCGGCTGGTGAAGCCCGATGGCATGGTGGGGCTGCTGACCCCCAGCGGGATTGCCAGCGACCTTTCGGCCAGTGCGTTCTTCCGCAAGGTGGCGACCGGAAGCCATGTGAAGGCGCTTTATGATTTCGAGAACCGGCGCACCCGATACGGGCTGGAGCCGTTCTTTCCTGACGTGGATAGCCGGTTCAAATTCATGGCGATGATGGCCAGCCCCAGCCGCACCTTTGATGCCGCGCATTGCGGCTTCTTCCTCCAATCGGTGAGCGAGATAGCCAATCCCGAACAGGCTTTCCCGATCACGGCGGCGGACTTTGCGCGCGTCAATCCGAACACCGGAACCGCGCCGATTTTCCGCACCCGGCGCGACATGGCGCTGACCACGGCGATCTATGCCCGCGCGCCCGTGCTGGTGAACCGTTCCAGCGGGGAGGAAGTGAAAAGCTGGCCGGTCAAATATGTGCGCATGTTCGACATGACAAATGACAGCCACCTGTTCCGCACCCGCACCGAGCTGGAGGAACAGGAAGGGGCTTGGCCGATTGGCGGCAATCGCTGGCAGTCTGCGGCTGGTGAGTGGGTGCCGCTCTATGAGGGCAAGATGGTGCAAGCCTTCGATCATCGTGCGGCGGGGGTGAGGATCAACCCGGAAAACGTGAAGCGACCCGCCCAACCTTTCGAGGCGACCGAAGCTGAAAAGGCTGATCCTACTTGGCTTCCCGACCCACAATTTTTTGTCAGGCGCGCGGAAGCTAAGCCGAATAGCGACTGGCACGTTGGAATGAAACATGTGACGGCCGCAACAAATATGCGGTCGATGATCGCCGCGTTCGTGCCTGCTTGCGGTGCTGGCAACTCTCTGCCGATTATCGATTGGGCGGGCGATGCCCCTAGTGCCGCCCTTGGGCTGGCTTGCATGAATTCGACACCCTTCGATTTCGTGCTGCGCCAAAAGGTGCAGGGGCAAAACCTCAACTGGTTCATCGTCGAACAACTCCCCGTCATTCCCCCAGCCGCCTACGCTCGCCAATTCGGCCCCAAGACCGCTGCCGATATTGTGCGCGAGGCGGTGCTGGAGCTGACCTATACCGCGCATGACATGGCCCCTTTCGCCCGCGACATGGGCTATGTTGATGAACGCGGCGAAGTGCAGCCGCCCTTCACATGGGATGAGGATCGCCGGCTCACCTTACGCGCCAAGCTCGATGCGCTCTATTTCATCCTCTACGGCGTGTTCGATCCCGCCCTGCCCGGCCACGATGCCGCCAAGGCGCGCGACGACGTGCGCTACATCTATTCCACCTTCCCCATCGTGGAACGGCAGGAACAAGAGCGCTGGAATGGCCGCTACCGCAGCCGCGATCTGTGCCTCGCATGGATCAACGCCCTCATCGCAGGCCAGCCAGACGCGAAGGTGGAGGGGTGACTCTGGAGCACATGTATGAGGGCGACGATAAGGAGCTGGCGGCGCTCCAGTTCAGGCACTATTTGCACGCCGTCAACGTCATCAACAATGCTGTTGCTCAAGCCTATCATAATGCCTGTAAAATCACGGGTGTAGAGCCTGCTCCAAACAATTGGCCGATTGTGACCGCTGTGGATTACCGAACAATCGAGCGGGTGCATGATCGTCTGGCAGCGGTTTGGAGGTATCAGGTCAGCCATCCTGAACCTGCGCTTTTTGATCCAGCCCCCGACGCGCACAGGCTTTCCATGTCCGCTTGGGAGGCTTGGTTGCGCGACGAGATTTTGAGTTGGGCAATCGATCGCCCCGATCTGATCAGATTTTTCGTTCAGCTCTTCCAAAATGAGAATTGTGAACTGAGTTATCAGGCAGAACAGCGGCTCGATTACGAGTTGGCCCAGCGCTGGCCTATTGCTTGGTCGCAGGATGTCACGGGGGACGAGTAGCTATGGCCAACTATGCTGCCGATGACGCCGAAGCTGATGAGTGGATCAGCTGGGAGGCTGCTGGCAAGCTAATCGATGGCCCCGATGGCTGGCAATATGATGAGAGATCAGGAAAGCGCCCCAGCGCCCGGTCACTCTTGCACCTCGCGGAAACCGGAAAGGTCAGGCTTGATGCTTTGGATTGGACTGTCCGAGTCAGCAGTGGTGAGCCTTCACCGCCAACGGACCGGCAAAAGCGACGGGTAGCGGGCATCCTTCTGACACGTGAGAAACGCGATGGAGTTGATCCAGACCATCTAGCCAAAAGCCACAACAGCGCGACGCTTTTCCGAAATTTCGATGACAAACACGGCCATTTTGACTTGCTAACCTTCGCCAGCAGCGAGGATGGTCAATCCGGCGAACGTCATGTTGTGCACGGCCTTCGCTTCAATCGCCAAGATATTGAAAAATTCTTCGGAATAATTCCAGCGCGATCGTCGGAAACAACCAAAGCAACAAAGGCTAGCGGGGGTCGTCCGCCCGCATCATGGTGGCGACTGTTTGCAGAAGAACTTGCTATTTATATTTACGAGAATGGCATTCCCGAGGGAGCGGGAGCCGACGGACAGGACCAGATCATCAAAGAAATCCAAACTAGGATCATCGAGGCAGGCGAGGAGGAACCAAGCCGCACCGCGATTCAAGGTGTAGTCAGGAGCGTCATTATCCGAATTCGTTCAGCCAAAAAATAATTAAGCTGAATATTTGGCGCATTGCGGCCCAATTTGGCTGACACCTGAATTCGTTCAATAGAGGACATCGCCGTTCAACCGAGAACGGAGATTTCGTCATGCAACCAAATCCTGCCCCCCTCGCCTACAGCGTGTCAGATGCCTGCCGCGTATCGAGCATAGGGCGCACGCGGCTTTATCAATTGATCGGCGAGGGTCGTCTCGAGGCCCGGAAGATTGGCCGACGCACCTTGATCCCCGCTGCCAGCCTTCGCGCCCTTATCGAAGGGGAAGCATGAGCTATGCCCCTTACGAACGAAACCCCGGCGGGGTCGCACGTCGCCGGGGCTTCACGCGATAGCTCTGCGGGCCGTTCGCCCCGACCTTCTAGCCTCACGCTGCAACAGTCGCAATTCCTCACCCGCGCCCACGCGCTCCACCCCGATTTGGCGGTGCTGCTTGCTGGGATCGTCTTCGAAGAGGGGGCGCAATGACAAGTGTAGGGCGAGATCGATGATGATCGATCTATCAGCAATCGCGCGCCACTATGGCGGCACGGTATCCGGCGGCCAAGCTTTGATTCCTTCAATCGGCCACAGTAAGGCGGATAGAGGAACGGCCATTAAGGCCGATCCAAATGCGCCCGATGGTTGCCTTGTTCATTGTCACAATGGTGGCGATCCGTTGGCGGTCAAAGATATGTTGCGTCGAGATGGCTTCCTGCCTGACCGACGGGTTAAGACTAATCTGGGGCCGTGGCGGACGGTTGCGACCTTCGAATATGCCGATGCATCCGGCGAGGTGATCTATCGCACGGTGCGGCGCGAACCTGCCAAATGGGACGGGCCGGGAAAGCGGCCTAAAGAGTTTCGCGCCGAGCGTTTCGAAGGCGGGCGCTGGGTTGCTGGCATGGGCGATTGCGAGCGCATCCCCTATCGCCTGCCTGAATTGCGCCAAGCTATCGAAGCGGGCGATCCCGTCTATCTGGTGGAAGGCGAGGCCAAGGCCGACAAGCTGGCCGCGATGGGCTTTGCGGCAACGGCGATTGCCTTTGGCTGCAAGGGGTGGCGGGCCGATTATGCGCAGCACTTTGCGGGCGCGCGGCTGGTGATCCTGCCTGACAATGATGTGCCAGGGCGATCCTTTGCCCGCAAGGTTCACGCTGATCTGAAGGCGACTGCGAAGGCGGTTGCCGTGGTGGAATTGCCGGGACTGCCTGAGGCTGGCGATGTGATCGACTGGCAGGGGAGCGCGGGCGATCTGGTGGCGCTTTGCGCTAATCCTGTCTTGCCCGATTGGATCGAAGGCGGCGCGGTTGCCGACAAGCCTGCAAGCGGCTTTGCCTTCACCCCTGTTGGCGAGCTGCAATATCGCGCGCCCGAATTTCTGATCGAAGGCTTGATCGAAACCGAAACGCTGGGGCTGGTGTTTGGCGATCCCGGTTGCGGCAAGAGTTTCCTTGGCGCTGACATTGCCCTGTCAGTGGCGACAGGCGCGCCGTTCCATGGCCGCAAGGTCAAACAAGGCCCGGTGTTTTTCATCGCTGGTGAGGGCCACAACGGGCTTGCTCGGCGCTTTGCAGCATGGGGCAAGGCGCGGGGCGTTTCGATTAAGGATGCGCCGCTGTTTATGTCCAATCGGCCAGCGCAATTCCTTGATGCCGACAGCGCAAAGGCGGTTGCCGATGCCGTTCACGATCTGGCCGCGCGTCATGGCGACCCGGCGCTGATCGAGATTGATACCTTGGCGCGGAACTTTGGGCCGGGTGATGAAAACAGCACAAGCGACATGGGCCAATTCATCGCGGCGATTGATGATCTGAAGGCACAGTTTTCGGGCTGCGCTGCGCTTATCATTCACCATTCAGGCCATGGCGACAAAGGCAGGGCGCGCGGTGCGATGGCGCTAAAGGGCGCGCTCGACTGCGAATATCGCGTTGCCAAGGATGGCAGCACAATCACGCTTTCCAACACAAAGATGAAAGATGCCGAGCCGCCTAGGCCGATTGCCTTTGAATTGCAGGGCGTGGAACTTGGCGGCGGTGCATCAAGCGCGGTGCTGGTGGAGACTGAAGCGCAAGCCAAGGTGAAACCGCTAACCCGTAACCAACAGCTAGGCTTGCACGCTTTCCATAAGGCCGCAGCGACAAGCGGACAGTGGGCCGATGATGGCGAGTTTCAGGGATTGGCTTTGGAGGCGTGGCGCGAGGCGTTTTACGCTTCGCACACAGGCGACACCACAGAGGCCAAGAAAAAGGCGTTTCAGCGGGCGCGAACTGATCTGATCGACTGCGGGCGTTTGGCCGTGGCGCATGACGTTTACACCGCGAACGAGGCCAGCGATCGAGCCGCTATCAAGCTGTTGCGAGAGACCGGGACAGACGGGACAAACCGGGACAATTTCCCGCGATGTCCCGACGCAGAAGCGGGTGAGACCGGGACAAACGGGACAAGGGCTTATAAGCCCGTCCCGTGTCCCGCCCCTGCTCGCATTGGTGGCGATGATCAAACTTGCCAGCGCTGCAATGGCATGGAATGCGAATTTTGCGCAATTTGGAGGCGCGTCGTCTAGAGGCCCCAGCCCGCCCTTTTTTGAGAAAGTTATAGCACCTAGCCGGTCATCACATCACTGATCCCACAGTAGCGCCCCCATGCCTCCATCAATTCAATGCGCGCGCCCGGCTTTTCTGGTGTGCCGAGATAGGTTGTCCGGCGATAGGCAGCTTGAACGGGGTCAGGCGTCTTGTGCGCCAGCGCTGCCTCCACCACGGCATCAGGGAAGCCTTCATTTGCGGCCCAGTCCGTGAATGACGAGCGAAAACCGTGAACGTGATAGGGCTCGCTCATGTCGCGCAGCACCTTCAACAGCGTCATATCCGACATAAGATTGCCCGTCGCGCCCGGAAAGACCACATCGGTGTCTATCAGCTTCAAAGCATTCGCCTTGGAGAGAACGGCAAGCGCCGCATCGGACAAGGGCACGATATGCGCCTTGCCGCGCTTCATATGATCGGCGGGGATCGTCCAAAGGCGTTTTTCAATGTCGAACTCGTCCCACCTAGCAAGCCGAACCTCCTGCGAGCGCGTGCCAGTCAAGACCAGCAATTCAAGCGCCAGACGCCCGAATGACGGCCTGCGGCGCAATGCGGTCAGGAATGGTGGAACGGCGACATAGGGCATGGCCTTGCGATTCTGCTTCTGCTTGACCTGTCGCGGCAATCCGCGCCCAGCCTTGAGGCTGCCATTGCCAGAAGGTGCCTCGGTAGAGCGCCAGCCCTTGGCGTGCGCATAGTCGAGGACGGAACAAATCCGGTTGCGCACCTGCCGCGCGGTCTCGGGAATTTCCTGCCAGATCGGGGTCAGCACAGCGATAATATCGGCAGCGGAGATCGAGCCGGTGGGAAGGTGGCCAAGTTTCGGGAAGGCGTAGTTTGCGAGACTGGCCAGCCATTGCCGCGAATAGACCTCGCTTTTCCAGCCCGCTTCATTCTCGGAATGATACTGCCGGGCAGCCTCGCTGAAAGTCACCTTGGCGGCAGCTTCATCTTTGCGCTCCGCCAGTATGTCCCTGCGCTCGATCTTTGCGGCCTTGCGGAGCGCAGTCGCTTGCTCGCGGGCTTCGGCCAGCGTTACCAACTTAGCGCTTCCCAAACCGATGTCCTGCCGCTTGCCATCACGCTGGAGGCGAAGAACCCAAGCGGCGGCACCAGTTTTCTTCACTTTTAGAAAAAGGCCGTCGCCGTCCTGATAGGTTCCCGGATTCGCCAGAGCTGCCTTCACTGCGATAGCTGTCAGCTTGCCCATTTCGTCCCCACACTTTCAGAGCCCACAGATCACATCCAAAGTGTGGGGACCGGCAATTCTGTCCCCACACCGTCCCCACACTTTGCTCTGGCTGTAAGCGAACGAGAGCAACCGTGCGTGAACGGGTAAGTGCACAATACCCTAGGATTTCTGGGATTTCCATGGCTTTTGGCGAACGTCAGTGAATGAGGGGGTGGTGGACAGGGCTGGATTCGAACCAGCGTACGCTTGCGCGGGCAGATTTACAGTCTGCTGCCTTTAACCACTCGGCCACCTGTCCACACCGGGGCGTCGCCGGAGCGCGCGGGCTCCGTAGAAAAAGCGGAGAGGCCGAGGCTACCCGCTGCCGAGAGGCGCCCCTTTGGCGAAGCGATGCTTGCCTGTCAATGGCCGTGCTGGCAGGGGAGCGCAGCAATTTTGCATGCAAGGATCAAGGCACACATGGCCAAGGGTGAAAAGAAGCGCGCATTGCGCGGCCGGGCAGGACGCATGAAAGGCGGACGTGGCTCGGGACGGGCCTCGGTGGGGCAGGTCCGGCTGTGGGGCCGCCATCCCGTCGAAGCTGCGCTCAAGAACCCGGAGCGCCGCCATCGCAAGCTGTGGGCAACGCGGGAAGCCATTGCCAGCCTTGATGGCGAACTGCCAGCCGATTTCCCGATCGAATACGCCGAAGTTACCGATCTTGCCCGTCTGGTTGCTCGCGATGCGCCCCATCAGGGACTGGTGCTCGAATGTCAGGCTCTGGAGGATCGTTTTCTCGATGAAGTGGCCGATGGCGACCCTGCACGGCCGATCGTTGTGCTCGATCAGGTGACCGATCCGCACAATGTGGGTGCAATCCTGCGCTCGGCAGCGGCTTTCAATGCAGCGGCCATTGTGACGCAGGACCGCCACGCGCCGCCCGAAAGCGGAACGCTCGCCAAATCGGCAAGCGGGGCGCTCGAAATCGTGCCCTGGGTTCGTGTGGTGAACCTGGCTCGCGCGCTCGATGAACTGGCCGAAGCCGGCTACTGGCGGATCGGCCTGGCGGGCGATGCTCAGCCGACACTCGCCGAGACGATGCCGACAGGGCCGATTGCGATCGTTCTAGGCGCCGAAGGCGAAGGCATGCGCCATAATATCGCCGCGCATTGTGATGCGCTGGCACGTTTGCCAATCTCGCCCGACATCGAGAGCCTTAATGTTTCGAATGCGGCCGCGATTGCGCTATATGCCGCAGCAACGCGTTGAAGGGGAGCGCGCGACGGGCGCGGATCACGCAACAAGGGGGGGACGAGACATGAAAGCCATTTCAGCGATGCGAAGGACAGCGGCCGGGGTGCTTGCTGTGCTATCACTGATGCTTACCGGGTGCCTGATCACTCCAGGCAAGTTCACCTCCGAGCTGGTGCTTACGGGTTCGGATCAATTCACTTTCACCTATGATGGCGAAATCTTCTTCCTTGGGCTTTCGAAGCTGGCGCAGATGGACAGTTCCTCGGAGGAGAAATTCACACCTTCGACCTGCTATGATGACGAGACTTATGAGAGCCGCGAATGCACCAAGGCGGAGCTTGATGCCCAGCGCCGCGAATGGAACGAAGCCGCGCCAGCACGCGCTGCTGAGCGCAAGAAGCAGGCCGAACAGATGGCTGCCGTCATGGGCGGCATTAATCCTGAAGATCCCAAGGCGGCCGAGGAACTGACCCGCCTGTTGCTGCGGCAAAAGGGATGGGAAGAGGTGCAGAGCCTTGGCGACGGCCTGTTCAGGGTGCGCTACCGGATCAGCGGCACGCTGGGGCATGATTTCATGTTCCCCGTGATCGAAGGCTTTCCTGCGACCAACCCATTCGTCCAGACATTCGCCCGCAAGAATGGTCAGTTGCGGATCAGCGCGCCCGGCTTTGCCACCCAGAACGAGACCAATCCGATGGCAGGAATGATGGGCGGCATGGGCGCGCTGGCAGGCATGGGAGCAATGGATGCAGGGCAGACACCCACGGGCGAAGCCATGCCGGGCATGCCCAAGCTTGAAGGCACCTTCACCATCCGCACCACCAGCGCCATGCGCGTGCGTGCCAACAATACCGATGAAGGCCCGGAAACCACCACGGCGGGCGAGACGCTGACTTGGCGGATCAATGCGCGCACCACCCAGATGCCGACCGCGCTCATCGAATTGCCGCGCTGAGACAGCCTCGTGCCGGGAGCATAAGAAAAACCCTGCCGGAGCGAGCGGCTCAGGCAGGGTTTGTTCTATCCAGCGGCCCGTCTCATGGCCGAGGGCAGCCCGCGGTTAGTTCACCGCGTCCTTGAGCCCCTTGCCGGCCTTGAACTTGGGCTGGGTCGATGCCTTGATCGTCATCGGCTCACCCGTGCGCGGGTTGCGCCCGGTGGAAGCCTTGCGCTTGGCCACCGAAAAGGTGCCAAAGCCCACCAGACGCACTTCATCGCCGTTTGAAAGAGCTTTGGTGATGGCATCGAACACGCCTTCGACAGCGTTGGCGGCATCGGTTTTGGACAGCCCGCTGCTTTCCGCAACGGCGCCGATCAGATCGTTCTTGTTCATTAAGAGCCCCCTCACATGTTCTGTTTGGTCGCTGTGATGAGTCGTGTGACTATCGATTCGAAAAATTGAGAATGAGCCGCTTTCACCCTGAGTGTCAAAGCGAAACAGCCTGAGCGAGTGCGACGCGCGCAATTCGCGGACAACTGCTTCACACCGAAACCGGATGGAAACGACGCAAAAGCTCTCGGCAGCGCATCGCCTGGATGACGATTCGCAGCCAATGCCAAATCCTTAGCCGATCAATGTGCGGTTGGCACGTCCGAACCGGTTACACCAGACGCACTGCCATGCGGCGCCGGCTGGCTCGCCAGATCGTCTGCCTCGGTCCACTCGATCGGCTGCAAAGCCTCACACAGGGCGTGTGAGAGCACCTCATCGACATGGGAAACAGGCACGATTTCCAGCCCCTCGATCACATTGGCAGGGATTTCGGCGAGGTCCTTGACGTTTTCCTCGGGGATCAGAACCTTCGTGATCCCGCCGCGAAGAGCCGCCAGCAGCTTTTCCTTGAGGCCGCCGATTGCCAGCACGCGTCCACGAAGTGTGACCTCGCCCGTCATCGCGACATCAGGGCGCACCGCAATGCCGGTAAGCGTCGAGACAATCGAGGTGACCATGCCGATCCCCGCGCTCGGCCCGTCCTTGGGAACGGCACCTTCGGGCAGGTGGATGTGCACATTCTTGCGGCTGAACAGGCTCGGACGGATGCCATAGGTGGCGCTGCGCGCTTTCACGAAGCTGAAGGCTGCAGCAACGCTTTCGTTCATGACTTCACCGAGCTTGCCGGTGGTGCGAATCTCGCCCTTGCCCGGCGTGGTGACGCTTTCGATGGTGAGCAATTCCCCGCCAACCGAAGTCCAGGCAAGGCCCGTTACCGCGCCTATCTGGGGTTCGTTCTCGGAGACGCCGTGCTTGAACTTGCGCACACCGGCAAACGCGCCGAGATTATCCGGCGTGATGGTGACACTGGTGGTCTTCTTTTCGAGGATCTGCCGCAAGGACTTGCGCGCCAGCTTGGCGATCTCACGCTCCAGCGTTCGCACACCGGCCTCGCGGGTATAATAGCGGATAAGGTCGCGAAGGCCCGCTTCGGTCAGCGTAAACTCGCCCTCTTTGAGCCCATGCGCCTCAATCTGCTTGGCGATCAGGTGACGCTGCGCGATCTCGACCTTTTCATCCTCGGTATAGCCTTCCAGCCGAATGATCTCCATCCGATCCAGCAGCGGCTGCGGCAGGTTGAGGCTGTTCGCGGTGCACACGAACATGATGTCGGAGAGATCAAGATCGAGTTCCAGATAGTGGTCCTGGAACTTGGCATTCTGTTCAGGGTCGAGGACTTCGAGCAGCGCCGAGGCCGGATCGCCGCGGAAATCCTGCCCCAGCTTGTCGATTTCATCGAGCAGGAACAGCGGATTGCTGGTGCCCGCCTTCCGGAGATTGGCGACGATCTTGCCCGGCATCGAGCCGATATAGGTGCGCCGGTGACCGCGGATTTCGGCCTCGTCGCGCACTCCGCCGAGCGACTGGCGCACGAATACGCGCCCCGTTGCCTTGGCGATCGACTTGCCGAGCGAAGTCTTGCCCACACCCGGCGGACCGACGAGGCACAGGATCGGCCCCTTAAGCTTGTTGGTGCGCGCCTGGACGGCGAGATATTCGATGATGCGATCCTTGACCTTGTCGAGCGCATAGTGATCGGCATCGAGCACCTCTTGCGCCTTGGCAATATCGCGCTTCAGCTTGGATTTCTTGCCCCACGGCAGGCCGAGCAGCACATCGAGATAGTTGCGGATCACCGTGGCCTCGGCGCTCATCGGCTGCATCGATTTGAGCTTCTTCAATTCGCTCTGCGCCTTGGCCTTGGCTTCCTTGGACAGCTTGGTCTTCTCGATCAGCTCGGTGAGTTCGGCGATTTCATTACCCTCGCCATCATCCCCGCCGCCCAGTTCGGACTGGATCGCCTTCAATTGTTCATTGAGGTAATATTCGCGCTGGGTCTTCTCCATCTGCCGCTTCACGCGACCGCGGATGCGCCGCTCGACCTGGAGCACCGACAACTCGCCTTCCATGAAGGCCATGACAAGCTCCAGCCGCTTCAAGGGATTTGGCTCGGCAAGCAGGCTCTGCTTGTCTGAAACCTTCGCGCTCAGCGCGGCCGCAATGGTATCGGCCAGCTGGCCGGCATCATCGACATCGGAGAGATCGACATTGCTCTCCTCGCCAATCTTCTTGTTGAGCTTGGCATATTCGCCGAACTGCTCGGTCACCTGCCGCATCAGCGCGGTGACTTCGCTGCCTGCGACTGTCTCCGGCTCGATCGGGGTTACATCGGCCGAGAGGAAACTGCCTTCATCACGGATAGCAGCAAGCCGCGCACGGTGCGATCCTTCGACCAGCACGCGCACCGTGCCATCGGGCAGCTTCAAAAGCTGCAAGACCCGGGCGATCACACCGACATCATAAAGATCATCGCCATCGGGATCATCGCAGCCGGGATCAAGCTGGGCGAGCAGGAAGATGTCCTTGGAGGCTTCCATCGCCGCTTCGAGCGCGGCGACAGATTTGTTGCGCCCGACGAACAGCGGCACCACCATGCCGGGGAAGACGACGATGTCGCGCAGAGGGAGGAGAGGGTAGGTCTGGTTCATTCACTGTGTCCGCAGCGGCCATTGGGGCACGCCTTTGCTGGGAATATGGGGAGCAGATCCCGGGCTGCAATGGCCTGTGTCGGTCACCCCAGCCCCGGCAGGTTGAAGCCCGGCGGCAAGCCCATCGAGCCCTGCATCTCGCGCATCTGCTGTTCCGAGACCCGGTCAGCCCGGTCGCGCGCATCGTTGAAGGCCGCTGCCACGAGATCTTCGAGGATCTGCTTGTCCTCGGGCACTATCAGGCTGTCGTCGATATGGACGCCCAGAATGCGTCCCTTGGCGCTGGCCCGCACCTTTACGAGCCCCCCGCCTGCCATGCCTTCAACCTCGATCGAATCGAGTTTTGCCTGCATCTCATTCATCTGCTTCTGGATGGTCTCGGCAGCTTTTTGCGCGGCGGCCATCATTTCTTCCATCGACTTCATTGCGGATTCTCCATCATCTGCGGGGGTGGCCGCTCGCGGCGAGCGCGCCGGGCGACCCAAGAATTTCAGCATCTGGGAAAGCCTCGAGCGCGGCTTTCACCAGCGGATCGGAGCGGATCCGTTCGTCGCGCGCACGGGCGGCGGCCTCAGCAGCTTCGCGCAGCGATGGCTGGGCCTCTCCGCTGCCACGCTCAATCTGCCAGCGCTTGCCCGTCACCTTGAACAGCGCCTCGCGCATGTCAGGCACGGGGTCTTCGGGAAAACTGTCAGCGGGCTGATAGACCAGCCGCTCGGGACCGAGCGCGATGACCCGCACCCGGTCACGCATGATCTGTGCGACGCGCAGGTGCCCGGCAGCATCCACCGCTTCGACCAGCGCGGCCCAATCAGGCGCGGCCTGCGCGGCCGCGGCTGGCGGGGCAGCGGGCCCGACGCCCCCTTCTTCGGGGCTGCTGGCGGGCGCTTGAGCGGGCATGACCCCATTCTTCGCCAAATCCTCGATCCGCCGCATCAATGCGCCGGGATCAGGCATCTGGCTTGCATGCAGCACACGCAAGAGCGCCATCTGGAGCGAGACCAGCGGATCGGGCCCGCTCCTCACTTCCTCGTGGCCCTTCAGCAGCAATTGCCACAGCCGGTGCGCTTCGGCCGGCGCAAGCCTTGCTGCAAAATCGGCAAGCGCCGCGCGCTCCTCCTCGCTGGGCGCATCCGGCTCACCGCCCGAAACCTGGGCGAGCGTGATCTTGTGGATAAGGTTCATCAGCGCGCGCATCAGCGCCAGCGGCTCGACACCGAGCGCATATTGTTCGTCAATCGCCGCGAGCAAGGCCTTGGCATCGCCCGCGAGCAGGTGCCCGAGCACCCGGCGCTGCGCGCTTTTATCTGCCAGCCCCAGCATCTCGCCAAGCCGCGCTGCGGTCACCCTGCCCTCGCCATCAAGATCGGCATGGGCAATCGCCTGATCGAGGATCGAGAGCCCATCGCGCACCGATCCTTCGGCGGCCGAGGCCACCATGCGCAGCGCCTCAGCCTCGGCCTCGACACCCTCGGCAGCGCAGACGCGCGCAAAGTGCTCGGCCAGCAGCTCGGCAGGGATACGGCGCAGGTCAAAACGCTGGGTGCGGCTCAGCACGGTGACGGGCAACTTGTCCACCTCGGTGGTGGCAAACAGGAACTTCACATGCGGCGGGGGCTCCTCAAGTGTCTTGAGCAAGGCATTGAAAGCATTGCGCGAGAGCATGTGGACTTCGTCGATGATGTAGATCTTGTAGCGCGCCGAGACTGCCGCATAGCGCACCTGTTCGATGATCTCGCGGACATCATCGACCCCGGTGTTAGAGGCTGCGTCCATCTCGATCACGTCGATATGGCGCCCCTCGGCAATGGCGCGACAGGGCTCGCACACCCCGCAAGGATCGATCGTCGGCCCGCCGGTGCCGTCTGGCCCGACGCAATTGAGCGCTTTGGCGATCAGCCGCGCGGTCGAGGTCTTGCCGACCCCGCGCACCCCGGTCATCAGGAAGGCGTGGGCGAGGCGGTCACGCGCAATCGCGTTGGCGAGGGTGCGAACCATCGCTTCCTGCCCGATCAATTCGGAGAAGGTTTGCGGACGATATTTGCGCGCCAGCACGCGGTAAGGCTGAGCTGGTGCGGGCTCAGCGGGTGCTGCTGGTGTGGGAGGAGGCACTGGCGGGGCAGCGCCGAACAGCGCGCTTTGCCCCGCCGCTTCCAGCTCGGCAGCAGTCGGGCCAGCGTCGTCGTCAGGCAAATCGGGATCGGAATCAGTCACGCGATCACGCTAGGCGCTTGGCGCCGGTTTGTCATCGCGGATGGATGGAAAAAGCGGGGCATGAGGCGGCCGCAAATCATATCACAAAGGAGCCGGGCGACCCGCCGCAATCCACCTGGGCTGCTGCCTTCCGGCCCTGACCCGGTGGGCAGACGCAAACGTCCACCCGACTCCCATCCGGGCCTATGGCGAGAGTTCAGGGAGATTTCAAGCGCTCAGTAACGAGGCACGCAGCCTTAATCAGCGGAAATTGTCGGCATAGGCCTGAAGCTTCAGAACTTTCACCGGCGCGGCATGAACCCGCGCGGCAATGCCATATTTGGCGGCATAGGCCTTGGCCGCTTCCTTGTCAGGGAAGGTGAGGCGCACCTGCGACTGGGTATCGCGGGTTGCTGTCCACCCCATCAGCGGATCGGCCCAGCGCGCCTCGGCAGGCGCGAACTCGAGCACCCAGACATCGCTCTTGGCCTTGCCCGATTGCATCGCGCTTTTGGGTTGCTGAAAAATCCTTGCAGTCATTATGTGTTTTCGATCCTCGCTCGGGCGGGGTATTTGTTGGCCTACCGCTTCGCTACTTGAGGCCTCACGGCCGCATCGCTGCGGGCGGCCAGTCGGCCTTGCGGAGCCCATAAGGGCCCCGGATTGCGCGGCCCAGATAGACCAAACCTAGCCGCGATTGAAGGCATTTTTGGTCTTGAGGCTGGGCTTTTCCGCCCACGGCTGATCAGGCCAGCGATGCTTGGGGTAACGGCCCTTCATATCTTTCACCACATCGCCCCACGACCCGCGCCAGAAGCCGGGCAGATCACGGGTCGCCTGAACCGGACGCCCGCCGGGGCTGGTCAGCTTCAAAAGCAACGGCGTGGTGCCGATCATGGGATGCACATCAAGCCCGAACAGCGCCTGCACGCGCACTTCGGTGCTGGGCGCATCATCGCCTGCATAATCAATTGGATGGCGGGTATCGGCGGGCGAAATGAAGTGGCTGGGCGCAGCATGATCAAGCGCGGCCCGCGTATTCCAGTCGGCAAGCGAGAGCGCGGCCTCGGCATAGCGCGCAGGCGGCAGATCGAGATCGCGCCGTCCATACAGCAAAGGCGCCAGCCAGTCCGCCGCGCGCGCGGTGAGTTCTTCTGTGCTGAGCGCCGCAATCCCGGCAAAGCGTGCGCGGGCTAGGAAGCCTTGGGGGAGCAGTTCCCCCAGCTTCTCCAGAGCCTTGCCCACAAGGATTTCCACAACCTCGTCAGGGTCGGGCACAGCATCGGGCGTGCTGCTGACGAGGATTGCACCAAGGCGCTTCTGGCGGCGCGCTTCGATGCGGCTTTTCTCATTATTCCATTGGATTATGGAACGTTCCTGCAAGTCATCCTCAAACAGCGCAGCGATGCGTTCGGGCGCGATTTCGACGCCGCCGGTGATACGGGCGCCCTTGGCCTCGCCCTGCGCATCGCCAATCACGATCCATTCGGCGCGGGCGAGCGGCGAGGCGGGATCGAGCCGGAAGCCGCGCCCGCCTGCGCTGATCCAGTGTTCACCCGTCCCGTCGCGGCGGCGGGCAACAAAATCGCGGCGGGCACGCGCGAGGCATTCCGCCGCGCTGGCGGCGGGGGTTTCTGCCATTCCAGCCGCCAGCCTTTCGGCCTGCCGCGCCCAACGCTGCGCGAGTTCGAGGCCTGCACGAGCGCGCGGGCTGCGATCATCGGCGAGCCGCAGGCTGCGCGCCGCAAGGTCTTCGCCGCGCCCGCCCAGCCCGCGTTCCTGCATCAAGAGCACCAGCCGCGCCGCTTCCCCGGCGCAGCCCGCGCGCACGGCCAGCAGCAGCGCGGCGGCCTGATCGGGCGCCATCGGGAGCGCGGCAATCGCCTCGCCCAAAGGCGTGATCCGCCCTGCCGCGTCAAGCGCGCCGAGCGCTTCGAGCGAGGCCCGCGCGGCCGCGACCGCAGCCTCGGGTGGCGCATCAAGCCATTGCAATTGTTTTGGATCGGCCGAACCCCACTGGGCCAGTCGCAGCAGCAGCGGGGCAAGATCAGCACTGGTGATTTCGGGCGGAGCAAATTCGGGCAGCGCCCTGTGAGCGGCCTCCTCCCACAGGCGGTAAGCCACACCCGGCCCCTGCCGCGCGGCGCGCCCGGCGCGCTGGGCCGCGGAGGCCTGACTGACACGGCGGGTGACAAGATGCGTGGTGCCCGCCGCCCGGTCATATTCGGCAAGCCGCGCCATCCCGCTATCCACGACCACGCTCACCCCATCCAGTGTCAGCGAGGTTTCGGCAATGGCAGTAGCGAGCACGATGCGGCGGCGGCCTTGAGGATCACGGCGGATCGCCGCGCGCTGCAAGGAAGGTTCAATCTGGCCGTGCAGGGGCAGAATGGGCACATCGGAGAGGCGCGCGGATAGCCTTTCGCGCACCCGTTCGATCTCGCGCACACCGGGCAGGAAGGCGAGGATATCGCCAGCCTCCTCGCGCCAAGCGGTGAGGATAGCGCCAGTCACGCGATCTTCGAGCGACTGCGTAGAATTGTCACCAAGCCATTTGATTTGCAGTGGAAAACTGCGCCCTTCACTGGCGATTACAGGCGCGCCCTCGCCAAGCAAACTGGCAAAGCGCGTCCCGTCGATCGTTGCCGACATCACAAGCAGCCGCAGATCCTCGCGCAGCACGCTGCGGGTTTCGAGCGCCAGCGCCAGCGCCAGATCGCTGTCGAGGTGGCGCTCATGCGCCTCGTCGAACAGCAAAGCCGTAACGCCCGGAAGCTCAGGATCCTCGACCAGCCGGTTCACCAGAATAGCCTCGCTCATCACCAGAATGCGGGTCTTGTTCGAGGATTTGCTATCGAGACGGGTCAGATAGCCGACTGTCTCGCCCGCCGCCTCGCCCAGCATCTCGGCCATACGTTCTGCCGCCGCGCGCGCCGCCACCCGGCGCGGCGCAGTGATGATGATCTGCCCCTTGCACCATGGCTCGGCAAGCAAGGCGGGTGCGATCGCAGTGGTCTTGCCTGCCCCTGGCGGCGCGATCAGGACGCCTGCGCCCGGCCCTGCCAGCACGGCGCGGATGTCAGGGAGAACAGCGTGTATGGGCAGTTCGGGGTTCATCGCCCCGGCCGATAGACCGCTCAATGCCCCCGCGCGACCGCGAATTGCGCGGCTTCGGCCATGGCGGCGCGCGCTTTGCTGTCGGGGAAGATCGAGATCGCATCAATCGCGCGGTGGGCGAAGTGGCGGGCGCGTTCGCGCGTGTCTTCCAATGCGTTGTGCTTCTCGATCAGGCTGATCGCATGGGCAAGGTCATCATCCGCGGTACGGTGACCGATGATCGCCGCCTTCCAGAACTTGCGCTCTTCCTCGTTGCCACGGGCATAGGCGAGGATGACGGGGAGTGTCATCTTGCCTTCGCGGAAATCATCGCCCTGCTGCTTGCCCATTTGCGCTGCGTCGGAATCGTAATCGATCGCGTCATCAACGAGCTGGAAGGCGACACCCAGATTGCGCCCATAATCTTCAAGCGCGCGTTCCTGTTCTTCCGAACATTCAGCCACCACAGCAGCAATCTGGCTGGCAGCCGCAAACAGCGCGGCGGTTTTCGCGCCAATAATGTGGAGATATTGTTCTTCACTGGTAGTGATCTGGCGCTGGGCCGAGAGCTGCGAGACCTCGCCTTCGGCAATCACTGCGCTCGCGCGGCTGAGGATCGAAAGGACGCGCAAGCTCCCATCCTCGGTCATCAGTTCAAAGGCACGGCTGAACAGGAAATCGCCCACCAGCACGGTTGCCGGATTGCCGAAGATGATGTTGGCCGCAGCCTTGCCGCGCCGCAGTTCGCTGCCGTCCACCACATCATCATGCAGGAGCGTTGCAGTGTGGATGAATTCAACCGCGGCGGCGAGCTTGTGATGGCGCGTGCCCTTGTAGCCGACCAGTTCTGCGCCCGCGAGCGTCAGCATCGGGCGCAAGCGCTTGCCGCCGCCCGAAATCAGGTGCCCGGCAAGGCGCGGGATCAGCGGGATTTCGCTCTGCATCCTGGCGAGGATGACGGCGTTCACGGAATTCATGCCGGGCGCGGTCAGCGCCAGCATCGGATCAAGCGTGGGACGCTTGCGCGGCAAGGGGACGACTTCGGCGCTCATGGATCAAAGCCTTAAGGGCACGCTGCGACGCTTGGCAAGCGGGGATTTGGTGCTAGGTTTGCAGCCTATGTCCGATCCCATACATGCTTCTTCCGCCGCCGATGGCCCTGCCAATGCTCCCGGTGATCCGGTGCTGGCGGCTTTCCGCAAGAGCATCGACAATATTGACGCAGCCTTGATCCATATTCTCGCCGAACGCTTTCGCATCACGCAGGCGGTGGGCGAATACAAGGCCAAGGCGGCGCTGCCGCCGGCTGATCCCGACCGCGAGGCGAAGCAAATCGCACGCCTGAGAAAACTGTCGGAAGAGGCTGATCTCGATCCGGAATTTTCCGAAAAGTTCCTGCGCTTCATTATCGAGGAAGTGATCCGCCACCATGAAAAGGCGCGCGGCGGATAGATGCCGTCAGCGGCGGCGCGGCTGAGCCCTGCCCGCCCTCCCCCACGCTCGATCCGCTCGGCGCGCTGGCGCAGGCGTTGATGGCGTTCCTGAAGCGGGCGGCGTTGATGGCGCGAGGGCCGCACCACATTGCCGCGGTGGTCGAGCGCGTGGCGGCAGCACCCCGGCTGATAGAGCGCGTCGAGATAGGGCTGGCGGCTGGGTGAACGCCTTCGGGTTCGGGGCCAATGCCCTGCCGGCTGGCAAATAGCCCGCGCTCTGGGGCCAGCGCAGCAAAGGGATCGCGGCGCGTACACCCGCCACGGCTTGCTGCCACAGCGGCAAGGGCAAGCGTGCCGGCACAGGCGCGGAGCAGAGCGCGTGGCTCCTTCCCTGCTTTGATAAGGCTCGGCAAATGAACGGCGCCTGTCCGCTAACCTGCCTGCCCGGCGCCGCCGCCCTATGCTCTGGGCAGGCGCAGTTCCACCAGCAGGCCGCCGAGATCATCGCTTTCATCGAGCCTGACGCTGCCGCCATAAATCTCGACCACATCGCGCACGATCGCAAGGCCAAGCCCGGTGCCCGGCTTGTCGGTGTCCAGCCGCGCCCCGCGTTCGAAAGTGGCAGCGCGCTGATCTTCGGGGATGCCTGCGCCATCATCCTCGATCCAGATCACGCAGGCGCTGCCCTCGGCGCCCTTGGGCACGGCTTCTTCGGGATCAATCGTCACAAACACGCTGCCGCCGCCATACTTGGCGGCATTTTCAATCAGGTTGCCGAGGATTTCATCGAGATCCTGCCGCTCGATCGCGACTGTGGCCTTGCGGTTTCCGGCAATATCGAAGCGGACATTGGGGTAAAGCCGTTCGACCGCGCGGCGCACGGCTTCGGCGCTGGCGTGGACATTGGTGCGGGCATGACCGACCGCGCGGCGCCCCACGGCACGGGCGCGCGCCAGGTGGTGATCGACATGGCGCTGCATGGTGCGCGTTTCGCGCAAAACCGTTTCAGCAAGGTCAGGCGCATGGGCGCTTGCCGCGTTGGTGAGGACAGTCAAAGGGGTCTTTAGCGCATGGGCAAGATTGCCCGCATGGCGGCGCGCTTCCTCGGCCTGCCGCTCGGTGTGCTGGAGCAGCGCATTGACTTCATCCACCAGCGGCTGGACTTCGGCGGGAAGCGGATCGGTGATGCGATTATCGCCTGTTGTCCGCAGCTTCTGGATTGCTGCGCGCACCCTCCGCAAGGGCGAAAGGCCATAGCGGATTTGCAATGAGGCGAGCACCATCAGGCCAAGGCCCAGCACCGCAAAGCTCCAGATCAGGATCAGCCGGACGCGGGCAATCTGCTTGTCCATCTGCGAGGTGGCGCTGGCGACCGCGAAGGTCCAGCGCGTCTCGCTGCCGGGCAGGATGATGGTGCGCTCGGCAATCCGCAAGGGCTCACCGCGGAACTGGTCGGAATTGTAGAAGCGCGGCTCGCTGTTGAACTTGTCCGTCGCCTCGCTTGCCTCAGCGCCCTGCAATTCGAGTGTGCGGTCCCACAAGGAGCGCGAGGGCCAGGGGTCGTGTCCCTTGGCGCTGATCTGCCAGTAAAGCCCGCTGCCCGGTTCGAGAAAACGCTGATCGCCCAATGTGCTGTAGAAATTGATCTCGCCAAAGGCGTCGATCTCCGCAGAGGCGATCATGGCAGTGAGGATGTATTCGAGCTGTTCGTCGAAATTGCTTTCCACTTGCGCGGTCAAGGTGCGTTCGAGCGCGATCCCGCCGCCCAGCAGCAATACCGAAATCCACGCCGCCGCGATCAGCCCCATGCGCCGGGCAAGGCTTGCGCGCTTTGGCGCAGCGCTATCGGTAGGCGGCATCACCGCGCCAGCCGCAGACGCGGCTTCGGCCGCGCCCGCCTGCGCACCTGCCATACCTTGCAGCGGCACGGCAGGGGCAGGATCAAGCGCGCGGCTGGTCCGCGGGGTCGTCGAGGCTGTAACCGAGGCCACGGATGGTCGTGATCACGTCTGCGCCCAGCTTCTTGCGAATGCGGGTGACGAAGACTTCGATAGTGTTGGAATCGCGATCAAAATCCTGATCGTAAATGTGTTCAATCAATTCGGTGCGGCTTACCACCTTGCCCTTGTGGTGCATGAGGTAGGAGAGCAGCTTGTATTCCTGCGCGGTCAGCTTCACCGGCTCACCGTTCAGCGTCACCCGGCCCGAACGGGTATCGAGGCGGACATCGCCCGCCGTCAGTTCAGATGAGGTGTTGCCGCTCGCCCGGCGGATGAGAGCGCGCAGGCGGGCGATCAATTCCTCGGTCTGGAAAGGTTTGGCAAGGTAATCATCTGCACCTGCATCAAGGCCTGCCACCTTGTCCGACCACGAATCGCGCGCGGTCAGCACCAGCACCGGGAACGTGCGCCCTTCGCGCCGCCACATGCCAAGCACGGTCAGCCCGTCAATCTCGGGCAGGCCCAGATCGAGGATTACCGCATCGTAATCCTCGGTCGAGCCCATGAAATGGCCGTCCTCTCCATCGACCGAAAGATCGACCGCATAGCCGGTCTGCTCAAGCGTCGATTTGAGCTGTGCGCCGAGCGTAGGTTCATCCTCGACAATCAGAATCCGCATGGTCCACCATTTGCCTTATCTCTGGCCGGGCGCGCCTTGTTGAACGCTATCCGGCAAGTGCGGGTTTTGCGCTGCAACGTCAAGCGCGGCTGAAAAGCTACCGCGAGCGTCCAATGATCCGGCCGGTTCGGGCATCGACATCGACATAGCTCACACGGCCATCCCTGATGAACTTGAGCCGGTAGGCACGGGCCACGCTGTCATAGGCGGGGCCGAGATATTCGCTGCCCTGCATCTGCGGGAGCACCCGACGCTCGATCTCGCGCAGCGAAAGCTGGGTGCCGGCCTGCATCTCGCGGCGGGCCTCGTCCTGCTCGCTGCGCGGATAGTCCTGCGCCCGTGCGCCGCCCAAGCCGGCTGCGCCCAATGCGCCCAGCACCAGCGCCACGCTGGCCACGACAGAAAGCGGACGGATCAAGGAGGAACGGAGCGTCATGATGCCATCGGATTTAGGGCTGGCGCGTTTAACGGGCAGTGAATGGGCTGCCAAGACGCTTGTCAGGCTGCTGGTCCGCCGCCGATCAATTCATACTGGATGGTGATGCTGATGCCGGTCTGCACCATGCCCGGCTGCACCGGCGGGACGGGAGCGGCCATCATGTCGGCGCTTGCGCGCATCATCGCGCGCTCCGGCATCGGGGATGAACCGCTCATGCTTTCCCTGATCGCCAGCACACGGGCGCCGGAATAGCCAAGCTGGCGGGCGTAATCCTCGGCCCGCATCTTGGCGCGTTCGAGCGCGCGCGTGCGGGCGGCATCCTTTGCCGGTTCATCATTTTCAAGGCCAAAGCTAGGGCCGCTGAGATCGTTCGCGCCTGCTGCGACCAGCGCATCGAGCACGCGGCCAGTCTCGTCGATCTTGCGCATTTTCACGCTCACGCGGTTGGAAGCCTGATAGCCGCGGAACACCTGGCGGCGCGCGCCCTGATCATAATCGTACATGGCATTGAGGTTGATGCCAGTGGTCTGAATGTCGCGCTCGGGCACTCCGAGCCTTTTGAGCTGATCGATCACCTTGACCATTTCCGCCGAGTTCATCCGGAGGGCCTCGGTGGCGGTGCGCGCTTCGCTGGAAACGCCTGCGCCAATCGTCACCATGTCAGGCTCTGCAGCCATGTTTTCAAAGATATTCAGCTCGATCACCGGGCCGCTCGCCTTGATCTCGATATTGGGAGCAGCGCTGGCAGCCGCCGGAAGCGCGAGGGCGAGCGCACCGAGCGAGGCGGCACAAGCAAGTGCAATGGTGCGGATCATGGGCAGTTCCTCCTGTCGTCGCGCGACCTTTGCTCCTCGCGAGCTTTCGCAGGTCTGAACCGCGCCATATGCTTGTCGGGCGGCAGCCAAGGCCCTAGGTGGCGCATACTATGGCCCAGCCCCCCATCCTCTCGCTTGAAGGCATTGCCCTGCAACAGGGCGCGCGCTGGCTGTTCGGCGGACCGCATGCTGACAGCGGCACGGCGCCGATTGACCTGCATGTCTTGCCCGGAGACCGGCTCGCGCTGATCGGCCGCAATGGCGCAGGCAAGACCACGCTCCTCAAGATCATCACCGGCCAGATTGACACCGATCGCGGCGTGCGGCGGGTCAAGCCGGGTGCGCGGATCGTGTTCTTGCAGCAGGAGCCGGATTTTTCTGCCTGCAAAACCCTTATGGATTTCGCGCTGGACGGCGATGATGCGCCCCCCGAACACGCCGTCGCAGCCATCGCAGGCCAGCTCGGCATCGACATGGCGCGCGAGGCAGCGACCGCCAGCGGCGGCGAGAAGCGCCGCGCGGCGATCGCCCGCGCGCTCGCGCAAGATCCGGATTTGCTGCTGCTGGACGAGCCGACCAACCACCTTGATCTGGCAGCGATTGACTGGCTCGAGGACTGGCTCACCCGTTATCGCGGTGCCTTCATAACCATCAGCCATGATCGCACCTTCCTCACCCGCCTGACGCGCGCGACGCTGTGGCTGGATCGCGGCACGCTGCGGCGCAAGGACGTGGGCTTTGGCGGCTACGAGGCGTGGGAAGAAGCGGTTTACGCCGAAGAAGCGCGCGCGGCCGAAAAGCTCGATGCCAAGCTCAAGATCGAGGCACACTGGCTCGAACGCGGCGTCACCGCGCGGCGCAAACGCAACCAGGGCCGACTTGAAAAACTCCACCAGATGCGCGCCGCGCGCGCCGCAATGATTTCGGGCGCAGGCACCGCCAAGCTGAAACTCGCCAGCGACGACGAGTTCAAGTCGAAGTCTGTGATCGTGGCAGAAGGCATCTCCAAGACATATGGGGAGCGCACGATCATCAAGCCCTTCAGCCTGCGCATCCAGAACGGCGACCGGATCGGTATTGTCGGCGCGAACGGTGCAGGGAAAACGACGCTGCTCAAACTGCTCACCCGCGAGCTTGAACCCGATACCGGCAGCGTCACCCATGCGCGCACGCTGTCAGGCGTGATGATCGATCAGCAGAGGAAGGTCTTGCAGCCCACGCTGACAGTGCGCGAGGTGCTGGCCCAGGGGGGGGACTGGATTGATGTGCGCGGCGTGCGCAAACATGTGCAGGCCTATCTCAAGGACTTCCTGTTCGATCCCAAGCTGGTCGATACCCGCATCGGCATCCTGTCTGGCGGGGAACGCTCGCGGTTGCTCTTGGCGCGCGAATTTGCCCGCACTGCCAATCTGCTGGTGCTGGATGAGCCGACCAACGATCTCGATCTCGAAACGCTCGACCTGCTTCAGGAAGTCATCGCGGATTTCGATGGCACGGTGCTGATCGTCAGCCACGACCGCGATTTTCTCGATCGCACTGTCACCGTGACACTCGGCCTTGATGGTTCGGGCAAGGTCGATGTGGTGGCAGGCGGCTATGCCGACTGGGAAGCCAAGCGGCGCACGTCTCCTCTCCCGTCTGCGGGAGGGGGCGGAGGTGCGCGCGCGAAAACCGAAGCGCCACCGGCTCCCACCGCTGCGCCCAAGCCCGCCACTGCGCCCAAGCTCTCCTACAAGGACCAGCGCGATTACGAATTGTTGCCCCAGCGCATTGTGGAGCTTGAAGCCGCGATTGCGCGAGGAGAGGCGATCCTCGCCGATCCCGGACTTTACAGTCGCGATCCGCAGCGTTTTGCCACCATCATGAAGGGGCTCGAAAACGCGCGAGCCGAAAAAGACGCTGCCGAAGAACGTTGGCTGATGCTGGCCGAACAGGTCGAAGGATAAGTCCCCTCACCGGATGCGGTAGAAATCGGCCACCCGCTCGAGCGCGATCCTGAGCACCAGCTTGCCGCTCCTGACCGGCCAGCCCAACGCTTTTTCAGCCTCGGGAAGCGGCTCGCAGGCGCACACCACGCGCCACAGAATATCCTCCAGCCCCTTGCCTGCTGCCTTCATGGCACCATCGAACCGCGCGCGCGCGGCAATCTGTTTTTCGCCGGGTGCGAGGCCGCGCTCGGCTCCCGTGGATTTCACCCTCACAGGGTCCCAGCGCATGGTGACGTTGGGGGAAAGCTGGCTGCGCTCGTAATCGGCGCGCAAGGCCTCGCCTGCATCAAGCAGCCGTTCGGGCAGATGCCCGCGCGCATGCAGCCAGGCCAGCGGCGATTCGGCGAGGTTGACAGTCACGCTGCGGCGCGGCGTTGTCGCGGCATCGGGCGCAAGGCGGCGCGGGCCTTCGCTGGTGAGTTCGCGGGTGGCGAGGTATTGACGCTTCATCGGTTGGTCTCCCCTTGGGACATGAAGGCCGCAGACTTGCCAAACTGGCGGTAATGTAGGAAAGAACAAACCAATCCGGTTAATCCTTGTCCGAAAGCCGCCGCCATGATCAACCGCATCCGCGCCATCCGTCAGGTCAAGGGCATGACGCTCGCCGATCTCGCCGCCGCCTGCGTGCCGCCAACCACCGCGCAGACCATCGGGCGGCTCGAAACCGGCACGCGCAATCTCTCGCTGGTGTGGATGAACCGCATCGCCGCCGCGCTCGGCGTCGAGCCGCAAAGCCTGCTGCGCGCCGAGACCACCGAGCCTGCCCGTATCATCGCCGCGCTTACGCCAAGTGGGGCCGAGGCCCTGAGCGCCCCGCGCGAGGCCGTCTTGCCCAGCGAGCTTGCCGCCCCCGGCAACACGGCTGCCCCGCTCGTGCTTGAAGTGAGTGCCAGCGTTGGCGAATATCGCGCGGGCGATCTCATCTGGCTGCGCGCCATCGCGCCGGGCAGCCCCGATCTCTTGCGCGCGATCAATCGCGATTGCCTTGTGCCGCGGCCGGGCGGGCGCTTTGCCTTCGGGCGGCTGATCGATCGGCACGGCAGCCTTGTCAGTGTGTTGCCCCCAGGAACGGGACAAAAGCAGGTGGTGGTGGATAACCCTGCGTGGATTGCGCTGGCCACCATGCTGGTGAGGCCGCTTTAACCCGCTGGGGGCTAGGGACGGATCGCGATGAAACACCTGCTCAGCATCTCCACCCTCTACCCAACGCCGCTGCGCCCGCGTTTTGGCACCTTTGTGCAAAGCTCGCTGGAAGCCCTCGCCAAGCGCGGCGACTGGCAGGTGACAGTGATCAATCCGCTGGGCGTGCCGCCGATTGCTTTCGGGCGTTACAAGCCGCTGACTACGCTTGCACCTTGCGATGAGGCAGGCGGCGTGACCATCCACCGCCCGCGCTTTACCCTGGTCCCCAAGCTCGGTGCAGCGCGCAATCCGGCCGCGATTGTCAAGGCGGTGCTGCCGCTCGCCCGCGAAATCCACGCTCGCACGCCGGTGGATGTGGTGGACGCGCAGTTCTTCTATCCCGATGGCCCTGCCGCCGCCGCCATCGCCCGTGCACTGGGCGTACCACATGCGCTGATGGCGCGCGGCAGCGACATCATCGTTTGGGGCGAGAAAGGTTTCGCCCGCCGCCAGATGCTCGCCGCCGCTGCCGATGCCGGGCACCTGTTTGCGGTAAGCGGCGACTTGAAGCGCCGCATGGCCGCGATGGGAATGCCGGATGATCGCATCAGCGTGCATTACACCGGGCTTGACCGCGACCGCTTCCGCCCGCTTGCCCATACCCAGCTGCGCGCCCAGCTTGGCGCGCAGCTGGGCTTCGATCTGCCCAATGGTGTGCCAGTGCTCGCCTGCGTCGGTGCGCTGATTGATCGCAAAGGGCAATATCTCGCCATCGAGGCGCTCCCCGAACTGCCCGAAGCGCGCCTGATCCTCGCAGGCGAAGGCGAGCATGAGCCCTTCCTGCGCGCACTCACGGTGGACCTGGGTGTGGCAGACCGGGTGCATTTCGCCGGCAGCGTCGATCATGATCTGCTGCCGCTGATCCTGTCGGCGGCTGATGCGATGGTGCTGCCCACGATCAGCGAGGGGCTGGCCAATGTCTGGGTCGAAGCGCTCGCTTGCGGCACGCCGGTGGTGACCTGTGATGTCGGCGGCGCAAGCGAGCTTATTTCCAGCGATCTGGCTGGTCAGCTGATCGAGCGCAGCAAGGCCGGTGTCGTATCAGGCGTGCAAAAGGTGCTCAGCCAGCCGCATGACCGCCAAGCCGTCTCGGCGCTGGTCGATGGCTTCAGCTGGGAAGCAAACGCGGCGGATCTCGCCGATCACTACGCAGCCCTTGCCGGGCAGCGCTAGGGCCTGTTCCGATCAAACGGGATCGAAAATGCCCCAAGCCCGCGCGGCGCCTGAGCTTTGCTGTTCCGTTCGCGCCAGCTTGAACGCAAAACGCTCGAGGGCGCAGACGGCGGCTTACCCCTCGCCGCGCGCGAGCTTTTCCTGCCGGTCCACTGCGCTTTCGGCTTGCACGAAGCTATTCGAGGTCACGCCCATCCAGATCAGGAGCGGGGCTGCCATGTAGATGCTTGAATAGGTCCCGATGAACAGGCCCGCAGTGATCGCGGCGACCATACCAAACAGGCTCGGCGGGCCGAATACCAGCAGCGGCACCAGCGCCACCAGCAGCGTGAGCGAGGTCATCACCGTGCGCGCCAGCGTTTCATTGACCGACAGATCGAGCAATTCAGCCAGCGGCATCTTGCGGTATTTCTTGAGATTTTCGCGGATCCGGTCATAGACAACGATCGTGTCGTTCAGCGAGTAACCGATGATCGCAAGGATGGCGGCGACGATCTGGAGGCTGAACTCCATCTGCGTCACCGCAAACAGCCCCAGCGTGACCGACACATCGTGGAACAGCGCATAAAGCGCGCCGACACCGAACTGCCATTCGAAGCGGATCCAGATATAGATTGCCACCGCCAGCATCGCGAGCGCGAGCGCGAAGATCGCCTGGTTGCGGAATTCGCCCGAAACCTTGCCCGAGACCGAGTCGACGCGTTCAATGCTGATCTTCGGGAAGGCGGCCTTGAGGCTTGCGTTGATCTCGCGCGTCATTTGCGCGGCAATCTCGGGGTTGTCCTCGGCTGCATCGGGCAGTTTGATGCGGATTGAAACCTCGTTGGGCTGGCCGAATTGCTGTACCACCGGGCTATCCACGGATTCGAGCGCGCTCAAGCGCTCGCGCAGTTCGGGGATCGGGGCGACCTCGCCTGCGGGAAAGACCGCGTGGATCTCCTGGCCGCCGGCAAAATCGACGCCGAAATTGAGCCCCTTGGTCAGCACCGCTGCCCACGAGCCGACGATCAGCACGACGCTGAGCACAAAGAACGGAACGCGCAGCTTGAGGAACTGGATATTGGTGTTATCGGGCACCAGCTTCAGGAGTTTCATGATCGCGGCGCTCCTTAGATCACGAGGTCATTCGGGCGGGCCTTGCGCAGCCAGCCGGCAACCCACATGCGGGTCAGGGTGACGGCGGTAAAGACCGAGGTAAACAGCCCGATCACCAGCACCACGGCAAAGCCGCGCACCGGCCCGGTGCCGAAAATGAACAGCAAGACACCCGCGATGAAATTGGTGATGTTGGCATCATAGATCGCACGGCTTGCTTCCTTGTAGCCAGTCTCGATTGCGGCAACGACCTTGCGGCCGCGCGCGCGCTCTTCGCGGATGCGTTCGTTGATAAGCACGTTGGCATCGACCGCCGCACCAATGGTGATCACAAAGCCCGCAATCCCCGGCAAGGTGAGCGTTGCGTTGATCCCCGCCATCAGGCCAAGCAGCGTGAGCACGTTGAATACCAGGGCGATCGTCGCGTAGACGCCGAACCGACCATAGGTTGCAATCATCAGCGTGACGACCGCAAGGCTGCCGATCAGCATGGCAAGCAGGCCGCGGCGGATCGAATCCGCGCCAAGATCAGGCCCGACCGAGCGTTCCTCAACCACTTCCAATGGCACCGGCAGTGCCCCCGAGCGCAGCGCAATCGCCAGATTATTGGCGCTCTCGGCGGTGAAGCTGCCCTTGATCTGAGCACGCCCGCCAAGGATCGGCTCGTTGATGTTGGGGGCAGAAAGCACTTGCCCGTCAAGGATGATCGCAAACGGCTTGCCGACATTTTCGCGCGTGAGCTTGGCGAATTTCGCGCCTCCTTGGGTGTCAAAGGCGATGTTGACGACATTCTGGTTATCTTGCGGATCAACCCCGGCGGTTGCGCCAGTCAGATTGTCGCCGCGAATGCCGCCCAGCCGTCGCACCGCTTCGAATTGTCCCTCGCGGCCACTGCCGGGTGCGTAGGGGAAGATCTCGCTGCCAGGTGGCGCAATCCCCGCCTGCACATTGGCGGGCAGCGCGGTAAGATCAACGAGCTTGAATTCGAGCTTTGCGGTCTGGCCGAGGAGAGATTTCAGAGCTTCGGGGTCTTCGAGCCCCGGCACCTGCACCACAATACGCGTGTCGCCCTGCCGGATGATCGTGGGCTCGCGGGTGCCAAGCTCATCGATGCGGCGGCGAACCACTTCGGTGGCGGCATCCATCGCATCATTGATCGCAGCCTCTATCCCGCTTTGGGTGGGGGTGAGCACCATGCGCTGGCCATCGATTACCCTGAGATCCCATTCGCGCTGGAGCCCGTTGCCCATCATCAGCGGCTCGATCAGCCCGCGTGCACGATCAATATCGGCAGCGTCTTCGAGCATGAAAGCAAGTCGTCCCTGGGCGGTCGAGACATCCCCGATGCGGATGCGCGGATTGGCGCTCCGCATCAGTTGGCGGACCGATTCTTCCATGTTGGTAAGGCGTTGGGCCGCGACATCCTCGGCCTTGGCTTCAAGCAGGAGGTGCGAGCCTCCTGCAAGGTCGAGCCCGAGATTGATCTGCGGTGAAGGCAGGCTGGCGGGCCAGCCAAGGCCGGTCGCGGCAAACAGCGAAGGCAGCGCCGCTGCCGACAGGGCCAGCGTCAGCCCCCACAGCCAGAGCTTTTTCCAGAGGGGAAATTCGAGCATTGCAGCGTTTGTCTCGCGAATAAATGGTCAGGCTGGCGGGAACTTGCGCGGGGTTGCCGCTCAATCGTTGGCGGGGGTGCCGCCGGGCTGCATCACATCACCGATGGTCTGCTTGATCGCCTTGACGCGCACGTTGGGGCCAAGCTCAAGCTCAACGAAAGTGTCATCCACTTTCAAAACCTTACCCACCAGCCCACCGGCTGTCACAACCTGATCGCCCTTTTTCAGCGCGGAAACTTTCTGCTGGTGTTCCTTCTGGCGCTTCATCTGCGGGCGGATGATAAGGAACCAGAAGATCAGCACCATGCCGATGATCGGGAGGAACTGGACCCAGCCCGGAGGCGCTCCGGCACCGGCAGCACCGGCGGCTGCGAGAATATCAATCATGGTCTGTCAGGCTCGTTGTTGAAAAAGTGATCCGGATGGAAGGGCCCAGCCATGCTGCCTGCGATGACACGCACAGCGACCTCTCCCCTTCAAGTGGGCGCGCCTAGCAGCAATGCAAGTCCGCCGCAATCGCGGGTGCACCAGTCTGCTGCCAATCCGCTGCCAGCGTCCCCAAGGCGCGATGCGGCAAAAGCGGCTGCGCCTAGCCAAATCACCTTGCCAGCCCCGCGCCTGCGCCCTATAGGCGCCGCTCCACTGGATACGGGACGTAGCGCAGCCTGGTAGCGCATCACACTGGGGGTGTGGGGGTCGCAGGTTCGAATCCTGTCGTCCCGACCAGTGGAATTCCCCTTTTCTGCCAAGCGCCGCCGCGCCGTTTCACAGGGTGCTGGCGGCTTCCTTGATGGCGCGGCGTATGCTCATGTAAGTTGCACAGCGGCACAGATTGCCGCTCATCGCATGGTCGATCGCGGCATCATCAGGCCTGGGATTTTCCCGTAGCAGCGCGATTGCCGCCATGATCTGGCCTGCCTGGCAATAGCCGCATTGCGGGACATCATTGGCAATCCACGCCTTGCGGATCGCCTCGGCTGCGGCATCCTCAACGCCCTCAATGGTGGTGATCCGCGCGTCTGCAAGGCTGTCATGTGGGGTAATGCAGGCGCGCGTCGGCGTGCCATCGACATGGACGGTGCAAGCCCCGCATTGCGCCACGCCGCAGCCATATTTGGTGCCGGTCAGCCCCAGATGGTCGCGCAGCACCCACAGCAAGGGCGTGCCCGGCGCGGCATCGACCTTTTCCGACTTCCCGTTGATGTTGAGAGTGATGGCCATGGTCTATCCTCTGGCTCCGGCGCTGCTCTGTGCGGGCAGTTTGAGCTTGCTCCCATCCGGCCCGATCAGCGGCAAAGTCCGCAGGCGGTGCCCGGTGGCAGCGAAAATCGCATTGGCAAGAGCGGGCGCAGCAGGCGGTGTGCCGGGCTCACCCACCCCGCCGGGGGGCGCATCGGACGGGATGATCGCGACCTCGAAATAGCGCGGCGCTTCTTCCATCCGCATCAGCCGCCATGATGGAAAATTATCCTCCACAATCGCACCGTTCTTGGCTGTGATCGCCCCGTAAAGCGCATTGGAAAGGCCGTAGATCGTGCCGCCTTCCATCTGCGCGCGGACATGACGCGGATTGACAACAGTGCCGGCATCGACCGCCAGCCAGACGCCCGGAATGTCGAGGGTTCCATCGGCCGCCACCGCAACTTCGATAACCGTCGCGATGTAACTGAGGAACGAGCGGTGGGCTGCAATCCCAAGGCCCCGCCCCTTGGGCAGCTTGCGCCCCCAATCGGCCATGGCCGCAGCCTTTTCCACCACCCCCCGCAGCCTTGCGGTATCGATCGGATATTCTTCCAGCGAGGCGCCGTAATTGCCGTATTTGGCTCCTTCGGCGGTCGGATCGACCAGCCGCGCAGGGCCGATCAGCTCGAGCAGATAATCCTTCTGGTCGCGCCCTGCGGCATGCGCGAGTTCACCAGCAAAGCTCTGCACCGCAAAGGCGTGATAGACATTGGCAACCGAGCGCAGCCAGCCGATCCGCACGTGCCCCTTGGCGTTGCCCGATTCGACCTCCAGGTTGGGCATGGCAAAGGGCACATCGGTTGCGCCAAGACTCATCTCGCCATCGCTCGGCTCGGTCACGGAATTGTCGAAAGTCGATGTGATCGGAGGGAACACGGTGCGATGCAGAAAGGCGGTACAGGTGCCATCCTTGGCAAGCCCGGCTTCGAGATATTGCGCGCTGACCGCGTGATAATAGCCGTGACGCACATCATCCTCGCGCGTCCAGGTGACTTTGACAGGCTTGCCCACGGCGCGCGCAATCAGCGCTGCCTCGACCACGAAATCGGGCTTGGACTTGCGGCCAAAAGCGCCCCCCAACCAGGTGGGGGTGACAGTGATGTTTTCCTTCGGGATCCCGAGCGCTTCGGCCAGCGTTGCCCGTGTGCTTTGCGGATCTTGCACTGCGGCCCAGCATTCGAGGGTGTCGCCGTCCCATTCCGCCGTCGCACAGGGCGGCTCCATCGGGGTTTGGCCGAGGTGGGGCGCGTAATATTCAGCGATCACGCGCTTATCGGCTGCGGCAAGCGCTGCGGCCACATCGCCGCGCGCGCGGCGCACCTTGCCCGGACGCCTTGCCGTCGCGCGCAGTTCCTCGCCAAACTTTTCGGAATCGTAACCCGCATTGGGCCCGGACGCCCAGGCAATCTCGAGCGCGCGGCGTCCCTCGATCGCGGCCCAGGTATCGCGCGCCACCACGGCCACACCGCCCAGCGGCTGGAACAGCGCAGGCGGCCTTGCATCGGGCAGCCGCACAGTCTGGAGCACGCCCGGCACCGCCAGCGCGCCCCTGTCATCAAAGCGTGCCACCCGGCCGAACAGTTGTGGCGGGCGCGCCACCACGGCATGAACCATGCCCGGCCGCTTCACATCAATGCCATAGGTGCCCTCGCCTCTGACAATGCGCGGCACAGTAAGCGAGGGGATGTCGCTGTTGATATAGCGCCATTCCTTGCGCGGTTTCAGCCTGATCGCCTCTTCTGCCGGGATTGCAAGCCGGCCTGCAAGCTCGGCCAGATTGCCATAGGAGAGCGTATCGTCATTCTCGGTATTGCTGACAAGGCCCTGATTGGCGGAACATTTCTCCACCGGCAGCTTCCAGTAAAGCGCAGCGGCTGCCACCAGCATCTGGCGCATCGCCGCGCCTGCCACCCTGAGGCGGTGGAAATTGAAACGCACCGAGCGCGAACCATCGGTGTTCTGATCGCCATAGCGCTCGTGCCCCTCGGCCTGGACGATCACCACCTTGTCCCATTCGGCCTCAAGCTCGTCGGCAACGATCTGGGCCATCGATGTCCACACTTGCTGGCCCATTTCCGAGCGGTGGCAGGTGATCTTGACGGTGCCGTCCTTTTCAATCCCGATCCACAGCATGGGCGTGGCATCGCCGCCCTTGACGCCGGTGAGCGGGCTCGGCCCGGCATCGGGCAGATCGAAAGCGGAGGCATCAATGTCAGGCTCGACATAGCTGGAGCAGCCCGCCAGCGTCACGCCGATCACGAACAGCCCCGCCCCTTCCATAAAGCCCCGGCGGCTGAGATTGGTGAAGGGACCCTGCCCCTTGGCTGCCGCGCCCGTTTTGGCGGCAGGAATGATCCCCAGATCGTGCAGCAACATCGTGCGAGTGCTCCTTGGG
Organism: Erythrobacter sp.; assembly: GCA_046296155.1. Taxonomy (GTDB): domain Bacteria; phylum Pseudomonadota; class Alphaproteobacteria; order Sphingomonadales; family Sphingomonadaceae; genus Erythrobacter. Next base: position 24,732 of record JBKBLW010000010.1, on the reverse strand, counting down.
CCATGCAGCGGGTTATGCCGGTGGCCGCGAGATAGTGGGCGAGCAGGCGCGCGCTGGCAAGCGCGCTTGGTCAAATGCCCCATGCGGCCCCTGACCCCGCAACATCCTGCCGCCGGTCGGGCTGTATCGCCGGTTGGTCGCAAGCGATGCTTTTCGTCTCGACATCATGCGCTTGTTTGAGGCAAGGCACAGGGCATGTCTTCGCTTTTGCCGATCCGCGCTGCATCGCGCCTTTGTGCCGCAAGCTCCGGTATGAGCGTGGCTGCTGCGCTGGTCGCCAGCGGATTGTGGCTTGGCAGCGCAGCGCCGCTGGCCGCACAAGAGCGGGTGGGCTCGGGCCTGAGGCTTGGCGAGGATGCCGAGGCGGATGAGCGCCTGCAACGTGCCATCGATCCCGATGCGCCCGAAGCCATCGCCACCACGCCCGCCGATCCGCAAGCCAGCGCCACCAATGCGCGCAGCATCTTCCTGCGCGAGGAATTTGATCGCTTCGCGCCCCGCAACGCGCTCGACATGGCGCGCCAGGTGCCCGGCTTTACCATCCGTGGCGGCAGCGGCGCGCGCGGGCTTGGCCAGGCTGATGCCAATGTGATTATCAATGGCCGGCGCATTTCGGGCAAGGCCAATGGCCCGGTCGAAGCCTTGCAGCGCATCACCGCCGATGATGTCGTGCGGCTTGAACTGGTGGATGGAGCCAGCCTCGATATCGGCGGCCTGACGGGGCAGGTGCTGAATGTCATCACCTCTTCGAGCGGCCGGATCACCGGGCAATTTCGTGCCGCGCCGCAATTCCGCACCCGCGGAACGCCCGCGCGCCTTTATGATGGCTCGGTGGGGATTGCAGGCGGCGGGACGAAGGACGAATGGAACCTTGCCTTGCGCAACAATTCGATGCGGCTTGGCAATGATGGCCCGGCGGTGCTCACCAATGGTGCAGGCGAAGTGTTCGAGCAGCGCGAGGACCGGGTCAATTTCAACACCGACCGCATGAGCCTTGGCGGTACCTATTCGCGCACGGCTGACAATGGCAATGTGCTCAACCTTACCGGCGAGGTGTTCGGGATCATCTACCGCGAGACCGAAATCTCGCAGCAGGATAATCTCGTGGTCCCGATCATGCGCGAACGCCTGTTCCGCATCGAACGGAATCAGACCGGGTTTGAACTGGGTGCGGATTACGAATTTCCCGCAGGCCCCGGCAGGCTGAAGCTGATCGGACTGCATCGTCTGGAAGCCCTGCCGCAGACGACCTTCGCCACGACCAGCTTTTCCGACGGCCGCCCGCTTGCAGGCTCCGAATTCCGCCGCGATGTCGAACAGGGCGAAAGCATCATCCGCAGCGAATACACCATGCCTGTGCTTGGCGGATCGCTGGTGGCAGCCGTGGAAGGCGCACTCAATTTCCTCGATATTGATGCTGATCTCCAAGTGCGCGATGCGGGCGGGGTGTTGCAGCCCAGCTTTCTGCCCGGCGCGACCGCGCGGGTGGACGAACGCCGCGCCGATGCGGGCCTGACCTACAGCCGCGCGCTCGCCGGCAATCTGCAGTTTCAGGCCTCATTGGGCAGCGAGTTCTCGCAGCTCGCCCAGTCCGGCCCGTTCGGGCTCACGCGCGAATTCGTGCGGCCGAAGGGCTTTGTCGCGCTGGACTGGAAGGCGGCGCGCAGCTTCAACCTGTCGGGTCGGATCGAGCGCGCGGTCGGCCAGCTCAACTTCTTCGATTTTCTGGCGCGCGTCGATCTGGAGCTTGACCGCGCCGATGGCTCGAATGCGAATCTCGTGCCGCCGCAAAGCTGGGTTTACGAGGTGGAGAGCTCGCTCAGGCTGGGTGCATTTGGCAATGCGAACCTGCGCGCCTTTTACGAAGACATCGAGGATATCGTCGATCAGATACCGCTGGCAGGTGGCGGGCAGGCGGTCGGCAATATCCCGGCCGCACGCCGCTATGGCCTGAACGGCGATGTGACGCTGCTCTCGGATGGGTTCGGCTGGAAGGGCACGCGCATGGACCTGCGCTTCCAGTTTCGCGAGAGTGAGGTGACTGACCCCCTGCTTGGCACACCGCGCGAATTGTCGGGCAATGAATTGATCAACCTGCGCGGCAATATGCGCCACGATTTCGCGAACAAGGTATGGGCGATGGGCGGCAGTTTCGACTGGCAGGAGTTCGCTCCCCAGGTGCGGCTCGATGAAGTGTCCTTGCGGAGCTATTCCTTCGGCATGGCGTCGGCCTTCATCGAGAACAAGAACGTGGCCGGCATGACAGTGCGCGGCTCGATTGCAAACCTGCTCGACCGGCGCAATTTCTTTGACCGCACAGTATTTGCCGACCGGCTGGCGGGCGCGGTGACGTTCTCGGAAAGCCGGGTGCGGCGGTTTGGTACCATCTTCACGCTGGAGATCGAAGGCTCGTTCTGAGGGTTTACCGCTTGGCCCGCTCTGCCTATCGGAAGCGCTGAGAGGAACCTGATCATGGCAAGCCCGCGCCCCCTGCCCCGCATGAAATCCTGGCTGTTCGCCCCTGGCGACAGCGAAAAGAAACTCGCCAAGGCCATCGCGAGTGAAGCGGATATTGCGCTCCTCGATCTGGAAGATTCGGTGACGAGCGAAAACAAGCCCGCAGCCCGCGCGCTGGTGGCACAAACGCTCGCCGCGCAGGAAAACCGCGCGAGGCTGTGGGTGCGGATCAATCCGCTCAACCTGCCTGATTGCATTGCCGATCTGTCCGCCGTCATGCCGTCAGCGCCCGGCGGCATCTTCCTGCCGAAGGCAGAAGGAGCGGGCGATATCACCCGCCTGCACCACTATCTTACGGCTTTCGAAGCCGCTTTCGGCCTGCCGCAGGGCAGCACCCTGATCGCAGCCCTCGTTACCGAAACAGCCGCGGCAATGTTCCGGACGGGCGATTATGCAGGCGATTATCCCGGTCGCGAAAGGCTGGTGGCGATGAGCTGGGGGGCCGAAGACCTCTCCTCGGCCTTGGGCGCGCGCGAGCAACGCGGAGAAGACGGCGAATATAGTCACACCTATGAAATGGCGCGCAGCCTGTGCCTGATTGGCGCGGCGGCAGCAGGCGTGGCTGCAATCGAGACAGTGCAGCCCGAATTCCGCGATCTTGCCGCGCTGGAGCGGCGGGCGAAGGCCGTGCGCGCAGCTGGCTTTGCCGGCATGCTGGCAATCCACCCGGCGCAAGTGGCACCCATCAACGCAGCGTTTACGCCCAGCGCCGAGGAACTCGCCCACGCCCGCGCCATTGTGCAGGCCTTTGCCGATAATCCCGGCGCAGGGACAGTGGGGCTGAACGGCGCAATGCTCGATCGGCCCCATCTGGTGCTTGCCCAACGCTTGCTGGCCGAGGCCGCTGGCGGTTAAACTGCTTTCCTACTTGAACCAAATCGGTGATTTTGCGCGCAAACCGCATAAGGAGCGCGCACCATGGCCCTGTTCGGCACCATTCTTGGCCCGATTTCATCCATCATCGACAAGGTAATCCCCGATAAAGCCGCGCGGGAACGCGCCAAGCTGGAACTGATCGCATTGGAAGGCACGCAGGAACTGCGCCTGATCGAGGCGCAGTTGCAGGCGATCATCGCCGAGGCGCAGTCACACGATCCCTGGACGAGCCGCGCGCGCCCCAGCTTTCTTTATGTGATGTATGCGATCATCCTGTTCGCCCTGCCGATGGGCGTGCTCTCGGCGATCAGCCCGGGCGCTGCCACAGATATCGCGAACGGCATCAACACCTATTTGAACGGCCTGCCCGAACCGCTCTATGCCCTGTTTGGCACCGGCTATCTTGGCTACACGGCGGCGCGCCAGTGGGGGAAGGTCAAGGGGGTGGATCGGTAGGCCTAGCCCTTCCCTGCCGCCGCCCTTCCCGCTAAGCCCTGCCCCATGACCAACCTCGTCTACGTCCTCAATGGCCCCAATCTCAATCTGCTCGGCACGCGCGAGCCGGAGATTTACGGCACCACCACATTGGACGACATCGCCGGGATGCTGGAAGACCGCGCCCGCGAACTCGGGCTCGCAATCGACATGCGCCAGACCAATCACGAAGGGATGCTGGTCGATTGGCTGCATGAGGCGCAAGCCGAAGGCGCGCGCGCGGTGCTGCTCAATGCGGCGGCCTATACCCACACTTCCATCGCTTTGCTCGATGCGATCAAAGCGATCCACACGCCGGTGATCGAGGTGCACCTCTCCGATCCCAAGACCCGCGAGGCGTTCCGCCACCTGTCTTATGTGGGCATGGCCGCCGCCGCCACAGTCGAAGGCCACGGCGCGCGCTCCTATCTGATTGCGCTCGAAAAAGTCGCCGCAGGCGAAGTTTGATCCCCGCATCGCCCAGCTTTGCCACTTGCCAGCCGCAATTTGCGGCAATAGGCGCAGGGATGACAGTTTAACGTAACGGCACACGGCCAAGGAGAGCGCATGGGCGGCGAGGCGAACGGCAAATCGAAGGGCGGCATGAACATCGACAGCGCGTTGGTGCGCGAGCTCGCGGAATTGCTGAACGAGACGGGCCTGACCGAGATCGAGGTGGAGGATGACGACCGCCGCATCCGCGTCGCGCGCGGCGGCGCCATGATGGCCGCCCCTGCACAGGTCTATGCCGCCCCTGCTCCGGCAGCTCCCGTGGCTGCAGCGGTTGCTGCTCCGGCGGCTGCTCCGGCAACGCCTGCCGAGGTTCCGGCGGATGCGGTCAAGTCACCGATGGTCGGCACCTGCTACCTCGCGCCAGAACCGGGTGCGCCCAATTTCATCGCGGTCGGCAAAGCCGTAAAGGAAGGCGACACGCTGCTGATCGTCGAGGCGATGAAGGTGATGAACCCGATCACCGCGCCCAAATCGGGCACGGTCACGGCGATCCTTGTCGATAATGCCCAGCCGGTCGAATTCGATCAGCCGCTGGTGGTGATCTCGTAAACATCATGGGCATCAAACGCATCCTGATCGCCAATCGCGGTGAAATTGCCCTGCGCATTCACCGCGCAGCGCATGAAATGGGGATTGAAACGGTCGCGGTGCACTCCACCGCCGATGCCGATGCGATGCATGTGCGGCTTGCCGATCACGCAGTATGCATCGGACCGCCGTCCGCGAGCGAGAGCTATCTCAACATCGCCAACATTATCTCGGCGGCCGAGATCGCCCAGTGCGATGCCATCCACCCCGGCTACGGCTTCCTCTCGGAAAACGCCAAGTTTGCCGAGATCGTGGAAGCGCACGACATCATCTGGATCGGACCCAAGCCCGAACACATCCGCACCATGGGCGACAAGGTCGAAGCCAAGCGCACTGCGGGCGCGCTGGGCCTGCCGCTGGTGCCGGGCTCGGACGGCGCCGTCTCTGATCCTGCCGAAGCCAGGAAGATCGCTGCCGAAATCGGCTATCCCGTCATCATCAAGGCCGCCAGCGGCGGCGGCGGGCGCGGCATGAAGGTGTGCGAAGCTGAGGACAGGCTCGAAACCCTGATGCAACAGGCCGGCTCCGAGGCCAAGGCCGCTTTCGGTGATGCGACAGTCTATATCGAGAAATATCTCGGCAATCCGCGCCATATTGAATTTCAGGTGTTCGGCGATGGCAATGGCAATGCCATCCACCTCGGCGAACGCGATTGCTCGCTCCAGCGCCGCCATCAGAAAGTGCTCGAGGAAGCCCCCTCGCCCGTCATCAGCCATGATGAACGCATGCGCATGGGCGAGGTCTGCGCCAAGGCGATGCGCGAGATGGGCTATCGCGGTGCGGGGACAATCGAATTCCTCTGGGAAAACGGCGCGTTCTACTTCATCGAGATGAACACCCGCCTCCAGGTTGAACACCCGGTGACCGAAGCGATCACGGGCGTTGATCTGGTCCGCGAGCAGATCCGCATTGCCGAGGGCAAGCCGCTCTCGGTCGGTCAGCAGGACATCGAGTTCAAAGGCCATGCGATCGAGTGCCGGATCAATGCCGAAGACCCTTTCACTTTTGCGCCATCACCGGGCCTCGTAACCTATTTCCACGCCGCCGGCGGGATGCATGTGCGCGTTGATAGCGGGCTTTACGCCGGATATCGCGTGCCGCCCTATTACGATTCGATGATTGCCAAGCTGATCGTCTATGGCCGCACGCGCGAAGGCTGCATCATGCGCCTGCGCCGCGCGCTGGAGGAAATGGTGGTCGAAGGGGTCAAAACCAACATTCCCCTGCATCAGGAACTGCTGCGCCAGAACGATGTCCTCAACGGCGATTATTCGATCAAGTGGCTCGAAAAGTGGCTGGAGGAGCGCGAGGTCTGATTTTTTCCTCGAGCCGCTCCGGTGCAAGAATGCTGCACTGCAACACAATTCGGCACGATAGCGGGCGCAGGGGCTTGGTTCCTTGCGCCCGTTTCCTTATGAGCAATCAGCCCTCCCCGCAGGATCCGGTATGCAGCGCCAAAGCTGCATGATTTAATGCGATTTTTCTTTGCTGCCCGGTTATGAATAGTGCCGGGATTGCGTTGCACAGCTGTGCCAAGGAGTGCCCAATGAATCGCAAGACCCAGATTGTCGTTGTCGGCGGAGGTGCGGGCGGGCTTGAACTGGTGCGCCGCCTTGGTGCCAAGTTCGGGCGCAAGCATCACGATATCATTCTGGTTGACAAGAACCTGTCGCACATCTGGAAGCCCCTGCTCCATGAAGTCGCCGCCGGTGCGCTCGATGCCAATCTCGATGAAGTCGGTTATCGCGGCCATTGCTACCGCTGGGGCTACCGCTTCTTCCAGGGCAGCCTCACTGGCATCAACCGCACCGCCAAGACGATCAGCCTTGCCCCTGTCTATGATGAAGATGGGCGCGAGCTGATTGGCGAGCACACGATCCGCTATGATATTCTGGTGCTTGCGGTGGGATCGGTCTCGAATGATTTCGGCGTGCCGGGGGTAAAGGAGCACTGTCTCTACCTCGATTCGCGGCAGCAGGCTGATCGCTTCCGCACGCGGCTGCTTAACCATTGCCTGCGTGTCAGCCGCGCGATGATGAAGAACCCCAATGCGGATGAGACAGTCCACGTCGCGATTGTCGGCGGCGGGGCAACAGGCGTGGAACTGGCTGCCGAGCTTTACAACGCGGCCGCAGCACTTGCGCACTATGGGCTTGAGGTGTTCGACGAAAGCCGCCTCAAGGTTACCCTGCTCGAAGCCGGCCCGCGCATCCTGCCGCTTCTGCCGGAAAAGCTGTCGGCAGCCGCCGCCTATGAATTGAGCCAGCTCGGCGTCAGGGTGATGCCCGCAACCCAAGTGGTCGAGGCCGAGCCGCGCGCGCTTGTGACCAAGGATGGCAAGCGGATCGAAGCGGATCTCATGGTGTGGGCGGCGGGCGTCAAAGGTGCGGATTTCCTTGGCTCGCTGGGGCTTGAGACCAATGGCCGCAACCAGTTCATCGTCAAGGGCACGCTTCAGAGCGTGACTGACGATGACATCTTCGCCCTAGGCGATTGTGCAAGCTATACTCCGCCCGGCGAAGAACGCCCGATCCCGCCGCGCGCGCAGGCCGCACACCAGATGGCGAACATCGTCTATCACAATATCATCCGCAAACTCGACCGCCGCCCGCTCAAGACCTTCGTCTATCAGGACAAGGGCTCGCTGGTGTCCTTGAGCCGGTTTTCGACTGTCGGCAGCCTGATGGGCAATCTGGTGGGTGGCAGCATGGCGATCGAAGGGCGGCTGGCGCGCTTTGTCTACAATTCGCTCTATCGCCTGCACCTCATCGGCATTCACGGCTGGATCAAGGGCATGTTCCTGATGGCCGTGGGACGTGTGAACCGCATCGTGCGCCCACGCCTCAAGCTGCACTGAACGCGCGCCTGAAATCCATCTTGAGCGTCACTTCTGCGCTATTGGCGTTCGGGTCATCCACGTGCCTCTTGCCGAGATTGGCCTTGGCCTCGGCGTTGGCCGACATTTTGGCCTGCGCGAGCGCAGGGGCATTGCGGAAATCGTCAGGCTCAAGAGCGCTGTGCAAGATGATTTCGGACTGGAAGCGATTCGCCTCTTGCGCCTGACAACCCTCACCCACCGGCCGGACGGGAGCCGGAACAGCGACCTTGTCCTTGCCATCTGACGCTCGGGCGGGCCTCTTGAGGGGGGCGTCCCCACGCATGAGCGGCGGGACGGAACCCGCATCATTCTATGCGCCTAAAGCGGCACGCCCGGTTCCTGCTTGGCCGTGCGGATGGTGAGCGACGTCTTGACGCTTTCGACATTGGGCGCAGGCGTCAATTTTCCGGTCAGAAACTCCTGAAAACTCTGCAAATCCTTGCTCACGATCTTGAGGATGAAGTCGATCTCGCCATTCAACATATGGCATTCGCGCACTTCGGGGAGTTCGCGCATATGCTCCTCGAATTCGCGCAAGGATGCCTCGGCCTGGCTCTTGAGGCTGACCATGGCGAACACCGTGATCGCAAAGCCCAGTTTGGAGGGATCGAGATCGGCATGATAGCCGCGGATCACGCCTTCTTCCTCCAGCCCGCGCACCCGGCGCAGGCATGGCGGCGCCGTGAGCCCCACGCGCTGGGCAAGTTCAACATTGGTCACGCGGCCTTCGGCCTGCAGTTCAGAAAGAAGTCGCCGATCAATCTCATCCAGATTGGCCATCTGCCAAATGCTCCTTGATCCCCAGATGCGCAAAGCTCGCCCTGCGCTGTCCCACCATGGTTCTTTTGAAAGAACCCGCACCCATTTGGGGGCGCAAAGCTAATATAATTATCTCTGCCAGCAATCGTCCCGCTTTGCAACGCACTCCATCTAACAGACTGTAACAATCCGGGCATGGTGATAGTTTGTGTGCACAGCCTTGTGCCTCCTGCCTGGCTGGCAGAGGGTGAGGGCCTTGCGCGATTCGTCTTGAAGAGGATGCCAGAACTCGCTGATGCTGCTGGATGATCGCCTTGCCACGGTGCTGCGGATCAGCACGGCCAGCGATGCCGGGCGACGCACACAGCTGCGCCAGTTGCTTGATCTTCTGGGCAGCCGGGCCGAGCCGCGGAACCCTGACGAAGGCGTGCGTGAACAAAGCCTTATTGCGGCGGCCTGGCTACGGATGGATGCGCTGGCCGAAGCGATCCCGGCGCCTGATCGGGCGGCCATTATCCGCGAGCCCGGCTGGCGGTTTCGCAACCCCGAACTGGCGCAATATCTTGCAGATCACGAACCCGAAGTCGCATCTGCAGCGCTCTTGCGCGCCGAGCTTGACGCTGACGAATGGATGAAGCTGATCCCGCAGCTGCCGATCCGGGCGCGCGGCTTTCTGCGAATGCGGCGCGATCTGCCGCTTGATGCAGAAGCGCTGCTTGACCGGCTCGGCGTGCATGATCGCGGCCTGCCTGCCCCGCCCGAACGCGCGGGCGGGGCACTGCCCGGCGCCGGGGCGTTTGCCGATCCGCCCGCGAGCCCGGCTGAATTCCTGCCGCAGGCGCCTGTCATACCGCTGCGCGCCGTGCCGAACGAACCGGCCCGCGCGCCAGGTCGCGAGAGCGCGGAGCGCAGCGAAATCTCCGCGCTCGTCGAACGCATTGCCCAGTTCCGGCGCGAACGCAGCGAAGCGGCCGAAGAGCTTGAGCTTGCCCCCCGCCTGCCGCTGGGCGAGGCACCTGAAGCGCCGCGCCGCGCCGCGCTTGCCTTTGGCTTTGTCACCGATACATCCGGCCGGATCGAATGGGCCTCCGGCGAACTTGCGCCGATGGTGATCGGCACGCGGCTGCTGCGGCCAGCAGTCGGCTTGCAGGCCCCGGATGCATCTAGAGCGGCCTTGGCGCGCGCCTTTGCCCGCCGCCAGCCATTCAACCGGATGCCGATGGCGCTCGAAGGCGCGCCCGCAATTGCCGGGGCATGGCTCGTCGATGGCGAACCACGCTTTACTGCCGAGGGGCACTTTGCCGGCTATGTCGGGCGCTTCCGCCGGGCCGCGGCGCTTGAGGGTGGCCCCGATGCCGCCGCTGCCGAGGAAGCCGATCGCATCCGCCAGCTGCTCCATGAATTGCGTACGCCCGTCACTGCGGTGCAAGGCTATGCGGAGGTGATCCAGCAGCAGCTGTTCGGCCCTGCCCCGCACGAATATCGCGCCCTTGCCGCCGCGATTGCTGCTGATGCGGCGCATATTCTGGCAGGCTTTGACGAGCTTGATCGCCTCGCCCGGCTGGAGAGCGGCGTGCTCGATATTGCGCCGGGCGCGGCTGATCTTGCCGAACTGGTGCGGCGCATGGTGGGCCAGCTTGATGGTGTGCTCGCTGCACGCGGTGCGGGAATGGCACTGGTGGCTGACCGCGCCGAGACCCTGCTGGTTGCATTGGACGAGGAGGAGGTCGAAGCGCTTCTGTGGCGGCTGCTGGCGACGCTGGCCGGCCAATGCGCTGGCGATGAACGTCTGGCAATCACGCTCACCCCGGTGCTGGATGGCCCTGCCGCGCTGGCCGAATGCGTGTGCGATCTGCCTGCGCGGCTGGCAGCGCTTGACGATCCCTTTGCGAGCGATGTGCGTCCGGCGGATCACACGATCAGCACAGGACTCTTCGGCGCGGGCTTTGCGCTCCGCCTGGCCCGCGCAGAAGCGCGCAGGGCGGGCGGCTCACTGGCACTGACACAGAGCAAGGCGGTATTGCGCGTACCGCTCATAACGGGCGCGGAAACCAATCTTCAATCCCTTGTCGGTTAAGTCTTCTTCCCTAACCGCCCGAATTCTTTCGCCCAAAGGGGGCTCGATGAGCCGCAGTCCGTTACCCACCGCGGTGCCTGCCACAGCCTCGCCGCTGGAGCCGCCGGATGCCGACAGCTTTGCCAGCTTTGCGCCGGGCTTCGGCCAACGCGTGCTGCTGACTGTCGATACCGAAGAGGAATTCGTCTGGAACGGCACTTTCAGCCGCGATGGGTTCGGGCTGAGCCACGTGTCGCAAATCGCACGCTTTCAGGAGTTCTGCGAAGGGCTTGGGGCAAACCCGCTTTATCTGGTGGATTGGCCAATCGTGAACGATGGCCTTGCGGTGGAGATCATTGGCGATGCGGTAAGGCGCGGTGTGGCCGAAGTGGGCGTGCAGCTTCACCCCTGGGTCAACCCGCCTTTCGAGGAGGTGCTGTCGGTTCATAACTCCTTTGCCGGAAATCTCGCGCCTGCGCTCGAAGCAGCCAAGTTGATGGCGCTGCGCGATCGTATCGAGCAAGCTTTCGGCACCGCACCGCTGAGCTACCGGGCGGGCCGTTATGGCCTCGGGCCTCATACCACCGCTCTGCTCAGGCACGCCGGAATCATGGTCGACACCTCGGTGCGCGCGCTTTATGATTACAGCCACAGCGGCGGGCCGGATTATTCGCACTTTCCGCTGATCCCCTATTGGGCCGATCGTGAGCGCGCGGTGCTCGAAGTGCCGGTGACCAGTGTCTATCGCGGCGCACTCAGCCGTGCGGGCAGCCGGCTGCGAAAGATGGAGCGCCATGTACCGAGCCTGCTGGCGGGCTTCTCGCGGCTGGGCCTGATCGAACGCATCGGGTTGACCCCTGAAGGCACCACGATCGCGGAAGGCCTGCGCGGGATCGGCAAGGCAGTGGATATGGGTTTGCCCGTGCTGGTGCTCACCTTCCACAGTCCCTCGCTCAGCCCGGGCCACACGCCCTGGGTTGAGACTGTGGCCGAGGTCGAGGGTCTCTACTGCTGGTTTGCAGCAGTCTATGGCGAACTCGCCCGGCGCGGTGTTGCCTCCACCACGATTGCCGAAATCATCGCGGCAGCGCGCTGAACACCGCGCTGCAGGCAGCGCCGGATCGCTGCTTGTAACTTGGCGGGCCTGACTGTAGAGGCGTGGCGCAAGGGCAGCTTTTTCGGTGCTTGAAGGGCCTGTAGCTCAGCGGTTAGAGCTGGCCGCTCATAACGGCTAGGTCGCGGGTTCGAATCCTGCCGGGCCCACCGGAAAAATGCGCCGCCTTGCGGCCGGCCTTGAAGACCCGTGTCGGGGAGTAGCGCAGCCTGGTAGCGCATCTGCTTTGGGAGCAGAGGGTCGCAGGTTCGAATCCTGTCTCCCCGACCATTTTTCAAAGAAAGCATTGAAATGAAAACCGCTCTCATCGGTTCGGTGAGGCAGTGGTGCACATAATGTATCACATGCGGTTTCACCGGGCTCCTTTCTGGAGACCCTTCAATGCCCAAAGTCCCCTTCACCATGCGTCGCTGAGGCCGCTACTACTTCCGCAAGCGTGCGCGTTGGCAAAATGGCAATGATGTCACAGCCATAGTATCACTGGAGACCTGCTGCGCGCAGGAAGCCCGGATCCGCGGCGCGGCTCTGTCGGCGCATTTCGAGAAGGTGAAGCAAGCCGTGAGTGCCTATTTCAATCTCGACCGCACACTCGAGCCGGAGATGCTCAAGGGGCTGTTCGAGACCGAACTGCGCACCTGTCTTGCACAGCTTATAGACAAGTTTCACGACCCTGCCACCGACCCGCAATCACTGGTGCGCCTTGCCCGCACCCATGCCAGCGCCTTCGATCTTGCGCAGCGTCCAGGCACGATTGTCGAGCTGACCGACGAACACCGCCGCAAGCTTGCCGCTGCCGGGCATGATGAGTGGGCGATCGAGGAGGTCGCTTGCGAGCTCGACCAGTATTGCAACCGCGATCTTATCGCGGACGACATCATGGAGATCATGGCCGAAAGCCTCGGGGTCGAGCCCACGCCTGCCGTGATCGGCCGCCTGAAGCACATCCATTTGCTGGCGATGGCCGAAGCCAATCGGCTCGCCGCTCATTTCCTTGATGAGGATGTGCAGTCAGCCTTTGACCAGCAGGAAGCCCTGCTCGCCAAGCGGCGCAAGAATGGTGAACCCCTCACCCTTGCGCCACCAGCTCCTGCGTCTCCTGCACCGGGGACATCGCCATTAGCTGTCCCCGCCCTCCCCAGCCTCGCCGCGCTGGAAAGCCAGACGGCCAATCGAGGCGCGGCCGATCAGCCCGAATGCGTGTTCCAGACCTATCACACCGCGCGCTTCAGCGAGGTGATCCCGCGCATTCGCAAGCTTGCCCGGCTTGCCGGGCACTGGACGCGCGGCCTCGGGCAATATGAGCGGGTGCTGCGCACCTTTGCCTGGATCACCGGCGACAAGCCGCTTGGCGATTACAACCACACCGATGTCGCCAAATACAAGAACGCCCTCTTGCAGATGCCGAGCGACTACCGCCCTGCCAAGGATTTCAAGCGGCCCTTTGAGGAGGTAGCCCAGACCTTTCAGCTCAATCGGCACAACACGCGCTCGATCAACACGGTCAGGCGAGACCTGTCCTATATGTCGACCGCCTATGACATCCTTGCCGAAAATGAGTGGGCACCCACGCTCGCCAACACCAAGGCGCTGGATTTTGCGCGGGTCAAGTTCGGCAAGCACAAGAAGGTCTCGGCCAAGACTGCGCGCCCTGTGTGGACCGTCAAGCACATGGAATGCCTGTTCACCGCACCAATCTGGACGGGCGGCGGCGGGCACTTGAAGCGCCTTGATGAAAATGCAGGCAGCGAGGTCTATCACGATGCGGCCTACTGGTTGCCGCTGCTGCTTTATTACACACACGCGACCGTCAACGAGGTCGGCGGGCTGCGCACCGACGAAGTGCACATTGATGATGTGACCCCCAGCATCGTGATCAAGGACAATGATGTGCGCGCCGAAGATGGCGTCGATGGCGGCGAGAAGAACGAGAACCGTGGGCGCATGGTCCCGCTTCACCCCGAGATCATGCGGCTTGGCTTTGCCGATTACGTGAGAGCGATCAGGGCCGAGGGGCACCGGGAGCTATTTCCCGAGCTCTACCTCAACGACGCGCGGGTCGGTGGCCACCAGTTCTGCAACATCGCCTGGCGGCATATGTCCGACTGGATCGCCCTGCAGATGACGATCCCCGGAAACCCCATTTCGGGCAAGAAGGCGGATATGCATTCGATCCGCGCGCTCGGCTCAAGCTTCTACGCGCAGGCCGACGTGCCCGATTTGATGCGCGCCGACATTTTGGGCCATGCCCGTAAGGGCACCAACGCCTTGCATTATTCGAAGCGGGTCGAGACGCATGGTGTAGCCCAGGTGCTGGCGGAATATCGCGCCTTCATGGTCAAGCAGTTCGATGTCGCAACGAGCGATCTGCGCCCCCGTCCCGTTCGACTACTCCCGCTTCGCCATCGCTCGCGCACCGGCAAGCCCAAGCGCGAATTGAAGTAGGAAAAACCGATCACGCCCGTGAGGGACGCACCGAAATGGGGGAGACTGCGCGGCCTGATCTGGGACATGTCAGCCGTTCCCGGGCGACAGGGTCAATGGCAGGTTCAACCCCGATAACCGGCAAGACAAAGCGCAGTTGCGAACAAGGACTAGCGAGCTTGCGCATCAATACGGACATCATCGTCCTTGTGCGTTCAGGCTCAATTTCGAAGTCGTAGTCTCTTAATTCCCGCGATCCACCGCCGGTGCATGGCCTTGCGGGACGAAGATATAGCCTGCACCGCGCACTGTCTTGATGATCTGGGGGAAGGCAGGGTCGCGCTCGATCTTATGGCGCAGACGCACGATGCGCGTGTCGACGGTGCGTTCAAAGGCTTCCATCTCGCGGTTGTGCGCCAGATCAAGGATGCGGTCGCGGGTCAGCACCTTGCCGGGATTTTGTGCGAAGACGCGCAGCATATCGAATTCCATCGCGGTGATTGTGACTTCGCTGCCATCCGCGGCGAACAGCCGGTGGGTATCGAGATTGAGCACATAATCGCCAAAGCGCACTTCGTTGCCCATGGTGGCGCTCTGCTGGCCGGGAGCGGTGACCCGCCGCAACACGGCGCGGACGCGGGCGAGCAATTCGCGCAGGTCGAAGGGCTTGGCAATGTAATCATCCGCGCCCAGCTCCAGCCCGACGATCCGGTCAACCGTCTCGCCATTGGCCGTGACCATGATGATACCGATATCGCCGCGTGATTTGAGCCTGCGGGCAATCGTCAGCCCATCTTCGCCCGGCATATTGATATCGAGCAACACCAGATCGACGGGGCGTTCGGCCATCAGCAGCGAAAGCTCCTCGCCCCCGCTCACCTGCGAGACCAGAAAGCCCTGATCGATCAGGTAATCCTGGATCATTTCGCGCAGGTCTTCCTCGTCATCGACGACGACAATATGGGGGCTGGCGGGGTTCATGACGCAAACGGGCTCCGGCAGAGGATCAGGTCGTTACCCTTGTGGCACGGCGCGATGGCGCGACGATGGCCTGGCGGGCACGATGATGTTGCAATTGTGTCATGCTTGCGGCCCACCGGCGTCGTCCAGCAACCGGGCCAGCAATTGCTCGATGGCCGCGGCCGAAAACGGCTTCTCGGCAAAGGGAACCTCCGCCTCGCGGAGAAAGGCGCTGGCTTGGGATCCGAGCGTGTCGCCCGTCAGAAAGCCGGTGCGTCGGACAAGGTGCGCGCGGTGGGCCTTGATCCACTGATAAAGGGCTGGCCCATCCATGTGCGGCATCCGCACGTCGCTCAGCACGACATCGAATTCGTGACGTTCCAGCGCCTCTATGGCAGCCGCTCCGCTGGTGGCGACATGGGTGTTCCAGCCACGCTCCGTCAGGAGTTCGGCAAGCGTCTCTGCGAGTTCCGCTTCGTCATCCACGATCAGCGCACGCCCTTTACCAAGGAGCCGAGCCGGCGTTTCGACGCTAGGCGTGTCCGTCTGTGTGCCGAGCGGCAATTGCAGCAGGAAGCGCGCACCTTGCTCTGAAGGCGCGAGGCAAAGCCTGCCCCCATGCGCAGCCGCGACATTATAGGCAAATGACAAGCCAAGCCCTGTTCCTGCGCCAATCGGGCGGGTAGTGAAAAAGGGTTCAAACACGCGGTGGCGCTGTTCTTCGGGAATGCCTGGTCCGGTATCGGCGATTTCGACTGCGATTCCTTCGCCATCTCGGCGCGTGGTAATGGTGAGTGCACGCGCGCCTTCATGACCGGCCATCGCGTGCTGTGCGTTGATGATCAGATTGGCAAACAGCTGGTGGAGCTGGCTGGCGTCGCCGACCACGCTGGGCAGCGCGGGATCAAAGCGGCAGTGCACGCTTACCCCGGCTGCGCGCAGGCCATAGGTCGTAATCTCGAGCGCGGCCTCGATCAGGTGGTTGATATCGATCGGCTGGCGCTCGGGTGGACGTTCACGCGCCATGGCCAGGAACGTCTGCACGATCCGCGCGCAACGTTCGGCCGCCTTGCGGATCTTGGCCGCACGCGCAGCAATCGCAGGATCTTCGGCCTTCTCCTCCATGATGAGCGATTGGCCGACAACCACCGACAGCGGATTGTTGAGTTCATGGCTGACGCCCGCCAGCAGCGCGCCGAGCGCTGTCAGCTTTTCCGACTGGAACAAAGCCTCGCGCGAACGGGCCAATTCGGCCTCGACCGCTTTCTGTCGCGTCAGATCAATGTAACAGCCACCAATGCGCATGGGGGCGCCGGGCGCCGTGTGAACCGGAAAGCGCACGGCCAGATATTGGCGATAGGACTGCGCACCGGCGACAGTCATTTCCCGTTCGACCGCACTGCCTGTTGCCAGCACTTCGGCTCTGAGGCTGGCCTCGTTGGCAGTGCTTTGCGCCCGCATCGCGGCATCGTTCTGGCTCAGGCGCTTCAGGAGTTCCTCATTGGCGAGCAGCAGCTCGCCGGCATCATCCGTCAGCGACATGGCGATCGGCGCGTGCTGGAGAAAGGCTTGCAGCAGCGCCTCGCTTTCCCGCAGCGCAGCCTCGGCACGGGCGCGTTCAAGCGTTTCCCAAGTGCGTTCCAGCACCTCGCGCACCAGCATAAGATCGGCAGGCGACCAATCAAACGGCGCGGAGTTGGCGAGACCGAGTGCGCCGACCAGCTCATCATTCTTGAGCAAGG
Source organism: Erythrobacter sp. (assembly GCA_046296155.1). Taxonomy (GTDB): domain Bacteria; phylum Pseudomonadota; class Alphaproteobacteria; order Sphingomonadales; family Sphingomonadaceae; genus Erythrobacter. The sequence continues at coordinate 7,834 of JBKBLW010000010.1, read as the reverse complement.
GCACGCACATCATCGCGCGCGCGCCGCTCGCAAGCATGGTGTTGGCTGTCGCTCCAATCGAGGGATCAGCCAGCAGGTCGGGAAAGACCATCGGCTCGCCGCGCTTCATCGCGGCCAGCAAATGCGGGGACGTGCTGTTGCCGGAATGATCGCCGACAAAAGTCGGGATTGCCCCGTCACACCATTCGCGCCGCACGCTGTAACCGGTGTTGCCGGGATGGCTTTCGATATAGCCCGCGCGGTCGACACCGATCTGCCTGCCGAGGCGTTCCAGCGTGATGGCCAGAATGGCATCGGCATCGCTGAGTCGGCGGGTCGCGTCGCCAAGTGCCAACAGAAAATTGCCGTGGCGACCTGGCCAAGGCGCGGCGGCGGGATCGGCACTCAAATCGGCGGGCGGGTTCATCAGGCAATCCCCTTACGAGATTGCGGGCAGTCTTACCCAGTCCCGATAGGCTTGGCCAGACGGGGGGCTTCGCTCTGTAACACTTGCAACACAATCGCCCGGCTCAGGCCATCAGCGCGTGGCATCGCAGGTTTAGACAGCGTTTCAACGGATGGGTCAGCCGCCCTCAGCCCGTCAACCAGAGGCTGTGATCGAGGCTGGTTCCCTTCGTCCTGTAGCAAGAAGGCAAGTATCCATGATCTTCCATGCATCCTTTGACGCGCGCCAGCCACGCCACGTGGCCGAAGTGCTCGCCGAGATCTTTGGCGGCGGCTCGGTCGCCCCGTTTCCGCCGATTGCGGACGACAGCTGGCTCGCCATGGCGGGCGATGATCGCAACACGATGATCGAAGTCTATCCTCGCGGCGTCGTGCTAATGGAGGCGGACGGAGATCGTGACGCCATGGGCCAGCACGATCCCAACGCTGCATCCAGTGCCGGTTCATCCACGCATCTGGCCATCGCCAGCCGTCTTGAAAGCGGCGCAGTCATCGCCATCGCCGAGCGCGAGGGCTGGCCAGTGAAATACCGCAAGCGCGGGGATCTCTTCGGGGTTCTCGAAATCTGGATCGAAGGCGATCGGATGCTCGAGGTGCTGACTGCGGACATGCAGGCGGAATACCTCGCCACCATGACCCCGGCCAACTGGACACAGATGATCGCAACGCACGGCGGAGTCGCAGGCTAGCTCGCGTCCAGCCACCGATCACCAATCCGCAATCGCAGCCAGTTCCAGCGCCCCATGCCGTCAGGGCCTGGAACACCATCACCCGACGGCTGACCACAGGGTGGCTCGCACCTCTCTTCTCTTTCGAAACTTGCGACCCCGCCTTCAATTCAAGGACAACAAGACATGAAGACCAACACAATCTCACTCGTCACCGGCCTTGCCCTTGCAGGCATCGCCGCAGTCACCAGCACAAGCGCTGCCGCGAGCGGCCCGCGGATCGAAGTTCACGGCGGCTGGGATCGCCTGGATACGACCGATGGCCGCGATAATGGCGTGCTCTACGGCATCGGGCTCGGCTATGATTTCGACATCGCCAAGAATGTCTTCGCCGGCGTCGAAGCCAATGCCGATTTCAGCACCGCCAAGGAATGCGAGAGCGGCGCGATCGTCGCGGGTGATGAGCTGTGCGTCAAGGCGAGCCGCGATCTCAGCCTGATCGCGCGAGCCGGTATTGAAGTGGCTCCCGGAAGCAAGCTCTATGCGCTAGGCGGCTGGACCAATGCCCGCTTTCGCGCGACCTACACCGCGCCCGGCGGCGAAGTGACGCGCGATGGCCAGAACCTCGATGGTTGGCGCTTGGGCGCCGGCTTCCAACAGGATCTCGGGCAAGGCCTCCATGCCAAGCTTGAATATCGCTACTCGGACTATGGCGATGACGACAGGCGGCATCAGGTGGTGGCTGGCTTCGGCCTCACCTTCTGAGAGCTTCCCCACCGGGCGGCATCCGGCCCTCTCCCCACCCCTCCGGATGCCGCCCACCCTGCCTATGCTTATAACAAGCCTTGTGATCGCCGAGGCGCAACGGGCCGTGATCCACACACCCGGAAGGAAGCGTGACATGACTTCTCGTTACAGGCCGCTGCACCTGCTGGGCACTGCATTGCTCGCCGTTGCGCTCAGTTGCTATGCGGCGGCCACCAATCCCCCGCTGGTGCTGGGCAGTTATGCCTATCCGGGGCTTGACCGTGTCGCTTCGATCAAGCCGCTGGCCAAACTGGTCGCCAAGGAAACGGGCCAATCGGTCAAGATCAGACTTTATGATGATCCCGACCGGCTTGCCGCTGCGATCACGGCAGGCGAAGTCGATGTCGCAGTCGCCAACCTTGGCGCATGGTTGAGGATCGCGCGCGATCCCGCTATCGAGCCGCTCGCTGTCGTGCTGCCTCCAGCCCGGGTGCAGAGCCGCTATAGCGCGGTGCTGCTGGCGCGTCATGATCTGCCGGCACAAAGCCTTGCCGAAATTGGCGCGCAGGCCAGCGGTTTGCGGCTTGCTGCGGTCATGCCCGGCTCAGCCTCGGGCGGGCTGGTGCAAATCACTGCCTTGACGCAAGCGAACACAGCGCCGCCGCAATGGCATTCCGTCAGCTTCTTCGGATCGCATGAAGGCGCACTGGCGGCTCTTGCTAATGATATGGCCGATCTTGCCGCCGTCGCAGAAGCACCCTGGCGCGGGTGGCGCGCCGCTCAGGAAGGAAATGCCGGATCTCAGAAGGTTCCGCGTGTTGTGTGGCAGTCCCCGCCGCTGCCTTCCGGCACACTCGTATGCCGGGCGTCGCCGCGGTTTGATTGCAGCGCGCTATCTGCGGCCTTGATCCGCCCTACGGCGGATGCCCGGCGGGCGGCGTTCAATCTTGGCCGGGGCTGGCCCGAATGGGCCGGAGCCCGGGCGTTTGCGCCCTATGACCACAAGCTTTATGCCAGCCTTGGCCTCGTCGGCGCAGTGCCGCAGGCGGCGAAATAGAGCGCAGCCGGGCCGTTTGTTGCAAGGTTTCATCCCATGTCCATTCTCAAGCTCGTTGATGCCAGTTGGCAGACACCGGACGGGCGAGCGGTGCTCGCGCGCCTGTCGGCTGAATTTGCGGCCGAGCGCACCGGGCTGGTTGGCCGCAACGGGATCGGCAAGAGCACGCTCCTGCGCCTGCTCGCAGGCAAGCTGGCGCCAACCACCGGGCAGATCATGGCATCGGGCAAAGTGCTGCTGATGGAACAATTGGTGCAAGTGGATGAGCGCGCGGCGCTGGCAGATCTGCTGGGCATTGCCGAGCCGCTGGCACTTGTGGCGCGGGCGCTGGCGGGCGCTACTGATGCCGATGATCTGGCACATGCCGACTGGACGCTGGAAGAACGGGCCATAGCCGCGCTCGCTGCGCTCGGCCTCGACCACCCGCTTGGTGCGCCGCTCATAAGCCTTTCAGGCGGGCAGCGAACGCGTGCCGGATTGGCTGCGGCTATCCTTCACCAACCCGATTTCGTGTTGCTGGATGAGCCGACAAACAATCTTGATCGGCAGGGCCGCGTGGCCGTTCAGCAATGGCTGGCAGGCTGGCGCAAGGGCGCTGTGGTGGTTTCGCACGACCGGGAATTGCTGGAAAGCGTCGATGCGATTGTCGAACTCACCGAATTGGGCGCGCAGCGCCATGGCGGGGGCTGGTCGCACTTTGCCGAGCGCAAGGCAATCGCCAGCGCCGTAGCCGCGCATGATCTCGAAGTGGCTGAACGGCATCGGGCAGAAGTGCGAAAGGCAGCGCAGGCCGCTCAGGAACGCCAGCAAAGGCGCGATGCCGCCGGCCGCAGAAAAGCGGCCAAGGGCGATGCGCCCAAGATCGCACTCGGTATGGCCAAGGGCCGTGCCGAACGCACCGGCGCAGCGCAATCGCGGCTCGCTGATCGCCAGATCGCAGATGCCGAGGCCCACCTTACCGAGGCCCGCTCAAGGATTGAGCGCAGCGTGCCGATCGGGTTCCACATTGCGCCGACCGGGCTGGCGTCGGGACGCAAGGTGCTTGAGGCAAGGGGTCTGGGCTTTGCCTACCCGTGCGGGCATTCGGTGTTGGCTGGCGTTGATCTGGCGATCACTGGCCCTGAACGTATTGCGCTCACCGGAGCCAATGGCAGCGGTAAATCGACTTTGCTCGCGCTCATCACCGGGCGGCTGCGGCCATCATCGGGTATGATCCGCTGCCATGTCGGTTACGCCCTGCTCGATCAGACAGTGACATTGCTCGATCCAACGCGCTCGGTGGCTGAGAATTTTGCAGATTTGGCGCCCGGCATCACTGATAATGAAAGGCGCGCCCAGCTTGCCCGGTTTGGGTTTCGGGGCGGTGCTGCCGATCAAGAGGTCGGCACGCTCAGCGGCGGGCAGACCTTGCGCGCGGGCCTTGCCTGCGTGCTCGGGAGGCCTGATCCCCCTGCGTTCCTCATCCTGGATGAGCCTACCAACCATCTTGATCTTGACGCGCTGGCAGCGGTCGAGGAGGGGCTGCGCGCCTATGATGGGGCGCTTTTGGTGATCAGCCACGATGAGGCATTTCTAACCGCGATCAAGATTGAGCGGCACTGGCATATGCCTTTGCTATGATCCTTTCGACAGCTTGTGTCAGGAGCGGACGTTCCTTGTTCTCTTGGCGAACGGCCGACTCTGGGTCGATCAGTGCCGCGGCATTTTCAATCTTAAGGCCAGCAGACATCCTTCCGGCGGCCATTTTGGTCACTGGAGAACCATCATGGAAACGTCTGAGAACGAAACAACCACCACTAAGCGCCCCGTCTGGAACGCGGGAAGGACTGTTGGCGCGAAGCGCGCGCTCAAGCCGAAGCAGATATGGCAAATCCGATTTTATCTCAAGCAACGCCGCCGCTTGCGTGATCGCGCGCTGTTTGACCTCGCCATCGACAGCAAACTGCGCGGCTGCGACCTTGTGCGAATGAAGATCGGCGACATTGTCAACGGAGGGCAGATCCGAACGCGCGCAATCGTTATGCAGCAAAAAACAAGCCGCCCTGTTCAGTTCGAGATTTTGCCGGATGCCCGTGCCAGTCTGCTGGCCTGGCTTGAGCGCCGGGGTGGCACCGTGGATGATTACGTCTTCCCAAGCCGGGTCGATCGCAACGGGCACCTCAGCACCCGCCAATATGCCCGGCTTGTCGATGAATGGGTAAGCGGTATCGGCTTGATGCGGAGCGAATACGGCACCCACTCTCTGCGGCGGACCAAGGCGTCGATCATCTACAGGGCCACCGGCAATCTGCGGGCGGTCCAGATCCTTCTTGGTCACAGCAAGATCGAGAATACGGTGCGCTATCTCGGCATAGACGTCGAAGACGCGCTAGCCCTCGCTGAGAATACGGAGATTTGAGCAGTCGGCTCCTCGCGACCTGCGAGGAGCCGACTCACCTGCACTGGGTCGCCAGCTGCCACGATTCTAATGGCGACTTGGCCTCGCATCCAACAAGCCGAAACCGCAATCGACCCAAAGCGGTCACTATCACATGCAAACCTTTGGGTCTCATCCTTCACAGTTTGCCAGTCGCAGCGGCTGCTAGTATCGATCGGGTTAGGAGTTTACGGGGAACTGGGGGAAGCATCATGAGACAGTTTCTTGGAGGCTTGGCCCTTTGGACAGCCATCTCAGCAGCGCCCACGCTTGCATCAGAAGTCACCCCGGATAGCATTCCGCCATCACCTGTGCATTCGGAAACAGAAGCTGCCGCCACAGTTGAAGATAAAATCGCGTGGTTAGCCGCAGGCATCGATGCGCTCGTGGAAACTGGGCAACCCGTCGGCGCTGAAGTCCTGATTGTGCAGAATGGCGAGATTATCTTCCACAACAGTTTCGGCTGGAGTGATCGGGACGCAGGCCGAAGGATGGAGAATGGCTCGATCTTCAGCGTCGCATCGATGACAAAACCGATCATCGGCACAGCCATACTCATGTTGGCTGATGATCGGCTGCTTTCGCTTGGAGATCCTGTGGCGCGCTTTCTGCCATCCTTTGGCAATCCGCGTTCAAGGGACGTCACGATTGAACACTTGCTGACCCATCGTTCCGGATTTGGATATTGGGGGCCGCTCAAGAACTTTCAGGAGGTGAGGGCGCAGCCGAACCTTCGCACTATCGTGGACATGGCAGGCGAAGCAGGACCCTCCAACCCCATCGGTGACCGGTTCGCTTACAGCAACATGAGCAGCATGATCCTTACCGCGATCATTGAGGAGATTTCAGGACAGCCTGCTGAGATGTTTCTTCGGCAAAGGATCTTCGCCCCCCTAGGGATGAACGACACGCACACGACATTCTCGCCCAGCGACCCTTGGGCGGGCCGGGTGACCCCGATTTACTGCTGGGACAACGCGGCTGAACGGTTCGAGGCTTGCTGGACGCCGGACACGCATGCTCGCGTCCCGTTCTTCCGCGGTTCAGGCGGTGTTCGTTCGACCACCAGCGACTATTTGCATTTCGTGATGCTGTGGATGAACAAGGGGTTGAAGGGCGGTCAAAGATTGCTGTCAGAAGCGATCGTGGAACAAGCCCTGAAAGCGCAGGCCGGGAGACCCTACGGCTACCACTGGGGGCTTGCCGATGCTGACAGCAATGCTGCCTTTCCCGCCACCTTCGGACATCCCGGAGCCGATGGCACACTTGTTGCCGCCTATCCGGCAGCCAATGCGGCGGTGCTGATCTTTACGCAATCAGCGCAGTATGCACCGACATTTCCCCCCGAACGCATCCTCGAACTTGTAGCGCAATCGCGGTTGATTGCGCACGCAGGGCCTTACCGGACCTCGGGAATTCGTCCGGCAGGGATTGACGATCTCCAGAAATCGGCGTCCGATCTAACAGCGCTGGTTGGTGAATATCGCAGTGAGGGCAGAGACGAAGAGCGGACTGGCCTGACAATCACAATTGCAGGTAACCGACTTCACGCAACCCTCACCGACGAATACGGGAAAATCGACGAAACCTTGGTGCGCGTGGCTGAAGGCGTCTTTTCACCGGGCTGGTTTGTTGGCGAACATGTGACAGAATATAACCCGCTGATATCCTATCATTTCAGCAAGGCCGAAGATCGGGTGACGGAAGTAAGGTTTGTTGTGGCTGACGAACCCGAGGTCGTGCTCAAGCCCGTGATCGCCGCGAACCACCCTTGACCGATGCTCGCTTGCGAGCCGAGTTTGCCAATCAGCAAAGATCATCAATCTGCCATACAGCCTCGATTTCGGACAATCACCGTCCACCCAGCTACAGTCATGAGCATGGTCGGCGCGCAATCCCGAAAGCGGCCGGCGACTGTCGGCGCAATCAGACGCTCAACCTTGTAGCCGTGAATGACCGGGTCTGGGTCGGCAACTGCCGCACTTAAATCAGGCTAAGCAGCAATTATCACTCCAGCTGCCTCTGGCATGGGGCCCGACCTTGTGTTACAAAACCTCTGATCAAAGTCATTTGAGCCATAGGTTTTATAACTTGTCTGATAAGCCCGTCACTCAGCGAGAAAAGCTTCGCGCTCTTGCGGCGACCACCTCGATCCTGCGGGCACAGGACCTGCGCGATCATGGCATTGCCGGAACGACGATCCAACGCGCGCTCGACTGGTCCGCAGGGACGCTGCTACCATTGAACGGGCCAATCTCGGCTGAGTAAACGGCAAAGCGGACACACCGCTTTCGGGTTCTCGCAGCAGATCCATGTATGCCTTGGAATACCGGCTCGCCCGATCTCACCCATGCGTTTGCGACGCGCGAGATTATCCCTGATGACGTGCCGCCCTGATTTTCCTCCACGAACAATTAGAGTCTGGCCTGAAGGAAGGACGGACGATGAAGCGCAAGAGGTTTACCGAGGAGCAGATCATTGGCGTGCTGAAGGAGGCGGAAG
>JBKBLW010000009.1:0-76810 GCA_046296155.1 Erythrobacter sp. | reverse complement strand
AGTAGCCGATGTTCCTCGGCGTCATCCTTGCGGTCTTTGCCACCCGGAAGACTGGTTAATCGCTCAGCGCTGTTGGATCGTTCCTCGAGATCGAGTGCTTCAAGCTCATTGATGACCTGCAGAAGGTCCGGATCCTCGAACTGTGTTTCGTCGAGATAATCAACGAAACGCCGCTTCTTTCCGCGGTGTGGCGGCATGGTCCGGATGGCCAGTTCATCGAGATCGGCAATGATCGTGGGCGCCGACCATACATCGCCATAGCGGATACGCGCAGTTCTGGGGCGTGTTTCAAGGTCAGGAAGAACCCACGAACTGGCGCCAGCCGGGGGCATTGCAAGCGACGGTTCCAGCTCGTTGCCATCGCGGTCGAAAAGCTGGAGTTCTTCTGGCTCGAATGGAATATGGCCGGGCGGTGTCCAGTAGAGCTTCTCGCCATTTATCATGAAGGTGCCGCCGTCCGGAACGGACGGTGTTTCTGACGTTTCACTCGCGGCCAGTCGGGGAGGAATCTCCGATGGTTTGATCGGCAAGTCGCGATACCCGTCGAGCTTCAGGGCCTGCAGCGCCACTCCTGGATCCACGCGCTTGTACAGGCCAAGTTCCGCATTTCCCCTGCTCAGGGCTGGCCCCAGCAGTGCCGGCAGGGAGCAGTTCATGCTCCCGGAAATGACGTGATCCCATGTTTTACCAATGGCAACGAAGAGCTTGGCATGAACGAAGCGGCCTGAATTATCCTTCTTCAAGCCGAACAGCTCCAAGTCATCGCCCGGAAGCGCCTCGGCAGGGAACTGGGCCTGGTCTGGATCGATCAGGACATCGACCGATGGATTGCCGAGCGCCGATCTCAGCCGGGAGAGCCCTTCCAGATTTGCGTCCCAATAGGGCGAAAGAACCACAAGACGATCGATCGGGTCGCCCGCGATGGCATCCTCAATCTGGTCGAGAATGGGGTTTCCCGGCAAATCGCCAAGCAGGCGCAGGTCGGCGGACGGGACTGTGTTCTCGCCTTCCAGCAAATCGCGCAGCCAGGGGGCATAGCGCGCTGCACGGGCCAAAGCGTCATGGAACCACGGGTCATCGCCCGGGATATGACGCCTGAGATACTGGACTGCCTCCCGAAAGATATGCCCGTGGTGCGGGAATTCTGCCGAATAGCGGACGTCGGCGACGAGTTCACGGTTGCCAGCGAGCCCCATTGCGGTGAGATTGGCTGAGCCGATCAGCAGGCGTCCTTTGTCAGCCCCGATCAGCAAGGCCATTTTGGGATGGAAGGCGCCGCCAACCCCGACCTTCGCGACGTGATACAGCGCTCCTGCATATCGCGGAACGCCGAACTCGGCCAGGTTCAGATTGAGCATGGAGCGATCAGCCAAAACGGCAATGTTCCTGCATCCGGCACCACGCAGCTTCGGAAGAACGATGTCTTCGAATGCCTGCGCAGAGAATGCGAAGGTGGTCAGAAAGGCGGAATGGTAACCGCTCTCGGCAAAGACGTCGTAATATTTCATGCCGGCTCAAGCTCCGGCCGGCCGATCTCGGTCACGCCTTCGGCATTTAGAAATCCAACGTCCCGCAAGAACTGGACGGCCTGGTCAAGGCGAGGGCTGCTTGGCGCGACCCGGAACTGGCCGCGGTATCGCAAGGCGCCATCGTCAGGTTCGAACAGATAGGTATAGGCCTTCTGGTTGCGGAACTTGCGGGAGGCGACCCAGAGATGCCGGCGCAGGATGCGATCGGCTAGGATCTGGGCGATCGCCGTGACAGCGGGCAACTCGCTCCGCGTCTCGATGAACCGCTTTTCAGTGACCAGGGACTGGAAATGACCGGCGCTGCCGAGCCACGTCAAAATGCCGTCATCGAAAGCATCTCCCTTGATCATCAGGGCGGCGATCAAACTCCATGCGGATCGCACGGCCTTCTGGTCATCGCTTTCTGCAAGACCTTCCTGCATCGAGGTGGCTGAAGTCTTTGCGAGATTTTCCACATCGGTCCCATCGGCGAGAACGGAAAACCAATCTCTCAAGCTGTGGTTCTCGAGCGGGTTCGCCAGTTCAACCAGATTTTCAACCAATGCCCCGAGGGATGCTCGCTGTCTGGGCGCGTGCCTTAGGAAGTTCAGGCTCGCCATGAGGAAGGTCTCATAGGCGAGGCGCAGCAGGTCGCTGGTCTGATAGAGAGCCCAAACAGCTTGAAGGTCAGACTTGTGGTCCGCCTCTTCATCGCCGGCACGGGCGCCGAACCAGATCCATTTCGTTTCCTCCGACCGAGGCGGCCGGCCAAAGTGCTGCCCGACGTGCAGCAGCATTCGCAGGGTTTCATTCCGGGTTTTGTCGCTTGGCCTAGCATTGCCATGCCGGCCCATCAGGATCGCGGAGAGCGCCTGCTGCTCCTGGCTGCCAGGTTCGATCTTCGATGGCTTCAGCAGGGCAAGTCGGTCCAGCGTCTCTACTGAAACCTCGCCTGCCTCGACTGCGCCAAGAAAGCCCCCCGTCAGATCGCCAACCGAAATCTGGAAGCTTTCGGCCAAGGCCAGTCCCGGATCCTTGCAGAACGGGACTGGCATATCTCGATCATCCAGCTTGATCAGGCCCATTTCCTGCATCTGGCTGGCATAGATTGCGCCGAATGCGCCGCCGATATTGCGAAGATACCGGACGTTCACGTCAGAGGTGGGATCGGCCGCTTCGCGGAAATCGATCACGGCATCAGGGTGCCAAGCCCTGATCTTCTCCAGCTGTCGGCGCGCCCAATCGATGCCGGCCACGCCCAGTTCAACTTCCCCTCGGGCACAGGTGAGTGCGTAGAGAGCTTCTGCCTTCCGGTGAAACCTGCGGAATGAGGCGTAGTCGCTCGTCACCCCTTTGCGTTTCGCATAGGCTTCCAGAAGCCACGCGAAGAACGAGTAATACCTCAACCGAAGCGTGATCGTGCTGATGCCAGGCAGGAGTGACTGGAAGACGAGTTCGATCGGCCTCTGCATTGCCAAAGGGTCAAGGCCCGTATCCTGCCCGATTTCGGTCCATTCCGGAAAGCCCGGCCCCAGATCGAATTGTTCCACCAGCAATGACATTCTCCAGCAGTGATTGCCGCACCATAGTTGTCAGTTCATCCCGTTTAAAAGAAGGGCCTTTCCAAGAAGTAAGCTGGACATCCAATCTCTTGGAATAATCCGGTCTGGCCTGGTCAAGTCCGTGCGCGCGGATTACCGTCGTGCGATGTCCGATGCGTGAAGCGATGCTGAAATTGATCTGATCGTCGCGGACTACTTCGCGATGCTCGGCGCAGAGCTCGATGGGCAGCCCTTCAACAAGGCAGAACGCAACCGGGCGTTGCAGGCTCTGGTCCCTCGCAGCCGCGGTTCGATCGAGTTCAAACATCAGAACATCAGCGCGGTCATGCTTGGCCTCGGCCAGCCATGGATCACCGGCTACAAACCGGCGGCCAATTTCCAGAACGCCCTGGTGGATGGGGTCTTGCGTTGGCTTGATGCCCATCCAGGGTGGCTGGCGCCTGCACAGCGGGTGAGCACCGGACGGCCTCACCCGGAGCCCCTGCTGCATTTCGGCCCCCCGCCGACCCAGCGCAATGAGCCGTCTCCCGTTGATCCCGAGTTTATCGCGGCAATGGGCCGCAAATACGACGTCGCAGAGCGCGATGCGCGCAATCGCGCGCTCGGAAAGGCAGGCGAAGAGTTCGTCCTGCACCACGAAAAACGATCATTGCACGCCGCTGGGCGGGAAGATCTCGCCGACCGGGTGCGCTGGACTGCAATACAGGATGGCGACGGCTATGGCTTCGGCATTGCCAGCTACGAGCCGGATGGCCGCGAACGCCTGATCGAGGCCAAGACGACCAATGGCTGGGAGCGCACGCCCTTCCACATTTCCCGAAACGAACTGGCGGTTGCAGAAGCCCGCCATGATGACTGGCACCTGGTGCGGGTCTGGAGTTTTGTCCGGTCACCCAAGGCCTATCTCTTGCGGTTTCCGCTTCGTTCGAAGGCGAGATCGTGGTGATCGATTCCACCTGCGCCCGCGTCCACCAGCACGGTGCGACGGGCCAAAAGGGGGGACCCGGTGATCGCGGCATGGGACGTTCCCGAGGCGGCCTCACGAGCAAGATCCATGCCCTCGTTGGCGCTGATGGTCGCCCCCTCGCCCTGCGCCTGCCGGGCGGTCAGGTCCACGACAGCCGGGAGGCCGAAGCCCTCCTGGATGCGATGCCCGACGGCGCCACGCTGCTGGCCGACAAGGGCTACGACGGCAACACCATCCGTGAAGCCGCTGCCAGCAAGAATGCCTGGGCCAACATCCCCTCGCGCTCCAACTGCAAGCAGCGCCTTGCTTTCTCGGGCTGGCTTACCGGCAACGCAATCTCGTCGATTGCTTCTTCAAGCGCATCAAAGACTTCCGAGGCATCGCCACCCGCTACGACCGGCTTGCCAGAAGCTTCCTCTCACCCGTCAGCCTCGCTGCCGCCGTAGCCCTCTGGCTGTGAACGAGTCTGGACCATAGAACCAAAGATCAGGTCTTCGCAGTGGCTGATGAGAAGGGCATTCCTGACCGACATTGTGACGATCCCACGCGTCACTTCATCAAGCTCATTCTCTATTGTAAAATAAGCGCTTGCGGCAAGATGGCGGTTTATGGCGCCGCAAGCTCCCGCTATTTTTGGATTGACACAATGTTGTGCATCCCGTCGCCGGCCTGCGATCACATTGCCCCGGCAGCGAGCGCGATGTTGGCAGCCGCTATGAAAGCCGCATGGCGCGCATCCGATACCGCGCTGCGGGCGCGGGTCAGCGCATTTTCAGCGACCATCACCTCGATGATCGAAACCTCGCCCTGACGAAAGGCAAGCAGCGCTGCTGCGCGGCCGGTCGCAGCGACCTTTTCAAGCGCGAGCGCCTGATCGTGGGCGGCAAGCGCGGTGGTAAGCTGGGTATGCGCGTCGATCACCTCGCGCGCGGCTTCGTTGCGGACCTGTGCGATCCGCGCCACGGCCGCGTCACGCTCTGCGCCTGCCTGCGCGCGCAGGTTGGCGCGGGTGCCGCCATCGTAAAGCGGGATCGAGACCCCCGCGAACAGGCTCGCGCCAAAGCGATCACCGAACACGTTGAGCACCGGGCCATTATCGCCAAAACCGGGCACGCCGGCGATGCCGAGACGGCCTTCCACGAAGGATCCGGTGCCCGAGACGAAGACCTTGGGATAGGCCTGCGCCCGCGCGGCGGCTGCACGTCCTTCAGCGGCGCGGGCGGCAGCATAGGCACGCTGCAGATCAGGCCGGGCGGCGAGCACTTCGTCGCGGATCGCATCGGCCAAGGGCGGCGGGGCAACAGGCAGCGCGCGCTCATCGAAGGAGGCAAGGGCAATCGCGCCTTCGGGCGGCAGGCCCATCGCCTGCAGCAGCAGCGCATCGCCGCGTGCGACGGCGCCTTCGGCGCGCACCCGGAAGAATTCTGCCTCGGCGACCATCGATTCAGCCTGTGCGATTTCGAGCTGGGTGCCGAACCCGCGCGCAAACTTGTTGCGCGCCGCGCGCTCAATCTCCGCGGCATTGGCGATCATCCCGTCTGCCAGCGCCAGCCGGGCGCGCGCGGCAAGGCTATCATGATAGGCCAGCGTCACGCCGTGGATCAGCCGCTGGTGCACCTCGTTGAACGCAAAATTGGCGATTATCGCATCCTGCCGCGCCGCCTCGACCAGCCCCGCGCGTCCGCCGAAATCGAACAGCAGCCATTCGAGCGAGGCCGCCGCGATCATGCCGCCCGCCATGCGGTCATTGGCGGTGTTGACAGGGCCAATCGTCACATCGCGGCGCGAGGTGGCCGCGCCGCCCGCGACAATCGCGGTGAGGCGCGGCAGATAGGTTGCCTCGGCAATGCCAGCGGCAAGCGCAGCCTGCCGCGCGGCATTCCACGATATGCGCGTGGAGGGGTTGTTCTGCTGCGCGATGTCGATCAGCTCGGCAAGGGTATAGGCGCGGCCTGCTTCGAGCCTCGGGGCAGCAGCAGTCTCGGGATCTTGCGGGAGCGGGACGCCTGGCTCAGCGGCGTGGGTGGCGGTAAGCCTCGGCGGCGGGCTCCATGCAGCAGAGGCCGCAGGCGGCGCATAGCTGGCCCCGCGTGGGGCCGCGCAGGCAGCAAGCAGCAACACCAGCGCAAGCGTGGCAGCCAGGCGGGGAGCGGGCATCATGCGAGCGCCTCCATGTGGCGCGGGCCGGATACAGGGCGGCCAGACGGGGTGGGCGCGAGGCTGGCAGCCGCTTCTTCCAGCTGAGCAATTATCCCGTGCGCGGCGCTGCTGTCGTTGCTGGCGGAGGCAAGCTGAAGCGCAGGCAATCGCGCTTCGCATGCGGCCAATAGCCCCGCGCGCTCCTCACGCCACCCGGCGTGCGGCAGGAGGCCGGGCGGTTCATAGCGGGCAATGGCCAGCCCCGCGCGCGCGGCGGCGAGGTGTTGCTGCGCCTCGACAAGCGCAGCGGCGCGTGCTGCCGCGGCGGCTCCGCCTGCCATGCGCCGCAGCGCTGCCAGCCCCCCGCGCAAGGCTGCGTCAATGCCGGGCGCGATGCTCACCGGCCAGATGCGCGTAAACATCCCGTATGTCACCAGATTGCCCAGCAGCACGCCAAGCACCCGGTCGCGCGCGATGGCAAGATCATAGGCCGGCCCGCTGCCCTGAATCACGACGAGATAGAAGGCAAAAGCCCATTGAAAGCCGATATAGCCGATTCGTTCGCTGCCCACTGCCAGCCATGCCGCAGGCAATGTTGCGACAAGAACCAGCAGCGCCAGCTGGCCCGCATTTTCCAGTAGCGGCACTACCAGCAGCAAGGCGGCAACACCCAGCACTGCGCCGACCACCGCTCCTGCAAGGCGCAAGGTGATCTTTTCGGCCGCTTCGGCAGCGGTCGGGAGGGCGACGATAAAGCAGGTGAGGAATGCGGTGTGGATGCCCGGCCAGCCAAGGGCATGGTAGATGAGAAAGCAGATCATCGCCGCGCCGCTCGTCTTGAGCGCATAGTGGACATGCGCGGGATTGGTGAAGGCATCGGCAGCGATGAAAGGGCTTTTCGCTGCAACCGAAGGCGGCGGCGGCGCGCTTGCGGTAAAATCGGCAATTGCGCGGAGCAAGGCCGCCTCGGCAGTCGCCTGTTGGCGGGTGAGGCGCGCTGCGCCGGGCAGGGCGAGCGCGGTGTTCACCGGGTAGAGATCGCGCGCAAGGATGGCCGCCATGGCATCGAGATGCGCGGCAATCGCATGGGCGCGTTCGGGCGGCAAGTCAGCAGCTTCGGCGGCAAGACAGATTGCCATGCTCTGCCGGGCGGCGCTTTCGAGCGCTGCGATATCGGCAGGCCGTGATGAACGCTCAGCCGCAGCCAGCTTGAGCCAGCGTGCGGTTTCGGCCGGATCGGCGCGCCGTGCCTCCTGAAGCCTTGCGCGTGCGCCTGCCTCCCCGCGCAGCGTGGCAGCGGCGGCGGCCAGACGTTCAGCGAGCGCGCGCGTCAGCAGGCGGCGCGGGCTGGGCGCGATGACAAGGCTCACCCCAAGCGTGACCAGCGCAGGCGCTCCCACCAACCACCACGCCCAGATCAGTGCCTTGGTGGTGAAGACCGGCAGCGGATTGGCGCCGAGCAAATCAAGCGCATAGGCAATCACCAGCGCCATGATCGGGGCAACGGGTTTGAGCTTGGAGGCCGAGCCCAGCCAGCAGATGGCGAAGGATGCTCCGGCGATGGTTGCCACGCGCCACATCGGATCATCGAGTACGCCCTTGGCGAGCAGCAGCACGCTGGCGATCAGCACGGCGGCAATCAGCATGAGGCCCATCGCCAGCGCGACCGAGAGCACCCGATCAGGCTTCCACATGAAAAAGGCGACATAGGCCGCAAGCCCTGCTTCGGGCAGGTGCCAGATCAGCGCAAGCCATGTGGTGAGCGCGGCGATCAAAGACAGGCGCAAGGCCTGCCCCGGCCGCCCCGGAAAGGGCCGCAGCAGCGCCACCAGCCGCGCCACGCGGCTGTCAGCTTCAGCGACAGGCAGCGCCATGCCGCACCTGCACGACCGCGCTTGCCCCCAGCCGCATCAGCTTTTCGGGCGGCTTGTCGAGCTTGATCCGCACCGGGAAACGCTGCGCCACCCGCACCCATTCAAGCCTGCGCTGGATATAGGGTGCCGAACGCGGCAGTTCGATCCGCTCGCCCGACATCACGCCAGTGCCGATGCTGGCAATGCGGCCAGTGATCGGCACTGTGCGGTCGATCATCGAATAGGCGGTAACGCAATCGCCTTCGGCCATCTTGCCGAGTTCATCCTCGCGGAAATTGGCGACCGCGAACCATTCCGCGTCGGTTATCAGCGTGAACAGCGACTGGAACGGCGCGATGGTTTCGCCTGAACGGGTGTTGAGCCCGACGATCAGCCCCGAATGGGGCGCGCGCACGATGGTGTTCGCCAGCATATGTTCGGCATTGGCGAGTGCTGCCTGCTGCGCGGCAATGGTAGCGCGCCCGCCATCGCCGGTGCCGATGGCCTGCTGGGCAGCGGCGGCACGGATGCGCGCCTCTTTCAAGGTGATCGCGGCATCGCGCGCCATCGTTTCAGCGGTATCGTATTGCTGACGCGGGATGTGGCCTGCCTCAGCCAGCGGGCGCAGCCGATCGGCGGTACGCCGGGTGTGGGCGGCGTTGATTTCGGCCCGCGTCACCGCGTCGCGCGCAATCGCGGCATCGGCTGTTTCGGTGTTGATGGCGCGCGCCTGAAGCTCGGAATTGGCGATGGTGAGATCAAGCGTCGCGCGCGCCTGATCGACCGCCAGCTGGTAGGCGGTCTGATCAATGATGAACAGGACATCGCCCTTGTTCACGCGCTGGTTTTCATGAACCATCAGTTGATCGATCCGCCCGCCCACAGTGGAGGCAATGTGGACGACTTCGGCGTCGATCGAGGCCTCTTCGGAAGACGGCAATTCACCGCGTTGCCACAAGCTATAAGCGCCAAGGGCGAGCGCGAGGGCAATCACCGCACCAGCGGCAAGCTTGGCGGGCAGAGGGGCGGTCTTCTTTCCGGCGGCTTCCATCACCATCCTACCCGAAAGCCCATGCCGAAACCGCGATGGCCACGATAAGCCCGGCGCTCACGCATACCGCGAGCAGCCAGGGCACCACCGCATCAAGCCCGCTCAGCGCCAGCACAAGGCGCAAGCCAATTGCCGCGATAACGCCGACAAGGGCAGAGATCAGCCAAGCCGGGAAAAATGCTCCGAAAGCCTCGATGGCAGGGGCTCCGCGCGCATTGCATCCTGCAACCAGCAGCAGGCTGCCGATGGCCGCGCCGCGGCGCGCTTCAGCCTTGGTAACATGACCTTGTGTCAATCCCGCACCCTGTCGCGCTGTTCCCTTGACCAAGGCATAGCGCATATCGGGCTGAAGCCGATGCCCTTTTTCGCAGCGTCCTGCCTTGCTGTGCTAGAACCCGTAACGCAGCCCGAACCATATTGTCCGCGGCACGCCAAGATCGATCGATCCGGCCGCGTTGCGGGTGACGATTTCGGTGTCGGTGAGGTTTTCGCCCCTGAGGATCGCGCTGAACCCGCTGCGCCCCAGCGGCACGGCGATGAAGGCATCAAGCGTGGTGGCTGGCGCCAGCACGTCGGTTTCAAGGTCATCTTCGAACTGCGCGGCGACATGGCGCAAAGTCGCCGCCACCCGCCAGCCTGCCGCCGGCTCCCACGCGAGCGTTGCCGAGCCCGACCAGCGCGGCACTTGCGGCGGGCGGTTGCCGTCCAGCTCCAGCGAACGGCCCGCGCCCTCGATCTGGGCATCAGTATAGGCGAGCGAAGCATTGAAGCTCACCTGCGCCAGCGTCACGCCCAGCCCCGCCTCGATCCCGCGCGCTTCGATGGCGGGGAGGTTCTCGCGGCGGCGCAGGTTCACGCGCTGCGTGACATTGGCGATGGCATCTTTCACCCGGTTATCAAAGGCCGTGAGCGAAAACTGCACTGCCTCCCCCGCCTGCCAGTCCAGCCCGGCTTCGAAGCCTTCAAGCCGCTCATTGGCAAGATCGGCATTGGCCTCGGTCGTCACCGGGAAGACCACGAAGGGTCGGGTGAGTTCGTTGATTGTCGGCAGGCGAATGCCGGTATAGGCCGCTGCGCGCAGCCGCAGCGCATCGCTCGCCTGAAAGGCCGCGCCGCCGCGCCAGGTGGCCACCCATTCCTTGCGGTCTGCGCCCAGCACCTCCTGCACGACCACGCCTGCCGCATTGCGCGCGCGGTAAAAGGTGTCGGTGATGGCAATATGATCGGCGCGCACGCCGCCTGTCAGGATGAGCGCGCCGATCTTCCAGTCATCCTCGATGAACAGGCCGATATTTTCGGTCACCCCGCCTGCGCGGCGACGCT
The DNA here is from genome assembly GCA_046296155.1 of Erythrobacter sp. Taxonomy (GTDB): domain Bacteria; phylum Pseudomonadota; class Alphaproteobacteria; order Sphingomonadales; family Sphingomonadaceae; genus Erythrobacter. The sequence continues at coordinate 66,407 of JBKBLW010000009.1, read as the reverse complement.
GGGTGAGTGCGCCGGTGACGGCGTTATAGGCTTCTTCCTGCAATTCGCCCGATGCGCGGCGGTAATCCACCCCCAAGCGCAGCGTATGCGCCTCGCCCACCGGCGGGCGCAGTTCCAGCTTGCCGCCGATGCCGGTTGATGGCGTGCGGCGCTGATCGAGCGCGCGGTTGAAGGTGTTGGCGTTGATGACGATGTTCGAAAAATCGCGGGTCTGGACATAGGCGAGCGCATCAAACGCCCAATCGCCGCGCCCGATAATGCGGATGCTGGCGTCCTGCCCTTCGGACGAGGAATCCGCGCCGCGAAAGCGCAGCGTGCGGTTATCGCGAAACAGGCTGAGGCGGGCTTGGAGTTCCAGTGTTTCTGTCAGCGGGGCGACCGCCCGCAAACTCCCCTGCCAGCTTTCAAAGGCGGCATCGACACTCGCCGGGGTGAGCTGGCTGGCAGGCGTGGTGTTGAAGCCATCGCCGCGGTCCCAGCGCCCGCTGGCGGTGACATAGCCGCGCCCCAGCTTGGCGGTGGCAAGGCCGCTGAGTTCCGTCTCGCCGCGATCATTGATGGCAGCGCTCGCCAGCAGCGGGCCAAGGCTGGCCGGGCTCACACTGTCGAGCTCAATCGTGCCCGCCAGCGCGCCCGCGCCAAACGGCCCCGAACCGCCGCCGCGCGTCACCCGGATTTGCCCGAGGCTTTCCGGCGCAATCGCCGACAAGGGGATATAGCCGAAGAATGGATCGGCAATCGGCACCCCGTCAAGCAGCACCAGCGCGCGGCTCGTGGCATTGCCGCCCAGTGCACGCAAGGTCACGCCTTGTGCGCTGGGATTGGACGAGCGGCTGTCCGAACGCCGGAATTGCTGGAAGCCCGCGACATTCAGCAGCACATCCTCGATCCGCCCCGAAGCGCTTGCCACGATGGTCTCGCGCTCCAGCGTCACCACCGAATAGATTGCCGATGATGGTGTCTCGTCCAGCCCCTGCCCGGTGACAATGATCGTCTCGCCCGGCTTGCCTTCAGCCGCATCAGCAGCCTCATCCGCGCTGGTTGCCGCCAGCAGCGGGGCTGAGAGTGACAGGGCCGCAAGGCAGGAAGACAGGCGCAGCAAAGCAATCATGGGGCATTGTCCAGACAGGAGAAAGGGAAGCAGCAAGGCCAATCACATCATGCGTTCAAGCACGCGGTCCTTGAGGATAAGGTGATGGCGCAGCGCTGCAGCAATGTGCAGCACGATCAGCCCTGCAAACAGCCAGCCGAGCACTTCATGCCCCTGGCGGCTGGCGAGATAGAGCGCGCTTTCCTTGGCAACCGCGAATTTGGGCACCTCGACAAGGCCGAACCAGCTGAGCGGATATTTGCCGGCCGAGGCCATCACCCAGCCCGACAGCGGCATCGCCAGCATCAGGCCATAGAACACCGCCTGCACCGCCTTGGCGGCCGCAATTTGCCATTGCGGCATGGCGGGCGGATAGGGCGGATGCTGCCAGGTGAACCGCCACGCGATGCGCACACAGGTGAGCGCCAGCACGGTCAGCCCAAGGGACTTGTGCAGCGGGATAAGGTTGATCGTGTCCTTGAGCGCATCATGCAGCAGCCCGCCCGCCAGATTGCCGATCACCAGCGCCGCCATCACCCAGTGAAGGAGCCGCGCCACCCGGTCGTAGCGCTCGGCACCCGTCTCCAGACTTGCCATGATGTGCCCTGATTGCCCTGCCGATCCCTTGAACCGGCGTAAGCCTAGCGTGCCTGCGCTGCCAGAAAAAGCCGCTTTGTGAAGCCGCCCGTCACCCGGTGCCATACCTGTCCTCTGCCGTGTTCTTGCGCGCCGTCTGCTGCAGCGTCAAGCCAAGGTGGACCTCCGACAAGATCAGGAAAATAGGACTTTAGTTGAGCGCCTAGCCGCCGAAGCGTTCGAACAATTCGGCCTCAAGCCCGGGATAGAAATGCGATACCGAACGGGTCAGCTCGTAACGGGCTTCGGCAAGGTCGGCAAAACGTTCGGGGATCGGCATGTTTGCCGCCTCGGTCATGTCGCGCCCGCTTGCCACTGCTTCGCGCAGGGCTTGGGCCAGCCAGCCAAGCCAGTCGCGCGTCTGTTCAATCGCCGTGCCGTGCTGACACAAAGGCCCGTGCCCGGGCACCAACTGGCGGTGGGGGAGCGCTTCGAGCGTTGCGAGCGCTTCGAGCCAGGCCGGGATATCGGCATGCGGGGTGGTGGGCGCGCGGTTGTGGAACACCAGATCGCCCGCAATCAGCGTGCCCGAAGCGTGATCGAGGATCGCCAGATCGCCCTTGCTGTGCCCTGCAAGCGCCAGCAGGGTGAGCCTGCGCCCGCCGAACACCACCTCGCCCGCCGCCGCCTCATGGGCGGGCAGCACCACCTGCGTGCCCGCAATCCAGCCCGGCAGCAGGCGGTACATCGCATCTTCAAAGCCAGTCGCATCATGCGCGAGTGCCGCGGTGGTGGCGAGCAGAGCGTGGATTGTGCCGGCTGCAAAAGCGCCATTTCCAAAACTGTGATCGGGGTGGAGGTGGGTGATATAGACCCGCGCTACCGGCGTGCCCGTCAACCGCCGGGCGAGCGCTTCGAGCGCGCGGCCGTAGGCAAGCGAGGGCCCGGTATCGACCACGATCGCGCCCGCATCGCTCGCCATGATGATGATATTGGCAATCGCCCCGCCATTATCGGGCGTGATCGCTTCATCCGCGCCGCGCACCAGCCAGATGCCCTCGCCGATGACGTCGGCATCGAGCGTGTAGGTGCCCGCGAAACTTTCGGCCTGCGCCATGGCAGGTGCCAGCCCTGCCGTCAGCGCGCCCAGCAATACCGCACGCCGCGCCAGCAGCATCACCGCCGTGCCGCCGCGATCCTCGCCCCGCTGCCCGCGCCGAGCGTTCCGATGAACTCCATCCCGCCGCTGTCGCGCGCGGCGACCTTGAGATCGCTACCCAGCGCGGGTGCGAATTTGAGGGTGAACGACGGATCCTCGCTCACCGAGGCATGCACCACCAGCGATGCCAGCGGGGTTCCGGCGGCGTCCGAGACAGTCAGATGCTCGATGTTATAGACCGGGATGTTCTCGACCAGCCCTGTATCCATCGGGTGACGTATCGCCACCCTCAGCCGGGTTGCCTGCCCGTCATCCCACAGCCCGCCGCGCATTTCGCCCAGATGATCGGCCCAGTCGCCGCGCACCCGGCTGACCGGCGGGGCCGAACAGCCGCCGCCTGCCGCATCGACCCATTCGCCTGCGACATGCCACACCCCGTCGCCCGTCAGCACGGCAGCGCGCACGGGCGTGCGCTGATCCAGCTTGATGCGGGTGGCGATAAAGGCTTGCGCTTGCAGGGGTGTGTATTCGACCGCGACCGGGATCGGATTGAGATCGGCAAAGATCACGATCCGCCGCACATCGGCAAGCGCGCGCGCATCGACGGTGACCGGCATGACATGCTGGTTTTCCGCCAGCATCGGGAGCACCACCTTGACCTTGTCGTCAAAGACAATCGGCGCATCGGCAAATACCCTTGCGGCGTGATAGTCCCACATCGGCGAGCCGAGCGGATCGCCACCCGGTGCTGCGCCGGGCGCTGTTGCCGGGCCAAGCGCCGCAGCCGGTGCCGCGATGAGGGCGAGAAGCGATGCAAGACGGATCATACCAAGGGCCAATATATGACTGCCGCCGGGGCGCCCATATAGGACTAAGGGACAAGAGGAGGGGTAATGGCGCGCGGGTGGTTGATGCTGGCAGGAATGCTCGCTGGTGCAGGCGCTGCTCTGGCGGCCGGAGCAGCGGCGCTTGCGGATGAACCTTTCGCCAAGCCTGCCGGGGCTGCACCACTGTTTGATTCCCAAGGCTACCGGATTGCGCGTTACCGCGCGCCTGTTGAGGCTGATCCTGCTCCTGCTGCGCGCATTGCGCTGGCTGATGCGCTGGCCTTGGAGCCAGGGCGCGATGCGCTGTTCATCGATGTCATGCCGGCCGAAGGCGGTGTGCGCGATGCTGCCACCGGCGCCTGGCGGCTCGCCCAGCCTCACAGCACGATTGCCGGGGCGGAGTGGCATCCCGAGGCAGGACGCATGCCTGCTGATCCCGCCTTGTGGCAGGCGCTGGAGAGTGCGGCGCGCCGCGCTGCGCCGGAACGGCCCGTGATCCTGCTGTGCCGTATCGATTGCTGGATGAGCTGGAATGCGGCGCGCAGGCTGGCCGCGAGCGGGCTCACCAATGTGTTCTGGCTCGCTGAAGGCACCGATGGCTGGCACGGCGCAGGCCGTGCGCTGGTGACGGCGGTGCCGGTCGCGGTCGTCCCATCCCCCGATGATAACACGGAGAACTGACGCATGGCCAATCTGGTGGTGAGCTACCCCCGGCACGAGGGCGCACGCTTTGATGCGGATTATTATCGCGACACGCATATCCCGCTGGTCGAGCGCGCGTGGGGGCCTGTGGGCATGACCGGCGCGCAAATCCTCTGGCCTGCCGACAATGCCCAGCCCCATGCCGCAATGGTGGTGCTGAGCTTTGCGAGCAGTGCCGCGATCGATGCCGCGCTCGGTTCGCCGGCCACGCCCGAAGTGCTCGGCGATGTGGCGAAGTTCACCGATATCCAGCCGGTGATCTACCGCACACTGTAGAGCGGTTTGCGGTCTGATTGCATCAGGCCAACCGCGCTCAATGTTTGTTTTGCCGCGTTTTTGCGAGGCACCGGGCCTTTCCACCCGGCTTGAGAACGCTTGAGACGAAAGAGGCGCGCGCCCGTGTCGAGCGCGCGCCTCCGCCCCCCTTGTGCGACCCTCAGCCTTGCTGCTTGAGGTAATCGATGATTTCCTGACGCTTGGCCGCATCCTTGATGCCGGGAAAGCTCATGCGGTTGCCGGGGACCAGCCCCTTGGGGTTTTCCAGCCACTTGTGCAGCGTTGCCTCGTCCATGGTGAGACCCGCCTCTTTATAGGCGGATGAGAAGGCAAAGCTGCCCTGGGCTGCAGGCTTGCCATAAACGCCGTAAAGATTGGGGCCGAGCTTGTCCTCGCCGCCCTTTTCGGTGGTGTGGCAGACCGCGCAGCGCGCAAAGGAGGCAGGCGGTGCGACTTCGGCCGCGACCTTGACGATCTGCGGGGCTGCGGCAGCGGCAGCAACCGGTGCTGCTGCGGCGACCGCTGGCGCTGCCTCCTTGGCCTTGTCAGCGACAGGCTCGACGACAGCCGCTGTCTCGGCAACGGCCTCTTCGGCTACGACCTCGCTCTCAGCGGTCGCAGCCTCTTTCTCGGCCTCGGCAATGACCTCGACCGGCGCGGCAGCTTGTTCGGCCTCGGGCGCGCCATCCGAACAGGCGGCAAGCGCAAAGGCCAGCAGACTGCCAGCGGTAAGCGTGCGAAAAGCCATCATCATCCCTCCTCCATGCGGATTTTGTCTATGCGCGGTGATGTGCCATGGCAGGCGACGGCGGGCCATTGCACCTTAGGCCAAAGATGCCGCGATCAATAACGCAGGCGCACCCCGCCCACGATGGTCTGCGGATTGCCCAGCACCATGCCATCGCGGCGGCTGGCCAGATACTCCTTGTCGAACAGGTTGAAGGCGCTGGCAAAGATCGTAAAGCGCCCCGCGCCCGGCGTCACCGACAATCCGGCGTTGAACAGGGTGACCGCCGGGATCGTGCCCGCAAGGCCCGAACAGGTCGCATCCGAACAGCCCACCGCATTGATGCGCGTATCGAGCACGCGGGCAAAGGGATCAGGCTCCTGCGCGGAACGGTGATCAAGCCCGAAGCGCGCCTCGATCCCTGCCGGATGGCGATAGCCGACTGTCAGGGACAGCGTGTTCCGCGGCGCATAGGGCAGGCGCGCGCCTGCCACGATGCCATTGCCGTTGAAGCAGCCATTGCCGGTGACACAAGGCGCGCCCACCACGCCGCCATCGCCCGCATTGAAGGCGGCATCGCTGGTGGTGAGGAACTTGGCGGTCGGCACGAAAGTCCAGGCCGATTGCAGCCAGACATTATGCGCGCTTCCCGTCAGCGGCGCGGAGTCGATCCGGCCGGACAGTTCCAGCCCCGCCTGACGCGAGCGGCCGCCATTGATGAAACGGCCCACCGCGCTGTTGATCACGATCTGGCGGAAATCGGTCTGGAACAGGGTGCCCGCCAGCGTGATCCCCTTGCCGGGCGCACTGCGAAAGCCCAGCTCCCAGTTGGTCGATTGCTCCGGCTCCACCGCCACGGCAATGGCGGTGCCGATGTCGCGATCCGGGCGCGGCGGGGCAAAGCCCAAATGCACGCCTGCGAAAATTTCAGTGGCCGGCGCCACCTGCCACACCGCGCCGACGCCCGGCAGCAATGTGGTATCGCTGCGCTCCACCGCAGTCCCCACCGCAGCGCCGCCCGCGCGGCGGGTGAGCGTGCTGTTCTCGACATGCTCCAGCCGCACGCCGCCGGTGATCGTCACCGGCCCTGCGGCAAGGCTGTTCTGGAGATAGGCACTGAGCGCGCGCACATTGATCGCGACATCCTCGCGGTGCGCGCTGCCGGTCAGCGTGCGGGCAAAGGCGAGGTCGCGGATCGCCGGATCGGGGGAACGGAACTGATCGCGCTGGATCTGCTCCTCGTGCCAGCGCGCACCGGCAGTGAGCTGGTTTTCAAGGCCGAACAGGCTGTGTTCGGCATCGAGGCGGGTTTCCACCCCGTAGAATTCAAAGCTGCGCGGGCGCCACCTGCCACCGCAGGCCGCAGCGGCAGCAGGCGTGATCGCATTGGCCGCGCTGCCACCGCTGCCCGGAGCAGGATTGTTGCGGTTGAAGCAGCGATCAAGCGTGGAAAAGCCGGTGGCCCGCCCGCGGGCGTCGGCATCGTCCGACCATGCGCCGGGCGTGTCGATCATCCGGTAGCTGGCGCGAAAGGTATTGACCCAATAGCCGGTGGTGGTGAGCCGCACCGCATCCGACGCCGTCCAGATGTGGCTTGCCTGAATATGGGTTCGTTCAAGCTGGAAACGATCAAACTCGCCGGTCGGGGCCTGCCGGGGATCAAGCGCGAATTCGCGTTCGCCCAGCATGGTTTCGGAAATGTTCGAACGTTCCTCGTAATGGCTCGCCCGCAGGCGCAATTCATGCGCCTCGCCAAGGCGGACGCGCCCCTTTGCGACCACATCCCAGATGTCAAAGCCATGCCCGCGCCGGATCCCGTCACCGCCGCGCGCCGTGGCTTCGATCAGGAACCCGGCCTGCTCGCTGCCCGTCCCGGCCGAGGCCGTTACGCCATAAAAGCCGCGCGTGCCCACCCGCGCTTCGCCGCGCGCCATCACGCCATCGGTGGGCACGGGCGTGGTGACGAAATTGATCATGCCGCCCACGGTTTGCGGGCCATAGAGAATCTGGCCCGCCCCGCGCACCACCTCGATCCGCTCCACCCGTTCGACCGGCGGAGCATAATGCGAGGCGGGATCGCCATAGGGGGCAAGCGCAATCGGCACCCCGTCCTCCATCAGCAGGACGCGCGCTGAGCGGCGCGGATCGAGCCCCCGCATCCCGATATTGAGCGCAAGGCCGCCGGCATCTTCTTCCACCACATTGATGCCGGGAATGATCAGCAATTGATCGCGCAACGTAATCGGTGCGCGTTCTTCGATGGCGCGGCGATCAACCACCTCGGCAGAGCCGGGCAGGCGGCGGCTGTCATCGGGAATGATCGCGGTCACAACAATCACCGGGCCAGCCGCTTCCATCGGCGGTGCGGCGAGATCGGCGTTATCGCTGGCCGTGTCATCCAGCGCGAGTGCGGATGAAGCAAATGGGGCAGCGCTTGCCAACAAGGCGAGCCGCAAGTGCCTCGTGATCACAGCAATTTCCCTCCCATTGCAGAGTTTTGGCTCTGTCCTGTTCGCTTGCACCATAGCTATCAAACTCGTGGCAAGGCTTTAGTCCTTTGGTCTCATGACAGTGGGCCGGGGCAGCGCTTTGCTGCCCCGGCCCGCCAGTATGCCAAGGCGGACAGCCCGCCCGCGTCGCGTTCAGAAGAACAGGATCGCGCCCAGCGCCACGCTGTCGCTGTCAGCCTCGTTGCCATTATGCGCCTTGCTCTGCGTCTTGGTATATTCGCCGAGCAGCGTCACCCAGCTGGTGAGGCCATAGCGCAGCTGTCCGATGGTGCTCGCATTGCGCCGCACCAGCGTGTTGGCAAGCGCGATTTCATTGGCGGTGAGTTCCAGATTGCTCTGACCATAGCTGCCGCCGATCGAGAACTTGCCGAAAGTCGCCATGGCTTGCAGGTAGAACCCGCTGCTGTCGCGGGGATTGCCGAAGGCGTCGGTGTCGAACAGGTTGAGCACCGTGGTGCCAAGCCCCTTGCCGGTGTACCAGTTGGCGACCGCCGTAATGGGGCCCGCTGTCACCTTGCCGCCGATGTCCATGCCCCGCCCGGTATAGGAAACCAGCCCCCCGGTGCCCGCGCCAATGGTGGTGTGGCGCTGGGTGGTGCCCGAAGTCCACAGGCGAAGGCCGACATCGCCCAGCTTCTGATCATAGGTCAGCTTGCCCTGAAAGCCGGGCGAAGTGTTGGTCTGGGCAGGCGCGGTCAGTGATTGGAGCGGCTGGAACACGCCGACCGAGGCCTGGAAGCCGCTGAAACTGGGCGTCGTATAGGTGATCTGCGGCTGGAAATCGGTGTAGATATAGCCCGAACCGATCCGCCCCAGACTGGTATTGCCCGGCGCGACATTGCCGCCCGTCGGCCCGACCGCCAAAAGCGAGATATCGTTGAGGATCGCTTCTGAGGCATAAAGCCCGATATCGCGGCCCATTTTCACCGTGCCGAACTTGCCGCCGATGGTGAGATAGACCTGGCGGAAATCGATGCCTGCGGTGGCAAGCGCGGTCGGCTGGCCGCCGCTGTTGGCACCAAGCGGCCCCCACGCCGCTGAATTGATGCCCGGATACATCCCGAAATGCGCCCCGATATCGAGCCCTGCCTGCTGGGTCGTCACATCGATCAGCAGGAAGCCAGGCAGGAGGCCGTTGCGCACCGCGCTCGAATTGGTGTCGGCGACCTGTGCAAGGCCGCCTGTCACCGCCGTGTTCGCGCCCGGGCTTTGCGGGTTGTCATGGACGTAAAAGGCATTGACCGATCCGGAGAACTTGATCGTCGCCGGGCCGACTTGCAGCCCGATGCCGCTGTCAGTCATCCGCACCAGCTTGCTGGTATCGACCGGCTCTCCGCTGGCATCAACCATCGTGGCCGGTGCCGGCGCAGCGGCGGCCACAGGGGCTGCAGCAGGCGGCGGCGCGGCATTGGTTTCGGCCATGATCTGGTTGTATTCCTCGTCAGTGAGGATGCCCTTTTCATGCAGCCGCTTGAGCAATTGCTGGGTCGCGGTGCCTTGCGCATAGGCAGGCGTTGCCACCATGCCCGATGCGAGCGCCAAGGCGAGCGCCGCCGCGCCAAGGCGCAGCCGATGTCCGGATTTCATACCCTTCCCCCTTCATCTTATGTTTGCCGCGCAATGCAGCTGACAAAAGGGTAGGGAGGGGCACAATCTCGAAAAATTGGACTTTGGGCCTTGATACTTTGGTATCAGACCGCGAGCGGTGGGCAGCCTTTTTATTCCGCCAAAACAACGCCCCATGGCCCCTTGCCTGCGGCGATCCGGCCAATGACCTTGCGGCTGGCAAGATCAACCACCGCGACATCATCACTGGTGCCATTGGCCACCACGGCGCGCCCGCCATCAGCGGTGATCGCCAGATGCCAGGGCCGCCCGCCAGTCGTGATGTAATCGACCACGTCAAGGCTCGCGGTATCAACCAGCGCGATGCTGTCGGCCCGGCCCAGCGCCACCACCGCCAGCTTGCCATCGGGGGTGAAACGGATGCCGCAGGGCAGCACCTTGTAAGCCATCGCGCCGGGCGGGGCGAAGGCAATGGTCTGTATTATCTCGCGCGAGGCGACATCCACCACATGCACGCTCTGGCCCATCTCGGCGGCGATCCATACCTTGCTGCCATCAGGGGTGAATTCGATATGGCGCGGGCGGGGGAGCGTTTCGGTCTCGTGGACGATCTGACGGGTGGCGAGATCGATCCAGCTCACCACATTGTCGCTTTCGCTCGCCACCAGCAGCCAATGGCCATCCGGGCTTTGCGCAATGCCTTCGGGTTCATCACCGACTTCTGCCTGCCAGGCGACCTTGCGCGCTTCGAGGTCAATCGCCGTGATTGCGGAATCATCCTCGTTGGCCACGAACAGCGTGCGGCCATCGGGCGAAAGGAAGAACTGCTCCGGATCGCTCCCCGCCGGCAGGCTCGCGACCAGCGCGCCGGTCGTGCGGTCGCGGATTTCGACCGTGTTGTCGAGGCTGGCGCAGATGTAGAGATATTTGCCGTCTTTGCTGATGAGGATCGCACGCGGCCGCTGGCCGACGGGGAAGGTCGCGGTCACCACGCCGCTCGCGACATCAATCACGCTGACGGTGGAGCCGCGTTCATTGCTGACATAGGCGATCTGGGCTGCGGCCGGGCTGGCGGCTGCGCCCAGCGCAAGGCTGGCGGCGGCAAGGCAAAGGAGCGGTTTCATGCCACATATCCTAGCCCAAGCAGCCTTCTCGTCCAGACTGAACCAAAGTAGGATAGGCGAGAGGGTCCTTTAGGGTATCCTTTGACTGGTAAGGAACAGGCGCGGGGCTCACCCCGCCTGAGGAGAGGGCTCGTAAAGCCATGACACACACATTCAACCGCATCACTCTGGCGGCTGCCTTTGCAGCGCTTGTGCTGGCCGCCGGGCCCAATCTTGCGGCCCACGGCGATGTCACCCCGCAGGCGGTCGATACGTCCGACTTGCCCGATATCGGCGAGGCCTGGCTGGAAAAGAACCCCTACAGCGGCAATGCCCGCGCCATCGAGATCGGGGCATCGGCCTATAATCAGAACTGCGCGCGCTGCCACGGGTTGGAAGCCATTTCCGGCGGTATTGCGCCGGATCTGCGCTATCTCGAACTCGGCGAAAGCGGCGATCAATGGTATATGGAGCGCTATCGCAATGGCGCCAGCCACGATGGCAAGGTCTATATGCCGGCCTTTGGCGATGTGCTGGGGCAGAAGGCGGGCTGGGCAATCCGCGCTTTTCTTGAAACCAAATATACCGAGGAGTGAGCATGGCAGTGAGCACCCGTAGGGGGGTTCTCGCAGGGTTGGCCAGTGCGGGCGCTGCGCTCGCGCTGGCTGGCCCCTTGGCGCAGCCACTGGGTGCAGCGCCGCTGGCCCGGGTGCGCGAACTGGGCGTGCTGCGGGTCGGGCTCTATGCCGATAACCGCCCGTGGTCATGGTCGGATGGCGGGCGGGTTGCAGGGATTGATGCCGACATCGCCAGTGCCATCGCCAAGGCTCTGGACGTGCGCGCGGACCTGGCGCTGTTCGCGGCGGATGAAGATCTCTCGGATGATTTGCGCAATGTGATCTGGCGCGGCGGGCTCTTGGGCTTTCAGCGCTGCGATCTGATGCTGCATGTGCCGTTCGACATGCAGTTTGCCGCCAAGGAGGATCGCGCGGTATTCCTTGCGCCTTACGCGCGCGAGGAGTTCACCGCCGTATGTTCCTCCCGGACAAAGGATTGCGACATGCCGCCACAGCGCTTTGTCGGGAGCAAGGTGGGGGCTGAACTCGATTCGATCCCCGATTTCTACCTGACCGGCGGTTTCGGCGGGATTTTACGGTCGGACGTTGTCCATTTCCCCACCGGCTATGAAGCCGCCGCTGCCGTCCATGAAGGCGCCATCGAGATGGCGGTCGCCTCGCGCGCGCAGATTGAAGCGGCGCTGCATGATCGCCCCGGTTCCGGCGCCAAGCTGCGCAAGAGCCCGTTGCCGCTGATGGCATCGGATGGCTGGGATATCGGCATGGCCGTGCGCGAGGACAGCCGCACGCTGGCCGCGGCAGTCGATGATATCGTGGCGCACATGATTGAAAACAGGCAGATGGCGGCATTGTTCGGCAAGTATGGCGTCACCTGGCAGGCGGCGGCGGCGACGCGCACGATATAGTTCCAAGGTTCAATTGTTGCCGCGTGCGCTGCGGCTAGGCTTGCCAGTGTGAGAGATGAAAGCGGCCCGCTCCGGCAAGCCCGGCAAGGCACGGCAAAGAAGCGATAATCAGGAGGGAACCATGAAAGCGATGCAAAAGATGTGGCTGGCCACCAGCGCCGGGATCGGGATGGTGCTGGCGACGCCGACCCTGGCCGAAGGGCCAACCTGGGACGATATCCTCAATGATGCCAAATCGACCGATCAGATCGTGTCCTATGGCATGGGCCCCTGGCAGCAGCGCTTCAGCCCGCTGAACAAGATCAACAAGGACAATGTCGCGCGGCTGGTGCCGGCCTTTGCTGCCTCGCTCGGCGGGGAAAAGCAGCGCGGGCAGGAATCGCAGCCGATTGTGTATGACGGGGTGATCTACGTCACCGGGTCCTATTCGCGCATGTTCGCCTTTGATGCGCGGAGCGGCGAGAAACTGTGGGAATACAATCACCGCCTGCCCGATGGCATCATGCCGTGCTGCGATGTCGTCAATCGCGGGGCGGCGATCCACGGCGACAAGGTGATTTTCGCGACGCTTGATGCGCGCCTCGTCGCTCTCAATCGCAATACCGGAAAGGTCATCTGGAACAAGATGATCGGCGATTACAAGGCAGGCTATTCAGCCACCGCGGCGCCGATCATCGTCAAGAACATGGTCATCACCGGCAATTCGGGCGGTGAATTCGGCATTGTCGGCGCGGTGACGGCACGCAATGTCGATACCGGCGAGCTCATCTGGGAACGCCCGGTGATCGAAGGTCACATGGGCACCTTGAACGGCAAGGATAATGGCATCACCGGGGGCGCTGCCAACAAGACCTGGCAGGGCGACTTGTGGAAGACTGGCGGCGGGGCGACCTGGCTGGGCGGCACCTATGATCCGGAGACCAATCTGGTGTTTTTCGGCACCGGCAACCCTGCGCCCTGGAACAGCCACCTGCGCCCCGGCGATAACCTCTACACCTCATCGACCGTGGCGATTGATGCCGATACCGGCGTGATCAAGTGGCATTACCAGACCACGCCCAATGACGGCTGGGACTTTGACGGGGTGAATGAATTCATTCCCTTTGATGGCACCTTCAACGGCAAGCCGATGAAGCTGGGGGCCAAGGCCGATCGTAACGGCTTCTTCTATGTGCTTGATCGCACCAACGGGAAGCTCTTGAACGCCACCCCCTTCGTGATGCAGCCCAACTGGGCAAGCAAGATCGACATCAAGACCGGGCGGCCCGTCTACAACAAGGAAAACCGCCCCGGCGCACCCATGGGCGCGGACAAGGGCAAGGCGGTGTTCGCAACGCCCAGCTTCCTTGGCGGCAAGAACTGGATGCCGATGGCCTATTCGCCCGATACCGAGATGTTCTACATCCCGTCGAACGATTGGGGCATGGACATCTGGAACGAACCCATCGCCTACAAGAAGGGCGCAGCCTATCTGGGCGCGGGCTTCACCATCAAGCCGATTGCCGAAGATCATATCGGCGCGCTGCGTGCGGTGGATCCCAAGACCGGCAAGATCATGTGGGAATACAAGAACAAGGCCCCGCTGTGGGGCGGCGTCTTGGCGACCCGCGGCGATCTTGTCTTCACCGGCACGCCTGAAGGCTATCTCAAGGCCTTCGATGCCAAGACCGGCAAGGAATTGTGGAAGTTCCAGACTGGCTCGGGCGTGGTCGGATCGCCTGTCACCTGGGAAATGGACGGCGAGCAATATGTCGCAGTGATGTCGGGCTGGGGCGGCGCAGTGCCGCTGTGGGGCGGCGAAGTCGCCAAGACCTTCAAGGAAATCAGCCAGGGCGGCTCGCTCTGGGTGTTCAAGCTGCCCAAGTAACCGCCTTTGGCAGCGTGATGGGGGGCGGGGGCCATGCGGCTTTCGTCCCCCTTCTTATTGCGCTTTTGTGAAGGGGCGATAGACTATCGGCATGATTGAAGCTGCCGTGCCCGAACGGGTTCTGATTGTCGATGATCATGCGCTGGTGCGCGATGGTTTGCGCGCAATCCTGACAGCGGCATACCCCGATTGCGCGATTACCGAGGCAGGCGATTTTGCCGAGGCGCTGGAACGGCTTGGCACCATCGCCGAACCCGATGTGGTGCTCCTCGATCTCAACATTCCGGGGGCTGAACGCTTCTCCGCGCTTGAACAGTTGCGCGCTGATTTTCCGAGCCTGCCGGTGGTGATCGTATCGGGCTTCTATGACCGGGCAACCGTGCGCGATGCGTTGGCGGCAGGCGCGGCCGGCTTCCTGCCCAAGACGCTGGACCGGGCAACCATCCTCGATGCCCTGGGCCAGGTGCTTGCCGGAGAAATCTACGCGCCGCAGGATTTGCAGGATGATCCCCAGACCGCTGAAGAAGACGCGATCCGCGCGCTGATCGACAGTCTGACGCCCCAGCAGCGCGTGGTGCTGGGTCATCTGGTGGCGGGCCGTCTCAACAAGCAGATTGCCTTTGATCTCGACATCTCGATGACGACGGTGAAGGCCCACGTTTCGGCGATTTTGTGCAAGCTCAATGTGTTTAACCGCACACAAGCGGTTATTCTGGCAAATAAGGTGGGCTTTTCGGGCTAATTCGCCAACTGCTGCAGCAGTGCGCGCAGCTTGGCAGGCTTTACCGGCTTGGTCAGGATCGGCAGTTCCAGCGCTGCAAGCTTGGCTTTGACTGCTTCGCTGCGGTCGGCTGTGACAATTGCGGCGGGCAGATCGCTGCCCAGCAGTGCCCTTATCCGGGCGACAGCTGCATCGCCTGTCAGATTATCCTCAAGGTGATAATCCGCCAGAACCAGGGCGATGCGGCTGCCGGCCGCCGCTTTCACTTCGGGCGCATCCGGGCCGGGCGCGGTGATGACGTCATGGCCCCAGTTCTCCAGCAGCGCGCGCATCCCGGCAAGGATCGCAGGGTCATTATCGATCACGAGAATGGCTCCGCTGGATGGCTCCGCGCGGTGATCGGGCAGAGCGTGGGCGGCAGGCGCAACGCTGGCTGGTTCGGCGAGCGGCATGGTGATCGAAAAGGTCGATCCGCGCCCCACTTCGGAGTGCAGCCGCGCCTCGTGCCCCAGCTTGATGCACGAGCGCCGCACAATGGCAAGGCCGAGCCCATGGCCGGGCAGCTTGCGGGTGGCATCCAGCCGCTTGAACTCATCGAAGATAAAAGGCTGTTCGGCGGGCGGGATGCCGGGGCCGGTATCCGTTACCGCGACAGTGACGCTATCACCATCCTGAATGACTTTGACCTCGACCGAGCCCTCGATGGTGTATCGCACGGCGTTCACCACCAGATTCTGCAGCACGCGGCGCAGCATCTGCCCGTCGCTGTGCACGAACAGCCCGGTTTTGGCCACGCGCAAGGTCAGCCCCTTGGATTTGGCGAGCGGGGCAAATTCGATGCGGAGCGCCGAGAGAATCCGGTTAAGGTCGGTCGGGCGAATATCGGGCTGGATTGCGCCGGCATCGAGCCGGGAAATCTCGAACAGGGCTTCAAGCAAGTCTTCCACCGAATCGAGCGCAACCGATGCCTGCTCCACCAGCGCGCGGCTGGCTTCGGTCAGCTGCTGTTCCCCCATCGCTGCGACAAACAGGCGCGCGGCGTTCAAGGGCTGGAGCAGATCGTGGCTGGCGGCCGCCAGAAAGCGGGTTTTCGAAAGGTTGGCGTGCTCGGCCTCATCCTTGGCCTCGGCAAGCTGACGATTGACCTCGCTCAGTTCGGCGGTGCGTTCCGCCACCGCGCGTTCCAGCGTTTCGGCAGTCGCTGTCATGGTCTGCTGGAACTTGATGCGATCAGTCACATCATCAAAGGCAAAAGCCATGCCGCCGGTTGCGAGCGTGACGCTGCGGATCACGAAATGGCGGCTGCCGAGCATGCATTCGGTGCTGATGCGCGGGCCCCGGCCCTCGCGCCATTCGACCGCTTGCGGCCGGTCGAGCGCACAAGGTCCGAGGCAATGGCGCACGAAATCGTCATGCGTCCCGATTAGCGCCTTGATGTCGCGGTCGATCCGCAACATGCTCGCAAGTTCTCCGTTCCACGCCTGCAGGCGCTTGTTCGGGCCGAACAGGCAGGCCCCTTCGGACAGGGTATCGAGGGTTGATTGCAGCGCGAGGTTGCGTTCGGCCAGTTCCAGCGCGCGCTGGCGGGCATCCTCGGCTTTGACACTGGTGATGTCAGTATAGATGCTGACGGTTCCGCCTTCGCTGGTGCGCACCTCATTGATCTGTAGCCAGCGCCCGTCGGCCATCATCTGGACGTGACTTCCGGTATCGCGGTGGCGGGCGAGGCGTTCCTGCTTCCAGCGCTCGGGCGCGATGAGCGAACCGATCGCACTGCCGCGCCGGGTGAGTCGATCGATCATCTCGGAGAATGTCGGCTTGTCGTCGATCATCTCGGAGAATTCGGGCCACATCTCGATGAAGGCGGTGTTGCTCATGACGAGCCGATCCTCGGCATCGAACAGGGCAAAGCCATCCGAGAGCGATTCGATCGCATCGCGCAGCCGCGTGCGTGCCGCGTCCGCATCGGCATGGGCAGCCTCGATCCGGGCGTTGATCTCGGCGAGCTTGCCCATCGCATCTTCCAGCTCGCCGGTGCGCCCCCGCACCATGGCTTCGAGGGTAACAGCGTTCTCGAACATCGAAAACGCGCTGCCCTGAATGTCGGTCGCACGTTCCACGCGGTCAATCAGGGCCGCGTTGATCGCCTCAAGCTTGCGGATATGTTCGCGCAGGGCATCGATTTCGCTGGCCTGCGAGCGGGGTTCTGCCGGAGGCATACCACCATGCATCAGCGGCCAATCACAAGCCCGGTAAAGGTCTGGTTCAAATGGGCCGAGCCATATTGCTCGCCATAGGTGTTGAACCCGCGCACGCGGTTGGCACCATAGATTTCCGACACTGCCCGGGTGATCTGGCGGGTTTCGGCATCAATCCGGTTGAGCACGCAGTCAAACGCGAGCACGTGGTCGATCTCACCCAGTTCGCAGCGCAGGCTTGCAAAGAAAGCGGTCAGCTGCGCGATGCGGTCCACCGGCTCGCCCACGGCCAGCACCACGCCGCGATCCACCGCGCCATAGAAAGTCAGGCTGCCATCAGGATTGGCGGTCTGGATCGAGCGGACATGATAGGTCCCGCCCATCCGTACCATCGGCGGATGAGCGGCGAAAAAGGCGGTATCGAGCACTGCTCCGGGTGCGCCTGCCAGCCGTCGGTATTCATCCGCTGCGGGCATGGCATTGATTTCATAAATGATCCGCTTTTCCGGATCAGCCTGCGTCACCACCATCTTGGCATCGCCGGGCTTGTAATAGCTTTCCGAGAACACCTTGATCGGTCGTGCGCTTGTCAGCAGGACGATCACGGCGGTGCCGCTGCGGAAATCACCACCGCACAGCACACCGGTTTCGCGGAAGTTGAGCCCATCGCCGCTTGATCCGCCGATCAACGGAATATCGCCGAGCGCTTCCTGCACGGTCATCGTCAGCAATTCCTCGCGGTGCGAGAGCCCGTCAACCAGGAACAGCGCTGCATGGTGCGCCTCGCCATCGATGATCGCGCCTTCCTGGCGGGCATTGGCGACGAGGTGGCGGATCTGGCGGCGCGCATCCTCACGATCGAATCCGTCGATGTCGCTCACCGGCAGGGTGCGGAACCCGAAGCTGCCCGCGGGAAAGCCCATGAACTGGAGGCTGTCGCAGTCATAGCCGCGCTGGGTGATCTCGCCTGCGCTGGTGCAGCCAACCAGCGGGAAGTGTGAGAGGTGTTCCGCCAGAGCGGCGGCCAGTTCGTCGCGAGGATAGGTGCTGGAGCAGAAGATGATGCCGCCCGCCAGCGCTTGCCCATCAATCGCTGCGAGGATTTCTGCGACCGCAGCAGCCGGTGATGCCGCGTGCGAGCTTGCGACCACGAGCCCGCGTGTCGCCGAATGGCGCGGTGCGTGCAATTTTCTCTCCCAGATCTCCCGTGGGGGTGCAACCCCTTTGGTTTAATACCTTATCTTGGGGCGAGCCTCAAGCAGCTGGGGTGAGTGAATATGACTGGCCATCGCCTCACGCCTCCTGCCAGGTGTCTCCTGTGGGCGGCTCGCCAGCGGCATCAAGCAGCGCCGCCTCGCGGTCGGTGAAAACCCGCGAACGGATGACAAAGCGCACGCCCTCGGGCGCTTCAAGGCTCATGCCGGAACCGCGTCCCGGCACAACGTCGATGGTCACCTGAGTGTGGCGCCAATATTCGAACTGGCGCGCTCCGATCCATACCGGGGTTTCGCCGACGAGATGGCCGAGCAGCACATCCTGTCCTCCCACCCGGAACTCGCCGCGGACAAAACACATCGGCGCAGAGCCATCGCAGCAGCCGCCGGATTGGTGGAACATCAAGGGGCCATGAATGGCGGTGAGGCGCTCGATCCAGTCCTCGGCCTCAGGCGTTGCGAGGATCCGCAAGGGGATGGGTTCGCGCGGGGGCATCGTGGGATCACTCTCTTATTCGAGGGATCGAAAACTGGGCGGCCTTCCCGGGAAGGGAAAGCCGCCCCGCCGGGGATGCCGGAAAACCTGCCGCGCCGCAGAGAGAGAGTGGTTCGGGAGGCGGCAGGTTAACCGGTATCGGTTGAGCCTTAGAAGAAGCCCAGCGCCTTGGGGCTGTAGCTTACCAGCATGTTCTTGGTCTGCTGGTAGTGATCGAGCATCATCTTGTGGGTTTCACGCCCGATGCCTGATTGCTTGTAGCCGCCAAAGGCTGCGTGGGCGGGGTAGGCGTGGTAGCAATTGGTCCACACCCGGCCCGCTTGGATCGCGCGGCCAAAGCGGTAGCAGGTGTTGACATCGCGGCTCCAGACGCCTGCGCCAAGCCCGTAGAGCGTATCATTGGCGATGGCGAGGGCATCGGCATCATCCTTGAAGGTGGTGACCGAGAGCACGGGGCCGAAGATTTCTTCCTGGAAAATCCGCATCTTGTTGTGGCCTTCGAGCACAGTCGGCTGCACGTAATAGCCCTCGGCCAGTTCGCCCTCGTGGATCTGGCGATTGCCGCCGGTCAGCACCTTGGCGCCTTCGCCCTTGCCGATTTCGATGTAGTTCAGGATCTTTTCAAGCTGATCGTTCGAGGCCTGGGCTCCGATCATGGTGGCTGCATCCAGCGGGCTGCCCATCTTGATCGCCTGGACGCGGGCAATCGCCTTTTCCATGAAGCGATCATAGATCGATTCGTGCACCAGCGCGCGGCTCGGGCAGGTGCAGACTTCGCCCTGGTTCAATGCAAACATGGCAAAGCCTTCGAGCGCCTTGTCGAGATAATCATCATCCTCGCGCATCACATCGGCAAAGAAGATGTTCGGGCTCTTGCCGCCAAGCTCCAGCGTGCAGGGGATGAGGTTTTCGCTCGCATATTGCATGATGAGGCGGCCGGTGGTGGTCTCGCCGGTGAAGGCGATCTTGGCGATGCGCGGGCTGGTGGCCAGCGGCTTGCCCGCCTCGATGCCGAAGCCGTTGACGACGTTCACGACGCCCGGCGGCAGCAAATCGCCGATAATCTCCATCAGCACCATGATGCTCATCGGGGTCTGTTCAGCGGGCTTCAGCACCACGCAATTGCCAGCCGCGAGCGCCGGAGCGAGCTTCCACACCGCCATCAGCAGCGGGAAGTTCCAGGGGATGATCTGGCCAACCACGCCGAGCGGTTCGTGGAAGTGGTAGGCCACGGTGTCATGGTCGATCTCGCAGATCGAGCCTTCCTGTGCGCGCAGCACGCCTGCGAAATAGCGGAAGTGATCAACTGCCAGCGGCAAGTCAGCCGCGGTGGTTTCGCGGATCGGCTTGCCGTTGTCGATGGTTTCCACCAGCGCCAGCATGTCGAGATTGTCCTCGATGCGCTGCGCGATGCGATTGAGGATGTTCGAACGCTCGGTGGGCGAAGTGCGGCCCCATGCGTCTTTCGCCTTGTGCGCGGCATCAAGCGCGAGCTCGATATCTTCTGCCGTCCCGCGCGCAACCTGACACACGCGCCTGCCGGTGATGGGCGAGACATTGTCGAAATACTGCCCCTTGACCGGCGCGACCCAATCGCCGCCGATGAAGTTTTCAAACTTGTCCTTGATGAGCGATTTGCCCTGGAATTTGCCAAGTGCCTGTTCGAGCATGATCCGTCTCCTCTCGCGCCATGCGGTGTGCTGATGGATGCGAATGTGCGCTCAAGGAGATGGTGCGCCAATTGTACCTTAGGTCGATAGGGGCGGGGGCCTCGGCTTGGGCGGGGGCAGGCGCGGGCTGGCGCTCTGTGCGAGGCAAGCGACTGGCTGACCGCAAGGGCGCGGAGCCCGTGCGCGGGATGCACCAACGACGCGCAGGAGCAGGGCGGTTGATGCTCAGTGCAGGTGCTTTTCTGCAAAGGCGATCTGCGCGGCGGTGAAGCCGCGGCCAAGCGCGTTGTCGTCCATGTCGAAGGCGTGGATGCCGCCTGCCGCTTCCTCGTAAGTCACCGCCACGCCTGCTGCCGCAAGGCGCCTTGCATAGGCGCGGTCTTCATCGAGGAAGAGGTCGCAGGTGCCCACGCCCACCCAGGCAGGCGGCAGGCCGGATAGGTCGGCGCGGGCCGCCGGGATGGCGTAAGGCGTCGCCGCCGGGTCAGCGAGGCCGCTGAGGTAGGCGCCCCAGGCAAAGCGGTTATTGCCATTGCTCCACACGCTGTGGCGCGGCTGATCGAGATCGCTGTGCTGGGCGGTCGCAGCATCGAGCATCGGATAGATGAGAAGCTGCGCGGCAGGCTGCATCCCGCCTTCGTCGTGCAGCCGCTGGACAAGGCTTGCCGCGAGGCCCCCGCCCGCGCTGTAGCCGCCCACCACGATACGCGCCGGATCGATCCCCAGCGCCTCGGCCCGCGCCAGCACCGCGTGCCAGGCGGCGTGGGCATCATCGAGCGCGGCGGGGAAGGGCGCTTGCGGGGCAAGGCCATAGGACGGGCAGATCACCGGCACGCCGAGTGCCTTCGCCATGTGGGCAGCCTTGGGGAAGATGTCCTGTGCGCTGCCAAACACAAAGCCGCCGCCGTGAAACAGCACGAGCGCGCCGTTGCTGCGGCGCTGGTGCGGGGAGATGATCGTCATGCGCGCGCGTCCGGCGGTAATCTCCTGCAAGCTGACGCCATCAGGGACGAATTTCGGGCGCAGCAGCCCGCCGAAGACCCGCAGCAGGCGATAGGTAAAGCCGTTCACCACCAGCTTGCCGAGCTTGGCGTGAAGTGCTGCCACTTCGGGCGCGATCTCGCCCGGATTGGCTGAGCTTACCTGCGGATCGCCGAAAGCGCTTGCCGGTTTGCCTGTCTCCATCAGCTCTCCCCCTTTGGCCGCAGCTTGGCCGTGCGCGGGCCGCTCGGCAAGCCGCCTTGCGCCTGTGAATTGCGCGAGGTCTCTTGCCAGCAAGGCCCCGCTAGGCAATCTGCGCTGTGCCGCAACCGACAGGAACCCGCCATGACCATCCCCTATGATCCCGATCTTGCGCTGTTCATCAATGGCAGCTGGCGCATGGGTGAGGGGCGCGACGCCCTGCCCGTGCTTAACCCAGCAACCGGCGCGGCGATTGCCGAATTGCCGGTGGCCACCCCTGCCGATCTGGAGGAAGCGCTTGCCGCTGCCGAGGCGGGATTTGCCCATTGGCGCCATGTCGATGTCGCGACGCGTGGGGGCATCCTTCGCAAAGCCGCCGATCTGATCCGCGAGCGGGCCGATACCATCGCCACGCTGCTGACGATTGAACAGGGCAAGCCCTTGGTCGAAGCGCGCGGCGAAGTGGTGGGGGCAGCCTCGATGTTCGATTTCTACGCCGAGGAAGCGGGGCGCGCCTATGGCCGGGTGCTGGTGCGCCCGACCGGCCAGCGCGCCATGGTGATCAAGCAGCCGGTCGGGCCGGTCGCGGTGTTCACGCCGTGGAACTTCCCCGTCTATCTCCTGGCCAAGAAACTCGCCCCCGCGCTCGCAGCTGGCTGTTCGGTAATTGCCAAGCCCGCCGAGGAATGCCCTGCCTCAACCTCTGCGCTGATGAAGTGCCTTGCCGATGCAGGCGTGCCTGCCAATGTCGCACAGCTGGTTTACGGCGTTCCGGATACCATCAGCCGCACGCTGATTGCCTCGCCCGTGATCCGCAAGGTCAGCTTCACCGGTTCAACCGCCGTGGGCAAGCACCTTATGCGGCTGGCGGCAGATGGCGTGAAGCGGATCACCATGGAGCTGGGCGGCCATGCGCCGGTGCTGGTGTTCGATGATGTCGATCTCGACAAGACATTGGACATGCTGGTGCCGCAGAAGTTCCGCAATGCAGGCCAGGTCTGCGTCTCGCCGACGCGGTTCTATGTGCAGGAGGGGATTTACGATGCTTTCCTCGAAGGCTTCCGCGCGCGCACCGCGGCGCTCAAGGTGGGCAACGGGCTGGAGGCAGGCGTGCAGATGGGCCCGCTCGCCAATCCGCGCCGCCCTGCTGCGCTCACCGGCCTGATTGGTGATGCGACCGCGCGCGGCGGCAAGCTGCTTGCGGGTGGGAGCGCTTATAATGAAGGCTTCTTCTTCCAGCCGACGCTCATTGCCGATGTGCCCAACGAGGCCGAGATCATGAACACCGAACCCTTCGGCCCGGTTGCCGTCACTCGCAGCTTTGCCACGCTTGATGAAGCAATCGCCGAGGCGAACCGTGTGCCGTTTGGCCTTGCTGCCTTCGCTTTCACCGACAGCCTTCGCACCGCCAATCTGGTGGGCGATGCCCTTGAAGCCGGGATGGTCGGCATCAACAGCTTTGCGATTTCGGTGGCCGATGCCCCCTTTGGCGGCGTGAAAGAGTCCGGCTTTGGCAGCGAGGGCGGGCCCGAAGGGCTGGAAAGCTACCTTGTGACCAAGGCGATCCATCAGGCCTGAAGCGCGGCTGTGGCAGCGTCTCAGGCCCGACCGGCGATGCTGGCTCAGAATTCGATGCCCAATTCCACCCCGACCTCGCGGTTGGGGCTGACGACGCCGAAATAGAACACGCCGGCATCCAGCGTGTTGGTGACGCGGTTGCCTTCGTTCAGCAGGTCGCGGCCATAGATGGCGAGGCGGATCTTCTTGAAGCTGTCCCCGCGGTGGATATAGGCCAGCGAGGCATCGAGCGTCGTATGCGCCGGGATGATATCGCGGTTGCGCCCCGTCAGATCGCGCCGCGGCGAGGTGAAGAAGGCATCGAGATAGGCAAGGTTCGCATTGAGATTGATGCTGTTGCGATCATCAAAGCGCTTGTCGTAATCGAACCCGATATTGGCGGTCCATTCCGGCGCGCGGCGGAAATTGGCAAGGTTGGTGATGTCCACTACCTGCCCCGGATTGGCCAGGTCGGGGATGAGGAAGGACTGGTATTCCGCCGAGAGGTAGGCGGTCGCAGCACGCAAGGTCAGCTCGGGCGTGGCGCGGGCAACGAGTTCGAGTTCAAAGCCCTTGGTGCGGGCGCTTGCCGCATTATCGACGATCGTCTCGGTCCCGCCGCCCACCGCCGGGCGGATGATTTCTTCCTGCTTGTCGTTGTAATTGACGAGGAAGGCGGCGGCATTGAGCTGCACCCTGCCATCGGCAAAGGCCGTCTTGGCGCCGATTTCGAAGCTGTCGACCCGTTCGGGCTCGTAGGGGCCAATGGCTGCCGCGGTGGTGGCGCGCCCGTTCCAGCCGCCCGAACGGAACCCGCGCGACCAGCTGGCATAAAGCATGGTGTCATCGCTCGGCTTCCAGTCGAGGATCAGGCGCCAGGTCGGATCGCGCCAGGTGTTCTTGCCCTGCGCTGCAAAGGGCACGGCAAGCGTCTGGTTAAGCGTGAATTCCTTGGTCTCGATGGTGTAGCGCCCGCCTGCGGTGAGGCGCACGTTTTCGGCCAGCTTGAAGATCGATTCGGCGAACACCGCAAAGGAATCGAGATCCTGCGATGCGGTTGCGCTCTGGATCGGCACGTTGATGAGCGTAGGCGCAGGCACGGCCGGCGGGAACAGCGGCACCGCCAGCCATGCAAGGCCGGCGCGCGATCCGTTGAACAGGTTGGGCTGGATCGCATAGCTGGTGTTGAGGTAATAGACGCCGGCGACGATATCCATCCAGTCGGTAATATCGCCCGCCACGCGGATTTCCTGGCTGAACTGGGTGTAATCCTGATCGCGCGCGGCGACGAACAGCGGCACGCCCTGGCCCGGTATCCCGGTATAGGAGAGCGGCGGGGTCCCGGTGTTTTCTTCCAGCAGCTGATCGGTTGAGCTACGGAAACCGGTGATCGCGGTGACGTTGAAATTGCCGATTGTGCCGTTCATCTCGAGGCTGGCGGCCCAGCCATCGAAGAAGCTTTCAAAGGGGATGGAAGTATTGGCGAGCTTGAAGTTCTCGCCTGCCTGCCGCAGCACGCCCTGTGTCTCGCAGCCCAGATCGCCCAGCCCGATCGCCAGCGTATAGTCGCAGATCGTGCCGCCTGCGCCAAACGGCAGCCCGGCGGCGCGCGTCAGGTTGACT
Source organism: Erythrobacter sp. (assembly GCA_046296155.1). Taxonomy (GTDB): domain Bacteria; phylum Pseudomonadota; class Alphaproteobacteria; order Sphingomonadales; family Sphingomonadaceae; genus Erythrobacter. Next base: position 41,860 of record JBKBLW010000009.1, on the reverse strand, counting down.
GCCGAGGGAAAGCGTGAGCGATCCCGGTTATAGGCAACTGTTGCGAGCGCGGTGAAATTGGGCAGTTCCAGCAAGGCGGTAAGGGCAAGGTTATACATGTCGCGGCCCGGTTCGCGTTCGAGGGTGAAGCGGTTGAAGGTCGGCGAATCCGAGGTGCGGCGCAGGCCAGCCAGCTTGATCGAGAGCGCATCGGCGATCTGCGGCAGATTGAGCACGCCTTCCATGTCAAGCTGGTTGAAGCTGCCATAGCGCACCTTGAACTTGCCGCCCCATTCGCCCGTGGGCCGCGTGTGGCGCACGCTGATGGTGCCGCCGATGGTGTTGCGCCCGAACAGCGTGCCTTGCGGGCCGCGCAGCACTTCGATCGATTCCAGGTCGTCAAAGTCGATATTGGCGCCGGTATTGGTGCCGAGGAACACCCCGTCGATCACCACGCCGATGGCGGGATCAAAGGTCTTTTCGAGATCGGCAAAGCTGATCCCGCGGATCGAGGCGCCGAGCGCCTGGCCGGAGAAATTGATGCGGCTCAATTGCACATTGGGCAAAAGGCGCTGAAGGCTGTTCACATCGGTGATCACGATGTTTTCGATGGTGGCGGCCTGCACCACGCTGATCGCAATCGGGGTGTCTTGCAGGGTTTCGGTGCGGAACCGCGCGGTAACGACGATTTCCTTGATGCCATCGCCAATGTCGCTGGGCTGATCGGCGCTTGGATCGGTGCTTTGCGCATAGGCGGGCGCGGCGCTGAGTGCCGATGCCAGCAGTGCGGTGCGCAGCCATGATCTGCGGGCAGTGTGTTGAAGTGCCATGTCTCTCCCCCGATTGATGCCGCCTTTGGCGGCGCTTCTTGTGGTGAACGCGCAAGATCTGCGCGCCTGCCCCTCACCGGGTGCAAGGCAACAGCAATGTTGCAATAACGGCAACTATTCAAAATGAGTGAGGCGGGTTGTTTGATTAAAAGTCCGGACAAATTGTGATCTTTTCCCTCACATTAATGAGGGCTGAGGTGCGGCACCCCTGCGCTATAGTGTTGTCCGTCAGTTGCAGAAAAGGTCACACGCATGAATGTCGCCGCGAGGATTGCTGCAAGCGGACGGGCAGATCCCTATGGTCATCCCGGCTTTGATCCGATCGCGCGCGAGCTGATCGGCGTACCGCTGGAGATCACCGGCGATCTGCCTGCCGAGCTTGACGGCGTGTTCCTGAGGAACGGCACCAATGCGCTGTTCGAAGGCCGCCGCCGCCACATGTTCGATGGCGCAGCCATGGTGCACATGATCGAGTTTCGCAGCGGCGCGGCGCGCTATTCCAACAGCTATGTCCGCACCCCGCGCACCGCCTGGGTGGAACAGGCCGGGCGGGATCCCTTCCTTGGAATTGCCGAGATGACGAGCGGCGGCAAGGGCGCGCTGGCCAAGCTGCTGCTGGAGCGGCTGAAGGTGCGGCTTGGCCTGCTACCGCGCATGGCCGCGATCGAGGCGGGCAGCAATGGCACGGCGATCATGCAGCACGAAGGGCGCCTTTACGCGCTTCAGGAAACCGCGCTGCCGTTCCGATTTGACATCGCCCGCGATCCGCAAGGCTGGCTGGTGCTGAGCGGGCGCGGCTCCAACGAGACTTTCGGCGGCGCGCTTAGGGTGCCGTTCAGCGCCCATCCCAAGGAAGATGCAGCGACCGGGCAGATCTATTCGATCGGGCAGGATTTTGTCGCGGGCACGACTTATCTCAGCGTGCTGGAGCCGGGTGGGAAGATCACCACCAGCACCATCATGCAAGGCAAGCCGCCTGCCTTTTTCGTGCATGACTATATCCTTACAGCCACCCACATCATCTTCCCCGACCCTTCGCTGAGGTTCAATCCGGCGGGGCTGATGGGGCCAGAGGCGAGCGTGGCGAGCTTTGATTCGGCGCGGCCCTTGCGTTTCGGAATGATCGCGCGGACCCACCGCTCGGGCGATCCGGTGCGCTGGTTCGAGACGCCGGCACCGGGCCACATCTGGCATATCGCCAATGGCTGGGAGGCGGACGGGGCGGTGCATATCTACGCCCCGGTCTTTGCCGATTACCCGGCGACCATTCCGATCCATTCTCCGCAAGAGCCGCACGCGCGCTTCGTGCACTGGCGGCTTGATCTGGCAAGCGGCGAAGTGAGCGAGCGCGTGCTGCTCGATCACCACTATGAACGCCCCGGCATCGACTGGCGCCGCCACGGCACGCCTGCGCGCTACACCTGGCTGCTCGATGAAAGCGGCGGAGTGATGGGCAAGGGCGTGCTCAAATATGATCTCTTCGAAGAGCGCGCGGCGGGATACCTCGATTATGGCGGGCTCTTGGGCGGCGAGCCGGTGTTCGTCCCGCGTGCGGGCGAGGACGGCGAGGATGCGGGCTGGCTCATTGATCTGCTCGCGGATGGCAGCCGGGCCATGCTGCTGGTGGCTGATGCTGCCACCATGAAAGAACGTTGCCGCATCACCCTGCCGCAGGCCGTGCCTTTCGGGGTCCATGGCCTGTGGCTCGACCGCACAGCGACCGATGGGCTGATCGCCGGATAGGCCGTGCGCCCACCATATTGCTAGCAGCAGGCGCCTGCACGCTGTGGCAGCTTGCCGCAATCCCGAAAGGTGAGGATCATGACCAAGGCATTCTTCGATCACCCCTATCTGTCAGGCCACCACGAACCGGTGCGCTTTGAAGCGACCGCGCCCGATCTCATCATTGATGGCGAATTGCCCGATGATCTGGCGGGCGTGTTCTACCGCAACGGGCCAGAGCCGCTCTATCCCACCCGCGAGGGCGATTATCACTGGTTCGACGGCGACGGCATGGTTTATGCGCTGCATTTCGAGGATGGCCGCGTCTCCTTGTGCAACCGCTGGGTGCGCACCGAGAAGTTCGAGCTGGAAAAGGCCGCCGGGCGCCGCCTGTTCGGGTTGTTCGGCAATCCGATGACGGCGGATCCTTCGGTTCAGGGCAAGCATTACAACACCGGCAACACCAATATCATCCTGCATGGCGGCAAGCTCTTGGCGCTGATGGAAGGTTCGCAGCCAGTGGCGATGGACCCGCGCGACCTTTCAACGCTCGGCGTGCATGATTATGATGGGCGCATTGCCGCGACCTTTTCGGCCCATCCCAAGATCGACTATGCCACCGGCGAGCTGGTGAATATCGGTGCCAACATCAACGGCTTTACCGGCGAGGCAGCGCTGCAATACACCATCACGACAGCCGAAGGCGTGGTGCGCCATGCGGTGACGATCCCGATCCCGCACATGGCGCTGATCCACACCTTCCTGCTTACCGAAAACTGGGTGGTGATCCCGGTGATACCGCTTGATACCGATATCCAGCGCGCGATGCGCGGCGGGCCGATGACAGCGTGGAACACCGGCCGCCCGACCAAGCTCGCACTGCTCCCGCGTGAAGGCACAGCCGATGACGTGCGCTGGTTCGAGTTTGAACCGCGCCACATGTTCCACGAATGCAACGCCTGGGAGGAAGATGGCACGCTGATCGCCGATGTCGCGGCGGCCAATGGCACCGCGCTGTTCCCCGATCAGGACGGCAATTGGCTGACCCATGCCGAGACCAAGCTGTCCTTGCGGCGCTGGAGCGTGGACCTGGCGAGTGCGACCATGAAGGAGGAAACCCTCAATGATCGCGACATCCAGTTCCCGCGCCCGGATGATCGCCTCGTCACGCGCAAGACGCGGCAAAGCTATGGCAACATCAATTTCAACTCGCGCGACGGACGGGTTGACGGGATGGATGCGGTGCTGCGCTTTGATACGGCGAGCGGCACGGAGGATTACTACCACTTCGGCGATGGTTCAGCCTGCGGCGAGCTGGTGTTCGCCCCGCGCATGGGCGCCACCGACGAGGCCGATGGCTATGCGATGAGCCTCGTGCACCGCGCCAATTCGCCCACCAGCGAACTGGCGATCTTTGCCGCAACCGATATCGCCAAGGGCCCGATTGCCACCGTGCGAATCCCCTTCCGCGTGCCTTCGGGCTTCCATTGCAATTACTACTCGGCTGATAATCCCTTCTACCAATCGGCCATGCCCGCCGCCGCCTGATCGGGCGGCGACGGGGCGGCAGGCCGGGGGTTATCCGCGCGCGGCGCGGCGTGCCGCGCGCATGGCAGCGCGTTCTTCGGGGGTGACAACGCCGTCGCCGTTGGCATCGGCGCGATCAAAGCGCTTCAAGGCAGGGGCGGTGAATTCATCGCGGCTGATCATGCCATCGCCATCGCTATCAAGCCGGGCAAACCAGTTCGCACGCTTTGCATCGCGCTGTCCTGCGCTCTGGCCTTCGCCAGCAGCGGCGCGTTCCTTGGCCCGCTCGGCCCAGCGCGCGCGGCGCTCTGCCTTCGCGGGATCATCGGCAGCAGCAGGCGCATCAGCGCGCGCGGCGACCCGTTTGTTCCGCCATTCCTGCATCTTTTCCCGGTGTGCGGCCATCTCGGGGGCGTCAATGAAGCCGTCCTTGTTGGTATCGATCCGATCAAATTGTCGGTTCGCCATCGCGAGCGCCTGTTCCCGTGTCACCGAAGCGGTGGGATCAAACCGGGCGCGCGGGCCTTCAGAAGCAGCCATCGCGGTACCAGTTAGCGCAAGGCTGACAGCGCCAGCGGCAAGAATGGTGGACATAGGCATCATCGGCTTCCTTTGCAGTGCGGGCGGGCCATCGGGCCTGGCTACCGGACAATCAGCGCCCGGTCTCAGGTCAGGCCAATGGGCCTTGGGTGGTCAGGAAATACTAATAGCATTCTGAACGCCTGCTTAGCGCGGGGCTGCCCGGTTTGCCGTCGCAGCAGAGCCTTTAGGAGCGAGAGGCACGCTGCGTTTTGCCGCAGCGCGCGCGCTGCGATCGAGCAGCAGCAGCGAAATCCGCCGGTTGCGCGGATCGGCCGGATTGTCAGCCACCAGCGGCTCGGTATCGGCGACGCCTTCGATCCGCACCATCCGGTTTTGTGTCACGCCTGAGAGCATCAGCGCCTGCCGGGTCGCCTCGGCGCGGCCTGCGGACAAGGACCAGTTGTTCGCCACCACGCCCTTGCGCCAGGGCAGCGCATCGGTGTGACCGCGCAAGATCAAAGGCGCGCTTTCCTCGGCCAGTATCTCGCCAATCACGGCAATCAGCTCGCGCGCCTCGTTCGTGAGAATGGTGGTGCCCAGTTCAAACATCGAGAAATCGGCATCATCCATCAGATCAATGCGGATACCATCCGGCGCGCGCATCACCCGTATCTGCCGCGCGAGGTGTTTGAGCTGGCGCTTCTGCACCAGCTTCTGGTCGATCTTGTCGCGCAGCTCTTTGAGCTTTTCCGCGTCCAGCTCGCCGCGCCCGCCCGCCTCCTTGGGCCCGCCCGTGGCCGAGCGCGGGATGGTGATGGTGCGTGTGCCGGTTTGCCCCATGGCATTGGGGTAATTATCAGCGTCCGTGATCGATGAGCCTTTCAGCAGCCCGTCCGATCCTGCGCTTTCCTTGCGCAGCTTGACGAGGGTGGGCGTGAAATAATCGGCAATGCCCTTGCGCTGCTTTTCCTCCGTCGCGCCCAGCAGCCATAAGAGCAGGAAGAACGCCATCATCGCGGTGACGAAATCGGCATAGGCGACTTTCCACGCGCCGCCATGGTGACCGCCTTCGACGATGGTGACTTTCTTGACGATGATGGGCGCCGGGAGCGCCAGCTTGGGATCAGCCTCGGCCATCCTCAGCGCCCCCGCATCATGTCGAGCAGATCAGTAAGCTTGGGCCGGTGGGCCGGCGGCAGGCCCGAACGCGCGGCTTCCAGCACCAGCGGCTGCGGATAGCCGTGCAGGCTTGCGACAATCACCTGCTTGATCGAATGGAAGATCTGGCTGTCATGCGCGTTCAATTGCTTGAGCCGTCCGGCCATCGGCGAGGCAAAGCCATAGGCGAGCAGCACGCCAAGGAACGTGCCGACCAGCGCGCCGCCGATCATCTTGCCGAGGATTTCCGGCGGCTGGTCAATCGCGCCCATTGTCTTGATGATGCCAAGCACGGCGGCAACGATCCCCAGCGCCGGCAGCGAATCCGCCAGCGTCTGCACCGCGTGGGCCGGTTCGTCCATCTCGTGCATCTGCGTCTTGATCGCGTTGTCGATTACCTCCTCGACAGCATGGGTATCGAGCGTGCCCGATGACACCACCAGCAGGGTCAGCGGATCGCAGATCAGGCTGCACACCACGGGATCGCCTTGCAGGCGCGGATATTCGCTGAACAGCGCGGAGTTGGCCGGATCGGTGACGTGGCTTTCCAGCGCCACCGGGCCTTCGGAACGCAGCAGTTTCATCAGTTTGGATGTCAGCGCGATCGCGTCGATATGATCCTGATCACTGTATTTCGCGCCCTTGAAGACCTTGCCGATCCCGCCACCGAGCAACTTGATCTCGTGCAGCGAATTGCCGATCAGAATGCCGCCAGCGGCCGCGCCGCCGATCATCATGAGTTCCAGCGGCATCGCCGCCAGCACCGGGCCAAGCGCGCCTCCGGCCAGCATGAAGCCGCCGAACACCATCACAAGCAGAACGACAATACCAATGGCGGCAAACACGGGCGGGGCGCTCCTTCGGCAGCAGGTTTCAGGACAGGGCGCGCAGCAGGTTAAGCCCGCTGACCCGCGCAAAGGCGGCCTGGCTGGCTTCCAGCGCGGTCATCATCTGCTGCAGGCGAACGATCGCCTCGCCGATCTGGGTGTCGCCGACTTCGGAACGGCGCTCTGCGAGGTCTATCGCACGATTGCCCTGCTCGGTCTGGATCATGTCGACCCACACTGCGCGGGTGCCGATGATAGTCTGGGCGCGGCTGACTGTCTCCAGCGCGCTGTCGAGCCCGGCAATCGCCTCGCGCGCGGCGGCGGCGGGATCACCGGTGCCGCTGGCAAGCGCGGCGGTGAGCGCGCCCAGCACGGCAAAGGCGCTGGTCGGCGTGCCGCTCTGGTCGAATTCGAAAATCTGCGATCCGGCCAGCCCGCGCTCAATGGTGGTGCCGGGCGCCAGCGGCACGGTGGGCACGGCAAGCGTTCCGGCATAGCTGACTGCGCCAGTGGCATCGCGGGTAAAGGCAGGCCCTGCCGAAAGCCCGGCAAACAGCGGATCGCCGCCGGGCGCAGTGGCATTGGCGCGGGCAAACAATTCCTGCTCAAGCTGCGCCAGTTCATTGGCAATCGCGGTGCGGCCGGCCGTGCCGATGGGATCATTGGCAGCGGCAACCGCCAGTTCGCGGGCGCGTTGCAAAAGCGCGGTCACGCCCTGCAATTCGCGATCAGCCAGCCCCAGCTCCTGCCCCACTTGCGCGGCATTATTGCCCGCTGCCTCACCCAGCCGGGCGCGGCGATCAAGCACCCGCAGCGCGGCAGCGGCAGCCGGATCCTGCGAGCCGCGCTCGATCCGCGCACCCGTGGCGATCTGGGTCTGCGCGCGGTCGATCTGGCGCCTGAGGCCATTCATCTGCGTGATCGAGCGTTCGAAGAAGGAGCCGAAAGATGTGCTGAGGCTGCTCATGCTGGTATGCTCCGGTTAGCGCAGGGCGAGGATGGTATCGAACAGGTTGGCGGCAACCTGGATGACGCGGCTATTGGCCTCGAAAGCCTGCTGGAGCCGCACCAGATTGGCGGCCTCGCTATCCAGATCAACGCCGATTTCGCGGGCCAGTTCGCCTTCGGCACTGGCGGCGACGATGCGGAGGCTATCGCGGCGCAGTTCAAGGCTCGCAACCCGGCTGGAGAGCTGCAGCAGCAGCGTGTTGGCGCCTGCCGCCGGGCCGGTCTCGGCGGCAAACCCGGCGAGCAGCGCGGCAAGATTGCCCGCATCGCGGCTGCCTGCCGGCGCGCCTGCCGGAGCCGTTGCCAGCCCGCTGCCCGCTGCCATCACCACCGCGATATTGCCTGCGCCCGTGCCGCTGAACACCGGCTGGCCGGGATTGCCTGCCAGATCATGGCCTGCGCCTTGTGCGCTATTGACCAGCGTGATGAGATCGCCCGCAAGACTATCAAGCTGGCCTTGCAGATCAGCCTTGGCCTGCAAGGCGCCTGCGCGTCCCGCCATGGCCCCGCTGGCAGGCGCGAAAGGCGCTCCGCTGATTGTAAAGGCCAGCGTGCCGTCGGCCGCCACGGCCAGGCCCAGCGCGGCATTCACTCCGCCGGTGACGAGCGCGATCGGCGGCGTGCCGGTGGCGCTCACCTCCACCGTGCCATCGGCGCTGAAGCTGGTCGTGATGCCAAGCTGATCGGACAGCTTGCGCAAAGCCGCATCGCGGCTGTCGAGCAGCGCCGCCTTGCCGGCCGAACCCTCCCGCGCGGAGACCAGCTCGCGGTTGATGCGCGCCAGATCATCGGTCAGCGTGTTGACAGTGATCACATCGGCCTCGGTCTCGCCGATGGTGAGGCGGCGCGCATTGGCAAGGGTTTCGTTGGCGGTGTTGAACGTGCCCGCCAGCCGCCGCGCGCTTTCGAGCGCAACGGTGCGAAGCGGGGCCGCGGTGGGATCGCTTTCCAGCCGGGTCAGCGCTGCTTCAAAGCTCACCAGCGCATCGAACAGCGCCGTGCGTTCGAGCGCGGTTTCCGCTGCGGAGAGCCCGCGCAATTCCGCCGCCGTGCTCGCCAGCGCCGAGGCACTGTCGCGCGCCTGGCGCTGCACCAGCGCGCTCTGCGCCCGGGCAATGCCTGACAGGCGCACCCCGCCAAACGAATCAGCGGTGTTCAGCCCAATCATCCCGCCGCCAACCACTTCGCTCTGCGTCAGGCTGCGGCGCGAATAATCCCCGTTCGCCGCATTGGCGATGTTCTGCGAAGTCAGCTCAAGGCTGACCCGCGAGGCGGTAAGGCCGCTGCGGCCGATCGAGAACATGGCGGTGGGCATCACTGATCTCCCTGGGGCCGAAGGTGTTGCGCAAGCTGTGCCTCGATACTGCGGGCAAACCCGAAGGCGCCGGTGCTGGCCGCGATGTCGGCAAGGCGTTCATCACGCATGGCGGTGAATTGCTGCATCCCGCCGCCGGTGAGCGGCGTGGCCTCGGCGGCAAAGGCCGCGCGCGCGGTCTCCAGCATCTTGCGCAGCAGAAACGCCTCGAAACCCTCGGCAGCCTTGCGCAGTTCGGCCTGCTCGGGGGTCAGCGGCGCAGGCGGCTTGGGCCGCTCGGTGTGGCGCGCCAGCGGGATCGGCTGGGTGGCAGGATCAAGCGGCCCCATCACAGCACCACCATTTCGGCTTGCAGCGATCCGGCCTGTTTGAGGCTTTCAAGGATCACGATCAGATCGGTCGCGCCGACGCCCAACAGGTTGAGCGCATCGACAATCTCCGCCAGATTGGCCGCGCCCGGCATGAATGCAACGCGGCTGGCTTCCTGTTCCACCGTGATATTGCTGGATTCCTCGACAGCCGTGACCCCGCGCGAGAACGGCTCGGGCTGCACCACCATCGGGGCTTCATCAATCCTGAGCACCAGCTTGCCATGGCTGATCGCGGCGGGCGCAAGGCGCACCGCCTGATTGATGACGACTGTGCCGGTGCGGCTGTTGACGATCACCCTGGCAGCACTGGGCGCAGGGGTGACGGGCAGCATCTCGATCTCGGCCAAGAGCCCCGAACGCGCATCATTGCCCATCGGCAGGGCCAGTTCGATGCTCACCCCGTCGCCGATGCTCGCCATACCGGGAAAGCGCATGTTGATGGCATCGCGCACGCGCGTCGCGGTGAGGAAATCCGCGTTGTGAAGGTTGAAGCGCAGGCTGGGCTGCTGATCGAAGCCCGTTGCGACCGCGCGTTCGACTGTCGCGCCATCGGCAATCCGGCCCACTGTGGGCACGTTGATGGCGACTTGCGAACCATCGCGCGCGCTCGCGCCGAGGCCGCCCACCGCGATATTGCCCTGGGCAATCGCATAGACCTGCCCGTCCGCGCCGATCAGCGGGGTCATGATGAGCGAGCCACCGCGCAAGGATCGCGCCTGTCCGATCGCCGAGACGGTGATGTCCAAGCGCTGGCCCGGCTTGGCAAAGGCGGGCAGTTCGGCGGTGACGATCACGGCGGCGGCATTGCGAAGATTGGGGCTGACACCGGGCGGCAATTGCAGCCCGAGCCGTTCGGACACGCCGCGCATCGCCTGCGTCACATACAGCAGGTTATCATCGCCGGTGCCTTGCAGGCCGACGACGACGCCATAGCCGGTGAGCTGATTGGCGCGCAGGCCTTCGAACTGGCCCAGATCGCGCACCCTTTCGGCCGCGGCGGGAACAGCCGCGAGCGCAGCCATTAGAACGAGCAGCCAATGGAGGATTTTCATCACGCGTGCTCCCTTTCTCAGAACGGCGAAATCATGCCGAAAAAGCGCGACAACCATCCCGGACGGCTCGCCTGCTGGACGGCGCCCTTGCCCGAATAGATCATCCGCGCATTGGCCACCTGATTGGAAAACAGGCGGTTATTCGCATCCACATCAATCAGCCGGACGCGCCCGGCAAATTGCACCCATTCCTCGCCCTGGCTGAGGACGAGCTGTTTTTCGCCCACCACATCGGCTGTCCCGTTCGGGTAGACCGCCGCGATAGTGACCGCGATCGCCCCGTTGAGGCGGCTCTGCTGGGCGGCGTTGCCCTGACCTCTGAACGTCCCTTCGCTGGCAGCTTTAAGAGCCTCGGGGCTCAAAAAACTGAACGGGCCAGTGGCCGGCGGGCTGATGCCAAGGCTGCCATCGCGGCGGGTCTGGCCGCTGGCGCTTTTCTGGGTGGTGGTGTTCTCGACCAGCACAATCGTCAGCATGTCACCGATGTTGCGCGCGCGTGCGCCGACATGGAGGCCAACATAGCCCTGGCTCGCCTGAAAGATCGCGCCGGAATTGGCCGGAGCGAGCGCCGGATCGCTTGTGGCGACGGCCACAGGCGGGGGCGGTGAGGCAAAGCCGGGCCGCGGGCCGCTGCCTTCCATCCCGCCCATGCAACCAGCCAGCGCCAGCGCACCGAGGCTGGCCAGCATTGCTGCGGATTTCATCGCTCGGCTCCCTCTCACAGCGTCTGGTTGGCGTTGCGCAGCATTTCATCCACCGCGCTCACCATCTTGGAATTGATTTCATAGGCACGCTGGGCCTCGATCATCTCGACGAGTTCTTCGACGACATTGACGTTGGAAGCCTCCAGCATCCCCTGCCGCACCCGGCCGCGGCCTTCCTGGCCTGCGGGGCCGATCTGCGCCGGGCCGCTCGCCGCGGTTTCCACGAGGAAATTGTCGCCAATCGCTCTGAGCCCTGCCGGATTGACGAAGCTGGCCACCACCAGCTCGCCTACCTGCACCGGCTCGGGCGCGGCAGCAGTGACCGCGGTGATGATGCCATCCTGCCCGATGGTGATGGTGGTGGCATCCAGCGGGATCTGCACCGGGGGGGTCACGGCAAACCCTTGCGCGGTGATCAGCTGGCCTTCGGGCGAGAGGGTGAAATTGCCCGCGCGCGTGAAGCCGATCTCGCCATTAGGCGGCAGTTCGACCTGAAAGAACCCCGGCCCATCCAGCGCAATGTCAAACGGCTTGCCGGTGGCGTTGAGATTGCCCTGCGTCTCGATCCGGCTGGTGCCTTGCACCTGCACCCCGGTGCCAAGATTGAGGCCCACGGCATACTGGCTTTGCGCGGTCGATTGCTGTCCGGCGATGCGCTTTTCCTGATAGGCGAGCGTGGCGAAATCGACCCGGTCGCGCTTGAAGCCGGTGGTGCCGATATTGGCAAGGTTGTTGGCGATGACGCGCATTCGCGCATCCTGGGCTTCAAGACCGGTGCGCGCGACATTAAGGGCGGAATTGGGCATGGCTGGGGTCTCCTTCTGATCGGTCGGGGGTTAGCGCAGCGCCATCAGCCGGCTGCCTGCTTCATCAAGCTCGCCGGCGGTGCGGATGATCTTGGCGCGCTGTTCAAAGGCGCGCTGGGCATCGATCATCGCGACCAGCACCTCGGCGGTCTCGACGTTCGAGGCTTCGAGCGCGCCTGCGATGACGCGCGCGGTGGGATCAGGCGGCAGGGTGCCGGTGCCGCCTTGGCCGTCGGGCACTTTCAGAAAGCTGTCGGTGCCTTTCACCAGCTGGCTGCCCTCGGGCGAGACCAGCTTGATGCGGTCCACGGTGTCGGGCGGCTGGTTGCCGGGTGCTGCCGGATCGCGCGCAAGCACGCTGCCATCGCCTGCGATGCTGATATCGAGCCCCGGCGGCACGCTGATCGGCGTGCCCCCTTCGCCCAGCACGGGCAGGCCCTCGCCATTTTCAAGCAGGCCCGTTGCGCCGACCCGCAAATCGCCGCGCCGCGAATAGACCTCGCCCGCGCCGTCCGGGGCCTGAAACGCGATCAGCGCCTTGCCTTCGATGGCGATGTCGAGCGGCTGGCCCGTGGTGTTGATCTTGCCGCCTGCCATGTCCGCCCCGCGCACATTGCCGCGCGCCATGGCGCGGGCCTCGATCCAGCTGCCATCGGCTGCGTTCTTGAGGGTCGCAGGCAGCACCGCGAACACCTCCTGGCGGAACCCCGGCGTGGTCGCGTTGGCGAGATTGTTGGCGGTCGCGCGCTGGCGATCCAGCGCCGCATTCATCGCGGTTAGTGCGGTGTAAATCAGCCTGTCCATCGATTAGCGGCCTTTACTGGCGCAAGTTGAGCACGGTCTGGGTGATCTGCGTGGCGGTATCGATCGCGCGCGCATTCGCCTGGAAATTGCGCTGCGCGGTGAGCAGCGCCACCATCTCGCCTGCCAGATCGACGTTCGAGCGTTCGAGCGCGCCCGACAAAAGCTGGCCGTAATTGCCGATCCCCGGATTGCCGAAAGCAGGCGCGCCGCTGTCGCCGGTTGCCTGCCAGCGGGTCTGGCCGATGGCGCGCAGGCCACCAGGCGCAGCAAAATTGGCCAGCGCCACCATGCCCACCGGCTCGGTCGTCCCGTCGCTGAAGGCAGCGGTGATCAGCCCGCGGTTGTTGATCGTGACATTGGAAAGCTCTGCGCCTGCGGCATTGATGAGCGGCACCGTGACAGTGGCAGGCACGTTCGAGGTCGGCGTACCGGTGGCATCGACCGGAAAGCCTTGCAGGCTTGCCCCCAGCGAATCCTGCACCGCCCCCGTCGCCGCAATTTCCATCCGGCCATTGCGGGAGAAGCTGGTCTCGCCCGAGACCGGATCGCTCACCACAAAAAAGCCGCCGCCATTGATCGACAAATCAAGGCTGCGCCCGGTCTGCTCGATCGGGCCAAGCGCGAAATCCTGCGTGATCGCCGCCACAGTCGCGCCGATCCCGGCGGTGCGGCGCGGATCGGTGCTGGTGCCGGTGGCAACCAGGTCGGCAAATTGCGCGCCCGAACGCTTGAACCCGGTGGTCTCGGCATTGGCGATATTGTGGGCGATGACGCGCAGGTTGGTCTCGGCATTGCGCATGCCGCTGAGCGAGGTGAAGAATGACATTGAGGTGTTCCTTTGCTGATGATGTGTGAGGGCAGGGGATCAGGCGGCAGGCGGCCTGGCGGCGGCGGCTGCGGCTTCCTGGGCTGCGATCAGCCGGTCGAGCTGCTTGGAAATCTCGCCCAGCGTCGCGGCGGTTTCCGTGTTGGCGGCAAGCGAGGAAAACTGCGCCATCTGCGCCAGCATCGCCTCGTTCTTGACCGGCTCCAGCGGGTCTTGCATGGTCAGCTGGGTGGTCAAGAGGCGCAGGAAGTCGGCCTGGCCCAAACTGCCGAGCCCGCTCTTGGTGCTGGGCCGCGAAGGCGTGTTGAGCCGTTCGAGCGGGCTTTGCGCAAGGGGTGATGTGATCTCCATGATTATTCGCTCCTCAGGGTTTCAAGCATCAATTGCTTGGCGGTTTGCAGCGCCTGCACGAGGTTCTGGTACTGGCGGGCGCTTTCCATGATCTCGACCATCTCGGCGGTCTCATCGACCGCGGCCTCCCAGACATTGCCGTCCGCATCGGCGAGCGGGTGGCCGGGATCATGGCGCTTGGCCGGGGCGAGATCCTCGCGCACCAGCGAGCTCGCGCTGACGCTGGCCATGCCGCTGGCGCGATCGAGTTCGGCGGAAAACACCGCGCGGATCGGGCGATAGGCTTCGGCTTCGCTGCGGGCGATGGAGCCGGCATTGGCAAGGTTGCTGGTGGCCGCATTCATCCGCACCATCTGCGCCGACATGGCACGTTCGGCGAGGGTGAAGAGGTTCATGCGAGGGGCATCGGGCATCGGGCTATTCTCCCTTGAGCGCGCGGGTGATGGTGGAAACCTTGCCCTGCACGAAGCTGAGCGTGGCGCTGTAAGCGACGGCGTTCTCGGCAAAGGCGATCTGTTCGCGGGCAAGCTCGACAGTGTTGCCATCGAGCGATTGCATCGTCGGGCGGCGATAGACGAGGCCCGCGCCTTCGCCGCTGCCGCCAACGCCGAGCGCCGCGCCCTCGAGCCGCGCCTTGAGCGCCGCTGCAAAATCAATGTCGCGCGCCTTGAAGCCGGGGGTGGCGGCATTCGCGATATTCGCGGCGAGCACGCCCATGCGCTGCGAACGGACTTCGAGCGCGGCGCCATGAATGCCGAAGATCTTTGGATTCATGAAAGGTTTGCTCCCTTGCAAGGCAGATCCCGAGTGTCCGTGACACCCGAGGCGCCACCGGCAGCACCCTTGAAGCACAAAGCGTGCCAACCTGCGTCTGCACGCCGCCGCGTGCCGGCCCACGCCGCGCTGTCCTGCCGCGCGGTCGCCGGTGGCGGCAAAGCCTTGCCGGGCCGGCTTGCCGCCTGCGGGCAAGCAGCTGCCGCCTGCCCGCCTACGCAGTCTTACGGGGGCGCTGGCCGAGCGCTTAATCCTGTGTGCGCTCGCGCCGTTCTCGATCATGTCGAAGCATTTCACGCAAAAGGATTGGCAATCATGGGCGGTGCGGGCTTCAGCCTGATCAATCCCGAGGCGGCGGTGATCGTGCTCGGCGGTACGTGTGTGGCAAGCGGGCTCGCCTGCGGGTGGAACAACCTGCACCGCGCGGTGGCCCAGGCCTTCGGCTTGCTGGGCGCGCCGTTTGATGAGGCGGCCAACCGGTCTGCGCTGGCACGGCTGATCTATGTGATCGACCGCAAGGGGCGTTTTGCCGCTCATGCGCCGCTGCCGCCCGACCCGGCACTCGCCGAAATTGTCACCGCCTATCTGCGGCGGGGTGAGATTGCGTGCCTGCGCGAGGCGCATCGCGCCCACCTGGCCGCTGCGCGCAAGCATCGCAGCGCTGCCGCCGCAACCTGGCAACAGGCGGGCGAACTTGCACCAGTTGCAGGGCTGGCGGGCACGCTCTACGGCATCGCCCAGCTGGCCCCTGTCGGCACCGGTATGGTTGGCGGTGCGCTGGCGCTTTCCACCGCAAGTGCGATTGCGACGGCGGTGGTCTCCACTTTTTATGGCCTGCTGCTGGCGCACCTGGTGTGCCTGCCGCTGGCGGGAGCGATTGCGCGGCGCGGGCAGGCCGAACAGGCGCAGCGCATCCGGCTGGTTGGCTGGTTTGAAAGCCAGCTGCCCACCCTGCCGCGCCCCGCGCGCCCACTTGAGCCGCCAGCCGTGCTGGCGGAGGTGGCGTAATGGCAATCAAACGCGCCGGACGGCAGCATAGCTGGCATTTCATCCTCGCCGATCTGGCGCTGATCCTGTTTCTCCTGGCGCTGACGGGCCTGCCGCTCGAGGCCGAAGTCGCCGGTACTCGCCGCAAGGAGAGCCGCAATGTGCCCGCTCCCCAGATCGCGCCCGCACAGGCCTTGTTCCGGCCCCTGCCCGGTGGGCCATCGCTGAGCGCGTGGCTGGCAAGCCAGCCCCGTGATGCGCGTGCGACGCTGACCATTTTTGCCTCTTTTGCGCCGGGCGGCGAGGCCGCGGCGTGGCAGGCAAGCGATGCGCTTGCCCGCGAGGCAGCGGCGGCGGGTGTTGCGGTGCGGGCGATCATCGCGCGCGGCGAGGAAGCCGATCTCTATGCCAGCCTCGCCTATGACGCGCCGCTCCAGAGCGCGTCTTGAAGTGGCTTGGCATGATCCTTGCTGCAATGCCGGGGTAAGTCTGACCTGCCGGAAGAAGACCTGTCCCATGCGCTGCAAACGTGTCTCTGCCCTTGTTGCTCTGGCTGCGCTGGCCTTTGGGCCCGCGCCTGCCGCCGCCTCGCCCTATACCAGCCCGGCTGATATCGACCGCGCGGTGATGGGCTTTACCGGCGCCATGCCCGGAACGCCCGGCGGCGCGCGCCTGCCTGCCGACCCGCGCCTCAGGCTTGCCGCTTGCGCCGCACCGCTGCTGCTCGATTGGCACACCCCGGCGCGCACCAGCGTGCGGGTGGAGTGCACCGGCCCGGCCCCGTGGCGCATCTTTGTCGCGGTCGCCCCGCTGGCGAGCGCAAGCGCTGCTGCGCCCGCCGTCAAGCGCGGCGACAATGTGATGATCGCGGTGCGCGGGCGCGGCTTTCAGGTGCAGCAGCCGGGCGAGGCGGTTGAAGGCGGCGCGGTGGGCGACTGGATCTTCGTGCGCACCGCCCGCAAGGCCGAAGCCTTGCGCGCCCGTATCGAGCGCCCCGGTCTTGTTGTCATCCCGGCACGCTGACCGGGTAATTTTTCCTGGGGCACGTATAAAGGCGCGCCTCTTAAACAGGCTGCACGCTGGTCGTTCTTGCCATTGAAAGCCATCTTCGGAGATGCCTCATGCCCTCGGTTGAACTCAGCAAATTGCAAGGGATCGGCCCCGTCCGCGCGCTGTCCGACAGCGACCGCACCCAGGCTGCGGCGCGTGCTGCGCCGCTGCCGGCCGCTGTCTCTGCCAAGCCCGGTGTTGCGGTGGAAATCGGCGCTGCAAGCGAGGTTGACCTTGCCAGCCCGCCGGTCGATCCTGAACGGGTGGCAAAGATCCGCAATGCCCTGCGCGATGGAACCTATCCGCTGGTGCCGACCAAGATCGCCGATGCCATGATCGCAGCGCAGGTGAGCTTCGCCGTGTTGCCCGCAGGCGAGCGATGAGCGCCCCCATTGCCTCTTGCGAGCGGGCGTCGCTGGCGGGCCACTTGCGGCAGCTGGTTGCCGTGATGGAGCGCGAGCGGCAAGCTCTTGCCACGCTTGATGCCGATGGCCTGTTCCTGGTCGCGCGCGAGAAAGAGGAATTGTGCGAGGCACTCGGGCGCTTTGGCAGTGATGCGCTCGATGAAAGCACCCGCACCCTTGCCGAGACCGCGCGCCAGCTCAACGAAGTAAATCGCCGGGTTCGCAACCTTCTGGCCGCCAATGTCGCGGCCCGGATTGCCGCGCTCGGCGGGGCCACGCGCAGCGGCGCGCTGGCATTGCCGAGGCGGGCCTGAAGCGGGCGCCGGTGCCAGCTTTGGCACGCTCCTTGCTGTGTTGACCGGGAATACACCGCGTAGCGGCGGTGCCTCGGGAAACCCAGCGGAGCCAAGCCTTGAGCCTATCCTCGCAGATTTTCAGCCTTCCTCAGGGGGCAGGGCGCAGCGCCTTCGAAGCAGCCGCCCGCAGCTTTGAAGCCGCCCGTCAGATCACCGGATCTGCTCCGGCGCAAAGCGCGCCAGCCGGCACGATGACATCGGTGGAAGGCGCGATTGCCAATGCGGCGCGCCAGACCGGGGTGGATTTCGACTTTCTGCTGGCGCAGGCGCGGGTTGAATCCGCGCTCAATCCGGCGGCCCGTGCGCGCACATCGAGCGCCACCGGCCTTTACCAGTTCATCGAAAGCACCTGGCTTGATACCATGAAGCGCCACGGCGCGCGCTTTGGCCTTGGCCATGTGGCCGACAGCATCAGTCTTTCCGGCAATGGGGCAGCCTATGTCGCTGATCCCGCGCGCCGTGCGGAAATCCTCGCGCTGCGGCACGATCCGCAGGTGGCGGCGTGGATGGCAGCAGGCCTTGCCGAAGACAACGCGGCGCACCTCATGCCAATCCTTGGCCGCCAGCCCGATCACGGCGAATTGTATCTTGCCCATTTCCTTGGCGCAGGCGGGGCAGGGCGGTTTCTTGCCGCCATGCAGGACAACCCGCAGGCGAGCGCGGCCAGCCTGTTTGCCAAGGCCGCCGCGGCCAACACGGGGATTTTTTACGAGCCCGACGGCACCGCGCGCAGCCTTGCCGGCGTGATGCGCCACCTTGGTGCCAAGATGGAGCGGGCGATGGGCCTTGCCCCGCGCGCCCGCGCGGCTGCGTCTGTCGCGCAAGCAGGAGGACAATTCACGCCCCAGCCGGCCTGGTCGCAATATCCGCCTGCCGGCGGCTTTGCCCCGCTCACTGCGCCTGCGCCCTATCTCATTGCCGATGAAGCGGTGTTTGCGGCCCTGTCCGGCGCTGTCGTCACGGGCGGGGGCAGCGGCGCGCCGCGTTCTGCGGCCCCGCGTCCGCCGCTTTCGGATGTCCTGAGCAGCACCTTTGGTGCTGCAGGCGCCTTGGCTGCCGCACCCTCGCCACGCGCGCAGGCACAGGTTCGGCGTGCCTATCAGCAATTGCGGGCGTTCGGACTATGAGCGCAGGGGGCATGGGCGCGTCCGCGCTGATCGAACGCCTGCGTCTGGCCCCTGCGGCCATGGCGCTGCCGCTGGGCATCTTTGCCCTGTTTGCGCTGATGGTGCTGCCGATCCCGCCGCTGCTGCTCGATGTGTTCTTCGTGCTCAACATCGCGATTTCCGTGGCGGTGCTGATGGTGGCGCTCAACGCGAGGAGCCCGCTCGATTTTTCGTCCTTTCCCACGGTGTTGCTGTTTGCGACCCTCTTGCGCCTCGCGCTCAATGTCGCCTCGACCCGGGTGGTGCTGGTGGCAGGCCACAAGGGCGGGGCGGCCGCGGGCGAGGTGATCGAGAGCTTTGGCCAGTTCCTCGTTGGGGGCAATTTCGCGGTCGGGCTGTTCGTGTTCTGCATCCTGCTCATCATCAACATGATCGTCATCACCAAGGGGGCAGGGCGCGTTTCCGAGGTTTCGGCGCGATTCGTGCTGGATGCGCTGCCGGGCAAGCAGATGGCGATTGATGCCGATATCGCCGCCGGGCTGGTGACGGCCGAGGAAGCGCGCGAGCGGCGTGCCAACGTGGCGGTCGAGGCCGATTTCTACGGCTCGATGGATGGCGCCTCCAAATTCGTCAAAGGCGATGCGCTGGCCGCGCTGCTGATCTTGGGCGTCAATGTGATTGCGGGCTTTGCGCTCGGCATGGTGAGCCACGGCATGACCGCAGCCGAAGCGGCCGCGCAATATATCACGCTTGCCGTTGGCGATGCGCTGGTGGCCCAGGTGCCCGCGCTGCTGCTTTCGATTGCCGCCGCTGCGATTGTCACCCGCGTTGCCGACAAGCGCGATCTCGCCGGGCAAATCGGCGGACAATTTGCCGATCCGCGCGGCTGGCTGCCGGTGGCGGTGATCCTTGGCGGGATTGGCCTTGTCCCGGCCATGCCGCAGCTGGTGTTCCTGCCCGGCGCCGCGATTGCAGGCGCTGTCTGGTGGCAGCTCAAACGCCGCGCCGCCGCGCCGCCTGTCCAAGCTGCGCCCGCCGAAGAAGCGGCACCCGATCACATCAGCTTGGCCGATGTCAGCGATGCAACGCTGGTGACTTTGGAACTGGGCTTTGGCCTGGTGGGCCTCGTCGATCATGCCGCCGGTGCGCCTTTGCTGGCCCGCATTACCGGCATTCGCAAGCAATTGTCGCGCGATCTCGGCTTTGTCCTGCCGCAGTTCCGGATCCGCGATTCGCTGGACCTGGCGGCGCAGGATTATGCGGTGGTGCTGGGCGGGGTGGTGATTGCCAAGGGCGCGGTGCGGCCCTCGCGCGTGCTCGCGATTGATGCTGGCGACGTGCGCGCAGGCCACGGCGTGCCGGGCGAGCCGACCCATGATCCGAGCTTTGATTGCCCCGCCTTGTGGATTGATCCTGCCCTGCGCGATCATGCGGTGGCAGAAGGCTTCCTGGTGGTTGATCCGGCAACTGTCATCGCCACCCATACCCAGCAGGCCCTGCTGGCCGAAGCCCACGCGCTGCTTGGCCCCGAAGAACTGCGCGAGTGGCTCGATGCGCTCAAGGCCCGTGCGCCCGCGCTGGTGGAAGCCGTGCATCCCGATCCGCTGTCGCTTGCCGCGCTCACCCGGCTGCTGCGCGCGCTGATTGCCGACGGGATCGGGCTGGCCCATCCCCAGCCGCTGTTCACCGCGATCGCGCTCGGCTTGCAGAAGACGCAGGATTTCGATGCGCTGATCGATCTGGTGCGGGCGGATCTTGGCGCGCGGCTGGTGGCGCGGATTGCCCAGCCGGGCGAGCCGCTGAAGGTGGTGACGCTCGATGCCGGGCTGGAAAGCGCGATCCTTGGCGGGATGCTGGACCCTGCGACCGGGCAGCCGCTGATCGATCCTGATTGCGGCACGATGATCGTGCGCGCGCTGACCGATATCATCGCCGCCGAAGGCGGCGCGGTGGCGCTGATTGTCCAGCCGCCCGCGCGCCGCGCGCTCGCCGCGCTGCTGCGGCAAAGGGTGCGGGCCTGCCTCGTGCTCTCGATCAATGAATTGCCCGCGACCCAGCCGGTCGAGGTGGTGGGCGTGATCGGCGGCGAGAGCCCGGCGGCACAGGCACAGGCACAGGACGCGCTGCCCGCGCCGAGCCTTGAGGAGCTGGCGGCATGAAGCACGATCCCGCTGCCTTTCGCGCCTACGGCGCTGCCGCCGCGCGCCCCCGCAGCGAAGTGGAAGATCGCGTGCGCCGCTTTCTCCCGCTGGTGCGCCGCGCCGCCTGGCACATCTATGGCGCCGGGCGCGAGGGGCTGGAGCTTGAGGACTTGGTGCAGGCGGGACTGCTCGCGCTGACCGAATGCGCCGAACGCCACAATGGCCCCACCGAAGATGGCTTTGCCGCCTATGCCAAGATCCGGGTGCGCGGCGCGATGGTGGATTGCCTGCGCCGCGCGGCCCATACCTCGCGCGGGGCGCGGCGGCGGCTGGCGCTCTACGAGGAGGCAGTGGCAACCCTGCGCGGCCGGTTGAAGCGCGAGCCTGACCGGGCAGAGATTGCCGCTGAACTTGGGCTCAGCGATGCCGAACTGCTCGATCTGGAAGCCTCGGCGATCACGTTAACGCCAATTAGCGAGGAATATGACGAGACAAGCATGGCTTTTGCCAGCGATGATCCCGATCCCTTCGAGGCGCTGTGTGCCGCAGAAGACCGCGCATTGCTGATCCGTGCGATGACGGCGCTGCCCGATCGGCTGAAGCTGGTGTTGCAACTGTTCTTCGTCGAGGAGTTGAACCTCACCGAAATCGCCGCGGTGCTCGAGGTGAGCGTCCCGCGCGTCCACCAGCTGCGCGCCAAGGCGTTGCAGGATTTGAAAAAGCTGCTGGAGGCGGAAATGGCGGGGGTTTGAAGGCCCCCGCCACAGCCGATCAATAGCTGGGGCCGTGGCCGTGGCCATCGCCGTGCCCGTGGGTATCGACAGCAGCGCGCGCCTCGTCTGAGCCCGGCGCGGTGCCGCTGCCGCGTTCCCACCAATAGGCGCGGCGCTTGAAGTTGCCCGTGGCGACTTCGTTCATCGTCTTGGCATCATAAAGCCTGCCGCCCAGCATCACCTGCTCGATCCTGTCAGACTTGCGGATATCGGTGCTGGGGTCTTCGGACAGGATCACAAGATCTGCCAGCTTGCCGACTTCGAGGCTGCCGATATCCTTGTCCATGCCCAAGGACTGCGCGGGCGCGATGGTGCCGGCCTTCAGCGCTTCGACCGGGCTCATCCCGCCGCGGGCAAAGCTCCACAGCTCCCAATGTGCGCCCACGCCTGCCTGCTGGCCGTGTGCCCCGATGCTGACCTTGATGCCGCGCTGGGCGAGCTTCCTTGCCTCGCGCGCGGAATTATCATCCATAAAGGCCCATTCGGGCGCCTTCACGCGGCGCGCAGTATCGGCCAGCAAAGACCGCGGCGGGGTGTGCACCATCAGCGGATTGTCGAACACATCCGTCGCCTGGCGCCAATAGGGATCGCCTGCCAGCCCGCCATAGGTGACGACCAGCGTCGGGGTGTAGTTGGTGTTCGATTGCCCGAAGAATTGCAGCACATCGTCGTAGAACACATCAATCGGCACATTGTGCTCAAGCGTTGAATTGCCATCGGCGACAATGTTCATGTCCATCCCGAAAAGCGAGCCACCCTCGGCCACCACCAGCATGCCCTCCTCGGCAGCGGCGCGGGCGACCATCTGGCGCTGTTCGCGGCGCGGCTGGTTGTAGTTCTTCACCGAAATCCCGCCCTGCGCCTTGATCCGGCGGACATGGGCGAGCGCGTCTTCGTAGCTGTCGATCCGTGCATAGACGCCCGGCGCCCGCGCGCCGTAGATGATCTCGCCAGTCGAGAAGATGCGCGGGGCGAGCAGCAAGCCTGCGCGCTGGCGCTCGGCAGCAGCGAAGATCTGGCTGGCCCGGTTCGAAGGATCGTGCAGCGTCGTCACCCCCATCGCCAGGTTCTGCACCAGCGACCAGTTCTGCTGCGGGATGAGATCGCCAACCCCTTGCGGCCCGTGGGCGTGGGCATCGACAAGGCCGGGCATGATGGTCTTGCCCGTCGCGTCAACCACCTTTGCGCCGGGCGGAACCGGCGTGCTCGCCGCCGGGCCAATCGCGCGGATGCGGTCGCCCTCGATCACGATCACGCCGTTTTCGATTGCGCCTGCATCATCATCGCCAAGCCCGGCCTTCATGGTAAGGATGCGCGCGCCAGTGATCGCGACAACGCCCGACGGCTTGGCCGCAGCCACTGTCATGGCAAGGCCGGTGCGGGCAATCGTGGGCTTTGCCGCGGGGCTCTTGTCGTCGGTGGGTTTGGGCGCGTTGGCGAAAAACTCCGCGACACTTGCGCTCTGCAATTCCGGCCCGATTGACCAGAACAGCGTCGCCCCGCCGTTGGCCCAGCCAATATAGTCGGCCCCGCCCGTGCTCACCCGCGTGACCGGCAGGGCGCCGCCCGTCTCGCTCACATCCACCGGCTTGCCGCCCGGAAGCAGCGGCATGGCGAAAACCTCGTAATTCTGGCGGAAGGCGATGGTGCGGCCATCGGGTGCAACGCGGAAATCATTGGCAAGCTCGCCGCGCGCGTGGACACGCCGCGCCTCGCCATTGAGATCGGTGGAGACCAGCGCGGCTTTCGCTCCATCGCGCGAGGCCATGAAGATACGTTCCGACGATGCGCCCCATTGCGGGCTGGCAGCATCGCGGCTGACAAGGCGGGCGGCGCCCCCGCTGACGGGCATCACATAGACGCCGGGGTTTTCGGAATATTCGGGCGCGGTCAGATAACCACCGATGCGGCTTTCAAAGGCGATCATCTTGCCGTCGGGCGAGAAGGCAAGATTGGCATAATGGCCTGGCTGCGCGCTGATCACCCGGCGGTTTTGCCCGCGCGCATCGGCCAGCACGATTTCGCCGAGCTTTTCATCGTTCCAGCGGACATAGGCCAGTTGCTTGCCATCGCGGCTGAAGGCCGGGAAGGCCTCGATCACATCGGCCTTGTCGCCTGTCAGCGGAACGGGTGCGGCGCTTGATCCGGCCGCCTTGGTGTAAAGCCGTCCGAGGCTTTCAAACACCACCCGGCTGCCATCGGGCGAAAGCGTGGCAAAGCGCGGCATGGCCGTGGTGAAGCTATCGGGCGATACTGCGATCACCGGATGCGGCGCATCGGCAATGCCGCGCGTGTCATTGATGGTGAAGGGGATCACCGCATGGCCGCTCCCGTCGCGGTTTACCCGGTTGAGCTTGCCGCCTGCCCAGAACACCAGGCTGCGGCTGTCGGGTGTCCAGGCGATATTGGGATAGACGCCGGTGACCGCCCAGGTTTCCTGCACATCCAGATCAAGCTTGCCATAGATCATCCGCTCGCGCCCCGAGGCGAGGTCTTTGACCCATAGCTGGCTCTGATCCTTGTTGCGGCGCACGAAAGCGAGTTCCTTGCCATCGGGCGAAGGTGCCGGACGCACCGCACCGCCATAGCCGCCTACTGCCGTGCGGGTCTCGCCTGTCGTCAGATCGTGGCGTTCAATCGCGAATATCCCGGCGTTGGAATCCTGTGCATATTCGAAGATGTTGCCGGGTGTTATGTTGCGGGTGAAATAGATCGCCTTGCCATCGGGGGCAAAAATCGGTTCGCCGAGTTCTTTCTGGAGCTGTTCATTGGCGCGCTCGATCACCGGCACGCCGCCGCCGCCCGAGACATGATAGAGCCACACCTCCCCCGTGCCGAGCGAGCGCTGGGTGGTGAAGTGCTTTTTCGCCGCAATATATTGCCCATCGGGCGACCAGCTCGGCTGATTGAGCAGGCGGAAATCTTCCTTGGTAACCTGCCGCTTGTCGGAGCCATCGGCATTCATCACCCAGATATTCTCGCCGCCGCCGCGGTCCGAGGTAAAAGCAATGCGCTTGCCATCGGGCGAGAAGCGGGGGTGGACTTCCCACGCCATCCCTTCGGCAATGCGGGTGGGCGTGCCGCCGGTGATCGGCATCACGTAGATATCGCCCAGCAGGCTGAAGGCGAGGGTACGTCCGTCAGGCGACACATCGACATCCATCCAGGTGCCTTCATCGGTGGTGATGGGCACCTGTTTGATGGTGGCGCCCTTGGGGGCTTCGATATCCCACTTTTCCGGTTTCTTGTCGGCCTCCTGCGCGGCGAGCGGCGCGGCGATCACGGCGGCGGTAGCCAGCAAGGTGGCAGCGATATGACGCATGATGATGTCTCCCTGATTGGGGCGCGACACTAGCGAGGCGCAAGGATATTGCTAGGGGTGGGCCATGTCGCTGGTCGATTGGCGATGAGCGGCGGGAAGCAGGGGGCAGGCCATGCTGCGCGCGATCACCAATAATTTTGCCGCCCTGACTGTGGCGGGCGTGGCGCTGGCATGGGTGTGGCCTCAGGGCTTCACCTGGCTGACCGATGGCAGCATCAAGGTGGCAGGCCAACCGCTGCTCAGCCTCGCGCTTGGCGTGGTGATGCTGGCGATGGGGCTGACGCTGACCTTCGCGGATTATCGCGGCCTTGCGCGGATGCCGCGCGCGCTGGTGGCAGGGGTGGCGTTGCAATTCATGGTTATGCCGCTGGCGGGCTTTGCAATTGCGCGCGCGATGGAACTGGAGACAGGTCTGGCGGTCGGCCTCATTCTGGTGGCGTGCTGCCCCGGCGGCACGGCATCCAACGTGGTGGCATTCCTCGCGCGCGGCAATGTTGCGCTGTCGGTGGCGATGACGATGGCCTCCACCTTGGCTGCTGTCGCGCTGACCCCGCTGCTGACGGGGTGGCTGGCCGGGGCCTATGTGGAGATCGACCGGCTGAACGTGCTGCTCAATATGGTGAGCATTGTGCTGTTGCCGGTGGTGGCGGGCACGCTGCTCAACTCCGCCTTTCCGCGCGCGGCAGAGCGCATCGGGGCCGTGCTGCCGCTGGTGGCGATTGTGCTGGTGGTGCTGATCGTCGGCGGGATTGTCGGCGGAGCGAAGGCCGAGATCGCGGAACATGCAGGCGTGCTGTTGCTGGCGACCTTCCTGCTCCACGCTTGCGGTTTTGCGCTGGGCTATGTGCTGGCGCGGGTGCTGGGGCTGGGCGAGGTGGCGGCGCGGACCATTGCGATCGAGGTGGGGATGCAGAACTCCGGCCTCGGTTCGGGCCTCGCCAAGACGCCCGCCTTCGCCGCCCAATTCGCCACTGCCACCCAAGCCGCCCTCGCCCCAGTCCCAGCAGCGATTTCGGCGGTGTGGCACGTCGTGATCGGGAGCCTGCTGGCCGGGTGGTGGCGGCGCAGGCCCTAACCAAACATGCCCCGTTTCGGCCCGAGATAGCCGAACAGGTAGGCCGCCACCTTTCGCATCTGGATTTCCTCGCTGCCTTCGGTGATCCGGTAGCGCCGGTGGTGGCGATAAATGTGTTCGAACGGCTTGTGGCGCGAATAGCCGATGCCGCCGTGAACCTGCATCGCCCGGTCAGCCGCCTCGCAGCACAGCCGGTTCGCCCAGTAATTGCACATGCTCACCTTGTCGGAGATGGTGCGTTCAATCTCCTCGTGGGGCATATTGTCCATCTCCCACGCCGTCTTGAAGATGAGAAGGCGGAGCATTTCCGCCTGCGTCGCCAGCTCCACCAAGGGGAACTGGATCGCCTGATTGCGCGCCAGTTCCTCGCCGAAGGGCTTGCGCTCGCGCGCGTATTTCACGCTCTCGTCGATGCAATAGAGCGCCGCGCCGCAGCTACTCGCCGCCTGCCTGATGCGGTTCTGATGGACGAAACTCTGCGCCAGCGCGAGCCCGCGTCCCTCCACGCCGAGGATCGCCGACTCCGGCACCCACACGTTTTTCACCGACAGGTGCGGGTGGTCGGTGGGCATGTTGAAAGTCCACATCCACTCCTCGATTTCGAGACCATCCGTCGGGTTTGGGACGAGGAAGCAGGTGATCCCGCTGGCATCCCCGGCCTTGCCTGAAGTGCGCGCGAACATCGCGCAGTGGGTGGCGACGTGCATGCCGGTGATCCACATCTTCTCGCCATTGATGAGCCAGCCATCCACCCCGTCACGGGTCTCGCGCACCGCGCGGGTTTCCATGTGGGTGGCATCCGAGCCATGGTGCGGTTCGGTGAGGCCAAAGGCGACACGCCGCGTGCGTTCAAACCCGCCGAGAATGAATTCGGCTTTCTGTTCCTCGGTGCCCCACTGATCGAACATGGCAACGAAGGGGAAGTTGCCGACGATCGAGTGTTCGTTCTGCAAGTCGTTGTGCAGGCCAAGGCCCTGCCTCGCAAAATGCTCGCGGATCACCGCCATCCAGAGATTGCTGCCGTCCTTGCCGCCATAGCGCTTGGGGGCGGAGAAACGCCAGTGCCCGGCCTTGTCGGCGCGGGCAGTGGCCTCTTTCAGCAATTCCTCCCACTCGTGCCGGGGCAAGCCGCCGCGCTCCCAATCGGTGCGCGCGTGTTCGCGGCGGTGGTCGAAGAAGCGGATATTGTCGTCCTGCTGTTCGAGCGGCTTGATCTCGGCGGCGATGAAGGCGTCGAGTTCATCGAGATAGGCTTGCAGGTCAGCGGGAAGCGCAAAGTCCATTAGTCATGCCTCTTCACATTGTTGATCCATCGCTGCTCAGCGGCCGCAAGAGCGGGGTATTTCGGGCCGTCGGCCAGAAGTTTTTCATAGGCTCGCTGGCGCAGATCGTTGAGCAGCCCGGGTGTTGCGAGGTTTTGTTCGCCAGACAGAATGGCGCGGGCCAGACTTTGCTCGCGTGGCCGGAGCGGCCGGATGGCATCGTTGCGCGTGATCATGCCAAGGGCATTGCGGGCGACGGCCAACTGGAAGCGGTCGTGCCCATCGAGGCGCTGCTTGATCGAGGCCAGCCATTCGGACACCGCCTCAGCCAATTCGCCCGCGCTGGCTTCGCCGGGCAAGGCCGAGCGGCGCGGCTCCCTATTGCGCAAGGCCCGCTCCGCCTGTGGCGCATCCTCCTCGAGCAGCAGCAGGAGATCGAGTTCCTGCTCGCTCGTTCGGCGCGAGATCACCACCCGTTCGAGCATCCGGTCCGCGCCCGAGCGCCATTGCGCGGCCATCTTGAGGCAGCCCAAGGCCCACCACACGGTGCGATAGATCGTCCAGAAGCGGAAGCGCAGCGGATCAATCCTGACGCCCGCCTCGGCCTCGTAGGCGGCGAGGTAGTCCTCGATGCTCCCCAGCCCCAGCGCCGGACGATCATAGCGGGTAAAGCGCCACACCGCCATGCAGCCGAAAGCCAAGTCTTCGTGGCGATCACCGAAATGGGCAAGCTCCCAATCAAGCACGCCCGTCAGGCCTGAGCCTTCGACCAGCAGATTGCCCATGCGGTAATCACCATGGTTGAGCACGGGCTCGACCGGTGGCGGGCAATTGTCCTCCAGCCACTTGAGGCCGAGCGCGATGATCGGGCGGTCGCCGCCTGCGTCCATGAACTGTGCCTTGAGGTCGGCAATCGCAGCGCGGGTGTCCATCACCGGCACGCCTGCCGGCACATCGGCCTGCCGTAAGCGGTGGATGTGCGCCAGATCGCGGGCGATACTGCGGAGCAGTGCGCCAGGATCGTCGCAAGCCAGGATAACCTTGGGATCAGCCGTCCCCGGCAGCGCGCGCATGATGAAGCCGGAACCCAGCCCGTCCGCCTGCTCGAGCACCGCCACCACTTGCGGAGCCGTGACGCCCTTGGCGCGCGCGGCCTCGATCAGCGCGGCTTCGACATGGTGCCCGTATGGCCGTCCCTCCATGAAGGCGAGGCTCGGCGCACGGCGCAGGACATAGTCGGAGCCGTCGGCGGAAAACCGCCAGCTTTCCATCACCGCACCGCCCGTCAGCCGCTGCGGTGCAGACAACAAAGCGCCAAGACCGACGCGGGCACAAACCCGCGCCAGCCCGGTGCTCAGTTCCTCAGCCCTTATCCCCACGGGATCAGGCGGGGACGTTATCCTTCCTGACAGTGATCACCTGCGGATAGGTGAATTCCTTCAGGCCTTCCTTGCCATATTCGGCGCCGAAGCCTGACTGCTTGTGCCCGCCAAACGGCGCGAAGGGCGACAGGTGGAGGTATTCGTTGATCCACACCGTGCCGGTTTCGAGCTGTTCGGCGATCTCAATGCCTTTTTCCGGGTTGCCGGTCCACACCGCACCTGCCAGCCCGTATTCCGAATTGTTGGCGCGCTGGATGACTTCCTCTTCGGTTTTGAACTTCATCAGCGGCATCACGGGGCCGAACTGTTCCTCGGCGACGATCCGCGCATCTTCCGGCGGGTTGTCGAGGATGGTCAGCGGCACGAAATAGCCGGTGCCCGAAGGATCGACATCGCCGCCCAAGAGGAACTTGTAGCCATTCGCCTTGGCATCCTCGATCAGCTCGAGCACGCGTTCATACTGCTTCTTGTTCTGGATCGGGCCGACGCCCGTACCCTGCTCGCTGCCATCCCCGACCTTCACGGTCTTGGCATATTCGACGATCGCCGCCGACAGCTCGTCATAGATGTCCTCGTGGATATAGACGCGCTTGGCCGCCACGCAGATCTGCCCTGCGTTGGAGAAGCTCGACCAGAACAGCTGTTCGGCCACCTTCTTCGGATCAGCATCGGGCAGCACGATCGAGGCATCATTGCCGCCCAGTTCCAGCGTGATGCGCTTCAAGTCGGCGCTGGCGCCTTCCATGATCTTCTTGCCCGTCGCGGTCGATCCGGTGAAAGTGATCTTGTCGATATCGGGATGCTGCGTGATCATCGGCCCCAGATCATCCTCGCCGGTGATGATGTTGACAACGCCGGCCGGCACCTTGTCGGCAATGAGTTCTGCGATGCGAAGCGTGGTGAGCGGGGTGAAGGGCGAGGGCTTTAGCACGATGGTGCAGCCCGAAAGCATGGCGGGCACGATCTTCTGGATCGCCATCATCACCGGGAAGTTCCACGGCACGATCCCGCCGACCACGCCCACCGGCACGCGGCGGGTGCGCGACAGGCGGGTGTCCGAATCTTCGTTGATCTCGTCATCAAGGCTGAGCGTTGATTGCGCCGCGCTCATCGCGGCAGCGCCGTAGATTTCGCCGCGCGCCTGATCGTGGGGCTTGCCCTGTTCGCTGGTGAGCAGGCGATAGAGTTCCTCGGCATTGGCCTTGATCGTGCCCGAAATCGCCATGATCGCCGCGCGGCGTTCTTCGATGGGGGTGTTCTTCCACGTCTTGAAAGCAGCGCGGGCCGCGGCGACCGCTTCGTCAAGCTCGGCCTTGCCGCAGGCGGGCACTTGGCCGATCACCTGCTCGTTTGCGGGGTTCACGACATCGAGCATGCGCTC
The DNA here is from genome assembly GCA_046296155.1 of Erythrobacter sp. GTDB lineage: Bacteria > Pseudomonadota > Alphaproteobacteria > Sphingomonadales > Sphingomonadaceae > Erythrobacter. The sequence continues at coordinate 12,045 of JBKBLW010000009.1, read as the reverse complement.
GGTCGAAATCATCTTGCCGCCAATGAGGTTCTTGTACTGGGTGACCATCTGCGTGTCCTCTCTCATGCAAACTGGGGGTATGCCTCTTGCGCGCGCAAGTTGGCGCGTTGCAATCCAAAACGCAATCGCTGTGTGCGATCACATATAGCGCCCCGCCAAGGGGAAGCGCGCCTAGCGATTGCGCTATTTGCGCCAGCCTTTATCAGAGCGGCAAAACTGCCTTCAGGAGGAGCCTTGCCAATGCCCGATCCCGCCCCCGATCTTGTGATATATGGCAGCATGGTTTCGCCCTTTGTGCGCAAGGTGGCAGCCTGCTGCCTCATCAAGGGCGCTGATTACGAAGTGGAGGCGGTGAATGTCTTTGCCCCGCCGCAATGGTTCCGCGACATTTCCCCGATGAAGCGCATTCCGGTGCTGCGGGATCGTGCGATTGCCACCGAAGGGACGGGCGGGACCATCGCCGATTCTTCCGCGATCTGCGCCTATATCGAGAAAAAACACCCCAGCCCTGCGCTCTATCCCGAAGCTGCCTTCGATCACGCCCGCGCGCTGTTCTGGGAGGAATATGCCGACACCGCGCTTGCCATGGCAGGGGGGCTGGGCATCTTCCGCCCGGTGTTCTTTGCTGTCACCAAGGGCGAGGCGCCCGATCTTGCCAAGGCGCGCGAAGCCTGGGCCACGCAATTGCCGCCAATTTTCGATGTGCTCGAAGCGGGGCTGGCGGATAAGCAATATCTTGCAGGCGATGCGCTTTCCATTGCCGATATCACCATCGCCTGCGTACTCGGGCAGATCGCGCTGGTGGCGGAAATGCCGCTTGATGCATGGCCGCGCCTTGCCGCCCATTATGCCATGATGAGCGCGCACCCTGCGATACTCGGCCCTTATGCCGAAGCAGAGAAGGCCGTGCGCGGGCCCTTGCCCGAAAAGGTCCAACTCACCTAGGCAGCCCCCGAACAAGACAGGAAACATCATGGCCAGCGAATGGTGCATCGGGATCATCGGCGGATCGGGGCTTTATGCCATGTCCGGCATCGAGGACGCGCAGTGGATTGCCATCGAAACCCCGTGGGGCGAGCCTTCGGATGCAATCCTGTGCGGGCGGATTGGCGCGGTAAAGGTGCGCTTTCTGCCGCGCCATGGCAGGGGCCATCCGGTGAGCCCTTCCGAGCTCAATTCGCGCGCCAATATTGATGCGCTGAAACGTGCAGGCTGCACCGATATCCTGGCGATTTCTGCCGTGGGCTCTTTGCGTGAGGAGCTGGAGCCGGGACGCTTTGCGATCGTCGAGCAATTCCTTGATTGCACGCGCGGGCGGCCGAGCACCTTCTTTACCAGCGGGTTCGTTACCCACGTTTCGATGGCCGATCCGGTGTGCCCGCGGCTGTCAGACATGGCGGCCAATGCCGTGGCGGCGGCAGGCGGCCGGGTGGCTGTGGGCGCGACCTATCTCGCGATGGAAGGCCCGCAATTCTCCACCCGCGCCGAAAGCCGGATGTATCGCCAGTGGGGCGCCGACGTGATCGGGATGACCGCCATGCCCGAGGCCAAGCTCGCCCGCGAGGCGGAGCTTCCCTATGCGCTCATCGGCATGGTCACCGATTATGATTGCTGGCGCGAAGGCGAAGCGGTGGATGTCGCGCAGGTCGTCGAACAGATGCAGGCCAACAGCCAGCTGGCGCGTGAGGCGGTGATGGCTTTCATCACGGCCCTGCCCGCGACGCGCGAGCCTTCGCCCATTGATTATGCGCTGGATGATGCGGTGATTACCGCGCCCGACGAGCATGATCCGCAATTGATGGACAAGCTCGATGCGGTGGCGCGCCGCCTGTTCGGCTGAAGCCTAGTCTTTCTTGAAGGCTGCCAGCAGATCGGCGAGCGGCCCCAATTGTTCGCCTTCCTGCACAATCCCAGCCGCCTGCCGCGCAGCATCGGCGCCCGGCCCCTCGGCGTAGGGATCAATTGCAAGGCCAAGGCTTTGCGCGACTGCTTCGCCCAGATCGAACATCTCGCCGGCATATTCGATTTCGTCGCAGTCGTCGGCTGCAAGCTCGATTTCGATTTCTGCATCGGCAGCTTGGGCAGGGCGCGCACTGGCTTCGACAAAGCGCAGGTCGAGCGGTTCGTCGATGGCGACCGGGAAATCCTCGCCCGATACGGCGCAAGGCTGGATGATGGCGGCCGTAAGCCGCCCGCTGGCGCGGATCGCCTTGGGGCGGGCCTCAAGCGCGATTTCGGCGCGTAGCGAATCGATGGCGGAAAGGCCAAAGCGGGCGGCCAGCGCGGCGCGTTCTTCGGCGCCTGCCTCGATCACGATCACCTCGCCCGGCAGCGGGCGGGTTTTCACAAGGCGCGAGAGTTCGGGCGTGCTCACCAGATGCCGCTCGCTTTCAGAAGTTCGGCATCGTCAAACCGGCCCAGCCGGTCAAACAGCGCGATGAGGCGCGCGGCGACTTTCTGTGCCGCGGCGGCTTCGTCGGTGCCTTCGATAAAGGTGACATTGCGCGCCACGGCCGCGGCAAGGCGGGCCTCGTCGCGGGCATTGAGCGCGCTGCGATAGGCGCCGAGCCTGCCGCCGAGCACGCTCATCAGCTTGCCCACACGCTTGCCCACAACCACATCATTGACGCCGAACTCACGCAGTTGGCCGTCCATGTCCTCAACGAAAAGCTCGGCGAGCAGCGCGCTTTCGGCGCGCAGGTCGGAGGCTTCGAGGCGCACCATCATCACGCTCACCATGGCGGTGATCAGATCGAACCGCCCGCCGATGCTATCAGCCACGCCGCATTCGGTGTAATAGGCCGGATCGCGCGCCAGTTCGATCACGCGGTGCCACAGGGGGCGCACACCTTCGCGCGGGTCGGGCGCGGTGCCGAGCAGGCGGGACAGGAAGGACATGGCTGGATATTACCTTTCGCAGTGAACCGGGCGGGGCCCAAGCTGTGCAAACCCGCCATGGCACGCGCAGGTTCCTGCCGATTTTGCAGGCGCTATTCAAGGGCCGTTCAAGCCGCAGCGATGATGGCACACATCGCAGATGCCACGTTGCCAGCAGGCGTGTTGCCGCCTAAAGCCGCGCGGGAATGCCATTTGCCACAAGTGGCGCCCTCGCGATATAGGGCGCGCGGGGTTTTGAATGATGCAAGACGGGACGGATAGAGGTTTGGGCCAGATCACCACTGCACCTTCGAATGGGCCGCGCCGTGTGCGCGCTGTGCTGGCGCTGGCGCTGGCGGCGGCTGCGGTGCTGCCGGGCTGTTCCTCGATCCTGGAACCGCGCGGCTACATCATCGACCAGGTGCTGATGGACACAGTCCAGCCCGGCATTGACAATCAGGCCTCGGTCGAAGGGGCCTTGGGGCGTCCGACCTTCACCAGCGAATATGGCCAGCAGACGTGGTATTATGTTTCGAGCGTGACCGGGCGGCGCCCGTTCCGCGATCCGCGCATCCGCGAACATCAGGTCATGGCGGTGCGGTTTGACGAGGCGGGCCGGGTGGTTTCGGTGGAGCGATCAGGTATCGACAAGGTCGTCTATCTCAACCCCAATGGCAACAAGACCCCGACTGTCGGGCGTGAACGCGGCTTCCTGCAGGACCTGTTCGGTAATATCGGCCAGGTCGGCGGCATGGGGGGCGGCATGGGCCCCGGCGGGATGTGATGGCGCTTGCTTGATCCTTGCCAAAGGCGCGCCATATAGGCGGGCATGACACACGATCCGGCAAACCACGGTCTTACCCAGTGGCACGGCACCACCATCATCGGCGTCCGGCGCGGCGGCACCACGGTGATCGCTGGCGATGGACAGGTTTCGATGGGCAACACCGTGATGAAGCCCAACGCCCGCAAGGTGCGCCGCATCGGTGATGGCCGTGTGGTGGCAGGCTTTGCCGGCGCAACCGCTGACGCCTTCACCCTGTTCGAACGGCTTGAAAGGAAGCTCGAACAATATTCCGGCCAGCTGATGCGCGCGAGCGTCGAGCTCGCCAAGGACTGGCGCACCGACAAATACCTGCGCAACCTCGAAGCGCTGATGATCGTGGCCGACAAGGACACGCTGCTGGTGCTGACCGGCAATGGCGATGTGCTGGAGCCGATTGGCGATATCGCAGCGATCGGTTCGGGCGGGAACTATGCGCTCGCCGCTGCCCGCGCGCTTGCCGATTACGAGACGGATGCCGAGACCATCGCCCGCAAGGCGATGGCGGTGGCCGCTGAAATCTGCGTATTCACCAACGGCAATCTGACGGTTGAGACGGTGTAACTCCCGCTCCCTGCTTTCCCACAACTGATCCCTCTTTCAGAAGCGAGGGGCACTGAGACACCCATGACTGAAAATCTTACCCCCAAACAGATTGTTGCCGCGCTCGATGAACACATCATCGGGCAGGCCGATGCCAAGCGCGCGGTGGCCGTGGCGCTGCGCAATCGCTGGCGGCGGCAGCGCCTCGGCGCCGATTTGCGCGATGAAGTCACGCCCAAGAACATCCTGATGATCGGGCCGACCGGCTGCGGCAAGACCGAGATCAGCCGCCGCCTTGCCAAGCTTGCCGAAGCGCCGTTCGTGAAGGTCGAGGCGACCAAGTTCACCGAAGTCGGCTATGTCGGGCGCGACGTGGAACAGATCGCGCGTGATCTTGTCGAAGAAGCGATCCGACTGGAGAAAGAACGCCGCCGTGAGAAAGTGCGCGAGGCCGCATCCGAGGCCGCGATGCAACGCCTGCTGACTGCGTTGGTGGGCGATAATGCGTCTGAGGCGACCCGCGAAAGCTTCCGCCAGCGCATTGTCCAGAACGCCATGAACGATGTCGAAGTCGAGATCGAAGTCACAGAGCAGGCGCGCACACCCTTTGATATGGGCGCGATGGGCGGGCAAATCGGCATGATCGATCTTTCCGACATGATGGGCAAGGCTTTGGGCCGCAAACCGACCCGCCGCAAGAAACTGCGCGTTCCCGATGCGTGGGACAGGCTGGTCGAGGAAGAGGCCGACAAGCGGCTCGATCAGGATGACGTCGCGCAGGCCGCGCTTCGCAATGCCGAGACCAACGGGATCGTGTTCCTCGACGAGATCGACAAGATTGCAGTTTCCGATGTGCGCGGCGGCAGCGTCAGCCGCGAAGGCGTGCAGCGCGATCTCTTGCCGCTGATCGAAGGCACCACGGTTGCGACCAAATATGGCCCGATGAAAACCGATCACGTGCTGTTTATCGCGAGCGGCGCGTTTCATGTGGCCAAGCCTTCGGACATGCTCCCCGAACTGCAAGGCCGCCTGCCCATCAGGGTCGAACTGCGCGCGCTGACGGAAGAGGATTTCATCCGCATCCTCTCCGAAACCCGCGCCAATCTGGTGGCGCAATACAAGGCGCTGCTGGCGACCGAGGAGGTGACCCTCGATATCACCGATGATGCTGTCGCCGCGATTGCACGCATCGCCGCGCAGGTGAATGCCGGGGTCGAGAATATCGGCGCGCGGCGTTTGCAGACAGTAATGGAGCGGCTGCTCGAGGAGATCAGCTTCGAGGCCGAGGAGCATCGCGGCGAGACAGTGACGGTCGATGCCGCCTATGTGGAGCAGCGGCTGGCCGGGCTGGCCGGCAATACTGACCTCAGCAAATATATTCTGTGATGGCGCGCTCGCCCATTTCCGATCCGGCGCGGATGCTGGCCGAAATGGCGCCGGTGCTGGACGGGCGGGCATGGCGCTTTGTGGTGGTGCCAGAGGGCGCAGCTCCACCTGATGCCTTTGCGTTGATCCGCGAGGACGAGGGCCTTACCGCGATCCTGCCGGACGAAGCTGGCGATTTTGCGCGCATCACGCTGATGGTGCACTCTGCGCTTGGTGGCGTGGGGCTGACCGCAGCGGTATCATCAGCGCTTGCCCGGGCAGAGATTGCCTGCAACGTGGTGGCAGGGTTTCACCACGATCACCTGTTCGTGCCGTGGCAGCGGCGCGACGAGGCGCTGGTGGTGCTCCGGCGCCTCTCGCAATCGGCCTGATTATTCGCCCAGCAGGTGCTTCTTCCAGAAGGCCAGTTGGGCAAGGAAGGCGTAATCTGCATTGGCCTTCTTGGCAAAGCCGTGGCCTTCATCGGCCGCCACCAGATGCCACGCCTCGCCGCCGCGGGCACGGATCGCGGCGACCATCTGGTCGGCTTCCGATTTGGGTACGCGCGGATCATTGGCGCCGGTGATAACGAACATCGGCTTGGTGATCTCCTTGACGCGGGTAAGCGGGCTGATCTCGATGAGCTTGGCGCGCTGCACCGGATCGCGCTCATCGCCATATTCGACGCGGCGCAGGTCTTGCCGGTAGGGATTGGTATTTTCAAGGAAGCTCACGAAATTGCTGATCGCCACGGTGCACTGGGTGGCGGTGAGCTTGGCTTTGAGCTGCACTGCGGCCGCATAGCACATATAGCCGCCATATGATCCGCCGGTGAGGCCAACTTTGCGGGCATCAACCCGATCATGGCGGCGCACGGCATCAATCAGCGCGGCCATGTCCTTGACCGAATCCTCGCGCTTGAAGGGCCCATTGTCGAGGCTGACGAAGACCTTGCCATAGCCGGTCGAGCCGCGGACATTGGGGAAGAACAGGCCGATGCCCAATTCGTTGAGATAGTAATTGTTGCGCGCCAGAAACCCGGCGCGGCTTTGCGCTTCGGGCCCGCCGTGGACGCTCACCAGCATCGGGCGCTTGCCGGGGAACTTTGCCGGATCGGGCAGATACAGAATGCCCGACACTTCCAGCCCGTCGAAGCTTGTGGTGGTGAGGATTTCGGGTTCGACATTCACCGAGACATCAAGCCCGCCGGTCTCGCTCTGGGTCCAGCGGGTGAGCTGGAGCGTGGCGGGATCGAGCGACCAGACATCGGACGCGCTCTTGGCCGAACTCAGCGAGAAGCCGATCTCGCCCCAGGGGGCAAACTCCACCCCGCCGATCTGGCCGGCGGGAAGAGCATCCACCTTCCGCACTGTGCCGCTTGCAACATCGAGCAGGCGCATCCGATCAGTGCCAGCCTCATTCACCACATAGGCGATGGTCTTGCCATCGGGGCTGATGTCGAAGGCATCGACGTCCCAGTTTTCGGTGGTGACCGGGGTGAACTTGCCGGTGACCGGATCAAGCCGGCCCAGCCGCTGGAAGTCCGAATCGCGGTCGCTTGTGACCCACAAGGTGCCATCGTGCGCCACGCGCAACGCACCATGCGCGATCTCCTCTGCCGGATTGCCGATCGGCATCATGGTGCCGGTCGCCAGATCGAGGCGGTAGAGGTCAACATCCTGCACCGAATTGTAATCGGCAACATAGGCTTCGCGCTTGGCGGGCGAGAAACCGAGGATCGCCCAGCCGCCGCCGTCACTCTTGTAAACCATGCGCGCCGAGCCCGGATCGCGCGGGTCCATCACATAGAGATCCGAATCCACCCCGTTGCGGCGCGTCGAAGAAAAGGCGAGCAGCTTCCCGTCGCGGCTCCATGCGCCTTGCTGGTTGCGGCTCTGGCCGTCGGTGAGCAGGGTGAGACGTCCATCCTTGAGGGTGTAGAGCTGGAAATATTCATCGCCGCCGCGGTCCTTGCGGACAACGATCACATCGCCCTTGGCAGGCGCATAGCGCCCAAAGACCGGCTCCGCTTCAAAGGTCAGCTGGGTGCGCGCGCCCATCGGCTGGGCCACGCGGTGCAGCTGGCTGGTGTTGGCAAAGCGCGTGCTGATCAGCACCGCACGCGCATTGGGGTCCCACCCGGCAAAGCTGGCGCTGCGCGCTTCGAGATAGGGCCGTGCGCGCTCGGCAAGGCTGAGCGGGATCGGCGGCATCTGTTCGGCGGTCAAAGCTGCGGGCAAGGGGACGATGGGCTCGTCAGCGGCATCCTGGGCAGTGGCGGGCAGGGCAAAAGCGGTGCTCGCCAGCAGCGCGGCGGCAAACAGAGTGCGAGACATGGGTATTTCAGGCTCCCGGAAGAATTATGCTTTGATTGGCAAGCCTGTCCTAAAGCGCGGCCCGCTGCCGGGCAATCGCACTTGAGCCAAGCGCGATTGCATCCGGTCGAATTATTCCGCCGCCTCGCGCGCCTCGTCGCTTTCGGCAAGCTGGCGCGCCCACATCTCGGCATAGAGCCCGCCCTTGGCAAGCAGCCCTGCATGATCGCCGCTTTCAGCGAGCCGCCCGTGATCGAGCACCAGAATGCGGTCGGCATCGGCGATTGTTGAAAGCCGGTGCGCGATCGCAATGGTGGTGCGCCCGCGCGCCACGCGTTTGAGCGTGCCAAGGATTTCCTGCTCGGTGCGGGTATCCAATGCGCTGGTCGCTTCATCGAGCAGCAGGATCGGCGGGTTCTTCACCAGCGTCCGGGCAATCGCCACGCGCTGCTTCTCGCCCCCTGAAAGTTTCAGCCCGCGTTCGCCCACCATCGTAGCGAAGCCATCGGGCAGCCGTTCGATCAGGGGCATCAGCGCCGCATCGCGCGCAGCGCGTTCGACGGCGGCCATGTCGGCGCCTTCAGCTCCATAGGCAATATTATAGGCCAGTGTATCGTTGAAGAGCACCGCATCCTGCGGGACGATCCCGATCAACGAACGCAAGGAAGCCTGCCTAACCCGCGCAATATCCTCGCCCCCCACCAGCACGCGGCCTTCCCAGGGATCATAGAAGCGGAACAGGAGCCGCGCGATCGTGCTCTTGCCCGCGCCCGAAGGCCCGACAATCGCAACATGCGATCCTGCGGGCACTTCAAAACTGAGGCCATGGAGGATGGTGCGTTCCGCCTCGTAGCCAAAGGTCACATTGTCAAAGGCGACAGTCGGCCGCTGCACCACCAGCGCTGGCGCACCGGGCAGGTCCTTCACCTCGATTTCGGTGTCGATCAGGCGGAACATGTCGGCCATGTCGACAAGGCCCTGCCGGATGGTGCGATAGACCCAGCCGAGCACGTCCAGTGGGCGGAACAGCTGCAACAGGAAGGTGTTGACCAGCACCAGATCGCCCACGCTGAGCTTGCCCTGCTGCCAGCCCCACACCGTGTAGGCCATGGCGCCTGCCATCAGCAGATTGGTAATCAGCGATTGGGCGATATTGAGCAGCGCCAGCGAATTTTCCGATTTGATCGCGGCTTCCGCATAGGCACGCGCTGCGCCCGAATAGCGTTCCTCCTCGCGGTGTTCCGCGCCGAAATATTTCACCGTCTCGAAATTGAGCAGCGAATCGACCGCCCGCTGGAGCGCGCGGCCATCGAGATCATTCATCTCGCGCCGCAATTTGGCGCGCCAATCGGTGATCCAGCGCGTGACCATGATGTAGGTCACCACTGTCACAGCGGTTGCCAGCACCAGTCCGATGCCGAAATTGAGGTAGAAGATAACGCCCACCGCAATCAGTTCGATCGCGGTCGGGGCGAGGTTGAACAGCAGGAAATAAAGCATCATCCCGATGCTTTTGGTGCCGCGCTCGATGATCTTCGTCACCTCGCCTGTGCGGCGCGAAAGGTGAAAGCGCAGGGAAAGCTGGTGGAGGCGGCGGAACACGTCCTCGGCAAGGTGCAATGTTGCCAGCTGGCCAACGCGCTCAAAGGCAATGTTGCGGAAATTGTCGAAGACGACCGAGGTAAAGCGCCCCAGCGCATAGGCCGCGACCAGCGCGGCGGCCACCACCAGTGCCTGCTCGCCTGCGCTGCCCGTGGGCGGCCCTGCCATCTGATCGACCGCACCCTTATAGGCAAAGGGCAGGGCAAGGGTCACTGCCTTGCCGCCCAGCACCATCATCATGGCAATCACGATGCGGCGGCGCAGCGCCGGGTCGTCCTTGGGCCAGAGATAGGGCAGGAACCGCTTTATCGTCGGCCAGCTTTCGATCTGGCTGCGGTCATCGGCGGTCTGGGTGCTGTCAGGAGGCATAGGCCTCACCATGTGGGCGCGCGTGGGGGCAAGCGCAAGCAGGCTTTGTGCCTGTCACTAGAAGGCAAAGGGTATCCGCATGGCTTCGCGCTGGGCGGCTTCGACATCGCGCGGCAGATCGAACAGGATGCGGCTGCCGGCAAAATCTATCGCGACCCGGTCGAACAGGCGCAAGTGCTGCATCCCCAGCGCCAGCACCGGCGTGTCGGCAAGGCCAAGCGCGGCAAAGACCGGCGAATCGGCAAAGGTGAGCGGAATATTGCTGAGCCTGAGCGCATCAATCTTGAGCGAGCGCACCATCGCGATGTGGCCGACCAGATCGACCCCGTTCACATCGGTGGTGATGACTTCGGCCGCGCGCTTGCGCCGCAGCTTTTCGCGCAGGGCCAGGTTGGCCATGCTCGTCTGTGCGCCGGTATCGATGATGACAGTGGTGGAAATGCCTTCGACCAGCGCATTTGTGATCAGCAACTGGCCCGATTGCTGGCGCGCGCGCACGATAATCTCAAAGCCGTCGCGCTTGCCCTTGGCGACACGCATGTCTTGCAAGGCAATCGAAGGCTCGCGGAAATCGATCAGCACACGGAAGTCCTGGAGGCTGTCGAGACCGATAATGCCGTCCGCCCCAATATTCTCGCGCTCGAGCAGCGGGGCGGCGACATCTTCTATCTGGTGCTGGCCGACATCGAGGCGTGCAATCGCGACAAGATCGACCGGACGCATGCTGGCCATGCCAAGCAGATTGGCCCGGCCTGCGGGCGGCAGGGCAAGCGCGGCATTGACCTCGCGGGCGATGGCCGTTGCCTGGCTGCCGGTGTCGACCATGAATTGGAAGGGGCCGTTGCCATCGATCATCACAGGAAGCGTGAGGCGGCGGTCGGGTTTTTCCCGCAGGGCCAACACATCGGTGAGCGGATCGCCGAGCGCAGGTCCGATCGCTTCGGCAGGGCTGAATGCGGCGGCGTTGTGTCCGCGATCATTGGCGCTAGCGGGCGAGGGGGCGGCCACGGCCATCAGGGCGCCCAACGAGGCCAAACGCGCAGCAAGCATCAATTTCATCCCGTCTTGTCCGTCTGTGGGCTGGGCGAGCTGGCCAGCGGTGCGGATGGGATGATGCTTATCATAACAAAGGGGGGCGCTCCTATTGCAAAGGTTGTGCGGATCGGTTGGCACGGGGTGGGGCGGGCAAGGCGGGAGGGATTCGGCAGGCGGGAAGGCTGATCCCGGCAAATCGGAGCAAATCGAGGCCCCAAACCAGGGTGAATCGCCCGATTCATTGGCGTGATTCTCGGCCTGATTCGTCTCTGGAACGCTTTGGAAGCCAGGAGCATCTGTGATAACTAATTGATTTTTAGTCCAATTATAACTTTGTGAAATAAAATTGCAAAAAGCCGTTGACCGAATCCCGAACCACGCATAGATGGGCTCCACCGACGCGGCGCTGACGGCTTCCACCGCCACTGCAACGCTCGGTCGCCAACAAATCAGGATAGCCGGTCCCCCGGTGTAAATCGGGGAACGAAGCGCTGTCCGCTTTTACTGTCTGGCGGCTCTTTGACATCGTTGGTTTTTGATGAAGGGACATGTGGGCGACGGCGCCCGGTCCGGGGGTCTCAAGGCTCCGGTAACCGGTTAACTCAAGCCGATCGCCACATCCGAAGGCAGGCTCCACGCCTGCAGCGGATGGCAAGCATGTTCATTCGTATCCATTACGTTTGACAGTGCAGGTATCGGCTCCTTGAAGCTCATGCCAGTCTGGATGATGGGGTTTTCCCCATGCCTGATTGGTGTGTGACACAAACTTGAGAGTTTGATCCTGGCTCAGAACGAACGCTGGCGGCATGCCTAACACATGCAAGTCGAACGAGACCTTCGGGTCTAGTGGCGCACGGGTGCGTAACGCGTGGGAACCTGCCTTTAGGTTCGGAATAACTCAGAGAAATTTGAGCTAATACCGGATAATGTCTTCGGACCAAAGATTTATCGCCTTTAGATGGGCCCGCGTTGGATTAGCTAGTTGGTGGGGTAATGGCCTACCAAGGCGACGATCCATAGCTGGTCTGAGAGGATGATCAGCCACACTGGGACTGAGACACGGCCCAGACTCCTACGGGAGGCAGCAGTGGGGAATATTGGACAATGGGCGAAAGC
>JBKBLW010000008.1:0-91774 GCA_046296155.1 Erythrobacter sp. | reverse complement strand
GCTACCGGGACCGCAATCGCGTCGAGCGCATGTTCGGCAAGCTCAAGCAACAGCGCCGTATCGCCACCCGTTACGACAAAACCGTCCTATCCTTCGAGAGTTTCCTCAACCTCGCCGCCACTCGCCTTTGGTTGAAGTCTTTTGTCAACACGGCCTAGGCCGCCAAAGCTTCATCAAGGTTCGAAATGAATTCGGATGTGTCGGCGAAATAATTTCGGAACGTCACCTTTAGGTTTTCGAATGTGTCTGTTCTAACAAGAACCACATCAGCTTCACCTTCGAGGTTTTTCTCCAGTTCGTTGTAACGCTCGATTGCAACGCTCACGCTGAAGTAAGACTCGATCTGAAGTTCACTCTCATTTTCCAAATTAGTATTTTCCACTAAGGGAAATATGAGAATGTTGTTCTTTTTGAAATCAATATCGACAATCTTCGAATTGACGCGCCGAAAGAGTTGAAGGATACGCGTTTCGTCTTCCAGTGCCCAAAGCTCTTCCTTCAACGCTTCAATTGAAGCCGTAGGCAAGCATGATGTTCGATCTTCGAACTGACGAGCCAAAAGTTCGCTAGCTATTGAAAAAAAACGAATAAGCTCCGGACTGCCTTGCCCAAACTTCGGATTATTATGAGTTAATAATCCCGCAACTTCTACTGCGGTAGCCCAAGAGTGCTGCAAGAGAGTGCGGTATTGAATCTCTATCTGAAGTCCATTCCAATTTACACCATATAAAGAACGCACGTTGTATTCGTAAACATCATGGATGCCACGATATCCGTCAGCTTTCGGATGATCGATATAATTCCACCTTTCCTCGTCAATGCTCTTTCTCACATGATCAAAGCGAGCTTTATGGAAATCGCCACGAAAAGCCTCTAATTCTTCGATTGTTGGAAAAATAATTCGGCATCCCGCAATATCATGCATGCGGCCTAGCTGCATCGTTGGGAAACGCTGGAGCTTATTCTGGATAGTAGCGCGGCGCTTTAGACGCGTACCGACGACCGCGTCTCCATTCCTTGTTCTGCGTCGGAGGTTGGCTTGAAACGTATTAATTACATATGCGTGAGAGGCGCGCCAATTTTCGAAAATCAGGGTATCTTCAAACGAGCCTTGCCCAGCAGCAATGCGTGCGCCAGCTTTGCTGACCGCTTTTCTGGAGTACTTAGGCGCTACAAAGTTTGCCACCCCCTACTCCGCCGCCTCAGCCCCAAACAGCCCGGCCTCGGCTTCGCCCGCGGCGCCGGCCTCGTTCGCGGCCTTGGCCTTCTGGCGCTTGTCGAAGCTTGACCACACGTCGTTCCAGTTCCCGCGCGTCGCGCCCTTCGAATATTCGGTTGCGCGGGTTTCGAAGAAGTTGGCGTGCTCCACCCCGTTCAGCAGCGGCTGGAGCCAGGGCAAGGGGTGGTCCTCGATCATGTAGACCGGCTGAAGGCCCAGCTGCTTCAAGCGCCAGTCGGCGATGTAGCGGATGTAGCGCTTGATCTCCTTGGCGCTCATGCCGTCCACCGGGCCCATTTCAAAGGCCAGATCGATGAAGGCGTCCTCCAGCCGCACTGTCTTCTGGCAGATGTCGATCAGGTCTTCCTTCACCGATTTGGTGAGGCACTGGCGTTCTTCGCAGAAGGCGTGGAACAGCTTGATGATGCCTTCGCAGTGGAGGCTTTCATCGCGCACCGACCAGCTGACGATCTGGCCCATGCCCTTCATCTTGTTGAAGCGCGGGAAGTTCATCAGCATGGCGAAAGACGCGAACAGTTGCAGCCCTTCGGTAAAGCCGCCGAAAGTTGCCAGCGTGCGGGCAATGTCCTCATCGGTATCGACGCCGAATTGCTGGAGGAAATCGTGCTTGTCCTTCATTTCCTCATATTCGAGGAAGGCGGAATATTCCGCTTCGGGCATCCCGATGGTGTCGAGCAGGTGCGAATAGGCCGCGATGTGCACCGTTTCCATGTTGGAGAAGGCCGCCAGCATCATCTTGACTTCGGTAGGCTTGAAGACGCGGCCATATTGTTCGTGGTAGCAATTCTGCACCTCGACATCGGCCTGGGTGAAAAAGCGGAAGATTTGGGTGAGCAGATTGCGCTCATGCTCAGAGATCTTCTGCGCCCAGTCGCGGCAATCCTCACCCAGTGGCACTTCCTCGGGCATCCAGTGGATCTGCTGCTGGCGCTTCCAGAATTCATAGGCCCAGGGGTATTCGAAGGGCTTGTAGGTCTTGCGGGCTTCGAGCAGCGACATCGGCGTGGTCTCCGGTTAGAAACAGGGTGTGTATAGCACAGATACGAAAGGCGCGGGGCCGCGGATTCAGGGGGCGTAGGCGATAAGAATCCAGAGGCAGAAGGGCACCAGCATGGCGACCATGCCGAGATGGATCTTGGCGGCATTAAGCGCGTGTCCGGGTTTGCCCCGGCGCAGTTCGCGGATCGCGGTGAAGGCATAGACCGCGCTCACCACCAGCCCAAACACCCCTGCCCACATTTGCGGAGTCATGAAAACTCTCTCCCTTGATTTGGCGGGCGAACCGCGCCCCGGCCGCTTACTGACAGCTCAGACATTCCTCGTAATCAGTCTGCTCACCGCTGGCGGCGAGCTCGATCTTCGGGGCTTCCGGGGTATTGTCCGCCTCGACGCCGCCGGCAAAGCCTGCGCGCTGCACGCTCTTGGAGCGCAGGTAATAGAGCGACTTGATGCCCTTCTCCCAGGCCTGGAAGTGCAGCATCATGAGGTCCCACTTGTCCACGTCAGCCGGGATGAACAGATTGAGCGACTGCGCCTGATCGATGAACGGCGTGCGATCGGCTGCGAATTCGAGCAGCCAGCGCTGGTCGATCTCGAAGCTGGTCTTGAAGACGGCCTTTTCCTCGGGCGTGAGGAAATCGAGGTGCTGCACGCTGCCGCCGCGTTCAAGGATCGAGTTCCACACATTGGTGGAATTCTTCGCCTTCTTGTCGAGCAATTTCTCCAGATAGGGGTTCTTGACGATGAAGCTGCCCGACAGGGTCTTGTGGGTGTAGATATTGGCCGGGATCGGCTCGATGCAGGCAGAGGTGCCACCGCAGATGATGCTGATCGAAGCGGTCGGCGCGATCGCCATCTTGCAGGAAAAGCGCTCCATCGCGCCCATATCGGCGGCATCGGGGCATGGGCCGCGCTCTTGTGCGAGCAGCATCGAGGCTTCCGACGCCTTGGCATGGATGTGCTTGAACATCTTGAGGTTCAGCGCCTTGGCCATGGCGCTTTCCATCGCCACGCCCTTCATCTGCAGGTAGGAATGGAAACCCATGACGCCCAGGCCCACGCTGCGCTCACGCGAGGCGGAATATTTGGCGCGGGCCATTTCATCGGGCGCGCGGTCGATATAGTCCTGAAGGACGTTGTCGAGGAAGCGCATCACGTCCTCGATAAACTTTTTGTCGCCCTGCCATTCTTCCCACTTTTCAAGGTTCAATGACGACAGGCAGCACACCGCGGTGCGATCATTGCCGAGGTGGTCGATGCCCGTGGGCAGCGTGATTTCGCTGCACAGGTTTGAGGTTGAAACCTTCAATCCCAGATCGCGGTGATGCTTGGGCATCATGCGGTTCACGGTGTCGGAAAAGACGATGTAAGGCTCGCCCGTTGCCAGGCGGGTTTCGACCAGCTTCTGGAACAGCGAGCGCGCATCGACACGCCCACGCACACTCCCATCGCGGGGCGATTTGAGTTCGAACTCGGTTCCGTCGCGCACTGCCTCCATGAATTGATCGGTGACCAGCACGCCGTGATGCAGGTTCAAGGCCTTGCGGTTGAAATCGCCCGAAGGCTTCCTGATTTCGAGGAACTCCTCGATTTCCGGGTGGCTGATATCGAGATAACAGGCGGCAGACCCGCGCCGCAGCGAGCCCTGCGAGATCGCCAGCGTCAGGCTGTCCATCACCCGCACGAAGGGAATGATGCCGCTGGTCTTGCCATTGAGGCCGACCGGCTCGCCGATGCCGCGCACATTGCCCCAATAGGTGCCGATCCCGCCGCCCTTGGAAGCAAGCCAGACATTTTCATTCCAGGTGCCGACAATGCCTTCGAGGCTGTCTTCCACGCTGTTGAGGTAGCACGAAATCGGCAAGCCGCGATTGGTGCCGCCGTTGGACAGAACGGGGGTCGCGGGCATGAACCAGAGGTTTGAGATATAGTCATACAGCCGCTGGGCGTGATCCTGATCATCGGCATAGGCATCCGCGACACGCGCGAACAAATCCTGATAGCTTTCGCCGGGCAGCAGGTAGCGATCCGTCAGGGTCTCCTTGCCGAATTCGGTGAGGTTGGCATCGCGCGCGGGATCGGTGCGCACCGTGAAACGGCGCGCATTGACCTTCTTGGAATCGCTGGCGCCAGTGCCCTTGATCGCTTCGGCCATGACAGTGCCCACCGCATTGGCCATCGCCTCGCCTGCCTTGGCCGCGATCAAGGCATCGCTGCCGCTGTCGGCTTTCTTCATGCTTACCGCCTCGTTCCCTGTGGTTGCAGCGGTGGTCGCTGCTGCCTCGTCCATTACATCGCCAGGCACATTATCACTCGCTTTGAAATCCATTGTCCGCCCCGCTTTGTCCCCTGAATTGCACACCCGCGCAAGCACGTTTGTTCCAATTCTGTTCTTTGCCGGTTCATCCCCAGACTTGCCCACAAGGCCGCTTTTGAAAGGCGCTGTGCAGGTATGCAGAGATGGTTTTCTGGTTCGCCTTCAAAGCCCCGCCTCGCTGCTGCGCTGCGCCTTTGCGCTCCTTCGCTGGAGCAGCCAGCACATCAAGCAATTGGGGGTCTTCTCCCGGTCCGACCACTAGATGATGAATCAGGCAGCGAATCCCGTCAACGGGCGTTTAAGCACTTAGTTACCATGACGGCCCGGTTTCACCGCGGTTTCAGACCAGCGACGCGTGGACAAAGCTTGAGTCGCGCAGCCCGCAAGCCCCAAATTGAATCTGTGAAGAAAAATATGGTGATTGTTGGTTTGGAATCGAGCCTTGAATCTTTCGCTCACGCCGCAGCATTTTTGTTGCGTTTATAACACGCGCCGGCGCCGCTCTGGCCATCCGCAGCGAATCCCCTATGCTGGCTTACACAACTGTGAATCGCAGACACAGGATCAAGGTCGCCGCATGAATTCCGGACTGCTGAGGGGCGCGATCGCAGCGCTTGTCCTCACCATCGCCCAGCCCGCCCTTGCCGCGTGGCACGAGGCATCGAGCGATCACTTCCTCATCTACGCCGATGACAAGCCCGCTAATCTGCAACGCTATGCCGAAAACCTCGAGCGCTACCATGCAGCCATGGCGATGCTGCTGGGGCGCGAGATCGACAAGCCCAGCCCGTCCAACCGCGTGGTGATCTATGCCGTGGGCAGCCAGAAGGACGTCCGCAATCTTGCCAGCGCGCGTTCGCGCAATGTCGCAGGCTTCTACATCCCGCGCGCAGGCGGCAGCCGCGCCTTTGTCCAGAACCTCGCCAATGAGGGGGATGGCGATTATCCCAGCATCTCGACCATCGTGCTGCTGCACGAATATGCCCACCATTTCCTGATGTCTTCGAGCAACTTCGCCATGCCGCGCTGGCTCAACGAGGGCGCAGCCGAATTCTTTGCCGCCACCAGCTTCCGCAAGGATGGCAGCGTGATGATGGGGCGGGCCGCCCGGCACCGGGTGGGCGAGCTGATGTTCGGCGACACGCTGACAGTCCGCAATCTGCTGGAGGCAAGCGCCACCAGCAACGGCGCCCAGCGCGGTGACAATTCCTTTTATGGCTATAGCTGGCTGCTCTATCACTACCTCACGTTCCGCGAAGATCGCGCAGGCCAGCTCAATCGCTACCAGCGCGAGCTGATCGCGGGGCGCAGTTCGCTCGAAGCCGGCGAGCTGGCTTTCGGCGACCTGGCAAAACTCAACCACGAAGTGCGCGCCTATATGCGCTCCGGCAAGACGATGACGTTCGTGATCCCTGCCGACCGGCTCACCATCGGGGCAGTGGCGGTGCGGGCGCTGCCGCCGGGCGAGGCGGAGATCATGGACGTCGCGATCCGCTCTCAGCGCGGCGTCAATACCGAACAGGCGGCCCAGCTCGTCACCGAGGCCCGGGCCATTGCTGCGCGCTATCCCGATGATGCAGGCGTGCTCACCGCGCTCGCCGAGGCGGAATATGATGCAGGCAATGATGAGGCCGCGATTGCCGCTGCCGACCGCGCGCTGGCGCGCGATCCGCGGCGCGCCAATGCCTATGTCCAGAAAGGCTATGCGCTGTTCCGGCTGGCAGGCAAGGCGGAAAACCGCGCCGCTGCCTATGCCAAGGCCATGCAGCCCTTCGAGAAGCTCAACGCGCTGGAAAATGATCATCCGCTGCCGCTCGTCTATTATTTCCAGAGCTACACACGGCGCGGGGTGCAGCCGCCCGAAAATGCCAAGGCGGCGCTGGAACGCGCCGCGCAGCTGGCACCCTTCGACATGGGCCTCAAGTTCAATGTCGCGCTGATGCTGCTGGGCGAGGGCAAGGTGGAACTGGCGCGCGCTTTCCTGCAACCGGTGGCGGTGAACCCGCATGGCGGGCGGCTGGCCGCGAACGCGCAAAAGGTGATGGAGAAGCTGGCCGGCCTCGCCGAGGGGGCAGTCATCAAGAGCCCGGCCGAACTCGAAGCGCTGGGCGCTGCCAACGGCGCGGCTGACGACGATGATGACGATGATGATGATGATGGAGGCGAAAGCGCCGCCTGACAGGCGGGAATGATCGCCAAAACCTGCCGTTGGCAACGGGCCTGCGACACGGCGCGCTGGTGCAGGCGCGCTGGTGCAGGCGCGCTGGTGCAGGCGCGATCGTGCAGGCGCGATCGTGCAAATGCCTTGCCATTCGCGCCGCCTGCGACTATCCGCGCGCACTTCACTGACACGAATCAATCAGCCAGCCTGGCGACAAGGGCTGCCAGGGCCGGCTGCGACGTGTCTCTTACAGGAGATGAAAATGCCCAAGCTGAAGACCAAGAGCGGTGTGAAGAAACGCTTCAAGATCACCGCCACCGGCAAGGTCAAGCACGGCGTCGCTGGCAAGCGTCACCGCCTGATCAGCCACAATGCGAAGTATATCCGCACCAACCGCGGCACCTCGGTGCTTTCGGAAAACGACACCCCGACCATCAAGCGCTGGGCGCCCTACGGTCTGGATTGATGCGGGCGGCCTGACAGCCCGCGCGTCCTCAACATAAGGATATACTGATATGCCTCGCATCAAACGCGGTGTTACCACCCGCGCCAAGCACAAGCGGATTCTCGATCAAGCCAAAGGCTATCGCGGCCGCCGCAAGAACACCATTCGCGTCGCCCGCCAGGCCGTTGAAAAGGCTGGCCAATATGCTTACCGCGACCGCAAGGTCAAGAAGCGCAATTTCCGCGCCTTGTGGATTCAGCGCATCAACGCGGCCGTGCGTATGGAAGGGCTGACCTATTCGCAGTTCATGCATGGCATCAAGCTGGCCGGCATTGAACTCGACCGCAAGGCGATGGCCGATCTCGCCATGAATGAAGGCGGCGCCTTCAAGGCCGTGATCGCGCAGGCGAAGGCTGCCCTGCCGGCATAACGCCAGCGGGGGGCGCGCTTCCCGCCTGACGCGAGCCTCATCGCACGCGCTCTCATGGGGCAGGTTCCGGCTGGAGCCTGCCCCTTTTGCGTGACGCGCCCGCGGGTGCGGGGTCTTGTAAATATGCGCCACTTGCGCCAACCTTTGCAGCCATGCGGGGGCCTCAGGACACGGGTGGGTTGAGCGGCGGCGGCGCAACGCATGCCCGCTTCACCCTCACCAGCGAATTCCGCGCCGCGCCCGAACCCTTTGCGGGCTGTTTCACCAGCATCTACCACATGACGCTTGATGTGCATGATCACGGGGTGCTGGTGGATTATCTCCAGCCCGAATGGGGCAATGTCCGCTTTTTTGCCGGCAGCGCACCCAATGCCGCGATTGGCAGCAGCGCGGTCAGCGGGGCGCGCTTCGTCGGCACCGGGCCAAGCGCGCTGCCCTGTCGCTTCACGCTGGGCACGTCGCGGATGTGGGGGATCGGCTTTCTTCCACTAGGCTGGGCGCGGTTCTTTAAGGCTGACGCCAGCAGCCTTGCCAATGTGGTCTGCGATGGCGCGCGGCATCCCGCTTTTGCCAGGTTCACAAACCTCAGCGATGCGCTGCGCGAGCCCTCCGCCAGCCTTGATGAGCAATTCACCGCAATCATTGCAGCACTTGAAAGCCTGATGCGCCCGACCCGGGATGATGCCCGCATTGGCCGGGTTCACGAGGCTATCGTCAGCGGCCAACACGCCTCGGTGCATGAACTTGCCGATGCCAGCGCGATGAGCGTGCGCACGCTGGAGCGGGTATGCCTGCGCTATTTCGGTTTTGCCCCCAAGCTGCTGATCCGTCGTCAGCGCTTTATGCGCAGCCTCACCAATTTCATGCTGCATGATGCCGCCCGCTGGACCGAGGCGATGGACGAACACTATCACGATCAGGCGCAATTCACCCGCGAGTTCCACGAATTCATGACCATGAACCCGAGCGAATATGCCGCGCTCGATCACCCCATTCTGGCAAGCTTCATGGAAGCCCGCGCACGGATCTGGGGGAGCGCCGCGCAGACGCTGGACCCGCCGCGCCGCTAGACAGCGCGGCGCGCCTTACTGCAAGTCCTCCACCGATACCCAGCCCGTGGTCCCGAAGCTGTCCTTGACTTCAAGGAACAGCCCTTCGCGCTTGCCCGTCGGGATGAGTTCGGTGCCCTTGCGCAAGCTGCGCACCGATCCGGCCGTGGCAGACGGGCCGCTGCGCATGACAGTATCGGCAGCCACCAACGCGTTCTTCGCGGCAGCGGGTGCGGCCGTCGCCGGAGCCGAGGCCATGAGTTCGCGCTGGCTGACGATCTCGTTGAAGGCCTGAATGAAGGCCTCGGCAAGCATCTTGCCATTGGGGGTGCTCTGATAGCCTGAGGCATTGGCCGCGCCGGCCGCCCAGCCATAGCCTGCACCGCCAAAGTTGATTGTCGATTTCCTGACCACGCCCTGGCCTGCCGCGACAGTCAGTCCATTGGCCGGACTGACCACCTTGAGGCCAGCCGCCACCGTCTGCTTCTTGCCGCCAATCCCGCCGAACATGCCAAGCGCTGCGCCGCCAAAGGGCACACCGCGCAGCACCGATCCCGCCGCACCGCTGCGGATGAGCCCCTCCATCGCTGCGCCCTTGGCGAGTTCCATGCCCTGATCGACTTCCTCTTCGCTGCCGGCAATCGCCGTCATCAGAAAGCGCGCGGGCGTGTCATCATTGGGGTTGTCGAGCGTAAAGCAGCCCGATTCCCTGATCAGCGCATGGATCAGCGCGCGCGGCGAGCCGAGCCCCCACTTGGCCCAGCCCGCCTGATCGCCATCGACCAGCGCCACCACCCCAAGGCTTTCCTCGCACGTCACCAGCTGCGGGCCTGCATCCTTTGCCTTGTCCTTGCTTTGGGCGAGTGCGGCCTGCGGCATGGCGACCAAGGCGGCGCCAAGCACCGCCAATTTGATGACTTGTGACACGAGCGTCTCTCCCTTTAATAACGCCTGCGTATCTTAAGAGAAATATTATCGGTTAATCTTGTAAGGATACGACCTGTGCAGCGGAGAACGCGCCATGCATGCTAGGCCGGGAAAGTCGGTGACAGTGCGTTTTGCACTGCCCGCGCCGGCGCTGCGCCCTTATGTGACAACCTATTACCGCACCGAATTCGTGTGCGGGCCGGGCGAATGGCTCGAGGATTATCTCCACCCCGAATGGGCCAACCTGCGGTTTCTCGGGGCGGTCAAGGCGACGGCGGCGATCGGCGGCGATCCTGTGACTGCCTGCCCCGCTTTTGCGGTCACCGGGCCGACCAGCCGCGCCATGCGCTTCAGGATCAGCGGCGGATACAGCTGGGGGATCGGCCTCTTGCCGCTTGGATGGGCGAGCCTGTGCCGGGTCGATGCAGACAATTACGCCGACCGGTTCGTCGATGGGCGCAGCGATCCGGCCTTTGCTCCGCTGGTGCCGCTCGGCGATGCGCTCGCTGCAAGCAGCGGCGACTATGCCGAGGATCTTGCGCTGATCGAGGCGCATATGGCCCGTCTGTTCGGCCATCACGAGCAGCACGACGCGGCGATCCTTGCGCTGAATGATGCGCTGCTCGATCCCGAAATGGTCAGCGTGGCAGACCTGACAGCGCGGCTTGGCATGAATGTCCGCTCGCTGGAACGGCTGTCGCGGCGCGCTTTCGGCTTTCCGCCCAAATTGCTGCTGCGCCGCCAGCGGTTCTTGCGCAGCCTTGCGCGCTTCATGCTCGACCCTTCGCTCAAATGGCTTGGCGCGCTGGACTGCCACTATCACGATCAATCGCATTTCGTGCGTGATTTCAAGCGGTTCATGGGGATGAGCCCGTCCGCATATGCCAAGCTTGAAAAGCCCCTGCTGGCGGCCGCCATGCGGGCGCGGATGGAGATTGCAGGCGCCGCGGTGCAGGCCCTGCACCAGCCGCACCCCGCTGCGGCCAACTGAGCGCGCAAAGCCTTTTGCATGCGCGGCAATTTGGCGCTAGCGGGCGCGGGCTATGTCTGATCTCGATACACAAAAGGCAGCGGCGCTGGCCGCGATTGCGGCGGCAGGCGATCTGGCTGCGCTGGATGAACAGCGCGTCGCCACACTTGGCAAGAAAGGCTGGGTCAGCGCAGCGCTCAAGACGCTCGGGCGAATGAGCCCTGATGAGCGCGCGCTTGCCGCCCCGGCCATTCAGGCGATCCGCGCCGAAATCGCCGCGGCGCTCGATGCCAAGAAGGCCGCGCTCGAAGCGGCTGAGATGGCCGCCCGCCTTGCCAGCGAGACTGTCGATCTCACCCTGCCTGCGCCGGCTGCGCCCAAGGGTTCGGTTCACCCCGTGAGCCAGGTGATGGACGAGCTTGCCGAAATCTTTGCCGATCTTGGCTTTGCCGTCGCCACGGGGCCGGAAATCGAGGACGACTGGCACAATTTCACCGCGCTCAACATGGATGAAACCCACCCCGCGCGGGCGATGCATGATACATTCTATTTCGGCGACAACCACCGCGCGCCGAATGGCGGGGCGATGCTGCTGCGCACCCATACCTCGCCGGTCCAGATCCGGGCGATGATGGATCAGGGCGCGCCGCTCCGCATCATCGCGCCGGGCCGCGTTTACCGCTCGGACAGCGATGCCACCCACACCCCGATGTTCCACCAGGTCGAAGGGCTGGTGATCGACAGGCAGATTCACCTGGGCCATCTCAAGTGGACGCTGGAGACTTTCTTCAAGGCATTCTTTGAACGCGACGACATCGTGCTGCGCCTGCGCCCGTCCTACTTCCCCTTTACCGAGCCCAGCGTCGAGGTCGATGTCGGCTATTCCAGCGAAGGCGGCCGCCGTGTCGTCGGCGGGCACGGTGATGCGCCGGGCCATGCGTGGATGGAAATCGGCGGCAGCGGCATGGTCAATGCCCGTGTCCTCGCCTTCGCGGGGCTTGATCCATCCGCGTGGCAGGGCTTTGCTTTCGGCCTCGGGATCGACCGCATTGCGATGCTCAAATACGGGATGAACGATCTGCGCGCCTTCTTTGATGGCGATGCGCGCTGGCTGGCGCATTACGGCTTCTCGCCGTTCGATCAGCCGACGCTGTCCGCCGGGGTAGGAGCGCGCGCATGAAGTTCTCGGTCGAATGGCTCAAGGATTACCTTGCAACCGATGCAAGCCTTGCGGAGATCTGCGATGCGCTCAATGCCATCGGGCTTGAAGTCGAAGGCGTCGAAGACCCGGCACAAAGGCTTGCGGGTTTTCGCGTGGCGCAGGTGCTTTCGGCCAAGCCACACCCCGATGCCGACAAGCTGCAAGTGCTGATGGTCGACACCGGCGAGGGTGATCCGCTGCAGGTCGTGTGCGGTGCGCCCAATGCGCGCGCCGGCATGAAGGGCGTGCTCGGCCTTCCCGGCGCCAGCGTTCCGGCAAACGGCATGGTGCTCAAGAAAAGCGCCATTCGCGGGGTCGAGAGCAATGGCATGATGTGCTCCACGCGTGAGCTGGAGCTGGGCGATGATCACGATGGCATCATCGAATTGCCGGCAGACGCGCCGGTGGGCATGGATTTCGCGGCCTATCACGGCGCCTCCCCGGTGATCGAAGTGGCGGTGACGCCTAACCGCCCGGATTGCATGGGTGTCTATGGCATCGCGCGCGATCTCGCGGCCAAGGGGCTGGGGACGCTGAGGCCGGTTGCCATGCCTGCCTTTGCGGCTGCGGGCGCTTGTCCGGTGGAAATCCGCACCGATGATCCCGAAGGCTGCCCGGCCTTCTATGGCCGCGTGATCACGGGCGTCAACAACGGCCCCTCGCCCGATTGGCTGCAAGCGCGCCTCAAAAGCGCCGGCCAGCGCCCGATCTCGCTGCTGGTGGATCTGACGAACTATCTGATGCTCGGCTATGGCCGCCCGGCCCACGCCTATGATCTTGCCAAGCTTTCGGGCGCGGTGGTGGCGCGGCGCGCGCAAGACGGCGAGCAGGTTCTGGCGCTCAACGAGAAGACCTACACGCTCGATAGCGAGATGGTCGTGATCGCCGACGACGTGCAGGTGCACGACATCGCCGGGATCATGGGCGGTGAAGATTCGGGCGTTTCCGAGAGCACCACCGACGTGCTGCTCGAAATCGCCTATTTCGATCCGGCGCGCATCGGCGCCACCGGGCGCAAGCTCGGCCTCACCTCGGACGCGCGCACGCGCTTTGAACGCGGGGTGGATCCGGCATTTCTGGACGCGGGGCTGGATCTGCTCACCGGGCTGATCGTGGAACTGGCGGGCGGGAGCCCAAGCGAAGTGGTGCGCGCCGGTTCGCCGCCTGCCGCGGCAAAGGTGATCGCATTTGATCCTGCCCTGACGCTGCGCCTTGGCGGGGTGGATGTGGCCGAGGACGAGCAACGCCGCATCCTCGAAAGCCTCGGCTTCAGCGTTGATGCGCAATGGAATGTCACCTGCCCGCTGCGCCGCCACGACCTCGAAGGCCCGGCTGATCTCGTCGAGGAAGTCGTGCGTATCCACGGCCTTGACAAGGTGGAAAGCGTGCCCCTGCCGCGCGCCGATGGTGTTGCGCGCCCCACCGCGACGCCCGCCCAGGTGCTCGAACGCCGCTTGCGCCGCGCAGCCGCCGCAAGCGGGCTCAATGAGGCGGTGACCTGGAGCTTCCTGCCGGAATGGGCGGCGGAGCATTTCGCCTCGGATCAGCCGCTCTGGGTGCTCGCCAATCCGATCAGCGAAGACTTGAAGGCGATGCGCCCCTCGCTCTTGCCCGGCCTGCTGATGGCAGCGGCGCGCAATGAGGCGCGCGGCGCCGACAGCACTCGCCTGTTCGAGATCGGACGGCGCTATTTCATCGGTCCCGATGGTCTCAGCGATGAACGCGCAACGCTGGGGATAGTGCTCGCGGGCGAAAAGACCCCGCGCGGCTGGGCAAGCGGCAAGGCCCAAGGTTTTGACGCCTACGACGCCAAGGCGCTGGCGCTTGCCCTGCTTGAAACAGCCGGTGCGCCGGTTGCCAATCTCATGGTGATGGGCGAGGCGGGCGATCAGTTCCACCCCGGTCAATCCGCGACCCTCAGGCTTGGCCCCAAGGTGGTGCTGGCGCGGCTGGGCATGGTGCATCCGGCGACATTGAAGGCGTTTGATCTTGGCGGGCCGGTTGCTGCGGTCGAATTGTTCCTCGATGCCATTCCAGCGAAGAAGAACGCCGCCCTGGCGCGCGCACCCTTCACTCCGCCTGCCTTGCAAGCCGTGACCCGCGATTTCGCCTTCCTCGTTCCCCAAACCCTTGCGGCAGGCGACCTGGTGCGCGCCGTGCAGGGCGCGGACAAGGCGCGCATCGTGGCCGCACAGGTGTTCGATGTCTTTGCAGGCGCAGGCGTGCCCGAAGGCAAGAAAAGCCTGGCGATTGCCGTCACGCTCCAGCCGGGCGAGAAGACCTTCACCGATGCCGATTTGAAAGCCATCAGCGATAAAATCGTCGCGGCAGCGGGCAAGCTGGGGGCGGAACTGCGCGGCTGAGGCTGCGCTCCGATGGGCTCATGTCGAACAGAAGAACCTTCGCCATCATCTCGCACCCTGACGCGGGCAAAACGACGCTTACCGAAAAGCTGCTGCTGCAAGGCGGCGCGATTCACCTGGCGGGCGAGGTCAAGGCGCGCGGGGCAGCGCGGCGGGCGCGCTCGGACTGGATGAAGATCGAACAGCAGCGCGGGATTTCGGTCACCTCGTCTGTGATGACATTTGCAAAGGACGGCATCGTCTTCAACCTGCTCGACACGCCGGGCCACGAGGATTTCTCCGAAGACACCTACCGCACGCTGACCGCGGTCGATTCGGCGGTGATGGTGATCGATGCCGCCAAGGGGATCGAGCCGCAGACGAGGAAGCTGTTCGAGGTGTGCCGCTTGCGCAGCGTGCCGATCCTCACTTTCGTCAACAAGGTGGACCGCGAGGGCCGCGATCCCTTCGAGACGCTGGACGAGGTTGCCGATATGCTGGCGCTGGATGTCTCCCCCCAGATGTGGCCCATCGGCATGGGCGGCGAGTTTGAAGGCCTGCTCGATTTCGCCACCGAAACTGTCAGCCGCCCGGAGGGGCCCAGCCGCGAGTTCCTCGGCACGCGCGAGGCGGATGCCGCCATCCCCACCCGCTTTGCCGAAGAAATTGAACTCGCGCGCGGCGGCTATCCGGAGTTTGACGTGGAAGCCTTCCGCAATGGCGATCTGACGCCGGTCTATTTCGGATCAGCGCTCAAGAATTTCGGCGTGACCGAGTTGATTGACGCGATTGCCCGCTTCGCCCCGCCGCCGCGTCCACAGCCTGCGGGCGAGGCGCAGATCGACCCCAGCCGCAACGAAGTCACCGGCTTCATCTTCAAGGTCCAGGCCAATATGGACCCCAACCACCGCGACCGCATTGCCTTCATGCGGCAGGTCTCGGGCACCTTCAAGCGCGGCATGAAGCTGACGCCTTCTGGCCTTGGCAAGCCGATTGCGGTGCATTCACCCATCCTGTTTTTCGCACAGGACCGCGAGATTGCCGACACCGCCGAGGCAGGCGACATCATCGGCATTCCCAATCACGGCACGCTTCGCGTGGGCGATACCCTGTCCGAGAAAAACGAGGTGCGCTTCACCGGCCTGCCCAATTTTGCGCCGGAAATCCTGCGCCGCGTACAGCTCAAAGACCCGACCAAGACAAAACAATTGAGAAAGGCGCTCGATGACCTCTCCGAGGAAGGCGTCATCCAGGTGTTCTATCCTGAAATCGGTGCGAGCCACATCGTGGGCGTGGTCGGCCAGTTGCAACTCGAAGTGCTGATTTCGCGGCTCGAGGCCGAATACAAGGTCGAAGCGGCGCTCGAACCCTCGCCCTTTGCCACCGCGCGCTGGATCAAGGGGGAGGCACGCGCGCTCGACGACTTCGCCAGCTTCAACCGCGCCAATCTTGCGCGCGATCGCGACGGCGATCTGGTGTTCATGGCGAAAAGCCCGTGGGATGTGACTTATCAGATCGAGAAGAACCCTGATCTGACCTTCTCGGCCACGAAGGAAAGGTAGGCTTGCGAGCTGCTGCGCTTGGCGGCATGGGGTGGCCATGACTATGCCCGGCCCCACTTCGCAAACCTTCATCTCGCAGCGCCTCAGGCTCCATTATCTCGATTGGGGCGGCAGGGGTAAACCGCCGCTGGTGCTGGTGCATGGCGGGCGCGATCACGCGCGCTCGTGGGACTGGACCGCCGAGGCCCTGCGCGAGGACTATCATGTGATCGCGATGGATCATCGCGGCCACGGCGACAGCGACTGGGTTTCGGACGGGGTCTATTCCGCCGCCGACATGGTCTATGATCTCGCCCAGCTCATCCACCAATTGGGGGTCGGCCCGGTCAGGATGGTTGCCCATTCGATGGGCGGGAACGTGGCGCTGCGCTATGCCGGCGCGTTCCCTGATATGGTGACGAAGCTGGTTGCCATCGAAGGCCTTGGCCCCTCCCCTGAATACCGCGCCAGGCAGCGCAGCGTGCCTTACCCTGAACGCCTTGCCGAATGGATCGCAAAAAAGCGCCAGGCCGCCGGGCGAAGCCCACGCAAATATGACAGCATCGAGGCCGCCTTTGCTCGCATGATCGAGGAAAACGCCTATCTCACGCAAGAACAGGCGCGCCATCTCACCATCCACGGGGTCAACCGCAACGAGGACGGCACCTATAGCTGGAAGTTCGATCCGCATCTCAATGTCTGGCCGGTCGAGGATATCGCTGACGAGTTCATCGAGGCGCTGTGGGGCGCGATTACTTGCCCGACGCTGCTGCTCTATGGTGCCGATAGCTGGGCCTCCAACCCTGAGAAAGACGGGCGTATCGCGCATTTCAAGACCGCGCAGGTGATCGAGTTTGCAAAGGCCGGCCACTGGCTCCACCACGACCAGTTCGATCGCTTCATCGCCACCCTCAGGGATTTCCTCTAGGCGACAGCGCAAATCTGCCTAAAAATAAGGCAGTCGATTAACTTCTAGGCAATTATTTGTTCGCAGGTGCGGGAAAAGCGGCCCATGGCCTCTGGGTCAGCGCCCGCGCGCGATTTGGCACGCTTGTTGCTTATCCCCTGGCAAGCCGGGCAGTCCGGCACACCACAGGGGTATTTGATGAAGTTCATCATCGCCGTCATCAAACCGTTCAAGCTCGACGAGGTGCGTGAAGCGCTCGGCGCGATCGGCGTTGCGGGCATGACTGTCACCGAGGTCAAGGGCTTTGGCCGCCAGAAGGGCCAGACCGAGATTTATCGCGGCGCGGAATATTCCACCAACATGCTGCCCAAGGTGAAGCTGGAAATCGCCGCCAGCGACGAGGTGGCAGCGCAAGTGGTCGAGACCATCCAGCAGGCCGCCAACACCGGCTCGATCGGCGATGGCAAGATCTTCGTGCTCGACCTGTCATCGGCCACGCGCATTCGCACCGGCGAATCCGGGGAGACCGCGCTGTGACGGGCTTTGCGAGGGACAATTTGATGACGCGTAATTTCGTGAAACTGGCAGCTCTGGGCATGGCGGCAGTGATGGCGTCCACGCCTGCGCTGGCAGCGCCTGCCGCCGCCCCTGCAGTGCCCAATCCGGGCAACAATGCCTGGATGATGACCGCCACCCTGCTGGTGCTGATGATGATCCTGCCGGGCCTGATGCTGTTCTATGGCGGCCTCACCCGTTCCAAGAACATGCTTTCCACCATGACGCAGATCGGCGCGACCGCATCGCTCGCCATGCTGATCTGGGTGATGTGGGGTTACAGCCTCGCCTTTGGCGACACCACTTACGAAGGCACGCTGGGCCTGTTCGTGAGCGGGGGGAGCTATTTCCTCAAGGGCACCGATGCCGCAAGCACCGCTGCGACCTTCACCGATGAAGTCATCAGCAAATATGTCTTCATCAGTTTCCAGATGACTTTCGCCGCGATTACCGCCTCGCTGATTCTCGGCTCGACTGCGGAGCGGATGAAGTTTTCTGCCGTGATGATGTTCGTGCCGATCTGGCTCACCATCGTCTATTTCCCGATTGCCCACATGGTGTGGGCCGGCGGCGGGCTGCTGTTTGAAGATGGCGCGCTCGATTTCGCGGGCGGCACGGTGGTGCACATCAATGCGGGCGTTTCAGGCCTGGTGCTGGCCTATCTCTTGGGCAAGCGCCGGGGCTGGCCCAACGAGCCGATGCCGCCGCACAGCCTCACCCTCACCATGGTTGGCACGGGCCTGCTGTGGGTGGGCTGGTTCGGGTTCAACGCGGGCTCCGCGCTCGAAGCCGATGGCTCGGCGGGCCTTGCGATGATCAACACCTTCGTTGCGACCGCTGCAGGGGCGCTCACCTGGATGGTGGTGGAGCGCGCGATGGGCCACAAGGGTTCAGCACTGGGCTTCTGTTCGGGCGTGATCGCAGGGCTGGTCGCGGTGACGCCGGCTGCGGGCAACAGCGGCCCGTTCGGCGCGATCCTGCTCGGCATTATCTCGTCCGTGGTCTGCTACTTCTTCGTCGCCAAGGTGAAGGCCAAGTTCGGCTATGACGATTCGCTCGATGCTTTCGGCATCCACGGCGTGGGCGGCATTGTCGGCGCGATTGGCACGGGCGTTGTGTACCAGCCCTTCCTCGGCGGGCCCGGCGATGGCTCGGTGGCGCTGGGCGCACAGCTCTGGGTGCAGATCTTCAGCGTTCTCGTGACGATTGGCTGGGCCACCATTGGCACGCTGATCGCAGGCCTCGCCGTCAAGGCGACCATCGGGCTGCGGGTCCACGAGGAGGACGAGGTCAACGGCCTCGACATCTCCGAACACGGGGAGCGCGCCTACAACTAGAGATCACCCATCACCAGTTTGGCGGGGCGAGGCTCTCTCTCCCTCTCTCTCTCCCCTTAGCCCCGCCTCACATTGTTCCTCCTGCGAACGAACAAACTCGACATGGCCGGAGTAGCGATAAGCTCTCCGGCCTTTTTTTGCGCTCGCTCCTCCGGGCGAGCGTCCTCGCTGCTGTTTCCTCCGCTTCGCTGCGGAGCAGCTGCGGGCGCGCAGTCGCGCTTGCGGCCCTTCGGGCCGAGGGCAGCGCCATTCATGAGCGCGGGTGCGGGTTCAGGGGCGAAGCGAGCGCAAGGCCGAACGGCCGCCGCGCCTTATGGCGCGAAAGCCAAGCGGCCCGGATGGGCCGTGCCCGGCGCTTGAGGGCGCAACCTATTCAGCCGCCATGACAAAGTCCGCACAGCGTTCGCCGATCATGATGCTGGGCGCATTGGTGTTGCCGCCGACGATCTTGGGCATGATGCTGGCATCGGCCACCCACAGCCCGTCGAGCCCTTTGAGGCGCAAGCTGGGATCAACCACCGCGTCATCGCCCGCGCCCATCCGGCAGGTGCCGACCGGGTGATAGACGGTGTCAGCCCGGTTGCGGATGAGGTCATCAAGCGCTGCATCATCATCGAGATCAACCGGATGGCGATCTTTCGGGCCAAAGGCTTGCAACGGGGGCGTATCGACAATCCGGTGCGACAGCCGCACGCCCGCCCGCAGAACCGCAATATCGCGCTCATCGTCAAGGAAATTGGGATCGATCACCGGCGCAGCCCCCGCATCGCGGGATGCGAGCCGCACCGTGCCGGTGCTTTCCGGGCGCAGCACACAGGCGTGAAGCGAAAAGCCGTGCTTCTTCACTTTTTCCCGCCCGTGATCTTCGAGCACCGCAGGCACGAAATGCCACTGGACATCGGGCGCGGGGCTATCGGGCATGACCTGCCAGAAGCCGCCCGATTCGGCATAGGGCGTCGTCATCACCCCGGTGCGCTTGCGGCGGTGTTCGATCATCGCGGCGAGCATTCTGAGGCTGCCCTTGAGCGTGCTGCCGATCGGCACGTCGCTGGCTGTCTCCCAGCCCGAGACATAGTCGATGTGATCTTGCAGATTGCTGCCCACCGCAGGCTTGTCGATCACCACGTCGATGCCGTGGCTCTTGAGGTGATCAGCCGGGCCGATCCCCGACAGCATCAGGATCTGCGGGCTGTTGAATGCGCCCGCGCTCAACACCACCCCGCGCCGCGCGTAGAGCACTTGCGACTGGCCGCCGCGCCGCACTTGCACGCCGGTGACGCGCCCCTCGGCGATCACCAGCTTTTCGACCAGCGTATCGGTGCGGACCGCGAAATTGCCCTGCTCGCGGATCGGCTCGACATAGGCGCGCGCGGCCGACCAGCGTTCACCCTTGCGCTGGGTGACCTGATAAAGCCCGAAACCCTCCTGCCGCTCGCCGTTGAAATCGCCATTGGTGCGCAGCTGCAAGGTGGCAGCCGCCTCGACAAAAGCATGGCTCGCGGGATTGGCCGCCGTCTGGTCCGAGACAAACAAAGGCCCGCCCGCGCCGTGCCAGGCATCCGCGCCGCGTTCATTCGCCTCGGCGCGCTTGAAATAGGGCAGCACATCCTCATAGGCCCAGCCGGTGCAGCCCATCGCGGCCCAATTGTCATAATCCCAGCGGTGGCCGCGGATATAGACCATGGCGTTGATGGCCGAAGACCCGCCCAAGCCCCGCCCGCGCGGCTGATAGCCGGTGCGCCCGTTCAGCCCTTTTTGCGGGACAGTTTCATAACGGTAATTCGATTTTTCGGGGATGAAGGGCATGAAGCCCGGTGTCTTGATCCAGACATTGTCGTTGCGCCCGCCTGCCTCCAGCAGGCACACGCGGCGCGTGCCATCCACCGCAAGCCGCCCGGCAACCGCGCTGCCGGCGCTGCCACCGCCAATGACGATGTAGTCAAAGCTCTCCATGATCTCTCCCTTTTGTGCGGGGGAGACTAGGCAGCTTCTTGCGCGCCCGCAATCGGGTTTTGATCAGCCACTGATTTTGCCGGCGCCGCGCTGCTGCCCACCCGCGCCTCCCATCGCCTGCGGATCATGTCGCTGGTCTCGCGGCTGTTATCATGGCTCCAGCCGGGTTCGCGCAGGAGATAGGACAGCTTGTGCCGCCACGGCGCGCGGATGATGTCGGTGAGCATCCCGATCCATTCGTGGAACACGGCCCACAAGAGATTGAAACTGCCCAATTGCTTGACGATGCCATAGCGAATGGGTTCGTCATCGACTTCGGGTGTGAAGGTGCCGAACAGCTTGTCCCACACAATGAACACGCCTGCGTAATTGCGATCGAGATAGCGCGGATTGGTGGCGTGGTGGACCCGGTGGTGCGAGGGCGTGTTCATCACCGCTTCGAACCAGCGCGGCATTCGTTTGATCGCCTCGGTATGGATCCAGAACTGGTAGATGAGATTGAACCCGCCGCAGATCGCGATCATCACCGGGTGAAAGCCCAGCAGCACCAGCGGCACGGCAAACAGGAAGCCGAAGGTGAGCGGCCCCGTCCAGGTCTGCCTGAGCGCGGTCGAGAGATTGTAATGCTGGCTCGAATGGTGGTTGACATGGGCTGCCCACATCCAGCGGATGCGGTGCCCGGCGCGGTGCACCCAGTAATATTTGAGATCATCGAGCACAAAACAGACCGGCCATGCCCACCACACGCTCCACCATTCGGGGCCCATATCGAAAAGCCGGTATTCATAGGCGGCAAAGAACACCCAGACCGCAAACCCGCCGAGCAAGGCGCCTGCCACGGTCGAGCCAAGTCCGAAAGCAAGGCTGACGAGGGTATCCTTGGGCTCATAGGCCTCAGGCGCGCGGTATTTGGCCCAGATCATTTCGGCCAGCACCAGAACCACAAACAGCGGCACGGCATATTGGGTGGGGTTGAAATCAGGCATCGCGGCTCACGCTTAGCGCATTGATCGCCTCGGCCCAAGCCTGCGCCTCATCCAGTTCCAGCCGGGTGGTGCCGAAACGCCGCTCGCCGCAATTGATCGTGATGGCGTGGCCGCTGGCGCACGCTGAAGCGCTTGCGGTCAGCACGCGCCCGGCAAAGCGGTTGCCATGGCGGCGGATAAGCATGATCCGCCCGTCCTGATCGCGAACCAGGGCGCCAGCCCCTTCGGCATCGCAGGCGATCTCGACAGGGGTGAAGCCATCCTCAACCTCGCCAGCGGCCCGCGCAACATCGGCATTGCTCGCGAGTCGCGGCACACCGCCCAGCTGCAGCCAGCGCGCCAGGCCTGCCAGCGCAAGAATCGCCACCAGCGAACCTGCCGTCTGGATCAGCAGCGGAGGCAGGCTCATCAACCAAAGCCCTACCGGGCGGCCAACATGTCAACCATCGGCCGGACCGGGCTGATATCATAGCCCGCCTGCCGCGCCGCCTCGGCAATGGCATCGGGCGCCATGCCCAATTTCGCCTGCGCCAGGGCCCAGAGCAAAGTGGACCTCGTGCCCGAGCGGCAATAACCAAGCGCAGCGCCCTCATTGGCTTCAAGTGCGGCGATCAGCGCATCAACCTGAGGCTCGCTGAAACCGGAATGGCCGATCGGAATTGCCACATAGGCAAGGCCCGCTGCCTCGGCTGCGGCAGCAATTTCATCACCTTGCGGGGCTGAGGGATCCTCACCATCGGGGCGGTTGTTGACGATCAAAGTCACGCCGGCCGCCTTGGCCTCGGCAATATCGGCAAGGCTGATCTGGGGGCTGGCGAGCATGGTGTCGGAAAGCTTGCGAAAGTCGCTCATGGGTGCACGTTCCTGTGATGGTGCCAAAGGATCGGAGACGGCTGTTGAAGCACGTATCTAACGCAACGCAGGCCCGAGACAAGAGCGGGCACTGTTGCCTGCCCGGTGCACTTTTCCTGCAAAAAACAGGCCCGAGGTAAAATTATTCGCAAAGCAACTCTTTGTGCGCTATGTCTAGGGCCCGAACCCGGTTGGCACGAACGCTGCCTTGCGGGTGCAAGCGTTGATCATGGCTCACCGCTCCGCCGTGATCCGCGCGCAGGTCAAGTGGCGGTGTGACAAGGTATGAATTGATTTATGGGTTACGATAGGGGGCGCCGCCGCGGCAAAGACAAGCGTGACGGCTTCGGCGAAGACGGCTTTGATCCGTTTGGCGGCGGGCTGGACGGCTATCAGCCGCCCCGCAGCTTCGGCCATGAGCGCTCCGGTGGATTTGGCGGCGGCTTCGGCGGTGGTGATCGCGGCGGTTTTGGTGGCCCGCGTGGTGGCGGAGGCCCGCGTGGCCCCGGTGGCGGCGGCTTCAACCGGATGCCCGCGCAGGTCGTGGGCACCGGCAAGGGCATGGTGAAGTTCTTCAACGCGCAAAAAGGCTTCGGCTTTATCCAGCAGGAAACCGGCGGTGAAGATGTGTTCGTGCACATCAGCGCGGTCGAGCGCGCCGGGCTTGAAGGCCTCGCCGAAGGTCAGCAGCTCGCGTTCAATCTGGTCGATCGCGGCGGCAAGATTTCCGCCCAGGATCTGCAGATTATCGGCGATGTGATCGCGGTTGCGCCGCGCGCGCATGCTGCCCCGCAGCGCGAGCTGACGGGAGAGCGCGTTACCGGCACGGTCAAGTTCTTCAACGGCACCAAGGGCTTCGGCTTTCTGGTGCGCGATGATGGCCAGCCCGATGCCTTCGTCCACATCAGCGCCGTCGAACGTTCGGGCCTCTCTTCGATCAGTGAGGGCGAACGCTTTGAATTCGATCTCGAAGTTGACCGACGCGGCAAGCATTCGGCGGTCAACCTCGTTCCGATCGAGGCCTGATTCTGCCCTGAGGTGTCCCCGTGTTTGACGCGGGTTTCAGGCAGGATTATTGACACGCCAATGGCGGCTCTTTGCGGGGCCGCCATTTGCTTTTTGGTTCCGTATCTCCGCTTAATCGCTGCTAATCGCTGTTAATCCTTCTTAATCACCTCAGGAATTGCCCATGTCGATCACACCGCTCATGCCAGTCTATCCGCGTTGCGGCGTGCGGCCCGTGCGCGGCGAGCACTGCCATCTCATTGATGAAAACGGCACGCGCTATCTCGATTTTGCCAGCGGAATCGCGGTCAACCTGCTCGGCCATTCGCACGAGGGCCTGATCCGCGCCATTCAGGAACAGGCGGCCACGCTGATGCATGTCTCCAACCTCTACGGCAGCCCGCAGGGTGAGGCATTGGCACAGGCGCTGGTCGATGCGACATTCGGCGACACCGTGTTCTTCACCAATTCGGGCGCCGAGGCAGTCGAGGCGGCAATCAAGTGCGCGCGCGCCTATCACCAGAACGCGCAAGGCGGCGATGCGCGGCGGTTTGAGCTGATCACCTTCCACAACGCCTTCCACGGCCGCACCATGGCAACGATCAGCGCATCGAATCAAACCAAGATGCACCACGGCTTTGCGCCGCTGCTCGACGGGTTCAAATATGCCCCCTTCGATGATCTGGAGGCCGTCCGCGCTCTGATCGGGCCCAACACCGCCGGATTCCTCGTGGAGCCCATTCAGGGCGAAGGCGGCATCCGCCCGGCATCGGATGCATTCATGAAGGGCCTGCGCGCGCTGGCCGATGAGCATGATCTGATGCTGGTGCTCGACGAAGTGCAATGCGGCGTCGCGCGCACCGGCACCTTGTATGCCTATGAACAATACGGCATCGAGCCGGACATTCTCGCCACTGCCAAGGGCATCGGCGGCGGCTTCCCCCTGGGCGCCTGCATCGCCACCGAAAAGGCCGCGCGCGGCATGACTTTCGGCACCCATGGTTCGACCTATGGCGGCAATCCGCTCGCCATGGCGGCCGGGATGGCAGTGATGAAGGCGGTCGCCAACGCGCAATTCCTTGCAAGCGTGCGCGAAAAGGGCGAGCGGCTGCGCGCGCGCCTCGAACAATTCATCGGCAATTATCCGGACATGTTCGAACTGGTGCGGGGCAAGGGGCTGATGCTCGGCCTCAAGATGAAGTTCGAAAGCCGCCCCTTCTATGTGCACCTGCGCGATCATCACCAGCTGCTCACTGTGGCAGCGGGCGACAACACGATCCGCATCCTGCCGCCGCTGGTGATCGGCGATGCCGAGATCGAGGAGTTCTTCGACAAGCTCTCGGCCGGCGCTGCCAGCTTCACAATTCCCGAGGCGGCGTGATGGCGCACTTTCTCGACCTCGCAGACGCGGGCGCCGATGCCATCGCGGCGATGATCAATGATGCGATGGAGCGCAAGGCGGCGCGCGCCGGACTGCCGAGGGGCGCGGCTGATTCCGATGCGCCCCTCAAAGACCATGTGCTCGCGCTGGTGTTCGAGAAAAACTCGACCCGCACCCGCGTCAGCTTCGATATCGCGATGCGCCAGCTGGGCGGCAGCGTGCTGCTGCTTGATGCGGCCTCAAGCCAATTGGGACGCGGCGAAACGATTGCCGATACGGCGCGCGTCTTGAGCCGCATGGTCGATGGCATCATGCTGCGCACCGATGATCACGCCAAGATCACCGAAATGGCGGCCCATGCGAGCGTTCCGGTGATCAACGGCCTGACCGATCGCTCGCACCCCTGCCAGATTGTCGCCGATGTGCTGACCATGATCGAGCACGGCAAGGCGCTGCCGGGCCTCGAAGTGGCGTGGTTTGGCGATGGCAATAATGTGCTGCATTCGATCCTTGAGGCAGCCGGGCTGTTCAAGTTCAATGTCCGGGTGGCAACCCCGGCCGGTTATGAGCCCGATCCTGCATTCGTCGCCATGGCGCGCAGCGCAGGGGCGAGCGTCACGCTCACGCAGGATGCCGCGGCCGCCGCGCGCGGCGCCGATGTGATCGTCACCGACACCTGGATTTCAATGGGGCAGGCCCATGCCGAGGAAAAGCTCGCCGCGATGGCGCCCTATCAGGTCAATGCCGCGCTGATGGCCCAGGCAAAACCCGATGCGATCTTCCTCCATTGCCTGCCTGCCCATGTCGGCGAGGAAGTGAGCGAGGAGGTGTTCGAGGGCCCGCAATCGGTGGTGTTCGACGAGGCGGAAAACCGTATCCACGCCCAGAAATCCGTGCTGCTCTGGGCCTTTGGCAAGCTGGCGGTGTAAGGGGGCTTACGCTCTCGTTCCGACACCCCCATATAGGCCCGCGAATGGACTATCTGATCGAACCCTCGCCCGAAACTTTCGCGGACAAGCTGCTCGGCTTCACCCTGCCGAACCGCGGCGCGCGCGGGCGCGTGGTGCGGCTCGATGCGCTGCTCGATGAAGTGCTCTCGGCCCATGATTATCCGCCCCCGATCACCCATCTGCTCAGCGAGGCACTGGTGCTCGCCGCGCTGATGGGCGGGCTGCTCAAGGGCGAGAAGGCACAGCTTACCATGCAGGCGCAGACGCAAGGCGGGATCGTGCGCCTGCTGGTGTGCGACTATCGCGACGGCGCGTTGCGCGGTTATGCCGATTTCGATGCCGAAAGGTTGGCGCGGCTGGGCGCGAACCCATCCTTGTCGGCCCTGTTCGGCAGCGGCTATCTTGCGGTGACGTTCGAGACCGAGCAGGGCCAGCGCTATCAGGGGATCGTGCCGCTTGAGGGCGACAGCATGGCCGAGGCCTGCGAGACCTATTTCAGCCAGTCCGAACAGGTGCCAACGCTGATCCGTGTTGCCAGCCGGGTGGCGGGCGGCAAGCCTTCGGCGGCAGGCATCCTGGTCCAGCACTTGCCCGATGGCGAGGAAGGGCGCGAACGGCTGCATGTCCGCATCGACCATCCCGATTGGGAGCATGTCGCCATCCTCGGCAGCAGCATCAGCCACGAGGAATTGCTCGATCCGGCGCTTTCGCTCGAAGCAATCACCTGGCGCCTGTTCAACGAGGAGGCGGAAATCCGCGTGCAGCCGGGCGCCGCGCTGCGTCGTGGGTGCCGCTGCACGCTCGAACATTATGCTGCGGTGATCGCGCGCTTTCCCGAAGAGGAGCAGCGCGCAATGTGCAATGAAAAGGGCATCATCGAAATCGACTGCGCGTTCTGCTCGCGCATTTTCGAGCTCGCATTGTGACCGGGCCAGACGTGACGTATCTGACCAATACAGACGCTGTGATACCGGCCTATTTTGGCCTGCGGGTGGCAAGGCTCAGGGACAGGGGTGAGCGGGCATGATGAGCGGCAAAGCAACTTTTGCAGCAGTCGCGGGCAGCGTGATGGTGGCAGGCCTTGTTGTTGCATCGGCCGCAAGCGAGGCCGCCGCACAGGGGCGCGGGCTGGCCATGCTCGGCCGTCTGACCAAGGGCGAATGGACGATCAAGCACCGCGACGGCGAGCCTGATCGCAAGATCTGCATTCGCAGCGGCCAGGAGCTGATCCAGCTTCGTCACACCGAGGGCGGATGCAGCCAGTTCGTGATCGAGGACGCCGAAGCCAAGGTCACCGTGCAATATACCTGCCCCAACAACGGCTTTGGCCGCACCAGCATCCGCCGGGAAACCGCCGGGCTGGTGCAGCTCGAAAGCCAGGGGATTGCCGGCGGGCTGCCGTTCCAGTTCACCGCCGAAGCGCGCCATACCGGACGCTGTTGAGCCTGCGATGACGCTTTCCGGCAACCCGATGGTTGATACCAGCCCGGTCGCGGTGGTGCTGTTGTCGGGCGGGCTCGATTCGATGGTGACTGCCGCGCTCGCGCGGGAACAGGGCTTCGCGGTCCATGCGCTGAGTGTCGATTATGGCCAGCGCCACCGGCTTGAACTGGAATCAGCGCGGGCGATTGCGGCGCGGATCGGGGTTGCCCGTCATGTCGAGATTGGCCTGAACCTGCGCGCTTTCGGCGGCTCGGCGCTGACAGATGATATCGCCGTGCCCAAGGATGGGGTGGGCGAGGATATTCCCGTCACCTATGTGCCCGCACGCAATCTGGTGTTCCTCGCGCTCACCACCGCCTTTGCCGAAGGGTTGGGCGCGCGCGATGTGTTCATCGGGGTCAATGCGCTCGACTATTCGGGCTATCCCGATTGCCGCCCGGAATTCATCGCCAGCTTCGCCGAAACCGCCCGGCTTGGCACCAAGGCAGGGGTGGAAGGCTCGCCCTTCACCATCCATGCGCCCTTGCAGCACATGACCAAGGCCGACATCGCGCGCGAATGTGCGCGTCTGGGACTGGATCCGGCCTGGAGCTGGTCGTGCTATGATCCGACGCCTGAAGGGCTCGCCTGCGGCTTGTGCGATTCCTGCCGGTTGCGCAAAAAGGGTTTTGCCGAAGCGGGAATTGCCGATAGCACGAATTACCGCGCTTAGGCGGCACCCCGGCTGCATCGCCGGGGGAATGGACTGGGATTGGGGAACATTTCTTGAGCGACGAAAAATTGTCAGGCGCGGACGCGGCCAACGCGCCGGTGCCTCGCTACAGTTGGTATGCCCTGGGCGTGCTGGTGCTGGTCTATGTGCTGAACTTTATCGACCGGCAGATTCTCTCGATTCTGGCCAATGATATCAAGGCCGATCTGGGCGTTGATGATGCCTATCTCGGCTTTCTTTACGGCACCGCCTTTGCGGTGTTCTATTCGCTGTTCGGGATCCCGCTGGGAAAGCTGGCGGATAGCTGGAAACGCACCCGGCTCTTGGCGCTCGGGCTGGCGGTGTGGTCGACCATGACGGCGCTGTCGGGCTTTGCCAAGAATGCGGCTATGCTGACAGTCGCACGCGTGGGCGTGGGCGTGGGCGAGGCGACCGCCAGCCCATCGGCCTATTCGCTGATTTCCGACTGGTTTCCCGCGCGCATCCGGGCGACTGCGCTCGCGATCTATTCCTCCGGGCTTTACATCGGCGGCGGGGTGTCGCTGCTGATCGGAGCGCTGATCGTCGAGAACTGGAACGCAGCCTTTCCCGGTGGCGGGCCGCTTGGCCTCAAGGGCTGGCAAGCGGCGTTTCTGGCAGTCGGGATACCGGGGCTGCTGCTGGCGCTGTGGGTGCTCTCGCTGCGCGAGCCGGTGCGGGGGGCGATCGACGGGCTTGCCTCGCCCGAGGACCCGACCCCCTTCAAGGGCTTTTTTGCAGAACTGGTGCAGGTGATCCCGCCCCTGACAATCATCGGTGCGCTCTTGCGCGGCCCCAAGGCATTGCTGGGCAACCTGGTGGGGCTGGCCGGCTTTACAGCCTTGGCGCTCGGGCTGTCGGTGGCGATTCCCGCCTCGGCCAATCTGGTTCCGGGCTTTGCCGATGGTTCGTGGAGGATTTCCGATCAGTGGCTGTTTCTGGGTGTGGGCTATTATGCGGTGTTCAGTTGGGCCATGGGCCTCAGGCAGCGCGATCTGCCGACCTTCCGCCTCACCTGGGGCTCGCCAGCCTTTCTCGCCGTGATTCTCGGCTATGGGATGGTGGCCTTTATCTCCTATTCCATCTCCTATTGGGCAGCGCCTTACGGCGAACGGATGCTCGGAGCATCGAAATCGGAGCTGGGCCTGTTTCTCGGAGCGCCGGGCGCGATGGGCGGTTTTCTGGGCGTGATTTTGGGCGGCGCGATGGCGGATTTCCTGCTCAAGCGCCGCGCCGACGGGCGGATCCTGGTGATCCTGTTCGGCCTCCTGGCTCCGATTCCCGTGGTCTATCTCACCTTCACAACCGACAATATCGTCCTGTTCTACACGCTGGCCTTCATCCAGAGTCTTTTGACGTCGTCGGCTTTGGGGGCGGCGGCGGCAACCAGCCAGGCGCTGGTTCTGCCGCGGATGCGCGGGGTTGCCACCGCGATCTTCTTCCTCGCGACAACGCTGGTCGGGCTCGGGATCGGGCCGTTCATGGCGGGCTATGTTTCGAAGATCAACGGCGATGACTTGGGCATGGGCGTGCTCTCGACCCTGGTGGTCGTGCCGGTCGGGGTGGTTATGCTGGTGGTAGCGATGCGTCTCGTACCGAGCGCCATCGCCGGCCTCATCGAGAGAGCAAGGGCAGCGGGCGAAACAGTCTGAGGCCGCCGCGCGGGTGCATCCTTAAGCGCACGCTGTTTGCTCTGGGTTTGGCTTGCCGAGCCTAGGCAGCGGCTGGCAGTGCCACCGGCAAGCATCTGCGACACAAGAAGCGATGCGGCAAGGACCACGCCGTGGCTGTTTGACGGGCGGGGAACTGACGCGTGACCATCCCCGTGATTCGGGCCAGCTCATGGCGGTTCGGACAAGACCCACAGGCAGGAAGTCACCAGAGCGTGGGCACGCGGGTTGCGGGGTGCTGGCTTGTGGCCATCGAGGGCTGCGGCAAACCTGCAGCCTTCGACGGCTTGCGGGGTTTTGGCGCCATGCCCGCAGGGACGCTGACTGGAGATGGCGTGGCCGCCTGCGGCACCTTTGCTGCTGACAAAGAAAAAGGGGCCGGACTGCTCCGACCCCTTCCGATATTTCCGGTTGAAAGCCGAATTACATGCCCGAACCGGGACCGTAGGTGATTTCCACGCGGCGGTTCTGCGGCTCGCGCACACCGTCAGCAGTGGGAACGCGCGGACGCGATTCACCGAAGGCTTCGCTCGAGATGCGACCAGCCGGGATGCCGCGGCCAACGAGGTATTCGCGGACCGAGGTGTTGCGGCGGCCA
Source organism: Erythrobacter sp. (assembly GCA_046296155.1). Lineage (GTDB taxonomy): Bacteria > Pseudomonadota > Alphaproteobacteria > Sphingomonadales > Sphingomonadaceae > Erythrobacter. The sequence continues at coordinate 61,785 of JBKBLW010000008.1, read as the reverse complement.
GCAAGCGCCATGTTGTAGGTCGCGCTGCCCGCACGGTCAGTGTGACCGGCCAGCATCACGTTCGCCGTACCGCAGTTGGCATAGGCCGTCACAGCGCTGTTCAGGATGGCCGCAGCTTCAGCAGTGATTGCGGAAGAATCGAAGTCAAAGAACACGATGTACGGACCAGTGTTGCACGGCGCAGGCGGCGGCGGCGGGGGAGGCGGCGGCGGGGGCGGCGGCGGCGGCGGGGGCGGCGGCGGCGGCGGCGGAGCCGCTTCCTTCGCGCCGAAGTTGTAGGTGATCGAGCCGAGGATCGAGTGGCTGGTCATGTTGCTGACGAAGCCGCGACCCACAGTGTCAATCATGCTGATGCCCGGCGCGACGTAGTAGCGATACTTCAGGCCGATGTCCCACGAATCGCTGATCGGAGCGCGGATACCAGCGAGGAGCTGCCACACGAAACCAGTGTCGGAATCGTTGATGAAGCCCGGGCCAGCTGCGTTCACGGTGCCGCTAAACTCGGTGCGGCCAACGCCCACACCGCCACCGACGAAGCCCTGAAGCCCATCATCCTTGCCGATGTCGATAAGACCATTGAGCATGAAGCTCAGCGAGTTCACATCGCCCGAGGCGTCGCGGCGACCGGTGAAACGACCCGCCGGCACAGCCACGTTCGGACCCGAGCCGAGGCCCAGCGCACCAGCCGTGACGGTGTTCATGTTGGCCTTGCGATAGCTCGCTTCGGCTTCGATACGAACCGGGCCAAAGTCGTGACCGACAATGCCGCCGAAATCAAAACCGGTGTCGAACTTCATGACTGCTTCGCGGTCACGGCCGATGATCTGGCCGTCGGCAGTCTCAACAACCATCGCACCGCCGTTACCCTCAATATACCACTGGCCTTCGCGGGCCATGGCGGGTGCGGTCAGCGCGGTCGAGGCCATTGCCATCCCAATGACAATTTTGCGCATTATGTTATTCCCCTTCGTTAGCGAACTTAGGCACGGTTGGTCTGTATCTTTTCCACCACCAAGAGGCAAGAGATCGCAGAAATCAATGCTTCTCAGGTGTTGCAATAAAGTCTCTATGGCCTCTCTTGCGCGAAGTTACCGATCCAACAAAAGTCTTGCCAGCGAATTCGAGGGATTTGAATCACACCGGCTGAGCGGCCACTAGACCCAGTTTGGCAAGTGCGTCAATGACGTGTGCCAGCAAAGCGCGTGCTTCGGCATCGACAACTGCGCCCCCGACGACGGCTGACGGCACGCTTGCAGTCTGCCAGACGCCGTCGAAATGCACAAACTGGCCGAGTGCCTGATCAAACACGAGGCTTCCGGTGCGGGGCGTGATGTAATGCCAATCCCCACCAATCGCGAGCGCGAGCTGATGGTCGCGTCCCACCCAGGCGCCGGTTGCGTCATGTGCAATCCGGTAGCAGCTGCCCTCGGCAGGGGACGCAGGGGGGCTGGCCGCCTCGCCCACCACCGATTGCCCGGCAAGGGCGTCGATCACGGCGAGCGACTGGTTGACGAAGAACTCCTTTTGCGCCTGTCCGACGAAGAGCATCGGCAAGCCAAGATGCGGCGTGGTGGCGGGATAGTCGGCAAAGGGGCTCATGGCGGTCTCCTTGGGGATCAATTGAGGCTGACAAGCGGCAAGGCGGGCGAGAGTGCGTGCGTGCCGATCTGACGGACCCACAGCCATGCCCCCCCCGCTTGCGCGGCCAATGCGATGCGATCTTCCGGCATGAGCTGGAAGTGCGGTTCGCTGCGGGTCCAGGTGGCAAGCGGCGCATCAGGCGGGCCAAAGCCTACCAGATAGCTTTCCGTCTGTTCGACGAGCGCGGCATCGACCCCGTCATCCCAGCGCCACTGGCCGCGCGCGCGGCGGGTCCAGGTGATATTCCACGCCTGATCGGGCCCCACTGTGATACGCGGATGCACCGGCATCAAGGGCCGCCGCGACAGGCCGGGATTGGCGAGAATCGCCAGCACCGGCGCCGGATCGGCAATGCCGCTTGCAGCGATAGTGCTCCCCGCGCTCGCCGCCACCTCAGCCGGATCGAGGGGCGTGAGGCGATCATCGAGCAGCACCGCGCTTGCCCCGGCGCCATGCCCCGCGCGCGCGGCAAGTTCGGTGCCGCCGCGCCCGCGCAGGAGCCCGGACAAGCGCCACCGCGCGCTCCCGAGCGGTTCTGCATGGGCAAATTGCAGGATTTCGCCCCCCAGCATCAGCCGGTTGGCACCGGCTGCGAGCGCAGCGATATCGACGCTGGCGAATTCCAGATCATCAGCGGCAAGCGTCACCTCAAGGCTGGCCGAAGGCTCGAACAGCAATGCGGGCGAAGGCCCGAGCGGCGCGGTGAGCGTGCCGATTACCGCCCGCTTGGCGCCCGTGGCCCCGATCGGGACAAGCGCTGCACCTTGCACCGCAAACAGCGCTGCACCCCGCCATCCCGCGCTGGCCGAAGAGGCGGCGGCGTAGAGCAAGGGGGCAGAAGGATCGCTCGTCCCGTCGGGCGCTGCTTCGATAAAGGCGATCAGCGTCGGGGTGACAGCCAGATCGCGCGCGGTGCTGGCAGCGCCCGCATCGCCCGCGACCGCCGCGCCGAGCGCGGGAGGCAAGCGTTCAAGGCTGAGTTCAACGCCGCGATCATGCCATTCCCACCCGCGCACAAGCCATTGCCCCGCCTGATCGGGCACCCGCACCACCCGGCCGGGCATGACCGCGGGATCGAGTTCGCCGATGCGCCAGGTGAGCCGTTCGTGCTGCCAGCGGGCGCGGTGGGCATTGGCATTGGCAAGCTGGCGCGCCCCGCCTGCATTCATGGTCGCGGGCAGATCGAGCATCGCCTCACGCCCTGCCGGACGCACGCCGAGCGCGCGCTGCACGCCCGGCTGATAATCGCGATCTTCATCGTAATAGCGCAGCGCCACCGGCTCACGCACCGGGGTATCGGCGCGCTGCCGGTGGCGGCTGTCGGCATCCTGCTCGCCACGCATCGACAATTGTTCGGGCAGCAACACGGGGGGCGCGGCGGAGGCGCGTTCAGCAACCGACAGCACCAGACCATCGGCGCCGGAGGTGCAGATCAGCGGCAAGACCTGGTCAATCGCCGCAAGCGAACCCACCACCGGGCCGCCTTCATCAGCAAACCCGCGCGCCTCATTAAGCATGAGCGCCTCGGCCGCTGCACCCTCAGGCAAGAGCTGGCCGATAGCGAGCGCTTCATTCGCACCATCGGCGAAAATCTCGAAAGTCAGTGCCGGGATGCGGTTGCCGAATTCGGCAAGCTGCAAGTCCTCGAAAACCACATAGGCAAAATCCCGAAAGGCCGGCGCATCCGCGCCCTTGTCGGCAGCGATCAAAGGATCGACCGGATCATCGCCGTGCCCGCGATAGACCCGCATGACGCCGCCGACCTTGAGATCGCCTGCCTCACCGCGCAGCAGGTTGCCATCGGCCCATACCCGTCTGACCGAGGCGATCGGCGTGCTCGACAGCGCCACCGCGAAAGAGGCGCTGTAAGAATAGGTCGTGATCGCAGGCTGGCCCTTGCCGCCGCTTTGCCTGGTTTTGCTCTCCACAAGATCGGTCGCCCAGATCACTGCGCCCGGCACGCGCATGCGCCCGAACTGGCGTGGGATCGGCTGGCCGTAGCTGGACGTCGTGACCGACAATTCCTTGAGGCGAGGGCCCTCGCGCTTGCCGGTACCGAAGATGCGCCGATCCGCCTGCTGGCCAAGGAATGCGCCAATGGCTCCGCCCAGCGGGCCGCCGATTGCGGTGCCAAGCGCGGTGAGCAGCAAGGTTGCCATGATGTCTTATCCTCAGGTGGATGGAACAAGGCGCCAGCGGGCAGCAATCTCGGCGCCGGGCAGGAGCGGCTGGCGCACCACGCGGCGAAGGCTGGCGTGGGCGTGGACGACTTCGCCTGCGCTGCTGGCAATCATCAGATGATGCTGCACCGGGGAAGGCTGCACCAGCAAAACATCGCCGCGCCGCACCGGGCTTGGGGCAGGCGCAAGGCCGCTTTGCGCGGCATGGCCAAGCCAGCGCGCAATCGAAAGGTTGCGCAAGCCGTAGCCCTGCGGGGCGACCGGAGCCTTGCCAATTGCGGCAAGGCTCGCCGCCACCAGCCCGATGCAATCGAGCCCGCTTGCCGGATCGCGGCCATGCAGGCGAAAGCGCGTGCCGATGAAACTCTCCGCCGCGCGGGCAAAAGCCTCCGCATCAGTTGCGGCCATAACGGGTCAAGAGATCATTGCCGGGCAGAAACGGCTCGCCGCGGAAATTGCGGGCATTGCCAAAGCGGGTCGAACAGGTGGCGATGGTGTGATCGCAGCCCTCGCGCAGTTCGGTGAGGGTGCCGATGGCGGTGCCGGTTACCAGCGGGCGATCAAGGACCAGCCAGTCGCCGCTGGAGCCGACAATCCCGAAGCTGACGCCCGTCTGCGGCCCGTCGCGAAACCGTACCAGTCCGTCAATATGATCATCTGGCGCAATCCCAACAAAGCGCACCCGGTTGAAATCGGGCTCAATCCCGGCAAGCGGCAGCACCTGTGTGAACCGCGTAGCCGACAGCCCGCAGCCCGGCCCGCAGAACGCTGCACGGCACGTCGGGCTGGTGCGCGGCACGAGATCGCGTTCGAGCAGCTGCTTGGCCGAGCGCAGGACAGCAGAAAAGCCGCGCCGATCATCCTCGATCATGCCGAGTTCGCCGGTGTAGAGCGTGTGATGCTCAAGGCTCTCCCAATCGACCGCACCGATGGCAATGGCAGCCTCATCGAACAGCCCGGCGGCAAGGTCTGCCTCGCGGATGGTGTCGTGGCTCAAGGCGCCTTCCACCTCGGCGCTGTCATGGGCAAGATCAGCCGTAAGGCGAATCGCGGCAGGCACCATGCCGGGTGCGGCACGGTGGAGGATACCGCCAAAGGCGAGGTCGCGGTCATGGCTGGTAAAGCCGAGCGCCACGCCATCACGACGATAGACCCGCCAGAAAGTCGCGACTGTCTCGAGCTCGCGGTCGAAGAACACGCGCATCACCCGACCTCGCGCAATTCGATCAGAGGAATGCTGGGTGCCTCACCCGCGGCGAAATTGACGCCGGAAATATCGATCCTGTCCTCGGCAAAACGCACCGGCACATCGAACAGGAACCCGGCGCGCACTTCGGCACCTGCCGGCGGCGCGCTGGCAAGACGCAGAACGCCCTGGGGCAGCAAGCTCCAGCCATCCACCAGCACGCCAGCGACACTGACCAGCAGCGTATCGGCGCGCACGCGGGTGATCGGGCGCACTTGCGGATCGGGGCCCTCGCCATAGGTCTTGACGAGCTGGAAGTCAGCCCGTGCGCCGTCGCCAGTGCCCAGCAGTTGATCGAGCATCGTGGGCGTGCCTGTCATCCCGTTCGAGGAATGATCGAATGGGTCTGTGATGCGAAAGCCGCGTGCCGCCCCACGCCGCGCACGAAAGAAGGCAAGCAGCTGAGAAAGCTCGGCTTCTGACCGGATGCCAGGCCCGACATCGAAATGCACCCGCGCATCCGCCCACAGCGAGTTGCGCCGTTCATGCCCCGAAGCCGTCACCGCGATCGAAGTCGAGAATTCCGGGCCAACCGCCGTGCTGCGTCCGAGGGCAAAGGGATAGAGCACGTCATCGAAAGGGATCACATCATCCTCCTGTTGCGGGGCAAGCCGGGTATAGCCATCGCGGTTGATCTGCGGCTGCGCCCAGACATAGCGGCGCGTGACAGCGCGCCCGCGCGCCTCATCAAGCCCTCTGTCAATCAGCGGCCACAAGGTTTCGGCATCTTCGGGCAGCAGCACAAAGCCCGCGAGGTAATCCTGCTCGGCCGCAGGATAGCCGAGCCGTTGATCGGCGAACGCATAGGCGGCACGGCGCAGCGCATCCTTGCCCGCGGTCAGCCAGTCGTAATCCTCCAGTTGCAACCGATCGAAAGCAGGCCGCGCCCAGCCAAGCGGCAGGTTGGCGCGGTAAAGCTCGGGCATTTCGGGATCAAGCACAGTGGGTGTGAACGCCAAGAGCAGCACTTCGGATGGCCCGCCCGCTGCCTGCCGCACCGCTTGCGTCAGCGCGGCGGTCGAAGCCGCCAGCAAAGCGCCCGCGCTATCGAGCAGCGCCGTTTGCGCCGCTGAAAGGCTGGCGCGCATATCGGCAATCACCGGCGGATTGCCTCCCAGGGCTTCGCGCGCGGCATCATCATACAGACAGATTGCACCGGTCTGCGGGACAACCCACCACCACGGCTCACCAATCTGAAAACGCACCGGCTGGTCTGCCTGCCTGAGCAAGCCGACAAACCCCTGCGCCACCGCCTGCAGCCATGCCATAGCCGGCGCGCTCGCTGGCGAGAGCAGGGTCGAGGGGGGCTCCCAACCGGTCAGCGCCGGGGTGCCATCGTGGGTGCGCTGCTTCCAGCTTTCCGGCGTATAGGCGTTAAACAGTTCATAGGAGAGCGAGGCGATAACCGCGAAGCCTTCCGCCTTGGCAGCGGCAAAGTAGTTCTGGTGCCATGCGGTTGCCGGAGTGCACAGGTCACCTCCGCCTGCCGCCAGCAGCGCGCCGCCTGTCTGCCGTTCGAGCCGCATGAAGTGGCTCATCCCGACATAGTGGACGATATCCTCGCGATAGCCCAGCCCGATGATCCCGCGCAGCAGGCGTGCAGGCGTCTGGTTATAGGCATCATCATAGGCAGTCGCCATGCGCTCGCCGTGCACGGGCACGCGCACATCGCCGATTTCGAGCATCGCGCGCGCGCCCTCGCAGGCGATCTCGGAGAGTATCACGTGTCCGTTGACGCGAGCGGGCAGAGCCGTGTCACTGCCCGCCTCGTAACCGGGCGCCACCAGCGAGATGAACATCCGGTCGATGTCCCGCGGGTAAACCGGCTCGCCCGGCAAGCCAAAACCGCTTTCCAGTTCGGAAAAGCGCAAGGCGATGCGCGCGTCGGTCGGGGTGCCTTGGGCATAGTTCCACAAGCGCACATACCACGCACGCGGCGCACCAGCGGCATCGCGCCCCTCGATGGTGAGCGTTGGCCCATTGACCTCATCGAGCGGGATCACGCCCGCTGACTGCCAGCGAAAGGTCAGGATGGTGTGCGAATAGTCCCGGTTGGTTTCATAGGCGAGCAGCGGGTGATCGAGCCGATCCTCGCTCTCCCAGATCAGCCCGACCAGTTCTCCCCGGTTATGCAGTTCGATCTCGACGCGCAGGACATCGAAAGCCGTCGTCACCACCGAGGCCATTGCAGGTCGCGGAAAATTGACGGTCCAGAAACGTGGGTCGAAGCGCTGGATGAAGCTCGCTTCCTGCGAACGGCGTCCCTGCGCCAGCCAGAATGCCATGAAATGCGCGCTCCCTTACGAATCAGCCAGTGCCCGCCGCACCGCGCTGGCGACCTGACGCGAGGATCGCTGCAGCGCGACCGGCGCAGCGCTCCCGCGGGGCACGGCCAGCTGGATCGCGACGCTGACATCGCGCCCGCGCGGCCCAAACGCTCCGCCGGTTTCGATGCGCCCCGCGCTGGTCGGCACAAACACCTCCGGCCCGCGCTCACCCACCATGAAGGCGCGCCCGGGCGAGACCGGGCCGCCAGTGGCGCGGCCGGGCAGACCGAGCAGCGCTCCGAAGGCCTGGCTGAGCAATCCGCTCAGCCCGCCGCCGCCCGCCCCGCCGCCGCCCAGCAGGCCATGGAGGCCCGCTTGCATCGCATGGGCCGCGATCTGATCGAGCGCGCTGAAAGCAACGCGCTTCAAATCATCAAAGCCCAGGCTCCCGCGCCGCAGTGCCGCAAGCAGCCCGCGTTCGAGCACATTGCCGGCCCGGCCAAACCCGTCGAGCAGCCCGCCATCGACCGAACGACGCATGGTCTCGACATCGGCGGCAAAGCCCGCCGTATTGGCACGCACATCGATCACCAGTTCTTCAAACCTGTCCTGCATTGTCGTCGCGCTCCATCATGCGGGCGATTGTCTCGCGGGTGGGCGGGGTCATTGCCTCGGCACCGTTCGGGTCGGCCAGCGCCAGTGCCAGTTCGGCTGGGGTTGCCCGCCAGAACTCATCCGGACGCCAACCAAGCAGCCTTGCCGCCAAGGGGAACCGCCGCCGGGCGCCAGCGGCGAAAGTCGCGTTCACTGGCCGCCTTCAAGGACCTGCGCGAGCAGGCTGCGTACCGGCTGGGTGGCCTTGACCAACCCCATTTCCAGCACTGCTGCACCCACCTGGGTGCGCTCAGGACGGGCTTCGGTCGGCAGGCAATGCCACAGCAGCGCAGTAATCTCGGCAAGGGTCAGCGCGCCGCCCGCCGCGCGTTCAACCAGCGCAAAGAGCGAGCCGAGCTCGCTTTCGGCCGCCACGAGATGTTCGAAACTCGGGCGCAGCACATAGGCCTTGCCCGCAACCACAAGGCTCGCCTCGCCGCGCAGGGGATTGGGAATGGCATTCATGCCGGAATCACCGGGCCGGAGCTTTCAAGCTGCATCGTGTAGCTGCGCTCGCCGTTGAAATCGCCCGCATAATCCAGCCGCTGGACAAGGAAGCGCCCGCGCAGGCGCTCGCCATCCTCGAAGGAGAGCTCGTAATCATCGATCGTGCCTGCCAGCGCATGGGCACGCACCGCGCTTTCGGCTGCACTGCCGAGGAAAATCCCCGCCGCGCTGACCGAAACCGAACGCGTGCCGGCGCCCGACAGCAGATCGCGCCAGCCGCCCGAACCCTTGTGCGTCACTACGACGCCATCGCCGTTGATTGTCATCTGCGTGGTGCGCAGGCCAGCGACCGTCTGATAGGTGGGCGGCGATGCGCCATTGCCGATCTTGAGCAGAAAGGCGGCGCCATTTTGTGCAGGCATGGTGGGATACTCCTAGAAGGGGGCAAAGAGCCGGAAGCGGAACTCGATGAGGGCTGCGCGCAGGTTGTTCGCCCGCGCTTCGCTGCGTGATCGGAGAAAGCGCACCGAGGCGAGCTCAAAGTCAGCGTGGAACGGCGGCAGGCCGAGCACACGGGCCTCGATAGCGGCAAGCATCCCGCGATCGGCAGCGGGGTGATCGGCGCGGCTTGCAAGTTCGAGCGCGACGCGGATCTCGCGACCTGCCCGTTCCTTGCAGCCCCAGTCGATGCTGGCGCTTGCTGCAATGCCGAGCCAGGGCGGAGCGGCACGCAGGGGCGCTTCTTCCTCGATGGTGTTGATCGGGGCCAGCGCCGGATCGGCACGCAGCCAATCCATCAGCGCTGCGCGCAGGGCATTTTCCATGGTCTATTGATCCTCGGCAAAATCGGGCCACAGCGCGCGGGCATCACGCCAGTTTTCGCGGCGGTGCTCGCTGGCGATGGCGCGCGCCCGGCGCAGCGCGATGGCTTCGGCGCGGCGTTTGAGGCGCTGGCCAAGCGCGCTCAGGCGGGCTTGCGCGGTAATCATCCGAGCCGCATCAGCCGCCAGGGCTGCCACAGCGCGCTCACACTGAGCGGCGGGGGAACAGGCGCGCGCTGGCCATCGCTGTCGCGGTCGCGGTAGTAATGGGCGGCAAGGCGGATGATGCCCTGCCGCAGCGGTGGCGGCAGGCTCGCCCAGTCGCCCGCAATGCCTGCCACCAGCTGCACCGCCAGCGCCCTGCCCTGAACCGGCACGAGCAAGCGAAGGCTTGCCGTGCCGCAGGCCGCAATCTCGGCAGTGTAATCCAGCGCCGTAAGGGGCGAACGGCTGCCATCGGCCGCGATCACCTCGACCATCGCGATCTCGCGCACCGGGCGCGCGCCGAGCAATTGCAACCCGCGCCGGGGCGGCAGGCGTTCCTCGATCAGCTGGGCCAGCGGCACCTGCCCGGTAAAGGCTTCGCACAGGTCGAGCGCCGCCGTGAGCAGGCCCGCGAGCAGCGCATCTTCGGTATTCCGGCTGATTCCGAGCCATTGCTTGAGCTCGGACAGGCCAGCCTCGCCGACATCGGCAGGCAACACGACAATCCGCTGCATCGGGCGGTCTCCCAAGGACATTGCGACAGATATTTCAGACAAGAAGCGCCCGCATCGCTGCCACAGGCGAGGAGGGATCAGCCTGGAGCGATGCGGGCGCAGGGGCGGCTGGCAGGCAAGGGGAGACCTGCCACCGCCGGGGGTGGGAAGCTGGGCCTTATGCCTCGATCTTCAAGAGCTTGATCGCGCTCGAATCGAGCACCTGCCCGCCAATCCGCCTGGTCGCATAGAAATGCACAAACGGCTTGTTGGTGAAAGGATCGCGCAGCACCTTGGTGGCCCCGTGCTCGGCAATCAGATAGCCGGCGCGGAAATTGCCGAAGGCGATCGGGAAGGCATTGGCCGCGACATCGGGCATGTCCTCGGCCTCGATCACCGGATAACCAAGCAGACGATCAGGCTGGCCTTCGATCATCCCGGGCTGCCACAGGAAGGCGCCATCGGCGGTCTTGAGTTTACGGATCCGGGCAAGCGTTGCAGAGTTCATCACAAAGCTTGCACCCTGGCGGTAGCCAGACTTGAGCGCGTGGATGAGGTCGATGAGCTTGGTCTCGGCGGTGCTGCCCAGCCCCGTCGCATGGCCCGAGCCGATATATTGCACCTGCCCGAAAGCGCGAGTGCCATCGGCAGCGGTGCCCTGGGGCGCGGTGAGGAAACCAGCGGGGCGATTGATCCCGTTGCCCGTGACAAAGGCAGCCCCTTCGGCGCGGGCAAACTCCATCGCAATCTCGCCCGCCAGCCAGCTTTCCAGATCAAAGGCCGCATCATCAAGCATGCCCTGACTGGCGGCCGGATTGGCGTAAAGATCGCCTGCGGGCGGGGCGATCTCGGCAAATTGCGGCGTGGCGGTTTCCGGGCGCGGGGCCGTTTCGCTGACCCAGCCCGAGGCGACACCGCCGGTGGCAATCAGCTTGCGATAGCCCGAAGTCCCGGTCTGGACGACCTGTGCAATGGCGCGGATCGGGCTGATCGCCTTGAGCTGGCTGGCGATCATCGCGTCAAGCGCTTGCGGGATGGCATAGCCGCCATCGGCGGGCGTGGTGCCGCTGATCGACTTGATCTCGGCCTCGCGGCCGCGCCGCAGATAGCCATCGACAAAGCTCTTCACCTCGGCGCTGTCGGCGGCGGGCGCGGCGCTTGCGCCCATCGGCGGGCGGGCAGCGGCGAGCGCGACCTTGTCGAGCCGCGATTTCACTTCTGCGACATCGGTTTGCAGAGCCGCGATCGCGGCCTCGGCCTGATCCTGGCGAGTGACCAGATCAAAGCTGTCTTCAAGCGGGGTGGTGGTGACAGGGGTATCCATATGGCAGGGGCCTTTCTGTGGGGGATGGGCGGGTTAAAAGCCGGGTATTCAGGCGGTTCGGCCGCGCAGCGCTCGCAAGGCCGACCGGCCGCCGCGCCAAATGGCGCGAAAGCCATGCCGCCCGGATGGGCGGCGCCGGTGGCGGAGACTAGGCAAGCAGATGCACACGGGCGCGGTGCTGCAGCGGGTGCGTGACGAGGCTCACTTCGAACAGATCCAGTTCGAGCAATTCGCGCACCCCTTTGTGATGGCGAAAGCGGATCGCGCGATAGCCGAAACTGAGGCCACTGACAGCGCGGGCGCGCAGCAGCCCCACCGCGCGCGATTGGGGATGGTCGATGCGGGCAATCACCCTGAGGCCGCGCGCGTCCTCGGCGATATGCTCGATGGTGCCGAGGGGCTGGCGCGGATTGTGCTGCCAATAGAGCGGCACAGGCTCGCTGCGACCCGCGAGCGTGCGCGCAAAGGCTCCGGGGCGGATCACATCGCGCGCGCCATCCACCACATCGAACAGCGCGGCATAGCCCGCCAGCCGGAGGGTTGGCAGCGCGCAAGGGGGCAGGGCCGCTGGGGCGATCGGCGGTGCCATGGGCGAGAGCTGAGCCGCGCTCACAACAGCTTCCACAGGCCGAGCTTCACCGCGATGCCGATCAGCACCAGCGCCAGCACGCCGCGCACCACCCAGCTGACAAGGGCTTTCCAGGCGCTGGTCTTGGCATCGCGCCACGCCCGCAAGAGCTCGCGCAATTCACCCAGATCATTCTCGGCGCCGGCATCGCCGAGGCCGAGCCGTGCCAGAGCGCGATCGGTGCCCAGCATCGAGCTTTCCTCGACAATCGCGCGCAAGGTGACGAGCGATGCGCCTTCCTCCTTGGCCTGCGCCATCAGGCTGGCCAGCACGTCTTCTCGCTTCATGGGGCAGTCTCCTCAGGTTCAAAGCCCAGCAATTCGCGCTTTTCCGCGCGGGTCAGGAAATCGGCATCACAGACCTGCGACCACAGCCGCTCGCGATCTTCCGAAAGGGCGGGCACGAGATCGAGATCAATGGCAAGCGCAGCCTCGGCAAACCAGGGGCGGAGACCTTCTGCGAGCGCGCTCAGAAGCTTGTGCGCCAGCGGCAAAAGCGTGAGCCGCCACAAGGCGCGGTTAGCCTCGCGGTAATTGGAATAGGTGTTGTCGCCCGGCAGGCCGAGCAGCATCGGCGGCACGCCAAAAGCCAGCGCAATGTCGCGCGCCGCGGCGCTCTTGAGAGTCGCAAAGTCCATGTCGGCAGGCGAGAGCGCCAGGGTCTGCCACTTGAGGCCGCCATCGAGCAGCATCGGGCGCCCGGCATTGCCCGCACCCGAGAAGGCCGCATCAAGTTCGCCGCGCAGCCGATCGAACTGTTCGCTGCTGAGTGCCGTCCCGTCGCTTGCCTCGTAAACCAGCGCGCCCGAAGGCCGCGCCGCATTCTCGAGCAGCGCGCGGTTCCAGTGGGCCGCCGCGTTGTGGATCGTGACGGCCTGCCAGGCGGCCGACAAGGCGCCTGCGCCAAGGTAATCATCGAGCGGGTGCATCGCCTTGATATGGACGAGGCCGGGCCAGCCCTCCTCGTCCTCCACCGCAATCCGGGTGACAGCGCCGGCGACCTTGTAATCATAGGCATAGGGCCAGCCGCGCGCATCGCTGACCGGGCTCATCCGGTCAGGGCGCAGGGCAAAAAGTTCGACCGGCTGGCCGCTCGCGTCCTTCAGGATCTGCACATAGGCATTGCCATGCAGCACCAGGTGCGCGGCCAGCGTCTCTACCAGCGATTGGCCCGCACTGGTCGCGGCGACAAGCTTCATCAAGCGGTCGTCATTGGCATAGATCGGGGCCTGACCCACGCTTTCCGCCACGATCCGCACCGCGCGCTGCGCGACGGGATTGGCCAGGAACGCCTCGCGCACGGCGCGCTCGTATTCATAAGCGGGTGGTCCGGCTTCGCTTGCAAACAGCGGCGCGCAGCGTCCGAACGGGGAAGCGGACAGGGGGACACGTGCCTGCGCTCCGCCCTTGAAGGCGAAGCGCAGCTTGTCGATCAGGGCCATGAAGGGTTCCTTTGCTGGTCTAGATTGTCCGGATGCCGGGACGGGCAGAGGGGCGCAGCAGCAATTCGGTGAGCGCCCATACGAGCGCATCGGCCCGATCGGGGCTGCGCCCTGGCCCGGCATAGGTGCCGCCGGTCAAAAGCCCGCAGAGCTGATCCTCGAGCCTTGCAAACATTCCGCAGTGATGCACCTTTCCGGCAGCGTAAAGCGCTGCGACCGGCTCGGCGCGCGCCGCCTTGCCGCGGGTGGCGTGAACCAGCTTGACCGGCAGCACATGATCCGCGGCGCGCAGCACGCTTTCGACCATCGCGCCGCCCTGATTGGCTTCAGCAATGACGCGGTCAGCCTGCCACATCTGCGCCGCCGCCACGACGGCTGCGGCCCATTGGGCAGGGCTCGCCTGAGCGATCGAGCAATCCGCCAGCACCCGGCCAATTCCGTCCTCGCCAAGCGCCGCCACCACGATGCCGCATTCATCGCCGGTGGCAGAAGCCGGCGGATCGACCGCCACCACCACGCGGACCAGCGGCGCGGCCTCGCCAGCAAAGCGGCACCGCTCGATCAATGCGCGGGTCCACAAGGCGCCTTCGATATCAGCGACAAGCTCCCCGTCCAGCTCCTGCCGGGCCAGCTGGCTGCCGGCAAATTCAGACGTAATCGCTGCAATAAAGCGGCGCGGCAGATTGCCGACATTATCGAAGGTGGAGCCGCGTGTCAGGGCAACCTCGCCATCCTCGGCCTGTTTGACCAGCCGTTCCACCACCGGCACCGCGCGCGGCGTGGTGGTGGCGATGATGCGCGGATCATGGCCGAGCCTGAGGCCCATCAACAGATTGTCCCAGCAGCGCGTTGCGCGCTCGTGGGCAAGCGGCCACTTGCCGATTTCATCGCACCAGGCATGGCTGTGCTGCGGCCCGCGCAGGCTTTCGGGTTCCTGCGCCGAATAGATCAGCGCCTGCGCCCCGTTGGGAAAACGCAGGCGTTTCAGCGAGGCTTCGAACACCGGGCGATTGTCAGGCGCGCAGCAGGCGATGATCCCGCTTTCGCCTTCGACCATCACCGCACGCGCCTCGGACAAGGTCGCAGCCACCAGCGCGATACGCGCCTCGGGGCAGCTTTCGGCGATGGCGCGCACCCATTCAGCCCCGGCGCGGGTCTTGCCAAAGCCCCGTCCGGCGAGGATGAGCCAGATCCGCCAGTCACCCGGCGGCGGCAGCTGTTCACCACGCGCCTGCATCCCCCAGTGGTAGGGCCAGGCATTGTTTTCGCATTGGTCGAGCGCCGCGCTGATTTCGGCGGGCGCTGTCGGGTTGTCGTCGGCAAGCCAATCGAGCGGGCCTTCCTTCATTCGCCCGCTGCCTTGCGGGCCTTTTCCCGCTCGAGCCGCTGGCGGATCGCCTCGACCTTGCGATCAATCGAGGCGCGCACTTCAGCCGCGCTGACATTGCGCTGCTGCGCGTGGGCCTGAGCAGCACTCTCGCGGTGCGCCGCAAGCAGGCGCAGCGCATTGGCGAAATCATAACGCTCTCCGGAAGGGGTCTGCTGATCGCCCTCGCGCAGCCGACGGAGCACTTCCATTTCGAGCAGAAAGTATCCCTCGGCCAGCGCGGCGAGCCAGTCGCGCGCGAATTTCGGATCCTGCCGACGCTCGCGATAGAGCTTGGCGGTGGTGACCCCGGCGCGGGCAGCGGATTTGGAGATGTTCGAGGTTTCGGCAAGATGCTCCAGAAAATATTCGCGCCAGCGCGAACCGGCGCGGCGCTTCACACAGGCGGCGGTTTTGCCGTTTTCGGCCATAGCGGCCCTCCCGGATACGGACACGCCAAAAGGCGGCGCTTGCCCCCTTGAGCAAGGCCACCTGGTGGCGAATCACAATTTTGCGATGATGCCTTGTTCTAACCAAATAGCGTTACGATGTCAAGTTAAATAACCATATGGGTTATTCATGCGCGCTTGCCTGCTCATCGCGGCTCGCCTAGGGGCGCTAAATCTTGCTCAGGGGGATCTCAGGTGACTTGGCTGCGCAACCTCTACGATTGGACTATGGAAAAGGCCGCGCACCCTTACGCGCAGGGCTGGCTGGCATTTTTCTGCTTCATCGAGGCGAGCTTCTTCCCGATCCCGCCACACCCGCTCCTGGGCTTGATGTGCCTTGCCGAGCCGAAGAAAGCCCTGCGTTTCGGCATCATCGCCACGCTCGCGTCGGTGGCAGGCGGGTTGTTCGGCTATCTCATCGGCGCGGTGCTGTATGATTCGGTGGGCCAGTGGCTGCTGGGCGCGATCGGTCTTGCCGACCAATTCCCGGTCGCTGCGTGCTATCTCAAGCAATATGACTGGGAAGCAATCATCATCGCAGGCGCCACCCCGGTGCCGTTCAAGCTGCTGACAATAACCTCGGGCTTTGTCGGCATGAACCTTGTCACCTTCGTGGGCGCAAGCCTGATCGGACGGGGCATGATCTTCTTCACCGTGGGCGCGCTGTTCCGGATCTTCGGCGCCCCGATCAAGAGTTTCATCGATCGCTATCTCGGGCTCGTCACCGCCGCTTTCGTGGCGCTGGTGATCGGCGGGATATTCGTCATCACCCGGGTGAGCGGCGATAGCGGCAAGGCGGACGATCCCTGCTCTGCGGCCCGTTTGCAACAAGTGAGCGCCGCCGCCTAATCCGAATATTACAATTCAGGTTGTTTTCATGAAGTTTTGTGACACTCTGAGGGCGCGGGGCATGCTTCCCGCCGCAGATCAGAGGAGCGTTCATGAGCGATTCCGATTTTCTCCGCCAGATGCAGGGCTATGGCCTTGCCACCATCCAGATCCATTACTTCATGCCCGATCACCGCAGCCTGCTGCAGCAATTCGTGATCCAGAAATATGATGTCGCCCCGCAATTTCCGGAGCTGACCCGCTTTCTCGAATTCTGGCGGCAAGAGATCGAGGCGGTGATCCATTCGGTGCGGGTGGCGCATCAGCATCTGATCGGCCCGCAGGAATGGCGTGCTGTGGACGGAATCATTTCGCTGCACTGATTTCACCATCGCCTGCGCGCACGTCCGACCTCCGGGCCGGCAGCACCTGATATGATCGGTGACCGGGCAGGGGCAAAGGCACACAGACGGGGCGAGCAATCGGCGCGCGCGCAGGTGCGCCAAGGCCGATCAGATCACCCCGACCGCCTTGCCAGCGCGTTCGAACATGCCGAGGATGGTCTGTACCTCTTCGGCGGAATGTTCCGCACACAGCGAACAGCGCAGCAGCGTCATCCCCGCAGGGGTCGCCGGGGGGCGTGCAAGGTTCACATAGAGCCCCTCGTGCAGCAGCGCTTCCCACATCATCGCGCCCTTTTCGAGATCGGGCATGATCACCGCGATGATCGCGCTTTGCGGGGTGTCGGTGCCGAGCTTGAAGCCCATGGCAGTCAGGCCGGCATGCAGCCGGCGCGAGTTTTCCCACAGGTGCGCGCGCTTGTTGCCGCCATGCATCAGCTTGCGGATCGAGGCCGCACTCGATGCCATCACCGCAGGCGGCAGCGCAGCGGTGAACACGTAAGGACGGCACACCAGCCGCAGCACCTCGAACTTGGGATGGTTCGAGACACAGAAACCCCCGACAGTGCCGACGCTTTTCGAGAAGGTGCCGATGATGAAATCAACCTGGTCGATCACCCCTTGCGCTTCGGCAACGCCGCGGCCGTGTTCGCCGATAAAGCCCATCGAATGCGCTTCATCCACCAGCACCATCGCGCCGTAACGCTTCGAGATTTCGACCATTTCCTTCAGGGGCGCAACATCGCCCATCATCGAATAGACGCCCTCGAGCACCACCAGCTTGCCCGCTTCTGGCGGCAGGCGCTTCAGCCGCTTTTCAAGCGCTTCGATGTCATTGTGCTTGAACGGCACCACCTCGGCGCGGCCCATCGCGCAGCCATCATAGATCGAGGCGTGGCTGTCGATATCAAGGACGATGTAATCGCCCTTGCCCGCGACAGTCGAAATGATGCCGAGATTCGCCTGATAGCCGGTCGAGAACACCATCGCGTGTTCCATGCCGTAGAACTCGCGCAAGGCAGCCTCGACATCCCGGTGATCGCGGAAGGTGCCATTGAGCACCCGGCTGCCGGTGGTGCCCGCACCGAATTCGGTCATGGCCTTGCGGCCCGCTTCGAGCACGTCGGGATCGAAAGTCATGCCCATGTAATTGTAAGTGCCGAGCAAGATCGTATCGCGCCCGTTGCAGATGGCGCGGGTCGGAGAGAGCACTTGCTCCATCACCAGATTGAACGGGTCTTCCACGCCGCTTGCCAGCAAGGCCTCGCGGGTCTGGATGATCGGATCGAACTTTGCCAGCAGATCGACCGGTTGGGCGGCGGCCTCGGCAGTGGTCAGGGTTTCGCTCATGGCCAAGGTCTTATCAGCTATTGGCGAGCTTGTGCACCGCGGCGATCAACTGGCCCCAGTTTTCGATCTCGGCCTGCTGATTCATCGAGATGATGACATCAAAGGCATCCTCGATCTCGGCGACGAAATCCATCACGGTGAGGCTGTCAAACTCAAGGTCATGGGCAAAGGTGGTGGCGTCGGTGATGGTGATGCCCTTCTTGTTGAAGGGCGCGACCAGAGCGCGGATCGAAGCATCAATTTCAGCAGGGCTCATCGGCGGCAAGCTCGTGTTGGGTTGGTTGTAGGGCGGGCTTTAGCCCGCTATTACGGCTGCAAAGCGGCGGTTGATGCAGCTTGTCAAGTTTTGTGCGCGCTGGCGGAGAGACCGGAATGGCCGAAAGCGGGATGCAGACCGAGCAAACGACGGCTGATCCGACACCGCGGCCGGTGCCGCTTTCGGTGCAGAGCGTGCATCTGATCCGCACCGCGCAGCTCAACACCCAGGCGCTCTCGCAGATGGCCGATGGCAAGGCCAACATCCTGATCGGGGCAACCTTTGTCGTGTTCTCGCTGGTCATCACCAAGGCGTTTTCGAGCGAAATCAAATGGTCGATGTTCATGCTTGCCGCTACCGCGCTTGCCTCGGCAATCAGCGCGGTGCTCGCGATCACGCCGCCGATCCGCGCCAAGGCAATCCCGCCGGAGCAGTTCAACCCGCTGTTCTTCGGTCATTTCTCGCTGAAAGACGAACAGGCCTGGGCGGACGAGCTGTTGGCCAGGATGCACAGCGACGAAGAGGTCTATCGCATGATGATGCGCGATCTCTACCAGAACGGGCGGGTCCTGCATAAGCGCAAATACCGCTACCTTGCAGCAGCTTACCGGATTTTCCTCGCAGGGCTTGGCCTGACGCTGGCGATCTACCTGATCGAGATTTCGATCTAACGGCGGGCTGCGGCGCCGTTCACACAGCAGGCGCAACCAAGAGCGCGCGCACCGCATTCATGAAGGGGCTGATCGAGACCGGCTTTGACAGATAGCCCGCAGCGCCTGCGGCACGGATGCGTTCCTCGTCGCCCTTGGCGGCAAAGGCCGTCACCGCGAGCACCGGAATCTCGCGCAAGGCGCGGTCGCGCTTGGCCGCCGCGATCAGATCGACACCCGATACCCCGCCAAGCTGGATATCCATGATGATGAGATCGGGGGCCACTTGCCGCGCGGTATCCAGCACCGCATTGCCATCAGCGACCGGTTCGACCTCAAACCCGTTGGCGCGCAGCACATCGCAGAACAATTTGCGGTTGAGGTCGTTGTCCTCGACGACCATGATACGTTTTGTCACTGCTCGCCCCGCATTTGACACAAGCCCAGACTAACCCCGCCGCGAGGCAACCACAATCCCGCAAGGACCAGAAATGTCGCCCAGCGCCACAGCAACCGGCCCCGACACCGCGCCCGACATGCTGGCGCTGGCGGCCTTGGCCTGGCTTCTGGGCGAACCGGCACGCGCCCAGCGCTATCTTGATCTCACCGGACTTGATGCCGATGGCCTGCGCGCAAGCCTGACCAACCGCGCCGTGCTGGCGAGCGCGCTCGATTTCCTTGCCAATCACGAACCCGATCTCCTATCCGCCGCCGAAGCGCTCGCCGTGGCGCCGGAAGACCTGATAACCGCCGCCAAGGATCTCTCCCGCCCATGACCCGCCCGCTGATTATCTCCGATTGCGATGAAGTGCTCTTGCACATGGTTGCCCCGTTCAAGGATTGGCTGGAGGCAACGCAAGGCGTCAATTTCCACCTCGAAGGCCATGATTTCGCCCATGCGCTGCGCTGGCAGTCCAGTGGCGAATTGCTCGAGCCTGCCGATATATGGCGGCTGCTGGGCAAGTTTTTCGATACCGAGATGGATAGCCAAAAGCCCATCAGGGGCGCGGTGGAATCAATCAACACGCTGGCCGAAGTGGCCGACGTGGTGATCCTCACCAACCTTGTCGATGAACGCCGGGAAAAACGCGCCGCACAGCTCGCCGCCATCGGCATCCACGCGCAAGTCTATACCAATCAGGGCCCCAAGGGCCCCGCCTTGCAGCGCATCATCGCCGAACATTCGGCGCCGCGTGCGCTGTTCATCGATGATCTGGCGCAGCACCATGCCTCTGTCGCCGAGATCGCCCCGCATGTCACCCGGCTCCACCTGTGCGGCGAGCCGATGATCGCCCATGCCATTGATTGCGCGCACAAGGCAGGCCATGCCCATTCGCGGATTGACCGCTGGGACGAGGCGCTGCCGTGGATTCTCCAGCGCATCGAAGAAACCCAATAAAGGAACACGCCCCATGACTATCGCAGCCCGTCTCGCCGAACTCGGCATCACCCTGCCCAAGCCTGCCGCCCCTGTCGCCAGCTATGTGCCGGTGGTTGTCAGCGGCGGCATGGCCTATGTCTCGGGCCAGATTGCTTTTGTCGATGGCAAGGTGATGACGGGCCGTCTGGGCGAGAATGTCAGCCTCGAAGATGGCCAGATTGCCGCGCGCGCCTGCGGGCTCATGATCCTTGCCCAGCTCGAGGCTGCAGGCCTGCTCGAACAGGTCGAACGCATTGTCAAACTGGGCGCGTTTGTTTCGTCGACCCCCGATTTCTACGATCACCCCAAGGTCGCCAACGGCGCGTCTGACCTGATGGAGCAGGTGTTTGGCGGGGCAGGCCAGCATGCCCGCGCGGCGGTGGGCGTGGCGGCCTTGCCGCTCAATGCGGCGGTCGAGGTGGATGCGATTGTCGCGCTGAAGGCATGAGCGCAAGGGCGGCTCCCGATTGGTTGACCAAATGGGAATATGCCCATCGCGGGCTGCATGGTGAGGGCGTGCCGGAAAATTCGCGCGCGGCTGCCGCGGGTGCAATCGCGCGCGGCATGGGGATCGAATGCGACATCCAGATGAGCAAGGACAACCTGCCGCTCGTCTTCCACGATTGGGAACTTGATCGCCTGACGGCGGAGCGTGGGCCGGTGGCGGCGCGTTCGGCTGGGGATTTGTGCCGCATTGCCCTTGCGGATACCGCGCAGACGATCTGGCGCCTTGGTGAACTGCTTGATCTGGTGGCGGGCCGGGTGCCACTGCTGATCGAGATCAAGTCGCGCCCCGATTTTGCGCTGGCCGAGGCCTGCATCGCGATTGCACGGGAACTGGCGGGCTATGGCGGGCCTTATGCGGTGATGAGCTTTGATCCGCGCATGGGCGAATGGTTTGCCAAGCACGTGCCAGCGGCGACGCGTGGACTGGTGATTACCGATACGCTCGATCACGGCTACAAGAGCGCATGGCGCGCCCCCCATGCGCTGGAACGCGCCGCGCCTGATTTCCTGGCGAGCGATGTGCGCGACATTCCGGGTGCGTTGACCGCCCTGTGGCGCGAGGCGGGCCGCCCCTTGTTGACGTGGACAGTGCGCTCGCCCGAAACGCGTGCGAGAGGGCTTGCCCATGCCGATGCGCTGATCGCCGAAGGAGCAGGCCTCGCGTGAGCAAACAGGAGCTGACTGTACGGCTCGCGCCCTCGGTCGGCCAGTTTGACGCCGCCGAATGGAACGCGCTGGGGGGGCATCGCAACCCTTTCGTCTCCCACGAATTTCTCACCGCGATGGAGGATTCCGGCAGCGTCGGCCCCGGCACCGGCTGGGAACCTGCGCCGATTGTCATCACGGACAGCGCGGGCAAGCTGGTGGGCGCGGTGCCGTCTTACGCCAAGGGGCATTCCCAAGGCGAATATGTCTTTGATCATTCCTGGGCCGATGCCTGGCACCGCGCAGGCGGGCGCTATTACCCCAAGCTCCAGATTGCTGCGCCCTTCACGCCTGCCACCGGCCCGCGCCTGCTGATGGGCGATGCCAGCCTTGCCCCGCATCTGCTGACAGCCGCCGAGACTGTCTGCGCCAATAATGGCCTCTCCAGCGCCCATGCGACCTTTATCGAGCCGGAACAGCGCGCGCTGTTTGAAGCGGGCGGCTGGCTGATGCGCAGCGATATCCAGTTCCACTGGCACAACCGGGGCTATGCCAGTTTTGACGATTTTCTGGCCGCGCTCACCTCAAGAAAGCGCAAGGACCTGCGCAAGGAACGTGCGGCCGCCTGCGCGGGGCTGACGATCAGGCATCTGTCGGGAAGCGACATTCGCGAGGAACATTGGGATGCCTTCTGGGTGTTCTATCAGGATACGGGCGCCCGCAAGTGGGGGCGGCCCTACCTCACGCGCGAGGCCTTCAGCCTCTTGGGCGAGCGAATGGGGGAGCGGATCATCCTGATCCTTGCCTATGATGGTACGCTGCCGATTGCCGGCGCGCTCAATTTTGCAGGCTCGGATGCGCTGTACGGGCGCTATTGGGGCTGCACGCGCGAGGTGCGCTTTTTGCATTTCGAGCTGTGCTATTATCAGGCGATCGAGATCGCGATTGCCCGCGGGCTCGCACGGGTTGAGGCGGGCGCGCAAGGCGGGCACAAACTGGCGCGGGGCTATGAGCCGGTGCAGACGATCTCGGCGCACTGGATTGCCGATCGCGGCTTTCGCGCTGCGATCGCCGATTTCCTTGCGCGCGAACGTGCAGGCGTTGCCAGCGACCAGAACTATCTGGATGCGCGCACACCATTCCGGAAAAGCTGATCAGGCGACCTTGCGGCGCTCGCTGGCGAGAAATTCACGGGCACGGCGCTGGGCTTCAGCGATTTCGCGGGCGGTCATTTCATCCGCAATGTCGGCGCGGCAATGCGCGGCTTCCTCGTGTCCGCGGGCAGCGGCAAGGTTGAACCACTTGTGCGCTTCGATGAGATCACACGGCGCGCCGCCGCTGCCGGTCGAAAAGGCCACGCCCAGATCAAAACAGGCATTGGCATCGCCGCGCGCGGCATCGGCCAGAGCGCGGGCCAGCGCCAGATCGGTCACCACCGGCGACACTTCCATCGCCTTCGTCGTTGCGATCGCAGTCAGGTGCATCGTTCAAGTCCCCCTAGAGCGCCAAGCTCTCATCCCCCCTCGGGATCCCTTGATGGGCAGGCTCGACACCAGCGAAACTCGCCGAACATGGCTAACAAATGATTAACGATGTTCTTTAGTGCAAATAAGCGGCTTTGCGGGGGGATAGCCGCGCAAAGCCGCTTGTGCCCTCCAAGGGCCTTGCCTATAGCCCCTGCCAAGGCTTCGACACGCGGTTGGTCAGGTGTGCCAATGAAAATATTCAGGTGCGTTTCTGAAATGGCTGCGCCCGGGGCCCATGGGATTAGAGGGCCATATGCCATCGGCACTGTCTGACGACATCGACATACTCGAAAAAGCCAAGCGCATGCTCGCGCCGGATTACACGCCGAGCGAGGATGAGGAGTACATGAACGAGGCGCAGCAGGCCTATTTCCGGATGCTGCTGATCGAATGGAAGCGCTCGATTCATTCTGCCGCCGGGCAAACGCTGCAATCGCTGCAAGATGGCCCGATCCGCGAGGCTGATCTCACCGACCGGGCATCCAGCGAGACCGACTGGGGCATCGAACTTCGCACCCGCGATCGCCAGCGCAAACTCATCGCCAAAATTGACGCCGCCCTGCGTCGCCTTGACGAAGGCGAATACGGCTATTGCGAAGTCACCGGCGATCCGATCGGTATCAAGCGTCTGATCGCGCGCCCTGTCGCCACCATGACGGTCGAAGCGCAGGAAGCCCACGAACGCCGCGAAAAGATTTCGCGCGACGACTGATCAAAGCTTCTCCCGGCCCAATCGACCGGAAAGAATTTTTACGCGAACCGTGCCGGTGCGGGACAGCTTGCCAGATCGGGCGCTGTCAGGCGGTGTGTTTTACCCCCGGTTAACCCTGCCTTGCCTAGACCATTCTGGCATGTCGCGGGCTTGCGCGATACCTTGACAGTGCAAGACCCAAGCCGACAACGCTACGGAGGCCCGATCACGATGACAGGGATGGAAACACGCAGTCTGCCGCGCGACAGCCTGTTTCTGCTTGCCACAGTGCGGATCGAACAGAAGCCCGAACTTTACCGCGTCCGGGTCCGTAACCTTTCGGACGGCGGCATGATGGCCGAAGGCAATAATGTGCCAGTGCAACGCGGCCACCGCGTCTGCGTCGAGCTTCGCAACATCGGCGAGGTGATGGGTTCGGTCGCCTGGGTGCAGGATAACCGTTTCGGCATTTCCTTCGAGGTCGAGATCAATTCGCAGCGCGCGCGCCGCCCCTTGTGCAGCGAGCCTGATCCCGCGCTCGGCGTGATCGAGCGGTCCTGGGCCCACCGCGCCCCGCCTCCGCCCAATATCGAAGCTTTCCGCAAGATCTGAGCCTCATCGGACATCGCCGGGACTGACCGGCGCGCTGCAAACTGCTAGAGAGTGGCGATGCGGCGCATTTCAGCCTTTCTTGCTGCCTGCCTGGTGTTGGCTTCCTGCGATCCCGCTGGAGGTGACGGCCTCTTGTCCGTGGTCATCATCGGCGAGCCGGCGAGCCTGTTTCAGCAAGGCGTGCGGCTGGCCCCGGCCGCTCAGGCGATGCGCGCTGCAAGCCACGAGGGCCTGGTCGCGCTGGATCCGGCAGGACAGGTGGTGCCCGCACTTGCGGAACGCTGGATCGTCACCGATGACGGGCTGAGTTACATATTCCGCCTGCGCGACAGCACCTGGCCCGATGGCCAACCGATAACCGCAGCCGATGTCCGGGTGCTGCTGCGCGACGGGATCGCGCGCTTGAAGGGCACTTCGCTGGGGCTCGATTTTGCCAAGGTCGCCGAGGTGCGGGCGATGACCGAGCGGGTCATCGAAGTGCGCCTGACCGGGCCGATGCCCGATTTTCTGCGCCTGCTTGCGCAGCCAGAGATGGGTTTCATGAAAAACGGCAGCGGCGCAGGGCCGATGGTGATGTCGCGCGATGACAGCGCGCAGCTTGCCCGGCTGAGCGCGCTGCCGCCCGAATCGCGCGGCCTCCCCCCGCGCGAGAACTGGCAGGAATTGTCGCGCCCTCTCGCGGTGCGCGCGCTGCCGGTGGAACAAGCGGTCAAGGCCTTTGCCAATGGCGAGGCCGACTTGGTGCTCGGCGGGCGGATCATCGACTTCCCGCTGGCGCGGGTAGGCCCGCTGTCGCGCGGGACCATTCAGGTTGATCCCGCCATCGGCCTGCTTGGGCTTGTGATCACCAACAACAAGGGTGTGCTGAGCGATCCGGCACGGCGCGAGGCGCTGTCGATGGCGATCGAACGCTCGGCGCTGATCCAGCCCTTCGGGCTTGGCGGCTGGCAAGCTTCGAGCTGGATCGTGCCACCGGGTATGTTCACCACCCCGCCCTATCCCGAAGCGCGCTGGGAGGGCCTCTCGCTTGCCGAGCGGCGCGCGCTGGCGGCCCGCCGGATCACCGCATGGGAGCAACAGAGCGGCGCGGAGGCACGCCTGCGCCTGGCCCTGCCGCGCGGCCCGGGCAGCGAACTCTTGTTCAAGCAGCTCGCCGAAGCCTGGACCGAAATCGGGGTCGAAACAATCTTGGTCACCCCCGGCGAGGAGGCCGACCTGGAACTGCGTGACAATCTGGCGCGCTATGCCTCGCCGCGCTGGTTCCTCAACCAGTTCAACTGTGCGCTGAACGCCGGATTGTGCTCGGCCGAGGCAGACGAACTCGTGCGCCAGTCGCTCGTGCAGCGCGATGCCGGCGCCAAGGAGCGCCTGCTTGCCGAAGCCCACGCCGCGCTGGTGCGGGCCGAGGTGTTCATCCCCTTGGGCGCGCCGGTGCGCTGGTCTCTGGTGCGAAGCTCGGTGCGCGGTTATCAGGCCAACCAGTGGGGCCTGCATCCGCTGTTCCCGCTCTCGCAACCTGCAACCTGAAAGGCCGGGCCACGCCCATGACGCGCCGGATCCGCGATATTTCGCAGCGTCTCTCGCCTGCCCTGCCGGTGTGGCCGGGCGACACCGCCTTCACGCAGGAAAGCACCTGGACGATGGCCGACGGCGCGCCTGTCAACGTCTCGGCGCTGCGCCTCTCGACCCATTCGGGCGCCCATGCCGATGCGCCGCTGCACTATGCCGAGGGCGCAAGCGATATCGCGGGCGTGCCACTTGATCCCTATCTTGGCGAATGTCTGGTGGTGGATGCACGTGGCTGCGGTCCGCTGATCCTGCCCGCACATCTCCCGGCGCTGGATGGGGCCGCACGCGTGCTGTTTCGCACCTTCGCCGCCTTCCCGCATGATCACTGGCCAAGCGACACTGTCGCCCTTGCACCGGCCACGATTGACGCGCTGGCGGCGCAAGGCGTGCAGCTGGTAGGTATCGACGGGCCTTCGCTCGATCCGCAGGATTCAAAGGATATGGCGGCACACCTTGCCGTGCTGCGCCATGATTTGCGCGTGCTCGAAGGCTTGGTGCTCGATGATGTGCCCGCGGGCCGCTATGAACTGATCGCGCTGCCGCTGGCGATTGTTCGCGGGGATGCCTCGCCGGTGCGCGCGGTGCTGCGGGACCTGGCATGAGCTTTCTGCAGCAGGCCAGCGCGCGCGATGCAGCAGATCCGCTCGCGCCTTACCGGGCGCGCTTCATCCTGCCGGACGGCGTCATCTATCTCGATGGCAATTCCCTCGGAGCCTTGCCGGCGGCCAGCGCCGATGTGATCGCCCGCGTGGTGGTGCAGGAATGGGGCGCAGGGCTGATCCGGTCATGGAACAGCGCCGGATGGTTTGACATGGCGGGCCGCGTGGGCGCCAAGATCGCGCCGCTGGTGGGCGCCGACCCGCACGAGGTTATCGCCTGCGATTCAACCAGTGTGAACCTGTTCAAGCTGATCGCGGCGGCGCTTGCGATGCGCCCGGGCAGGCGCGTGATCCTGTCAGAGCCGGGCAACTTCCCGACCGATCTCTACATGATCGCAGGGCTCGAAGCGCAGGGCCTCGCCGAACGCCGGCTGGCCCCGCGCGGCGCACTCGAACAAGCGTTGGATGAAGATGTCGCACTGCTGATGCTGACCCATGTCCATTACAAGACCGGCGCGCTCTACGATATGGCAGCCCTTACCGCAGCGGCCCACCGCGCGGGTGCGCTGATCTTGTGGGACCTGTCGCATTCGACCGGCGCCCTGCCGGTGGCGCTGAACAGTGCGGGCGCGGATTTCGCGGTCGGCTGCGGTTACAAGTATCTGTGCGGCGGGCCGGGCGCGCCTGCCTTTGCCTTTGTCGCCGAGCGCCATCAGGCGCAGTTGCAGCAACCGCTGACCGGCTGGTTCGGCCATGCCGCGCCCTTCGATTTCGGCGATGACTATTCCCCCGCCCCCGGCATTGACCGGCTGCAATGCGGCACACCGCCAGTGCTGGGGCTGGCCGCGCTGGAGGTTGGCGTGGACCTGATTGCCGAGATCGGCGTTGCGCGCCTGTATGCCAAGTCGCGCGCGCTGTCGGAGTTTTTCCTCGGCTGCCTTGATGAACTGGGCGTCAGCCTCGCAAGGGTCAGCCCGGCCCACAGCGACCAGCGCGGCAGCCAGCTCGCGTTCCGCCACGCCAATGCCTACGCAATCTGTCAGGCACTCATCGCGCGCGGGGTGATCGGCGATTTCCGCGCGCCGGATGTGCTGCGGCTGGGTTTTGCGCCTGCCTATCTCAGGTTTGCCGACATGGCACAGGCCGCGCGGCACCTGGCAGACGTGCTGGCGAGCGGCGAATGGCGGCAGCCCCGCTTCAACCAGCGCGCAGCCGTGACCTGACACGCAGGAGGGCACCGGGCACAAAACGCAAGACCATTATCCGGGCTGATGCCTAGTCTCAGGATCTCGCGGCGGGCCCAGATCCAGCCGACGCGCCGTGGCCGGCATAGCCGCCGGCTCCACCTCGGCGATGGCCTGCGCGTTGCACACCGCCACCCTGCCGCGCGCATGACACCCTGCCCCGCTCATCGCCCAAATGATAGCGCGTGAGCATCAGCGGGCGGCTCGACAGATCGGGCCGATTACACCCTTCATTGATGGCGCCAGGTTAGAGCATTTCCCGATCAACCGGGATCGGAAGCTGCCGCAAGCCCGCGCGGCGCCTGAGCATTGCTTGTCCCATCGCGCCAGCCTGAGCGCAAACCGCTCTCGACGAGTTCATCGCGGAACACGCAGTCGGTCTGCTGGCCCGTTGCGTTGCGGTGCGGTTTGGTCTGGTCTGGTCTGGTCTGATCTGGCATGGGGCTCACCAAAGATGTGGGCTGACACAAGGCGGCAGGCACCATGACGGGCGCGCTCGCAGCCGGTCTGAGCGCCGCCGCGCCCTCGGTGCGATGAGCCTCGCGCCGCGCCAGTTCGCGCTGTCCCAAGCCCGCCAGCAGCACGAGCCTGCCAATCAGGCCATGAACATGGCGATAGCCCCAGCCATGCCCGTGATCGGGCAACACGATCGCCATGGCCCCAAGCGTGCGCACGAAGCCCCCGGCGAGGGCAAGAATGATCGGGTCACGCCACCACAAGGCCAATCATGGCGCGCATGAACAATGATTGCAGCACTGGTTCAATGCCTGCTTTGCCGGGGCAGGAACGCGCTGGCCGGGCCGGCACGGGTGGCAGCATAGACGCGCAGACAGCGATCAGTGGGGGCGGCCGAGGCGGCTATCCACAACCAGAACGGCGCGGAAGATTGCTCCCCCACGCCGCTGCGATGGTGTGGGCTGTGCGCGCTATCAGAACACTTCGAACAGGCCCGCAGCCCCCATGCCGCCACCCACGCACATGGTGACAACGACATATTTGGCGCCGCGGCGCTTGCCTTCGATCAGCGCGTGGCCGGTGCAGCGTGCCCCCGTCATGCCATAGGGGTGGCCGATCGAGATCGAGCCGCCGTTGACGTTGAGAATGTCGTTGGGAATGCCCAGCTTGTCACGGCAGTAGAGCACCTGCACCGCGAAAGCCTCGTTCAATTCCCACAGCCCGATATCGTCCATCTTGAGGCCGGTTGCCTTAAGCAGCTTGGGGATCGCAAAGACCGGGCCGATGCCCATTTCGTCGGGCTCGGTCCCGGCCACCGCCATGCCGACATAGCGACCGAGCGGCTGGAGCCCCTTTTGCTCTGCCAGCCTGGCTTCCATCAGCACCGCAGCCGAGGACCCATCCGAGAGTTGCGAGGCATTGCCCGCAGTGATGTTCATGCCCGGGCCCATCACCGGATTGAGGCTGGCAAGGCCCTCGAGCGTGGTTTCGGGACGATTGCCCTCGTCCTTGGTGAGCGTGACTTCGACTTCCTGTGTCTCGCCGGTCGCCTTGTCCTTGACCGTCATGGTGGTGGTAACCGGCACGATTTCGGCGTCAAAGCGCCCCGCGGCCTGAGCTGCGGCGGTGCGCTGCTGCGATTGCAGGGCGTATTCATCCTGCGCCTCGCGGCTGATGCCATAGCGCTTGGCCACGGTTTCCGCCGTGCCGAGCATGGGCATATACACATCCTTGTGCATCGCGATCAGCGAGCGATCCGGCGCCACGCGCATTTCCGGCGTCTGGACCAGCGAGATCGAATCCTGCCCACCGCCAACGACGATATCCATGTTGTCGACGATGATCTGCTTGGCAGCCGTCGCAATCGCCATCAGGCCGGATGAACACTGGCGATCAATGGTCTGGGCCGACACGGTGACGGGGCAACCGGCGCGCAGCGCGACTTGCCGCCCGATATTGCCCGACTGCGTGCCCTGAGTAAGCACACAGCCCCACACCACATCGTCAATCTCGCCCGCTTCGATGCCGGCGCGCGCGATCGCGGGAGCAAGGCTGAGCGCGCCCAAAGTGGCGCCGGGAGTGGCGTTGAAAGCGCCCTTGTAAGCGCGCCCGATCGGCGTGCGGGCGGTTGAGACGATAACAGCATCGCGTGACATAATGGGTATATCCTTGTTTTCAGCCGCCATCCGAGCGCAGGCGGCGACCTCAGGCGGCTGGCTGGGGCGCTTCTCGGCCCTGGGCCCCAGCTTTGCTGGGGTGACGATGAGGGATCAGATCACACGAAGTAGAGCGTCATCCACTCGCAGATCAGGGCAGGCTTGTCTTCACCTTCAATCTCGATGGTGATCTCGACAGTCTGCTGCCACTGGCCAGGGCGCTTTTCGATCATTTCAATGAGCTTCCAATGCCCGCGGATGCGCTTGCCCGAACGCACCGGCGCAATGAAACGGGTCTTGTTGCCGCCGTAGTTGACCGCCATCTTGATCCCGTCGACGCGCGGCATGTCAGAATTGGCGCTGAGGTAGGGGATCATCGAGAGCGTGAGAAAGCCATGCGCGATGGTGCCGCCGAACGGCGTCATCTTGGCGGCTTCTTCGTTGACATGGATGAACTGGTGATCACCGGTGGCATCGGCAAACTGGTTGATGCGCTCCTGGCTCATTTCCACCCATTCGCTGGTGGCGAAATGTTCGCCCACTTTGGCGGCGATTTCTTGCGGGGTCATCGGGCTCCTCCTCTGGTGTGAAGACGGCGAAATCCCGTGTTCGCCGCTTCTTGTGACGGGGCGCTTCATGGCGCATCACAAGGGGGAGTGCAACGCTGCTCGCCGCGCGCTGCCTATGCCGTTACGGCACGGCGAGGCCGGATGCGGGCGACGCGCTGCGGCTTGGCGGCACGCGGCGCGGCAGGGCGCAGCGAATCGAGCCGGTGGCAATAGGTGGCAAGCCCGATCTGGAGGCCGATCAGCATCAGCATGACCGGCTGATAGGCGATCCCCTGGAACAGCGCGCCGACCAGATAGATGACACTGGCAAGCTGCAAGGCGACCGCAAAGGGCCCGATCCATGCCTCGGCCTCGTCCTTGCGGTCTTTCCAGCGCGCGCGGATACGCTCCATCTGCCACAGGCCGGAAAGGTGCAGCAGCACCCAGATCGCAAGGCCGGGATAACCCTGTTCGCCCAGCACTTCGAAGATCGCCGAATGGAACGCGCGGGCCTCATCGGTAACAGGCTGATACTTGACCGCGATGGTATTGCCTTCCTCGACCTTGACCGGCATCACGTAGGTGAACCTGTTGCCGCGGTAGGAATCAAACCCCCCGCCAAAGGGGTGCTCGCGCGCATAATCGATCGTCCACTCCCACACCGCGACGCGGGTCGAGGCGC
Source organism: Erythrobacter sp. (assembly GCA_046296155.1). GTDB lineage: Bacteria > Pseudomonadota > Alphaproteobacteria > Sphingomonadales > Sphingomonadaceae > Erythrobacter. The sequence continues at coordinate 30,984 of JBKBLW010000008.1, read as the reverse complement.
TCTCATCACCGCTCGGCTGGCCCAGCGTCGACATGCGCTCGTAATAGGATTGCGGCAGGAATGGCAGCGCCGCCAGCCCCAGCGCCGCGCCTGCTGCCATGAACAGGAGGCGCCGCTTGACATAGCGCAGCATCATCACCGCCAGCACCGCGATGCAAAGCAGGCCGGTGCGCGCCTCGGTGCCGATGGGCACGAGGAAACAGGCAAGCGTCAGCGCGATTGCAAAGCCCGTCACCAGCCAATGCGGCCTGAACACCGTGCCGAAACGGGTGAACCACCAGATCATCGGCACCAGCGCAATCGCCATCGTGGCCAGCGTCGAGCTTTCATAGATGCCGCTGTTGTCATCGACGAAGAACTTGAGATTTTCATAGCCCCCGCCCCCCAGAATGGTCTTCATGCCGGTGCTGATCACGATCATCCCGATCGAGAGCACCAGCACCAGCGCCAGCCCTTCGATCCGGGCGCGGGTGGTGAGTGTGAGTGGCAGGAAAATCCCGAACAGCAGCGCCTTCCACACCCATTCCCATTTGAATTGGGCGGCTTCGGGAAAATCGGCATTGCGGGTGGTCCAGAAACAATAGGCCAGCAGCAGCACCATCAGCCCTTGGCGGAATGTAAAGCGGGCCCCCGACCTGGCCTTGTCGAGCATGATCCACCCGCCAAAGGCAGCGGCAAAGGCAATCAGCGAAACCGGCAAGGTGGTGATAATGCTGTACCCGATGCGCTGGGGTGCGAGGATGTCGATGTAAACATAAAGCAACACCCACACGAAGGGGCGCGACAGGCCCAGCAGCAGCGCGAGCGCGATAAAGCCGAGAAAGGCGAGATCAAGCATCGCCGTCAGCCTTGCGCGTCGTCAGGGGAAGGGGCGGCGGGCAAATCGCCGGTCGCAGCCCCCTTTGCCCGGCTCTTGCGCGGCGGGTGCTTGCGGCGGGCGGCAGCGGCTTTGCTCAGGCTTGCAATGAGCGGATCGGCATCGACATCGCCGCGCATCGCCAGCCGCAGCAAGGCGAGCGCGAGCAGGCCGTGGCCAAGCGCAAGGGCGAAATAATCGATCATCGCGAAAGAAGCTCTAGCAGGCAGGGAGTTGACGCGCCGTTAAGCACATTGCGGCTATGGCACCGGCTCATGACCCGCATTCTCCACGTCCTCGATCACTCGCTGCCGCTCCACTCCGGCTATACCTTTCGCACCCGCGCGATCCTGAAAGCGCAGGAGGCTGCCGGACTTGAGGTGCGCGCAATCACGGGGCAACGCCACGCGGCAGAGGCAGGCAAAGGGCCCATGCGCGAGGAAGTGGACGGCCTGACCTTTCACCGCACGCCCGGCCTGCCGCAAGGCCCGGCAGGCTGGCGCGAAGCGGCCGAAATCGCCGCGCTCGATGCCGCCATCCAGACACTCGCCCAGGACTGGCGGCCCGACATCATCCACGCCCATTCGCCCGCCCTGTGCGGCATGGGCGCGCTGCGGGCCGCACGCGCGCTCGGCATTCCGCTGGTCTATGAAATCCGCGCCTTCTGGGAGGATGCCGCCGTCGGCAACAAGACGGGCCGCGAGGGCAGCCTCAAATACCGCCTCACCCGCGCGCTTGAAACCCGCGTGGTGCGCGCAGCCGATGCAGTCTTCACCATCTGCGAGGGCCTGCGCGATGATCTGATTGCCCGCGGGATTGCGCCTGCCAAGATCGGCGTCATGCCCAACGGGGTTGATCTTACCCTGTTCGGCGAGCCGGTCCCGCGCGATGAAGCCTTGGCCGGCGAACTCGGGCTTGATCCGGCAGCGCCGGTGATCGGCTATATCGGGAGCTTCTACGATTACGAAGGCGTCGATGATCTCATCCGTGCCATGCCCCTGCTGCGCCAGCACCATCCCCAAGCACGGCTGCTGCTGGTCGGCGGCGGCGCGATGGCAGCAGCCTGGCGCGCTCTTGCTGCCAGCCTGCCCGAGCCCGAGGCGGTGATCTTCACCGGCCGTGTGCCTCATGCCGAAGTCGAGCGCTATTATTCGCTGGTCGATGTGCTGGCCTATCCGCGCAAGGCCTCGCGGCTGACCGATCTGGTTACGCCTTTAAAGCCGCTCGAAGCCATGGCGCAGCAGCGGCTGGTCGCAGCCTCGGACGTGGGCGGGCACCGCGAACTGATCACCCATGGCCAGACCGGCTGGCTGTTTGCCGCCGACAATCCTGCAGCCTGCGCGACAACGCTTGCCGAAGTGCTGGAGACGCGCGCGCGCTGGGAGACGATGAAGGCGCGCGCGCTCAACCATGTGATGATGCGCCACGACTGGGCGCAGAATGTCCGGAATTATCTGCCTGTTTACCATCTTTTGCTAGGCAAGGGGCTTGCCGAAGCCTGCGCGCAACCCCTGCGCCATACAGGCTGAGGCCAGGGACAGGGAAACACCGCGCCATGGATTTCGCGCAAGGCTCGCAAACAGACATCTTCGGCGCGGCTGGCGCCAACCCGCAGGGGCGCAAGCCGCTCGCCGCGCACCCCGCCTTTGCGCCGACGCTCGGCTTGTGGGGCGCCGGGGTCGGGCTGGCAATGGCGCTGGTGTTGCCGGTTGCGGTGGTCGAGGCCGTTGCAGGGATCATCCCGCTCGATCTCGCACCGCAGGCGGCCCGCTTTGCCCTTGCGGGAAGCTGCGCGCTGGCATTGGCGCTGGCCGCCTATGGCACGGGCCGGGCAATCAGCCGCCGTCATGGCGGCAGCGCAGCGCAGCGCAGCGCCAGGGCGGCGGCGCGCGAACCGATTGATCCTGCAAGCGAGCTTGGCAGCGACAGTTTTGATGCGCCGCTTCCCGCCGGGCTGTTCGAACAGGACACCGCATGGCTCCCCGAACCGCCTGCCGCCGAAGCGCTCGCGGCCGAGGCTGCCGAAGAACTTGCCGCCGCGCGCGATCGGACGGCCCCGCAACCCGCGATGGTGACCGATCAAGCGGAAGATGACCCCGCGCCGCCGCGTGCGCTCGATCTGGCGGATTTTGCCGCCCTGCCGGGACGCAATGCCGTATGGGTGAACGAGCCCGCCATCGCCGATGATCACGAAGACCCCGCCGCATTCGCATCCGCAACCGAGCCCGCAGGCGAACCCAATCCCGATCCCGCGCTGGTCTCGGCGATTGCGCGCCTGCGCGCCGTATCGCCAAGCGAACTCAGCCTGTGCGAAATGGTCGAACGCTTTGCCGCCGCCCTGAGAGACTATCAGGCCGCGCAGGAAACACGCAGCGACAGCGCCGAGACCCGCAAGGAACGCGAAGCCATGCTGCACGAAGCGCTCGGCGCGCTCGGCCAGGTGACGGGGGAAGCCCTTGCCGACCGCACCGAGGATAGCGGCCCGGCGCGGCGCGCCCGGCTTTGGGCCGAGGCTGAAACCGCACGCGGGCAGCGCGGCGCTGCCTGAACGGCTCCCGGCCGGAGGTGCGCCAAATGCAACCAAGCGTTGCGAATTGATGCCGCGCGCGCAATCTCACTAAAGTTTTTCCTTGGACTGGCGTAATTATCCATCGCGCAAGCCCATTGCCAAAACCGCTTGCTGTCGGCATGAGGGGAATGAAACAGGGTGAAATCAGTCACAAGTGGCTCAAATCGCCCACCATTCCTGTCGGCAAGCACCCGTGATTCGTGCAAACTTGCGCGGTGACGGCGTGCCTGTCGGCGTCTGACAGAACGGATAATGCCATGGGATACCCTGAGCCCCAGGGTCTTTATGACCCGCGCAACGAACATGATGCCTGCGGTGTGGGTATGGTCGCTCATATCAAGGGCGCCAAAAGCCATGGCATTATCACCCAGGCGCTCGACATTCTCGACCGGCTCGATCACCGCGGCGCAGTCGGCGCTGATCCGCTGCTGGGCGACGGCGCGGGGATCCTGATCCAGATTCCCGATCCGCTGATCCGTCGCTGGGCCGAGAGCCAAGGCCATGATCTGCCCGCACCCGGCGAATATGCCATCGCGATGTGCTTCCTGCCGCAGGACGATGCGGCGCGCGCTTTCGTGAAGGAGCGCATGGAGGTCTTCACTGCCAAGGAAGGCCAGCGCTTTATCGGCTGGCGCGCGGTGCCGACCACCGCTGAAGGGCTCGGCAAGGCGGTGATCGCGTCAATGCCGGTGATCGAGATGGCGGTGATCGCGCGCGGCGAGATCTGCGCCGATCAGGACGCCTTTGAACGCAAGATCCTGACCATCCGCAAGCAGGTGCAAAATCCGCTCGCGAGCCTTGCCGAGAAGCACGGCCTGCCCGGGCTCACCGAAACCTATCTGCCGAGCTTTTCGAGCCGCACGCTGGTTTACAAGGGGCTGCTGCTGGCAACGCAGGTCGGCTCTTTCTACGACGATCTGCGCGATCCCGATTGCGTCTCGGCGCTGGGCCTTGTCCACCAGCGTTTCAGCACCAACACCTTCCCTTCATGGCGGCTTGCCCATCCGTTCCGCTTCATCGCCCATAATGGCGAGATCAACACGGTGCGCGGCAACGTCAACTGGATGAACGCGCGCCGCCGCACCATGGAAAGCGAGCTGCTCGGCCCTGATCTCGACAAGATGTGGCCGATCATCCCGCACGGCCAATCGGACACGGCCTGCCTTGATAATGCGCTGGAATTGCTGATCGCGGGCGGATACAGCCTTGCCCACGCGATGATGATGCTGATCCCCGAGGCGTGGAGCGGCAATGCGCTGATGGACCCTGCGCGGCGCGCTTTCTACGAGTATCACGCCGCGCTGATGGAGCCGTGGGACGGCCCGGCAGCGGTGTGCTTTACCGATGGCCGCCAGATCGGCGCGACGCTGGATCGCAATGGCTTGCGCCCGGCGCGCTATTGCGTCACCAAGGATGATATCGTGTGCCTCGCGTCGGAAAGCGGCGTGCTGCCCTTTGCCGAAGAAGATATTGTCAGGAAGTGGCGTCTCCAGCCCGGCAAGATGCTGCTGATCGATCTCGAACAGGGGCGCATCATCGAGGATGATGAGCTGAAGGCCGATCTCGCCGCAGCGCACCCCTATGCCCAGTGGCTGGAGCAGACCCAGTACAAGCTCGAAGACATCACCGGCATCGAAGCCCTGCCCGCCAGCGAAGCCGACGCCCAAGGTGCAAGCCTGCTCAAGCGCCAGCAGGCTTTTGGTTACACGCAGGAAGATATCAGCAAGTTCCTCGAACCCATGGCGACCGAGGGCGATGATCCGGTCGGCTCGATGGGCACCGACACGCCGCTGGCCGTGCTCTCGAACCGTTCGCGCCTGCTCTATGATTATTTCAAGCAGAACTTCGCACAGGTGACCAATCCGCCGATCGACCCGATCCGCGAAGAACTGGTGATGAGCCTCACCTCGATGATCGGGCCGCGCCCCAATCTGCTGGGCCGCGATGCGGGCACGCACAAGCGCCTTGAGGTCGATCAGCCGATCCTTTCCAACGAGGATCTCGCCAAGATCCGTTCCGTGGAAGAAGTGCTCGATGGCGCCTTCCGTTGCGGCACCATCGACATCACCTGGGATGCTGCCAGCGGCGCTGACGGCTTGTCACAAGCGATCAAGGAAATGTGCTGGGCCGCGACCGAGGCGGTGCTGCAGGACAAGAACATCCTGATCCTGTCCGACCGCGCGCAAAGCGAGACCCGTGTGCCGATGCCGGCCCTGCTCGCCACGGCGGCGGTGCATCATCATCTGGTGCGGCAGGGTCTGAGAATGCAGACGGGCCTCGTGGTCGAGACCGGCGAAGCGCGCGAGGTGCACCATTTCTGCGTGCTCGCGGGATACGGCGCGGAAGCGATCAACCCCTATCTCGCGCTCGAAACGCTCGAAGACCTGCGCAAGCGCCGCCACCCCGAGCTGTCGGCGGAAAAGGTCCGCGCCAATTACATCAAGGGCGTGGGCAAGGGGATCCGCAAGGTCATGTCCAAGATGGGCATTTCGACCTATCAATCCTATTGCGGCGCGCAGATTTTCGACGCGGTGGGACTGTCGAGCGAATTCATCGACAAGTACTTCACCGGCACCGCCACGACCATCGAGGGCATCGGTCTTGCCGAAGTCGCCGAAGAAGCGCTGCGCCGCCACGGCCAGGCTTACGGCGATGATCCGCTGTATGAAACGATGCTCGATGTCGGCGGCATCTACAAGTATCGCCTGCGCGGCGAAGAACACGCCTGGACGCCGCAGAATGTCGCGCAGTTGCAGCACGCGGTGCGCGGCAATGATCCCAAGAATTACGAGGAGTTTGCCAAGTCGATCAACGAGCAGTCCGAACGGCTGCTGACGATCCGTGGATTGCTTGATTTCAAGAAGGCCGACACACCTGTGCCGCTGGACGAGGTCGAACCGGCGAGCGAAATCGTCAAGCGCTTCAGCACTGGCGCGATGAGCCTCGGCTCGATCAGCCACGAGGCGCATTCGACCATGGCGATTGCGATGAACCGTATCGGCGGGCGCTCGAACACGGGCGAAGGCGGCGAGGAGCCGTTCCGCTTCAAGCCGCTGGCGAACGGCGATTCGATGCGCAGCCGGATCAAGCAGGTGGCCTCGGGCCGCTTTGGCGTCACCACCGAATATCTCGTCAATTCGGACGATATCCAGATCAAGATGGCCCAGGGCGCAAAGCCCGGTGAAGGCGGCCAGCTTCCGGGCCACAAGGTTGACAAGCGCATCGGCGCGGTGCGGCATTCAACGCCGGGCGTGGGGCTGATCTCGCCGCCGCCGCATCACGATATCTATTCGATCGAGGATCTGGCGCAGCTGATCCACGACTTGAAGAACGTGAACCCGGTGGCGCGCATCTCGGTCAAGCTGGTGTCCGAAGTCGGCGTGGGCACGGTGGCGGCGGGCGTATCGAAGGCGCGCGCCGACCATGTCACCATTGCAGGCTATGATGGCGGGACGGGCGCATCGCCGCTCACTTCGCTGACGCACGCGGGTTCCCCGTGGGAAATCGGCCTTGCCGAAACCCAGCAGACGCTGCTGCTCAACGACTTGCGCAGCCGCATCGCGGTGCAGGTCGATGGTGGCCTTCGCACGGGCCGCGATGTGGCGATCGGGGCGCTGCTGGGCGCGGACGAGTTTGGCTTTGCCACCGCGCCGCTGATCGCGGCAGGCTGCATCATGATGAGAAAGTGCCATCTCAACACTTGCCCCGTTGGTGTCGCCACCCAAGACCCGGTGCTGCGCGCACGCTTTACCGGCCAGCCCGAGCACGTAATCAATTACTTCTTCTTCGTCGCTGAGGAACTGCGGCAGATCATGGCCGAAATGGGCTTCCGCAGGGTTGAGGAAATGGTCGGACGGGTTGACCGGCTCGACAGCCGCCGGATGGAGCGGCACTGGAAGGCGCGCGGGGTTGATCTGTCGCGCATCCTCCATCAGGTGCCGCTGCCTGAAGGAGCCGCGCTCCACCAGACGCGCACACAGGAGCATGGCCTCGAAGGCGCGCTGGACAATCAGTTGATCGCTGATTGCCGCAGCGCGATCGACACCAAGGCACCGGTGCAGCTTCACTACGAGGTGCGCAACGTCAATCGCACTGTCGGCGCGATGCTTTCGGGCGAAATTGCCAAGCGCCACGGCCACGAAGGCCTGCCGACCGACACGATCCGCATCAACCTGAAGGGTGTGGCCGGCCAAAGCTTCGGTGCATGGCTTGCGCATGGGGTGACGCTCGATCTCGAAGGCGATGCCAATGACTATGTCGGCAAGGGGCTTTCAGGCGGGCGCATCATCGTGCGCCAGCCTGCCAATGCGCCGCGCGAAGCGCAGGACAACATCATTGTCGGCAACACCGTCATGTATGGCGCGATTGCGGGCGAGGCCTATTTCAACGGCGTCGCAGGCGAACGTTTCGCGGTGCGCAATTCGGGCGCGATCGCGGTGGTCGAGGGCACCGGGGATCACGGCTGCGAATACATGACCGGCGGCGTCGTGGTGGTGCTCGGCAAGACAGGGCGCAACTTTGCCGCAGGCATGAGCGGCGGCATCGCCTATGTCTATGATCCGGAAGGCCAGTTCACCAATCTGGTAAACCATGCACAGGTCGATCTGCTGCCGATCAGCCTTGCTCCGGACGCCGAGGAAGGAGCAGGCCGCCCGGCCCAGCGCCCGCGCTCGGTGCATGATTTCGGCATGGGCGACATGCTGCGCCACGATGCCGAGCGGCTGCGTATCCTCATCGAGCGCCACCAGCTCCACACCGGCAGCACGCTGGCAGGCGCGTTGCTGGCGGACTGGGAGACAGCGATCAGGAGCTTCGTGAAGGTCATGCCGCGCGATTATGCGGCAGCGCTCAAGAAGCTTGAAGCGGAGCGTGCCGAGGCGGCGAGCGTCGCGGCGGAATAACCAATCTCCTCCCCCTTGAGGGGGAGGCCGGGTGGGGGTGTTCGACCTTATTGGAGGGCGCCGCACACCCACCCCCCAACCCCTCCCGTGAGGAAGGGGAGTTTGAGGAAGATCGAAAGACATGGGCAAGGAAACCGGATTTCTCGAGCTGGACCGCCGCGAGCGGGACTATCTCGATCCCAAGGAACGGCTGAAGAATTACCGCGAATTCGTCATCCAGCCGGATGATGCGACCCTGCAATCGCAGGCCTCGCGCTGCATGGATTGCGGCATTCCCTATTGCCACAACGGCTGCCCGGTGAACAACATCATCCCCGATTGGAACCATCTGGTCTATGAAGGGGATTGGAAGAATGCGCTCACGGTGCTGCATTCCACCAACAATTTCCCCGAGTTTACCGGACGCATCTGCCCGGCGCCTTGCGAGGCGGCTTGCACGCTCAATATCATTGATCAGCCGGTCACGATCAAGTCGATCGAATGCGCCATCGTGGATCGCGGCTGGCAGGAAGGCTGGATCAAGCCGCAGGTGCCCGCGCACAAGACCGGCAAGCAGATCGCGATCGTTGGCTCGGGCCCGGCGGGCCTTGCCTGTGCCCAGCAGCTTGCACGTGCGGGCCATTCGGTGACGGTGTTCGAAAAGGCCGACCGCGTCGGCGGGCTGCTGCGCTACGGCATTCCCGATTTCAAGATGGAAAAGCACCTCATCAACCGACGCTGCCAGCAGATGGAAGCCGAGGGGGTGACCTTCAAGACATCCAAGGAAGTGGGCGTCGACATCTCCTTCAAGAGCCTTGCCGAAAACTTCGATGCCGTGGTGCTGGCAGGGGGCGCGGAAGAGGCGCGCCAGCTGGATATTCCGGGCGCCGAGATGGCAGGCGTGCGGCTCGCGATGGAGTTTCTCACCCAGCAGAACAAGCGGGTGGCTGGCGATGACGAGTTGCGCGCAGCCCCCCGCGGCAGCCTGCTGGCAACCGGCAAGCGTGTCGTGGTGATCGGCGGCGGCGATACGGGAAGCGACTGTGTCGGCACCGCAAACCGACAGGGCGCCGCGAGCGTCACCCAGCTCGAAATCATGCCCAAGCCACCCGAAAAGGAAGACAAGGCGCTGACCTGGCCCGATTGGCCGCTGAAGCTGCGCACCTCGTCAAGCCATCAGGAAGGCGTCGAACGCGATTGGGCCGTCCTCACCAAGCGGGTGATCGGCGACGGCGAGAAAGTCACCGGGCTTGAATGCGTGCGGGTCGAATGGAAGGGCGGCCAGATGCGGGAAGTGGAGGGCAGCACCTTCACGATCCCGGCGGATCTGATCCTGCTTGCCATGGGCTTTACCGGACCGAAGAAAGCCGGGCTGCTCGAACAGGCGGGCGTGGAGCTGACCGAGCGCGGCAATGTCAGCGCCGACACCGATAACTACAAGACCAGCGTGCCCAATGTGTTCGCATGCGGTGATATGCGGCGCGGGCAGAGCCTCGTCGTCTGGGCGATCCGCGAGGGGCGCCAATGCGCGCGCAGCGTTGATGAAGCGTTGATGGGCGCCAGCACGCTGCCGCGCTAAGGCTTACTCCGCAATCCGGCGCGTCTTGGCGATGCGCTGGGCCGCGACATCCTTGGCGTGGAACGGCAGGCGGTGCCAGCGTTTCTCGGCATAGGCGCGGGTTTGATCGGCGTAATGCGGCGAGGCCGGATTGGTTGACTGGGAATAGCTGAGGATTGCCTCGGCCACGGGGCCAGCCTCATCGAAACCGACGATCTGGATATAGCTGGTGCCATGCACCGGCACCAGGCCGCCGCCCGGCGCTGGCCGCGCGTCCTGATAATTGAGCACGCCTGCCGTGCCCGGCCCGCCGTGGATCGGGATGCGTTCCTCACCAACGCGCCATTGCTGCACCGCGCCCCACGGCGCATCGAGCGCAATTCCGGCCGCATCGAGCGCCGCCACCGCCTCGCCCAGCGCTGCCAGCAGCTTTGCGCCCTGCCTGTCCGCCGCCAGATCGCGCGGCGTGTTCACCGGATCGGCCGGATCGAACGGCACCGCCCACAGGCCGGGCATGGTGCCGACCCTGGCCCAGAACTCGCGGAACAGCGCCGCGCCGCGGCTTGCAGCTTCAAAGCGGCGATCCCACCCGCGCAAGGCATCGCAGCCGCGCGTGATGTCCGCAGCCGGCGCGCTTGCGGCTGCGCACAGGCCCAGCACTTCGCCCACCGCCATATCGGCAGCAAGGCTCTTGTTGGCAAAAACAAGCGCCTTGGCGCGGGCGTGATCGACCTTGCCGCCTGCCAGCATCGCCTCGGTCTCGATGAAGTTCGAACGCGTCCGCAAGGTCAGCTCGCTTGCATGGGCGCCGAGCACCGGCGAAAGCTGGCGGTGCGGCAGCCGCGGGTTGCTGAGCCAGTAGCTGTCGTTCGAATTGGTGAGATAGTCGCGCAGGATCGTCGCGGCCTGATCGCTGGCGGGCATGAGGCCTGGCTCGGGCGTGCCGGGGGCGCTATCCCAGTCGCAGTCCGAACGCGCCCCGTCGAGCAGCACGGCGAGCCGCGCAAAGAGCGGTGAGAGCGGCGTGGCGCAGGCCTTGGCCTTCGCCGCCGAGACATTGGGCACTGCCGTGACATCGGCGTGGAGCGCATCGCCGTTGCGGTCAGAAGCAATGGTGTTGACCCAGGGGATGCCGAGCGTCTCGCTCACCGCGGCCTTGATCTCGCTGACATTCTTCGCCTTGCCGATCGCCAGCCAGGTATCGATCGCCCGCGGATTGGCGCGGTTGGCATCGCGGATCGCAAAGGCCGTGCTTGCGTTCCAGCTCACCCCCGATTGCGGGGCGACGAAAACCGGGCCGTAGCGCGTCGTGTAAACCGTGCGGACAACCGGCGCAGCGCCTTCGGGCAGCGGCACGCTCACGGTGATCGGCGCCATCGCGATGCTCTGCCCATCCACCATGTAGCGGGTCGGATCAGCCGGATCGAGGGTAAGCGCATAGAGCGTGAAATGCCGCGCGGCTGTCACCGTGTGGGTCCAGGCGATGTCCTTGTTGAAGCCCAGCGTCGGGATCGGGGTTCCGGCAATGCCCACCCCCATCACGTCATAGCCATCAGGGCCGGTCACATGCATTTGCCAGAAGCGGCTTGGCCCGTTCCACGGGAAATGCGGATTGCCGATCACCAGGCCGCGCCCGTCGGCGGTGGCATCGCCGCCAAAGGCCCAGCCATTGCTGCCCAAGCCCAGCTCGCCCGGCTCGGGCAGCGCCTGTGCGACTTGCGCTGCCGCCTTGCCCGGAGGCGCGGCATTGGCAATGCCCGGCGCCAGCGAAAGCGAGCTTGCCAGCAGCATCTGCTTTTCGGTGAGGCGCAGCATGTCGTCCATGCTGATCGGGCGCACCCATGGCTTGCCGCGGCATTCGGCAGGGATGCCCTCGCTGCCCGCATCCTTGAGAAAGCGGTTATAGCCCGCGACATAGCCTTCAGCCAGGCCCTGTGCCGCAGCGCTGGTGGAGGCGGCGCGTTGGCGCAGCAGCGGCAGATCGATCATCGCGCGGAAGAACACATCGGAGGAGAGGTTGTCGACCTCCTGAAAGCCCAGCACCGCCTTGCCCTCGGGCCCGAAGTGAAGCGAACGCTCGCCTGCGAGGGTGGCGAATTCTTCGGCCAGCAGGCACAGGTTGTCCTCGGCATAGGCATAGGCCACACCATAGCCGACCCCGCGCCAGTCGCGCGCGGTGATGTGCGCAATGCCATAGGTGGTGCGGGTGATGCTGGCCTCATACCGCTTGCCCGCCAGCGCCGTGGTGGCAGGAGCCACCAACAGGGCGACACCAGCCGCCAATCCAAGCGCAAACCGCATCCCGCTCTCTCCACCCAAGACCGCGCCCCGCAGGCGAGCCTATGCATCGCAAAGCCTGCTGTCCAGCAGCCCTTTGCGATCAGCCTTTCGTGCTCTCGCGCCCGCGCTGCTGCACGGCGGCGCGGCGGGCCTCGACCTGTTCGGGCGCGACGGCGGCATTGGCCGTGCGCGCGCGGGCCGCCTCGAGCACCAGGCCCTCGCCAAAGCTTACCGCAAAGCCATCATCAATCAGGCGCTTGTAAGCAGCGAGGAAGGCGGGATCGATGCTTGCCATGTCAGCGGCGAGCTTACGGGCCAGCGGCAGGAGTTCGCCCGCCGCCACCACATGATTGACAAGGCCCCAGGCATGGGCGGTCGCGGCATCAAGGAAATTGCCGGTGAAGGCGAGCTCCTTGGCGCGGGAAATCCCGATCATGCGGGCGAGCTTTTGCGACAGGCCCCAGCCCGGCATGATCCCCACGCGTGCATGGGTATCGGCAAAGCGCGCATTGTCGCTTGCAATCAGCACATCGCAGGCAAGCGCCACTTCAAAGCCGCCGGTGATCGCAACCCCATTGATCGCGCCGATCACCGGCTTGGTGCAGACCTCGATCGCCTTGACGGGATTGTCGGCGGGATCGGTCGCGGTGGCACTGCCCATGGCGCCCGGCTCGCTGCCCAATTCCTTGAGATCAAGCCCGGCGGTGAAGGCACGTTCGCCTGCGCCGGTCAGGATCACGGCGCGCACGCTTTCATCGGCATCGACTGCGCGCATCACCTCGTAGAGCCGCTGCCGCATCGCGCGGCTCAGTGCATTCATCGCCTGCGGGCGGTTGAGAGTAACCGTCGCAATGCCTGCCGCGACTTCGAGCAGCACCACTTCATCACGCATCACAACCTCCAATCAATCGCACCACGACCATGACGTTCGAGAAAGGCGTTGGCCTGGCTGAACGGGCGCGAGCCGAAAAAGCCGTTATGGGCCGACAAGGGGCTGGGATGTGCCGAAGTCAGCACCAGATGGTGCGACGAACGGCCCAAGGCGGGCACGCGGCTGGCTTTCTTGCGCGCATGGCTGCCCCACAGGATGAAGACTGTCGGGGCGCCGCTCTCCGCCACTGCCGCAACGCAGGCATCAGTGATCGCATCCCACCCGCGCCCGGCATGGCTGCCCGCCCGCCCCGCCTCGACTGTCAGCGTGTTGTTCAAGAGCAGCACGCCCTGCCGCGCCCAGCCGCTGAGATCGCCATGGCCTGCGCGCGGCAGGCCAAGATCGCTTTCCAGCTCCTTGTAGATATTGACCAGCGACGGCGGCACCTTCACCCCCGGCGCGACCGAGAAGGCAAGGCCATTGGCCTGCCCCGGCCCGTGATAGGGATCTTGCCCCAGGATCACGCAGCGCACCTCGTGAAGCCCTGTCATGGCGAGCGCCGCCAGCCGCGCCCCACGCGGCGGATAGACCGCCTTGCCGGCGGCTTCCTCGGCGCGCAGCCAGCCGCCCAGCTTGCGCGCCTCGGGTGTCGCGAGCACCGGCTCCAGCACGGCACGCCAGCTTTCGGGAATGGTCTGTGTCGTCATCGCTTGGGGGTGCTACACGCCTTGCCCCTTCCCCTCTATCCCCAACTTCTCTAGGGCAGGCGCATGGCTGTGCATTTCCACGAAGAAGATCTCCCCGCCGGCGTGCTCACCGGCACCAGCGCGCTTGCCGTCGATACCGAAACGATGGGGCTCGTTACCGCCCGCGACCGGCTCTGCGTGGTGCAGATTTCCGATGGCACCGGGGATGAACATCTCGTTCGCTTCAGCCCCGGCAGCGATTACGCCGCACCCAATCTGAAGGCGGTGCTGGCCGATCCTTCGCGGGTAAAGCTCTATCACTTTGCCCGCTTTGATCTGGCGGCGATCGAACATTACCTGGGCGTGCTGGCAGCGCCGGTGTTCTGCACCAAGATCGCCAGCAAGCTCGTGCGCACCTATACTGATCGGCACGGTCTCAAGAACCTCGTCGAGGAATTGCTCGGCCAGTCGATTTCCAAGCAGCAGCAAAGTTCGGACTGGGGCGGGCCTGTCATCAACGAAGCGCAGCGCGATTATGCCGCCAGCGACGTGCGCTACCTCCATGCCCTGCGCGATGAGCTGGTGGTGCGGCTGGAGCGCGAAGGGCGCATGGAGCTGGCGCAGGCCTGCTTCGATTTCCTCCCCACCCGCGCGCGGCTAGATCTTGCGGGTTGGGCCGAAAACGACATTTTCAGCCACATGTAGGCCTGCAATCATGGCCAACACCGCCCGCATCGCTGCCAAGGAAACCCGCGAGGCCAGCGCCCTACGCAGTCGCCGTCAGGCCTTTGCCGCGCCCGGTGGGTCGCATGATCGGCTGGTCGGCTTCCTTGCCCGCGCCCTGCCGATGGCAGTGGGTGTGGTTGCGGCCCTGATGGTGATCACCCCGCTCGCGCCGCGCGGCGAGGTCAGCTTCCTGCTCGATCGCAACAAGGTGGCGATGATTGATGAACGACTCAGCGTCAGCAACGCGATGTATCGCGGACGCGACCAGAACGGGCGGCCCTTTGCGCTGACAGCGGGCGAGGCAGTGCAGAAGTCGAGCGCCGAAGGGCTGGTGCGGATGCGCGATCTGGTTGGACAGATGACCCTGAGCGAGGGTCCGGCGCGGATCAGCGCCAGCGGCGGGGTCTATGATATCGCGAACGAGGTGGTGGTGGTTGACGGCGCCGTCCGGATGACCGCTGCCGATGGCTATGCGATGGTCGCGCGCGGGGTTTCTGTCGATCTCAAGACGCGCCGCATCACCGGCGATCAGGGCGTCTCGGGCGAATTGCCTGCGGGCACTTTTTCAGCCCAGCGCATGGAAGCCGATCTCGCCACCCGCGTGCTCACGCTTGAGGGCAATGCCCGCGTCACCATGGTTCCGGGCAAGCTGAGGATTCCGCAATGAAGCATTCTGACCAAACCCGCCGCCCACTGGCGCGGACCGCGCTGGCCTATGCGGCGGCAGGCTTTGTGGGGGCTGCTGCGATGATGGGCGGGATGACCGGCCGCGCGCAGTCGATTGCCTCGCACGATTCGCGCGCACCCGTCAGCTTCGATGCGGCGCGGATCGAATGGCAGGACCGCCAGAACCGCGTGGTGCTGACGGGCGACGTCCGGGTCGAACAGGCGGGATTGTCGGTGCAATCAGCACGGATGCTGCTCGAATATGACGATGCGGGCGAGCTCAGGATCGATCGTCTCACCGCGAGCGGCGGGGTGAATGTCACGCGCGGCAACGAGCGGGCGAGCGGCGACACGGCGATCTATGATTTCAACCGCCGGGTGATCACCATGGCCGGCAATGTCCGATTGCGGCGCGGCGGCGATACGCTGAATGGCGGGCGGCTGGTGATCGATCTGCAAAGCGGCCTTTCAAGCATTGATGGTGCGCCTGCGGGGAAAGGCGGCACGACCACGACCGGCCGAGGCCGGGTGACGGGGACCTTTGCCGTGCCGCAGGGCAAGCAGGATTGAACAATCGCCCGCGCGCGGCGGAGGGGCATTGGGAGGGGATAAGTGACGCGAGGCAGGTGGCGGGCTGCCGTTTCCGCTTGAGCCTTGTATTTTAAGGCGCCGGTGAGCATAGCGCCCGCATCGACGGACCCGTGCTCGCGCGGGTGGCTCGGCCCGGCGCCTATCCCCGGGACAATCCGGCACAGTGTTGCCGAAAACATGATCTGGACTCCATCATGACATTCACCGCCACGCTTCGCCGCGATTGGCTCTCAAACCCGCGGGCTGAAATGCTGGCCGGGATCGTCGTGGCCCTCGCGCTCATTCCCGAAGCCATCGGCTTTGCGATCATCGCAGGGGTCGATCCGCGCGTCGGGCTTTATGCCTCGGTCGCCATTGCGATTGTCATTTCGTTTACAGGCGGGCGGCCCGGCATGATTTCCGCCGCCACCGCCGCGGTGGCAGTGCTGGTGGTGCCACTGGTGCGCGATCACGGGGTGGAATACCTGTTCGCAGCCACGATCCTGATGGGGCTGATCCAGATTGGGGCGGGTCTGATCCGCCTCAATCTGCTGATGCAGTTCGTGTCGCGCTCGGTCATTACCGGCTTCGTCAATGCGCTCGCCATCCTGATCTTCATGGCCCAGCTGCCGCAGCTGACAGGCGTCACATGGCAGGCCTATGCGATGGTTGCGGGCGGACTGGCAATCATCTACCTCCTGCCGCGCCTCACCACCGCTGTTCCGGCGCCGCTGGTCGCAATCATCCTCCTCACAGCCATCGCGATCTGGAGCGGCGCGCCGGTCAACACCGTGGCCGACATGGGCGACTTGCCCGAAGGCCTTCCCAGCCTGGTGTGGCCCGATGTGCCGCTGACATGGGAAACGCTGGCAATTATCGCACCCTATTCGGCGGCAATGGCAGCCGTAGGACTGCTGGAATCGCTGCTCACCGCACAGATCGTCGATGACATGACCGACACCTCAAGCAACAAGCGCCGCGAATGTGTGGGCCAAGGCACTGCCAATATCGCCGCCGCGCTGGTCGGCGGCATGGGCGGCTGCGCGATGATCGGGCAATCGGTGATCAACGTGACCTCGGGCGGGCGCGGCCGCTTGTCGACCTTCACGGCCGGGGCTTTCCTGATGTTCCTGCTGGCGGTGCTCGGCCCCTATGTCGGGCAGGTGCCGATGCCCGCGCTGGTGGCAATCATGATCATGGTGTCGATCAGCACCTTCAGCTGGAACTCGATCCCCAACCTGCGGCGGCATCCGTGGCCGTCATCGGTCGTGATGCTCACCACGGTTGCCGTGGTGGTGGGGACACATGACCTTTCGCTTGGCGTGCTGGCCGGGGTGCTGTTGTCGGGGATCTTCTTTGCCGGCAAGGTGCAGCGCATGTTCGGGGTCGAGCGCACGCTATCCGCCGACGGGCAGACCGCGCATTACCGCGTGCGAGGCCAGATATTCTTCGCCTCGGTCGAGCGTTTCGTTGCCGCAATGGACGTGCCGGAGACCGCCCCCAATATTGTCATTGACATGACGGGCGCACATTTCTGGGACATCTCGGGGGTGGCAGCGCTCGACAAGATCGTGGCCAAGTTTCGGCGCGACGGGCGTCACGTTGACGTGATCGGCTATAATCGTGCGAGCGCTGACATCGTCGACAAGTTCGCGCTGCACGACAAGACCGGGTTCGAACTTGGCGTCAGTCCGCACTAAAGCGATCGCGCAAGGTTCGGGTGAGCTTTCCGCACGGCAAGTTTTTGCGCAGCGGCCCGATAAGCGGATAGGCGCGCGCACCCTTGCACCAAGGCCGAACCTCAATAGGCGTTGTCGTGGCGCAGCACAGCGAGTGTGCGGATCACGATGGCAATGTCGCGCCTGAGCGACCAGTTGGCGATATATTCCAGATCGGCTTGCAGCCGGTCGGTGAGATCTTTCTCGTGCTCGGTCGCGCCACGGTGGCCGCGCACCTGAGCAAGGCCGGTCAGCCCTGGCTTGAGGCAATGGCGCCGCCAATATTGCTTGTCCACCTGCCAGAACAGCTTGTTGTTCGCCTTTGATGCGAGCGCGTGCGGGCGCGGGCCGACAATCGACATCTCGCCGCGCAGCACGTTGAAGAGTTGCGGCAGTTCATCAATGCTGGTGCGGCGGATGAAGGCGCCTATGCGGGTGATCCGGTCATCATCGCGAGCGGTTGACCGTTCGCCATTGGGATCGAGCTTTTCAGCGCGCATCGAGCGAAACTTGAACATGTCGAAAAACTGGTTTCCCCGGCCCATCCGGCGCTGCACGAAAAGCACGGGCCCGCCGTCTTCCAGCTTGATCAGCAGCGCCACGACCAGCAGCAGCGGCGACAGCACGATCACGGCAACGCTCGCCACAGCCAGATCAAACAGGCGTTTCACCACCCGCCCGCGAATCCCCAGCGGGCCGTTTGAGACAACCAGCGTGGTCTTGCCCTGATCATCATAGCGATTCACCCCGAGAGGGGCGAGACGGTGTGCGGTCTCGCTCACGAGTTCGCCATAGACCCCGCTCGACTTGAGCAGGAAAGCCCATTGCTCGCGGCGCTCATAGGGGCAGCTCACCACCACCTTGTCCTGATTGCGCAGCAGCTTGCCGAGCCGGTCGAGCATGAAGGGATCTTCACTGTTCGGATCAAGCCGGTATTTCTCGGCCGAGATATACTGTGCCTTGTCGAGCACGAAATCGGGCCCGCCATCGTAAATCACCAACCGGTTGGTGACCCGCCCGTTCCAGAACCGCTTCACCGCAGCGACCACGGCGCGGCGAAAAGCGATGATCGACAGGGCGGTAAAGATCATGCCCAGCGTGGTTGCGACGCGCGAAAAATCCGCATTCGACTTGGTATAGAAGGCGACGAAATTGAGCAGCGCCGCGGAAATGATCAGGGCGGTCATGGCCTGCTTGGCGGCATAGACCCAATCGGTCAGCGCACGCACGCCATAGGAGCCATTGTAGAACGCGATGGTGAAAAACACCGGAAGCATCACCTTGGCAACCAGCATCGCCTCAGGATCATTCCAGCGCCCCTCGTATAGCAGGCTGGCAAGCGCAAAGCCTGCATGGAACAGCACGGCATCACCCAGCAAGAGCAGGATGTAGGAACGCAGGCGCCGCCGCTCAAGCGAAGGTGCAATCCGCAATTCGGGCGCTTCGGTCCGCGCGGACTGAAGCAGATTGTCAGCCAATTTGTTCATGCTGCTCCAGAGTCCCAAGCAGCGACCGCTTCATCGCCAGTTAAGGGATAATACGGAGGATTCGCAACGATAATGCGACGGCAAAAGGTGTTCTGTCCGAAAATGCTACCGCTTTGCAGCAAATCTGGCGATCTGGGTGAGCTCCTGCGCGAGCAACAATTCGCCAGCAGCGCTGTTGCCCAGCAGCAACCTGTGCAGCGCGGTTAGACGCGGAATAAGCCGGTCAAGCCGGGTCTCGCGGGTGGCGCGCGCGGCAGGTTGCATCCAACGCTTGAACTGGTGGCTTATCTTGCTTTTTTCCTTGAAGAAAATCCCAAGGCGAAGCTCGGTGCCCTTGTCGAGCTGGTCAAGTGATCCGCGCGGACCGAGATGAGCGGCCAGCTGGGCCAGCATCGCTGCGCGCCGTTCCAGCGCCAGCACCACCCCCACCGGATTGAGCCCGAGCTCGCGCATCCGCCGGATTTCCGTGCCGATCCGGCCTGTCTCACCGCCCAGCACCGCGTTGACGAGCGGCATGAAGCCGTCTTCCTCAGTGGCCGCGCCAATCGCCTCGTGATCTTCGGGCGTGGCAGGACGCGGCGCTTGCGGATCAGCGCCGACATAAAGGGCAAGCTTGGTGACTTCGGACTGGGCAAGGCGCACATCAAGCCCGGCCGCGCGGGCAATACGTTCAGCGAGATCTCCGCCGAGCCTGAGGCCCGCTGCATCCGCCATCGCCCGCACCGAACTGGCAACCGCGGCAAGATCAGGCGGGTGGAACATCGCCACCAGCGCATCGGCGCGCTTTTCGAGCAGCTTGGCCGTGCGCGACTTGTCGGTTGCCGAAGTCGCCACGATCACCACCGGCGCTGCTGTGCCTGCCCCGGCCTCGGCGGTTTCGATCAGCACTTGCACGGCATCATGGGCCTCATCGCCGCTCGCGCGCACCAGAATGTGCCGCGCGCCGCCGAACAGCGAAGTCGAGCGCGCCTCATCGCCGAGCAACGCGGGATCGCGCCGCAGGTCTGCGCCCGCCAGTTCAACCCGCTCGCCCGGATCGGGCAAAGCCTCGATCACCCGCTCGGCTGCGGCCGATGCGCCTGCCTCATCAGGGCCGCAAAAGAAGAAGATCCCCGCCTGCCGCGCCGCAGCCGGCACCCCGCGCAGGAAATCCTTGTGCGTCGCCTTCATTGTTGCGCTGCGGCGGCGGAGGCGCGCGCACGCCCCCGCTCGCGAAGGGTGAGCGCAATACGGGTGGCCATGCGATCCGCCACCTCGCGCGAGAGGTTTTCGAGCGCGGTCTGTTCAGCAGCGATCGTCGCATATTCGCTGGAGACAACGTCGATCCCGGCATCCGAACCAGCCGTCGCATCAAGCACAATCGCTCCGGTCGCCAGATCAACCAGTTGATAGCGCGCGCGCAGGATGCGGCGCTGGCGGGTCACGGTGTCGTCGCCAAGGACGCCGAGCGCATCGAGCCGGTCATCCAGCCGCACATCCAGCCGATAGGCCGGCGTTGCCTGCCCGGCCACGCCAAGGCGTTCCTCGAGCGCATTCTTGACCAGCCACCCGCCGCGCCCTGGAATGGGCGGAATATCGACCGCCGCAAGCCCTTGGGCCACTGCCGATGAACTGCCGCCCGCATACATTGGAGACAGGCCACAGGCAGTGGTCGCAAGCAGGCAGCCAAGGGCGATAAGGGCGCGCATCAGGTGACTATATTCACCAAGCGATCGGGCACGACAATGACCTTGCGCACGGCAGCACCATCAATCGAGCGTTGCAGATTGGGGGAGGCGAGCGCGAGCGCTTCAAGCGCCTCTTTCGAGGCCCCCTTGGGCGCGGTGATCGTGTCGCGCAGCTTGCCCATGTGCTGGATCGCAATCGTGACCTCGTCATCGACAAGCAATGCGGGATCGACTTCAGGCCAGGGGGCATCGGCGATGAGAGTGCCATGGCCCATCGCCGCCCAGGCCTCCTCGGCCAAGTGCGGCATCATCGGGGCGGCGAGATGCACCAGCGTCTTGATCGCGGCCGAGCGGCTGGCGGAAGGCGCGGCCTTTTCCACCGCGCCGGTCAGTTCATAGATGCGCGCCACGGCCTTGTTGAAGCCCAGCGCCTCGATATCGGCGGCAACAGCAGCGATGGTCTGGTGGGTCTTGCGGTCCAGAGCCTTGTCCTCGCCCTGCGCCGAAGCGTCATAGGCTTGGAACAACCGCCACAGCCGCTGGACGAAGCGCGCGCAGCCTTCGATGCCGGCATCCGACCACGGCAGGTCGCGCTCGGGCGGCGAATCCGACAGCATGAACCAGCGCACCGCATCCGCGCCGTGGCGGGCGATGATCGCATCCGGATCAACGACGTTCTTCTTCGACTTCGACATCTTGATGACACGGCCCACGTCCACCGGCCCGCCATCGGCCAGCAGCGTGGCGCCTTCCGCAGTGCGGTCCACGTCTTCGGGCCCGAAGAACACCGGCACACCGCGGGCCTCATCCATGCGGGAGTAGGTCTCGTGCGTCACCATGCCCTGCGTGAACAGCGCGGCAAACGGCTCCTGCACGCTTATCTTGCCGATAGCGCTGAGCGCGCGCGTCCAGAAGCGGGCGTAGAGCAGGTGCAAAATCGCGTGCTCGATGCCGCCGATATAGTGCTTGACCGGCATCCACCTGGCGACTTCTTCAGGGTCAAAGGGCTGGTCGGCGGGCTGGCTCGCAAAGCGCAGGAAATACCACGAGGAATCGACAAAGGTGTCGAGCGTATCGGTCTCGCGCCGCGCCGGCTTGCCGCACTTGGGGCAGTCCACGTGCTTCCACGTCGGGTGGCGTTCGAGCGGATTGCCGGGGATGTCGAAGCTGACATCCTCGGGCAGCGTCACCGGCAGCTGGTCCTTGGGCACCGGCACGACGCCGCAGGCCTCGCAATGGATGAAGGGAATGGGGGTGCCCCAGTAACGCTGGCGGCTGACACCCCAGTCGCGCAGGCGCCACACCGTGCAGCCCTTGCCCCAGCCTTCCGCCTCGGCGCGGCGGATCACCTCGGCCTTGGCGTCCGCGACGCTCATGCCATCGAGGAAGTCCGAATTGACGATCACCCCGTCGCCCGCCTCGGCCTCGCCCGTGAAGGGTTCGTCAGCGCGGCTCGGATCGGTGGCGACGACGCGGGCAATCGGCAGGCCGTATTTGGTGGCGAATTCGAAGTCGCGCTGGTCATGCCCCGGCACGCCCATCACCGCACCGGTGCCATATTCCATCAGCACGAAATTGGCGATGAACACCGGGAGATCGGCTCCGGTAAACGGATGCTTGGCCGTGATCGCAGTCTTGTAGCCCAGCTTTTCCGCCGTTTCGAGCGCGGCCGCCGTGGTCGCGCCTTTCTTGCATTGGTCGATGAAGGCAGCGACCTCAGCGTCACCTGCCAGCGCCTGGGCAATCGGGTGATCGGCAGCGATGGCGCAAAAACTCGCGCCGAAGATCGTGTCGGGGCGGGTCGAATAAACCGCGAGCTTGCCGCCGTTGCTGAGGTCAAAGCTGAACTCCAGCCCCTGCGACTTGCCGATCCAGTTTTCCTGCATCAGGCGCACCTTCTCGGGCCAGTCCTGAAGGCTGCCGAGGCCCTCCAGCAGATCATCGGCAAAGTCGGTGATCTTGAGGAACCACTGGTTGAGCTTGCGCTTCTCGACCTCCGCGCCGCTGCGCCAGCCCTTGCCGTCGATCACCTGCTCGTTCGCCAGCACGGTCATGTCGACCGGATCCCAGTTGACTGTCGATTCCTTGCGATACACCAGCCCTGCCTCAAACAGGTCGAGGAACAAGGCCTGTTCGTGGCCGTAATATTCGGGATCGCAGGTGGCGAATTCGCGCGTCCAGTCGAGCGCGAAGCCGATGCGTTTGAGCTGCGCCTTCATCTGCGCGATGTTGGCCCGCGTCCAGCCGCCGGGGTGGACGCCCTTTTCCATGGCGGCGTTTTCCGCCGGCATCCCGAAGGCGTCCCAGCCCATCGGGTGCAGCACCTCAAACCCGCGCATCTTCTGATAGCGCGCCAAAACGTCACCCATCGTGTAGTTGCGCACGTGGCCCATGTGGATACGCCCCGAAGGATAGGGGAACATCTCGAGGATATAGCTCTTGGGCTTGGGGCTGTTCGAATTGGCGGTGAAGGTGCCGGCGGCTTCCCATGCAGCTTGCCAGCGCCCGTCAGCGACAGACGGATCGAAACGATTGGTACTCATGCAGCAGTCCGCTTGGAAAATGACCGGAGGTGAGGCACGTGCCCGGCTAATCAGCCCCGCGACATGGCCTGACGGCGCAGATCGCGCGCCTTGGTCAGGATGATGTCCTCGAGCTTCTGGACAGTCGCGGCCTGCACCGGGGCATCGACCCAGCCAGCCCCTTGCGCGACTTGACGGCTCGCACTCACCCGCAGCGCATCGGCGCGCAAGTCCTGATCAAGGATCGCAATCGTCAGCTTGACACGCTCCCCCGGATTGGCGGGATTGGTATACCAGTCGGTGATGATGACACCGCCTGCACTGTCTGCACTGAGCAACGGGGCGAAACTTGCGGTTTCAAGCGCAGCGCGCCACAAAAAGGCATTGACCCCGATGGTGTTGACCTGGGCCGCTTCCATGCGGGCCACCTTGGCGCGGCTGTTGCCGCCGCAGGCCGGGAGCGCCACCAGCATGGCAAGCGCCGCTGCGCTCAGCGCCAGACGCGCAGCACCGCGGCGCGGCAGGGGAGTTGGGGCAAAAGAAGCGCGTGTCACTGGCAGGTTTCCTTCCGTCGTCGGCGAAGCGCTGTATAATGTTCAGCCCGTCTGCGGCAAGCTCCATGACAGCCCGGCGCCGGTTTATCGGCTCTGAACAGGGCGCAGGGCACCTTGCAAGGCAAGCACGGCGACCGGAACGGCGCGCAAGCGCGTCTGATCGCAGTTGTGTGCCTTGCGCAACAGGTGGGCGGGGAATTTGCCTATGGGCCTTTCTGCCCATTGTGCGAAAAGTCTGACGACTTATTGATCTAGGCAAAATTGCAGATGCGACTCAGGGCATGTTCAGAGTCGCTCTGTAATAGGAAGTGGTTGCGGGCAGGGCTGCTCGCTCAGGACGAAACAAGGAAACCGGCACAATGTCACGGCAGGCAGGCAGGGCAGGAGGCAAGCGGCGCGCTGTGCCGCTGTTCGTGCTCGCAGCCGCGTCGATGCTGGCGCTGCCGACGGCGAGCCTCGCGCTGGTGGCTGCAAACAGCCCGGCGCGTGAGGCCAATTCGGCTGGGCTCAATGTGTTTACGCCCGCCAGTGTTGATCCGGCGCTGGCCGCCCGGATTGCCGAAAAGGCGCAGGCCAAGGGCATCCGCTTCACCCCGGCCCGGGCTGCTCCGGTGGTTGGCCAGCGGACAGTAACCGTGGCGGTGCGGGTGGATGATGATCGTGTTCAGGCGATTTCGGTGCGCCGCGCGATTGAGGCTGCGCCCGGTCAGGGCAATGCGGCGATTCTGGCAGGGCTTCAGGGCAGCAAGTTTGAACTGGGCGCTGCGCGCGGTTACAAGACCTTCGCCCGCCCGATCGATCTTTCGACCAGCGTTCGCAAGATGACGATGCCTGATCTGGCCGAGTTTGAACCCTCGCGCCCCAAGGCCGACGACAAGCCTGCCCGGATGCAGCCGCGCATCGGCCTGGAAGATCGGCAGGTGATGGGCCGCTCGCCCAACACGCTTGATTCGCTTGCGGCCCAGACAGTGGATCTTGGCGGCAGCTTCCGCATCTCGCCCAATCTCGATGTTCGCGCAGGCGTCCGGATTTCACAGGAACGCGATCGGCTTGATCCGCTGACCAACTCGATCCAGGACAGTCAGGCGGTTTACGTCGGCACCCAGCTCAAGTTCTGATCGGATCGCAAGCTCCGCAGCCACAGCGCCGCGCCGCTCCAGCCCGACACTGGCGTGAATGCTGCGGCAAAGCCTGATGCATCGCATGGCTGGTGGCATTGCCCCCTTGGGCGCGCTGGCGCCGCCACCGCATAGCTATTCCCTGCTTTTCCTGACGCTACGGCACGGCTAGGGTTACGCGCACAAAAGCTCAAGCGAGAGAGGAATTGCCATGGGACGCGTTGCCATTGTCACCGGAGGAACCCGCGGGATCGGGGAGGCGATCTGCAAGCGGCTCCAGCGCCAAGGCCACATTGTGATCGCCAATTATGCCGGCAATGATGAAAAGGCGCGGGCCTTTACCGCCCAGACCGGCATTCCGGCGCGGCGCTGGGATGTGGGCGATCATCAGGCCTGCCTTGATGGCTGCGCTGCCGTGGCGGAAGAGTTCGGCCCGATTGACATCGTCGTCAACAATGCCGGGATCACCCGCGACGGCACGCTCCACAAGATGAGTTTTGATGACTGGAACGAAGTGCTGCGGATCAACCTTGGCGGCTGCTTCAACATGGCCAAGGCAACTTTCCCCGGCATGCGCGAACGCGGCTGGGGCCGGATCGTGAATATCGGCTCGATCAACGGGCAGGCGGGCCAGTATGGCCAGGTCAATTATGCTGCCGCCAAATCGGGCATCCACGGGTTCACCAAGGCCTTGGCGCAGGAAGGCGCCAAGTTCGGGGTGACAGTGAATGCGATTGCACCCGGCTATATCGACACCGACATGGTGGCCGCCGTGCCTGCGCCGGTGCTGGAAAAAATCGTCGCCAAGATCCCGGTCGGACGGCTTGGCATGGCCGAGGAAATCGCCCGCGGCGTCGCTTTCCTCACCTCGGAGAACGGCGGCTTCATAACCGGCTCGACCATGAGCATCAATGGCGGCCAGCATATGTATTGATGCAGCCGGCGGGGTGTGGCCGGGCTGATCGCCAGGCCCGGCACACGGCGGCGGCAAGCGGGCAGCGCAGCGAGACTCATCGGGATAAATCCGCTGCGCCACTTGCTGGCCCCGCGCCTATCGGGAATGACGGCGACATGGCGATTCTTTCCGACAAATGGATCCGCACGCAGGCGCTCGAACATGGCATGATCGAGCCCTTCGTCGAGGCGCAGCGCCGCGACGGGGTGATCTCCTATGGCCTCTCCTCCTATGGCTACGACGCGCGGGTCGCGCCGGAGTTCAAGATCTTCACCAATGTGGATAGTTCGGTGGTCGATCCCAAGGCGTTTGATCCCAAAAGCTTTGTCGACCGCGAAACCGATGTCTGCATCATCCCGCCCAATTCCTTCGCGCTCGCCCGCACGGTCGAATATTTCCGCGTGCCCGAAGACGTGTTGGTGATCTGCCTCGGCAAGAGCACCTATGCGCGCTGCGGGATTATCGTGAACGTCACCCCGCTGGAGCCGGGCTGGGAGGGGCATGTGACGCTCGAATTTTCGAATACCACACCGCTGCCGGCCAAGATCTACGCCAATGAAGGCGCGTGCCAGTTCCTGTTCCTCAAGGGCAATGAACGCTGCGAGACCAGCTACAAGGACCGCGCGGGCAAATACATGGGCCAGCGCGGGGTGACGCTGCCGCGGCTCTAGACTTGCGCCCCTCCCTCGCGCATCACACGGCGTAAAGGAGACCAAGCATGAGCACCCGCGAATTCGACATCATCGTTTACGGCGCCACCGGATATACCGGCAGGCTGGTGGCCGAGTATCTCGCAAATCACTATGGCCCGCGCGCGGATGGCCCCAAGTGGGCAATGGCGGGCCGCAGCCTCGAAAAACTCGCTCAAGTGCGCGAGTTGATCGGCGCGCCTGCCGATACGCCGCTGGTGGTCGCCGATGCGGATGACAGCGCCAATCTTGAGGCGATGTGCCAGCGCACCCGCGTCGTGCTCACCACGGTTGGCCCCTACCAGCTCTATGGCGACAAGCTCCTCGCCGCCTGCGTGAAGACCGGCACCGATTATGCCGATCTGTGCGGCGAGCCGGCGTGGATGGCGGCCAAGATCGCCGAGCATCAGGCCGCAGCCGAAGCCTCCGGCGCGCGCATCTGCTTTTCCAGCGGGTTCGATTCGATCCCCTTCGATCTCGGCGTGATGATGACCCAGAAGGCCTGCGTGGAACGCTTCGGCAGGCCTGCGCCACGCATTCGCGGCCGCGTGCGCGCGATGCAGGGGACATTCTCAGGGGGAACCGCGGCCAGCCTTGGCGCGACCATGAAGGCGGCCGCCAAGGACGTCTCGGTAATCAGCGTGCTGCGCAATCCCTTTGCGCTCACGCCGGGTTTTGAAGGGCCGGACCAGCCTTCGGGCATGATCCCCTCCTATGAGGAAGACCTCGGCAAGTGGTCGGCGCCTTTCGTGATGGCGCCGATCAACACCAAGAATGTCCACCGCACCAATTTCCTGCTCGGCCACCCCTATGGCACCGATTTCCAGTATGACGAGATGATCCTGACCAGCCCCGGCGATGTCGGCAAGGCGGCGGCCAATGCGGCGGTGGAATTCATGAAGAACCCGTTTGGCGCCAAGCCGCCCAAGCCCGGCGAAGGGCCGAGCAAGGAAGAGCGCGAGAACGGCTTTTATGATATAGTCTTCGTCGCCGACATGCCGGACGGCGCGCGCCTGCAATATGGCGTGAAGGGCCGCTATGATCCGGGCTATGGCTCAACCAGCCGGATGCTGAGCGAGACGGGGATTGCGCTGCTTTCCTGCACCAAGCCGGGCGGTATCGGGACACCGGGAGCCTTTCTTGGCGAGGATCTCGTCAAGCGGCTCGAAGAGCATGCCGAGATCAGCTTTGCGGTAGAGGACTGAACAAGAGCAGGCTCCGGCATTGCTGCCGGAGCCCGCCTTGCGACCCTGAGGTGACGCTCGCCAGGTTTAGAAGCTCATTCGCACGCTGGCGCGGAAGTTGCGGCCCATCAGCGGGATGAAATCCTTGGTGAAGCTGGCATGGCGCCGGCCCACCACGTCGAAGATGTTGTCAGCTGCGACCAGCACCGTCACATTGCGGTTGGCTGCAAACGGCCGCCATGCCACCATCGCATTGACCAGCGCAAAGCTGTCGGTTTCGGTTTCAAACGGCGCGACGCGGTCTTGCTTGGCAAACCACTGCACTTCGCCGCGCACGTCGAAATTGTCGGTCTGGGCTTCAAGTGCGCCGAGCAACTGCAGCGGCGGGATGCGCGGCACGTTCTCGCCATTGGCAAGATCAGCCTCGACATAAGACGCGCGCAGATCCGTGAGCAGGCGATAGGAGCCGGTATCGATCAGCGGATAGGACAATTCAGCCTCCGCCCCCCAGAAATTGGCATCCGACTGGCGGTAAAGGAACACCGGCAGGCCATCATCCATGTCGCCCGTTTCGGCCAGGAAGATGTAATTGTCGAACCACTGGCGGAATGCTGCCAGGTTGAAAGTGCCTGCGCCAATCTTGCCTCGTGCATAGGCTTCAAGCCCCCAGGCGCGCTCGACGCGCAGATCGCGATCGCCAATCTCGAAGGCTTGCGTTGCAAAGTGCGGGCCGTTGGACAGCAGTTCTTCCGCGCTCGGTGCACGTTCGACGCGCGAGGCATTGATCCCCATGCGCACGCCCTCGATTCCCTGATAGACGAGGCCAACCGCGCCCGAGAAAGTTTGGAAGCTGCGATCGAAGGGGCCATCATCATGGTGGTCATGGTGGTCATGGTGGTCATGGTGGTCATGGCCATGTCCATGCCCGTGGCCCATTGCGCCGGGTGAACGCACCTTGGTGAATTCAGCGCGGGCCGAGGCTTCGAGTTGGAACGGGCCGTTGCCATATTCCTGCAGGGTGAAGACTGCGAACTGATCGGTGAGATTGCGCGGCACATAGGCTTCGGCGCCGGCGGCATCGAAATCGCGGTGCATGAATTGAAGGCCCGTCACCCCGCGCAAAATGCCACCGGTGTTCTGCACCAACTCGGCGCGGGCTTCGATGCTCTTGCTGTCGAAGACAGTGCCGATCTCGCCCCCTTCAAATTCTGTGTGGGTGTAATCGGAATAGCCCGCGCGCAGACGCAGGCGCTCGAACGCCCCGCCGCCGAGGTAGATGTCGCCCTTGAGATCGGTGCGGAACTGCTGAAGGCCGATCCGCACGGTTTCATCATCGCCATCTCCATGACTATGCCCGCCGTGGCTGTGGCCGTGCCCACCGTGGCTGTGCCCATGCCCACCATGGCCGTGGTCGCCGTGGCCATGATCATGTTTGAGGCCGGGGCGTTTGATGACGCCGTAGTCGGTCTCGTAATAGCCCACAGCGACCCCGAAGGTGCTTTGCCCCAGAACCAGGCCGAGGCCCGCATTGGCTGTCCAGCTCTCGACATCGCTGTTGGGAACGCGGCCGCGGCGGTTGGCGATTTCCCGCAGTTCGGCGGCTTCCTTGAAATCGCCTTTGGCCTCTTCTTCGGCTGCTTCTTCCAGCAATTCGCCGCGCAATCCGCGCGCGATCTGGAAACCGCCGATGCGCATGTCATCGGCCTTGCGCCATGAGCCATCGACATGGAGCACCAGATTGCTGGTGAGGCCCACATCAAGCGAGCCTGCTGCGGTGCGCATGAAGCTGGCGCTGTCGATCCCTGCAAAGCCATCGAAGTGGAAATCTTCCTCGGGCATGCGGGTCGGGATGCGCTTGTCGATGGCGTTCACTGCGCCGCCGATGGCCTGGCTGCCGTAGAGCAGCACGGCCGGGCCGCGCAGCACTTCGATGCGCTCAAGCGTGATCGGCTCGATTGTCACCGCGTGATCGGGAGAGGTGTTCGAGACATCCAGCGTGCCCAGCCCATCGATCAGCACGCGCACGCGCTCGCCCTGCTGGCCGCGCAGCACCGGGCGCGAGGAGCCGGGAGCAAAGCTGGTCGAAGACACCCCCGGCAGCTTGGCAAGCAGATCGCCGATCTGGCCGTTCACCGCCTCGCGCTGGATTTCGCGTGCTTCGAGCACGTTGGTGCCGGCGAGGAGATCGAACTCGCGCACACCGGCAGCGCTGACGATGATCGTGGTGTCGCGCGCGGTCTCGCGGTTGTGCAGGTCGTCCTCGACTTGCTGGGCTTGGGCGGCTTCATCGGCGGCCACTTCGGCCAGCGCAGGACCTGCGGTCAGCGCGAGCGCGAGAACCAGGGCGGCCGGGGATGCCGCATGGCGCAGTGACAGGGTGTTCATGGAGTAGCTTTCCTCAGGTTGAAGCGGGGTTATGAGATAATGTATCGTGCATCTAGCGCCAAGCCGCGCCATTGCAAGGCACAACGCGGCTGGCGAAGCGGCGCCCGATCAGACCTGTTGCATGGATGCAACATCGGCCTTGTCGGGACACGGCACAACACCGGCGCGCCGCAGGGCACGCTGCAAGCCCGGTTCGGATTGTCATGGGAAATGGAGCGGGCGAAGGGATTCGAACCCTCGACCCCAACCTTGGCAAGGTTCCCCTCCGGCGGTTCTCCGGGTTTCTCGATTATTCGTCCGGCTCGAAAAACGCTCGATTATCTGCGGTTTACAGGTTATCCGGGGCTCGGAAAGTTCCGGCGCGTTTCGCCGGGACTTGGATGCCGGTAACCTAGCCGGTATCCTCGGGTTACCGGAGGACGACGCGGATGGCAACGGGCGAGACATTGAAGCCGAAGCAGTACGAGATGATTCAGCGCCGATTGGCGAACGCTGACTTGAGCGCGCTGAAGGTGAAGAAGGGGATGAAGTCGCTCGAGGTCCGGGACACGGCCTGCGACGGGCTCCGGCTCCGGGTCTTGCCCACGGGCAAGATGACGTGGTCAGTCGTGTACCGGGTCGCCGGGGCCGGGCTCACCGAGAAGGGTCAGCCCAAGAAGGGGCCGCCCACCCGGTTCACGCTCGGCTCCTCCGAGGTCAAGTACAACGACGCGCGCAAGCGGGCGCTCGAGATCATGGAGCTCGCCTCGCAGGGCGTCGATTATGCCGCGCAGCATAAGGCGAAGGCGTCCGGCCGGTCCGCCCGCTCGGTTGAGGCTTTGATTGACCGCTTCATCGACGAATATGCGAAGCGCAAGGGCCGGGAGGACCTCGCTCGGAATTGGCTCAAGAAGCCCGAGTTGAGCAAGTGGCACGGCCGGGACCTAGCCGAGATCACCCGCGCCGACATTCACCTCGTCCTCGACCGCGTAGCGGTCGAGCGCGGGAAGGCGGCCGTGATCGAGATGCGCAAGCACCTGAGCAAGCTCTTCCACTGGGCAATC
>JBKBLW010000007.1:0-132809 GCA_046296155.1 Erythrobacter sp. | reverse complement strand
CCCCCCCCCGCCTCCCCTTGGTGTGGGTTTTTCTTTTTTTCTTTTTTTTCCCCCCCCCCCCCCCCCACCCCGCTGCTGGCGCAGAGCTTTGGCAAGGGTTTCACCCATGGTGTTGCCAGCGGTGAGCCTTCCGCCAATTCGGTGTTGCTGTGGACGCGCTATGTTGCCGATGCTGACACGGCGTTGACCTGGGAAGTGAGCGCGTCGGAAGATTTCACCCGTCCGCTCGCAAGCGGCGCCGCGACCGCTTCGCCCGCGCGCGATGGCTGCGCCAAGGCGACCGCGAGCGGACTTGAGGCGGGCAGGTGGTATTTCTACCGTTTCGTGGCGCCCGATGGCACCACTTCGGATGTGGGCCGCACCCGCACCCTGCCGGATGGCCCGACAGCGGCGTTCCGCCTCGCGGTGTTCTCCTGCTCGAACTATGGCTTTGGCTATTTCAACGCCTATGGCCATGCGGCCGAAGTCGCCGATTGCGATCTGGCGCTGCA
The DNA here is from genome assembly GCA_046296155.1 of Erythrobacter sp. Taxonomy (GTDB): domain Bacteria; phylum Pseudomonadota; class Alphaproteobacteria; order Sphingomonadales; family Sphingomonadaceae; genus Erythrobacter. The sequence continues at coordinate 132,318 of JBKBLW010000007.1, read as the reverse complement.
TCTGGGCGATTACATCTATGAATATGGCGCAGGCACTTACCCCACGGCCCAGCAAAAGAGCGAGGGCCGCATTCTTGCGCCCGAGCATGAAATCCTGACGCTGGCCGATTACCGGCTGCGCTATGCCACCTATCGCGCTGATCCGGACCTGCGCCGTATTCACCAGGTTCTGCCGATGATCTGCATCATGGACGACCATGAAAGCGCCAATGACAGCTGGCACGGCGGCGCGGAAAATCATGATCCGGCGACCGAAGGTGACTGGGACAAGCGCAAGGCGATCGCCTTTCAGGTGCACCGCGAATGGCTGCCCGTGTCCGATGAGCCCTATGCCGCCTATCAGGTGGGCGATCTGGCGACTTTGTTCCGATTGGAAACCCGCCTGCTGGCGCGCGACAAGCAGCTTGATCTTGGCAAGGTGCTGAAAGGCGCGACCGACCCGCAAAGCGCGATGGAAGCGCTCGCCGCGTTCCGCGATGGCGCCTATGCCGACCCCACCCGCACCATGCTGGGCGCGGCGCAGGAACAATGGCTCGCCGATGGGCTGGCCTCCTCGGCCAAGGGCGGCACGGCCTGGCAGGTGCTGGTGCAGCAGGTGCTGATGGGCAATCTCAAGACCCCGGCAAACCTCGCCGATCAGCTTGGCAGCGCGCTGCCCGATTACCTCCGCCAGCGCTTGACTGCGGCGGTGCTTGCCAGCCAGACCGGGCTGCCTTCCAACATGGATGCATGGGACGGCTATCCCGCCGCCCGTGCACGGCTGTTGCAGTCGGCGCTCGATGCGGATGCCAACCTGCTGGTGCTGGCAGGCGATACCCATAATGGCTGGGCCTTCGAACTCGATCATGAAGGCGCCAGGGCAGGTGTGGAGTTCGGTGTGAACAGCGTCTCTTCGCCGGGCTTTGAAAGCTATCTCTCGGTCGTTCCGCCCGCAGACCTTGCCGCGGCGCTGGTTGGCACCAATGAAGGTCTCAAATGGGCTGACACCGCGCAGCGCGGCTACATGGTGGTCGAACTCACGCCGGCGCGCGCCACCACCGAATACCGCTTCACCGGCAATGTGCGGCAACGTTCGACCAGGCTGGCGGGCACAAGGCGGATCACCGCAGACGCTGGCGCGGGCAGGCTTGAGGTTTGATGGCATCTGGCGGGGATGATGACACGCCGCCCGTTTCGCGCTAAGGGCCGCGCCATGCCAAGCGCGCTCACCACCCGTGTGATCACCACCCGGACTAGCTCCGGGCGGAGGGCTGCGCGCTAACCACGCAACGCCCGCCGCCCGGCTTTGGGGCGGTGCGGTGTCCTTCCCCCAAGGCATCATCTGCGAAACACCGCTCTTCCGGTGCGCGGGCCTTTGTGGCAGGGGCGCGCCAAACCAGACGGATTTGCGACGATGACCGAATTGCTCAAGATCAGCCTGCCCGATGGCTCGGTGCGCGAGGTGCCCCGCGGAAGCACGCCTGCCGATATTGCCGCCGCGATCGGCCCCGGCCTTGCCAAGGCAGCGCTGGCGGCGCGTGTGAACGGAGAGCTGCGCGATCTCACCCGGCCGTTTGATGGCGATGCGGATCTCGCGCTGGTCACCGCGCGCGATGAAGCCGATGCGCTCGAACTCGCGCGCCATGACTATGCCCATGTCCTTGCCGAAGCGGTGCAATCGCTCTACCCCGGCACGCAGATCACCTTCGGCCCGGCGACGGACGACGGGTTCTATTATGACGTGAAGGCCCCCGATACGCGCGAACCCTTCTCGATGGATGATCTGCCTGCCATCGAGGAGGAAATGCGCCGTATCATCCGCGCCGATAAGCCGCTCAAGCGCGAAGTGTGGAGCCGCGAGGCGCTGATTGCCAAATGGGCCAGCGAAGGCGAGACCTTCAAGGCCGAATGGGCCGCCGAACTGCCCGAAGGCGAGGAGCTGACAGTCTATTGGAGCGGGGATGACTGGCTCGACATGTGCCGCGGGCCGCACCTGCCTTCCACCGGCAAGCTTGATCCTGATGCCTTCAAGCTGATGCGGGTGGCCGGCGCTTACTGGCGCGGCGATCAGAATAACGCGCAATTAACGCGGATTTACGGCACCGGATGGCTCAACAAGAAGCAATTGCAGGCCCATCTCACCCGCCTCGAAGAAGCTGCCAAGCGCGATCACCGCAAGCTGGGGCGCGAGATGGACCTGTTCCATTTGCAGGAAGAAGCCCACGGCAGCGTCTTCTGGCACCCCAAGGGCTATCGCATCTGGCGTGAACTCGAAGCCTATATGCGCCGCAAGATGGACGCGAGCGGTTACCGCGAGATCAAGACGCCGCAGCTGATGGATGTGCGCCAGTGGACGCAATCGGGCCACTGGGGCAAATACGCGCAGAACATGTTCGCCGTGCCCGACATGGTGCCGCAAGTGGACGAGGAAAGCGGCGCGGCCTCGCCCAAGGTGGCTGACGATGCCGCATGGATGGCGATCAAGCCGATGAATTGCCCGGCCCATGTGCTGGTGTTCAAGCAGGGCATCACGAGCTACCGCGACCTGCCCATCCGCCTTGGCGAAATGGGCTGCTGCCACCGCAACGAACCCCACGGCGCGCTTCACGGGTTGATGCGGGTGCGCCAGTTCACGCAGGACGATGCCCATATCTTCTGCACCGAAGAACAAGTGGTTGGCGAGGTGCAGGCCTTCATCGCGCTTGCGGATTCGGTCTATCGCGATTTCGGCTTCACCTATGCCATCAAGCTTGCCCTGCGCCCGGAAAAGCGCTTCGGGAGCGATGCCGACTGGGACAAGGCCGAGCAGGAATTGCGCGATGCTTTGACTGCGAACGGCCTTGAATGGGAGGAACTCCCCGGCGAAGGCGCGTTCTATGCGCCCAAGCTCGAATGGCATTTGACCGATGCGATCGGGCGCACCTGGCAGGTCGGCACGATCCAGTCCGACCGCGTGCTGCCCGAAAGGCTCGATGCGACCTATGTCGGCGAGGATGGCGAAAAGCACCGCCCGGTGATGCTGCACCGCGCGATTTTCGGCTCCTATGAACGCTTTATCGGCATCCTGATCGAGCATTTCGCAGGGCGCCTGCCGGTATGGCTTGCGCCGGTGCAGGCGGTGGTTGCCACCATCGTTTCGGATGCGGATGACTATGCGCGGGCGGTCGAAGCGCAGCTCAAGGCAGCGGGTATCCGGGTCGAGACCGACACCCGCAACGAGAAGATCAATTACAAGGTGCGCGAACACAGCCTTGCCAAGGTTCCGCACCTGCTGGTGGTGGGCAAGCGTGAGGCCGAGGAGGGCACTGTCGCGGTCCGCACGCTTGGGGCAGAGCATCAGAAGGTGATGCCTCTTTCCGAGGCTATCGCCATGCTGCGCGCCGAGGCCACGCCGCCCGATCTGCGCGGCTAAGCGCCGTCCGCATGGAGACCATCGCCGGGTTCAGCCTGCTCCAGATCGCAGTCGCGCTTGCGGCCGCACTGGGCGCGAGTTTCGTGCGCGGGCTGACCGGCTTCGGCATGGCGATCCTGCTGGTGCCGATCCTTGCGCTCGCGCTGTCGCCGGTTGAAGCGGTGGTGCTTGCCAACTGGCTTTCGCTGTTCATCGGGCTCACCGAAATCCGCATCCTGGTGCGTGAGACGGAGAGCACCGCCTGGGCGATCGGAGCATTGGTGGTGCTGACAACCCCGCTCGGCCTGTGGGCGCTGTTTTCCACCACCCCCGATATTGCCCGGCTGGTGATTGCGCTGATTGCGTTCAGCGCCTTCCTTGCAATTCTGCTGCCGCGCCGGGGGAGCGCTGTGCCCGGCCGCATGGTGACAGGCGGGGTGGGTGTCTTGAGCGGGCTGATGACAGGCTATGCCGGGATGCCAGGCCCGCCGGTGGTGCCCTATTACGCGGGCCGCGCCCTGCCGCGGGTGACGGCCAAGGCCTCGATGCAGCTGATCTTCACCATTGCCGCTGGTGCCGGGATCGCAAGTGCGGTGTGGCTTGGCATCCTGCGCTGGCAGTTGCCTCTTTTTGCGCTCGTGATGTTGCCGGTGATCATCGGGGGCAACCGGCTCGGCGCCAGGGTTTCGGGCCGGATCAGCGATCCGGTGTGGCGGGCCTGTGTCGGGCTGGTGCTGGGCGCAGCGGCGCTCGCGGCGCTGCTGCGCCTTGTGTGATCAGAGCGGCAGGACCGGCCCTGCCATGATGAGCGCAAGCGCGCAGCCCAGTACGATCACGCCGCGCGCAAGCTCAAGCGGATCAAAGCGCTGCTGGCCAAGCGGCAGGGCAAGGGTGCGAGCGATGGTCTGGGCGCGGTGCATAGCCCAAGATTTGCGCCCGATTTGCTAACAAAAGGTAAAATTAGCTTTCATAATGTCGGCATTTGCTGGCTGGCGCAGTGAAATCCCCCGCCGCCCGCCAGCACCGCTTCGCCCGGCAGGCCGATCGTGTCCCGATCAGGAAACAGCGCCGCGATCGCCGCCACCCCATCGGCATCGTGGGGGCTGCCAAAAGTCGGCACCACCACCAGATGCGAGGTGATCGCAAAGTTCACGTAGCTCGCCGGCTCCACCACCCCATCGCGCAGGATCAGGCCGGGCGAGGGGATGCGAACGACCTTCACGCCAAAGGCCTCCGCCCGCGCGGCGGCATCGGCGTAGATGGCGGCATTGGGATCATCCCTGCCGGTCGCCTCAGGCACCACCAGCACCCCCGGCGCGACAAAGCGCGCAAGGTTATCGACGTGCCCGTCGGTGTGATCATTGATGAGCCCGTCGCCCAGCCACAACACGCGGGTAAAGCCAAGCTGGCGGGCAAGCTCGGCGGCGATCTGCTCGCGCGAGAGGTGCGGGTTGCGATTGGGATTGAGCAGGCACTGTTCGGTGGTCGCCACCAGCCCCGTCCCATCGCCGTCCACCGCGCCGCCTTCAAGCACCATCGCCGAGGTGGTGACAGGCAGCCCGGCATCGCACGCCAGTTCCGCCCCGATTTCGGTGTCGCCCGGCATCAGATATTTGCCGCCCCAGCCGTTGAAGCCAAACCGCCTTGCGGCAAGGCTCCCGTCACCCTCGCGCACCACCAGCGGGCCGGTATCACGCAGCCAGATATCGCCATAGGCGCGCATGTCGAGCGTCACCTTGGCGCTCACCAGTTCGCGTGCGCGCGCCGCGTTGGCTTCATCGCGCACCAAGAGGCGCACCGCTTGCCCGCTTTCGGCAACCGCATTGGCGAAAGCCGCCATCTGCTCCTGTGCAGGCTCAAGCCAGCCCGGCCATTCCTCGGCCAAGTGGGGAAAGCCGATCCAGATCCAGATTTGCGGCGCCCATTCGGGCGGCATCAGCGCCGCATTCATGAGCAACCTTTTGGATTCTCGGCGCAGCTTTTCTCGCGGATGCTGCGGAATTCATCGCCCTTGTTCCAGTTCGGCCAGCTGGTGCTCATGGCAAGGCTGCGTCCGATGCGGAAATAGAGCTGCAAGTCTGCCATTACGCCTGCCCAGTTCCAGTTCGGATCGAATTCGTCCTTGGGCCCGTGATAGCGATTGGCGCGGTAATCCTCGGCCACCTTGGCACCGGCTGCGCGCCCGCCTTCGATGAGATCCTCGCCGCCATCGAGATAGAGCATCGGCACGCCGCGCTTGGCCAGCGAGAAATGGTCCGAGCGGTAGTAATAGCCCGCTTGCGGCGCGGGATCGGGCGTCACCACGCGCCCATCCGCCTTCAGGGCAGCCATCAGGAACGCATCGAGCTGCGACTTGCCCCCGCCCACGGCGGTGATGTCGCGCGCAGGCCCTGCCACCAAAAAGGCGTCCATGTTGACCCCGCCTACAGTCTGGGCGAGCGGATAGACCGGATTGGCGCCATACCAGGCCGAGCCGATCAGCCCCGATTCCTCGGCCGTCACGGCAAGGAACACCAGGCTGCGGCGCGGCGCGCCTGCCTTGGCATGGGCTTCGGCCAGCGCCACCAGCGCTGCGGTGCCGGTCGCATTATCGACCGCGCCGTTGCAGATATCATCGCCGTCAGGCGCAGGCGTGCAGCGCCCGAGGTGATCCCAATGCGCGGTGTAGAGCACATATTCATCCGGCGCCTCGCTGCCCGGCAGGATGCCGATCACATTGTGCGACAGGAATGTGCGGGTGGTGTTGGTAAAACTCGTCGAGGCTTTGAGCCCCAGTGGCACCGCCTTGAACCCCTTTTTGCCCGCTGCTTTGGTGAGCGCTGCGAGATCCTGCCCGGCAGCAGCCAGGATCGCGCGGGCTGCATCTTTCTGCAGCCAGCCATTCACCTGTGTGAGCGGTGGGGGATTGTTGCCATATTGCGGGTGGGCTTGCGGGCCCGTCCACGAACTTTCCACCACGTTCCAGCCATAGGCGGCAGGCTCGGTATCGTGGATGATGAGCGCGGCGGCTGCGCCCTGCCTTGCGGCCTCTTCGTATTTGTAGGTCCAGCGTCCGTAATAGGTCATCGCCTTGCCGCCAAAGGGGCCTTCAAGGCCGGCAGATTGCCAATCGGGATCATTGACGAGGATCACCACCGTCTTGCCCTTCACATCGACCCCGGCATAGTCGTTCCATCCCTGTTCAGGCGCGTTGATGCCATAGCCGACGAACACCATGTCGCTCTCCGCAAGGCGGGTTGCGGCATCCTCGCGGAAGGTCACGCCGACCCAGTCCTTGGCGAAGGTGAAGGCCAGCGGCGTCTTGCCGCCGGTAATGGTGAGCGGCGCGTGATTGGCACCGGTGATTTCCATCAGCGGCACTTCCTGGAGCCAGCTTGTTCCGTTGCCGGGTTGCAATCCGGCCGCCTTGAAGCGTTCGATCAGATAGGCGAGCGTCTTTTCCTCGCCGGGCGTGCCTGGCATCCGGCCTTCGAATGCGTCGCTCGAAAGCACGCGCGTCACCTCGCGCATGGTGTCTTCGGAAAGCTCACCGGGCGCGATGTCGGGAATGTCGAGATCGCCCTGGATGACGCCTGCGATGTCTTCACACGCCGCCAGCGCAAGCGCCCCCGCCAGCACCATGCCCCAGATTGCGAATTGCCGTTTCATTGCTGCTGTGCCCCTTGTGCCGGTGAAGTCTGCCGTGCGTTCGGTGCCGCAATTGCAGAGCAGCGGCCCGCGTGCAAGCGGCACGCTTGCGCTTGCCAGCATGGCTGGGCGGCGCCAAAGCAGGGGTATGCGAGAGATCGGCCAACCTGATTGGAGCGGCGCGCTCGCGCGCGCGCGCGCCCATGCCCCCTTTCTGGCACGGGCGCTGGATCGCCAGCCGATGCTGGCTGACATGCTGGCGGCAGGCGATGCCGCCGCGGCGTTTGGCTTTGTGCAGCAGCAGGGCGCGCACGAGGATACCGGCATTGCCCTGCGACGCGAGCGGCTGGCGCTGGCGACATTGCTCGCGGTGGGCGATCTGGCGGGCGCTTTCCCGCTCGCCCGCGTGGTCGGTGAGCTTTCCGCCTTTGCCGATCGCGCGCTCGATCGCGCAATCCGCGCCGCCATTGCCGAGCGCACAGGAGAAGACAGCGCCGCAGGCATGATCGCTCTGGCGCTTGGCAAACAGGGGGCAGGCGAGCTCAACTATTCTTCGGATATCGACCCGATCCTGCTTTACGATCCCCTTACCCTGCCGCGCCGGGCGAGCGATGATCCAGGCGATGCCGCCAATCGCTATGCCCGCCGGGTGGTGGCGCTGCTTTCGGAAAACACGCCCGAAGGCTACGTGCTGCGGGTTGATCTCAGGCTGCGCCCGGCGAGCGAGATCAGCCCGCTCGCGGTCTCGCGCGGGGCGGCGCTTGCCCATTATCAAGGCGCGGCGCTGGCGTGGGAGCGCGCCGCCTTCACCCGCGCCCGCGCTGCGGCAGGCGACATCGCGGCAGGCGAGGCGTTCCTGGAGGAGATCGGGCCGTTCGTGTGGCGCAGTCATCTCGATTTCGGCGCGATCGAGGAAATCCGCGAACTGACCCGCCGCATTCGTGACAGCCATGATGGCCCCGCCGCGCCCGGCCCCGGTTTTGATGTGAAGCGCGGGCGCGGCGGCATCCGCGAGATCGAGTTTTTTGCCCAGACCCATCAGCTGATTCATGGCGGACGCGATGCCTCGCTGCGAGTGCGCGGCACGCGGGCGGCGCTTGATGCCTTGGCCATGGCAGGCCGGATCAGCCCGGAGGACGCGGCTATTCTGGGCGCAGGCTATGACCGGCTGCGCGAGGTCGAACACCGCTTGCAGATGGTGAATGATCGTCAGACCCATGCCCTACCCGATAGCGCGGCGCTCGATAATGTCGCGCGGCTTGATGGGCTGGACAGCGGCGCGGCGCTCGTGGCGGAACTCACCGAGCTTACCCAGCGGACCGGCAGCATCTACGAACAACTCATCGGCGCGCGCCCTGCGCCTGCGCCGGTGGCTGCCGCAGCGAGCGATCTGGCCGCCTGGCTCGGCAAGCTGGGGTTCGAGGAACCCGAAGCGCTCGCAAGGCGCATTGAAGGCTGGAGCGAGGGGCGTTTTGCCTGCCTGCGCACGCCCCAGGCCCTGCGTGCCTTTGCCGCGCTGCAACCGCTGTTGATCGAGGCCATGGCCGCCAGCGATGATCCGATGCGTGCGATCACGCGGTGGGAGAGCATCCTTGAGCGCGTGCCTTCGGCGATCACCCTGTTCCAGCTGCTCACCGCACAGCCGGTGCTGCTGGATCGGTTGGTCGCCACTCTGACGCTGGCGCCTGTCCTTTCCGATGAACTGGCCCGGCGGCCCGAATTGCTCGACACGCTGCTCGATCGCGATGCGCTTGATCTGCCGGGCGATGTGCCCTCGATCATGGCGCGCATGGAAGCCAAGGCGGTGCGGCGCGATTACGAGGCGCTGCTCGATGCAATCCGGGTGGTGACGGGCGAGGTGCGCTTTGCGCTGGGCGTGCAGCTGATCGAGGGGCTGGCCGATCCCCTCGCTATTGCCCGCGCGCTCTCGCGGCTTGCCGAAGCGGCGCTGGCGCTCGCGATGCAGGGCGCGGTGCGCGAGTTCGAGGGCAAGCATGGCCGCATCCCCGGCGGGGAATTGCTGGTGCTGGGGCTGGGACGGCTGGGCGGCGGGGCGCTGACCCATGCCTCCGATCTCGATATCGTCTATCTCTTCACCGGCGATTTCGCGGCGCGTTCGGATGGAGAGCGGCCTTTGGGGGCGACGCAATATTTCAACCGGCTGGCGAGCCGGGTCAGCGCGGCGCTCTCGGTGCCGACCGCGCAGGGCGCGCTTTATGAAGTCGATACGCGCCTGCGCCCGCAGGGCAATCAGGGCCCGCTCGCGGTCAGCTGCGAGGCCTTTGCCAAATACCAGCGTGAGGCGGCCTGGACGTGGGAGCATATGGCGCTGGCCCGTGCGCGGGTGCTGGCGGGCTCAGCACAGGCGCGCAGCCAGCTTGAGACGATCTTGCGCGATGTGATCCGCGCGCCGCGCGATGCCGAAACCCTGCGCGCGGCCGTTGTCGAAATGCGCGGGCGCATGGCCGAACACAAGGCTCCCGGCGGTCCGTTGGATGCCAAGCTCTTGCGCGGCGGGCTGGTTGATTGCGAGTTCATCGTCCAGTTCCTGCAACTGCGCGGGGTGGACGCGGGCGGTGCATCCCTCGCGCAAAACCATCCAGAGGCGCTTGATCCTGATCTTGGCCGCGCTGTGGCTGCGCTCATCGCAGCGGGCCTCTTGCCTCCCGAAATCGCCGCGGCGCATGAATTGATGAGCCGGATGCTGGTGGCCGGACGCCTGCTTGCTCCCGGCGGCAAGGAACCGCCCGCCTGCGGCGCCAAGGCCATGGCGCGGGCCTGCGGGGCGGCTGATTACGATGCGCTCTTGCATCGCTTTGCCGAAGCAAGGCAGAGCGTTGCCGGGGTCTGGAAGGCGATTCTCGGGACGGATATTTTGGACAAGACTGAGGAGACGACGCGATGAGCACCTTCCCCCAAGTAGGCGATCCGATCCCTGATATCGCCATGACCACGCCCGATGGCGGCAGCGTGAAGCCTTCGGACTTCGCTGGCCAGAAGCTGGTGATTTTCTTTTATCCCAAGGATGATACGCCAGGGTGCACCAGCGAGAACAAGGATTTCTCGGCGATGAAGGCGGACTTCGATGCCGCCGGTGTCGCGCTTTTGGGAGTGAGCAAGGATCCGCCTGCCAAACACCAGAAATTCATCGCCAAGCACGGCCTCACCGCGCCGCTGGCCAGCGATGCCGAAGCAGGCGGGCTATCCGATGCGCTGGGCGTGTGGACGCAAAAGCAGATGTACGGCAAAACCTATATGGGCATGGTGCGTTCGACCTATCTCATTGATGCATCAGGCAAGATCGCGCAGGTCTGGGACAAGGTGAAGGTCAAAGGCCACGCCGAGGAAGTGCTTGCCGCTGCCAAGGCGCTCTAGGCCCTTGCCGCGTTCTGTCGCCTCGGCGATCCGCGCCGCGTTGCTGACCGCAGATCCGCGCGCCAAGTGCTTTGCCACCCGCGCCGTGGCAAGGGACTGGCGGCGCGGCGCGCTGACCTTTGTCTTTGATGAAGCCATGCCCGAGGCGCCCGCACGGCCCGCCCGCCCTGAATTGCTCGCGCCCTCCCAGATGCCCAAGCGGGGCAAGTTCGGATCCGAACGCGCGCGCATCGCCCTGTGGCACAGCCTGGCGCATATCGAATTCGTGGCGATCGATCTGGCGCTGGATATGGCAGGCCGCTTTGGCGCTATAATGGGCGAGGAATTCGTCAGCGATTTTCTTGCCGTCGCCGCCGATGAAGCGATGCATTTTGCGCTGCTGGCGCGCAAGCTTGAAAGCCTCGGCAGCCATTACGGCGCCCTGCCTGCCCATGGCGGCTTGTGGGAGGCAGCATACAAAACCCGCCACGATGTCGCCGCGCGCCTCGCCGTGGTGCCGATGGTGCTTGAAGCGCGCGGGCTCGATGTGACGCCCGCAACGCTTGAGCGGGTGCAGGCAGCAGGCGATGCGGGCGGCGCCAAAATCCTGTCCCGCATACTTGACGACGAAATCCGCCACGTCGCCGCAGGCACCAAGCACTTTTTGCGTTGTGCCGAAATGGCGCAGGCGAATCCCGAAGCCCTGTGGCAGACCCTCGTAAAACGGCACTTTGGCGGAGCGATTAAGCCACCGTTCAACGACTCAGCGCGTCTCGCAGCCGGTTTATCGCGAGAATACTACGCCGCCGTTGCGTCTTAACGACTCGCCTGCATAAGTCCGATCCAACAGAGCGCGACACATGCGCCGCCACCAGCCAGGGCAAAACGCCTGCATCGGGGATCGGGTCCGGAATGAACATAACACTGCGCAAATGCTCCGGATTGCTGGCGATCTGCCTTGTCTTTCTGTTCCTTTCGGTTTCACAACCTGCCTTCGCCAATAGTGCTGCAAACAGTGCGTCTGCCAACGCTGCCAGCACCGCCGATGTGACCGAGCCGCTGCGCGATGCACAGGGCGAAGGTATTTCCGCCAGCGATCAGCGCTTCCGCGCGCTGTTCTCGAGCTGGGTCGCGCTGGATCGCACAACCGGCCCGGCAACTAATCCTGCCGAACGCTCGGTCGTCTCGATCCCCTCGCGCATGCCGCTGGCGGGCGCGGTGCTAACCAGCTCTTACGGCATGCGCTCGCACCCGGTGCTGGGCGGCATGCGCAAGCATTCCGGCATTGATTTGGCCGCGCCCACCGGCACGCCAGTCTATGCGACGGCCGATGGTATCGTGAGCCGGGCCGACTGGTATTCGAGCTATGGTCTCTACATCAGCCTCGAACACGGCGCCTCGCTGCAGACCCGCTATGCACACCTGTCGCGCCTTGCGGTTGCGCAGGGCGATGTGGTGAAGAAAGGCGATCTCATCGGCTATGTCGGATCGACTGGCCGTTCGACCGGTCCGCACCTTCATTACGAAGTTCGCGTGGATGGGGTTGCAGTCAATCCGATTCCGTATATGATGGCTGATGAACGGCGGTTCGTGGCAACCAAGAGCAGCGAATTGACGGGCGTCGGCGGCGAATAATCGCAGCGCGATTGCCAGGCAGTTTGCCCGCGAAGAGCGGGCCGGACATTGGAGAGGGTGTCCGATATTGGCGGCGGGTTTTCCCGCCGCCTTTTTTGTGTCTGCTAGGGCTGCTCTCGTTGCCCAGCATCTTCCGCTCAAGCAGGATCGGGACATGCGACCCGCCCGCGCGGCGCCTGCGCGTTGCTAGTCCGTTTGCGCCAGCTTGAACGGACAAGGCACGAAGTGCCGAATTGAGTGGCAATTCCTATACTGTTTTTGCTTGGCATTGCCCGCGCGCGCGTTAGATTTCGGCGCATAGAGATCAGGCTGCTCTGCCCGCAGGTGCGGGCATGGCAGCAAGGGAGAGAACCATGAGCATGCACCCCATCGCGCACGCCGCGCGGCGTCCCGATCACCCCGCTGTCATCATGACTGGTTCGGGAAAACAGATGACTTATGGCGAGATGGAGGCAGAATCGAACCGCTTTGCCCGGCTGCTGCGCATGCGCGGGGTGGGCGCGGGTGATGCCTTCGCGGTGCTCCTGGAAAACCGCATCGAATATTTCACCCTTATCTGGGGCTCGCAGCGCGCAGGCACGATGCTGGTGCCGATCTCCTCGCGCCTGACCGCGCCCGAGGCGGCCTATATCATCCGCGATTCGCAGGCGAAGCTGCTGATAACCAGCGGCCATTTTGCCCCGATCCTCGATGATATCCGCAAGGAATGCCCGGGCCTTGATGTGCTGGTGATGGATTCAGGGGACGCAGAGGATTTCGCAGCGGCCCTGGCGGCCGAGGATGGCTCAAGCTTCCCGGATCAAACGGCAGGCATGGTGATGCTCTATTCCTCAGGCACCACCGGCCGTCCCAAGGGCATCCGCCCGGCACCTCCCGAGGATCCCGATCCGCAAGCCGTGGTGCCGCTCGTGGGCCTTGCTGTCATGGGTGCCGGGATGCCGACCGATGGCAGCATGGTCTATCTCTCGCCCGCCCCGCTTTATCATGCCGCGCCCATCGGTTGGTGTTCGGTGGTCCATCGGCTTGGCGGCACGGTGGTGATGATGGAGAAGTTCGATCCCGAAGAAGCGCTCAAGGCGATCGAGCGCTACAAGGTGACTGACAGCCAGTGGGTGCCCACCCACTTTGTGCGCTTCCTGAAACTCGATCCGGAGGTGCGCAAGAAATATGACCTCTCCAGCCACCAGCGCGCGTTGCACGCAGCAGCGCCTTGTCCGGTGCCGATCAAGCGCGCAATGATCGAGTGGTGGGGGCCGATCATCAATGAATATTACGCCGGTTCGGAAATGATCGGGATGACACTGGTCAAATCCGAACACTGGCTGGCCAAACCCGGCACGGTCGGCATCGCGGTTCACGGCAAGATCCATGTCTGCGGGCCGGACGGCGAAGAGCTGCCCGCGGGGCAAGACGGCCTGATCTTCTTCGAAAACGACAATCTGCCCACCTATCACAACGATCCGGCCAAGACGGCCGAGGCCATGCACCCCAAGGGCTGGATGACACTGGGCGATATCGGGCATCTCGACGAAGACGGCTTCCTGTTCCTGACCGATCGCAAGAGCCACATGATCATTTCCGGCGGGGTCAATATCTACCCGCAGGAGATCGAGAACCTGCTCGTCACCCACCCGAAGGTGATGGATGCCGCCGTGATCGGCGCGCCGTGCCCGGACCTTGGCGAAAAGGTTGTCGCAGTGGTGCAGCCCAAGGACATGGCCGATGCGGGCGAGGCGCTGGAGGCTGAGCTGCGCGAATTCCTCGCGCCCAGCCTTTCGAAGATCAAGATGCCCAAGCTGTTCGAGTTCCGCTCCGAACTGCCGCGCGAGGCCAATGGCAAGCTCTACAAGCGCGAGCTGCGCGATGAATATGCTGCCCGCGCCAAGGCCGAAGGCGTCGCCGCCTGATGGCAAGCGGCGCGCCCGCCACCCTGCCGCCCGATCTGGCGCGGCAGGTGATCAGCCCCCAGGCCTATGGCGAATGGAACGGCCTGCTTGATCTGTTCGACCACATCCGCGAAGCGACCCCGGTGGCGCGGGTCGAGCCGGACACGCCCGGCCTGTTCGAACCCTTCTGGCTCATCACCCGCTATGATGATGTGATGCGGATTTCGAAGGACAATACAGGCTTCCTCAACAACCCACGCCCTGTAGTCTTCAGCTTCAATCAGGCTATCGAATTTTCCCGCGCCGCCACGGGTTCGAACATGCTGGTGGATTCGCTGGTGGTGTTCGACGCGCCGATCCATCCCAAATACCGCAAGCTCACCCAGGAATGGTTCATGCCGCGCAATCTGGCGCAGATTGAGGGCGAATTGCGCGCGCTGGCGGCGGCAACGGTGGAGAACATGATTGCTGCCGGCCCTGTGATTGATTTTGTCAAGCTGGTGTCCGGCCCCTATCCCTTGCGCGTGGTGATGCAGATTCTCGGCGTACCACCCGCCGATGAGATGCGGATGCAGATGCTCACCCAGCAATTGTTCGGCGGGCAGGACAAGGATTTGTCCGGCACCGGGATGGAGAACATGACGCCCGAACAGGTGGTGGCGCTGGTCGCAGGTGCGGTCAAAAGCTTTGAGGATTATTTCGCAGCGCTTGCCGCAGATCGCCGCCGCAATCCCACCGATGATGTCGCCAGCGTCATCGCCAATGCGCTGGTGGATGGCAAGCCGCTGCCGCCGCGCGATATGGCGGGCTATTACATCATCGTCGCGACGGCGGGGCACGACACCACCAGCGCCAGCACGGCGGGTGCAATGCAGGCTTTGAGCCTTGATCCTGAACAATATGCCCGCGTGCGGGCTGATCGCAGCCTGCTTCCCGGCATTGTCGAGGAAGCGATCCGCTGGACTTCGCCAGTGCAGCACTTCATGCGGACCGCGGCTCAGGATTGCGAGATTGGCGGGCAGCAGATCAAGGCGGGTGACTGGCTGATGATCAATTATATCGCGGCCAATCACGATCCTGCGCAGTTTCCCGATCCGCGCCGCTTTGATGCGGCCCGCTCGCCCAACCGCCACCTCGCTTTTGGAGCAGGCGCGCACCAGTGTCTCGGCCTGCATCTGGCGCGGCTGGAAATGCGGATCCTGTTCGAGGCCATCCTTGATCGGGTGGCGGCCGTGGAACCGGCGGGCGAGCCGGCGCGCGCCACCAGCACCTTTGTCGGCGGGCTGAAAACCCTGCCGCTCCGGATCACGCCCGCCTAACCCAGCAGCCGCTTGGCCATCTTGCGGACATCTGCACCGATGTCGGGCCGCGCCAGTGCCAGCGCCAGCGTCGCCTCGACAAAGCCCAGCTTGCTGCCGCAATCATAGCGCGCGCCATCAAAGGTCACCGCGTGGAACGGCTGCTTGCCGATCATTTGCGCCATCGCATCGGTGAGCTGGATTTCCCCGCCCGCACCCCTCCCTTGCGTCTCCAGCACCCGCATCACTTCGGGCTGAAGGATGTAGCGCCCCGAGATGATCTTGTTCGAAGGGGCCCTTTCCACGGGCGGCTTTTCGACCAGACCGAGCACTTCGGTGATGGTGCCGGTGGTTTCTCCCGGAGCAATCACGCCATAGCTCGACACGTCTTGCTGTGGCACTTCGAGCACCGAGATCACATTGCCGCCAAGCGTTTCATAGGCCTCGACCATCTGCTTCATGCAGCCGGTGCCGCCTGCGCGGGCAATCATCAATTCGTCCGGCAGGAAAATGGCGAAGGGTTCATCCCCCACAATCGCGCGCGCGCACCAGATTGCATGGCCAAGCCCCATCGGCACTTGCTGGCGCACCGCGATGATATCCCCGGGCGTGGCGCGGGTGGCATCCAGCACGGCGAGGCTTTTGCCGCGCGCGCTCATGGTCATTTCCAGCTCATAGGCCATGTCGAAATGTTCGATGATTGCGCTCTTGCCGCGTCCGGTGACGAAGATCATCTGTTCGATCCCCGCCTCGCGTGCTTCATCCACCGCATACTGGATGAGCGGACGATCCACGATCGGCAGCAATTCCTTGGGGATCGCCTTGGTCGCGGGCAGAAAACGGGTGCCAAGGCCTGCAACCGGAAAAACCGCTTTCTTGATCGGCTTTTGAGACATTCGGGCAAGGGCCTTTTTCTGGATTGAAGGAGTGTTATTTTTTGCAGCGCCCCTCTTCGCTTCGTGCCTTGCTACCCCCGCAAGGTCAATCAAAGAACGCAAGTGTCGCACGCAAGATTGCACCAAACGCACATTGCGCTAAGGCAAGGGGCATGGACAAACTCATCATCCGCGGCGGCAATCGCCTTTCCGGCACGATCCCGATTTCCGGCGCCAAGAACGCCGCGCTCACGCTGATCCCGTGTGCACTGCTGACCGAAGAACCGCTCACCCTGCGCAATCTGCCGCGCCTTGCCGATATTGACGGGTTCCAGCACCTGATGAACCAGTTCGGCGTCACCACCGTCATCCAGGGCACGCGGCCTGAGGATTTCGGCCGGGTGATGAGCATGGAGGCAACGCGCATCACCTCCACCGTCGCGCCCTATGACCTGGTGCGCAAGATGCGCGCCTCGATCCTCGTGCTTGGCCCCATGCTGGCGCGGGCAGGGGAGGCGACGGTCTCGATGCCGGGCGGCTGTGCCATCGGCAACCGGCCCATCGACTTGCACCTCAAGGCCTTGGAAGCTTTCGGCGCACATATCGAACTGGCGGCAGGCTATGTGAAAGCGGTGCAGCCGGATGGCGGGCTGCCGGGCGGCGACTTTGATTTCCCGGTGGTGAGCGTGGGCGCCACGGAAAACGCGCTGATGGCTGCCGTGCTGGCAAACGGCACCAGCCGCCTGTTCAACGCTGCACGCGAGCCGGAAATCGTCGATCTTTGCAATATGCTGGTGGCGATGGGCGCGGAGATCGAGGGGATTGGCCGCTCCAATCTCACCATCCACGGGGTCAAGCGGCTGCATGGGGCGACCTACCGCGTCATGCCTGACCGGATCGAGGCCGGATCCTACGCCTGTGCCGCCGCGATCACCGGGGGCGAGGTGCGGCTCGAAGGCGCGCGGGCAGATGACATGCTTGCCACCATCCACGCGCTGCAAGCCATCGGCTGCGAGGTGACGTCGGATGCCAAGAGCGTGACGGTGAAGGCGAACGGGGCCCTCAAGGCGACCAATCTGACCACCGCGCCCTATCCCGGCCTTGCCACGGATATGCAGGCGCAGCTGATGGCGTTGCTGTGCCGGGCCGAAGGCACCAGCGTGCTGAAAGAGACGATTTTCGAAAACCGCTTCATGCATGTGCCGGAACTCGCGCGGATGGGTGCAGACATCACCACCGAGGGACGCACGGCGATTGTGCGCGGGGTCGAACGGCTGACGGGCGCCGAAGTCATGGCGACGGATCTGCGCGCTTCGATGAGCCTTGTGATCGCCGCGCTTGCGGCCGAGGGCGAGACAGCAGTGCGCCGCCTCTATCACCTTGATCGCGGCTATGAACGGCTGGAGGAAAAGCTCCAGCTGATAGGCGCTGATATCGCGCGGGTGGATGATTGATCTTTCCCCTCTCCCGTTGGGGAGGGGCCGGGGGTGGGGGCTCGCCTCTACCCGTTCACCACCAGCCACACCCGGATCGCGCTGGCGAGGCCCGGCGGGGTCGGCGACTTGATCCGTTCGGCATCAATCCTTGCCACCAGCGCGCTGATCGGCAGCCCCTCGCGCGCGGCGGCGGCGCGCAGCATGTCCCAGAACAGCGGCTCAAGGCTGATCGAGGTCTTGTGCCCCGCGATCTCGACTGAGCGCTTGATCGGCGGGTGAAAAGGCGAGGGCGCGCTCATCCGGCAGCAAGCAGGCTGGCATTGCCGCCTGCCGCGGTGGTGTCGATCGTCATCACGCGTTCGGTGGCAAAGCGCAGCAGATAATGCGGCCCGCCCGCCTTGGGCCCGGTGCCCGAAAGCCCCTCGCCGCCGAAGGGCTGGCTTTCCACCACCGCGCCGATCTGGTTGCGGTTGACGTAGAAATTGCCGACCCGCGCGCGCGCTTTCACGAAATCGCGGGTGGCCGCGATCCGGCTGTGGAGGCCCAGGGTGAGGCCAAAGCCTGTGCCGTTTATATCCGCCACCACCTGTTCCAGTTCGTCGGCGGCAAAGCGTGCGACGTGAAGGATGGGGCCGAAATGCTCGTCGGTGAGGGCGGTGATCCCCGGCACTTCGATGATCGCGGGCGCAACGAAGCAGCCCTTGCTCGCCTCAGGCGGCAGCGGCAGGCGCGTGACGCGCCAGCCTTGCGCTTCGCATGCGGCGATATGCGCTTCGAGCCGTTGGCACGCGGCTTCATCAATCACCGGGCCGACATCGGTGGCAAGGTTGGCCGGGGTGCCGATGGTGAGCGCTTCCATGCCGCCGCGGATCATCTCCAGCATGGTGTCGGCGACATCCTCCTGCAAATAGAGCACCCGCAGCGCCGAACAGCGCTGGCCTGCGCTCTGGAAGGCGCTTGCCATCACATCGCGCACCACCTGTTCGGGCAGGGCGGAGCTATCGACGATCATCGCGTTCTGCCCGCCGGTTTCGGCAATCAGCGTCGCAATCGGGCCTTCACGGGCCGCCAGTGTCCGATTGATTGCGCGGGCGGTAGCGGTCGATCCGGTAAAGGCAACGCCCGCCAGTGCCGGGTGTGCGGTAAGCTGCGCGCCCACATCTCCGCCGCCGGGGATAAGCTGCAAGGCTTCGGGCGGAATGCCTGCCTCGTGGCACAGCTTCACGGCGAGCGCTGCAATCAGCGGGGTTTGCGGGGCGGGCTTGGCCAGCACGGTATTGCCTGCAGCCAGCGCGGCGGAAGCCATGCCGATGAAGATCGCGAGCGGGAAATTCCACGGCGCAATCGTCACAAACACCCCGCGCCCGTGCAGGCTCAAGGTGTTTTCCTCACCCGTCGGCCCCGGCAGGTGCAGCGGCGCGCTGAACTGCCGGCGCGCTTCGGCGGCATAGTAGCGCAGGAAATCGACCGCCTCGCGCACTTCGAGCACGGCATCGACCAGCGTCTTGCCCGCCTCGCGCTGGCACAGGCTGAGGAACTCTGCGGTGTGCGCCTCGAACAGGCGGGCGGCTTCTTCCAGCAGCAGCGCGCGTTTCTCACCGCCGAGCGCATCCCAGCCCGGTTGCAGGGCGAGCGCATGCGCGAAGGCGTCGTCAATCTCGGCAGCTGAGGCAGGGCGCATCACGCCGACCTGAGCGCTGCGATCATGCGGCGAGGTGATCGCCACTTCGGCTGCACCCTCGGCCATGGGGAAAGTCGGCTCGGCGCGCCACGAGACGCTTTCCCATTCGCCGAGCCGCTCCATCAAAGGCTCCAGCACCAGCGGATCGGCCAGGTCAACGCCAGCGCTGTTGAGGCGCGCGCCGAAGATGTCCTTGGGGCGCGGGATTGCCGGATTGCGGCGCTGATCCAGCGCGGCAAGTTCGGCCACCGGATCGCTCACCAGATCGGCGGCCGGGATATTGGCATCGCCCATGCGATTGACGAAACTGGTGTTCGCGCCGTTTTCAAGCAGGCGGCGCACCAGATAGGCGAGCAATTCCTTGTGCCCGCCAACCGGCGCATAAATCCGCACCGGGGTGGGGGTGTTGCCCTCGATCCGGCGCAGCGCGGCATAGACTTCCTCGCCCATGCCATGCAGGCGTTGATATTCGAAGGTTTTGCCCTCGCTGAGATGCTTGATCGCCGCAATCGTATAGGCGTTGTGGGTGGCAAAGGCTGGACGGATTACGTCGCTTGCCTCGAACAGGCGCGCAGCACACGCGAGGTAGGAAACATCGGTGGCGATCTTGCGGGTGAAGACGGGGTAATCCTCGTGCCCGCCAACTTGGGCTGCCTTGATTTCGCTATCCCAGTAAGCGCCTTTGACGAGCCGCACGAACAGGCGCCGGCCATGGCGGCGCGCCGCGCGCGCGGCCCAGTCGCACACCGTTAGCCCGCGCTTCTGATAGGCCTGAATGGCAAAGCCAAAACCTTCCCAGCGGCTCCCATCGGCGCGCACGAACAGGCTGTCATCACCCAGCAGCGTCTCGATGATGTCGAGGCTGAGTTCGAGCCTTTCGGCTTCCTCGGCATCGATCGTGAAGTGGATATCGGCATCACGCGCCTTGGCAGCGAGACCTTTCACCACCGGCACCAGCGCATCATGCGCTGCGGCTGCATGGGCGAAATCATATTTGGGGTGGAGCGCCGAAAGCTTCACCGAAATGCCGGGCGAGCCCGCGACGCCCGCGCCGCTTTCTGCCACCAGCCGATCGAGCGCGCCGTGATAGGAGGCCAGATAGCGCGCCGCATCCGCGTGCGTCATCGCCGCCTCGCCCAGCATATCGAAGGAGTGGGTGATGCCAGCCGCGCGTTCGGGCGCGGCGCGCTTCAAGGCTTCATCAATGGTGCGGCCGAACACGAACTGGCCGCCCAATATCTTCATCGCTTGCCCTGTGGCGGCGCGGATCACCGGCTCGCCCAGCCGGTTGATTGCGCGCTTCAAGGCGCTGCCCATGCCCTTCTGCCGCGCTTCTGGCGGGTCGAGCACTTCGCCGGTCAGCATCAGCGAGAATGTCGCCGCGTTCACAAAGGTCGAGGTGCTCTCACCCAGGTGCTCGCCCCAGTCTATGCTGCCAATCTTGTCACGGATCAGCGCGTCGGCGGTGGCGGCGTCGGGCACCCGCAGCAGTGCTTCGGCAAGGCACATCAGCGCGATACCTTCTTCGGTGTCGAGCCCATATTGCTGCAGGAAAGCGTCAATCCCGCTGGCCTTGTGGGCGCGCGCGCCTTCGATCAGGCGGATTGCGAGGCTGGCGGCATCATAATGCACCCGCGAGGCGGCGGCAGCCTGATCGAGCCGCAGGGCAAGGCATGCTTCTTCGTCCTCGCGAAAGGCGCGGCGCAACTCGGCGCGGTCAATCGGGGGGAGAGCGGGGGACAGATCGGCCATAAACTGATTTCACCTGAAACGATTCGCACAGCGCATCGCGCCTTGAACGGGCCAAGGCTGCGCTGCAAGATCGCGCTTGGCAATGGTGCGGCTTGATTGCGTCAAGCGGGGTGGGTAGTCGTGCTGCAGGCCAGCTAACAGAGGACGAGCTGATGCGGATGTTCTGCTTCCATTGCCGTGACGGGGAGGATGGCGGCAAGCTGCGGGCAGTGCACCGCGAGGCGCATCTGAAGTTTCTGGCTGATAATGCCGCCGATTTCGTGCTGGCAGGGCCGCTGAAGCGCGCCGATGGGCTGATCATCGGGTCGCTCTTGATCGTCAAGGGCCGCGACGAGGCCGAAGCACGCGCGCGGCTGGAGAACGACCCCTACCTCACCGGCGGAGTGTGGCAATCGATCCGCGTCGACGAGTTTTCACCCTTGCTTGGTGATTGGGTTTACGGGATGGCCAAGCCGGCGGGCTGAGCGCGCCTAGCCAACCGTGCGTTCGGCCTTGTCCTTGGCATTGGTGCCCTTGATCATTGCCCGCATCATTTCCCACTCGGCATCGCCCAGCGCGTGCAGTTGTGGATAGAAGGTGCCACCATTGGCCTGATAGCCCGCCCCGTCGATCGCGATGGTCTGGCCGTTCACATATTCCGCGCCCTTGGCCATCAGGAACACCGCGAGATTGACGAGTTCGTGCATCTCGCCTGCGCGGCCCATCGGATTGAGATCATTCTTCGAATTGCCGCCCTGTCCGCCGGGCGATAGGCGGGCGCTCATGCCCTTGGTCGGGAAAAGGCCCGGCGCAATCGCGTTGAACCTCAGGCCATAGCGGCCCCATTCGGTCGCAAGGCTTTGCGTCATCGCATTGATCGCGGTCTTGGACATGGCAGAGGGCACCACGAAGGCGCTGCCTGACCATACCCAGGTGGTCAGGATAGAGAGAAAGCTTGCTTTCTTCTTTTCGGCAATCAGCCGCTTGCCGATATCAAGCGTGACATAAAAGGTGCCGCGCATCACGATATCGGCGATCGCGTTGAAGCCATTGACGGAGAGGTCTTCGGTGCGGCTGATGAAATTGCCTGCCGCGTTGTTGACCACGCCCGTCAGCGCGCCGCCATCAGCCCAGATGTTATCGACCATCGCGTGGATTGCATCCGCATCGCGAATATCGCAGGCCATCGGGACAATCTTGCCGCCATGCAGGCCCATCAGTTCGGTGGCGGTCTCATCCAGCTTGTTCTGCCGCCGCCCGCAGATGTAAACGGTGGCGCCCAGCTTGAGGAAGCCTTCGGTCATCTCGCGGCCCAATCCCGTGCCGCCGCCTGTCACCAGAATGCGCTCGCCTGCCATGAGGCCATCGCGGAACATCAGCTGTGATACGTCCATATTATCTGCCTTATGAAGGATTTAGAGGCCAAGAACAGTCTTGGCGATGATGTTTTTCTGCACCTCGTCCGAACCGCCGAAGATGGTCTGCGCGCGGTTGTTGAGATAGCGGCCCATGGCGGTCTGGGCGTATTCGCTGCCCACCGGTTCGGGCGCTTCATTGCCGTAAAGCGGGCGCTCCAGCGGCAGTTGCAGCGCATCGGTGCCGAGCAGTTCAAGTCGCAAGGTATCGACCTGCTGGCCGATATTCGAACCGAGCAGCTTCACCAGCGAGGTCTGCGGGCCGGGCGCGCGGCCCTTGGCCAGTTCGGCAAGGATTCTCAGTTCGGTGACTTCAAGCGCTTCGGCCTCCAGCCGCACCCGCGCCAGCCGATCACGAAAGCGCGCATCATGCGCCAGCGCCCCGTTGACGCCTGAGGGTTGGGTCTGAGCGAGTTCTTCCAGCCGGTCGATCGACTGCAGCAGGCGCGGCGCATAGCACGAGCCGCCGCGTTCATTTTCAAGCAGGAACTTGGCAATCGTCCAGCCCTGCCCTTCCGCGCCGATACGATTTTCCACCTTGGTGCGCGCATCGGTGAAGAACACGGCGTTTACTTCATGATCGCCCGACATCGAATGGATCGGGGTCACCGTGATACCCGGCTGATCCATCGGGACGAGCAGGAAACTGATACCCTGCTGCTTTTTCACCGAAGGATCGGTGCGCACCAGCGCAAAGATCCAGTTGGCGTGGTGGGCGTGGGTCGTCCAGATTTTCGATCCGTTGATGACATATTCATCGCCCTCAAGCCGGGCCGCAGTCTTGAGGCTGGCAAGGTCTGAGCCCGAACCGGGTTCGGAATAGCCCTGGCACCAGTAATCCTCGCCGGAAAGGATGCGCGGCAGGAAGCGCGCCTTTTGTTCAGGCGTGCCGAAATGGCAGATCACCGGGCCGACGAGCCTTAAGCCAAGGATCGCAAGCGAGGGCGCCCCGGCGAGCGCGCATTCCTTCTCGAAGATGAACTTTTGCGTCGGCGTCCACCCTGTGCCGCCATCTTCCTTGGGCCAGTGCGGGGCAACCCAGCCTTTCTTGTAAAGGATGCGGTGCCATTCCATGCCGATATCGGGCTCGACAAACACCCCCGGCGTGCGCCGCGCCCCTTCGCGCAGGCGATCGGGCAGATTTTCGGCCAGAAAATCGCGCACTTCCTCGCGGAAGGCGAGATCGGCGGGGGAGAATTCCATGTCCATCGTCAGTGCAATCCCAAAACCTGGCCCAACTCTCGCGCCTCAGGGCCGCATCGCCCAGGCAATCGTGCGGCGCAGCAGATCATAATAAACGTCATAATTCCACGCGCACATTTCCTTATGCGGGTAGAAATCGACCATGCCCGGCAGATCATAATGCCCGCGGCAATGGCCGAGCGCGTTGTAAACGATCTGCCCCTGGCCAATATCCCTCGTATAAAGAATAGGTACGGTCGTCTTGTCCCATTGGCTGTGCGTGAAGCCCGTTGCCTCGCCCTCGAAGGTGGTTTGCATCAGGGTGTGGATGGGCGCGGTGGTGTTGGAGAGATAAAGCTCGTCCACCACTTCGAAATCCGCGATGCCCTTGGTGAGTTCATGGCTCTTGTCGACCACTTCGACCGGGAACTTGTCGATCGGCGGGTGCGCGATGAACTGGGTGCCGAGCATCTCCATCACGTCCGGGCGCTCATTGGGCGCATCGACGAGGCCTTCCGCGGTGAAGACGAGGATCGAATTGGTGCCGTGGAGCGCCATCCACTTGCCGCCCTTCTCCAGCCACGCTTTCAATTGCGCCGCCTGTTCGGGCGTTGGCATCAGGTCGCAGGTGTAGGTGATGAGGAAGCGGCAGGCGTCGAGCCGTTCAAGACCCGAATAGTCCGCCGCCACCGTGGTGCGGATCTGCGGGTGCTCGGCCAACAGCTTGAGGATCTCTAGACGCGGATAGTCGATATCGTGATATTTGCCCGCAGCGATGAAATGCGCGTCGATGCGGGCGCTTGGTTGTTCTGCCATATCAGCTCCTGATGCTCCCACCGCCATCGACAGTAAAATCGCAGCCCGTGGTGAAACTCGCCTCGTCGCTGGCGAGGAACACCACTGCGCGGGCGACTTCGTCTGGTTCGCCGATGCGGTTCATCGGGTGGGTGGCGGCAAAGCCGGCTTCGATATTTTCGGGCGTGTCCGCGCCGGAAAACTTGTAGCGTTCATACATCGGCGTGCGGATCGCGCCGGGGTGCACCATGTTGACCCGGATCGGCAATCCGCGTGCCGCCAGATCAAGCGCGACCGATTGCGTGAGGCCCCTGAGACCGGTCTTGGACGCAGAGTAAGCCGCCACAAAGGCCGCCGGGCGCAGCGCGATCATCGAGCCGATATTGACGATGGCGCAAGGCTCCCCGCTCGCTTCCATCGCCGGGATCGCCGCGCGCATCCCGTAGAAAGGCCCGTGCAGATTGATGTCGATGGTGCGGTGCCACACATCGAGCGTGCCGTCGGTGACCGTGCCGGGTTCGGAAATCCCGGCGATATTGGCGAGCACGGTGAGCTTGCCGAATCTGGCGATGGTCGCGGCGACAGCGGCTTCCCATTGCGCCAATTCCCGCACATCAAGCGCCACGCTGTCGGCGTTTTCGCCCAGCTCAGCTGCGAGCGCCGCGGCCTTGTCGGTCTGAACATCCCCCAGCATCACTTGGCCGCCCTCGGCCACGATGGCCCTCGCGACGTGCGCGCCAATCCCTTCCGCGCCGCCCGAGACCAGCGCGACCTTGCCGCTCATCCGCCCCATTTTCAGGTGCGCTCCAGGATTGCGACCGCCGAAAGCCCTGGCGCGCCATAGACATGGGAATAGCCGAAGCGCGGGGTTCCGGGCACCTGCCGTTCGCCGCCGCGCTGGCGCAGTTGCTGCACGTTTTCATAGACTTGCCTGAGGCCCGAGGCGCCAATCGGCTCCCCGCAGGCAAGGCAGCCGCCATCGGTATTGACGGGAAGCTTGCCGCCGTGAATTTCGGTCCAGCCATTGGCGAGCCATTCCTCCTGCTCGCCATCCTTGCAGAACCCGTTTTCGGCCATATGCATGATTTCCGCGCCGCTTTCGGTGTCCTGTAGCTGGGCGACGCTGATGTCCTCCGGGCCAATCCCGGCTTTCTCGAAGGCGGCCTGGCTGGCCAGCACAGTCGGCTTGCCGCCTTCCTTGATGCTGACGCCAGGCTGAAATACCTCGAAGGAATCCGGCGGACGCGTCTTCACCGCGATCGAACGGATTTTCACCCCGTCTGCGCCCAATTGACGCATCTTCTGCTCGCTCGCCAAAATCAGCGCCACCGCCCCTTCGGCCGGCGCGCAGAACATGTATTTGGTGAGCGGATCATTGATCATCGGCGCGTTGAGGATCGTTTCCAGATCAACCGGGCTGCGCCGCCATGCATGCGGCGTGATCGTGCCGTTGCGAAAGGCCTTCTCCGCCACCCGGCCAAGCGTGGTGCGGGTGATGCCGTGGAGCTGCATATAACGCTGGATTTTGAGCGCAAAGAACTGCGTCGTCAGCATCATGCCGGTCTGGCCATACCATTCAGGCAGGCCGTAATCAGAAGGCTTGGCATTGAACGCGCCGCGCGGATGCTTGTCGAAACCCACTGCCAGCGCAAGGTCATACATCCCGCTCGCAATCGCCTGTTGCGAGGCAGCCAGCGCGCTGCCGCCGGTGGCGCAGCCATTGGCGACATTGGTGAAAGGCAGGCTGGTCAGCCCCAATTCGTTCACCATGATATCGGCCGCCCCCGCCGCTGCCGAGCCGCCATAAGCACATTCGATATCGGGCCAGTCGAGCCCCGCATCAGCAAGCGCCTCGCGCACGGCGTAAACCCCTTGCTCGCGGCCTGAACGGCCGTCGGTGCGCCCGAAGGGATGGATGCCTGCGCCGATGATGTAGACATTCTCGCTCATGCAACTTTGCTTTCTGATGCGGCAACGGGACGGAAGGCGAAGGTGTCGTATTGGGCGTTGAACGGCACCACGCAGAATTCGAGATCCATGCCGAGGTGGAGATCTTCAAGGCGCGCATCCACGATCCGGCTTTCCACGATCACTTCGCCCGGCAGTTCCACATAGCCGAGGAGGAAGGGCACAAAATCGGGCGGGCCCTCGCCCGGAGCGCTTCCGGGGCCGATATAGGGCTCTTTCGGCAAAAAGCCCTGGCTGGTCCATGACCACAGCTTGCCCCGGCGCGACAATTTGTAAGGCTCAACCCCTTTCGCTGCATCGCCCACTGGCATAGGAAAGACGATCTCGCCCGAAGGCAGCCGCCCCCCCATCAGGTGCGGCTCAGGCCCGTCGCTCCACAGGTCGGGATCAATCTTCTCGCCCATCATTCCCCCTCTTGCACCGCCTTCAGGCAGCCAGCGCGTATTCTGCTATCACTGTGTCGACATCGCCAAACAGCCGCGCCAGCACCATCACGCGCTTCATGGCGTGGCCGATCGCCAGTTCATCGGTGATCCCCATCCCGCCGTGCATCTGCACCGCCTCGCGGGCGATGGCATCGGCGTTTTCGCTGATATAGGCCTTGGCCCCGGCAGCGGCGCGCTGCCATTTCGCCGCATCGCTGCGATCCGACAGCGCGGCGCGGTAGAGCATCGAGCGCGCCTGTTCGATGCGCGCATAGCAATCAACCAGCCGGTGCTGGAGCGCCTGAAAGCTGCCAATCGCAACACCGAACTGTTCGCGCTCCTTCACATAGGTGAGCGTATCATCGAGCAGCCGCTGCCCCAGCCCAACCATCTCGGCGGCCGCATAAAGCCGCACATCGGCGATCACGCTGGCAAGGCTTTGCCCATCAAGGCTCAGCTGGTGGCTGGCGAGCGCCCGGGTGAGCTTGATCTCGCCTGCTATGCTGCCATCGGCAAGGCGATAGGGGCGCACCTGGACCCCGGGCGCATCACGCGCCACCACGAAGGCCTGCGTCATGCCGTCAAGCTCGGCCGTGACGATGAAGATATCGGCAAGGCTTGCCCCCATCACGAAGGTTTTCTCGCCAGTGAGCGAGACACCCGCAATGCCGCTTTCGGCTTTCACCCCCTTGGCAAGGAGGCTGTAACGCTGCCCGCGCTCGGCCCAGGCGAAAGTCGCGATTTCGCTGCCCGCCAAGACGCTTTCGAGCACCTCGGCCGGAGCCCCGCCCTGCTCCAGCAGCAGGGTGGGAAGGATGCCAAGTTCGATCAGCGGGTCAGGCGTATTGGCCTTGCCGATGGCCTCGGCCACCACTGCAAGATCAATCGCCGAACCGCCCATGCCCCCTGCCGCTTCGCTAGCAGCAAGCGCAATGAGGCCGAGTTCGGCCAGGGCCTGCCAGCGCGCCCTGTCATAGCCGGTCGGCGACAAGCGCAGCCGCCGCCGCGCCTCCACATCAATGGGCGCGGCAAAGCGCTCGACCGAAGAGGCAAACATGGCCTGTTCATCGGACAGGTCGAAATTCATCGTTCAGGCTTTCTGCGTGAAAATTATCGGCAGGCGGGCGACACCGCGCAGCAGGATATTGGGAAGCACCTTGATCCCATCCTCATCAGCGATCGCGAAATTGTCGAGCCGTTCAAGCAGCTCGTCAAAGGCGACCAGCATTTCCTTGCGGGAAAGCATGTTGCCGACACACATGTGCGGACCCTTGCCAAAGGAAAGATGGGTGCGGGCATTGGCGCGTTCGATGTCGAACTTGTCGGGATCGGGGAACTTCCGGGGATCGCGGTTGGCCGCTGCATAGCGCAGTTGCACCACGCTGCCCGCCGGGATCTTGGTCCCGCCAAGCTCGGTATCCGCCTTGACGATCCGCCACATGCCAGCAGTCGGCGTTTCGTAGCGCAGCGCTTCTTCGACGAGGTTCATGATGACCTTGGGATCGCGCCCGCCAGCGGCTGCCTTGGCCTTGGCCATCTGGTCCGGATTGCGGATCAGCTGGAGCAATCCACCCGCCAGCGTCGAGGTGGTGGTTTCATTGCCCGCCACCATGAACTGCTGCATCAGCGACATGATCTCCGGATCCGACAGCGGGGTTTCCCCTTCTACACGCGCTTCGACCAGATCGGTCAGCAGATCATTGCCGCCATTGGCGCGGCGATCATCGATCAGACCCTTCATGTAGTGCTGGAACTCGACCAGGCTGCGCGCACATTCGAGCTTGCGCTGGTGATCGACCATCTGGCTGAAGCGGTCGACCGCGGCATCCGACCAGCGCTTCACACGCTTGGGATCATCATCAAGCCCGATTTGCCCGGCAATCATGGCGACCGGCAGCGGCACGGCGAACTCCTCGACGAACTCGCATTCGCCCTTGGCCGCGAAGGCTTCGATCAATTCGATCGATTTGGCCCGCATGTCGGCTTCAATGGCGTTCACGCGCGGTGCCGAGAAGGCAAGGTTGACCAGCTTGCGGTTGCGAGTGTGAACGGGATGATCGGCGGTGAGCAGGGTGGGCAGATCGGGCCAGCCCTCGGCCAGAATGGCTTGAATTTCCTCGTCAGCCTCGCGCCCCATCAGCGCGGTGAAATCGTTGGAGAACACCTCTGGATTGGCCGCTGCTTCGCTGCACAAGTCGTAGGAATAGACCACATAGGTGTTCATCTCTTCGAGATGCTCGACTGCGATGCCAGCCTCGTGGATCGCCCGGTAATAATCGAAGGGGTCGATCAGCGTTTCAGGCGCAAAGACATTGCCTTCGGGCTTGTTCATGGCGGCTCCCTTTTGGTCCGGTAAGATTGTGGGTGAAGCCTAGCCACTTGTGCGCCCGATGCGCGATGCGCGTTTGTGTTAGGATTGCGCGTCAGGCGGACGGAGCGAACTCGCGCTGGAACTCGGCCATATCGAAATAGTCGCGCCACTGGGCGATGAGCCCCGCATCATCGAGCACGAAAGTGCCCATAACGCGGATCGCGGCGCGGCGTCCGTCCTTGAAGGTAAAGCCGTCGGTGCGCTCGGTCAGCACCGTGTTGCCGTTGGCGGCAATCGCGTGCGTCACCCAGTCACACGCGGCGATATTGGCGAGAAAGCCTTCGACCATCGCGCGCATCGCAGCCGTGCCACGGACTGGCTCCATGGGAATGTTGTGATAGACGATATCGGGCGCGCACAGCGCCATCATCGCGTCCACATCGCAGGCGTTCCAATGGCCGATGAAGGCCTCGACAGTTTGCTGGGGTGTCATGCGGTTCCTCCTTGCGTGTATTCAAGCGCCTGCGCGATGATGCGGCGCACATGGGGGTTGGCGTAGGTGGCGGGGCCATCGCCGAATTGCAGGTAGATGAGCGGGGCCGGGCAGGTGCGGCTTTCCCACGCGACGCAGTTGCTGCCCGGTGGATGATCCCAGCCCTCCCGGCTGAACATTGCGCCGGCGACGGCATGGGCGGCGGAGTAGAAATTGTCTGCCGTGAACGCAAAGCCCTCCGCGCGGATCAGCGGCGTGATCGCGGTCTCGTTGATGGGGCAGAGATAAAGTTCGTCGGTGACGGCAAAGCTTGCAGGCACGCCTGCCAGCACGGGATGATCGGCCACCAGCCGCGCGGTGTAGCTCACATCATGGCGATAGCCCGAATCTCGGCCGTGCGGCCCCGGCTGATAGTGGAACTGTCCGCCCAGCCAGTCATGCCATTCGGGCCACTCTGCCCACCCGGCAAGCGCATGATGCATCGCGACTGCCCCCTTGCCGCTGGCAAAGCGGGCCGCAAAGGCCTTGCGAAAAGCGGGTGAGGGCGCGCGCGTCTGCACCCGGCCCTCGGCAAAGGTGTAGCCCGCCATATCATAGAACAGCACCGCATCGGCAGTGCTGGCATGATCTCCGACAAGCGCTTCGGCTTCGGGGTGGGTGAGGTGGGTGATGTGCCAATCGCCCCCAAAATCCGACAGCGCCGCCAGCAGATCGTCGAACGGCCCGGCCTCGTAAGGGTGCCCGCCCGACAAGACCAGAAGGCTCCTGCCAGCTTGGGGCATCAGGCGATCTTCAGGATCATCTTGCCGTCATTGGTGCCCGCAAACAGGCGCATGAAGCTGTCGAAGGCGTTTTCCAGACCCTCATCAATGTGCTCATCAATAGTGAGGCGCCCTTGCGCGGCCCACTCGCCCATTTGGGCAGCACCTTCGGCAAAACGGGGCACGTAATCGGCCACCAGCAGGCCGCGGATATGCGCGCGCTTGACGATCAGCTGCCACAGATTGCGCGCTCCGCGCGGTTCGGTGTTGTATTCGCTGATAAGGCCGCACAAGCCGACACGGCCATGGAGATTGAGGTTCATCAACCCTGCATCCAGGATGATCCCGCCGACATTTTCGAAGATCACGTCCACGCCATCGGGGCAGGCCTCGGCAATCGCGGCGGTGAGCGCGGCCTCATCCTTGCCGCGATAGTCGATCGCTGCATCGAACCCGTATTTGCCGGTAAGCCGCGCGCATTTGGCCGGGCCGCCTGCGATGCCGACCGCACGGCAACCATGGATTTTCGCCAGCTGGCCGACGAGGCTGCCGACGGCGCCTGCCGCGCCGCTGACCAGCACGGTCTCCCCGGCCTTGGGCTCGCACACGTCGAGCAAGCCGAAATAGGCCGTCATCCCCACTGCGCCGAAGATCGAGAGGTAATTCGTGACACTGGGCACAAGGCTTGGATCAATCGGCTGGGTGAAGCCGCCTGCAACGCCCACGGAATAATCCTCCAGCGCATTCAGCCCCATCACCCACTGGCCCGGTGCAAAGCCTTCCGCCCGGCTTTCCTCGATCACCCCGATGGTGCTGGCGCGCACCGGATCGCCCAAGGGGATTGGCGGCATGTAATTGCCGCCTGCATCCATCCACCCGCGCATCGCCGGATCGAGCGAGGCATAGTGGTTGCGGATCAGGAACTGGCCTTCTGCGAGCGCGGGCGTGGGCTCGGTGACGAGGGCGAAATCCTCTGGCACTGGCGTGCCAGCGGGGCGGCGCTGGAGCAGGAAGCGGCGATTGGTGGGCATGGGGTTCCTTCAGGTGAGGGTCAGGCCGGTTCGAGTTTCACCGGAATGGCGCTTTGCAGGCTCTGCCCGGTGATCGGATCATAATCGACCACCTCGCTGACAAGCCGATTGGTCGAAGAACCCCGCTCGCGCACGTCATCCTTGCCCGCATCGGCATCGCCATAGGCGTGCGCCATCGAGACGATCCCGCGTCGCACCTTGTCGCTTGCCTTCACCACGCCGTGAATCGTCGCATGAGGACTGGTGATCGCAACCAGCCCGCCTTCCTCAAGGCCGAGCGCGGCAATATCATCGGGATGGATATAGGCGGGGTTGGTGGTCGTCTTGGCGCGCAGTTTGGCAAGCGGGTGGCCGATCGAATTGAACCGCGTTTTCGAGCGGCGCGAGATCAGGCGGAAATCATATCCTTCACGCGCCGCGCGATTTTCTGCGTATTTGAGCAGTTCGGATGGCATTGCGCCGGCCGTCAGGGTGAAGCGGTGAAATTCGCTTTCCTCCAGCGGGCCGACCACGGGGTGCTTGTCTTCATAGACGACGGCGGCCCCGCCATTGGCCGCGCAATCGCGGCGCACCTCAGATGGCTTCACCAGACAGCCAGCCGTGGCGAGATCAAGAAACTCCTGCTTGGTCGGCTTGCGGTCCATCGGCAGCGGCCCGCCTGCAAGGTTCATCGGCGTGCCGAGATGGCGAGCAAGCGTCCAGAACATCTCGTATTCGTCGATCACATCGCCCGGCGGGGTGGCGACCGCTTCGGTGTAGCGGGCATAGGGCACCTCGTGCCACCATTCCGAAAGGCTGGTGATGTCCTCGCGCTCGAGGCATTGCGAAGGGGCTAGCACGACATCGGCCTGCTTGGCGCTGGCGCTCATCCACGGATCGATCTGGACGAAGATTTCAAGGTCATTCAGCGCGCGCACCATCTTGGCCTGATCGGGGAAGCCGACCACCGGATTGCCGCCCACCGAAATCAGCGCGCGCACCTGACCTTCACCGGGGGTGAGGATTTCGTCCGCCAGCACGTTGCACGGCATTTCCCAGCCAAGATGACCCAGCCCGCGAAAGCGCGACTTGGGGCTGCCCTCGACGCCGAACATCGGCACAGGCGGACCAACCTGCGCGCGCCGCGGGTTCTGGTAGGGGCTGAACACGCTGGGGATGGCGGCTTTCTCGCCCTCCTGCTTGAAGCGCGCACAGATGACGTTGAGGCAGGTGACGAGATATTCGGTGAGCGTCCCGTTGCCCGCCATTTCCGGCCCCGTCCCGGTGACCGCGCAGCCTTTGGAAGCGCTCGCAAACATCCGCGCCGCCGCAATCAATTGTTCGGGATCAAGGCCCGCGCGTTCGGCGGCCACCTGCGGTGGAAAGGCCTTGACCGCTTCGGCAAGCTCTTCAAACCCATCGACATGGAGCGCGACGAAGTTGCGATCATAAAGCTCTTCGGAAATGATCACATGAAGCATGCCCGCCAGCATTGCCGGATCTTCCCCGGGCTTTACCGGCAGATAGATATCCGCAAGCCGCGCGACATCGCTCTCGCGCGGGTCGGCGACAATCAGCTTCATGCCCTTGGCCTGCCGATCGCGGATGCGGCGCGACGGGCTGAAGGGCGGCACGCCTCCGGGCGGCGAATAGTGAGAGACGATCGGGTTGTTGCCGATGAACAGGGCAACGTCGGCTTCCGAGAAAGTGTTGGGCCCGCCCAACCACTTGCCATAACGGGCGGTGGTGAAGACCTTGGCGGGCTGATCGAGCGTCACCGAGGTGTAGAAATTGCGGCTGCCGATGCCTTGCGCGAAGCTGAGCGAGGCAGCCATCGCGGCCGAGTTCTGGAAGCCGCCCGAACCCATGAACACCGCCACCGCATGCGGCCCATAAGTGTCAATGATGCGCCGGAGTTCGCTTGCGACATGGGCAAGCGCTTGATCCATCGGGGTCTCGACAAACTCGCCTGCCGCATTGCGGACCAGAGAATGCTTCAGCCGGTGCTCGGCATTGTGCGAATCCGGCAGCTCGCGCCCTTTCAGGCAGGTATAGCCGCCGAACGCCGGATCGGCCGGATCGCCGCGCACTTCCAGAACACGCCCATCCTCCACATCCACTTCCATCGCGCAATTGGCGTGGCAGAACCGGCAGAACGTCTTGTGCGTCTGAATTCCCATCGGTCTTCTCCCCAGGTCGTCCAGACTACCACACCCCCCGCCGCCTTCGACTGACACTTTTGCGCGTGGCGGCAAGGGGCGCACGCACCGCAATAGGGCGCAAGCGAAACAAGGAGACGCACACCATGCCCACCACCACGCGCCAATGGCTCTTGAACGGACACCCGCGCGGGCGCGGCATCGACCTGGAAAACGACTTCAAACTGGTGACCACCGAACTGTCAGATCCCGGCCCCGGCGAGATGCTCTTGAAGGTGCAGTATCTCGGCTTTGATCCGGCACAAAAAGGCTGGATGGAAAACATCGCCGATTATGTTGCGCCCATGAACATCGGCGATGTCATGCGCGGCAGCGGGATTGCCGAAGTGGTGGCCTCGAACGGCGGGCGCTTTGCGGTCGGGGATCTGGTGTTCGGCACAACCGGCTGGACTGAATATCTCGTCACCGATGGCAAGGAGCTCACCAAGATCGAGACCGAGATTTCGCCCACCGCCGTGCTCTCGGTGCTGGGGACGACGGGGCTCACCGCCTATTGCGGGCTGTTCAAGGTCGGAAAGCCCGTGGCGGGCGACACCGTGCTGGTATCGGGCGCGGCGGGCGCTACGGGAAGCATCGTGGGCCAGCTTGCCAAGATCGCGGGCTGCCGCGTGGTCGGCATCGCCGGCGGGGCGGAGAAGTGCGACTGGCTCGTGAAAGAGGCCGGCTATGATGCCGCGATCGACTACAAGGCGGGCGGCGTGAAGGAACAGATTCGCCAACTGTGTCCGCGCGGGGTGGACGTGATCTACGACAATGTCGGCGGCGCGATCCTGAATGACATGCTCAGCCAAATTGCCACCGGCGCGCGCGTGGTGATCTGCGGCGGGATCAGCCGCTATGAAACCGGCACGCTGCCTGCTGGCCCTGAAAACTACTTCAACCTGGTATTCCGGCGCGGCACCATGGCGGGCTTTATCGTGCTTGACTGGGCAAGCGAATTTCCCGCTATCCGCAAGCGCCTAGAAGGCTTCGTCAAGGACGGGCGGCTGACATATCAGGAAGATATCCAGCACGGCTTCGAAAACGCGCCGACAACCTTGCAGCGCCTCTTCACCGGGCAGAACCGCGGTAAGCAGATGCTGAAGCTCTAGCCGAAGGCTTCGGTGGCGACGCCTTCCGCATTATAGACCGGCCCTTCTGCATCGACGCGGTATTTTTTGCTGACCGCCGCCGTGATCCCGAACTGGCCGATGTGATCGCGCATCCCGGTATAGGCGATGTGCCGGAAATGGGCCGCGAGCGCTTCCTCGCTTTCCCATTCCTCGAACACGTTGATGCGCGCCTCGTTCATGGCGCAGGCGCTCCAGTCATAATGGATGCAGCCCTCTTCGGCGAGCGCTGCGGCGATATGCGGGCGGGCGGTTTCGAGCGCTTCGGCACGGCGGGCGGGATCAACGTCGATCTGGGCGGAAATCACGATCTTGGCCATTTTTTGTCCTTGTTTCAGACCTCCCACCCCGTCTCCCCGCCCGGCCACCATGGGATGTTGGTATCATTGGTGGCCGGGCGGGGAGGCGAGGCGAACGGGATGCAAATCTCAATTACGCTCCCACGCCATATTCGGCGACAATCCGGAACTTGCGGCTGGTGAAGCGCCATTCGCCGTCGATCTTGGCCAGCTCATCCTCGTAGAGCCCACCGACGTGGCGCGCAGGCGCGTCTTTGGGCTTGAGGATTTCCTGCGTCTGCACCCGCGAGCGCGCGGTGTTGCCTGTCACCTCGATCATGCAGGGGATGCACTGGAAGCTCACCGCCTCCAGCCCGCTCATCGCGCCGTTCCACATGGCAACGATCGCGTCCTTGCCGTTCACTTCGTGGCCCATCAGGTTCCAGTGGGCATCATCGGCCCACACGCTCGCCCAGGTTTCCGCATCGATCCGCACCACGCCATCGGCATAGGTGCCGTTCAGCTCCCGGATCGCGAGACGATCCTCGAGTGGCCCTGAAAACATGCGCTGCTCTCCCTTGCGATTTTCCTGTCCTATCCGGCCCAGTGCCCCTCGCGACAATGCCCACTTTTGGGAAGGGCGCCTGCGCCGCCATGCGTGGTAGGCCGGTATCGCAAGAGGGAGAGAGACACGATGGGACAACTTCAAGGCAAGAGCGCGGTCATCCTTGGCGCGGCATCGCCCGGCAATATGGGCCAGGCGATTGCGCGCCTGTTTGCAGCCGAAGGCGCGCGCGTGATGGTGGCAGGACGCAAGGAAGCCCCGCTGGCCGAGCTCGCATCCGAAATCGGCGGCGAATATGCCCTGTGCGACATCACCAAAAAGGCCGAAGTCAACGCCATGGCCGATCGCGCCCGCGACACCTTCGGCCGGGTCGATATCGCGATCAACACCACCGGGTGGGGCCTGCTCGCCAGCCTGCTTGAGATCACCGACGAACAGCTCGATCAGATTGTCGATCTCCAGTTCAAGGGCGTGCACCATTTCCTGCAGGCCTTCGTGCGGGTGATGAGCGAACAGCAGCCCACCGGTGGCTCGCTCATCTCGCTGTCATCGGCCACCACCAAGGCGATCATCAACAACCACGCCGCCTATATCGGCACGAAGCGCGGCTCCGAGGCGCTGATCGAATGTGTGGCCAATGATTTCGGCCATTTGGGGATCAAGGCGAACACGGTTTCGCCTGCCTTTACCGACAGCCCGATGACGCATGACAGTTTCCGCACGCCGGGTCTGGTCGATGCCTTCCTGCCGCGCTACCCGCTGGGGCGTTTGAACACGGTCGAGGATGTGGCCCATGCCTGCCTGTGGCTATGCACCGACACGGCCTTTATCACCGGTCAGAATATCCAGCCCAATGGCGGCTTGACGTTGCGCGGCAATCCGCAGGCGGGCGATGTCGCCGCGGCGGTCGGCGCGGCGATGGCGAAGCTTCAGGGGTAGCGCGAGCGGGGCGGCCCGCCTGCCGCCCCGTCAATATTGCGCCGTGCCGCCGTCCACGCTGATCTGCGCGCCGGTGATTCCTGCCCCTGCCTTGCTCGCGAGCAGCACGGCAACCGCGGCGATTTCCTCGACAGTATTGGGGCGCTTGATCGCGGCTTCCTGCGCGAACATCGTCACCATTTCTTCAAACTCCATGCCCATTGCCTTGGCAGTCGCGGGGCCGTTGTTCTTGATGATGTCGGTGATGACGAGACCGGGGCAGATCGCGTTTACTGTCACGCCAGATGCGCCCACCTCGCGCGCGAGGCTTTTGGTCAACCCGTTCACCGCGTGCTTGGCGGCGGAATAGGCGGTCAGCACCGGCTTGCCGTGCTTGCCTTCCATGGATGAGATATTGATAATCCGCCCGTCACCCTTCTCCAGCATCGTCGGCAGCGCGCGGCGGCAGGCCCAGAAGGTCGAATAGACATTCCACTTCATCGCCTCGTCAAAGGCGTGATCGGAAAGGTTGACGAGCGGCTGCAAATCGCCCGCGCCACCGGCATTGTTCACGAGGATGTCGAGCGTGCCGAACTGCGCGATCACCTGATCGATAAAGCCTTCGATATCGGGTTGGCTCATCACATCGCCTGCGATGAAAATGGCGTTTTCGCCCGCTCCAAGTTCTGCCAGCACAGCTGCGCCCTTCTCGGCATTGCGTGCGAACAGCGCGACCTTGGCGCCTTCGGCGAGATAGGCCTCGGCGATGCCGCGCCCCATGCCTGCGGTGCCTCCGGTGATGGCGGCGACTTTTCCTGCAAGTTGCATCACTGTGTTCTCCTCTGCAGCAAGGCCTAGCGGCGCGCGGGGCCAAACGCACCTTGCCAAAATGACGGGTTGCCCGCGGACCGCCCGGCGGCCTCTATGGCGGTCATGGATGAAGTCGATGTGATCGTGCTGGGCAGCGGCGCTGCCGGAATGGCGGCGGCGCTTGCCGCGCATGAGGCAGGCGCCAGCGTTGCGCTGATCGAGCGCGGGGATCGGGTGGGCGGTACCTCGGCGATTTCGGGCGGGGTGATCTGGGTGGCGGACAATCCCCGCATGCGCGCCGCCGGGATGGCCGACAGCCGCGAGGACGCGCTGGCCTATTTCCGCAGCCTCGCGCACGGCGATCTGGTGGACGAGACGCTGGAGGCCTTCGTGGATCGCGGGCCCGAGGCGCTCGCTTTTCTCGAGAGTATCGACGCGCTCAAGGTGGCGGTGCTGCCGGGCTATCCCGACTATTACCTCGATCGCCCCGGCGCCAAGCCCGAAGGCTCCCGCGCGCTCGATCATGACCTGTTCGCGCTGGATGAACTGGGCGAGTGGGCGGCGCGGATTTACGCCATCGAAGAACCCAAGCCGCTGATGCTCAGGGAAACGCCGCTCGGCGGGGCAAGGGAAATGCTGCCCATGGAACTGCTGGGCCAGCGCATCGCCGCGCGGCAATGCGGGTTCGGGCAGGCGATGGTGGCGCGGCTTTTGAAGGCCTGCCTCGCGCGGGGGATCACGCCGCTCATGGGGGTGGAAACACAGCGGCTGGTGCGGGACGGCGCGCGCATCTCCGGCATCGAGGGCATGTGTCAAGGCGCGCCCTTCAGCCTTGCGGCGCGGCGCGGGGTGGTGATCGCGACCGGCGGTTTCGAATGGGACGAGGAACTGCGCCAGACCTTCCTGCGCGGGCCGGTGACGGCGCCCGCCAGCCCGCCGACGGGCAAGGGCGAAGGGCTGAAACTTGCGATGGCGGCAGGAGCAAAGCTCGGCAACATGACAAGCGCCTGGTGGGCGCCCACGCTTGTAACCCCCGATGCGCCGTGGGCGAGCGGTGAGCAACGTGCGCAGATTATCCTGATCGAACGCACCGTGCCGCATGGCATCATGGTCAACCGCAAGGCCAAGCGCTTCTGCAACGAGGCAGCCAATTATTCGGCATTGGGAGGTGTCTTCCACCAGTTTGATCCGGCCACTTACGATTACCCCAATTTGCCTGCTTATCTGATCTTCGATGCCCAATTTGCCGCGCGATACCCGCTTGGCACCCGCCAGCCGGGACAGCCCATGCCCGATTGGGTGATGCGCGCCGACACCATCGAGGGTCTCGCCGAACAGATCGGCTTGGATGCGCCAACGCTTGCGGAAACCATCGCCCGTTTCAACGCCCATGCTGATGCCGGCCACGATCCCGATTTCGGGCGCGGCACATCGGCCTATGATCATTTCTACGGCGACCGCTCGCGTGCCAAGGAAAAGGGGGGCACGGCTGTGACCTTGGGAGCGATCCGTGAGGCGCCGTTTTATGCCGTGGAGATTGCCTCGGGCCTGCTTGGCACCAATGGCGGCCCGCGCACCGATGGACAAGCGCGCATTCTGGGCCATGATGGCATGCCCATTGCGGGCCTGCTGGGTGCGGGCAATGCGATTGCCTGTCCCACGGGCGGGATCTACGCAGGCGCCGGCGGGACGCTCGGCCCGGCGCTGACCTTTGGCTATATCGCGGGACGGACGGCGGCGCTCGCGAACCTGTGAACCTCAGGCTCCCATCCAGCGATCGATCGTGTCGTGGAAGAAGCGCACCCGCGCTTCCTGCCCTGCCAGATGCCCACCCTTGTAGCCGCGCGATCTCAGCCCCTTTTGCTGCTCGCTCCAGATGCTGACATCCTGATCAATGCCGGGGCCGCAGGAAAGCTCGCCCACCTTTCCGCGCTGGTGCGGCACAGGCACGCTGCGATCGACCTCCTCGCCCATCGAATAGGAATAATACCGGTCCTGCCCTTCGGGGAACCAGGTGAAATACCACATGTCGAAATAGCACCGCTCAGGATCGGTCGGGTGCGGATCGGCGCGCAGCCAGATGCAGCCATCGGGCTTGAGGCTGAAGCTGATGTTCGGGAAGATCGTGTAGTGGAAATGATCGGTCAGCTGGGCATCATGGAAGTGATCGAAATCATAGCCCTTGGCAGCGCCTTTCTCGCGCTTGGCTTGCTGGATCGCGGCGCGGGTCGCCCATGGATCATCGCGGAAGGTTTCGGGGTCAAGGCCCCAATAGGTCAGCTCGGTGCGCATCATGTCGAGCACGGTGTCGGTATGGCCGCGCAAGGAACGTGTCGGGCGTGATCCCGGCATGAACATGCGCGCATGGCCGTGCGGCGCATAAAGATCAAATTGGCATTCCTTGTAGCTCTGCTCCATCACGAAACGCGTTTGCGGATGGACAAAGGGCAAGTGATAGCTTTCGTTGAAATTGTCCTGCACGCATTTCCAGTTCCAGTCGCCTTCCAGCGTCACCCAATGCGTGCGGTGCATCTGTTCCATCTTGTAGAGATCAATCTGCGGACCAACCGGGCCGAGATGGTCGGCCAGCGGCGCGGCGCCGGGATCGAGATTGACCCAGACAAAGCCTGCAAAAACCTCGCAGCGGACCTCTTCGAGCCGCACCTTGCCGCAAGGGTTGCCGCCTGCGAAATCTTCAGGACAGGGCACGAAATTGAGCGCGCCTTCGGCCGTGAAGCGCCAGCCGTGATAGGAGCAGGAAAGCCGCTTGGAATGGCCCTGCTCTTCCATCACCAGCCGTTTGCCGCGATGCGGGCAGACATTATAGAAGGCGCGCACCGCGCCATCCTCGCCGCGGGTGACGAGAATGCTCTCGCGCCCGATTTCGTAAGTGAAGAAATCGCCGGGCTTGGCAACTTGCGCGGCCAGCCCGCCGATCAGCCACGCCTTGGTCCAGATTGTCTCCCATTCGCGCGCCATGAAGTCATGGCTCCAGTATCGGCTGCCATCAATCGGGCCGGTGGAGAGCGCCGGTTCGGGCTGCTTGGTCATGTCGATCCGCTGCGGGGCGGCGGGTTTCAGCAGGGTGGCCATGATCAGCGCTTTCTGGGTTCAAAGGTGATGTGCAGCTCCTTCAAGGATCGCAGCAGGAAATGGGGGTGATAGGAAAAGTCGTTCTTGCCCGGCGCGAAGTCCATGTCTTCAAAGCGGTCAACGACAGCGGTAAAGCCCCAGATCAGCTCGCGCCTCGCGAGCGGCGCGCCAAGGCAGTGGTGCACGCCTGAGCCAAAGCCCATGTGCGCGCCCGCCTTGGGGCGATCGAGATCGAGCTTGTCGGGGCATTCGAAAAAGCGTTCATCGCGGTTGGCAGCCGCATAGCGCACGTTGATCACCGCGCCTGCCGGGATGGTGACGCCATCGAGTTCCACATCCTCGTGCGTGAAGCGCATCAGCGATTGCACCGGGCTTTCCAGCCGCACCACTTCCTCGACGAAAGTGCGCATGTATTTATCGGGATCGGATTTGAGCTTGTGCCACACATCCTTGTTCTCGATCAGCAGCTTCATCCCCGCCGCAAGCGCATTGGTGGTGGTTTCCGACCCGCCGACAAAGGTATCGGCCATCATTTCGGCGTGGAGTTCGTTGTCGTTGAGGGGGCGTCCCCAGCCTTCGATCACAGTATTGACGAGGACGCTCAAAAGGCTCCCGTCGGGCTTTTCGCGCAATTGTTCGAACAAAGGCTGGAAATAGTGCTGCGCCTCGATCTCGCGGTCCACCATTTCTAGGTGCTTGTCTTCGGGCAGCATCATCGAGATGCGGTGGAAGAAGGCATCGGTCCAGCCCTTGATCATCCACATGTCTTCGCGGCGGGCGCCCATCTGCTCGCCGATGATGAAGAGCGGCAGCGGCACGCAGAACTGGCGCACCCATTCGCATTCGCCCTTGTCCAGAAAATCATCGATCAGCTCATAGGCGAGCCGTTCGACGAGCGGATCAATATCCTTGATGCGGCTGGGCTTGAACGCCTCGTTGAACATGGCGCGCATCTGCTTGTGACCCGGATCATCGCGGCCCGCGAGCGTTGCGGCTGGCACCCAGCCTTTCTCCTTGAAACGCGCGGTAACCTTGCGCCCGCGTTCCAGATCGGTGGGGGTCACGCGCATCAATTCATTCTTGGCGGTGGAGGGGAAGCGCTGCGGATCAAGCAGCACCTCGCGCACGTGCTCATAGCGGCTGATCACCCAGATCGGGGTTCCGGGAATGTTATAGACCGGCGCTTGATCGCGCAGGGTCTTGTAAGCCTCATAAGGGCATTGCTGGAGCGCGGGATCGAACAGGTTGATGACGGGGGTGGCGGGTGTCTCGGCTTGGCTGGCCATTATCGCACCTCGATCTTTTCCGCGCCCCAGGGGGCGATGGTCGCGGCAGTCTGGAAGGCGGGCGGCAATTCCTCGACCATGTGCCAGGTCGCAGCGAGCCTCCCGAAACCGACGAAGAAGGCCACTGTCATCCCGAGTTCGACGATCTGCGCCTCAGTGAAATGCTGCCGCAGTTCGTCATACATGGCATCGTCGATTGCCAGATGATCGGTTGCCATCAGCTCGCCGAAACGGATCGCGGCCTTTTCGGCCGGGGTGAGGTTTTCCGCCTCCTGCGGGCGCTCCAATGAGCACACGAGGCCCTCGGTCACCCCGTCCGCCACCGCATCGGCATAGCGGATTGCCATGCAGGAACGGCACTGGTTGAAAAAGGCGACGCGCAGCCGCACCAGTTCCACCAGCCGTTCAGGCAGGCTCCGGTTCCGCTTCAGCGCCGCGCCGAAGCCCATCAGCCCCAAGGCCTGTTCGGGGCAATGGGCGAAATAGCGGGTCAGACCTTGCTCAAGATCGGTGAGATTGTCTGGCTGGATCGCTGCGACAAGGCGTGCGTCCCATTCTTCCGGTGTCAGCTTGGCGATACGGCTCACAGCTCTCTCCCATGCAAGCCGGAACTGGCAAAATAGCCGGTTTCCGCAACGTCAAGGCTGCGGGACAAGGGGGGCACAGACAATTAGCGAATTGGCTAAGCATATCGGGGAGAGAGCGGTTTTGGACAGCGCGCCGCGTTCACTGGCTGAGGTTGATCTGTTCGCGCCCGGCGCGCAGGAGCATTGGTATGAGGCCTATGCCATCCTTCATGCCGAGGCGCCGGTGCAGCGCCTGCCGGGCGAGGGATTGACGCCGGACAGCGATGCTTTCGTGCTCACCAAATACGAAGATATTGCGCGCGTGGTGAAGGATTGGGAGCGCTTCCCGCCGACGCTGTCGCTGCTGGTGGCGCAGATCCAGGCGTCGGGCGAAATGCCCGCGCATATTCCGGATATTGATGCGATGGTCGCCTCGATCGTCTCGCTGAGGCCCACCCCGGAGCTGTGGCGCGCGCACCGCAAGGAGCTGACCGATCCGTGGGTCGGCCCCGGCTGCACGCGGCATGCCGCGATGATCACGGGCCATGTGGATGCGCTGATCGCCGGGATGCTGGAGAAGGCGCGCAAGGGCGAGCCGGTCGATTTCGTTGCCGATTTTGCCCGGCCCCTGCCGCAACGCGTGATGGCCGATGTGCTGGGCTTTCCGCAGGAAGATATCCCGCGCCTTGAACAATGGGGCAATGCGCAGGTCATGTCCTATGTGATCGGGACGGGTCACAAGAACATCCTCACGCCCGAACAGAACGCCGAGAAGTTCCGCTTGCTCGCGGGCATGAAGGAATATGTCGCGGAAAAGACGCGGGAGAAGCGCAGCCAGCCGCAGGACGACATGATCAGCTTCCTGACGCAGGTGGTCTATGAACCGCTTGGCCGCAAGCTCACCGATGACGAGATCAATGGCGTGGTCTATGCGATGGTGATCGGCGGGCTGGAGACGACCCAATATGCCATCGCCGAACAGGCGCAGCTGCTGTGCGAGCGGCCCGGATTGTTTGGCGAGCTTCGCGCAAACCGCGCGGCCATCCGCACCTTCATCGAGGAAGGGATGCGGCTGCGCTCGCCCACGCAGGGCCTTTCGACCCGCATCTGCGCGCGCGACGAGGTGTTCCAGGGCGTCGAGGTGCCCGCTGGCTCCATGCTCCACTTGCGCTGGGCAGCGGCCAATATCGATGCGGACGAATTCGAAGACCCGCTTGAACTGAAGCTCACCCGCAAGGCCGCCAGCCGCCACCTCGCCTTCAGCCAGGGGCCGCGTTCCTGCCCCGGCTCCAACATCTCGCGGCTGGAACAGGTGATTGCGTGGGATCGCCTGTGCGATGCCTTGGCTGACATGGAATACGCGCCCGGCAATGATTTTCGCCACCAAGGCGGCATCATGCTGGGGATTTACCGCCTGATGCTCACCCTCACCCCCGCCTGACAGGAGACTTCGGCCATGGCCACATTGCTCGCCCATATCCAGATCAAGCCCGGCAAGGAGGAAAAGTGGGAGGCGATCATGCGCGATATGGTCGCGGAAACCTTCGGGACGGAGGAAGGCGTCATCCGCTATGAATACTGGAAGGGGCAGGAGCCGCTCTCCTATTACTGCCTGCTCTCTTTCAAGGACAAGTGGGCCTTCTACCACCACCAGATGTCCGATCACCACGAAGGCCATGATTTCGCCGATGTGCTGGCGGAGATAAGGCTTGAATATCTTGACCCTGTGGAAGGCGCGGGCGGGGGCTTGCCGCATACTGCTGACCCGGCGCTGCCCGATGATGCGAGCGAAGCCATGAAAATCGCGCAGGAGCGCTTCCCGCTCGAAATCGCCGCCTGGTGGAGCGGGCGGGCATGAACATGGAAACCACGCTTCGCGAACTGCTCGACAAGCAGGCGATCCAGGAACTGGTCGCGCGCTATTCGCGCACATTGGATTGGCTCGATGATGACGGCCAGGCGGGGTGCTATTGGCCCGATGCACGCGTCGATTACGGGTTTTTCAAGGGCACGGCAGCCGAGTTCGTGCCGGTGGTGATGGAGGTGGAGCGCTACACCGGGCGGCGCTGGCACCTGCTTGCCCCCCTTTCGATCAAGCTCACTTCGGCAACCACGG
The DNA here is from genome assembly GCA_046296155.1 of Erythrobacter sp. Lineage (GTDB taxonomy): Bacteria > Pseudomonadota > Alphaproteobacteria > Sphingomonadales > Sphingomonadaceae > Erythrobacter. The sequence goes on along the minus strand of JBKBLW010000007.1, from coordinate 88,105 downwards.
CCGAGGGCGAATGCTACGGCATCGCCGTGGGCCTGAGGCGCGAGGCGGAAGGCGAGCCCTATCGCGGCAACATGTATGGCGGACGCTATCTCGACACCTACGAGAAGCGGGCCACCGCAAACGGGGAGGAGTGGCGGATATCAAGCCGCCGCTATGTGATGGACTGGACGCTGCCCATGCCCGATCAGCCCGATGAAAGCCCCAACCCCCAGTTTCCGCTGCCGATGCTTGATCTTACCCAAAGCGGGCATCCGGATTACCGGGTGATGTGATTACCCCTCAGCCGGCGGATCAATATAGTCGCGGTAATAGGTCAGCTTGCCGTCCTGGACCTTGTAGATGCCGACGCCCCCGCGCGAAGGCGCACCTTCGGCATGCATCGTCCAGCGCGCCCACACGGCGTGATCATCCCCGCAGATTTCATCGACCGTGAAGCGGATTTTGCGCGCGCCCATTTCCTCGACCATCTTGGTCATGAAGCCAAGGATCGCCTCGCGCCCTTCATAGCGGCCCCAGATCGGGTCTTCGAGCAAGGCATCCTCGGCGAAGAGGGGCGCAAGTTTTGTATAATCGCCTGCGTCCTGAATCCGCCAGAATTCCTCGATCACGCGCTGTGCTTCGCCTGCCATCGGCCTGTCTCCTCTCTGACGATATTGTGCCAGCAAGCCGCACGCCTGCGCCCCTGCGAAAATGGCGAGGGGGACGCGACGGCACCTTGCGTTATCCTCTGCTGCAAAGGAGAGGCCCGCTATGTCCACCATCCCTCGCGTCTCGTCTGCAATTGTCGGCGAGCCTGCGCATTTCGGCTCGGTGCTGGCGCACCAGCCCGCCATCGCCGCGCGCTTTTTTGAACTTTACGGCGCGTTCTGGGATTCCGATGTGCTGGCAGCGCGCATCAAGGAAGTCGCCCGCATGAGAAACGCCCGCGTTACCGAATGCGGGTTCTGCCGCAATGTCCGCTTCGACAAGGCCTTGGGCGAGGGGCTGGTCGAGGAAGTGGTGGACGATATCACCGATGGTTATGAGACATCGGACAAGCTCACCGACACCGAAAAGGCGGCGCTCAAGTTCACCGATGCGCTGATCCACGATCCCGAATTGCTGAAGGGTGATGCGCGCGCTGCCTTGCAGCGGCATTTGACGCCTGGGCAGATTGCCGAACTGGGACTGGGGGTGAGCCTGTTCCTCGCGCTCGCCAAGGCTCTCATCACCATGGGGCTGGAGCCGGAGCAGATGGACCGCACCGTACTGCCCACACCTGCCGTGCTCGAGGCAGCCGAATGAGCGGGCCGGTGCAGGCAGCGCTCGCCGCCACCAATGGCGCGCTGGCGGAGCGCTATGCGCTTTTTCGTGCCGCGAGCGAGCGCGCGCTGGCGCCCGAACTGGTGGCGCTGATTGGGCAAGCGGTGGCGGCGGTGCACGGGGTGGGCGAAGGCCCTGATGAAAGCGCGCTGGATGAGAGCACGCGGGCGTGCCTTGCCTATGCGCGGCGCATGCCGTTTGAACATACCGCGATCAGCGATGCCGAGGCGGCGGAGGTGATTGCCCATCTGGGCGAGGCGGGCTTTGTCGCCTTTTCGGTGGTGACAGCCCTGGCCGATGCCGAATGCCGCGCCGCGCTGGTGGGCCTGCCTGAACTGGCGGGGGCCTAACCCAGGTCGCGGATCGGATTGCGCCCGTCCCAGCCTTTTGCCGCGGCGGCGACGAAATCGTAGAAGCCCGCCAACACCTCTGAAGGCTCGTAGAGTTCGAGCATATGGCCAAGGCGCGCGCGGGTATCGACGAAGGCGAAGGCCGTCCCGGTCTGTGTCACCGAAAGCTGCGCGAGCGGGGCGCCCTCACCGGCAAAGCGCGCAATCGCGCCGCCGAGATCATCGACGAACAGCGCCGCGTGGTGCAGCCCCTCGTGGCCCGAACCATGCGGGAACATATCATGCAGTGCGCTTGGCTCAGGATTGTGCTGCACCACCAGCTCCACCATCACAGTGCCCCATTGGCCATAGGCGGACGAGTGATCGAAGGGCCTCTCCACCCCGCGATGGTGTGAAGATAACAGCGCAACATGGCGCATCACAAAGAATGGCCCCGAACCGAATTGCCGGTGATGCGCGTGCGCGGCAGCTTCGAGATCGTTGACCTTGTAGGCGAGTTGCCGGACTGGAAGCGCGCCCGCCAGCACGCTAGTTCACCGCCCGGTCTTTCCCCACCCAATAGGGTGCGCGCAATTCGCGGCGCAGGATCTTGCCCGAAGGGTTCCTCGGCAAGGCATCGATGAAATCGACCGATTTGGGGCACTTGTATCCCGCGATGTGCTGGCGCGCATGGGCGATGAGTTCGGCCTCGGTCAATTCCTCGCCCGCCTTCACCACCACGCAGGCCTTGACTGCCTCGCCCCACTTTTCATCCGGCACGCCGATCACTGCGACATCGGCAACCTTGGGGTGCGAATAGAGCGCGTTTTCGACCTCTGCCGGATAGACATTCTCGCCGCCCGAAATGATCATATCCTTCACCCGGTCGTGGATATAGAGGTATCCGTCTTCGTCGAAATAGCCTGCATCGCCGGTCCGCAGCCAGCCATCGGCATCGATCGTGGCGGCAGTCGCTTCCGGGTTGTTCCAATAGCCGCGCATGTTCTTGGAGGAACGCGTTGCGATCTCACCGACTGTGCCGGTGGGCACAAGATTGCCCGCCTCGTCGATGATCTTGACTTCGACTCCGGGCAGCGGCTTGCCCACGCTGCGCATCTTGGGGCTGCCTTCGGGCACGTGATCTTCGGGGTCGAGTGCGACAATGGTGCCGCTCGTCTCGGTCATCCCGTACATCTGCACAAACCCGCAACCCATCACCCGCATCGCCTCGCGCATCAGCTCCAAGGGGATCGGCGAGGCACCATAGGTGACATATTTGAGGCGGCTGAAATCGACCTCGTTCACGCGCGGATGATTGAGCAAAATCTGGATCGCAGCGGGCACGAGAAAGATTTTGGAAATGGGATAGCGCTCGATCAGGTCGAGCGCCTGCGTGGGGTCATATTCCGGCAGCACGATTGCATTCGTGCCTGCCACCATCGTGCCGATACCAGTGCCGGTGCCCGAGATATGAAAACAGGGCATGGCGAGCAGTGTCACATCGCCGGGGATCGGTTCCTGCCACTTCCGCATCTCGCCCTCGCGTCCTGCCGCATCGCGGCTGGAGAGGATAGAGCCATGGGTCATCACTGCGCCCTTGGGCTTGCCGGTGGTGCCTGAGGTATAGAGTTGCAGGGCGTCGTCTTCGGGCTTCACCCTGTGGGCGGGCGGTGTTGCGGGGAAAGCATCGCGCCACTGGCGGTAATCCAGACCCGCATGGTCGCTCGCATCAATCCCGATGATGTGCTCCACATGGGGCGCCTGGCTGAGTGCCTTTGCCAGAACGTCGGCAAAGCCTTCGCCCACAAACACCACGCGCGCCTCTGAATTGCCGAGGATATAGGCAATCTCAGGTGCGGCAAGGCGCCAGTTGACCGGCGTCATCACCGCACCCATGCGGGCTGCGCCCAGCAGTGCCTCGAAGTAGAGCGGGTGGTTCTTGCCAAGAAAGGCCACGCGCTCGCCCGGCTTTATGCCGAGCGCGACAAGGCCGCTCGCCACCCGGTTCGCGCCCGCGTCGAGTTCGGCAAAGGTGATGATTTCCTCACCATAGGTGAAGGCGGTAACATCGCCCTGGGCAAGTGCGTGTTCGCGCACGACATCGCAAAAGGATTGGGCGTTGAGAATAGCGGCGTTCTGCATGGTTCGGGAACCTAGCTTTGCCGCAAGGCGCGGCCATTGGCACAATTCATAGCGGCGCGCGCGCGCAGCAAGGCTAGGCTGGGGCGCATGGACGAAAAGGCAATTCCCGAAGGGTTCGAACGGGCGGCGTTTACGCCCGGCTTTCTCGATCATGGCGGGCCCTATTATCTGGGCGCAGCGCTCGAGGGTGTGCGCGTGATGGGGCTGCTCGTCATGCCGCACCACATCAATTATCAAGAGGCAGCGCATGGCGGGGTGATATCGACCTTTGCCGATGTGGCGCTTTCCCATGCGGTCTATGATGCCGAGCGGCCGCGCCTTGCCCCCTCGACAGTCACGCTGACAGTCAATTATCTTGCCGCAGCAAAGCTGGGTGACTGGCTGGAGGCGCTGGTGCGGATTGATCGGCTGGGCGGGCGGATGGGCTATACCTCGGGCGCGATCTGGCGCGGGGATGAGCAGATCGCGACGATGAGCGGGGTGTTTGCCTATCGGCGCTAGGGCAGTTTGCGATCTGATTGCATCAGACCAACCGCTCTTGTTGTTTGGTTGGCCGCGTTTTCCGAGGCGCCGGGCGGGTTCACCCGGCTCGACAAGGCTCTAGCCGAGCCACTGCCGGACTGCCGCCGTCGAAGGATCGCGTTCGTCGTGATAGCCGGCCGCGCCTTCCGGCGTGTCAGACAGGTCAGCGCCTTCCACCACCCGGAACTCGCGCCAGTCATAAAGCCCGGTGCGCTGGGCAATGCGCCATTCGCCGCCGCGCTTTTCAAAGCGATCAACATAGCGGCCCGCGACGATCCCCGAATAGATCATCCCCTTGTCCGGGAAGGCGGCTGTCATCGGATAGCCGGGCGGGATGGTGTGCATCGCGGTCATATAGGTTTCGGTGTGGCACAGGCTCGCGCTTTCGAAGCCGAAGATCGTCTGGCCAAGCTGGTGCTGGGTCGCAAGGCAGGGATCGATAATCGCGCGGGCCTGTTCAACAAACCCGCGCCAGTCGCCCGCGACGAGGCCGAAGCGGAACTGCGCGTCATCATGGAACAGGCGCTCCATCATCTGCCAGCGACGGCGATCAATCGCATGGGCGTAGGCGGCGAGAATATCGCGGATGGCTTCGCGGTCTTCGAGAGTGCCTGTCATGGCTCCAGCTCCACAATCACCTTGCCGATGTTGCCGCCGGTGAAGAGCTTGGCATAGGCGCCAAGCGTGTTCTCAAGGCCCCGCGTCACATCATAGGGCATCACCAGCTCGCCCGCCTCATGCCAGGCGCGCAGGCGCTCGGTCAGGCGGGGGCCTTCGTGCATGAAATCGGGCGAGAAGAAGCCTTCGATGCGAAGCCGCCGCATCAGCACCTGATCGAATTCACGCGGGGAGGTGCGCCCGCCGCCCGCGTAATCGGCAAGCAGCCCGCACACCGCGATCCGGCCATAGTGGTTCATGCGGGTGAGCACATCATCAAGCAGGCGTCCTCCGACGTTGTCGAAATAGACATCGATCCCGCCGATTTTGCCGAGCTGGGCGCCGATCCCGCCTGCCTTGTAATCCACCGCCCCTGCAAGGCCTAAAGTGTCGGTGAGGTAAGCGCATTTGGCAGCGCCGCCCGCAATCCCCCACGCCTCGCAGCCGAGCAGCCGCGCGATCTGCACCGCGAGAATGCCGGTCGCGCCTGCAGCGGCTGATACCAGCACTGTCTCGCCCGGTTTGGCCGCGCCGGTCTGTTCAATGCCCCACAGCGCTGTCCACCCGTTCATGCCCAAGGGCCCGAACCACGCGCGCCGGTCTGCGACTGCCGGATCAAGCGCAATCGCGCCCGACATCACCGCATCGACGCAGCTGTAATCGCCCCATTGCCCGAAAGCGCGCACCAAAGTGCCCTCGGGGAAACCCGCCGCGCGCGACTGCACCACTTCGCCGATCACCAGCCCGATCATCGGCGTTCCAACCTCAAGCGGTGGCTGATAGCCATCCTGCCGGTCGGTCAGCCACATCCGCGTGCCGGCATCCATCGAGAGCATGGCATTGCGGATCACGATCTGCCCCTCGGCAGGCGCGGGCACAGGCTCTTCGGCCAGCGTCAGCGCGCTGGCAAATGCGGTGCCTTCAGGGCGGCGTTCGATGCGCCAGAAGCGGTTGATCATGCGGCCCAGTCTCACCGCGCGCGCGGCGGGCAGAAACTCTCACTTTTGGTGCTATCAAAAGTTAGCGGCGCACATGCCCACCCCTTCCCCTAGGTTTCATGCCAATAACCACGTGGAGGAGAGGCACATGGCACTTATCACAGTGATCGGGGCAAGCGGGCGGCAGGGCCTCGCGCAGGTCCGGCAGGCATTGGCGGCAGGATATGACGTGCGGGCGATCTCGCGGCGGCCCGATGCATTGGAAGGCGCACCCATCGAAGGGGTCGAGAAGGTGGAAGTCCGCCCGATGGACCTTTACGACACTTCGACCTTTGAAGCCGCGCTCGAAGGCAGCGATTACATCTTCTACACCCACCCGCTGCAAGCCCGCGCCGATCGCGCCTATCTGGTCGGCGAAGTCGGCAAGGTCGCAGCGCATCTCGGCGTCAAGCGCGTCGTCTGGAACACCTCAAGCTGGATCCCCGACAAGCCGGGCGATCCCTTCACCTATGCCGGCAACACGGCCGGCATCAACGCGCTGTGGCGTTCGGGCGCGCCGGGCACCGTGTTCGGCAGCGTCTTGTTCATGGACAACCTTTTGACCGACTGGGCGCGGCCCTTCATCGTCAAGGAGGGGCGCTATGTCTATCCGCACAACCCCAACTTGCAGGCCAACTGGATCAGCCTCGATGATGTCGCGCGGTTTATGCTGGCGAGCCTCGAGCGGCCCGACATGGAAGGGGCCTGGCTCAACATCGGCGGGCCGGAGCGGCTGGTCGGTAGCCAAGTGACCCAGTGCCTGTCCGAAGCGCTCGGCAAGGAGATCAAGTATGACCCTTGCACGCCCGAAGAATTCGGCCGCTATCTGGTGGAGGCCGCAGGCGATGCGATGGCGCCTGAAGCGCGCGAGGACTTCGCCAAAGGCATTCAGGCCTTCTACGAATACAACAACACCGCGCCCACCCGGCCGTTCGAGGTCGACATGGACCACGTCTATGAGCGCTTCCCCGAACTCGAGGGCAAGCTGGAAACGATGGGCGAATGGACCAAGCGGCAGGACTGGGGCGAGAGCAACTACCGGCCTGCTTTCGGGTAAGGTTTTCAGGCCCACCCCGGCCTCTCCCCCTTGCGGGAGGGGTCAGGGGTGGGCAGGCAGCAGCGGCAGCAACCTTTACGACTTTGGCGATGGGCGGGTTCGGCTCGCTGGCGCGCAAGCAGGATGTCAGCTTCATGGCGCTCTTGGAAAGCTCCTGCCGTGGAGCGAATGACCCCGTTCTTGCCATGAACAGCCAAGGCTACTCTTTTTCGTCTTTTTTGCGGCTGGCTGCTACGCTCCTCTGGAAAGGTTGAGGGAGAGAGTGCGTGATATCTTACACGGTCCAGCCGGTTGGTTACGTCCGGGGCGGCCGTGATGTTCCAGTTGACGACGGCTGGGGCGCCTCGCGTGCGCGCATCGAGCTTGACCCAGCGGTATTTACAAGCGACGCCCTTCTGGGCCTTGCGTCCTTCAGCCATGCCGAGATCATATTCCTTTTCGATCGGCTTACCCCCGACGAGATCACCTACGACGCTCGTCATCCACGAGGGAACACGGAATGGCCGAAGGTCGGGATTTTCGCTCAGCGCGGCAAAAACCGACCGAGCCGTATTGGGGTGAGCATTTGCAAAGTGCTGAGGGTTGACGGGCTTGCACTCGAGGTCGAAGGCTTGGACGCTATCGACGGCACCCCGGTCCTTGATATCAAGCCGGTGATGTCAGGCTTCCTCCCGCGAGGTCCGATCCGCGAGCCAGATTGGGCGCGCGATATCATGGCGCGTTATTGGTAAGCAGCCGTCCACCAATCCACCCGCTTGCGGCTATTCGCGCTGAACAGCACCAGGCCCGAAAGTAGCCTTTCCGGGGGCGGCCCGAACCCCTATTCTGCCGCCTGTCGCTGTTCCTGCGCGAAGATTTTGATCAGTTCCTCGTCGCTCGCGTCCACCAGCCGCTTTACCCATTGGTGGAACACCTGCCCGCCCTTTTCATTGCGGCCGAACAGCACCTCTTTCATCAGGCCCGAGGCGAGCGCCTGCTGCTGGCGCTTGCCCGTCGCATAGTCTTCATCGCGCACCACGATTTCGAGGAAATTGAACTGATCGTGGGCTGCCTGCACCTGTTCGGGCGTCTCGGGCTGGTTTTCCATCACATAGAACTGGGTGGTGATGCTTTCCCCCACCTTCTCGCCGGGGAAGAGCTGGCTGATCATCGCCCCGCGCTGCCCGCCGCCATAGAAGCTGGCGATCGAGATATGCGGGAAGATTGTCCACACGCCCTGCACCAGCACTTCTTGCGGCAGTTCGTCATCCGACATGGCTTCGAGATCAAGCTGCTGGTCGTCATCGCCCTGCACCTTGATCGCGAATTTCGACGGGGTTGAAAGCCGTTGATGCGGGCCGAAGGCGAAGTAATTGGCGCGGTTGTAGAAATCGGCGCCAAAGGTGTCCTTGTGGAGCACCGGCAGATGGTAGAAATCGAGATAGCCGTCATAGGCCGTCTTCCAGTTGGGGCCTGCCAGCGTGCGCTGTGAAAACAGCGTCCAGCCTTCGAACTCGAAGGCCTTGAGCAATTCGTCATAGCCGCACAGGTAATCGGCAATGTCGAGCTTGGAATGGGGATCCAGCGTCACCCAGATCAGGCCGGCGCTTTCATAGACGGGGAATTTGGTGAGGCAGTGCTGGCTTTTGTCGATACTGCCGAAATCCTTCGAATCTGCGACCCCGATAAGGTCGCCATCGGCCTTGAAAGTCCAGCCGTGATAGCCGCAGGTAAAGCGGCTGGCATTGCCGCAGCCGCTCGCCAGCGGGTTGCCGCGATGGGTGCACATGTTGAGGAAGGCGCCCATCGAGCCATCCTTCTGGCGGCTGAGCAGCAGCGGGACGCCGCAGATGTCCATCGCCTTGAAATCGCCGACCTTGGGCAATTCGCAACTGGGCGCGACCATCAAGGGCAGACGGCGGAAGATGCGGGCCTTTTCCAGCTCGAACAGTTCCGGATCGGTATAGGCGCTGGCCGGGATACGCACCACCTCGTCGGCATATTCCATGGTGTTGGCCGCGCCATGCGCCACCAGATTGCGGGTCATCGCGACCAGTTGCTCACGCGACATAAGATATCTCCCATCATCCCTTTTAAGGACAAGAATGCGCGCGCCCACCAAGCGCGGCAATGCTCACTTTTCAGGGGCACCCTTGCGCGCTTTTGACAGTGGTGTGCAAAGCGGCCCGCAATAGGCTTGGCCCCAGAACAAAACAGCTTTTGGGAGAGAGCGATCGTGGGCAGAGTTGCGGGCAAGGTGGCGCTGGTCACCGGGGGCGCGATGGGGCTGGGCAAGGCCGATTGCGAAGCGCTGGCGCGCGAGGGGGCGACAGTCATCGTCACCGACCGCGAGGTGGAACTCGCCCATCAGGTGGCAGGAGCCATCGGCGGCGATGCCATGGCGCTCGATGTGACGCGCGAAGAGCAGTGGCAAGAGGTGATGCGCGCCGTCAAGGAACGCCACGGCGGGCTCGATATCCTTGTGAACAATGCGGGCAACGTGATTTTTGAAAGCATCGAGGACTGCTCGCTCGATCACTTCCGCCTGCATCTCGATATTCACGTGGTGGGCACGTTTCTGGGGTGCAAATATGCCGTGCCGCTGATGAAGCACCGCCACCAGACGCAGGGCGGCGGGGGCTCCTCGATCATCAACATGGCCTCGACGGCGGCGCTTTTGGGCTATGGCAATATCCCCGCCTATGCCGCGGCCAAGGCGGCGATCACCGGCATCACCCGCAGCCTGGCGATGGATTTTCAGGACAAGGGCTACGGCATTCGCGTCAATGCGCTGGCGCCCGGCGGAATTGAAACGCCGATGGTGATGGGCGTTTCGGGCCGCGCGGGCACCACGCCTTTCGAGATCCCCGAAGGCCCGCTTCCAGCCGATGCATTGGGTCACCCCAAGGATGTGGCGGCCTGCGTGCTGTTCCTTGCCAGCGACGAGGCGCGGTTCCTGAATGGCTTGACGATCCCGGTGGACAATGGCCTTAACGCGCGCCCTCACCACTGAGGGTGAAAGCGCGGCCGGCGGCCGATATCGCTGGTACGTGCTCTCGCTGCTGACGCTGACAAGCCTGTTCAGCGTTGCCGACCGGCTGGTGTTCGGCATTCTGGTGGAGGACATCAAGGCCGAGTTCGCGCTTACCGATTTCGAGCTGGGCTTGCTCGGCGGGCTCGCCTTTTCGGCGGTCTATGTCTTTGCCGGCTTTCCCGCCGCGCGGCTGGCGGATCGTTCCACCCGCAAGAATATCGTCGCCGCCGCGATCTCTTTCTGGAGCCTGATGACGGCGGCCTGCGGGCTGGCAACGGGTTTTTGGACGCTGTTTCTCGCGCGCACCGGGGTTGGCGTGGGCGAGGGCTGTTCGGGCCCTTCCTCGCAAAGCCTGATCGCCGATTTCTTCGCCCGCCATGAACTTGCCAAGGCGATGGGATTTCTGACGCTGGGCTCAACGCTGGGGACGGCAGTCGGGCTGCTGGTGGGCGGGCAGCTGGCGGAAATCTTCAACTGGCGCTGGGCCTTCATCCTGATGGGCCTGCCGGGGCTTTTGATCGGCGCGGTGATTTATCTCACAGTGCGCGAGCCGAAACGCGGTCGGTTTGCGCCGCCCGGCTCTTCCATCGCGCAGCGCCCCTTGGGCGAGACGGTGAAGAGTCTTGTCACCAACCGTGTGTTCATGGGGCTGGCGATTGGCTGGGCGGTGCAGATCATGATCGGCTATGCGCTCGCCTTCTGGATGGCAGCGGTGATGCTGCGCCAGTTCGATATTTCGACTGGCAATGTCGGGCTTTATCTCGGGCTTGCCTTTGTGCTGGGCGGGATACCGGGGCCGCTGCTGGGCGGATATGTGACGCAAGTCATGACCAACCGCGATGAACGCTGGCGTGCGCTGGTGCCGGGCCTTGCGACGCTGGGCTGTGTTGCACCGCTTGCGGCCAGTCTTGGTTCGGATGGGTTCTGGCCGTTTCTTGCGTGGTTTGCGCTCGCTTACGCAATTTATGTGGCGAGCCAGGCAGGAATCATGTCGGGCATTCAGGCCGCAGTTGAACCCTCGGAGCGCGGCTTTGCCGTTGCCATCGCGCTGTTCTTCAACAATCTGGTGGGGCAGGCCTTGGGCCTCGCCGTGGTCGGAGCGGTAAGCGACTGGCTTGCACCCGTCTATGGCGAGGGCGCGCTGTCGGCGGCGGTGTTTGCGGTATGCCTGGTATCGGGCGCGCTCGCCATGGGCGTCTTCGTCTGGACCGCGCTGCAAATGCGCCCCAGCGGTTATCTGGCACGGATGGGGCGCGCCTAGAAACCGGGGTGGATCGCCATCGCCGCGCCATCCACCAGCATTTCCGCGCCGGTCATAAAGGGACACTCATCGCTCGCAAGGAAGGCAATCGCGGCGGCGGTTTCCGACGGGTCAGCCAGCCGGTTGAGCGGCGAAGTCGCCGCCACCGCCGCCAGCAAGCCCGGCATCTGCGCTTCGGCAGCATCGAGAATGCCGGTATGGGTCGCGCCGGGAATGACAGTGTTGCAGCGGATATTCAGCCCCGCCCTCGCGCACCATGTCGCAACCGATTTTGACAGCACCCGCACCGCGCCCTTGCTCGCCGAATAGGGCGCATCATTCGGCAAGGGGGCAATCGCGGTGGTCGAGGCAATGTTGATGATCGCGCCCTTGGGGCCGCCGGGGTTCGCCTTCATTGCCGCAATCGCCGCGCGGCAGCCTGCCATGGTGCCCGTGAGATTGACGGCAAGCGTGCGGTCCCAGGCGGCGAACATCGCGTCATCATCGAGATCGCCAATCCCTGCGCCCGAGACCATCCCGGCATTGTTCACGAGGATATCGAGCCGCCCGAAGGCCGCCACCGCGCGGGCGACGATCTGCGGCCAGGCGGCGCGCTCAGCCACATCCTGCACCGCAAACAGCGCGCCCGCTTCGGCGCACAAGGCTGCGCCGCGTGTCTCATCCAGATCGGTGCCGAGCACCGCCGCCCCATCCGCGCGTAACCGCCGCACCGTGGCTGCGCCAATCCCGCTCGCGCAGCCGGTGACGATCGCGGCCTTGCCGGAAAGGTCAGGCATTATTCGGCCTGTTGCCAGATAGCAGCGCTCGGCCGCTGGTTGTGCAGCGCGATGAAGCGGGCAAGATTGTCCGTCCCCTCAGGCAGTTTCCAGCCCACGGTGAAGCCGAAATTGGCAAAACAGAACACAATCAGATCGGCAAAGGTGAAGCGGCCCAGCGCGAAGAAATCCTTGCCCCCCAATGCCGCATCAAACCAGCGCCATTTTTCATCCGCCATGGCCGAAAGCTCCGCGCCAGCCTCTGCCGAGACCACCGCCATGCGGGGTGCGAACATCGGGCGGCCTGCCCCTGCACGAAAGCCCATCGTCATCGGTACCACCACTTCCTGATCGAACAGGCGCACCCATTTGCGCACCTCGGCGCGCTCGAAGGCCGTTTCGCCAAACAGGTTCGGGATGGGGTAAAGCTCCTCGATATATTCGCAGATCGGCCAGCTTTCCGTAAGGCAGGTGCCGTCATCGAGCTCGAGCATCGGCATGGTGCCGAGCGGGTTCTTGGCGGTGTAATCGGCGCTTGCCCGGTTTTCGCCGGTGATGATGTCATAGTGGACGCGCTCGAAATCCGTACCCTCGGCAAGGCCTTTTTCCATCAGGAACATCCGGACAAGGCGCGGATTGGGGCCGAGGCTGGAATGGAGTTTCATCATCGTGAGGGCTTCCTCCCAAGGGCTGTTTTGGCGGCATCTTAGGCCAGCCATGGGGGCAGGCCACCCTCAAAATGTGTGGGCAGGGCGAGGCATTGCGCTTGCAAGGGCACGCTGTATTGCTCATGTAAGGCACCATGGATCAATCGCTCGCTTCGCAAGGCGCTGCATCGCTCTCTCAGCCCGGTGACGAGACGGCGCTTACCCGGCTTCATCCCAATTATATCTGGGCCTTGCGGGTGCAGATGCTGTTCACGCTGGTGCCGCTTCTGATCGCGGCGCTGGTGGCGGAATCCGTGCTGGGCGAGGCTGTGCGCGAGAAGCCCGATCTCGCCTTCCTCACCATGGTGCCGCAGGGTGCGCTGTCGGGCACTGTCATGCTGATCGCGCTGGTGATGCTTATTTTCGTGCCGCAGCGGCGTTACAATGCGCGTGGCTACCACATGAGCGCGGATCGGCTGCGCGTGGTGCGCGGAGTCTTGTGGCATTCCGATACTGTCGTGCCGTTCGGCCGGGTGCAGCATATTGATGTGCATCAGACACCGGTGGAACGGTTCTTCGGGCTGGCAACGCTGACGCTTCATACTGCGGGCAATCACAATGCCTCGGTCAATCTGCCGGGGCTGGGGAGCGATCGGGCGCGCGAGATGCGTGAGGAAATCCGCGCCCACATCAAGCGCGAGAGCCTGTGAGCGAGGCCCGGCGCACCGCGCCTTTGAGCGTGCTGGCAGGCGCGCTTGGCAGCATCCAGAACGCGGTGCTGCCCGTGCTTGCGATTGCCTTTTCCGGCATTGGCGGTTCGGATCGCTTTGCGCTTGCCATCGGGGTTGGCCTGGTTGCGGCGGCGATCGGAAGCGCGATCAGTTATCTCAGCTGGCGGCGTTTTACCTATGTCGTGGGCGAGGCCGATATACGGGTGGAAAGCGGCATCATCAGCCGCGCTGCACGTTCTGTTCCCTATGAGCGCATTCAGGATGTAAGCCTCGCCGAACCCCTGCTGGCGCGGCTCGTCGGGTTGGTTGCGGTAAAGTTTGAAACCGGGGCGGGCGGGGCGGAAGACCTCAGCCTTGCCTATGTCACCGCCGCCGAGGCCGAGCGTCTGCGCCAACTGGTGCGCGAGCGCCGCGAGGAGAGCGCGGCGGGCGCTGTGGAGGTTTCCGGCGCGCCTTCGTCGGATGTCGCCGCGCCAGCCGCGGAACCGGAAGGCGAGGTGCTGTTTGCTATGTCTCCGCGCCGCCTTTTGACTTTCGGCTTGTTCGAGTTCTCGCTGGCGGTGTTCGCGGTGCTGGGCGGCTTGTTGCAATATGCCGATAATATCCCGGGTGTTGATGTGTGGAACGTCAAGCTGTGGCAGAGCTGGCTTGACGAGCAGGGCAGCACTGTGGCCGCGATCGGCCCGATGGCGCAGGCGCTGGCGGCGATGGCCGGGCTGGTGGGGCTTGTTGTGATCGGCCTTGCCACCGGGCTTGCGCGCACCATCGCGCGCGAATGGGGCTTTGTGCTGACCCGCACCGCGCGCGGCTTCAGGCGGCGACGCGGGCTGTTTACCCGCACCGATGTCGTGATGCCCGTGCACCGGGTGCAGGCGCTCGAAATCGGCACCGGAATTGTCCGCTACCGCTTTGGCTGGCATGCCTTGCGCCTTGTCAGCCTTGCACAGGACAACAAGAGTGCCAGCCACGCAGTCGCACCCTTTGCCAAAATGTCCGAGATCGCGCCGATTGCGGCAGCAGCGGGGTTTGCCTTGCCCGATGAGCGCACCGACTGGCAGCGCGCCAGCGCCGCCTATCGCAATGATCGCATCGCAGGCGCTGCGCTGCTGTTCCTTGTGCTGGCGGCAACGCTGGCGGCGCTGGCGCCTTTCGGCTGGTTCCTGATTCCCCTGGGCGGCGCGCTGGTGGCGGGTGTGGCGGTGGTTTACGAATGGGAACTCCGTCGCCGCCATGCGATTGACGAGGAGCAGGTCTATGCCATGCACGGGCTGCTTGCCCCGCATAGCCAGATCGCCAAGCGCATGAAGCTTCACTCGGCAGAGATCGCGCAGAACCCGCTTGCCCGCCTGCGCGGCTATGCCACCTTGCATCTTGGACTTGCCGGAGGACAACTGGCAATCAGCGGCCTGCCGCTGGCGCGTGCCCGCGAATTGCGTGCCCGTGTGCTCGAGACCATGTGTGCGGCGGATTTCTCGCGGATTTAGGCTGGCACGCCGCGCGCGGGGCGGATAAGGCGGGCGCCTTGTCATGAGCCAGACCCGCCTGTTCCTCTCCGATAATGCCGCGCCCGTCCACCCTGCTGTGTGGGAGGCGATGGCCAGCGCTGACCTTGCGGATAATCCCTATGATGGCGATGCCTTGTCGCAGGAGCTGGATGCGCGCTTCTCCGCCCTGTTCGGCCGCGAATGTGCAGCGCTATGGGTCGCGACCGGCACAGCGGCCAATTGCCTCGCGCTTGCCACGATGTGCGCGCCCCATGGCGGCGTGGTGTGCCATGCCGAGGCGCATATCGAGGTGGATGAAGGCGGCGCGCCGGGGTTTTTCCTCCATGGCGCAAAGCTGATGCTGGCAGGAGGCGAAGGCGCCAAGCTCACGCCCGCAGGCATCGCAGCGCTGATCGATCCCATCCGCAATGATGTGCATCAGGTGCAGCCCCATGCGATCGCGATCACGCAGGCGAGCGAATATGGCCGCAGCTATACCCCTGCCGAACTGGCGGCGCTGGGCGATTTCGCGCGTGAGCGCTGCTTGGGCCTCCACATGGACGGGGCGCGCTTTGCCAATGCGGCGGCCTTTCTCGGCGGCAGCGCGACCGATGCTGCGCGCAAGGCGGCGGGCCCGGTTGATAGCCTCGCCTTCGGCTTCATCAAGAACGGCGGTATGGGGGCAGAAGCCGTCATCCTGTTCGATCCGGAGGCCGCGCATCAGGTGCGCTATCGCCGCAAGCGTGCCGGGCACCTGCAATGCAAGGGGCGCTATCTGGCAGCGCAGATCATCGCGATGCTCGATGATGATCTGTGGCTGGCGAACGCCGCCCATGCCAATGCCGCCGCTGCCGAAATCGCGGGCGCTTGCGGGGAGCGGTTGATGCACCCGGTGGAAGCGAACGAGCTGTTCGTGACGCTGTCTGATGCCGAGCGCGCGGCGCTGCGCGCGCAGGGTTTTGCCTTCTATGATTGGGGCGCGGGAGCGGCGCGTTTTGTCACCGCGTGGAACACCCGCAGCGAGGATGCGCGCGCGCTTGCCAAGGCGATCGCCGCCCTATGAACGCTGATCAGCCGGCGGCTGGCCCGCCCTCCATGCTCAGCGCCCGCGTGCTGATCCCCTTCATGCTGACCGGCACGATCTGGGGTTCGACCTGGTTCGTTATCACCGGCCAGATCAGCGATGTGCCGGCCGCATGGGGCGTGTTCTACCGCTTCGCGCTGGCAACGCCCGCGCTGTTTCTGGTCGGAGCACTGATGAAGAACCGCCTGTTGCTGAGCCGGCCTGAGCACCTGCTGGCGCTTGGGGTCGGGATCGCGCAGTTCAGCGGCAATTTCCTGTTCGTCTATAATGCCGAACGCTTCATTACCTCGGGCATCGTGGCGGTGATGTTTGCGCTCTTGATGGTGCCCAATGCCCTGTTCGCGCGCATCTTTATCGGCGAGCGCGTGCAGGGCGGCTTTATCACCGGCAGCCTTGTGGCGATTGCCGGGGTGGCGCTGTTGCTGGTGCATGAATGGGAAGTCGCGCCGCTGGGCGGCAATGTCGGGCTGGGGATTGCACTGGCGATTGGCGGGATGCTGGCGGCCTCGCTTGCCAATGTGGTGCAGGCCAATCCGCTGGGGCGCGGTGTGCCGATGGTGAGCCTCTTGGCATGGGCGATGCTGTACGGGACGATCTTTGATCTCGGCTTTGCATGGGTGACGGCAGGCCCGCCGCCGCTGCCGACCGCTGGCACGTTCTGGGCCGGGACGGCCTATCTCGCGATCATCGGATCGGTGGTGACTTTCCCGCTGCATTACAATCTGGTGCGCGAGATCGGGGCCGGGCGCACCGCCTATAACGGCATTGTCACCGTGTGTGTGGCGATGCTGCTTTCGACCCTGTTCGAAGCCTATCAATGGACGGCCCTGTCGGCGGCTGGCGCCCTGCTGGCGCTGGCGGGCATGGGGCTGGCCCTGCGATCAAAGCAGCGCCGCTAACCCTTCCCAATAGGTCGGATAGCGAGGTTGCCAGCCGAGCATCCGCTTGGCCTTGCCATTGGCAACACGGCGGTTTTCCGCATAGAACCCGCGCGCCATTTGGGAGAGATTGGCCTCTTCAAGGCTTTCGAGCGGCGGCAGCGGCAGGCCCAGCAATCGGCAGGCGTGTTCGGTCACTTCATTGCCGCTGCACGGGTAATCATCGCCGAGATTATAGGCGCCGGGCGGGGCATCCCGCGTCATCGCGGCGATCACGCCGCCTACAATGTCATCGACATGGACGCGGCTGAACACCTGACCGGGCAGATCAATCCGCCGCGCTTGCCCGGCGCGCACCCGGTCAAGCGCGCTGCGCCCCGGCCCGTAAATCCCCGGCAGGCGGAAAGCGCGCGCGCCGAGTTCGAGCCAAGCCAGATCGGCCTCGGCTCGCGCATTCCTTCGTCCCGCTCCGGTCTCGGCAATCGTGGGTGTTGCCTCGTCCACCCAGGCGCCTTGCTGGTCGCCATAAACGCCGGTGGAGGAAAGATAGAACAGCGCCTTGCCCGCCAAAGCCTCGCCATAGGCTGCCAGCACCGGATCGGCCCCGCTCGCCCGATCAGGGGGGACGGAGGAGAGGACGTGGCTCGCCGCGCCAATCGCGCTGCGCACTGCCGCTCCATCGGCAAAATCAAGATTGCCCGCGCGCCCCGTCGCATCCACCCGCCAGCCGCGCGCGCGCACCGCCTCGGCCACGCGGCCCGCTGTGTATCCAAGGCCAAAAATCAGCAAACATGCCATCAGCTACCTCATGCGGTTGGACAGGGGCGCGAATCAATCTAAATCGTCCAGCATGGACAGTCTTGCATCCCCCCCCACCGCCCAAGCCCCCGCCATCATCCGCCGCGAGGATTACGCGCCCTTCCCCTGGAACGTGCCGACCACGCGGCTTGATTTCGCGCTTGGCCTCGACTCCACCCGCATCACCGCGACGCTCCGCCTTGAGCGCAATCCCAAGGCGGTGCCTTCGCCGGAGCTGCGCCTTAATGGTGACGGCCTCACCGCGCTCGGCGTGCAGGTGGATGGGGCAGACGCTGCCTGGCGCATGGACGGCCCCGATCTCGTCCTAACCCTGCCGGGCGAGGCGCATCAGGTGGCCATCGTCACCCAGATTGATCCATCCGCCAACACCCAGCTGATGGGTCTCTATGCCTCGGGCGGGATGCTCTGCACCCAATGCGAGGCCGAAGGCTTCCGCCGCATCACCTTCTTCCCCGACCGGCCCGATGTGCTCTCGACCTATCAGGTCCGGATGAGCGGCGACAAGGTGACCTTCCCGGTGCTGCTGTGCAATGGCAACCGCGTGGCCGCAGGCGAGGGCGCAGATGGCACGCACTGGGCCGAATGGCACGACCCATGGCCCAAGCCGTCCTATCTCTTTGCACTCGTCGCGGGCGACCTGGTGGCGAACTCCAAGCCTTTCGTCACCCGTTCAGGCCGGGCGGTGGAATGCAATATCTGGGTGCGGGCCGAAGACCTTGCGCGCACCGACCATGCGCTCGAATCGCTCCACCGCGCGATGAAGTGGGATGAGGAGGTGTTCGGCCGCGAATATGATCTCGATCTCTACAACATCGTCGCCGTCTCCGATTTCAACATGGGGGCGATGGAGAACAAGGGATTGAACGTCTTTAACACCAAGTATGTGCTGGCCGATCCTGACACCGCGACCGATGCCGATTTCGACGCGGTTGAAGGCGTGATCGCACATGAATATTTCCACAACTGGTCGGGCAACCGCGTGACCTGCCGCGACTGGTTCCAGCTTTCCTTGAAGGAAGGCTTCACCGTGCTGCGCGACCAGCTGTTCAGCCAGGACATGCGGGGCGAGGCGGTGAAGCGCATCGAAGACGTGCGGATTTTGCGTGCGGCGCAATTCCCCGAGGATGCCGGGCCGCTGGCCCATCCGATCCGGCCCGATTCTTACCGCGAGATCAGCAATTTCTACACCGCGACAGTCTATAACAAGGGCGCGGAAGTCATCCGCATGATGCGGAGCATGGCAGGGGTGGAGCGGTTCCGCGCGGGCACCGATCTCTATTTCGCGCGCCACGATGGCGAGGCTGCGACCTGCGAGGATTTCGTGCGCGCCATTGAAGAAGGCGCCGGGCTTGATCTGGCGCAGTTCCGCCTGTGGTATAGCCAAGCCGGCACGCCGCGTGTCAGCGTCACCAGCGCCATTGAGGGCGAAAGCCTCGCCCTCACGCTCACGCAGACCGTGCCGCCCACGCCGGGCCAACCCGACAAGCAGCCCATGGTGATCCCCCTGCGTGTCGCGGTGCATTCGCGCGGGAGCGATGCCTTGGGCGCAGAGCAGCTGATCGTCCTCACCGAGGCCAGCCAGACCTTCCACCTGCCCCTTGCCGGGCCCGACCCGGTGGTCTCGATCAATCGCGGCTTCACCGCCCCGGTGGTGATCGAACGCGATCTGGCGGCGCAAGACCTTGTATTCCTTGCCGCGCGCGATGATGATCCGTTTGCCCGCTTTGAAGCCTTGCAGGAACTCGCTGTCAGCCACCTCGTCGCAGCGGCGTCGGGAACGCTTGGCGCCGAGGCGAAGGCCGCGGACGAGGCGGCCCTGATCGGCGCGATCAAGGCCATCCTCAGCGACCGGGCGCTTGATGATGCGATGCGCGGCGAATTGCTGATGCTGCCTTCGGAAACCTATCTCTTTGAAGCGATGGCGACGGGAGATCGCAAGGCCGATCCCGGCGCCATCCATGCCGCGCGCGAAGGGCTCAAGGCAGCAATCGGTGCGGCGCTAAGCGATGAGCTGGCGGCGATCCATTCCCGCGCCAGCGCTGCGGCCTATGATGATCCGAATGGACGGGGGCTGCGCAAGATCAAGACACAGGCGCTGGTCTTTATCGCTGCAGCCGATCCCGCCACGGCTGCCGCCATGGCCGCCGCGCAATATGACGCGGCCGACAACATGACCGATCGCCAAGGTGCGCTGATGGTGCTCGCCAGCCTCGATCATCCGGCGCGTGAAGAGCGGCTGGCGCATTTCCTCAAGGCCTACGAGGATAATGCGCTGGTAGTGGACAAGTGGTTCACCCTCCAGGCGCTCTCGCTCCACCCGCGCGTGATCGAGCAGGTGCGTGAGTTGGCTGAACACCCGCTATTCACCATCCGCAACCCCAACCGCGTGCGCTCGCTCCACATGGCCTTTGCCGGCAATCCCAAGGCGTTCCATGATCCCGGCGGGGAGGGGTATCGGATGATCGCCGACCTGATCCTCGAACTCGATCCGATCAATCCGCAGACTGCGGCGCGCTTTGTGCCATCGCTGGGACGCTGGCGGCGAATTGAACAGGGGCGCGCCGCGCTGATGAAGGCGGAGCTGGAACGCATCATGGCGGCCGGCAATCTCTCGCGCGATACCTTCGAACAAGTCAGCCGCAGCCTCGATGGCTGAGGTGACGGCTTTCGATATCGAGCGCGCCCCCAATCTGGCAGGTGTGCCGCATGGCTTCTTCGGCAGCGCGGGGGGCAAGCACCAGTTCGGCTTTGGCGGGCCGGGCGATCCGGGCGAGGTCCGCGCGCTGCGCGCTGCTGCTGCCGAGACGATCTGTGCAGGCGGCAGGCTGGCCGCGCCCCATCAGGTGCATTCGCCTGATGTGGTGACTGTCACCCAGGTCTGGGACGATGCCGCACAAGGCCGCCCGGTGGCTGATGCGGTCGTCACCGCGACGCCGGGCGTGGTGCTGGGCATCGTCACTGCCGATTGCGCCCCGGTGCTCCTCGCCGATACCGAGGCAGGGGTGATCGGTGCGGCCCATGCGGGCTGGCGCGGCGCGCAAGGCGGGGTGCTGGAGGCGACCATTGCCGCCATGGCGGCCTTGGGCGCACGCCCTGGCAAAATCGCGGCTGCCATCGGGCCGACTATCGCGCAGGCCAGCTACGAGGTCGATGCGCCGTTCCGCGCGAACTTCACTCCGGCTGACGCAGCCCACTTCTCGCCCGCCCCGATGCGCGATGGCCGTGCCCGCTGGCACTTTGATCTGCCCGGCTATGTCGCGGAGAAGATGAGAAAATCCGGCATAGGCTCGATTCACGATCTCGGGCGGGATACTTTTGGGGATCCTGCGCGTTACCATTCATATCGCCGAGCATCGCTGCGGCACGAAGCGGATTACGGCCGTCTGATCAGCCTGATCGTCCTGCCGTGATTTTCCCTGCTTTGCACCAAAGCGAAAACGGCATGAATAAAACACGGTTGGAATCTTGGTTGTTTGCCGTTAGGTGCCCCGCGTTCCGCCTGTGACGCCGCCTGCTTAAGGGGTGTTGTCGGAGGCGACAAGGGATCTAACAGTGTTCCATTTCCGAAGGCTTGCCTGAGGGCAGTTTCGGACAGTTCAAAACCGCGCCGCGCCCGGGCTTTTGTCCAGCGCGGCCAGATGAGCAGGATAACAAGACGATGGCTGACATGGGCGGCGCCGCTTCGGCAAACAGCGCCACGGAAATGTTGGAAGACGGCGTGCGTCGCCGCGACTGGATTCACATCGCCGCGCTTAGCACGGCCGGTGTCGGCGCGGCTTCGGTGCTGATCCCGCTGGTGAGTCAGATGGCCCCATCGGCCGATGTGCTGGCGGAAAGCACGACCGACATTGATGTCGGTGCGATTGCCGAAGGCCAGAGCATCAAGGCCGTGTTCCGCAAGCAGCCCCTGTTCGTGAAACGTCTGACCGCAGCCGAAATCGCGGCCGCCAAGAGGGATGACGGGGCGGCGATGCGCGATCCTGCCACGCTCGCTGAGCGCACCAAGGAAGGCCATGAAGACATCCTCGTCACCATGGGTGTGTGCACCCACCTCGGCTGTGTTCCGCTGGGCGCTGCCGAAGGCGAGAACAAGGGCGACTTCGGCGGCTATTTCTGCCCCTGCCACGGCTCGCACTATGATGTCGCCGGGCGCATCCGCAAGGGTCCGGCTCCGCTCAATCTGGCCGTGCCGGAATACAAGTTTACCAGCGACACCGTCATCCGCGTCGGGTGATGCTGCGTAGCTGTTTCAAGAACATAACCGCCGCAAGACTGCTAACCGATCAATCCGAGGGAACGCCATGAGTTTCGCCTGGGCCAAGCAATACGAACCGAAGACGCCGCTGACCAAGTGGCTCGACGAGAAGCTGCCGCTGCCGCGCCTCGTTTATAATGCTGTGGGGGCCGGTTATCCGGTGCCGCGCAATCTCAACTACATGTGGAACTTCGGCGTGCTGGCCGGGGTCTGCCTGATGATCCAGATCATTACCGGCGTGATCCTTGCGATGCATTATGCGGCCAATGCAGGCGTGGCCTTTGCCACGGTCGAGCACATCATGCGCAATGTCAATTATGGCTGGATGCTGCGCTATGCTCACGCCAATGGCGCCAGCTTCTTCTTCATTGTCATTTATCTGCACATCTTCCGCGGCTTTTACTACTCCTCCTACAAGGCTCCGCGCGAGATGATCTGGTTGCTGGGCGTGGTGATCTTTCTTCTCATGATGGCAACAGCTTTCATGGGCTATGTGCTTCCCTGGGGTCAGATGAGCTTCTGGGGCGCGCAGGTGATCACCGGCCTGTTCAGCGCGATCCCGCTGGTGGGCGAACCCCTTCAGGTATGGCTTCTGGGCGGCTTTGCGCCCGACAATGCAGCGCTTAACCGCTTCTTCAGCCTGCATTTCCTGCTGCCCTTCGTGATTGCGGGTGTTGTGATCCTGCACATCTGGGCGCTGCACATCCCGGGCTCGTCGAACCCGACTGGCGTGGAAGTCAAGAGCGCGAGCGATACCGTGCCGTTCCACCCGTACTACACCGCCAAGGATGGCTTCGGGCTGGGCGTGTTCCTGATCGCTTTCTGCTTCATGGTGTTCTTCCTGCCGAATGCCTTGGGCCATCCGGACAATTACATCGAAGCCAACCCGCTTTCGACGCCGGCGCACATCGTGCCCGAATGGTACTTCCTCCCGTTCTACGCGATCCTGCGTGCTTTCACGATGGATCTCACCATTCCGTTCACGGGCATCACTCTGATCCCGGCGAAGCTCTTGGGCGTGATCGCGATGTTCGGCTCGATCCTCCTGTGGTTCTTCCTGCCCTGGCTCGACAAGAGCCCGGTGCGCTCAGGCAGCTATCGTCCGCTGTTCAAGAAGTTTTTCTGGTTCGGCCTGGTGCCTACCATGATCCTTCTGACGATCTGCGGCGGCGCTCCGGCCGAGGAGCCCTACGTGATCCTCAGCCAGCTCGCGACGGCTTACTACTTCCTGCACTTCCTGGTGATCCTGCCGATCGTCAGCCAGATTGAAGTGCCCAAGCCCCTGCCGTTCTCGATCACCGAAGCGGTGCTTGGAAAGGATGACAGCAGCCCGGCTGCACGTGCCGGATCGGTCGCTACCGGAACGGATGGCAGCCTGCCTGGCGGCTCGCTCCAGCCGGCCGAATAAGCCCAATCCATCTGACCCGATAACAAGAAAGAGTTAGGTCATGACTATTCGTCTTGGTGGCATGATTTTCGGCCTCGCCATCACTGCGGTGCTGGTGCTGTGGTCGTTGATTCCCGGGATCTACAACTATGTTGCAGGCCCCGAGCCCGAAAAGCAGGCATCCTATGCCTTCTATGAAAAGCCGGTGCATCCGGCGGGTGGCTTTGCCTTTGATGGCCCGCTCGGCAAGTGGGATGTTGCCCAGCTGCAGCGTGGCTACCAGGTTTATAAAGAGGTCTGCGCGGCGTGCCACGGCCTGAAGTTCGTCGCGTTCCGCAACCTGCGCGAGCTTGGCTATACCGAAGCCGAAGTGCAGGCTGAGGCGGCGACCTGGACGGTGCCGGGTCTTGATCCTGAAACCGGCGAAGACACCACGCGTCCGGGCACCCCGACCGATCGTTTCCCCAGCCCCTATCCCAATGCGATTGCGGCTGCTGCGGCCAACAACAATGCGATCCCGCCGGATCTTTCGTTGATGGCGAAGGCGCGGCCTGATGGCACCAACTACATCTACTCGCTGATGATCGGCTATACCGAGCCCGATCCTGCAAAGGCGGAAAAGCTGGGCTTTGAAACCCCGCCGGGGCTGTACTTCAACAAGCACTTCCCGAACGTCAACATTGCAATGCCCGCGCCGCTCGTGCTTGATGGCCAAGTGACCTATGCTGACGGCACCGAGGCCACTATCCCGCAGATGGCAGAGGATGTGGCGGCTTTCCTGACCTGGACGGCTGAGCCTTCGCTGGTGGCGCGCAAGCAGACCGGCTGGTTCGTCCTTGCCTTCCTGCTGTTCGCAACCTCGCTCGCCTTCTTGTCGTACAAGCAGATCTGGGCCGGGATGAAGCCGAAGAAGAAGTAAGCAGCGCCAAGACCTGCCCGATTGCTTGAGCGCCCCGTCATCCCTTGCAGATGGCGGGGCGCTCTGCTTTTGTGGCGGGCATGACAATGCCCCCTCTTTCGCCCGCCGAACTGAAGGCTCTCGTCCGCACGGTGCCGGACTTTCCCAAGCCGGGCATCCAGTTCCGCGACATCACCACGCTGATCGGCCACCATCAGGGCATGGCGGCAAGCGTCCACCATCTCGCCGAAATGGCGCAGGTGTGCGGGGCTCAGAAAATTGCAGGCATGGAAGCGCGCGGCTTTATCTTTGGCGCGTCAGTGGCGGTGCAACTGGGCGTGGGGTTCGTGCCTGTCAGGAAACCCGGGAAGCTGCCGGTCCAGACCGTCGGGATCGACTATGCGCTCGAATATGGCACCGACCGGCTGGAAATGGACCCTAGCGCGATTGTGCCCGGTCAGCGCGTGGTGATCGTCGATGATCTGATAGCGACCGGCGGCACAGCTCTTGCCTCGGCCGAATTGCTCCGCAGCGCGGGCGCGGTGATTGAACACGCGCTGTTCGTGATCGACCTGCCCGACCTCGGCGGGGCGGAACGCCTGCGTGCGGCCGGGATTGACGTGCGCGCGCTGATGGAATTCGAAGGCGACTAGGGCGTGTTCCATCAAGCTGGCGCGAACGCAGAGGCAACGCCCAGGCGCCGCGCGGGCTTGTCGCATCTCCCCATTCCGTCTGATCCGAAAATACTCGAGCCGAGCCGCGCGACTTCTGCGAGCACGTCTGCGGCGAGTTCGGGGCGGCAGATCAGCAGATCGGGCATGTAGGTATCGGTCTGGTTATAGGTGAGCGGGCTGCCGTCGATGCGCGAGCAGTGCAGGCCGTGGGCGGCAGCGACGGCGACAGGCGCGCAGCTGTCCCATTCATATTGGCCGCCCGAATGGAGGTAGACCTCGGCCTCGCCGCGCACCACGGCCATGGCCTTGGCCCCGGCGCTGCCCATCGGCACCAGCGTGCCGCCGAGCGCTGCGGCGACCGCTTCGGCCTCGCGCGCAGGGCGCGTGCGGCTGACGAGGAAGCGCGGGCGCTCCGCCATCGGGGCAAGCGCCTGCGGAGCGTCGGAGCGCAGGACAATGCCGCCATCCAGCCCCGGCAAGGCGACCGCGCCCGCCTTGGCCTCACCTTCCACTGTCAGCGCGACATGCACCGCCCAATCGGCGCGTTCCTCGCCATATTCGCGGGTGCCATCGACCGGATCAATGATCCACACCCGCGACTTGGCGAGGCGCTGGGGATTGTCCTTTTCTTCTTCAGACAGCAGGCCGTCCTCGGGCCGCAGGTGGCGGATCGCATGGCACAGGAACTGGTTGGCGGTGGCATCGCCCGCGCTGCCCGCCGCCAAAGGCTGCATCAAAACCATGGGCATCAAGCGCACGCTTCAGCGGATCGGTGAGCATTGCTTGACTGTAAAGCGCGCTCTCGGTGTCGAAGGGGTTGATGCCCTGCGCCTCGGCGTCTTCGTTCTGGGCGATAATCAGCCTGAGGCCATATTCGCGCACTGTCCGATCGCGATGCGCCAGCAGATCCTGAAAGTCCCACCCGCTCGCCACGTGCAGCATCGGGAATGGCGGCGGCGCAGGATAGAATGCCTTGCGCGCCAGATGCAGCATCACCGATGAATCCTTGCCCACCGAATAAAGCATCACCGGGTTCTCCGCCTCGGCCACGACCTCGCGGAAGATAGGAATGCTCTCGGCTTCAAGCCGCTCAAGATGGGTCAGGGAGCGCATGGTGCTCGTGCTGGAGCGCGCACGCGCTTTTATACCTGCAATTGCCCCAAGAGGGGGTGAAGTTTAGCCATTTCTGGCAATTTGGCATGACACGAAAAAGTGTCATTTTGGCTTGACGACCTGGTAGGCTTCACGGAAAGTCGCCGGCGTCTTTGGCAGGGGTATGACAAGAGACTGGCGAGGCGGGCGAATCGTCCGGGAGTGGGGCGGCTCGGCAAGATCAGGCCAGTGGGCGCGGGGGGATGCATGCTTTTCGCAGATCTTCGGCCCTGAAGGTTGGAGGGTAGGGAGTGCTGCAACACAGCGGAAGCACCGAGGGTGATGAAGGATGGATTGCCTGCCTCACCTACAAGAGCAAGGCCGCCTTTACCCCCACCCATGCCGACCTCGAAGAGCTGGTGTATCACGCGCGCATCCGCAATCGCAGTGTCGGGGTGACCGGCATGCTGCTCTATGAAAACGGCAAGTTCCTGCAAACACTCGAAGGCCCGCCCGAAGGCTTGAAGCTGATCTGGTCGGCAATCCGCGAAGACCGCCGCCATTCGCATATCGAGATCCTGAGCGAGCATGTCGTCTCCTCACGGCTGTTTTCGGATTGGGACCTGCTCCTCTATAGCCGCGCCGAGGATCGTCCGAGGCGTCGCCGGGCTGACCAATGCGAGGGGCGCGATCTGACCGAGTATGTGCCGCGCATGACCCGCCTTGCACTGGATGGCGATGATACGCGGTTGAACGCGCAGCTGGCATCGCTGGCGGACGAGGGCTGGACTGGTGAAGCACTGCTTGCCCGCCTGATCGAGCCGACCGCGCGCGCCATGGGCGATGCCTGGCTGGCGGACGAATGCAGCGAAATTGATCTGACAATCGGCCTTTCCATGCTGCAACTGGCTGCCCATGCTGTCAGGCTGAGCCCGCATTCCGGCGCGATCCGCACGAGCCGCTTCAGCATCCTGCTCGCAACGGCTCCGGGCGAGGCGCATATGCTCGGCACGTCGATGCTGGCTGATCAGCTCACCGATGCCGGCTGGCGGGTGGAGATGGCCTTTCCCAAAAGCAATGCCGAACTGGTCGCGCAGCTGCGTGCAGCTGCGCCCGATGCGATCGATCTGACCCTGTCCGATGCCCTGCCGCGCCACCACGCGCTGGCCCGGCTGCGTGAGACGATTGAACAAAGCCGCAAGGCCGCGCCTGCCAATTTGGCCGTGATTTCGGTCGGCGGACGGCTGTTTTCCGAGGCGGCTGCCACGGCTGCGAGCGTCGGGGCGGATTATGCCCGACCAAGCGTGATCGGATCGACCATCTGGCTCGCCCAGCTGGTGCAGCAACGCCGCGGAGGGGGGTGAACCTGTCAGGTCTGCGGCTGCTTGACCGCGCCCCTTTTTGATATAATGATGATATCATATTTATATCGAATCGGGGTTTGCCATGCCTTTGAGTGAAACCGCTGCCCTCAACCGCAGCCGCGAAGTGCCAGCGCTCACCCAGAACGGGTTTGCCATGCTGTTCGTATCGCTCGCGCTGTTGGGCGTGGCAATTTGGTGCTTTATTGCCGGCGTGACGCCTGACGAACCGGATGGCCCGATGATCCTTGTTGCCCTTCTCGCGGGGCTTACAGGGGCGCTGATCCTCACTGGCTTTTATATGATTAACCCCAACGAAGCCGCCGCGATCCAGCTGTTCGGCGCCTACAAGGGCACGGACCGGAACGAGGGCCTGCGCTGGGTATTGCCCTGGCTCAGCCGCAAGAAGATCGCGGTGCGGGCCAACAACATCATCTCTGAAAAGATCAAGGTCAACGATGCGCGCGGCAACCCCATTGAGATGGCAGCCCAAGTCGTCTGGCGTGTGACCGACACCGCGCAGGCCCTGTTCGATGTGGATGACTACCGGGAATTCGTCACCGCGCAGATCGAGGCGGCCGTGCGCAAGATCGGCTCGCGCTATCCTTACGATGATCTCGAGCACGCCGAGGTCACCTTGCGCGAAAACCACGAGGAAGTGGGTGCGGAACTGCGCCTCGCCCTGATCGAGCGGTTGTCGGTGGCGGGCATTACAGTCGATGAATGCGGTCTCACGCACCTTGCCTATGCGCCCGAGATTGCCGGCGCCATGCTGCGCCGCCAGCAGGCCGAAGCTGTGATCGCCGCGCGCGCCAAGCTGGTCGAAGGGGCAGTCTCGATGGTCGAGATGGCGCTTAATCAATTGAGCGCCAAGAATGTCGTCGAGCTCGATGATGAACGCCGTGCCGCGATGGTCTCCAACCTGATGGTGGTCTTGTGCGGCGAGCAGGAAGCCTCGCCCGTCGTTAATGCAGGCTCGCTTTATTGAGCGCCTGAAATCATGGTATGAGTGCCAAGAAAGCCTTTCCCCTTCGCCTTGATGCGGCGCTTTACGAAGCGATCCGGCACGCGGCAGATGCCGATTTTCGCAGCGTGAATGCCGAGATCGAGGTGCTGCTGCGCGAAGCGCTGGCGCGGCGCGGGATAAAGGTCAAGCAGAGCCCTGCTGCCCCGCGCGGACGGCCGGCAGGCCGCACGCAGTAAAGCATTTTCCGATCAGACGGGATGGGCAGATGCGACAAGCCCGCGCGGCGCCTGAGCGTTATCTTTCCGTTCGCGTCAGCTTGGACGGAACGCGCAGCAGGCGCGCAGGCTCGACAGCCAGTCGCGCGCTCGGCCATTGACGAAGAGGCGCGATCAGTGGCATTGGCGGCCTCGCCCAATCAAGCGGGTATAGCTTAGTGGTAAAGCACCAGCCTTCCAAGCTGGCTATGCGGGTTCGATTCCCGCTACCCGCTCCAAATCTCCATGAACTCCGAAAAGTCTCGCGCGAGGCGGTTCTCCGCCCCTCTCCTCGCGGGCCTGTATGAACCCTGCCTAAATGGGCTGGTCACTTTTCGGCAAGGTGAAGCGTGTAAATTCATCGACGAATTGAGTTTCCATGCAATCGAGGAGATCATCTATGAGCGCTTACACCTTCCGATCCTCGCGGCCTGATCACTGGGTCGCGCCGCGCCCCTACAGCGATGCGTCCCTGCGCGCCCGGACTTACGGCCGGGTGCAACCAATGGAGCCTCCCAGCCTTGTGGAACGCGTGATCGCCCGGCTCACCGGGCGCAGCTGACGGCGCCGCAATACGCTTGCGAAAGGTGCCAGAGAGCTGAAGCAGGCCCGCCGGGCCGCCCTAGAAGTTTTCGGGTGGCTCCGGCGTGTCGGCCGTGTGATCCGCGCCCGCCTTGCGATCACCCCGCGCAAGGGCGAAGACCACGCCCGATAGCACCGCAAGCGCAAGCAGGTTGGGCAGCGCCATGGCCGCATTCGAGATATCGCCCAATCGCCACACCAGCTCCGAAGGCTGGGTTGCACCCACATAGATCGCAACACACCAGATCACCCGCCAGCCGATATGGAGGGTCTTTTCGCCGCGCGGGTTGGCGCCGGGAAGGCGATCATAGAGGAAGGTGATCGCCCGCTCCCCGTAATAGCTCCATGTCAGAAGCGTGGTGAAGACGAACAGGATCAGCGCCACCGAGGCGATCAGCGTGCCGAGCGGAATGCCGGCTACGGGGAAGGGGAAGGCGGCGGCAAAAGCGCCCGAAGTGGTCACGAAACCCGCCGCAGCCGTCGTGCCGAGATCGGATTGCCACACATGATCGACAGCCTGCCCCTGATAGGTGAAATCGCCCTGCACCGTCAGGATCACCAGTGCTGTCATGGTGCAGATCACGATGGTGTCGATGAAGGTTCCCAGCATCGCCATGCGGCCCTGCTGTTCGGGATCGTCGGTTTGCGCCACGGCGTGCGCCATCGCGGTGGAGCCTTGTCCGGATTCGTTCGAAAACAGCCCGCGGGCCACGCCTGCCCGGATCGCAATGATCAGCGCTGCGCCGATGAAGCCGCCGCTTGCGCTTTGGTAGCTGAAGGCGCCGGCAAAGATGCGGCCGAAAGTTTCGGGCAGGTCTTGAAGGTTGATCGCCAGCGCTGCGAGCGCCATCGCGATATAGGCTGCCGCCATGAAGGGCACGACTTTCTCTGCGACATTGCCGATCGACTTGATGCCGCCGATAATCACGACGAAGACGGCAATCGCCACCACCATGCCGCCAAACCAGCGCTCCCAGCCGAACAATTGGTTGAGGCCGCTGGCGACTTCGTTGGCCTGGATCGAATTGCCGGTGACGAGCGCGGAAAACAGCGTGCCGAGGCAGAATACCACCGCCAGCCAGGTCCATTTCGGGCCTAGCCCCAAGCGGATATAGGTCATCGGCCCGCCGCGATAGGCACCATCGGCGGTGCGTTCGCGGTAGCGGATCGAAAGGCTCCCTTCGGCAAAGGCAAGCGCCATGCCGAACAGCGCGGTGATCCACATCCAAAACACCGCGCCCGGCCCGCCGAGCGCAATCGCGGTGGCAACGCCTGCCAGATTGCCAGTGCCGACCTGACCCGAGAGCGCCGTCGAGAGCGCGGCAAAGGGTGAAATCTCGCCTGCGCCCTGTCCCTTGCGGCCCGCAAACAGCCCCTTGAAGGCACTGCCCAGCTTAATGATCGGGTAGAACCTGAGGCCAATCATGATCCAAAGGCCCACGCCCAGCAGCACGATCGTCATCGGAGGGAAAGGCAGCAATTCCTCGCCATGCCAGGTGCCCGCCCAGATGAAGTCGGAAAAATTGCTGACCGGAGCAACCAGTCGTTCCCCAAGGCTTTGCGCCCCGCTTGCTGCCATCTTGGATGATCCCCGTAATCTTGTGGCTGAGCGCCGACCGCGTATGCCTAGTGCGCTTGCTGCGCCTTGCATAGTCTGCTGCATCGCTTTTGCGCGGCTCTCTTGCTTTTGGTCTGCGCTGCGCGTAAGAGCGGGCACGTGTTTTCCGACATCGCTGTTGAGATAAAGCCCTTCCGGCAAGCTTGTGCCGGGCGGCGCGGCCTCTTACCTGAAAGCGATGCCTGACAGGCGCGATATAGAGTGAAGGAACCGGTGGTCCCATGACCGAAGAGAAAAAGCGCAAGACGAGCGTTGCGGAATTCGTCAATCAGGTCCGCGCCGAGACCGCCAAGGTCGTCTGGCCGACCCGCGAGGAAACGGTTCGCACGGCGATTTTCGTTTTCATCTTCATGGTGATCCTGTCGCTGTTCTTCCTTGCTATTGACAGCGCTTTTGGCGCGCTGGTGCGCGCTGCCATCGGCCTGCTGCAATAGGCCGCCCAGGCCCTGTCTTTCCGCTAAAATTCACGTTTTCAAGGATCATTCCGCCATGGCTCGCTGGTATATTATTCACGCCTATTCGGGTTTCGAGAACAAGGTGCGCGATGCGATCATCGCCGAGGCTGAACGGCTTGGCCTTTCGGATGGCGTTGAGGAGGTGCAGGTGCCCACCGAGACGGTGATCGAGGTAAAGCGCGGCAAGAAGGTGCAGGTCGAACGCAAGTTCATGCCGGGCTATGTCCTCGCCAAACTCAACATGACCGACGATATCTACCACCTCGTCAAGAACACGCCGAAGGTGACGGGTTTCCTCGGGAGCGGCAACAAGCCCCAGCCGATTTCGGAAAAAGAGGCCGCGCGCTATTTCGGCGGCGTCGAGCAGGCCAAGGCAGCGCCCAAGCGCGAAGTGCACATCGACTACGAGATTGGCGATTCGGTCAAGGTCAATGCAGGGCCGTTCGCGAGCTTTACCGGCGTCGTGGAAGAGCTTGATTTTGACAAGTCCAAGGTCAAGGTCTCGGTCTCGATCTTTGGCCGGGCAACGCCTGTGGAACTGGGCTTCGACGAAGTCGAACTGGTCAAGTGAGCAGGTGTGCGCGCTGCCGCTTCGCTGCTTGAGCGCGGGTGAAAACCCGCCTCGGCATCTGCCGGAAAAAGCGCCGCTTCGCCACGCGTGAGGGGGCTGAGGACGCAGCCTTGGCGGCCGGAATGGCCTTGCGTGCCTATAAGTGCGCGCTGTGCCACCAGTTCCACCTCACCAGCCGCACCAAGGGCCTGCGCCCCCCGCGCGGTTCGGCTTGATTTTGCGGCCGCCCCCGCCTATGGGCGCCGCTTCGCCGGGTCAAGGCCCGGCGATTCCCGTGCGGGAGCTTTTCGGCGATGCACAAGCCGGAGCGTCTGACCGCTTAACATGACCTGCGCGCCTGCCAAGGCGCCAAGGAACAGTGCGAACAAGGAGCTGGCCCCATGGCCAAGAAAATCGAAGGCTATATCAAGCTGCAGGTTGCAGCTGGTTCCGCCACCCCCTCGCCGCCGATCGGTCCGGCGCTGGGTCAGCGCGGCGTCAACATCATGGAATTCTGCAAGGCGTTCAATGCCGCCACGCAGGAACTCGAAAAGGGCATGCCGATCCCGACCATTATCACGGTCTATGCGGATCGTTCCTTCACCTTCGTCACCAAGACCCCTCCGGCAAGCTTTTTGCTGAAGAAGGCGGCCAAGCTGAAGTCGGGCTCCAAGGAGCCGGGCAAGGTTTCGGCCGGTACTGTCACCACCTCGCAGATCAAGGAAATCGCCGAGGTGAAGATGGCCGATCTCAACGCCAACGACATTGATCAGGCCATGAAGATCATCGCGGGTTCGGCCCGTTCGATGGGTCTCGAAGTGGTGGAGGGCTAAGCACATGGCAAAGATGACCAAGAAGGCGAAGCGGCTCGCCGAGCTCGATCGCGACAAGCTCTACACCATCGAAGAAGCCCTGGCGGTGCTGCGTCAGTTCAAGGGCAAGTTCGATGAAACCGTCGAAGTCGCCATGAACCTCGGTGTCGATCCGCGGCATGCCGATCAGATGGTGCGTGGCATGGTGTCGCTGCCTTCGGGCACCGGCAAGGATGTGCGCGTGGCGGTGTTCGCTCGCGGCGAGAATGCGGAAAAGGCGCTGGCAGCAGGCGCGGATAAGGTTGGCGCCGAAGATCTGCTGGAAGACATGCAGAACGGCAACCTCGACTATGACCGCGTGATCGCCTCGCCCGACATGATGGGCATCGTGGGCCGTCTGGGCAAGGTGCTTGGTCCCAAGGGCCTGATGCCGAACCCCAAGCTCGGCACCGTGACCCCGAACGTCGCGCAGGCCGTGGCCGATGCCAAGGCCGGCCAGGTCGAGTTCCGCGTCGAGAAGCAGGGCATTATCCATTCGGGCATTGGCAAGCTCTCGTTCTCCGATGATGCGCTCAAGGCCAATTTCAAGGCGCTGACCGAGGCGGTGGTGAAGTCCAAGCCGGCGGGCGCCAAGGGCAAATATGTCCGCAAGGTCTCGCTCACCTCGTCGATGGGCCCGGGCCTCAAGGTCGACCTGTCGGAAGTCGAAGGCGCCTGACACATAATCCTGTTCGCCTAGTCCGGCCACGCCGGACCGGTGAGCTCATGCGGGCACTCCGGAGCAATCTGGAGTGCCCGTATTGCGTATTGAAATCCCACAAGAGGATCATCATTTTTCCTGCCAAGGTTGTGTTCAGACTCTGCGTTTTAACGCAGTCTGCCATACGAATAAGGAGTAATGATGCCCTCTTCCCCGCAAGACACAGGCTGGCTTGATGCCAAGTGGCTGGTGATCATCAGCGCTTTGGCCGCGTTCGCAGTGGTTTTGGGGTATGATCTGCGGCTCGGCATCGCGACGGGCGTGTTTCTGGTGATGACCGGCTTTGTCGGCTATTTTATATCACTATGGTTCGCGGCAGGCTCGGGTAAGCAGCCTTCGCCGGTACGGGTTGTCGCGCAGCGCTACGAACAGCAGCAACGCCTGCGCCTCATGGCCGAACAGCGCGCGCGGGAAATCGCAGCAAATGCCGGACGATCAGCCCCGCAGCAGATTGCGGATTGATCCCAGCGCGCCAGACTTTTCGGCGAGGGCCTTGCCTTTGCGCACCATCCTGTCAAAGCCCGAACGCGCGCCCAGCAGCGCTCGGTTGCCGAGGCTTGCGCGCAGCAAGACCAGACTGGCACATGCGGCACTATGGGTTCCGAACAGCGCCTTGTGCGCGCCTTCGCCTTCGGTGAAATCGAACCAGCGGTAGCGGTTTTCAGCAAAGAGCTGCTCGAGCGCGTCCATCTGGAGCACGGTGCCGGGCGAAAGCCGCGCGGCGGCCGGATCATAGCCAAGATGAGCATAGATCAGCGTTGCGCCGATAACCGGCAGCGCGAGATAGGCAATCGGCTCGCCACCGGCGTGCAGCAGGAAGCAGCGCATCCGATTGTCCTCGGCCGCCGCCAGCATGGCGCGCCGCGCCTCGGGGCTTTCAGGCAGGCCGGCATTGAGCAGGCGTGCCTGATAGGTCTTGGCCGACAAGGGCAGGGCCTGCGCCAGAAAATCCTCGATATCGGCAGGCGTGATGTGGCGGGTGACAATATAGCCGCCTGTCTCTTCCGCGAGCTTCCTCGCCTTGCGCCGCAAGGTCGAGCGGGTCTTGCCTGAAAAGCGCGCCATGTAGCCATCAAAGCCCAGGCTCATGTCGATATAGTGGCGGCGATAATCCTGCCGCGCGCCGGCGATCAGATCAGGAAAGCGAGCGGTGATTGCAGGCACAGCCGTGGCCGGCGCGCTCAGCACGCGCAGGCCGTCGCGACCGGCAGGCGGCGCCGCCGGCAGCGCTGCACTGGTCTCAGCTGCGAGCACCTCTTCAAGGCTGAAGGACCACACGCCAAGCTGCCGCGGCACGGCCAGCAGGCGGCGCGAGCCAAGCGTGAAATCGATGGTAACAGGGTTGGCCATGGCCCGCCTTGCGCCTTTACCGCGCGCCGTAAAGCGTGTTGGAGACGAACTGTTCGGCCAGCCGCATCCCGGTGCGCAGCGCTGTGGCGGGCACGGGCTCGCTCGGGATGCTGGCCTGCCCGAGCGTGGGCGGATCATCGCGAAAGTTTGCAGACATGATCCCGCGCATCACCGCAATCTCGCGCACCAGCCGGGTAAAGCGGCGGTGTACCACATGATTGACGGCAAGGCTGCGGCGATTGATGAGTTCAAAGGAATGGCTCACCAGCACGAAGGTGTCGCGCCCGTGATTGCGCGCATGGCGCAGGGCGGCGATCATTTCGGCAAGGGTCAGGGCCGTGATCTGCGCGTGGCGTTGCCCGCCGCCGAGCGTGCCGATGGTGCCGACGGGCACCTCGATGATGCCGCAATGTTCCACCGGATCGCGCACCTCGGGGCCAAGGCTGATCCGGCAGGCATCGGGCAGGGCGGGTGTGTGGCTGGTATCATAGGTGAGGCCAAGTCCGGCCAGCACGCGCAGGGTATCATCATTCGCGCCGTAATTCCCGGCCCGAAAGGCGACCGGCGGCGGAGCGCCAGCGGCGATCAAGGCATCGCGGGCATAGGCAAGCAATTCGAATTGTTCATCGAGCGGGAAGTCAGCGATGTTCTGCCCTGTCCGGCCCGAGGCGAG
Organism: Erythrobacter sp.; assembly: GCA_046296155.1. GTDB lineage: Bacteria > Pseudomonadota > Alphaproteobacteria > Sphingomonadales > Sphingomonadaceae > Erythrobacter. Next base: position 52,759 of record JBKBLW010000007.1, on the reverse strand, counting down.
CGGGTTGTCCGCCCCCGCAATCGCCAGCCATTCGGTATGGCAATGCAGCTGCACATCCTGCCCAGCCGCGATGATCGGGCCGACAATGTCTTCAATCGCGGCGATGCCCCAGATGAGCGCGGGCATGGGATCGACAAAGAACACCGCCTTCTGGCCATGCTGTGCCAGCAGTTCGAGCTTGTGGGTGATGCCCGCCGCGCCATCGGGTGTCAGGCAGGCAATGCAGCGGGCATAATTCTCGGCCCGGTCGGCACGGCTGCGACCGGTGCAAAAGCCCGAGGAATACTCGGTGTCGATGGTTATATAGGCCCGCGTCATGACGCGCATGACCCTAGCGCCAAAGGGTTAACGCTGCGTTCGTCCGCCTGTGACGCGGCGGCTCAGATGCCGCCAGGAGTCGCCGGGTAGCCGAGCGCGTGAAGCCCCTCGGTGAGCTGGGCCGCGCAGGCTGCCAGCACTTCGGCGCTGGTCGAACGCAGCACGAAATTGGCGCCGACGCGGCCTTCGCGGAAGAAGGGGTAGGAGCCGATCTGGCAATTCGCAAAGGCGGCTTCGGTCGCGCGCAGGAGATCGGCGACTTCGCTTTCGGCAACCCAGCAGCCGATTGTTTCAGACAAGAGCGGCGCTCCGCCTTCAAGCTGGCCGGTGAGCGCATCGAGCATCCCGGCGGTGATGTGCGGCACGCCTGCGAGCAGGAAGATATTGCCGCGCCTGATGCCGGGCGCACCTGACATGCGGTTGGGGATGAGTTCGGATCCTTCGGGCACGCGCGCCATCCGCAGGCGCCCTTCATTAAGCCCGCCGCGGGTCTCGTAATAGCGTTCGAGCAGCGCGCGTGCATCGGGATGGATCACCACTGGCACGCCGAGCGCGGCGGCGACCGCGTCCACGGTGATGTCATCATGAGTCGGGCCGATCCCGCCAGTTGTGAAAAGATAATCATAGGCACAGCGCAGATCATTGACCGCCGCGACAATCCGCGCCTCGACATCGGGCACCACGCGCACTTCGGCGAGGCGGATGCCCTGCACCTGCAGCCAGGATGCAATCTGCGCGATATTCTTGTCGTGGGTGCGGCCGGAGAGGATTTCATCGCCGATCACAACGAGCCCGGCGGTCCAGATTTTGTCGGGAGAGGTCATGCGCGCGAAATTAGGCGAGGACGTCGCCAGCCTCAAGCGGGCATCAGGCTCGCCTGCGACAAAACTTCGTTCTGTCCCTTTCGCGACCTACTCGGCCGCTTCGAGCTGTTCATCCGCCGTTCGGGCATTGGCGCCCGGCTTGGTGAAGGTGAGGATGCCGTCAAGCAGCGGGTCTTCCTTCATCCGCTTGCGATCCACCACATATTCCTGATTGAGCCGCCAAGGATAGCAGATCGAATTGCGCGGCATGATGTGCTTGCCGCGCTGGATATAGCCGCTTGAGAAATCGAACACGTCATCCTCTGTGATCGCGGCTTCGTCTTCGGGCGTCAGCACGGGGGTAACGATAGTCGCGCCGGTGGTGCGCATATGTTCGAGCACGCGGCATACGTAATCCGCATTGATGTCCGCACGAAGGGTCCAGCTGGCGTTGAGGTATCCGAACACCACCGCAAGGTTGGGCAAGTTCGAAAACATGCAGCCCTTGTAATAGAACCGCTCGTTGAACTTCACGGGCTCGCCCTCGACACGCACGTCGATCTTGCCGGCCACGGCCAGCTTCAATCCCGTGGCCGTCACCACGATATCAGCGGGCAGGAATTGGCCGTCGGCAAGCCGCACGCCGCCCTTTTCGAATTTGGCGATATGGCCGGTGATGACGCTTGCCTTGCCCGCCTTCATTGCCTTGAACAGGTCTTCATCGGGAACAAGGCACAGCCGCTGCTCCCACGGATTATAGGGCGGAGTAAAGGCGTCCTTGTCGTAATCAGGACCAAGCGCCTTTTCGATCTTCTTGTAGAGTGCGTCTTTCACCTTCTGCGGCTTGTCGCGCGCCAGCTTGAAGCTGAAATCCTGCATCCTGATGTTCTTGAAGCGGGTGATTCGGTAGGCGAGCTTTTCCGGCAAGATCGCCCGCAGGAAATTGGCAATCGCGTCCTTTGCCGGGCGGGTGAACATCCATGTCGGCGTGCGCTGGAGCATCGTGACATGCGCCGCCTTTTGCGCCATTGCGGGCACGATGGTGACAGCCGTTGCGCCTGATCCGATCACCACCACGCGCTTGTCCGCATAGTCGAGATCCTCTGGCCAGAATTGCGGGTGGACGACCTGCCCTTCGAACTCTCCGAAATCAAAGCCGGGATCATAGGGCTCGTCATAGTCGTAATAACCTGCGCCCAGATAAAGGAAATTGGCGGTTATCCGGGTGCGGCTGCCGTCGGCCTTTTCCAGCTCAACGTGCCATTTGGCATCATCGTGGCGGAAATCGGCGCTGACAACCTTGAGCCCGAAACGGATATGCTGGCGGATGCCGCGTTCATCGACGATCCGGTCGAGATATTCGAGGATCGCAGGCGCATCGGCGATGCTCTTTTCATGGCGCCACGGCTCGAAATCAAAGCCGAGGGTATGCATGTCGCTGTCGGAACGGATGCCGGGATAGCGGAACAGATCCCATGTCCCGCCCAGATTATCGCGCCGCTCGACGATGCAATAGGAATGGTGCGGGGCCTTCATGCCCATGTGGGCGGCCATCCCGATGCCGGAAATCCCGGCGCCAACGATCAGCACATCGAAATGGGGGGTGGTTGCAAGCATGTGTGGGGCCTCTCTCTCCCTTATTGACAGCGATGTAACCACAAGGACGCTGCAAAAGCGAGTCCTGTATGCATTTTGCAACTGATTTTGCGGGCACGTGGCTCTTCCGGTGACGCGTGGGCGAGCAGGCAAGATTGTTACGTCATGCAGAGATCATGCGAACTCATGCTGCGCTGCAATATAATTTGTTGCATTTTTGCTACGTCCTAAAAGAAGTTTGCTAACACTCTTGTTAGTGAATCGCGGGCTGATAGTCTTTGCATCGCAACGCCAAGGCCGCACCGAACGGCCCGGGTTGAGGGGAGAGAGAAATGTCACGGAAATTCGCAGTCTATGCGGCTGGCCTGATGGCCTGCAGCGCGCTTACCACGCCGACTTTCGCACAGGATCAGGACACGGTCGAGGCACCTTCGGTGCGCGATGACAGTGTCATCATCGTGACCGCGACCCGCCGCGCGCAGGACGTGCAGGATATTCCGATCGCGGTGACCGCCCTCTCGCAGCAGCAGATCGACAATCAGGGCGTGTTCAACATTCAGCAGATTGCCCAGCTTGCGACCAGCATTACCGCTTCGACCGCGCAGGTTGCATCGGGCTCGGTGGTGTTGCGGATCCGCGGGGTCGGCACCACCTCGAACAATATCGGGTTTGAAAGCGCTGTCGGCATCTTCATCGACGGCGCCTACCAGTCGCGCCCCGGCGTGGCGCTGGCGGAAATGGTCGACCTGGAGCGCGTCGAAGTGCTGCGCGGCCCGCAGGGCACCTTGTTCGGGCGCAACACATCGGCAGGCGCGCTCAACATCACGACTGCACGCCCCGATGTTAGCGAATTCGGCGGCTTCGTGAATGCGATGTATGGCAACTTTGACGAGATCAGCCTGCAGGGCGCGATTAACGTGCCGCTGGTGCAGGATACGCTCGCGCTGCGCATGACGGGCGCCTATCGCAAGCGTGACGGCTTCCTCACGGTGGTCAATGCGGCAGGAGCGCGGATCGGCGATACCAATGATATCGACCAGTTTCTGGTGCGCGGCCAGATCGGCTGGGATACATCAGGCGGCATTCGCGGGCGCTTGATTGCCGACTACAGCGAAAGCCGCAACAGCTGCTGCGGTGCGATCGAGCTGTACCAGAGCCCGCTGGTGACGGGCGGTGCCTATGCTGCGGTTGGATTGGGCCTCAACGGAGGCAATGGGCAACCCTTTGTGGCGACATCGGGCGCCGATCAGGCCGGGTTTGAGCGCGCGCTCAACAACCGCGTGGTGTCGGCCAATTCGCTGCCCAATGCCAAGTTCCAGAACTATGGCATCACCGGCGAAATCGAAGTGCCGGTGGGTGACAATGCCGATCTTATCGCCATCGGTTCGTGGCGCCGGTTTGACGCGCGCGAGGCTTACGATTCCGATTTCACCGGGCGCGATCTGTTCAATGTCGGCGCCAATCTCGAGATCGAGACCTTCACTGCCGAAGTGCGCTTCCAGGGCGAAGGGCTGGGCGGTCGGCTCAACTACATGATCGGCGGGTTCTTCTCGGATGAGAAGATCGACCAGCGGGTCAACTTCGCGCTCGGGCCGGATTATGATCGCAATGTCGGCGCGCTCCTGTTTGTGCCGACCGGCGGTGCCTTCGGGCCCCAGCCGCTGACTGCGGTAACCGGCGTCAATCCTGCCGGAACCACCAGCACGAACCAGTTCACGCAAGACGCCAAGAGCTATGCGCTCTTCACCCACAACACCTTCGAGATCCTTGACGGGCTCGAATTCACGCTCGGTGCGCGCTATTCGTGGGAACGCAAGAGCGGCGGCTTCAACCAGCTGGCGAACAACAATCAGGTCTGCCCGGCAACGCTCGGCGCGCTTGGCGCCCTGCCAGCCGCGCTGCGGCCTTCGTTCATCGCGCTTGGCTGCTTCGGCTTCACTGCGCCTGCCAACCTGCCGCAAGCCGCCGCGCTGCCGCTGGTTCGCACTTTCCAGACCGAGTTCAACGATGAAGAGCTGATCTACACCGCCAACCTCAACTATGCGATCACGCCGTCGATCAATATCTACGGCAGCTTCACCCATGGCTACAAGGCGGGCGGGATCAACCTTGATACCACCGCTGCCGTCGGCGGCAGAAATCCGGCCTTCGATTCGGAAATCGTCGATGCCTATGAAATCGGCTTCAAGAGCCGCTTCCTCAATGATGCGGTGACGCTCAACATTGCTGCCTTCCACATGGACTTCACCAATTTCCAGGTGCTCGAGTTCACCGGCACGGCGTTTGAAACCTTCAACGTGCCCGCTGCCAAATCGACCGGTGTGGAAGTGGAAGGCCTGATCCGGCCCAACCGCGAACTCACGATCAATTTCGGGCTCACCGCGCTGCATGCGCGCTACCCGGAAAATTGCGCGGGCAATCTGGTGAATTCGGTGACTGTCAATTCGCTGTGCGGGTTTGATCTCACCAACGCCCCGCAGGTGATCGCCATTCTGGGGGCGAACTGGGAAAAGCCGCTGAGCGCGACGACCGATTTCTTCATCAACGGGCAAATCCGCATGGAGGGTGACCAGCGCACCTCGACACAAGGGATCGTGCCGCCCGATGCCGCCGCGATTGCGGCGGCCGGGGGCAATCTCCAGACTGCGATTGATCGCCAGCCGCTGATTATTGCCGATATTCAGGATGGCAAGGCCTTCATCAACCTGCGCGCCGGTCTCAAGTTCATGAACGGCAAGTACACGGTCGAAGGCTGGGTGACGAACCTCACCGACGAAGTGGTGCGCGGGGTAACCTTCAACACCACGCTGCGCGGGTCAGGCGCGGCCAACTCGCGTTCGGCCTTCAGCTTGCCGCCGCGCCAGTATGGTGTGACGCTGCGCGCCCAGTTCTGAGGATCGCGCAAGACAAGAAAGGGCGGCTCGGGAAACCGGGCCGCCTTTTTTCTGTGCACGCCTGCCCCCCGCAGGCACGTCCTCGGTGTGGTTGCTGCTCTTCGCTTTGCTGCGCTCTGCTCACCTGCGGCTCGCAGGCTTGCGCGCGCGGTCGCTGCGCGACCGGTATCAGCGCCTGCCTGAGACGATCGCGGGGTCTCGGCCCGCCGCAGCACTGGCCGCAAGGCCTGCCGTCATGCCGCGAAGCGGTGGGGCCGACCAGACGCCCGACCGCAGGCGCCCTGAACGTAGCGCAGGAACAGCGCCGAGGAAGCAGCCCCGGATGGGGGCGCGCTCACATCGAACGCGCAATCAGCATCTTCATGATCTCGTTCGATCCGCCATAGATGCGCGCAATCCGCGTGTCGCGATACATCCGGGCGATGGCGTAATCATTGATATAGCCCGCCCCGCCGTGGAATTGCAGGCACTTGTCGACAACTTCGCTTTGCAGCTCGGTCACCCAGTATTTGGCCATGCTGGCAGTCGCCACATCAAGCTTGCCTTCGAGCAGCTTGGCGATGCAGTCATTCACGAACACGCGGGCCGCGGTGCCGCGCGCTTTCAGGTCGGCAAGGGTGAACTGGGTATTCTGGAAATCCCAGATCGTCTTGCCGAAAGCCTTGCGGTTCTTCACATATTCGACTGTCACATCGAGCGCCTTTTCAATCCCGGTGATCGCATTCATCGCAATCACGAGGCGCTCCTGCGGCAGCTCGCCCATCAGCTGGTAGAACCCGCGCCCTTCGACCCCGCCGAGCAGGTTGTCTGCGGGCACGAACACATTGTCGAAGAACAGCTCGGAGGTGTCCTGCGCATCCAGCCCGATCTTGTCGAGCTTGCGCCCGCGCTGGAAGCCTTCGGCGCCTTCGGTTTCGAGCAGCAGCAGCGAGATGCCCTTGGCGCCTTCATTGGGATCGGTCTTGGCAACGACGATGATGAAATCCGCCAGCTGGCCGTTGGAAATCCAGGTCTTGGAACCATTGAGGCGATAGCCATTGCCGTCCTTCAAGGCGGTGGTCTTGATGGCCTGGAGGTCGCTGCCCGCATCCGGCTCGCTCATCGCAATCGCGCTGACGAGATCGCCCGAAACAAGCCGCGGCAGGAATTTCTTTTTCTGCTCCTCGGTGCCGTGGCGCACCAGATAGGGCAGGATGATGGTATTGTGGAGCGATGCGCCAAAGCCTTCGACCCCGTGCTTGGCCTGCTGGTCGATCACCACCATGTCATGCCGGAAATCGCCGCCGTGGCCGCCATATTCGGTCGGCACGCTGACACCGAGCAGGCCGGCAGCCCCTGCCTCGCGCCAGAATTCGCGTTCCACCATCCCGTCCTCGCGCCACTTGTGGACGCGCTTTTCCGGGGCGTGCTGCTGATAGAACTTGCCGACCGCGTCAGCGAAAATGGCGATTTCCTCGTCTTGCATGAAGGCGGGCGGGGGCACGTCGATGACGGGCATTTCTCTCTCTCCTCGTTGATCCCATGAGGCAGCGGCGCACCACTGCGCGCGCCGCTGCCTGGTATTCTCACTTGCCGGTCCAGTTGGGCTTGCGTTTTTCGGCAAAGGCAGCCGCGCCTTCGCGCGCATCTTGCGACATGAAAACAGGCGCGATCAGCTCAGCCTGCCGGGCATAGCGTTCATCCATCGACCAGCCGCGCGACTGCTTCATCACAGCCTTGGACACCTTTACCGCAAGCGGGCCGTTGGCTGCGATCTTGGCCGCCAGTGCAAGCGCGCCATCAAGCGCCGGGCCTTCGGTCACTTGGTTGATGAGGCCAAGCTGGTAGGCGCGCGGGGCATCGATGAAATCGCCCGTCAGTGCGAGCTCGAGCGCGATGCGCTGAGGAATCTGATCGGGTAGCATCATGACGCCGCCTGCAGCGGCAACCAGCCCGCGCTTCACTTCGGGAATGCCGAACTTCGCGTCCGCCTTGGCAACCACCAGATCGCAGGCGATCATCAACTCAAGCCCTCCTGCCAGCGCATAGCCTTCGACCGCGGCAATCAGCGGCTTGGCCGGCGGCGCTTCCACCACGCCGCCAAAGCCGCGCCCCTCCACAGTGGGGCGTTCGCCGCGCAGGAAGCCCTTCAAATCCATCCCCGAACAGAAGGTGCCGCCCGCGCCCGTCAGAATGCCGACGCGCAGATCATCTTCGGCGTCCAGCCGGTCCATCGCGGCCGCGATTCCTTCCGCCGCCGCCTTGGTCATGGCGTTCTTGGCTTCGGGGCGGTTGATGGTGACGATCAGCACGCCATCGCGTACCTCAGTCAGTACTTCATTTGCGGTATCGCTCACGGGGGCATCCTCTCTTTCAGCCTGTCCTGACAAAAATGACATTGCGAATTGAAACTCAATTCTTGTGCGAGTGGTGCAGGCGGTTTACGGACGCGTCAACTGCAATTTCGCTAAATCACAGGTTGAGAGAGGGAATATCATGGCAGAGGCTTATATCATCGACGCCGTGCGCACACCGCGCGGGATCGGCAAGCAAGGCAAGGGCGCGCTGGCGGCTTGCCACCCGCAGCACCTCGCCGCGACCGTTCTGAAGGCCATTGCGGAGCGCAACAGGCTGGACACCAGCACTGTCGATGATGTGATCTGGTCGGTCAGCACGCAGGATGGGCTGCAGGCGGGCGACATGGGCCGCATGGCCGCGCTCGATGCGGGCTATGACATCACCTCGTCGGGCACGACGCTCGATCGCTTCTGCGGCGGCGGGATCACCAGCGTGAACCTTGCCGCAGCGCAGGTGATGAGCGGCATGGAAGACTGCATTGTCGCAGGCGGCACGGAAATGATGAGCCTTACCGCCGCAATGACCCAGGAGAAGATTCGCGCAGGCATCAAGCCGCCGATGATGGGCAGTTACAATGCGCGCCTGCAAAAGGTTCACCCGCAGTCGCATCAGGGCATCTGCGGCGATGCGATCGCCACCATCGAAGGCTTCACGCGGCAAGAGCTTGATGAAGTGGGTTATCGCAGCCAGATGCGCGCGGCCGAGGCGATTGCCGAGGGGCGGTTTGCCAAATCGGTGGTGCCGGTGGTGGATGATGAGGGCAATGTGATCCTCGACCATGATGAATATCCGCGCCCGCAGACCACCATGGAAGACCTCGCCAAGCTCGAGCCAGCCTTCACCAAGATCGCCGATGTGCCGCTGGACGAGAAGGGCACCACCTTTCGTGGTCTCGTCAACCAGAAATACCCCGATGTGGCGATCAAGCATTTCCACCACGCGGGCAATTCGTCCGGCGTTGTCGATGGCGCGGCCGCTGTCCTGGTCACCTCCAAGGCCTATGCCCAAAAGCACGGGTTGAAGCCGCGCGCGCGCATTGTCGCCACGGCCAATATGGGCGATGATCCCACGCTGATGCTGAATGCGCCGGTACCGGCGGCGAAAAAGGTGCTGGCCAAGGCTGGCCTTGCGCTAGACGACATCGACTTGTTCGAGATTAACGAGGCCTTTGCCGTCGTCGCCGCCAAGTTCGTGCGCGATCTGGGGCTTGATTGGGACAAGGTGAATGTCAACGGCGGCTCGATTGCCTTGGGTCACCCGATCGGCGCGACCGGCTCGATCCTGATCGGCACCATCGTCGATGAACTCGAACGCCGCGGCGGCCGCTACGGCCTTGTCACCATGTGTGCAGCCGGTGGCATGGCTCCTGCAATCATTGTCGAGCGGGTGGAAGACTTTGTCGACTGAGGGGGCGCCAAAGAAAGTGGCAGACTCCACCCCGGTCATCATCGGGGTCGGCCAATATTCGGAGCGGGTGGGCGAGCCGGGCTACGCCGCCCTTTCCTATATGGACCTTGCTGGCCGTGCGCTGGCGGGCGCTATTGCGGATGCAGGGGCAAGCGGAGATGTCGCGGGTGCGATCGATACGCTCGCCGCGATCCGCGCCTTCGAAATGAGCCGACCAGGTCGCGAGCCGCCTTTCGGGGCTGCCAGCAACGTGCCGCGTGCGATTGCCAAGCGCGTTGGCGCCAATCCGGCCCGCGCGATCCTCACCACCACCGGCGGGCAGACCAACCAGCAGCTCGTGGGCGAATTCGCCGCCGCGATTGCCCGGGGCGACAGCAGCTGCGCGGTGATCGTCGGATCCGAGGCCATCTCGACGGTGCTGGCGCTGAGCGCCAAGGGGGAAAAGCCTGACTGGTCAGAGGAAGTGGACGGCGATTTTGAGGATCAGGGCTTCGGGGTTGAAGACCTGCTTGAGCCGCCCCTGTTCCTTCACGGCGCGACCGGCGCGATCCCGCTTTATGCCCTGTGCGAGAATGCGCGCCGCGCCAAGCTGGGCATGGGGCTGGAAGAATACCGCCGCGAAATCGGCAAGCTGTTTGCGCCCTTTACGCGGGTGGCAGCGGCCAACCCCCACTCTGCCGCCCCGGTCGAGCGCACGGCGGAAGAACTCGCCACTGTCACCGAGAGGAACCGCGTCGTTGCCGAGCCCTATCCGCGCATGACTGTCGCGCGCGATCAGGTCAATCAGGCCGCCGCGATCATCATTGCCAGCGCCGGATTGGCGCGCGCGCTGGGCGTGCCTGAGGACAAGTGGGTGCATATCCACGCGGTGACCGCTGCGACCGAATTGAAGCTGTCCGAGCGGCCCGATCTCGCCGCCAACCCCGCCAGCATCGCCAGCGTCGAGGCGGCGCTGGCACGGGCGGGCAAAGGGATGGCTGAGATCCGCTATCTCGATTTCTATTCCTGCTTTGCCATTCCGGTGTTCAACCAGTGCGACCACTTCGGCCTGAGCGTGGATGATCCGCGCGGGTTGACGCTGACAGGCGGACTCCCCTTCTTTGGCGGCGCGGGGAACAACTACTCGGCCCACGCCATCGCCGAAGCGGTGGCCCGCGTGCGCGCGGATCGCGGCGCCTACGCGCTGGTGGGTGCCAATGGCGGCTGGATGAGCAAATATGCCACCGGCATCTATTCAACCGATCCGGCCGACTGGAGCGCTGCTGATCGCTTTGCCAAGCTGCCCATGGCAAGCGAGAAGGTGCCTTTCGCCACCCAGCCCAGCGCGCAGGCCATCATCGAGACCTATACCATCAACCGCTCACCCAAGGGGGATCAGGCGATTTTCCTTGGCCGCAACGAGCGGGGCGAGCGAGTCTGCGGCAATGCCGATATGCGCGATCCGGCCACCGCCGCCGCCTTTGAAAGCGGCAAGCCTTTCGGTCTGCGCCTCACCCTTATGCAAGACGAAGGCGGGCGTATTTTGGGACGCCTCGCCTAGTCCCCCTCCCTTGGGGGAGGGGGACTAGGGGTGGGGCACCCTTGCCAGCGGCCACGTCTGTTCCCTTCGTGGCAGCAAGCGGCAGCGCCTTGCGCGAATCGTGCCTTTGCGATAGATGGTTTCATCTGAAACTATCATCCAGCCGCAGGACACCCGCTCATGAACGCCCCCAGCCAAGACCTGTTCGATAACCCCGCCGGGCTCGACGGGTTCGAATTCGTCGAATTCTGCGCGCCGGAAAAGGGCGTCCTCGAACCGGTGTTCGAGAGCATGGGCTTCACCCGCGTCGCGCAGCACCGTTCGAAGGATGTGCACCTGTGGCGGCAGGGCGGCATCAACCTCATCGCCAATTACGAACCGCGCAGCGCCGCATGGTATTTCGCGCGCGAACATGGCCCTTCGGCCTGCGGCATGGCCTTCCGCGTGCGCGATGCGGCCAAGGCTTACGCCCACCTCATCGCCAAGGGCGCAGAACCGGTCGCCAACGAACCCGGCCCGATGGAACTGCGCATCCCCGCGATCCGCGGTATCGGCGGGGCTATCCTTTACCTGGTTGATCGCTATGCAGGTGCCGAAAAGGGGCGCGGGCTCACCATCTACGATATTGATTTCGAATATCTGCCGGGGGTTGATCCCTATCCGGTGGGCGCGGGTTTCCACACCATCGATCACCTCACCCACAATGTCTATGGCGGGCGGATGAAGTATTGGGCGGACTATTACGAGACCCTGTTCAACTTCCGCGAGATCCGCTTCTTCGACATCAAGGGCGAATATACCGGCCTCACTTCCAAGGCCCTGACCGCGCCCGATGGCAAGATCCGCATTCCGCTCAATGAAGAGGGCGAAGGTGGCAAGGGCCAGATCGAGGAATTCCTGCGCGCCTTCAACGGCGAGGGCATCCAGCACATTGCACTGATCTGCGATGATCTGGTGGCCTGCTGGGACCGGCTGAAGGCATTGGGCGTACCCTTCATGACTGCGCCGCCTGCGGCCTATTACGCCATGCTGGATGAACGTCTGCCCGGTCATGGTGAGGATGTCGAGGCGCTGAAGCTGCGCGGCATTCTTTTGGACGGCACTACCGAAGGCGGCCAGCCCCGCCTGCTGCTCCAGATCTTCGCCCAGGCGCAGGTTGGCCCGGTGTTCTTTGAATTTATCCAGCGCAAGGGCGATGAAGGCTTCGGCGAGGGCAATTTCAAGGCCCTGTTCGAAAGCATGGAGCGCGACCAGATCGAGCGCGGTGTCCTGAGTGTCGAGGAACCGGCGCAATGACCCACCCCGTCCAGCTTTCCGGCATCCACCACGCCGCCTACCGCTGCAAGGACGCCAAGGAGACGGTGGAGTGGTATGCCCGCGTGCTCGGAATGCGCTATACCACCGCCTTTGCCGAGGATCATGTGCCCTCCACCGGCGAATATGATCCTTACATGCACATTTTCCTCGATGCCGGGAACGGCAATATCCTCGCCTTCTTCGAATTGCCCAACCAGCCGGAAATGGGCAAGGATCCGAACACCCCCGCATGGGTGCAGCATCTCGCGCTGAAGGTGCCTTCGGAAGAAGCGCTGCTGGCGGCCAAGGCCCATATCGAAGCCCAAGGCATCGCCGTGCTGGGGCCCACCCATCACGGCATTTTCAAGTCGATCTATTTCTTCGACCCCAACGGCCACCGGGTGGAGCTCGCCGCCGATATTGGCACGGCCGCGCAGTATGAAGAACTCGCCCGCGTCGCGCCGCTGATGCTGGAGGAATGGAGCGCCACCAAGCAAGCCCCCCGCCACGCCGACTGGCTGCATGAAATTGCCCGTGCCGAACACGCGGCGAAGGGTTAAGGCGCCGCCGCCTCGCTCTCCTCTGGCTGCGGCCGGCAGGTTAGCGCGATCACGCTCGCGGCCAGATCATAGGTCAGGCGCGAACAGCCGCTGAGCTGCTCTGCTCCGATCCGGGTGAGGAGATCAGGGCGGCCCTGCTGCTTGCGCCGCGTCACCACGATGCTGCCTTTCTGGAATCGCGGATCATTCTCCGCCACCTCGCCGACCGGCGCGGCCGAGCCATAATCCTCATAGCGCACCGCAAAGCGCGTGACTGCAAGGCTGCCGATGGCGAGCGGCTGGGAAAGCCGCATCGTGCGCACCGGACGCATCACGCCAAAGCGCATGTTCACCGCGCTGGCGGGCTCTCTGGTGAAGCCGCCATCAAGGTGGGTCGCCAGGAAAGTCGCGGTCGGCGCGGTGACAAGATTGTGCGGCGTGAACTCGGGCACGAAAATCACCAGCAATTCGCGTTTGCCGACCTTCACCGGCGCGCCGATGCGGGTATTGCCGGAAAGGCGGCCAACGCGCCTCAAGGCCAGCCTTTCGGCCACCTCGCCCGGCTGGGCAGGGCGCAGGGCAAAGCTCACCCGGTCATAGGGCAGGTGGTGGATGCCGATCATCCCGTCCGCCCGCGCCGAAACCGGCGCTTCTGCCCACACCACGGTGATCTCGCGCGCTTCATGGCCGAAATCAACGAGGCCCACCGTGCCGCGCCCCTCGACGCTGACCGGCCCGAAGCGCCAGCCGCGCCGCTGGCTGGGAACAAGCGCAAGGCGCTGTGCAAGGTCGGGATTGATGACAGCCGGGCCAAAGGCCTCGGCAGTCACCTCAAGCCGGATCGGCACGCCATTCAGTGTCACCGCTATGATATTGTCGCTGGCTTCGAGCGCCAGTTCGCTGCTGTTCTGGGCACGCGCCGGGACAGCCGCGACGAGCGCCGCAAGCAGGCCAAGCCACAGGATGCGAACCATCACGCAAATGCCCCTTGCCAAGCTGATCCGGCGTTAACCGGGATTATCGGGGCAAATTCTGGATTAAGCCGCCTTGCTGTAAGCTGACCCGCGCACGAGTTTTCCGGGCCTTGCGCCGGTGCTGGCATCATGGCGGCGGATGACTTCGCCGGCCACGATGGTTGCCGCATAGCCGGTGGCGCGCTGGTGCAGACGCCGCCCGCCAGCGGGCAGATCGTGCACCACTTCGGGCAGGTGGAGACACAGCGCATCAAGGTCGATCACATTGCAATCGGCCCGCCCGCCAACTGCCAAAGTGCCGCGATCACTCAGCCCTACCGCGCGCGCCGCCTTGGCGCCGAGCATGTGCACCGCCTCGGCAAGGCCCAGCTTCAAGGGCCCTTCGCCTTTGACGAACTGCGTCAGGAGATAGGTGGAATAGCTCGCATCGCAAATCGCCCCGTAATGCGCCCCGCCATCGCCAAGTCCGGGGACGCAATGCGGGTGGCGCAGCATTTCGTGCGCGCTTTCGAGGCTCGCGTTCTCGTAATTGCCAAGCGCTGCGAGGAACAGCCCGCGCCCGTTCGTTGCCAGCAGGCGGTCATAGGCGATCTCCTGCGGGGTGCAGCCCCGCGCGGCGGCCTGGCCTGCCATGCTCATGTGCGCAGGGGGCGCGTAATCGGGCGGATTGTCCAAGGGGAACAGCCAGCGCCAGTTCCTCGCCAATTCATTGAAGGGATGGCCCGGCGTGAAATCTTCGGAAATCAGCGCCGCACGCAGGGCGGGATCGCGCATGGCTGCGACTTGTTCATCTATGGGAAGATGGGCGATTTTTTGCCACGATGGGCACAGCACAAAGGGGTGGACCGTGAGTTCGAGCCCCGCAATCAGCCCGATCGGGCGCGGCATCACCTGCGCGTTCGCGACGCCGCCTGCCGCATTGGTCGCCTCCAGCATTTCGAGCACCCGGCGCCAGCGCGGCGGGGCGTCATTGCCGGAAGCCAGCGTGAAGGTTGCCGGGCGGCCACTTGCGGCAATCACCCGCTCGATCACGCGGTATTCCTTGTCCCAGCCGACAAACGCATCGAGCACGACCTGAAACGTGCCCGCGCCGCTATCGGCCATGCCGCGCGCGATGGCTTCAAGCTCGGCAATGTCGGTATCGAAGGTGGGGATCGCATCGCCGTCGGCGGTCTTGTGGATCGAAAGGCGCGAAGTCGCAAAGCCGATGGCGCCTGCGCGCATCGCCTCGGTGGTCAGGCGGCGCATCAGGACGAGATCCTCCTCGCGCGCGGCCTCGCGCGCGGCGCCGCGCTCTCCCATCGCATAGACCCGCAAGGGCGAGTGCGGCAGATAGGCTGCCACGTCGATATCGCGCTTGCCGGCGGCGACAGTGTCGAGATATTCTGGGAAGGTCTCCCAGTCCCACGGCAGGCCCTCGGTCATCACCACGCCGGGAATGTCTTCCACGCCTTCCATCACGTTGATGAGCATTTCGTGATCTTCGCGGCGGCAGGGGGCAAAGCCGACCCCGCAATTGCCCATCACTGCCGTCGTGACCCCGTGCGAGGACGATGGCGAAAGCTCCTCGGCCCAGATGCATTGCCCGTCATAATGCGTGTGCACATCAATAAAGCCGGGGGTGACGATCTTGCCCTTCGCGTCGATTTCCTCAACCCCGCGGCCAAGCCCCTTGCCGATGGCCGCAATGCGCCCGCCCGCAATCGCGACATCGCCTGCGATGAGATCGCCGCCGGTCCCGTCGGCAATCGTGCCGCCCCGGATCACCAGATCATAATCAGCCATGCCTCAGGCCCCTCCCGCCAGTTTCATGATGCCGCCAATGAGCGAGCCCAGCACGAAGATATAGATCACCGGCATCGAGATATAGAGCGGAATGAGCCGCTTTTCGGCAGCCTTGTGATAGCCGATCGCATAGAGCACGCGCATCGGCGGCCAGATGATCCCTATCCCGGCTGCCCAGATCGGGCTTACGGTATAGGCAAACAGCCACATCCCCGGCAGGAACAGCACGAGATGTTCCAGCGTGTTGTGATGCGCGCGGACGTGGCGGACATATTCCTCCGGCCCGTCGTGCGAGGGCGCGGGCACCTTGAACTTCACCCGTGCAAGCCCCGCTTTCAGCAAGGTGAAGTAATAGGCGAGCAGCGCCAGCGCGCTGACAACCGCAACGTAGAGAAAAGGATCGGGGGTTTGGGTTTCCATCATGCTCCCGCCATGCTGTCCTGCTTTTCAGGGGGAGCGTGACCGGCGCGGGGCCACGCGGCAACTCGCACTTTTGCAGCCCTGCGAAATCCGTCGATAGGTGCAGGGCCAGCGGGTGCCATGGCAAGCCGGGCGCGCTAGGGGAAGGGCATGGACGCCGCCCTCCGCTCCGATCTTCACGCCATCCTGCGGCGCACTTTCGGCTTTGCCGGGTTTCGCGGGCAGCAGGAAGCGGTGATCGCACGTGTCATGGCGGGCCAGCACAGCCTTGCCGTGATGCCGACCGGTGCCGGAAAAAGCCTGTGTTATCAGGTGCCAGCCCTCGCGCGGCGCGGCACCGCCATCGTCATTTCGCCGCTGATTGCGCTGATGCATGACCAGATCCGTTCGGCGCGCGCGGCGGGCATTCGGGCTGCGTCCATGACCTCTGCCGATGCAGACAATGCCGCGACTGCCGAGGCCTTCCGGCAAGGGCAGCTCGATCTGCTCTACGTCGCACCCGAACGCGCGGCGACGGCGGGGTTCCAGAACCTGCTCGAACGCGCCGCAATCGCGCTTTTCGCCATCGACGAGGCGCATTGCGTCTCCGAATGGGGGCATGATTTTCGTCCTGATTACCGCGCTCTTCGCCCGGTGCTCGATCGCTTCGTGCAAGTGCCACGCCTTGCGCTCACCGCCACGGCCGATCCCGCCACCCGCACTGACATCCTGCGCCAGCTTGGCATTCCGCAAGACGGCCTCATCATCGCCGGGTTTGACCGGCCCAATATCCGCTACACCATCACCCCGCGCGACAATGGCCCGCGCCAGATTGCCGATCTGCTCGCCCGTCTGCCGGGGGCAGGAATTGTCTATGCGCCAAGCCGCAAGGCCACCGAAGATCTTGCCGCGCAGATCGCCCGCACCGGCCGCGAGACAGCGTTCTACCACGCCGGGCTTGATCCTGAACGCCGCGCTGCGGTGCAGGCGCGGTTTGTGGCGTCCGAAAGCATGGTGATGGTCGCCACGATTGCTTTCGGCATGGGGATCGACAAGCCCGATGTGCGCTTCGTGATCCATGCAGGCCTGCCCAAATCGATCGAGGCCTATTATCAGGAAACCGGGCGCGCCGGCCGCGATGGCGATCCGGCCGAGGCGCACCTCTTTTGGGGCAGTTCCGATTTCGCCCGCGCGCGGCAGTGGCTGAACGCAGTCGAGCCCGCCCGCCTTCCTGCCGAACAGGCACGGCTCAATGCGCTCGCCGCGCTGGTCGAGACCCCGACCTGCCGCCGCGCCGCGCTGCTGCGCCACTTTGGCGAAAACCCGCCACCACGATGCGGCAATTGTGATCGCTGCCTTGATCCGCCGCAGGTGATCGAAGCCAGCGAGCTGGCGAGGAAGCTCCTCTCGGCGGTCTATCGCACCGGGCAGAGCTTTGGCATGGGCCACATTGAAAGGGTGCTGAGGGGTTCCAGCGATGATCGCATCGCCGCGCGCGGACATGATCGGCTGTCGGTGTTCGGGATCGTTGCGGGCGAGGAGGCGCGGCTGCTGCGTCCGCTCGCGCGCACGCTGGTGGCCCGCGGGGTGCTGGCCGCGAATGAACATGGCGGGCTGATGCTGGGGCCAGATGCCCGCGGTGTGCTGCGGGGCGAGGTGGGCGTCACCATCGCCAAGCCGCCCGCACACGGGCGCCGCACCCGCCGCGCAGGGGATCGCACAGGCCTTCCCGCAAATCCGGTGGGCCATCCCTTGTTCGAGGCCCTGCGTGCCAAGCGCCGCGATCTTGCCGCCGAACACGGCATTCCGGCCTATGTGATCTTTCATGACAGCGTGCTGCGCGACATGGCCCATGCCTGCCCCCAAACGCTTGAGGAATTGGGGCGGATCGGCGGGGTGGGCGCCAAGAAACTGGAAACCTGGGGCGGCGATTTTGTCGCGGTGGTGCGTGCTCATATGGCCCGTGATGCGGCCTGACGGGCGCGAGAGCAGGCGCATGATAAGGGACGTTTTTTCGCGATCGCGCATTAACTCCATGGCGAGGATTGGGCCGCTATGCTGCGCGCGCCCCGCGCCCCGCGCCCCCTTGCGGCCTGTGAGAGAGACATGCGCCACGAAACATTTGCCCAAGCGCTGCTTGAGGTCAGCATCGAGCAGGGCTTTGCGCCTGTGATCGATGATCTGGCGGCGCGCAACCGGTCGGGCGATCATTTCCTGCGCGCGGCCTGGTTTGCAGCAACCAGCAGGGACGAGCCGCGCACGCTTGTGCTGCGCGAGAACGGGGTCGCCATGGCCGCCGTGCCGACCTGTCTGGCCGGCCCCGCGCTGGTTGGCGCGCGCAAGGTGCCGGGCGCCTATTGGCCGCATCGCGGGTTGCCGCTCGCCAGGGGTGTTGCCGCTGATGATCTTGCCCGTCTGTTCCGCGGACGCAGCGGGCGTGCGCTGGGGCAGGTGTGGCGGCTTGGCCCGGTGCGCGAGACCGATCCCGGCTTCCCGCTGGTCACGCAGGCCGCGCGGCTCGCGGGCTGGCGAGTGCTGGCGCGGCCAGCGGGTTCGTGCTGGGTGATTGATCTGGCAGCCGCGCGCGCCGAGGGCTGGCCGCGCGGCTCCACCGCCAAGCGCCTGCGCCGCTATGAGCGCAACCTGGCGGCTCAAGGCGTGGTCGGCTGGCGTCACGTGCGCGGGGGCTGTTGGAGCGCACAGGTGCTCGAAGAACTCGGCCAGATCGAGGCGCAAAGCTGGATCACGCGCACCACGGATGGCAGTGATGCCAAGTTCCTCTACCCGCACCAGCGCGCCCAGTGGCAGCGGGTGCTGACCGATCCGGTTCTGGCCGCGATGCTGTGTGCCACGATCCTGACACTCGATGATCGCCCGGTCGCCTTCTGCCTCGATCTTGATAGCGGCCCCTGCCAATATGGGATTGCAGGCTCCTATTGCGAGGATATGGCGCCTTTTCACGTGGGCAAGCTGGTCAATTACCGGGTCATGGCCGATGCGATTGCCGATGGGCAGGACATGCTCGATCTGGGCTCAGGCGATAGCGGCTACAAGCGCGAGATGGGCGCGATCGAAGCCTATCAGCTTTATGATCTGCTGTTTGTGCGGAGCCCGCTGCTCGCCATGGCGCTTGAGCGGGTGTGGGGCAAATCGGATGATCCGCAGCGCGAGGCTTCTGGCCGTGCCGATGGCGGCCATGCCGGACGTGCAAGGGTGTGGAAGCCGCTTGCCGATGCGGCCCGCGCAGGCGGAATCTCGGCAATCATTGCAGCCGCGGCGCTGATGATGATGGAGTAACCCGGCCCGCAAACGCGCAGGAGCCAAGCGGCGGTGCTCGCACCGCTTGGCAGGGGTGACAGGATTCGAACCCGTGGCCCTCGGTTTTGGAGACCGATGCTCTACCAGCTGAGCTACACCCCTGCAGCGCGGCAGGCGGCCCCTTTATCGAAGCCCGGCGTCCAAGGCAATGTCCGAATGCACCCCGCGCGCAGGCGTGCTCCTTTCGCTGGTGAAGCGTCTGCGCTCGCGGTATTCTGGGCATAATCATGCACGCGCCCCCTTCTCCTCCCCCGATCCCGGTCGAGACACTGCTGCTCGCCTATCGCAGCGGCATCTTCCCGATGGCCGACAAGCGTGAGGACAGCGACATCTTCTGGGTCGAACCGCGCGAACGGGCGATCCTGCCCCTGGATGGGCTTCATCTGTCCAAGTCCTTACGCAAGGTGATCAGGGCTGATCGCTTTCAGATCACGATCAACCAGAGCTTCGAGACGGTGATTCGCGCCTGCGCCGCGCCGCGTCCGGGGCATCCCGAGACCTGGATTTCCGAACGCATCGTGCAGAGCTATCTGGCGCTCCACCGCGTCGGCCATGCCCATTCGGTCGAATGCTGGTTCACGGATGCAGCAGGTGAGCGGCGGCTCGTTGGCGGGCTTTACGGAGTCTCGTTTGATCGGGTGTTTTGCGGCGAAAGCATGTTCAGCCGAGCCGACAATGCCAGCAAGGTTTCGCTTGCCTGGCTGGTCGCGATCCTGCGCCGAGCAGGCTACAGGCTGCTTGATTGCCAGTTCATGACCGAACATCTGCGCAGCATGGGCGCGGTTGAAATGCCGCAGGGGGATTACCTCAAGGCAGTCCAGAGCGCGCGCGGTAGCCCTCTTACCAGTCTGGGGACGGCGTGGCGCAGCTTTATGGTTGGCGCAGGCGCAGGTCAATCTGTGGCGGGTGTTTCCGGCGCAGCCGCAGCAGGGGCCCTCGTGCGCGAGGGCGCCGGAGCAGGCTTGGCCGCCGATTTTGCCGCTTCGCCCGGGAAGGCCATCGTGCAATCCTTGACCCAGACATCATAGACTGGGTGTTCGACCACATTGAGACTGGGCGATTCGCGGAACAGCCAGCCGGAAAACACCCGTTGCGGCTGCGCATTGGCGCTTTCGCGAATGTCGACCTGCACGAAAGCGCCGACTTCCTGCGGCATTTCCCACGGCGCGGTGCGCTCGCAGGCGGATAGCCGGATTGTCACCGGGCCGATTTCGCGCGCTTCGCCGGGCTTGAGTTCAATCTCTTCCGAAACATTGTTGCGTTTGTTGAGCAGCCCGAGCTTGGCAACCCGCTGCGCCATCGGGGTGGCGCCGGTATCGGTGGCGGCCGCTGCTGCCGAGCTTTTGGCGGGCGTTGCAGCCACAGGCTTTTCAAGGGGAACTTCGACAGTTTCCGGCCTGTCGGCGGCCTGTTCGCAGGCTCCCAGCAGCAGGGCAAGCAGCGCGATCAGGCTGACACGGCCAGCTGCGGTGACAGAAGGCCGCATGGCGCTTTCTCAGGCCTCTGCGCCGGGCGACCAGGCCTCGTAATCGCCGACCGCGCGGGCGCGCTGCCCGCCTCGCTCCAGCGCCCCTTGCGGGCGATAGGCCGCGGGCGTTCCAGTGGCGTTGGGGGTATATTCCACCTCCCAGATCTTGGGCGGGGGCAAGTGGCTTTCGGGGACCTCGTCATAGGTGCCGTGCAGCCAGCCGTGCCATTCGGGGGGCACGCGGCTGGCATCATTGCTTCCGGCGTAGATCACCCAGCGTTTCTCACGGGCCGTGTAGGAGCCGTTCGGAGCCGGAGCCGTGCCGCCGGTACGGCGCTCGCGGTAATATTTGTTGCCTGCGCTGTCGGTGCCGACATGCTCGCCCTTGCGGCTGGAAAACCACAATGTGCCAATGGTGGCGCCGTCCCACCAGGTGAAGATCTTTGCAAGAATACCCATGGCCGCGCGGGTTAGAAGGATTCGCCGCTGGCTTCAAGCATCCATCACCGCAGCGTGTATTCCACCTTGTCCCCCGGCTTGATGCCGAGCGCCGCAGCACGGCCAGCGCGCAGTTCGAGCACCGCTGAAGCAAGGCCGCTCGATGCGACGGGTTCAAGCGAATAGGGCACGGTGTTGGCCGCGATATTGGTGATCCGGCCATCAGGTCCGATAAAGATGATATCGAGCGAAAGCGGCGTGTTCTTCATCCAGAAGCTGCGCGGCTCGGGCGCGGCGGAGGGAAAGATCATGCCTTCGAAATCCCCAAGCTCGGTGCGATACATCAGCCCGCGCGACTGGGCTGCGGGCGTGTCTGCCACCTCGACCCGGAAGCGGTGCCGGGCTGCCCCCTTTACCACCAGATCGATGACCCTGAGACCCGAGACCGGGTGGATCGCTGCGATATCGGCCGTGCTTGCTGCCGCTGTCGGCGCGCGCGCGGTGGCGCTTTCGCCTTGCGAACAGGCTGCCAGCACCACTGCGCCGCCAATCAGGATCATCCGTACCATCACTCTTTCGTCCCTTCGCCATCGCCGTCTTCATGCGCTGCTTCGGCCAGCCAGTCGGAGATGTCCTCGGGACTGGCGGCATCAAGCACAAAGCGCGCATGGGCCAATTCGTGGCCTGCCCGCAGCATTGCTGCAACGGCTTTTTCGCGCGCGCGGGGATCTTGTGCCTCGCCGGCCCTGCCGAACGGGCCGAGCCGCCGTTTTTGTGCCATCCGCACCGCAGCGCGCCGCTTGGCCGCCTCGCCAAGTGTCTGCTCGGCGCGGGTCGGTTCATCGACGCCAGCGGCCCACAGGGCCTGTTCGATCCGCCTTGCGCCAAAGCCGCGCGCGGCCAGATCGTGGCTTCGCATCCGGGCATAGGCCGCATCATCGACATAGCCTGCCGCGACCATGCGGCTCACAAGCGCGGGGATATCAATCGCAGCGCTTGTGCCATCCTCTGTTTGGGCTGTGCCGCGCTCGCGCAGCTTGCGTTGCAGATAGGCTTCAAGCTTTGCTCCCGTGGTCGCAAAGCGCGCCACATAAGACAGCGCAAGATCACGCATAGCGGCCTCATCCAGCGGTCGCGCAGGCTGCCGCACACGCCGCGCACGCCCGGCGACGCCCGCTTCGGCCGCGGTCTTGAGCGGGCGGTTATCGCTACCGCGTGATGACGATTTCGCTTTACCTGAAACCATTTCGCCTTATTCGTGCCACAGTCCTTGGGGATTGCAAAAAACGGGAAGGATGTGAGGTGGCAGCCTCACTGCAACGGGGTTAGGACGAGCAGGCATAACCTGATGGCGCGCTGCTCTACAAGTTACGGGTATCGCTAAAAATATGACCGACGCCGCCTTGATGCCGACGCCGAATGATTGCGACCTGCCGCGGATCCGCGCGCAGTTTGCGACCTTCAACGAGGCGATCGATTACGCTGCCCGCAGCAAGAAGGGCCTCAATTTCCACGACATGCGCGGTGAGCTTGCGCGGGTTTATCCCTATTCCGAAATGCGCGAGGATGCGCTCGCGATGGCGCGGCGACTGAGCGCATTCGGCATCAAGCGCGAGGACCGCGTTGCTCTCATCGCGGAAACCGGTGCGGATTTCGCCGCGCTGTTCTGTGCCTGCGTTTATGTCGGCGCGTGGCCGGTGCCGCTGCCGCTGCCGACCAGCTTTGGCGGCAAGGAAAGCTTCATCGATCAGCTTGCGGTACAACTGCAAAGCTCGGACCCGGTGATCTTGCTGTTTCCCGAAGAGATGGCGGAAATGGCATCGGCGGCTGCCGCGCGTCAGGGGTGCCATGCCGAAAGCTGGCAGGATTTCGGGCTGCGTGCCGATCCGCCCTGCGCTCTGCCCCAGGCGAGCCCGGATGATATCTGTTACTTGCAATATTCGAGTGGCTCTACCCGCTTCCCCACCGGTGTGGCAGTCACGCACCGCGCGCTGCTGCACAATCTCTACGGCCATGCGGCCACGATGCATCTGGGCGAAAATGATCGCTGCGTCAGCTGGTTGCCGTGGTATCACGACATGGGCCTTGTCGGCTGCCTCTTGTCGCTGATCGCCAATCAGGTGTCGGGGGATTATCTCAAGCCCGATGCCTTTGCGCGCCGTCCGCTGGCATGGCTCGACATGATCAGCCGCAACCCGGGCAACACGCTCTCCTATTCGCCGACCTTCGGCTATGATATCTGCGCGCGGCGCATTTCCAGCCAGTCTAACGTGGCTGAACGCTTCGATCTCTCGCGCTGGCGGATTGCCGGTAACGGCGCCGATATGATCCGCCCCGACGTGATGCAAAACTTCGTCAACGCCTTTGCCCCTGCCGGCTTCAAGGCAGCAAGCTTTACCCCGTCCTATGGCCTCGCCGAAGCGGTGCTGGCAGTAACCGTGATGCCGCCGGGCGAAGGCATCCGGGTAGAGCTGGTTGAGGAAGAGCGCTTGTCAGGCGCGCCGCGCGATTTGTCGCGCCCCGCGCGTTACCGGGCGATCGTGAATTGCGGCAAGCCGCTGCCTGATATGGAAGTCGCGATCCGTGGCGAGGACGGCAAGGCGAAGGGCGATCACCAGATCGGCAAGGTATGGTGCCGCGGACCTTCGGTGATGCATTCCTATTTCCGCAATCCCGAGGCGACCGAGGATTGCCTGCAGGACGGCTGGCTCGATACCGGGGACATGGGCTACACGGCCAAGGGCTACCTGTTCATCGTCGGCCGGGCGAAGGACATGATTATCATCAATGGCAAGAACCACTGGCCGCAGGATATCGAGTGGGCGGTGGAACAGCTGCCCGGCTTCAACCACGGCGATATCGCGGCTTTCGCGATCGAACTGGAGAACGGCGAGGAGGCACCCGCCGTGCTGGTGCATTGCAAGGTGTCCGATCCGGATGAGCGCGTGCGTCTGCGCGATCAGATTGCCGACAAGGTGCGCTCGGTCACGGGGATGAGCTGCGTGGTCGAACTGGTGCCGCCGCGGACTTTGCCGCGCACGTCGTCCGGCAAATTGAGCCGCGCCAAAGCCAAGAAGCTCTATCTCGCAGGCGAGATCGTGCCGATAGATCTGGCGGCCTGAGCCACACAGAAGGGCGCGCGCAGCAGCGTTTTCAAGCCGGATGGAAACACCCGGCGCCTCGCAACAACGTGGCAAAACAGAAATGAGAGCGGTTGGCCTGATGCAACCGGATCGCAAACCGCTCTAGAGCGTGCCGTCACCCCATGCAGCCAGCAGCGGCCCCGATCCGGGCTGCACCTGGACTGCAATGCCCTGACTGCGGAGCCGTTCGGCCGCTTCCTCTGAGGCGGGCCTATTTCCGGTCAGCGCGACGGGCTGGCCAAGCCGCTGGGCAGCCCACGCAATGATCGCGAGCGTTTCGCGCCCTTGATCCGATAACGTGTCACCATCGGTGGCGAGCACACCGGGCAGCGGCAGCGGCGGAGGGAGCACTTCGATCACCCAGTCCGGCTCGGTTGCGGCAATGCGGGCTTCGAGCGCGCGGTAAGTTGCCAGGCTGGCACCCGGCAGGCGCGCGGCGCGCACCAGCGCCCGCTTGCGGTTGCGATCAATCAGCACCTCGCTTTGCGCGACGCCTGCCACCAGCGCGAGCCTCAGGGCCAATGCATCGCTGCGGGCGCGGGCATCGGCTTCCTCGCGCGCGCGGGTCGCGGAAAGCTGGGCTTGCTGGGCAGCGCTCGCGCTGGTGCCCACCTGATACTGGTTGAGCGTGAGATCGACCTCGCGCCCCAGTCGTGCAGACAGCGCGCGGGCAATCTCGGCCTCGGCATCCTGCTTGAATTCGGGCGTCAGCATGGTCGCGTTGATCGCCAGCGGATTGGCTGAAAAATCAATCTCGAAGCTGTCGATCAGCGAGCGGTTGTCGAACTTCTCGCGGATTTCGCTCCGCACGATGCGCTGGGCATTGGCTTCCCATGCAATCTGCTGGAGCGAGAAGGCCAGCGGTACGGCGAGCGCGATGAACACGCCTGCTACCGCAAAATTCTGCGCTTGGGTCTGCTTTTTGCCGAGATCGCTGCTGAAGCCATAAAGCCGCGCCATACCCCATGCGGTGAGCGCAATGGTGATAAAGTTGGTTGCAAACAGCAACAGGGCGCCGGAAAAGACAGTCCAGTTCAGTGTCGCAAGGCCAAAGCCGACTGTTGCCAGCGGCGGCATCAGCGCAGTGGCAATGGCCACGCCCACAATGGTGCCCTCGCGCCCGCGGATCATCGCGTAGGCCCCGGCAAGTGCCGAAAACAGCGCTACGAACAGATCAAACAGATTGGGCCGCGTGCGCGCCGCGATTTCGGAGGTGATGGTCTGGATCGGCGAGACAAAAACAAGGCACGCGCACAGCGCCACTGCCAGCAGGCTGCCCCAGGCCAGCGTGCGTGCCGACTGCTTCATCCAGCGATAATCGCCAATCGCCAAGGCAAAGCCCAATCCCATGATCGGATCCATCAGCGGTGAGAGCAACATCGCCCCGATCACCACCGCGGGAGAGGACAGCAGCAGGCCCAGAATGGCGATGCCGGCACTCATCGCGATCATGAAGAGATAGCGGTGCGACAACGCCCCTTCCTCGCGGCGGGTTTCGATCACCCGCGCCTGATCCACTTCGGCAATGACATCGCGCAGCCACCAGCGCCTGAGCCCGAACAGCGCTGCACCAAGACTTCTGCGAAAAGGGCTGGGCGGCGAGGCGGGCTGATCGGGAGCGGATGCACCTGCGGCAGGTGCGGCTGGTTCGTTCATGGATGATCCCTTGGAGCTGGCGCTTTTTCGGTGTGATAGCCGCATATAATGGCCTATTGTTCAAGGCATATACAGTCATCATGCGGTCTATGGCCAGCACCGCCCTATGGGTGCTGGCCTTGAAAGCCGTGTTTTAGATGACTAATACAGTTGAGGCGCGAGACGGACGCAGCGCAAGGTGAGTGTTGCTGCCGACCGCCAGAGATGAGGCAAGGAATTCGGATGAGTACGGACAACCAGACCGCCACCGCGATTGCGACCGCCCCCAAGGCGGCAACCGATTTCACCCTCACCCCGCCCGATCCGGTGCCGCAGGTTGCGCCCGAACAGGCGATTGGGCTGGTCCCGATCACCACCGAGCAGAAGACAAAGCTGGAAAGCAAGGTCGATGCTTTCGTGCAGGATCTGGTCAGCGCCGATGCCAATTCGCCCGAATTCGGCGAAAAGGTCGATCAGATAACCCGGATGGGGCAGGAACAGATCAGGGCGGCAGCGGCGATGTCGAACCGCTTTCTCGATCGCCCGGTGCGGGCGATGGACGGCGATGGCAGCGTGGGCGCTGACCTGGCCGAGCTGCGCCGCACGATCGAAGATCTTGATCCGGGCCGCAAGGGCAAGATGACGGGCAGGAAGCTGCTCGGCATCATTCCGTTCGGAAACAAGCTCAAGAACTACTTCGACAGTTACACGTCCGCTCAGGGCCACATCCAGTCGATCCTTGCCCGGCTTGAAAGCGGGAAGAAGGAATTGCATCTCGATAACGCCGCGATCGATACTGAACGTCAAAAGCTGTGGGCCGCGATGGGCGAGCTGGAACAAATGATCCACATCGCCAAGTCGCTCGACGCGCGGTTGGAGGCCAAGGCGTCTGAACTCGATTCGTCCGATCCCGCCAAGGCCAAAGCGCTGCGCGAATCGGCGCTGTTCTATGTCCGCCAGCGGACGCAGGATTTGCTTACCCAAATGGCAGTGAGCGTGCAGGGCTATCTCGCGCTCGATCTCGTCAAGAAGAACAATGTCGAACTGATCAAGGGCGTTGACCGGGCAAGCACAACCACGGTGGGCGCGCTTCGTACCGCGGTTACAGTGGCGCAGGCGATGACCAACCAGAAGCTGGTGCTTGGCCAGATCACCGCGCTCAACCAGACCACCAGCGACATCATCGATTCCACGAGCCAGCTGCTGCGCGATCAAACCGGACAGATCCACGAGCAGGCAGCATCATCCACGATCCCGCTCGAAACGTTGCAGCGCGCTTTCCAGAACATCTATGACACGATGGACGAGGTCGACAATTTCAAGGTGCGCGCATTGGATTCGATGAAGAAGACAGTCGAGACGCTGTCTTCCGAGGTCGAAAAATCCAAGGGCTATATTGCGCGCGCCGAGGGGCAGGCGCAGGCGCAGGCCAAGATCGCCGCTTCCGAGCCTTCGCTGTTGGCGCTTGATCGCTGATGCCCGATACGACGCGCGAATCCGACCGCATCCTGCGCGAGGCGAAAGCCAGCCTCATCACGCAGCGCGAGGGCGGGACGCACCGCCCGGCCAAGAGCATTGGCAAAGGCTCGGCCGAACTCAAGATGAAAAGCCTGATGCGGCGCGCGGGCTATTTCGGCGCGGCGCTCGTTGCGATCCTGATGGCGACAATGGTGGCGGGCATGGTGCTCGACGGGATCGGTTTCTGGGGCGTGGTGACGGCTTTCTTTGCCGTGGTTGCGGCGGGCGTCATCTTCGCCAATTATCCCAAGGTCAAGACGCCGAGGCGCGCCGATCTCGGGCAGGGCAGTCCTGCCCAGATGGTCGCCCGCACCGAGCTGTGGCTCGAGGCCCAGCGGGCCTATCTGCCGCCTGCAGCGGTGCGGATCATCGATCAGATGGGTGTGCAGCTCGATGCGCTTGGGCTTCAGCTCCAGAATATCGATCCCGCCCATCCGGCCGCTGGCGAAGTGCGCGAGCTGGTGGGCGAATATATCCCCGAGACCATCGAAAACTACCGCCGCATCCCTGCAAACCTGCGCAAGGAAGCGCATATCGGCAAGAGCGCTGACGAACGCCTGGCGGAGAGCCTCACCAAGCTTTCGGGCGAACTGGACCGCGTGACGCGCCGCCTTGCCGAAGGCGCGCTCGATGATCTGGCGATCAAGACCCGCTTTCTCGAATATCGCTATGGCGGCGCGCAAGCGCTTGAGGGATCGGGCGCGCCTGATACCGGCGTGCCGCTGCCGGACTTCTCGGCCGCCGCCAGCAAACAGGAGCGCTAGAGCTGATGCGCGTCACCTTGCCCCATGATTTGAGCCGCGAGGAAGTGCGCCGCCGGATGCACGCCCACGCCAATGAAATCGCCAGCTTCTTTCCCCCCGGCCTGGCCGATGTTACCACCAGCTGGCCGAGCGAAGACCGGATGGACATCACCGCGACCGTGGTTGGCTATACCATCCCCGGCGGGGTCGATGTGGGTGAAAGCGAAGTCGTGATCGAAATGCGCCTGCCCGCCATGCTCGGCATTATGCGCGGAGCGCTGGAGGCCGCGGTGAAGAAAGAAGGCAGGCGCCTGCTGAGGCCCTGATTCGCGCCGCAGCGAGCGATCATCACATTGCTATCCTGCTTAAGTTTCATTGCATTTCATGCAAGAATCTGACAGATAGGCATAGAAATCTTCGTATCTGCGAAGATTGGGTGTCCGGCAACCGGCCGCCGCTTTCCGGCGATCGGCAGAAGGCCGCACAGGAAGGCGTGACGTGCCCATCAATGCCGCCCAAGGTCCTGCCGGTGATCTGCGGCTGCACCTGCGCACCGCGACGATGGCCGCGCATGAGCTGCTCGATCACACGATGCAGGCAGCGAGCGGCTGGCGCAGCCTTGGTGATTACGCTCGCTTCCTCAGTCTCCAGCACGCCGCCCGCGCGCCGGTTGAGGCCTGGCTGGAGGCCCATGCTCCGGCTGATCTGCGCCCCCCTTCCCAGACCCCGCTGATTGCATGCGATCTGGCAGCGCTTGGCCAGGCGCTGCCCCGGCCTGCTGCTGCCTTTGCGATGCGCGCGGACAGCGAGGGCGCGGCATTGGGCGCTGCCTGGGTGCTGGCCGGTTCGGCGCTTGGCAACAAGGCGATCCTCAAGCAGATGCGCCGGGCCAGTGCGGCCCATGGGGGCGGCTGGCCGGCGACCTTCCTCGGTGACGGCGCGATGCTCGGCTTCTGGCAGAGCCTGCGCCCGCGACTTGAACGCCCCGTGAGCGCCGCGCAGGCTACCGCTGCTGCGAAGGCGGCTGGCGCAGTCTTTGCCCATTTTATCGCTCATGCCCTCCAGGCCAAAGAAGGGGCTGAGGCATGAATCTGCATCACATCCAGACACAGCTGACCGAATGCGACCGCGAGCCGATCCATCAGATTGCCGCAGTGCAGTCTTTTGGCGCGCTGTTCGTGGTGAACGGGGAAGGGCAAATCACCCAGGCCTCATTGAACGCTGCCGAAGTGCTCGATCTTGGTGCTGCCCCAGCCGTTGCCGCAGGCACCCCGCTGGCGGACTGGTTCACCGCCGACGCCTGCCGGGATTTGCGCGCAGCTCTGGCCCGCGCACCTGCCGAGGACGGGGTCGAGCGCCTGTTCGGGCTTGATCTGACAGGCGACGGCCGCTTGTTCGATTGCGCGGTCCATCCCAGCAACGGGCAGATGGTGGTGGAGTTCGAACCCCATGCCCTGCGCGATTTTGCCGATCACCTCGGGCTGATCAGCCCCGTCATCAGCCAGCTCGAACGCCTGCGCGAACCGCAGGAATTGTGCGATGCGGCGGCCCGGCTGGTGCGCCAGATGCTCGGCTATGACCGGGTGATGGTTTACCGCTTCCACCCCGATGAAAGCGGCGAGGTGATCGCCGAGGATAAGCGCGATGATCTCGCCGCCTTTCTCGGCCTGCGCTATCCCGCCGCCGATATCCCGCAACAGGCGCGCGAATTGTTCCGCCGCAACCGCTTCCGCGTGATCGCCGATATGGCTGCTGAAGCCGTGCCGATCGAACCGCCGGTGCAGCCAGACGGCAATCCGCTTGATCTCTCCATGAGCGTGCTGCGCGCCCATTCCAGGATGCATGTGGCCTATATGCGTAACATGGGTGTGGGCGCCTCGCTCACGATTGCGATCGTGCGCCATGAACGGCTGTGGGGTATGATTTCGTGCCACCACGAAACCCCGCGCCTGCCGCCATTCTCGCTCAGGACTGTCGCGGAACTCTTCAGCCAGACCTTCTCGCTGATGCTCGACCGGATGCTGGTGCGCCGCGCTGACAGGCTGCGTGATCGCGCGCGCGGGCTCAATGATCAGCTGATGCTGGAGCTGGCGGGCGGCACCTCGCTTGGAGCCAACCTGCCCCTGCTGGAAAAATCGATCAGTGATCTCATCGCCCATGACGGCATCTCGCTGTTGGTGGGCGGCGAATATCGGGCACTGGGAACTGCCCCGACGCGCGAGGAGTTTCTGGCGCTGGCGCCTGCCTTTGGCGAGGCCGAAACCAGCACGATCTTCGCCACCACTGCGCTGGCCGAACAGATTCCTGCTGCCAGCGCCTTTGCCGAACGGGTGACAGGCGCAATCATCCTGCCGCTTTCGCGCGCGCCGCGTGATTATCTCGTCCTGTGGCGGCGCCCGGTTGAACAGGTGGTGATCTGGGCGGGCAATCCGGCCACGGCCAAGGCTGAGGCCGGCACCATGCTTGAACCGCGCACCAGCTTTGCAGCCTGGCGTGAGATCGTGCGCGGGCGCAGCGCGGAATGGAGCGAGGAGGAATGCGACTTTGCCGAAAGGCTGCGGCGCACCCTTATCGAAGTGATCCTGCGCATGAGCGAGGAGGTGATGCGCGAACGCCAGCGCGCCGCCCAGCAGCAGGACTTGCTGATCGCTGAGCTCAACCACCGGGTCCGCAATATCCTTGGCCTTATTCGCGGACTGGTGGCCCAGTCCCAGCACGATGCAATGAGCGTCGCCGGGTTTGCCGCGATCATCGGCGGGCGGATTTCCGCGCTCGCATCGGCGCATGATAATATCACCCGCGAGAACTGGTCGCCTGCGCCGCTGTCCGTGCTGATCGAAAGCGAATTTGCCGCCTATCTTGGCGATGATAGAGCGCAGCTCCGGATAACTGGCACCGATGCCCTTATCCGGCCCGAAGCATTTACAGTCATGGCGTTGGTGGTGCACGAACTGGTCACCAATTCGGCCAAATATGGCAGCCTCAGTGCGCGTGAGGGAACTGTCACCATCGACCTTTCACGGAGCCCTTTTGGCGATCTGGTGATCCAGTGGCGCGAGGCTGGCGGGCCGCCAGTCACGCCGCCGCAGCGGCAGGGCTTTGGCTCTACGATCATCCAGCGCTCGATCCCGCATGAATTGCAGGGCGAGGCCGAGATGCGGTTCCGTCTCACTGGGCTTGAGGCCGACTTCCTGATCCCGCGCAGGTTTCTTGCCGAGTCCGCAGAGCATGGCGGGGCGGCGCAGGCGGCCGAGCGTCCCCGCACCAGCGCGCGCACGCTGGCTGCTGCGCCATCCTCCGCCAGCCAGCGCCCCGGCACTGTGCTGGTGGTGGAAGACAGCATGATCATCGCGCTCGACACTGAAGAGAATCTCAAGCGGCTCGGGGTATCCTCGGTACGGGTTGAAAGCAGCGTCGAAGGCGCGCTTCAGGCCATCGCCGAAGCGCCGCCTGATCTTGCGATTCTCGACTTCAATCTCGGCAACCAGTCGAGCGCTCCGGTGGCTGCCGCCCTGCGCGAGCGGGGAGTGCGCTTTCTGCTGGCGACCGGCTATGCCGAAACCGCCGGCGACATGGCGACACTGGGTGCCGATGGCGTCCTGCGAAAGCCCTATGGCCCCAGCGATCTGGAGCGAGCGCTGGACGGCTGACTGCGCGCATTGCCGGGCCGATCAGAACCAGCGCTGGCGCCAGAAGAACGGCGCAGGCACGGCATTGCCAGCCGCATCGCGAGCGGGCCGGAAGCCGAGTCTTTGTTCCACCAGCTGGCAGGTCAGGCGGTCGGCTTCGGGATCAGGGCTGGCGCGGTAGATGCTGCAATCGCGCGCGCGGCCATCCACGCCCACAATAACGCGCACGATCACTTCGGTGCCGCGCCGCGCCTCGCGCCCGCCAGCCGGGACCGGATAGTCACGGGCGTTGTTGATCTCGCCCGAGATGTGCACCGGCTTGGCAGCAAGTCCGCTGCCCCGGCCGCTTCCTGTATTGCCGCTGCCGGTGCCATCGCCGCTGCCGGCCGCGCCCGTGCCATCGCCTGCCTCGGCCGCGCCCGAGCGGTTTGCCGTGCCGGTCGATGCTGTGCGCGGGGCTGGCGCAGTCTCGCGCAGCACCTGTTTGGGAGGCGGGGCTGTGACCGGACGCGCCGTCGCCTCGCGGCCTGGATCGCCCGCTGCCCCTTCTTCGGCCGCATCAGGCGAGGGCGCGGGAGCGGGCGGGGGTGGGGGTATCTCAAGGTTGAAGGCGGCCACGACATTGCGCTCGACAGCGGCAGTAAGGTCAGGGGCCAGCGCACGCATGAGGCCATAGAACCCCGCGACGTGTAGCAGGCCAATGACCACCAGCAAGGGCCAGCTCAGCGGCTTGCGTTGCTCGTCAAAGCGGGCGCGGGGCGCGGGAATGCTCATCGCCGACCTCTCCATTTCGGACGCAGTTTCACCGGAAAATGCGCGCCGCTGGCTGTAACACAAGATTGTTCATTTTCGATGGAGTGCCAGAAACGGCTGACGATGCACGCCGATGCGAGTTCTCCTCCCGCGGCCGGAGCCCATGATGATCGCGTTGGCGGCCTGACCGATGAGGGCTTCGGCGCTGCCGCGCCCGCAGCCATGTCCGATGACAGCCGGTCTGCAGCCCCCGTCATCGCGCGCCGCCTCGCCGCAGGAAAGCTTATTGCAAGTGGGCGGCCTGATCTGCGGTGCCTGGCGGCAAGCCTGCTGGCAGGCGTGCTCTACGCGCTCGTCGCCGCAGCGATCCTGTGTCCGCAGCAGCAAGCGACACTTTTGGTCGGGCTGTGGCCGCCCAATGCCTGCGTCGCAGCGCTCTTGTTGCGGCACCGCTTTGCCAATGAATGGCTGGTGCTGGCAGCGGTTGTTGCAGCCGGGATGGCGGTGCAGTTGGGAGCCGGCTTTGCCCCAGCGAGCGCCGCGATCCTCACGGCTGCCAATGGCGTGGAGATGCTGCTGGCGGTTGCGCTTACCAGGCAGATGTGCGGTGGCCAGCCCGATATGACACGCCTGGCAGCGCTCAGCCGGTTCATCTGGTCGGGCGGCATTGCTGCGCCACTCGCCTCGGCCATGATCGCGAGCCTGACGATTGGCGGCGATCCGGCAGCGCTCAGAAGCGGGGTCATAATATGGTTCCTCACCGGCAGCATGGCGATGATCCTGATTGTGCCGAGCGCGCTGCTGCTGCTTGAGCGCCGCGCTCAAGCCGCAGCGCCGCCAGGAGCAGGCGTGCTGGAACGCCTCGCTCTGCTGACGGCCGGAATGATCTGCGCCCTGCTGGTATTTCGCCAGTCCGATTTGCCGCTGATGTTCTTGATCCCTCCAATCACCCTCCTTCATGCCTTTCGGCTTGGGGTGCGTGGCACGGCCGCCTATGTGCTGGCAGTGGCGGTGATTGCTACGGCGATGACGATAAGGGGTTATGGCCCAATCGCTGGTGAACAGGGCGCTGGTATCACGCAGATTCTTCTGTTGCAGGTGTTTGTATCGGCCAATTTCCTGACCGGCCTTCCAGTCGCCGCGATCCTCGCCTCGCGCGCCGAGATGACGATGCGGCTGGCTGAGGGCAAGCGGCAGCGCGACATGCTGGCCAATAATATTGCTGATGGCGTCCTGCATTATGATCTGTCGCGGCGCTGCACCTATGCTTCGCCCTCTGTGCGCGATGTGCTGGCCGTTCCGCCCGAAAGCCTTGTCGGGATCCTGGTTGATCAACGCTTGCATCCTGAAACCGCCGATTACGTGAAGGAAGCAATCGACCGGATTTTCTCAGGCCAGACTCGCACCGAACGCCTGACCTATCGCCGTTTTCTCGATACGCCCGCAGGCGAGCCGGCCTATCTCGAAGCCGATTGTCGCGCAGTTCACGAGGGTCCGGGCGGCAGCTTGAGCGGCGTGGTTGTGGCGGTGCGCGACGTTACTGAGCGCATCGCGCTGGAGACCGAACTTACCCATGCGCGTGAGGCGGCCGAACAGGTGGCGCGGCTCAAGTCTGAATTTCTCGCCAATATGAGCCATGAAATCCGCACACCGATGAATGGCGTTCTGGGCTTTGCGGAAATGATGATTGAGGCGGATCTGCCGCCCGCGCAGCGCCGCTATGCCGAGCTGATCGTGCAGTCGGGGCGCTCGATGATGTTGCTCCTCAATGATATTCTTGATCTCTCCAAAATCGAGGCGGGGCAGTTCTCGATTGATGAAAGCCCGGTCGATCTCCACGCCACGCTCAGCGAATGCGCCGAGCTTCACCGCCCCGATGCCGAGCGCAAGGGGTTGCTCTTGCGCTTTGAATGCGAGTGCGGGGATGCCGACGGCCATGGGCGAGACCCAAGCCTGCGACACTGGGTCATAACCGACGGCCTGAGGCTGCGGCAGATCGTGCTCAATCTGCTGGGCAATGCGGTCAAGTTTACCCATTCCGGCATGATCCGCCTTGCCTATCGGGTGGGTGACGAGAGCCTTTCCATTGTGGTGGAAGACAGCGGCATCGGGATTGCCGAGGGGCGGCTGGAGGAGATCTTTGCGCCGTTCAATCAGGGCGGGGGCGCAGTGACTCGCCAACTTGGCGGCACAGGCCTTGGGCTGTCGATCAGCCGCAAGCTGGCTGATCTCCTGGGGGGCAATATTGCGGTGGAAAGTCGGCTGGGCTCGGGCTCGCGCTTTGTTCTGACGCTTCCTGCGAAAATGGCACCGCCCCAGGCCTTGCCCGCTGTGCCAAACGTTCCTGCCACGCCGCTGGCCCTGCCGCCGGCCGCACGTGTTCTTCTGGCCGAGGATCACGATGCGAACCGGCTTTTGATGAGCGAGATGCTCGAACGCTGCGGCCAAAGCGTGGCGATGGCCTATGATGGGACCGAGGCGATCGCGATGGTGATCGACAGCATTATTCGCGGACGGCCCTATGATTTGGTCCTGATGGATGTGCAGATGCCGGGCTGCGATGGCTATTCTGCAGCCCGTGCGATCCGGGCCGAAGGGATCTGCGCAGACACGCTGCCGATCATCGCGCTGACCGCCAATGCCTTTCCCGGCGATATTGCTGCCGCACGGGCAGCGGGGATGCAGGCGCATCTCGCCAAGCCGGTGATGATGGCTGATCTGGCGCGCGCGCTGCAACGCTGGCTGCCGACGCGGATTGTTGATGCAGGCCCGCGCGATACGGCGCCTGAGGCCGGGCTGATCACCGATGCCAGTTCAGGGGCTCTTGTCCCATCCACTATGTCTGGCGCGGCTGCACCGCGTAAGGATGGGTCTGCCTTGCAGCGCCCGATCAGTGAGCGGACGTGGCAGCAATGGCTGGATAATCGGAGCAGCACGCTTGCGACGCTTTCCCGCATCCTTGCTGATGGCAACTTTGCCGCAGGTGCCGGTGCCGTCCGGGGGAAACAAGCGCGTGAGTTGATGCTTCAGGCCCACAATCTTGCAGGCTCTGCTGCGGCATTTGGCGAAGTCGATCTTGGACGGCGCGCCGCGGCGCTTGAACAGGCGCTGCGCGAGGGGGCAAGTCGTGAGGTTTGCGCAGCGCTGATCCGCGCGGTGCTGGCGGCTGGGCCTTTGGCCCCTTCCAGCGAGGAGGATGGCACTCCTGCCCAGCGCCGCGCCCGGTGATTGCCATCTGGCGATAGGGCTGAGCGCCGCTGCTGTCCCAATCCCGCCGCGCTGGATGAGGCCCGCGATACAAAAGGGGCGGCCCTTGCGAGCCGCCCCTTGGCGTGTTTCCATTCGCAGGATGTGATCAGAAGGTCACGCGGATCCCGAAGCGCACACCCCACAGTGACGCTTCCGGCACCACGTTGAACACCGGCGGGGCAAAGCCCGCCGCTGCGCGGTTTGCGTACTGGTACTGAGTGCAGGCCGCGTTGGCGCAGGTCACGTTCACCAGCGGTGCATAGAATGGGAAGCCAACCTGGCGGAAGGTGCCGAGTTCGCTGTCGATCAGGTTGAGCACGTTTTCGACGTCAGCAAACAGCTGGATCTTGCCGCCGAGCACGAAGGGCACATCCTGACGGATCGACAGATCGAGCCGGTGCCACCACGGAGCTTCGCCGAGGTTCTTCGGCGCAATCTGGCCTTGGAACGCATTCAGCTCTGAGGTTTGAATGAACCGCTGGAATGCAGCAAAGTCGAAGCCCGGTGCATAGGTCACACGCGGATCAGCCGTGGGGCTGCTTACATTCGGAACGTAGAGCAGGTTGCGGTCATTGCGACCCGTCACCCCGAACACCGCCGAACGCGCCGTGCCCGACGCCTGGTCGGCAAAGGTGTAGCTGAAGCGCTGACCTGAACGGGCCAGGTAGAACAGCTGGATGCTGGTGTTGTTGTCACCGAAGATTTCCGCGTCGTAACCCAAGGTGAAGCGGAACTGGTGATCGGTCTGGTAATTCGACGTCCCGAAAGCCGAGAAGTTCGGATCGACCCCCGCAGCGGCGTTGACATAGTTCGAGAATGCAACCGACGAAGTGCCCGCGTTGCGATCATTCGCCGTCTGGTAGGTGTAGGCACCATCCATGTAGAAGCCCGAGTTGAAGCGCTTCTTGAAGCGCGCAACCAGGTTCAAGCTGTCACCCTCATCGACGTTGGTGAGCAGCAGATCGGTATTCACACCGGTCTGGCCCGGCAGGATCGAGTAGCGGACGCGGCCATCAGGCAGCGTTCCGGTCGGGATCGAGCGCAGGTCAGTCCATTCGAGGGCATTGCGAACCTTGGAATAGATCACATCGACGCCGAACTTCCAGTCATCGCCGAGTGCGCCGAGATTGGCGGTATATTCCGCCGTGCCCGAGAAGCGCCACTGCGATTGCGGCTGGAAGTTGGGGTCAAGCGCGTTGGTCGGCGAAGCGGCCGTTCCCGCGGCGCGGATTGCGGCCACGAGTTCAGCCGGCAGCGTGCCGCTGCCCGGGTTGTTCAGCGTGGCTGCACCGATCGCCTGCTGCTGGGCTGTAGTCAGGCCGCTGACGCCAGAGACAGTGAAAGTGCCGGTATCGGTGCGGCGAACCTGCACGCGGCCAAGCGTCGGCCCGGGGTTTGAATAGTTGTTCGAGATCCAGACCAGCGGATTGCCACCGCCGAAGATGCCGGCCGAACCGCGCAGGGTCAGACGATCGGTGGCGCGCCAGTTGATGGCAAAGCGGGGCTGGAACAGGTCGCGGCCATTGAGATTCGCGGTGTTCGAGAAGCCAAAGCGCTGGAAGAACGCATCATTGGCAAACGGACGATCGGGAGTGTCGTACAGATCATAACGGAAGCCGGCGACCACGGTGAGATCGTCGGTCACGTCGATCGTGTCCATCACACCGAAAGTCCACTGGTTGTTTTCGAACAGAGCGGTCACGGTGTCGATCCCGCCACGCAGCGGCACGGCAATGTCGACTTCGTTGGCGCGGCGCGCCTGAAGGTCGGCAACCGAGTCAAAGTACCAGGCACCCGAGACGCGCTGGGCGAACAGGTTGCGAACATCCTGCTGGCGGCGCTCGGCGATGAACTTCACGGTGTGACCATTCATCTTGAGGGTCGCGGCGAATTCGATCGCGAGACGCTGGCTTTCGAGCTCGTTGGCCTGACGGCTGATGTCCGGGCCGAAGGTAAGCAGGCGGGTCCCGGTCGGACAGGTAAGAGCCGGAGCGCTCGAAGTGGGTGCAAGGCAGGTCGAGAACTGGCCGAAGTCGCGATTGCCACCAATCGGAACCTGCAGACGCGTGTAGTCCGCATAGGACACGCGCAGCATGGTTGAGAAGGTATCGCTCCACTGGTTGTTGGACTGGATGATACCGAAGTGGTTGATCGCGCCCTGGGTGTAGTTGTTGGAAAGCAGCGCGAAGTTCGGGTTGTTCGAATTCAGCGCGCCTGCGCCGGTCTGGCCAGCCAGCACCGAACCTTCGTTCCAGATGTAGGTCGCCGAAATACGATGCCCGGGCGCCACGTTCCAGTCGAGCTTGGTGATCAGCTTGTCATCCTTTTCCGGGATGCTGCTGGCCACGCCGAGCGTGTCAAAACGATATACGTTCTGGGCGATGTCGTTGATCTGGGCGAGCTGCGCATCGGTAATGCCGAGCTGGGCGGGCGAGACGGCTGCCGGCACGCTGTCGCGGGTGCGCTCGTAAGTGACCGCGAAGAACAGCTTGTCCTTGATGATCGGACCGGTAACCTGCGCCGTGTAGATCTGTGATTCAAATGCGCCGGTACGGGTGAAGTTCTTCGCGCGGGTGCCGCGCAGGCTGTCATCCTGGTAGAAGGCCGCGCCGAGGAAGGTGAATTCATTGCCGCCGGACTTGAGCTGCGCGTTGATCGCGCCGCCAAGGAAGTTGCCCTGCTGGATGTCCACCGGGGCGACTTCGACCGAGAATTCGCCGATCGCATCAAGCGGCACCGGGCCGCGGGTCGACACGAGGCCACCTGCTTCGAGGCCGAACGGGTCAGTAAAATCCACACCATCAACGGTAAAGCGGTTGAAGCGGTTGTTTTGGCCGGCAATCTGGATGCCCTGGCCACCCGGCTGGATGGTCACCAGCGGATCGCGCTGGGCAAGGTTCTGGATGGTGCGGTTGACGTTGGCGATGCTGAACACGTCGCGCGCGGACAGCACGCTGGCAGCGCCGGTCGCCAGGCTGATCGCCGAACGCTGACGTGCACCCGAGACGACAATCGCCTGGCCCTGCGGCGCAAGCGCGATGCCCACGCGTTGGGCCTGACCTGCCGCGAGGAAGCCGATTTCTTCTTCAACCGGTTCATAGCCGTCAGCAGTCACCGAAACGACGAAGGGGCCGCCAAGACGCAGACCGACCGCATTGAAGTTGCCGCCCGCATCGGTGGTCAGCACCGAACGCGTGCCCGAAGGCTGGTGGGTCACGGTGACGCTGGCGCCCGGGATCGGGTTGCCATCAGCATCGGTGACAGTGCCGCGCACGGCCGAGGTGGTTTCCTGGGCAGCAACCGGCGCTGCAACCATGGTGGTGCCCGCAAGGCTGATGACGCTTGCGGCAAGGAGATATCTGAGTTTCATTATGAAAGCCCCTGATGACAAAAAAGGATGGGCCAGTTCGGCTGCATCCGCCCCTAGGTTTATTGCGCTGCGGCAAAGCGACAGTTTTGTGACGATTTGATGAAAGCCTTTACGGCGCCGTGACGCAGCCATGATCTCTGGCACCTGCGACGTGTCGAAAAGGCAGGATTTCAGAGCACTGCGCCGCGCAGTGTTGCATGCGCGCAACGAGCAGGGATTATTTTGGAGCAGTTTGGTCTGCGCGCTCAATCGGGCTTGGCGGCACCTTCGCGTCCGCGCTGCCCGACCGAATCCGCAGCCGATTCTGGCCTCACACGAGGTTGATTTCGCGCAGGCGCTGCATCAGGAAATCATGCGCGGTGATGGGTTCGGGGGCGGTATCGCCTTCCGCCACGCATTCCGGTAGTGGTGTGATCAGAAAGTCCGGCCGGAAATGGAGGAAGAACGGCATCGAATAGCGCGCCCGTTTCGCCGCTTCGCCGCGCGGATTGACCACCCGGTGCGTGGTGGAACGCAGGTGGCCATTGGTCTGCCGTTCGAGCATGTCGCCGACATTGATCACCAGCGCGCCTTTCTGCGCCGGGATCGCAAGCCACTCGCCCGCCTTGGTGAGAAGCTCAAGGCCCGCTTCCTCTGCCCCCAGCAGCAGCGTGATGGTGTTGATATCCCCGTGGGCGGCGGCGCGGATCGCACCTTCCGGGGCATCGGCCCCAAGCGGCGGGTAATGCAACAGGCGCATCACCGAATTGCCATCCGCAACGCTTGCAGCAAAGAAATCGCGCGGACGGCCAAGATGCAGCGCGATTGCTTCGAGCACGCGCAGGCCGCTCGCTTCGAAGGCGGCATAAAGCGCGCTCATGACCTCGCGAAATTCGGGGATTTCGGCGGGCCAGACATTGGGCGCCATGAACGCGGAAAGTGGGTGGCCGGCGGGCAGATCGCGCCCGACGTGCCAGAATTCCTTGAGATCGAAAACCTCTGCATCCTTGGCCTTTTCGGTGCCGAACGGCGTGTAGCCGCGCGCGCCTCCGCTGCCTTCGAGCTTGTAGGCGCGTTTGACATCTTCGGGCAGGGCAAAGAACGCCTTGGCGCTGGCTTCGGCGCGGTCGATCAGGTCTTGCGGGATGCCGTGATCGCGCACCACGGCAAAGCCGTATTCTGCAAAGCTGCGGCCCAGTTCATCGGCAATTTCTTCAAGCGGCTGGGCCAGCGAGACGCTGGCAATATCGGTCAGGGTTTGGGTCATGGCTTGCGCCTTACACCTGCCTGCTTGCTACTGCCAAGGGGCTAGAGGGGCAGGAACAGGCTCGCCAGCGCGGCGCTCATCAGGTTGGCAAGACTGCCTGCTGCCAGTGCTTTGAGCCCGAGGCGGGCGATCACCGGGCGCTGGTTGGGGGCAAGCCCGCCGGTCACCGCCATCTGGATTGCGATCGAGGAGAAATTGGCAAAGCCGCACAGCGCAAAGGTGATGATCGCACGGCTGCGCTCAGTCAGCGCGCCCGGCCCCATTGCTCCCAGATCAATGAAAGCGACGAATTCATTGAGCACGATCTTGGTCCCGAACAATCCGCCAGCAAGCTGCGCCTGGTTCCAGTCGGAAATGCCGATCAGGAACATGACCGGGGCGAAAAGGTAGCCAAGCAGTTTCTGGAAGCTGAGATCAGCAAGCCATGCTGCGGTCCCAGCATCAAGCGGCGTGCCAAGCTGTGCGGCAAGGCTCACCGCCCCGCTGCCCAAGCCTGCGAGCATGCCGTTTGCCAGCGCCACCAGCGCCACGAACACCATCACCATTGCCCCCACTGCGACAGCCAGCTTGACGCCCGTCTGGGTGCCTTGCGCAGCGGCTTCGATGATGTTGGCAGGCTTTTGGCCTTCCTCGAAGGTTTCGGCGGCGAGCACTTCGTCAGGCTTGCCGCTTTCAACGATAGCCGCAGGACCGGCCGCGCTGATCCTCGCTTGGGGGAGCTCAACCTCCTCGCCGTTCTCATCGAGCATGACCACGCGGGTCGTGTCGGCCGAAACCGCCTTGCCGCGCCGGACCTTGGCCACTGCCATTGCGCCGACCGCGTTTCGGCTGCTCTCGGTCAAGGGCGCCTCGTCGGGCATGATGATCTTGGCCATCAGGATGCCACCCGGCGCCGACATGAAGGCGGCTGCAAGCAGAAACGGCACGGCTTCCTCGCCGATAAAGCTCGCATAGGCAGCAAGGATGGTGCCTGCGACACCCGCCATGCCCACCGCCATCAGCGTGAACAGGCGCGCGGGCGGCAGCGCTGCCAGATAAGGGCGCACCACCAATGGGCTTTCGGACTGACCGACAAAGATGTTGGCGGCAGCCCCCAGCGCTTCGACCTTGCTGATGCCGGTGATCCAGCCGATCGCCCCGCCGACCCAGCGCACCAGCCGCTGCATGACGCCGAGGTGATAGAGGATCGAGACGATCGCGGCAAAGAACACGATCACCGGCAGGGCTGCGATCACAAAGGTGTTGGCGAAGGGATTGCCCTCCATCGGGCCGAATACAGCGGTGATACCGACCTTGGAGAAATCGAGCAGCGCAATCACGCCTTGCGACAGGCCGCCAATCACCGCCACGCCCGCATCGGTGCGCAGCACGATCAGCGCCATGAAGGCCTGCAGCCCGAAGGCCGCGCCCACCACGCGGAGATTGATCTTCCGTCTTGCAGAAGACAGCCCAAAGGCGATTCCCAGAATGGCAAGGATACCCAGCACGCTTGAGAGGCTGGAAAGAGAACCTGAATTCACGGTGCGAAACTGCCCCTGCTGATGCGATCCCGTCGCGAAGGCAGGCAGGGGCTTTCCCGCGCGC
This sequence comes from Erythrobacter sp., assembly GCA_046296155.1. Lineage (GTDB taxonomy): Bacteria > Pseudomonadota > Alphaproteobacteria > Sphingomonadales > Sphingomonadaceae > Erythrobacter. The sequence continues at coordinate 10,798 of JBKBLW010000007.1, read as the reverse complement.
CTTGCGCGGGGGCAAGGGTTGGCAGTTTGTCCGGCGTAACGCAACCGCCAAACGCGCGCGGCCCCGCCCCGTCGACGCCCAGCAGGGCACGGACCTGCCCCTGCGCTCGCGACGCAGCGGTGGGCAGACCGGACCGCATGGCTTTTCTTTTGCGCGTTCGCTGATTAGGCCATCTCGCATGGAACCCATGCAATCCGCCGCGCTTGCCCCGCCCGAGCGTACCGCCGCAATCCCGCTTGGCTTGTTTGTCTGCGCGCTGGTCTATGGTGGCATGGCGGTGCTGGCCGGCTTCCTTGCCTTCAAGCAGGTACAATTGTGGCCGACGTCACTGGCGGTCGAGGCGGGGATCTTCGCTTTCCTGCTGCTGGTGGTGATTTCGAGCACCATCGCGCAGCTTTACGGCAAGGCGCTGGCGCAAAAGATCGTGTGGTGGGGCTTTTTGCCGCTGGGGTTTTCGATCAGCCTCATGACCTTGGTGCTGGCGCTGCCGGTCTCGCCCGAAATGGTGGCGGGCCGCCCCGGCGCGATCGAGGCTTTCGAGCTGGTGCATGGCCAGTTCTGGCGCGTTGTCGCTTCGGGGCCGGTGGCCTATCTTGTGTCGTTGCTGCTCAACGTCTGGCTGTTTGACAGGCTACGCGGGCAGGGCGAGGCAAGCACCATCGGGTTGATGGTGCGCGGTGCAATTGCCTCGGCGCTTAGCCAGGCGATTGACTCGGTCATCTTCGTCACGCTCGCCTTCTATGGCGAGTTTGACATCACCGGGCTGATCATCGGGCAGGTGATCGCCAAGGTGACCCTGAGCCTCGTGCTGGTGCCCGTCCTCATCACGCTGGCGGTTCGCTTGGTCGCGCGGCTTGATGCGCGGTTGACTTGAACCATCAGAAGGATAGTCTTGGCTTTCATCGGGCGGGGAGGAAATCATGAAAAGTCTGGCAATCCTGGTGCTGGGCGCGGCTGCGCTGACACTTGGCGGTTGCATGAGCAATGAGGTCGGCGGCCCGGGCGTGAGCGCCTATTATGACTGCGGCAACGGCATGCGGCTCAAGGTTGACCGCCTCAGCGGGAACCGCATCCAGGTGCAGATGAACGACGATGCGCCGGTGGTGCTGCCTGCCGACAAGGCCGCCTCGGGTGCGAAATACATGAGCGCGACGCATCAGTTCTGGGATAAGGGCGGCGAGGCCATGTGGACTATTGGCCGCAGGATGCCGATGACCTGCCAGAAAGTCGCGGTTCCGCGCATGTAGCCATGGCAGCGGCTTGCTGCTTTGCCGGTTCAGGTTATTTCTTTGCCACCATGGCTTGCAGGCATCCGCCTTGCGCCAGATCGCCGGGGGCTGCCGGGATAGAGCGCTAAAGCATGCCATCATCGCGGTTTTCGCTGATGTAAGCCATGCCGATTGCAGGGCATTGCAGGCGACCTCGCGCCCGCAATCGTCCATAGCGGCCAAGGATGCGGTTGCAAAAAGCTCGGTCGCATTGCCGGGCACTTCAAACCCCCAGCCATGGTTGGCCTCCAGCCCTTCGCCATATTTCTGCTCTGGCCCGGTGGGCGATTTTTCGGATGCCAGCCACTCCATCGCATCACCCAGCCCGAGTGGTTCCCGATGGTCGCGCCAAGGCCGCCGAAACAGCGTTTGATGGCGAGGGTTACGAAATCCGGGACGATCGATGGTCTTGGTGCCGCCTGCATTGCGTTTCTGGGTCAGTTCGTGCGTGCAAGCCAGAGCTATCTCGCCGCCGGGCAGCGCACAGCATCCCACCCTTCGTCAATGCGGGGATTTCTGACAAGGCGTGGGATCAGTCTTGGCGGGCATTGCCCAAGCGGTCGGCGATCCCACTTGCATCACAGCCGGCGCCTTCCCGGAGGCTGCCCAAGACAAAAGCATTGCCTTGAGCGGTCGGGAAGGAGCGGGCAGGGAGTGCCGGCCAAGACTGCGATAAACTGGCTGAGTGACGGGCTTGCCGGACAAGGTGAATAGCCATGGCCCCGATGCTCTTGATGAGAGGTTTGTCGGGCAAGGAGGGTTTGCGCGCCACAGACCAAGGCTGGAACGGTTATCGCCTCTCAGCCTTGCGTGTGGGCGACAGCTTTGGCCAAGTCGCAGTGTTTACGACAGCGATGATAACCATCTGCTTGTGACATGGTCTTCCGCTGACCCGCGAAAGGGCGATGGGTTCTGTTTCCCCACGATGCTGTCATCAGGCCGGCAGCCCATCACCTTGATGCGGACATCCTGCACCTTTTGCTAGTTCGCGCTCCGACTGCTTTGTGCAACAAATGTTGCATAAAGCAGTCGGAGCGCTTGCGGCCTGATCGAAATCCAGCGGTCCAGACGCTTTTCGAAAGCAAACGCAGTGCGAAAGGGAGGGCAATGGGCGAGTGGGATAGAGTGGTAGACGTTGTGGTTGTCGGACAAGGTATTGCCGGAACCTGTGCCGCAATTGAAGCGCACCGGGCCGGGGCCGAAGTGCTGGTGCTGGAACGGGCCGGCGGCGGTGGTGGGGCCAGTGCCATGTCGGAGGGCATCTTCTATCTCGGCGGCGGAACCGCCGTGCAGCAGGCCTGCGGCCATGAAGACACGCCGCAGAACCTCTACGATTTTCTCCGCGCCAGCACCTCGCACCCGGATGATGCTGTGGTCCGCACCTTTGCCGAAGGCGCGCGCGAGCATTTCGACTGGCTGGAACGGCAGGGGGTCCCCTTCACCCGCACCCCCTACCCCGGCAAGGTCGTGTCGGTGAGGACAGCCGACTGTCTGCTTACCACGGGCAACGAGAAGGTCTGGCCGTTCAAAAACGCAGCGCAGCCCGTGCCGCGTGGCCACCAGGCGCGTAGCGACGAAGTCAACGGCGGCCTGTCGGCGATGCGCGCATTGCTTGCGACCTGCGAGGCTGAGGGTATCGAAGCGATCTGCAACGCTGCGGTGACTGCGCTTGAAACCGACGCAGCCGGCCGCGTGGTAGGAGTGAGGGCCGCGATTGACGGGACGCAGCGGCGGATCGGCGCGCGCGGCGGGGTGGTGATCGCCACCGGCAGCTTCACCAACAACGCCGATCTGGTGGAGGAGTGGCTCCCGCTCCTCAGCGAGACATCCTCACCGCTTGGTGTGCCCTCGAACGACGGAGCAGGCCTCAGGCTGGCGCAACAGGCCGGCGCCGCGCTCGCCGCGATGGACGGCGTGATTGCGACCGCGTCGATCTACCCACCCGAAAACCTGATAAAAGGCATCGTGATCAACGCCAATGGCGAACGCTTCGTGGCGGAGGACAGTTACCACGGGCGGCTGGCGGCTTTCATCATGGAGCAGCCGGACCAGAAGGCCTACCTCATCCTCGACAGCGAGATCTTCGCCTATCCCGAAACCGAAGGGGCAAAGCACGTGCTGATCGACGGCTATGAGACGGTGGCCGAGATGGAACGCGGACTGAGACTACCCCAGGGCGCACTTGTCCGCACGCTTGAAGAATACAATCGCGATGCGGCGCGTGGGGAGGATACGCGCTTCCACAAGCAGCCGCCGTGGCTCAAGCCCCTGGATCAGGCACCCTTTGCCGCATTCGACATTTCGTTCGACCGCTCAATCTACCATTACATCACGCTCGGCGGGATCGACACGGACGCCCGCGCACGCGTTCTTGATCCCGCCGGCAACCCGATTGTCGGCCTCTATGCAGCGGGGGCCTGCGCCGCGCACATTCCGCGCAACGGCAAGGAATATGCCAGCGGTCTCAGTCTGGGCCCGGGGTCGTTTTTTGGCAGGGTAGCGGGCCGCGAGGCAGCAGCCGATAGGGGCGCGTCGCAATGAATTGGGCTGGGGAGCAGGCGCAAGGCGGCGGCTATGACTTCATCGTCGTCGGCAGTGGTGCGGCAGGGCTGGTGGGTGCGATTTCGGCGCGGCTTGCCGGCCTGCGTCCGCTGATCATCGAGAAGTCCGACCGCTGGGGCGGAACCACCGCGATGTCAGGCGGGGTGCTGTGGATCCCGGCCAATGATGCCATGGTCGCCGAAGCTGTGGACGATCCTGTCGAACGGGCGCGCACCTATCTTGCAGGACTGATCGGGCCCGATGCGAGTGGACGCGAGCGCGCCAAGGCAGAGGCGTTTCTCGACAATGCTCCGGCCATGGCCCGCATGCTGGCAGGTGAAGGCCTGCAATGGGTCCGCAACCGCGATCATCCGGATTATTATCCAGAAGTCGATGGCGCGGGCCATGGTCGCACGCTCGAAGCCATGCCCATCGACGGGCACCTGTTGGGAGAGCGCCTTGCCACCTTGCGCGGGGTGGAGCTTGATGTCCCTGCCCTTACGAGCGAGCAGTTCGGCCCTGCAGTGCTAACCAAGACCGGCATTCGCCCGGCCATGGCGGGTTTGGGGATCATGCTTCGGCATTACAGCGACAAGCTGCGCGGTCGCAAACCGCTGGGCTCGGGCCGCGCGCTTGTCGCCTCGTTGATGCTGATCGTTGACCGGCTGGGAATCCCGGTTCGCCTATCGACGCCGCTTGTCGATCTTGCCGTCGCGCACGGCGCTGTCACCGGCGTGGTCGTTGGACAGGACGGCCGCCGCGAGGTGCTGCCTGCACCAGCAGGCGTGCTGCTTGCGGCAGGCGGTTTTGCCAGCAATCCGGCGCTGCGGCGCGAACTGCAAGGCTTTCACAAAAGCTGGAGCAATGCTTCGCCGGAGGATCAAGGTGACGCGTTGGTTGCCGCGCGCGCCATTGGCGCCGATACCGAACTGCTCGACGATTGCTGGTGGATGCCGACGCTGGAGGTCGGGCCGGGGCAACACGCACTTGCGCTTGGTCTGCGCGCCCTGCCGGGCAGCATTGTCGTCGACCATCACGGCAAGCGCTACATGGACGAGGCGCGCTCCTATATGGCGACTGGCAAGATCATGCGCGAACACGGCGCGGCCGACCAGCGCCACTGGTTGATCATGGATGAACGTTTCCTGTCGCGGCACATCTTCCCCGATCTGTCGCCGCCCGCAGCACGTGCCGCGATGATGGCCAATGGCACCCTCAAGCGTGGTGAAACGATCGCTGAACTGGCGGCCCAATGCGGCCTCGATCCTGCCACCCTGACCGCCACCGTGGAGCGTTTCAACGGGTTTGCCCGTGCCGGCGTGGATGAAGATTTCCACCGCGGCGCCACGGCTTACGATCGTTACTGGGCCGACCCCGCCCATGGGCCGAACCCAAGCCTTGGCCCGATCACGCGCGCGCCATTCTGGGCTGCGGTGCTGCGCCCGGGCGATCTGGGCACGAATGGCGGGGTCAAGACCGATGCAGCGGCCCGGGTGCTGGATGGCGCGGACCGGCCGATCGATGGGCTCTATGCCGCAGGCAACGGCAGCGGCTCGCCATTCCGCCGCAGCTACCCCGGTGCAGGTGCCACCATTGGTGCAGCAGCGACCTTCGGCTACATCGCCGCACGCCACGCCGCGCGGCGTCGGGTCAATGTCCGGCCGGAGTGAACAAGGCGCCGCAGGCCAAACCCATTGACGCCGGCTGCATCGGGCCGGCCGCCAGCCGGGGCTCTCGCTTATTCGGCCGCCTCGCGTTCCTCAGCATTGAGCATCTGCACTCGCGGATCATTGGGCGCGACCCACTGATCGCCGATCACCGGTTCCACCCGCAGATGTTCAGGGACGTTGTCAGGGCCGATCATCCGGTCGCAATGCTGGTGGAACCAGTAGATGCGCGATTCCTGATAGCTGAGCGGCACGCTTTTGAAGCCGCGGCTTTCCATCGAGCGCTGGATTGCCTCGCCGAACTGGGTGTCCTCCTGAATGAGCTTGGCCATGGCGCGGCCATTGGGCTGGCTTGCATCGGGGACGGTCCACAGGTCGGGGGCTTCGCCTTCTCCCCAATCAGGGGCCATCGTTATCAATTCCAGCCGCGTGGTTGTCAGCGAGGTCGGCCAGAAGATCAGCGGCGGCACGAAATAGTTCGACAGCGGCGAGACCCAGTTGGGAAAAATCGTATAGCTTTGCGTGTGGGTGCGGCCCAATTCGCCGACGGTGTCGATCGTGGTCCAGTTGGGGGCATTTTCAACCGCGCGCACCGATTCGCGCTGCAATTCGCGCGGCGGCGGCGCCAGCATCCGCCCATGACCACCGGGATAGAGGTGATTGACGTTGCGCTTGCCATCCACCAGCGGCGCGACTGTTTCGGGGTGGATGAAAGGCACATGGTAAACCTCCATGTTTGCCTCCATCGCGACCTTCCAGTTGCAGGCCAGATCAAAGGAATGGCGCGCGGCAAGCCGCAGCTTGTCAAAGCCGAACTCCTCCCATTCCTCGGCAATCGGGCCGAGCCAGTCGCGCAACGAGGGGGCATTCTCGTCGAAATTGACGAAGATGAGGTTTCCATACATCTCGCACCGCACCGGGATCAGCCCGCGGGTGGCCATGTCGAGATCGACGAAATCCTGCCGTTCGGGTACGCCGATCAGCGTTCCGTCGGTCTTGTAGGTCCAGGCATGGTAAGGGCACACGAGCCGCCGTGAACAACCCTTGTCCTCGGTCACAACCGGTGCGCCGCGGTGGCGGCACGTGTTGTAGAAGGCGCGCACAAGGCCATCCGTGCCGCGCACGATGATGATCGGATCGCCAGCATTGTCCCAGCGCATGAAACTGCCGGGTTCGGGGACCTCATCAATATGGGCGGCAAACAGCCAGGATTTGTGGAAGATGTGCTCCTGCTCCAGCGCGTGGTATTCGGCGCTGGTGTAACGCGCTGCCGGGATATCGGGCAGGCGCGGAAATCCCGGTGGCGGCGCTTTGCGCTGCCCCTCCCACTCCATCAGCGCCTTCAGCGTCGCGATTGTGGCCTTGTCCATTTGCGCGTCTCCCTGTGCGAATCGCCAGTTGTTATACAACATCTGTTGCATAAAAGCAGCGGGGTCACACCTCGCAAAAGCGTGGGGTGCCCTCAGAGAGGTGGAATGATGCACATCACGGACATCGAGCGGGACAAACACCTGGGCGCCAAGGCTCGGGCGACGCTAGAGCAGCACGCCGCTACGCTGCTGCAACACACGGCCGAGGGTACTTTCCCGCTCGCGCCCGGGGTGATGGAACTGCAAGCCGATCACTACACCTCGCCACAGCGTTTTGATGCCGAGAAAGCCCGTGTTTTTCGGCGCGTGCCGCTGGTGCTCGCCGCATCCTGTGAGATTCCCAGGGCCGGCGATTACAAGACGCTCGACGTCGCCGGTATCCCGGTGCTGCTCGTCCGCGACCGCCAGGGCCAGGCACACGCGCTGCTCAACGCCTGCACGCATCGCGGCGCGGCGGTGGCAAGCGGCTGCGGCACGGCTGCACGCTTCACCTGTCCCTATCACGGCTGGACCTTTGGCCAAGACGGCGCGCTTATTGGCGTTGCGAGTGCAGACGATTTCGGTCGCCTTGACAAGGCGCTGCTCGCCATGAAGCGTTTTCCGGTCGCCGAGCGTGCCGGATTGATCTGGGCAATTCTCGATCCCGCCAGTCGGCACGATCCGGCGAGCATGCTCGGCGGGATTGACGATCTGCTGTCCGGTTTCGGTCTCGCCGATTGGACGCTGGTTGAAAGCCGCATGCTTCAAGGCCCAAACTGGAAGCTCGCTTTTGATGCGCATCTTGAATTCTACCACGTGCCGGTTCTGCACCGCGCAACCTTCGGTCCCGAGCGAAGCAATCGTGCCTTCTACTTTGCACAAGGCCCGCACCAGCGGGTGATCGCGCCGCAGGGCCGCCCCGGCGAGAGTGCGCCGGACGATCTCTACGCCTTCGGCCGCGTTCCCGCAGCGCATGAACCGCTCGATCCGCTGTTGATGGGTGAGTGGATCCTGTTTCCCGGCACCTCCATCAACACCTTTTACATCGGGGGAATCCGCTGCGTCCTGGTGTCGATTGTGGTGCCGGGCGCTGAGGTCGGCACATCGACGACCACGCAGACTTTTCTCGCCGAAAGTCCGCCCGATGAGGCGGCCCGCATGAAGATGAGCGAAATGTGTGCCTTTCTGGCCCATGTCGTAGGGGATGAAGACCTGCCGACCTCGGCCTTCCAGCAGCAGGTGATGGGTACAGGCCTGCTCGGCGAGGTGCGCTTCGGGCGTAACGAAGGCGGCTTGCAGCACTTCCACACCTGGCTAGACCGGGTGATCGCGGCCGAAGATGCCGAGCTCAGGGAGATGTTATGCCAGCCGTGATCGATCACGAAGCCCGGCGAACCGCACTCGCCGAAATTGCTGCGGACCTTGTCGCCACGGGCGGCGCGGAGGCAGCCACGGTGCGTGCTGTCGCCGCAGCCGCCGGTTTTAGCACCAAAGCGGTCACTCACTACTTCCCCGACAAGCGCGCGCTGATGCTGCTGACCTATCGTCATGCAGCCCTGACTTCGCAGGCCCGCACCGATGCCTCCCAGCCCGATGATCGCGGCGATCTTCGCGCGCTGCTCCATGCACTCCTGCCGGTCGATTCCAAGGTCGAACGCGACTGGCGCGTTTGGTTTTCCTTTTGGGGCATCGCCATTGCCGACCCTGAATTCGCTTCCGAGCAGCGCGAGCGGATGCGGCATTTTGTGGGGCAAATCGCCGAATGCCTGGCTGCTGATCCAAACTATTCTCATCTCGCGCCAAACCAAACCCAGAGCATTGCCAGCATGCTGCTGGCGGGACTGATCGGGATCGTGACCCAGGTGATCTTCGATGCTGAGGCATGGCCCGCGGCTTTGCAGAAACGCGCGCTCGACGAGGTGGTGGCACGGATCGCCGGGCAGCCCGGATCGAGCTTGGAGCCGAGCTGAACGCCAGACCGGCAATCACTGCCCCTCGTTCCCGATCTGATCATCCGCCCGGTGCAACAGGCAGTTTGCGGTTTTCACGCGGCTCTCTCAGCCGCACGCCGCGCCCAAGACCCTCGCTCGGCGCGTGTTCGCTCAGCAATTCAATTCCGCTGGCATTGAGCGCATCGACCACTTTCACCAAGGTGTCCACCACCCCGCGCACCTGCCCGCCCGAAGCTTCCATGCGCTGAATGGTCGGGAGCGACAGCCCGGCTCGCCGCGCCAACTCGCGCTGGTCAATGCCGAGCAACGCCCGAGCGGCGCGCATTTGCTGCGATGTAATCATGTCATCCCTCTTTACTTGGATGATGTTTTAAACATCAAATTATCTACTTATCAAGCAGTATCGATCGTGTATGTATCAATCTTAAAGGAATCGAATCCCAAATAGATATGTCAAACCTGATGGACAGCCCCGTGGATCATGCCCAATACGCCGCGACAGAACGCGGCTGTGATGCGCTGCGGCTGCCCCGCAGCCTTGCGGCAGCAATCCTGCGTGCAGTGACAGGGCGCTGCCCGCGCTGCGGCATGGGCAAGCTCTTTGACGCATTTTTGAAGCCGGTGGAAACCTGCCCCCAATGCAGTCAGGATTGGAGCCTGCATCGGGCAGACGATTTCCCGCCCTACATTGCCATGTTCATCAGCAGCTTTGTCGGGCTTCCCCTGGCAGTAGCGCTTGCGCTTTCGAAGGCGCTTTCGACGGGCCTTGCCATGGCGCTTGTCATCGCGGTGAGCCTGCCGATCGCGGCGGGCGTGCTGCAGCCTTCCAAGGGCGCGATTATCGCGCTGCAATGGTGGCTGGGGATGCACGGTTTTGAGCGGGAACGCGCTCGCCCAAATCGTGCATCAAGCTGAGGAGTTTGCAAGAGCACAAGCCTATCTGACAGCTTCGCAGGAGGGACACGCATCACATCCAAAGGAGGTTGTATGTCCTACATATCCAAATCCTTGTTTGCTGTGTCGATTGCGGCGGTGACGGCCACAATCGCCGCACCGGCGAGGGCGCAGGAAACCCCTGCACCCTCGGCCACACCTGACACTGCCAGCGAAAGCGATCTTGCGGCCTTAGACGGAGCCGAAGGCACCGCCCTGGCCTTTGGATTGCCGCCCGCGCCGCCCAAGACTGCACCCCTCAAAGCAGCCGGCCCGGTTGATGAAAAAATCGCCAGCCGGTTTGATGCACCCGGCGGATTCACGTTGTCGGCCAATGTTGCGCTCGCCAGCGAATACCGCTTTCGCGGGGTCAATCTGTCGGGCGGCAAGATCGCTTTACAGGGCGGTTTTGATGTCTCTCATACCACGGGCTTTTACGCCGGCACATGGGCCTCGACCCTTGATGACACCACGATTGGCTATGGCGAGCTGGAGCTCGATCTCTATGGCGGCTGGACTGGCGACGTGGCCAAGGGGCTGACCCTTGATGTCGGTTTCATCGCCTACACCTATCCCTATGATCCGCCGGGGGACTTCGATTACTACGAGGTCTATGGCTCGCTCGGCTTCGACATTGGGCCGGCTTCGGCCAAGCTTGGCTTTGCCTATGATCCCGAACAGGCTGGCCTGAAGCTCAATGGCGCCAGCCGCGACAATCTCTACACCTTTGGGAATGTGAGCATCGGCATTCCCAGCACTCCGATTACCTTTGATGCTCACCTTGGCTATACCGACGGTGCGCTTTCGCTGGAAAATGACATCCACAGTTTCGACTGGTCCTTGGGGATCAGCGCGCCGGTGATCGGGCCTTTCATTGCCAGTCTCGCCTATGTCGAGGCTCAATCCGATGTAGCGCAGGGCGCTTTCAATCCCACCAAGGCCAACGTCGTGGCCATCCTGAAGGCGAGTTGTAGATTTCCGTTGAGATTTGACCCGGGAGTGCGGTGAGTTTTCATTGAGATTTGACCCATGTTTTGACCCGTTCCTTGCTGTGAGCAGCGAGGGAGACAGGAGTGATCGACATGGCG
>JBKBLW010000006.1:0-166835 GCA_046296155.1 Erythrobacter sp. | reverse complement strand
AGACCGAGTTCCACTTGCCGTAGCGCTCGTGCATGTCGCGCCACGGGCAGCCCACTCTCAGCACGTGGAGCATGCCATTGAGAAAGCGCCGGTTATCGCCCGCTGGACGCGCCCAGCGACCACGCTCAGGCGGCAACAGCGGCCCGATCAGTTCCCATTCCGCATCCGACAAGTCTCCGCGACCCATGACTGCTCCTCAAAAAGCAGCCTTGAATCAGAACCCGCGGCAAATGGGAATCCCTTTTGTCAACGCGGCCTAGCGATTTCGCAGGCACACGCGTCAAGCGGATAATCAGGAAGGTATGAAGCGAACTTATAAACCGACCAATAACGGATTGACTGGATAGCAGTCACAAAGACCTTTTGATCAGCGGGTCACAGGCCCGAATACTGTCGGGCTCGCCATTTCTTTTGCAATCGGGCGGTTGGCTCAGATGGCAAAACTGCCCTTCAGCCCGTCGATCACATATTGCGCCGCAAGTGCTGCCAGCAGCACGCCGAGAAGGCGCGTGATGACCGCCTCGACCTTGTCGCCCAAAAGCCGGATCAGCGGCCCTGCCGCCACCAGCGCAGCCGCCGTGATGATCAGCACCGCCGCCAGCGCGGCCAGCACCTGCGCCATCTTCTCTGGCTCACCGGCCGCCTCGTTCATCAGCAGCATGACAGCGGCAATCGCGCCCGGGCCTGCCAGCATCGGCATCGCCATCGGGAACACCGAAACATCCTCGATCTCGGGCGTGGCAGCGATTTTCTCCGCGCGCTGTTCGCGGCGCTGGGTGCGTTTTTCAAACACCATGTCAAAGGCGATGAAGAACAGCATCAGCCCGCCCGCGATGCGGAAGGAATTGAGTTCGATGTGCAGCGCGCCCAGCAACTGCTTGCCGAACAATGCGAAGAGCAACAGGATGATCGTCGCGATAAAGGTTGCGCGCAGCGCCATGCTGCGGGCCTGCGCGGGCGATGCTCCCTTGGTGAGGCCGGCATAGATCGGCGCGCAGCCGGGCGGGTCGATCACCACAAACAGCGTGATGAAGGCCGAAACGAACAATTCACTGAGCATTATGGCTGCACCCGCGCGGGCAGGGTGTGTTCGAAAGCAGTGAGCCAGCGGCCTTCGTAGAAATATTCCGCCGCAACATACCTGCGCCCCTCGCCTGCCTGCTGCCAGCGCCAGCGCAGCGTGCCATCGCGGGCGAGCGTGGCATTGCCGGGGCGATCATCGGCAAGCGACAGGGCAGGCGGCGGCGGGATTGCGCCGCCGCCGCGCGGGCAACTTGCCACCAGCCCCTGCACCGCATCGAGAGCCGTCACAGTGATATTGCCATCCTGCGGGCGTGCGCGCGGCGGCGGCTGCGGCACATCGGGCCCTGCGGCATGATAGGTCCAGCGGTAGGAATTGTCGCTCTGGCGTTGCCAGATGAGGACGTAATTGCCCACGATCCCCTGCGGATCGGTGTAGCGCCCGGTGCTGGCGGCGAGCGCGCCGTCGCAGGTGATCGCGACCGCCCGGGTGCTCCACTTGGTGGCGGCAGTCGGGAAATCCGCCTGCGCGACCCATTGCGATGCCCCGATCAACCCTTCGGCTGTGTGCACCTGCGCGCCGGGTGCGGCGTATTGCAGGAAAGCGGCGGCCGGTGTCGTCTCGGCAGCAAGCCGCCCAAAGGCGACCTCGGTGGCAACGATCGTGCTGGGCTGCGCGGAACCCGGCGCGCCGGCGAGCGCGCGATCGATCATCGCGACCTGGCGCTTGGTGGGCTTGGGCGGCCCGCCAGCGCCGACGCAGGCGGCAAGCGCGCAGGCACCCAGCAGCGCGAGAGCCGCCGTCAGTCTCACAATCCCTCCGGCGCAGGCATTCCGGCATGAGCGTGGGCGGCGATCAACGTGTTGCGGAGCAGCACCGCAATCGTCATCGGCCCGACCCCGCCCGGCACCGGCGTGATCGCCCCGGCCACGGCGGCCGCCTCATCATAGGCGACATCGCCGACGAGGCGGCCTTTTCCCTTGCCTGGCTCAGGGGGCAGGCGGTTGATGCCGACATCGATGATGGTCGCCCCCGGCTTGATCCAGTCGCCCCGCACCATTTCTGCCCGGCCCACGGCGGCAATCACAATATCGGCGCGGCGCACCACATCGGGAAGGTTTTTGGTGCGGCTATGCGCGATGGTGACAGTGGCATTGGCATCAAGCAGGAGCTGCGCCATCGGCTTGCCGACAATGTTCGAACGGCCGATCACCACCGCTTCAAGCCCGCTCAGATCGCCAAGCTGATCTTTCAGCAGCATGATGCAGCCCAGCGGCGTGCAGGGGACAAAGCCGCGCTGGCCGACCGCGAGCCGCCCGGCATTGATGACGTGAAAGCCGTCCACGTCCTTGTCCGGGCTGATGGCAGCGATGATCGCCTGTTCATTGAGACCCTGGGGCAGCGGCAACTGCACCAGAATGCCGTCAACCTGCGCATCATTGTTGAGCCGTTCGACCAGCGAGAGCAGCGCGGCCTCGCTGGTGTCGGCGGGCAGGCGGTGTTCGAAGCTCGCCATGCCAGCGGCCTCGCAGGCCTTGCCCTTGGCGCCGACATAGACCTGGCTCGCCGGGTCCTCGCCCACCAGCACCACCGCGAGGCCGGGGCGGCGCCCGGTCTGCGCGGCGAAATTGCCTGCCGCCTCGCCGATGCGTGTCCGCAGGGCCGCGGCAAAGGCCTTGCCGTCGATGATCCGGGCCTGTGGCATCAATAGGCTCCCGCGATGCCCATCAGCACCCGTGTGAGAATCTGGAGCAGCAGGATCAGCACCAGCGGCGAGAAATCAATCGTGCCCGTGTTCGGCATCAGATTGCGGATCGGGCGCAAGACCGGTTCCAGCAGCCGGTTGATCGATTCGTAAACCTGCCGCGCGAATTCGTTGGACTGGCTGATCACGTTGAAGGCGAACAGCAATCCGATCACGAACTGCACGATGATCAGCATCACCAGCACATTGGTGAGCATCATCACGATATCGACGAGAACGGCGATGGCCTGCATGATTGGTGTTCCATGTTCGGGCAAGCGGGACGCTTGCGCCCTTGGGGTTGGGGAGGGCCGTATTAGCTTACTAATACGGCTCACGCTACACTACAGTTCCCTTATGCCCGCACCAGCGTGCCCGCGCCGCGTGCGGTGAAGAATTCGAGCAGCATCGCGTGCGGCACCCGGCCATCGAGCACCACGGCGGCCTCGCAGCCCGATTGCACGGCGGCCACGCAGGTTTCAAGCTTGGGCACCATGCCGCCGCGGATCACGCCCTCGTCGCGCAAGGTCGCGATGGAAGCGGGTGTGAGATCGGTCAGCAGCTTGCCTTCGCCATCGAGCACGCCGGGAACATCCGTCAACAGGAACAGCCGCGCTGCGCCCAGCGCCGCCGCGATCGCGCCCGCCATGGTATCGGCGTTGATATTGTACGTCGCCCCGTCCTCGCCCGGCGCAATCGGGGCGATCACCGGGATCATCCCGGCGGCCACTGCCGTATCGATCACGCTGGTATCGACAAGCGCAGGCTCGCCCACGAAGCCGAGATCGACCACTTGTTCGATATTGCTATCGGGATCGCGGGCGGTGCGGGTGACCTTGCGCGCCGTTACCATCCCGCCATCCTTGCCTGACAGGCCGATGGCCTTGCCGCCCGCGGCCGCGAGCCAGCTCACCAGTTCCTTGTTGATGCCGCCCGACAGCACCATCTCGGCGACCTTGGCGGTGGCCTCGTCGGTAACACGCAGCCCATCGACAAAGGTGCTCTCGACCCCAAGGCGGCTCAGCATCTGGCCGATCTGCGGTCCCCCGCCATGCACCACCACCGGATTGATGCCGACCGCTTTCAACAGCACGATATCCTCGGCAAAGTCGCGCGCGGCTTGCGCGTCGCCCATGGCATGGCCGCCATATTTCACCACGAAGGTGCGCCCGGCATAGCGCTGGAAATAGGGCAGCGCCTCGATCAGCACTTCGGCCTTGCTCAGATCGAGCGAAAGATCGGGGGCGGGGCTTGTGTCCTGGGGCGGGCTCACGCTGGCAATTCCTTTGCACGGGTCTCTTGGCAAGCGCCCTTAGCGTGCGAGCCGCAGGGCGCAAGGATTGTTGCAGGCAGGTCGTGCCTTACGCCCGTGCCGCGCGATTTGGTCAATGCCGCGCTTCGTGATAGCTTGCCCGGACTAAGTGGTTGAAGGGAGGAGCAAGAATGGCCGATAGTGAACCGGATAACGGCCGCCGCAAGGGCGAAAGGCGCGTCGCACAGCAGCCCTTCGATGGCGAGGACCGCCGCAAGGGTGAGCGCCGTTCCGGGCGTGATCGCCGCTCCAAACCACGCAGCCCGACTGACAGCTAGATCGCTTTGCTGGCCCTGCCTGCAGGGTTGAAGCGGGCAGGGCCGTCGCCTCGACCCGCCCGCTTCGCCCATAGGGTAAGCGCGCTTTTCGCCCAGATTTTTGCCCAAGGTCAAGATTCAGAAACCCGAAAGGTTCAATCGCGATTGTGGGCGGGGGATGTTTCATGCGCTTTCGCAGCTTGCCCGGGCGCGCTTGCTGGCGAGCCTCGCCATTATTGGCGTCACGGGTGCAGGCGTGCCCGCAGCGCCCGTGCGCGCACAGGCGACGGCGGCAGCGCTCAAGCCGGGCGTGCTCGACCGCGAACGTGCCCATTTCCCTTTGTGCCAAGGGCCGCGCCGGTTCACCTGCGTCGTTGATGGCGACACCATCTGGTATCGCGGTGCCAAGATCCGCCTTGCCGATATCGACGCGCCCGAAGTCGCCCGCCCGCGCTGCCCCCGCGAGGCCGAACTGGGCCGCAAGGCCACCAAGCGCCTGCAAAGCCTGTTGAACGCGGCGCCCTTTCGTCTTGAACCAGCCCCTGACGGACGCCAGCAGGATCGCTTCGGACGCCAACTCAAGGTGGTCAAACGCGGCCCGACCAGCATCGGCAGCGTGCTCGTGCGCGAGGGGCTGGCCAGGCGCTGGGGCAGCCAGTGGCGTGGCTGGTGCTAGAAACCCGGTTTATCCCTCGCTGCCAATCGCCTATGCTGGCACACAGGCCGCGATGCCTAAGGGGAGGGATGAGATATGCTCAGGATCAACGGAATGGGGCGGCCTTTGTCGGTGGCGGCCGTGCTGCTGCTGGCGGGCTGCGCTGCCAACAGCGATGAAGTGGCAAGCGCCCCGCCGCCCGCCGAAACCCCGCGGCTTTGCGATGCAGGCCCGGCGCAGCGCCACGTCGGCCAGACTGCGAGCGAGGCGATGGGTGCCGCCATCCTCAAGGATAGCGGCGCACGCACCCTGCGCTGGGGGCCGCCGCGGTCGGCCTGGACAATGGATTACCGGCAGGACCGGGTGAATGTCCGCTATGATGACGCAATGAAAATCCTCGACATTATCTGCGGATGAGCACGCCGCGCCTGCGGGCAAGATCGGGCTCGCCCTATGAAACGACCTTCGGCTTCGCCCGCGCGGTGCGGGTGGGAGACCGCATTCTTGTCGCTGGCACCGGCCCGGTCGAGCCGGATGGTTCGACCACTCCCGGCGGCGCTGCCGAACAGGCCGAGCGGTGCTGCGCCATTATCGTGGCAGCGATCGAAGAATTGGGCGGCAAGGTCTGCGATATTGTCCGCACCCGCATGTTCTTGACTGATCCGGCGGACCAGGATGCCGTCGGCGCGGTTCATGCCCGCTACTTCGGCACTGCCTCTCCGGCTGCCACCATGGCGGGCGTGGCATGGCTGTGCCGCCCTGAATGGCGGGTCGAGATCGAGGCCGAGGCTGTGATCAGCGCTGAGCGCCCCTAGCAAAAATTGTCAGGCCGCTGGCACAAAGCGGACTTTCCCGCAGGCCGCGCGGCCGTTAGAGCGCTTGGCCATGCAAGGACAGTTTCAACTCACAAGCGATCAGCTCGCCATTCAGGAAGTGGCGCAGCGTTTTACCGCCAACAACATCACGCCCCATGCTGCCGAATGGGATGAAAAGCATATCTTCCCCCGGGACGTGATCCAGCGCTCGGCCGAACTGGGCTTTGGCGCGATCTATGTCTCGGAAGAATCGGGCGGGATCGGCCTTGGGCGGCTTGAGGCCGCGCTCATCATGGAGGCGATGGCCTATGGCTGCCCTTCGACGAGTGCCTTCATCTCGATCCACAACATGGCTGCCTGGATGATCGATCGTTTCGGCAGCGCGGCGGTCAAGGCGAAATATCTTCCCGAACTCGTCACCATGGAGAAGATCGCGAGCTATTGCCTCACCGAGCCCGGCTCGGGCTCGGATGCGGCGGCACTGAAGACGACCGCGCGCCGCGACGGCGACACTTACGTGCTCAACGGCACCAAGCAGTTCATCTCGGGCGCAGGCGCGAACGAGGTCTATGTCGCGATGGTGCGCACCGGCGAGGATGGGCCCAAGGGCATTTCCTGCATCGTGATCGAAAAGGACATGCCCGGCGTGAGCTTTGGCGCGCAGGAGAAAAAGCTCGGCTGGCATTCGCAGCCGACCGCGCAGCTGGTGCTGGAGGATGTGCGGGTTCCGGCGGAGAACCTCGTGGGCGCCGAAGGCGAAGGCTTCCGCATCGCGATGATGGGGCTGGATGGCGGGCGGCTGAATATCGGCGCCTGTTCGCTGGGCGGCGCGCAGCGCTGCCTTGATGAAGCGATCCGTTACACCAAGGAGCGCAAGCAGTTCGGCCAGGCCGTGGCCGAGTTCCAGAACACCCAGTTCATGCTGGCCGACATGGCGACCGATCTCGAAGCCGCGCGCGCGCTGCTTTATCTCGCCGCCGCCAAGGTGACGGATAACGCGCCCGACAAGACCCGCTTTTCCGCGATGGCCAAGCGGCTGGCGACCGATAATGGCAGTTCCGTTGTCGATCGCGCCCTGCAATTGTTCGGCGGCTATGGCTACCTTCAGGACTATCCGATCGAACGCTTCTGGCGCGATCTGCGGGTGCATTCGATTCTGGAAGGCACCAACCAGATCATGCGGATGGTGGTCGGCCGCGACCTCTTGCGGCAATGAGCTTGGGGGCAAGGATGACTGACGAAGTTCTCACAAGCAGGCGCGGGCGCGTGGGGCATATCAGCCTCAACCGCCCCAAGGCGATCCACGCGCTCACCCTGCCGATGTGCCACGCGATGAGCGCAGCTCTCACCGAATGGGCAGGCGATGACGCGGTTGAAGCGGTGATCCTCGATCATGCCGAGGGCCGGGGCTTTTGTGCAGGCGGCGATATTGCTTTCCTGCGGAACTCCGCACTCAATGATGGCGGGGCATCAGGCCGCCAGTTCTTCCACGACGAATATCAGCTCAATCACCAGATGTTCACCTATGGCAAGCCCATCGTGGCTTTCATGGATGGCATCACCATGGGCGGGGGCGTGGGCATTTCGCAGCCCGCCAAATATCGCGTGGCGACGGAGAACACCCGCTTTGCCATGCCTGAGACCGGCATCGGCCTGTTTCCCGATGTCGGCGGCGGGTGGTATCTCTCGCGGCTCGGCCAGCGGCTTGGGCAGTTCCTTGCTTTGACGGGCGCGCGGCTCGACGGGGCGGAATGTCTCTGGGCCGGCCTTGCGACCCATTATCTGCCCCATGGCAAGGTCGAGGAAGCCAAGGCGCGCATTGCCGAACATCCCGATCGGATTGCGGGCATCCTCTCCGAATTGTCGGTCACCCCGCCCGAGGCGCGGCTCGCGGGCAATATCGACAGGATTTCCCGGCATTTCCATTCCGACCGCTATGAGGATATCCTCGCCAGCCTCGAGGCGGCTGCTGCTGCGGGCGACGAATGGGCCGCCAAGGAACGCGACACGCTTGGCACGAAAAGCCCGCAGACCTGCAAGGTGGCGCTGCGCCAATTGGCTGAGAGTGCAAAGCTCACCGATTTTGCTGACAATATGCGGATGGAATACCGCATCGCCAGCCGCGTGCTGACCCGCCCCGATTTTGCCGAGGGCGTGCGTGCGGTGATCGTCGACAAGACGAACGATCCGGCGTGGAACCCCGCCACCCCCGAAGGCGTGGGCGATGATCTGCTCGATGCAATCTTCGCGCCCCTGCCTGCCGTTGAGGAATGGAAACCCCTATGAGCTATGAAACCATCACCGCCGAAACCAATGCACGCGGCACCGCTGGTGTCACCCTGCTGACGATCAACCGCCCGCAGGCCTTGAATGCGCTCAATTCGCAGGTGCTCGAAGAATTGATCGACGCCTTTGCTGCTTTCGAGGCCGACAAGACCCAGCTGTGCGCGGTGCTCACCGGCAGCGGCGACAAGGCCTTTGCCGCAGGCGCGGACATCAAGGAAATGGCCGACAAGCCTGCAGCCGATTTCTACCTTGAGGACTTCTTCGGCCGCTGGACTTCCGAAATCGTCAAGAAGGTGAGGAAGCCCTGGATCGCAGCCGTGAACGGCTTTGCGCTGGGCGGCGGGTGCGAGCTGGCGATGATGGCCGATTTCATCATTGCCTCGGACAAGGCCAAGTTCGGCCAGCCTGAAATCAAGCTGGGCGTGGCTCCCGGCATGGGTGGATCACAGCGGCTAACCCGCGCAATCGGCAAATCCAAGTCGATGGAAATGTGCCTCACCGGCCGGATGATGGGCGCCGAGGAAGCGGAACGCAGCAATCTGGTGGCCCGCGTTGTCCCGCATGAGGAATTGATTGCCGAAAGCCTCAAGACCGCCGCGACCATCGCTGCCATGCCGCCGATGGCGACCATCGCCAACAAGGAAATGGTCAATTCGGCCTTCGAGATGACACTCGATCAGGGCCTGATCGTCGAGCGCCGGATCTTCCAGATTCTTGCGGCTTCGGAGGACAAGGCCGAAGGCATGGCCGCCTTTATCGCCAAGCGCGAAGGGCAGTGGAAGGGGCGGTGATTGGACGCGCTTGCCTATCCTTTGATTGGCCTTGCGGCGGGCCTGACTGGCGGTTGGTTTAAATCAAGCCTGTTGCCGGGGGCGCTGGGGGCCGTGTCGGTCGCTGCGATTATCGGCATTGTCGAACTCAATCAAAGCGCATTGCATGCAGCCGATTATGTCCAACTCGCAATGGGTGTCACTCTTGCCACTTTGATATCGTTTGTGGGCTCCATCGCGTCGATAAGAATTCGCCGGCACCTTGGGAGGAGTAGAAAATGAGAATCGCCTTTATCGGCCTTGGCAACATGGGTGGCGGGATGGCTGCCAATCTGGTGAAGGCGGGCCATGATGTGCGTGCCTTTGACCTTTCCGAAGCTGCGCTGGCCGCCGCGCGCGAAGCGGGATGCAGCACCTTTGCCACCGCCCGCGAGGCCTGCGTCGAAGCCGAAGCCGTCGTCACGATGCTGCCCAATGGGGCTATCGTCAAACAGGTCTATTGGGACGAGGTGATCGGCCACGCGCCCGAAGGCGCGATCCTGCTTGATTGTTCGACCATCGATGTCGCCACCGCGCGCGAGGTGATCGAAGTCACCGAGGCGCATGGCTATCAGATGGTCGATGCGCCGGTTTCCGGGGGGATTGCGGCAGCGGCTGGCGGCACGCTCACCTTCATGGTGGGCGGCAGCGATGCGGCTTTCGCCCGCGCGCAGCCGATTTTGCAGGCGATGGGCAAGGCGGTGATCCATGCAGGGCAGCCGGGCAACGGGCAGGCCGCCAAGATCTGCAACAATATGCTGCTGGCGATCCACATGATCGGAACTTGCGAGGCCTTTGCCATGGCGCAAAAGCTCGGCCTCGACGCCCAGACATTCTACGATATCTCCAGCGTTTCGAGCGGCCAGTGCTGGTCGATGACCTCCTACTGCCCGGTCCCCGGCGTTGGCCCGGTGACGCCGGCCGATAACGGCTATCAGGGCGGCTTTGCCGCCGGGCTGATGCTGAAAGACTTGAAACTTGCCATGGAGGCGGCGCAATCGGCGGGCGCGAAAACCCCGCTCGGCGAACATGCCCGCGCCATCTACGAGGACTTTGCGAAAGACAAAGCAGCGCTCGATTTCTCCGCCGTCATCACCACGCTCTAGCGGATCGTCAGGGCCAAGCGGGCGCGCATGGCGCCTTGCGAAAGCTCTAGGTCTCTGATTTACCGCGTTTTCCGAGCCGCCGGGTGATTTCACCCGGCTTGAAAACGCTCCAAAACCGGAAAAATAAGCGCTTAATCCGGCTTGATCGGATCCAAGCCCGCCTTGCGCCCGCGCCGCCCTGCTGGCTTGAGACCTTTGGCAATATCCGGACAGTCTGGCTCGGCGGCTGCCAGCAAACGCGCACCAGCGCTTTCATCCTTGCGCATGACGGCGCGCAGCGCGCCGCGCAGCAAGGCGCAATCCAATCGCGCACCGCCTGCCTTGGCGGCGATTACAACATCGACATAGGCCGCAGGCGGCATGACCTGGTGGCCGCGACGCACAAATTTCGGCACCCAGCGCTGGGTGCCCGCCAGCAGTTCGGCGAGCGTTGCGGTTGCCGGGCCTGCGGGCTCGGTAAAGATTTCCTCAGCCAGATCCCGCAGCAGCGCGGTGTTGTCGCTCTCCAGCACCAGCAGGGCGGTGAAGCGGCGGGTGGCTTCGGGAATGTCGCCGGTATTGAGAGCAAGCCGCGCCATGCCATCCTGCACCCAGGGATCGCGCCAGCCGCGCAGCGCAGCGCTTGCGATCAGAGCCGGCCCACGATCGGCTTGACCGGCTTTGACATGGGCCTGAGCCAGCAGGGCAAGGTGTTCCGCAGGCACCGGGCGCCGCGCAACCAGCCGCTGTGCCTCCGCGACAGCGCGTGCCGGATCATCGCCCAGCAGCGCCTCGCGGGTGATGGCGCGCTGGGCATAACCGCGAAAGGGCTCTGCGACCAGCGACGCCAGGTCTGGCTCGCGATCGCTTTGCCGATCAATCTGCAACTGCGCGGTGATGACCCCGACCAGCGCGAGCACCACAATCCATGCGACGCGCCCGATCATGCCCGCTGCCTCCTCGGCTCGGTGGCGATGCGCGCCAGCAGCGCCAGCGCAAAGGCGGCCATCGCCAGCATGGTCTGATTGCGCAGCGGGTAGTCCGTGAATGATTGCAGAGCGATGGCAAACAGCAATCCGCTCGCTGCCCATGCCGCCCAGCGATCAGGCGAACGCCGCGCCTGCCAGGTCAGCCATCCAAGATAGGCCAGCCACAGCGCAATCAACCCGAGGCCGAATGCGCCTGCCTCTATGGCGATTTCAAGATAGTCATTATGCGCCCGACCGGCGCGGCGGATCGACACATTTTCGAGCGCCTCATCCACCTGGAACACATCGTCGAATGTGCCCATTCCGGCGCCAACGGGCCAATAACGACTCGCGGAATAAACGGCATCTTCCCAGATGAACTGGCGGGAGTCATCTTCGGCGCTGTCGAAGCGTGCTAGCGTCTGGGCGAGCCGCCCCGGGGCTTCCATCACGATGGCTGTGATCCCGATAAGGGCGGTACCCGCGAGCGTGGCTGCAATCACGGCGCTCACAAAGGGCGACTGGCGCTCAGTGCGCGCGTTCCAGACGATCAGCACCGCATGGACCAGGCCCAGTACCAACGGGATCGCCGTCAACACCAGCGCGCTGCGCGACTTGGTGAGAACGATGCCGGTTACAATCAGTGCTGCGAGCGCGGCCCGCGCGGCAAGCAAGGCCGGGATTGGCAAGCGCCGGGGCGGCGGCAACATCAGCGCAAGGCCAAGCACGCCGACCAGAAACAGGCCGGTGGAATTGCGGTTGGCAAAAGTGCCCACCAGCGCATCAAGCCACAATCCTTCGGGCCAGAACTGGAACACTGCGCCATTGGTCGATAGCTGCACCATGCCGATGGCCAGCATGATCGGCATTGTCGCCACCCACAGCCAGCCGAGACTGAGCAGATGCTGGCGCGGCAGAGCCCAGCAGATCATCAGCACCGCCAGCGGGGTAATGAGCGCCGTGGCAGCCAGGGCGGTGCGCAGCGGAAAGAGGCTCAGCGGCCGCGCGCCCGCGCTCTCGATGCCCACCGCAGGCGCGGCAAGAGTAATGAGATCGCGCCCGGCGAGCGCGCTCCAGACAGTTTCGGGCAAGGGCACAAGTTGCAGCAGCGGCAAGAGCAGCGATACGCCGACCAACGCCCGCAACGCCAGCGGCGCTTCCTTCCAGAACCGCCAGCTATCCTGCGCACAGATCGCCAGCACGATGAGCGCGACCACCTGGACAGCAAGATTGGCAAGGCCAAAGCGGCTGCCTCCCCCGCCGAAGGCCACCGCGGTGAGCAAGAGAGCAGTTGCTGACAGCAAAGACAGATGGGGATGGCGGGAGAGCATCGCGGGCGCTCAATCCTTCACGAAGCAGCAATCAGGGAAGCGACGGGCGCAGTGCACTATCTTCGGCTTTTTAGCGCCAGCCCGCCACGCAAAAAAGAACGCGCGCAGCCTTGTGGGCCACGCGCGTTGCTTGGATACGAGGCCTTTCCCCCAATCAGGAACCCGGCGAAGCCGGCGGCGGCGGCGGCGGCGGCGGCGGAGGGGGCGGCGGCGGAGGGGGCGGCGGCGGAGGGGGCGGCGGCGGCGGCGGCGGAGGGGGCGGCGGCGGCGGCGGCGGCGGCGGCGGCGGGGGCGGCGCATCATCATCGGTCAGAAGGATGATCCCACCGATGAAAGCAGCCGCAGCAAGCACCCCAACTGCGATTTCCGTCCCATCAGCACGCGAACCCTTGGCAGAACGACCCACACCCGGCTTTGCCGCAGTGGAGTAGATCGTGCCGCTGTCACCAGCGCGGGTTTTTGCTTGAGCAACGACCGGCGAGAGCGCGATGCTTGCGGTCGCAACAGCTAAGATGGCCTTTGAAATGGTCTTCTGCATTACGCTTCGCCTCACAAAATTACCTACGCAGTAACCCTTAGCGCAGTGCAACAAAAATTACAAGGCGCTCTTGCCATGACGTTATCAAGGTTGTCTCGAACCCGGGGCGCTTGGCGTGGCCGGAAAGTCAAGCGGTTAGTGCCATACCCCTCCAAGCCCCCTGCAAGGTTAAAAGTTGGATGCAGAGCGTATGGTCGGCGAATCAACCGCCTAAGCGCCGTTGGTAGACTGATTCGCACAACTCGCGTCGGGCAGCGCCCCGCAATCATGCTATCAGCGGGCTGAACCGGCTGATGTCGCCCCCCAGCACGATTCGGCCCTCGCATACGAGCCACGCGTGGGCTTCGAACTCGCCCGGAACCAGCTTTGCGGTGCCGATCACGATTTCCGAGGCCACACCTTGCCGCATCAGCCAGCGCTGGCCAGCCATCGCCTGCACAAGGCAATCCGCCCGCCATGGCACGCGCGCAGCCATTCGCGGAATGAAAAAGGCCACCTTGTCGCAATGCGCCGCGCAGTCTTCGGGCGACAAAGCCCCTGCCATCGCAGCTGTTCGCGCGCTGGCGGAGGCATTCAGGGCGAGGATGTCAGCGGGCGTCGTGCGATAGAGCTGCGCGCGCGCAGCCGCCAGGCTGGCCAGTGCCCGCGCCGCTCCCCGCGCGATTGCAAGAGGTGCGTAGTGCCGCGCCATCTGCGCCGCGGCTCAAACAGCGGCGGCGCTGGCAACGCTCGCGGCGCTCAGGCGCTCAGGCGTCGGCAAGAATGAGATCATTCTCAGCCAGCGAGGCGAGCAGTTCCCGCATGTCACGTTCAACCGTTGCGCGATCAACATCGTAGGTGGCCAGCACAGCTTCCACCACATCGCTCACCGGGGTGCCTGCCACGATCGCGTCCCACAGGCGCGCACCGATGGCATCGAGGCCAAAATAGGTGCCGCTGCCCAGATGCAGGATCACGGTTTCATCAGCAACGGCATTGGCAATGGCTTGATCGCTGATTCGCCAGCGCGTGGCGATAAGATCGGACACTATGCTTCCTCCGGTGGTGTCAGTTCAGTTGCCATAGCGAGCAAGACATATGCTGACATGATCAAGCGCAGCCTTGTGATCGGGCAGGAACTGCGGAAAACGTTCTTGCAACGTCCGGGCGATTTCGTCCAGCGTTCTTCCCGCGCCAACCAACCCAAGGCAGTCGCGATCAAGCAGCAATTGCGTGTTCGCCTCGGGAATGCGCGTGCTTGCCAGCTTGGCGAGCGACTGGGCCGACAGGGACTGGCTGAGAAAGGTCGATTGCCGCACGGGCGGGCCCTGCGGGTTGCCGGCCGCGTCCAGCACCTGCCACTCCCACATCCAGACATAGTCATCGCCCGGCAGCGTCCCGCGCACCCGCACGCTGATCCGATCGCCGACGCCAAGGCGCGGGGCATCATCAAGTGGCAGGAACATCTGGCCATAGACCAGCTCAGGCTCCCCCGGCGCGTTGGAATAGGTGAGGCCTTCGGCGATTTCCGCGTCGAACCAGATCAACAGGCCATCAACCTCGCCGCCGCGCTCGGCAACGAGCTCAACCGATGCATCGAGCGCGGGATCGGTGATGGTGCGAAAATCGAGCACGGCCAGATCCCGCGGGGCCGAGACAAGATCTTCCGGGCGCAGATAGGCCTTGCGCTCCTCGTTCACGGCAAACTTGTAGCCCTGCGAGAGATCAAGGCCGAAATTGTTGCGCCGCCAGGGCCGAAGGATGGAGCGACGGGCGCTGGTCCATTGCGCCAGGGCGATTCGCAAGGTGTCGCGCATCGGCAGCAGCGTGCCGCCCGGCGCGAGCAACCGCGCGCGGGCATCGGCGAGCGTTGCGATGTGGTGCTGATAGAGCGAGATCGAGCCGCGGCAGTCGGACACGATCACATCGGCCTTGGTCTCGGGCGTGTAATTGTTCGAGATGTCGCGGACCACGGTGATCCGGTCGGCAAAGCCATTGGCCTTGGCCATCGGCATCAGCTGGTCGATGCTGGGATCAGGCTCAATCGCGATCACATGGCCCGCACCATATTTGCATGCCAGCAGCGCAAACACGCCAAAACCTGCGCCCAGATCGATCACCGTGCACCCCGGCGTGATCGCGCCGCGCAGCGCCTCGGCATAGATGCCCATGCGCGGTTCGCATTCGATCATGTGGCCATAGTCAACAACAGAGTAACCGGCAGGGCGGAACATGGGGGAGAGCCTTCTTGATGAGCGCCGTTCTATGCAGGATCGGCAAGGTGAGGCAGCGACGCCAGCACCCGCGCGCGGACTTCGTGAAGCAGATCAAAGTCGTAGGGATAGGAAAGATCGTAGCATGGGATGCTGGCAGCGAGGCGGGCGGCCTCGTCCATGCGCTGTGCTGCCACCGAAGCATCACGCGGATCAAGGGCGAAACTGTTTTCAATCAGCGTGATGCAGCCTTCCGCCGGCGAGAGCCGATCAAGCGCGATGCGTCCATCGCCTTCGGTCAGCACATAGATGGCCGCCAGCGGAAGGCGCCCGCTCTCCATCGCGCAGAGTTCGGGCATGACAACGCGCCGCTTTTCCGAATAGAACGCCATGGGCGAAGTCGGCAGGGGCTTGGCGAACACCTGCTCTATCGACTGGTCATAAAGCCTGAGGCTTGGGTAAACCGCTTCCCCGTACCAACGGCCATCATGCCGGCTGATTGCAACCGCATCATCGCCGAGCAAGGGGTAGCCAGCAACGTGAAGGCTGGCAGCCAAAGTCGACTTTCCCGACCCGGTGGTTCCGAGGAACACCACAAGATGCGACCCTACCCGTGTCGCGCTGCCGTGGAGCACAAGTCTCCCGGTGGCCGCGATCAGCCGGGGGGCAATATGATCGTCGAGCAGGTGATCAATCGTTTGCTGATCCGTATCGGGATGAGCCGCGAGCAAGCACGCGGTGCGATCGGCCAGGTTCAAGCGGAAGCTTGCAACCTGGCCAAAACTGATCGTCAGGCTCTCTTCATCCGTCCAAGAGACAGACGGATCCGAAAGTCCGGAGGACAGAACATCTGTGCTGCAGGATGACTTACGTGCCGCGCCCCCGATTACCGGGTGATCCTGCCAGTAAACCCAGCCCTTGAGCAAGGCAGAGCCAAAGGGGCGAGGAGCCCGGGCTAAAGCTAGCTCCATATCACGAAACGAAACCACGCCCCCGCCCGCGGCAAGGCGGGCCGCGATATCAAGCCATGCGCATCACGTTGGTCATCATCGCCCCTTCGGCGACACCCTGGCTCCCGGCTGCTGTGAGCTGCGCGAAACCGCCGTAAATGGTCAGCTTGGGCTGAGCATAGGTGTGCTTGGCGAGCTTTTCCGGATTCGTCATTGCAATCTCCACTCAATCCCCATAGGGCTTAACACGCGTTATCCAAAAATGAAGATAGAGCAAATCAGGCAGCGACACAAGCCCGTCCTTGTTGCATCGCAGCGCAGAAATAGCCGCCTCGCTGCTGTCTGCTAGATATTTGCTCAGGTTTGAAGAAATGCTCTCAACCGGCTCTTGCAAATTGTCGCTGTCGCAAATCTCGCTGAACCGCCAGCCGACATGATCGCGCCCCGGTTTCCACCGCACCGAATCAGGCAGGCGCCCGGCCATGGCGCGGCGCATGATGAATTTGGCCCAGCCGTTACACTGCATCTGTTCGGGCGGCAGGGTGAGGCAGAAGTCCAAAACGCGCACATCAAGAAACGGATCGCGCGGCTCGATACCAAGCGCACCTGCCACCCTGTCATACCGCTCCCGCCCGGCAATCGCGAAGGGCTGCAGCATCCGCTGAGCTTGCGCAACCGGGGTCGAGATATGCTCCACCCTGACATGACGGGCAAATGCCCGGCGCCGCGCGGCCATGTTGATCCGGGCGGCAAAGTCGGGGTTGAGGATGCTCTCCCGTGCGGCACGCGCAGCCTCGCGCGCTTCCCAAGCCTTGCGGCGGCGGTCACGAAGCGAGTGCGGAGCGATCATGCGCCACAAGGCGCGTGCCATCTCTCTTATCGCCGGAGCTTCCCTTTTCCCCCAGATCCGCTGCAAACCCTGTGCCTCTGCCCAGGCTTGCCGAAATCGGCC
This sequence comes from Erythrobacter sp., assembly GCA_046296155.1. Classification (GTDB taxonomy): domain Bacteria; phylum Pseudomonadota; class Alphaproteobacteria; order Sphingomonadales; family Sphingomonadaceae; genus Erythrobacter. The sequence continues at coordinate 149,920 of JBKBLW010000006.1, read as the reverse complement.
GGCGGCGAGGTGAAATGCAATCATGTTGCCGGTGCTCAGGGTCGTATCGCCCGAAACCCCGTCGAGGATCACTCTTATCCCCTGCTTGCGGGCTGCCAGATAGATCGCGCGGATCATCGCCATGTGCCCGTCGAAGGGATCGCTTTCGGCTGCGGTCAGGCGGCGCACCTCATCACGGAAGCTGTCGGCATCGGCGGTTGACACGATCACGGGCGCAATATGCGCGATATGCGCTATCGAAGCGCGCACGCAGGCGGTCTCTGCGCAGGCCGGATCGGTGTCGATCCCGGAAAAGGTCTGGAGCGGCGGTGCGCCGGCTTCATGCAGCAATTGCGCGGCAATCGCCGTGACAGTTCCTGAATCCATGCCCCCCGACAGCATCGCGCCCACCGGATCGGGCGAGCGCAGCCGGGCGCGCACCGCTTGGGTGAAAACCTCCAGAAACGCGGCATCATATTCTGCATCGCTCGCGCGATAGATCACCGGGCCGGGCGCGGTCAGTTGCCAGTAACGCCACTGGCGCAGCTGCCCGCCTTCGATCACCAGCGCATGGGCAGGCGGCAGGCGCACGATGCCTGCGAAAAAGGTCGAGACGTGATCGATCGCCTCAAGCCATTCAAGGTAATCCGCAATCCGCGCTTCGTTGATGGTTTTGGGCACTTCGGCGTGTGCCAGCAGCGCTTCGGGATCGGTGGCGCAGGCGAACAGCTTGCCCGGCTGGTGGTGATAGGCAAGCTGGCGCATCCCCACCTTGTCGCGCGCCGCAAACAGCCTCTGGCGGCGCGGCTCCCAGATCACGAAGGCGAAATCGCCCAGCAGGTGCTCCGCGCAATCGGTGCCCCACTTGAGATAGGCCTGCAGGATCAACTCGCCATCGCCGATCACCCGCCCGGCGGCTGTGATGCCAAGCGATGCCATCAGTTCAGGCCGGTTATCGAGCCGCACATCGGCAGTGATAAGGCACCCGGATGCGGCGTGGCAGAAGGGCATTGGTTCGACCAGTGCCTCGGGCGTGGTTGCAAGCAGTGCATGGCCGAGCACTGCCGCACCATCCGCCGCGATCGCTGCGCCATCGGGCCCGCGCGGCGCGAGTTCGGCAAGCACCGGGGCAAGCTCTTCGTGGCGGGCTGGCTGGCCATCCAGCCGCAGGAGCGCGCAAATCCCGCTCATGTCAGCCTTCCCTTGTCACCACGTGGCATCCGCCTGGTGTCAGTTCGATGATGCGATCTGCCAGCGCGAGGCTGGCCGGGCGGTGGGTGATGATGATCACGCTGCGGCCCGCCAGCGTCCTGACGCACTCCTCGACAAAGGCTGCCTCGCCTTCGCGATCATACATGCTGGTCGCCTCGTCAAAGATATAGATCGGCGGATCGCGCAGCAGCGCACGGGCGAGCGCCACGCGCTGGCGCTGTCCGCCCGACAGGCGCACGCCATCATCGCCAATGCGCGTGGCAAGGCCTTCGGGCAGCCGGGCAATGAAATCCGCTGCCTGCGCCATGCTTGCTGCGCGTTCAATGGCGGCGGGGTCCGGGTTGGCAAGGCCGAAGGCGATGTTTTCGGCAATCGTGCCTTCCAGCAGCAAGGGGCGCTGCGGCACAAAGCCGAACTGGCGGCGCAAGTCCTTGACATCAAGGCCCGCGATATCCTCCCCGTCAAGCGTGATGCGCCCGGCATCGGGTTCATAGAACCGCAGCAACAGGTTAATGAGGGTTGATTTGCCCACCCCGTTGCTGCCGGTGAGCGCAACGATTTCGCCCGGCGCGATAGCGAGGTCAAAGCGATCAAGCAGCGGTGGGCGGCCGGGATAGGCGAAGCTGACCGCCTCGAAGGCGATGGCCCCCCTGGCCCGGCCGAGTTGGCGTGTGCCCGCATAGCCCGGCTCGGGCGGCAGCGCGAGCACAGTCTCCAGCCGTTCCAGCGCGCCGCGCGCCAGCTGATAGCTGCCATAAAGGCCTGCAAGGCTTCCCACCGGCCGGGTCAGCAAGGCGGCATAAAACAGGAATGCGAACAGGTCAGCCGGGCTTCGCCCTTCGGACGTGATCGTGGCTGAGCCGATCACCAGCACCGCAATCGCCGCCAGCCCCGCTGCCAGCGCCACCAGCGGGGCGATGAAGGCGGTGATCCGCGCCTGTTTCAGTTTCAGCAACCGCGCCCGTTCAATCGCGGCGGTGTAGCGCCTGAAATGTTCATCCTCCACCGCGAAGGCCTTGATCGCGGGCAGCATTGCCAGATCGGTCTCGGCCTTGATGAGAACATCAACCTCAGCCTCGCGCACTGCGCGCCCCAGTGTCCGCAACCGCCGCGCGAGCAGACGCAGCGCGATGTAAGCCAGCGGCACCAGCACCGGCACCACCAAAGCCATTGCCGGATCAATCACGAACAACAGCACCACCGCCCCGCCCGCCGTCAGCAACAGCGCGGGCAGTTGAGCCAGTGTTGCAGTGAGAAAACTGCTGAGGTTCTGCACCTCATAACTCATCAGCGAAAACAGATCGCTTTGGCTGTGGCTTTCATGAAACGAGATCGGCATCGCCTGGAGATGTGCATAGACTTCTGCCCGCAAGCCAGCCAGGATCCGGCCCGAGGCCTGTTCCGATGCGATGGCGACAAGGATGTTGACCGCGGTGAGCGCGACGAGGGCAAGGCACAGCAGCGCCAGCGTCGCGTGCAGATCAATCGTGATCTCACCGGCAATCCGCGCCGCCAGTTGCGCCGCCAGCCAGGGCAGCGCGAGCGTGGCAAGAGAGCCGATGATCGCGAGCCCGCCGATCATCGCCAGGCTGGGCAGATAGGGCCTTGCCCGATACAGGAGCGCAGCAGGAATCATATCAGGCGCCCCTTCCCGCCAGCCTGCCGATACCGTCCCAAAGCCGTCGCGCCTGCAAGGCCGCAAGCGGCCAGTGCGCGGCTTCGGGATAGCGTTCGTGCAGCACTTCGGTGCCGGGAAGCAGCGCATAGCTGATAAGCCGCAGCTTGGCGGTCATGCCCGGGCTGGCAGCCAGTTCCAGCCGCAGCCGCTCACCGCTCGAGCGGGTGCTGAGGCATCTCAGCAAGGTTGCATCCCCCCCCTGCCCTGACAACGCATCCTTGACATTTGCCGGCACCGCCGCCGCGAGGGTGGCTTCGGCGAATTGCAGCGTTGACAGCACCAAGGGCGATGTTCCTGTCGCCGCGGCCACGGCCACAAGCGCGTCCCAGTCATCAGGCCCGAAGGCAGCGCACAGCAGGCTGACGTCCATGGCCCAGATCAGGCGATCCTGATCGAAGGGCTTATCATCGCCCGAACGATAGCCGAATTGCAGATGCAGCGCGCGGTTGATCGCGATCAGGATGAGATTGTCGGCAGCACAAAGCGCCCGGGCTTGTTCGGACAAGCGCGGCAGCGCTATCGAACGGGTGCCGACGCCGCCGCGCTCCAGGCATTGCGAAACCACAGCGCTGGCGCTGGCGCGCCAGTGCAGATCGAACGCGTGGAAAAAGCCCGCCGGGCAAGTTGCCCCCCAGGTCTCCTGCAAGGGGCGCCTATCGCCGATCTGATCGAAGCCTGCGGCCCGGAGCGCGCGGCGCACGACCTTGCGCGGGGCCAGCCCCAACAGCAGATCGGTATCGCCGCGCCGCCGTTCGGCGGGATCGCTATAGATCGCATAGGCGAGTGCGGTGCCTTTGGTTAGGATCGCAGGCGCACCAGCCGCTGCCAATGCCGCGATCAGGCGTTGGGCGAGGCCGCGATGGCTGATTTCCCAGAATCTTTGCCCATGAGCCTCCTTGCGCATGCGGGCTGAGATTGCACTGGGCCAATCGGCCTGGCTTGAGGCGCCGCGAAGCAGCACGAGCGCCACGCCGTGGAATGCGATGCGCGCAAATACCGCCGCCTGGAAAGTCTCATCGTCCGGCCAGTCCTGCGGCCAGGGAGGCAATCCCTCTCCGCGCGCGACAGAGCGAAGGGACATGGCCAGAAACCGGTCAATGACTTGGGTCATATGTCACTCAGTTCTGTCGCCCTCATGCTGCCGGGTACCCTCCCGCCGCCCCCTGTCATGCCATACGCTCACCGGCTCGCCGGGCGGATCGGCCCCGCGCCAAGCCGCTGTCATGGAGGCTATGTCCAGTGAGCCAATTCTTGGACCTGCACAAGCGGCTTTGCGATTCGCTGTTGACCGGGTGGTGCCATGCTGCAATGCAGCGACCGGGCTGCAGCGATTTCGTTCATCCGGGGGTTAGTCGGCAATCGCCATGACAGTCGAGACGGCAAGGCGCGGCATTATTCTGGCAGGCGGTTCGGGCACCCGGCTCTATCCGCTGACCCGCGGTGTCTCCAAGCAGTTGATGCCGATCTTCGACAAGCCGATGATTTACTATCCCCTGAGCACGCTGATGCTGGCGGGGATCCGCGATATTTTGATCATTACGACGCCTGAAGACGCGGCCCAATTCAAGCGGGTGCTGGGCGATGGTGCGGATTTCGGCGTTTCGCTGAGCTATGCCGTGCAGCCCAGGCCAGAGGGGCTGGCGCAGGCATTCCATATCGGGGCCGATTTCGTGCGCGGAGGGCCGAGCGCGCTGATCCTGGGCGACAATATCTTCTACGGCCACGGCCTGCCCGATCTGCTGCGCAGCGCCACCGCGCGCCGGGAAGGCGCAAGTATCTTTGCCTATCGGGTGAGCAATCCGCAAGCCTTCGGCGTGGTGGACTTCGACGCTGGCGGCACAGCCATCTCGATCGAGGAAAAGCCCGCGCAGCCCAAATCGAACTACGCCGTCACCGGGCTTTATTTCTATGATGAAACCGTGGCGGACCGCGCGCGCGCGCTCAAGCCTTCGGCGCGCGGCGAATTGGAGATCACCGATCTCAACCGGCTCTATCTTGATGAAGGCGCGCTTTCGGTGGAAATCATGGGGCGCGGCTTTGCCTGGCTGGATACCGGCACCCATGCCTCGTTGCTTGATGCCGCCACCTATGTGCGCATTACCGAAGAACGGCAGGGGCTCAAAATCTGCTGCCCCGAAGAAATCGCCTTCCGGCAAGGCTTTATCGATGCGGATCGCCTGCGCGCCATTGCCGAGCCGTTGCGCAAATCGGGCTATGGCGAATATCTCCTGAAATTGCTTGAGGATCATCGGCGGTCATGAAGGTGATCGAAACCGCCATTCCCGGCCCGCTCATTATCGAGCCGCGCGTATTCGGCGATGAACGCGGGTTCTTCATGGAAACCTGGAACGCGCGCGCATTTGCCGAAGCCGGACTGAACCTGACTTTCGTGCAGGACAATCACTCGCGCTCGCAGAAGGGTGTCTTGCGCGGGCTGCATTTCCAGAACCCGGGGACGCAGGGCAAGCTGGTGCGGGTGACAGCGGGCGCGGTGTTTGATGTGGCGGTCGATCTCAGGCGCTCCTCGCCCCATTTCGGGCAATGGGTGGGGGTGGAGCTCAGCGCTCAGAACAAGCGGATGCTGTGGGTGCCCGAAGGCTTTGCTCACGGCTTTCTGACCTTGGCAGACGATACCGATTTTCTCTACAAGTGCACCGCGCTCTATGCGCCGCAGTGCGAACACACGCTGATGTGGAATGATCCGGCGATCGGCATCGCATGGCCGCTTGAAGGGATCACCCCGCTGGTCTCGGCCAAGGACGCTGCCGGACAGGCGCTGGCTGATGTGGCGGCTTTTGCATGAAGGTGCTGATAACCGGTGCCAACGGCCAACTGGGCGGCGCGTTGCAGCAACTGGCCCCTGCCGATGCGGTGATCACCGCCATTGATGTGGCCGAATGCGATCTTGCCAATGCCGCTGCCTTGCGCGCGGTGCTGCATCGGGCTACGCCTGATCTGATCCTCAACGCCGCCGCCTATACCGCGGTTGACAAGGCCGAAAGCGATGAGGCCACCGCCCGCGCGATCAACGCCGATGCCGTCGCCATCATGGCCGAGATGATGGCGGCGAGCGGCGGCAAGCTGGTGCATGTCTCGACCGATTACGTGTTCGACGGCAAGGCCTCATCGCCCTATGCCCCCGATAGCCAGCGCAATCCGCAATCCGCCTATGGCCGCACCAAGGCAGCGGGCGAGGATGCCTTGCGGGCCGAGGATCTGCTGGTGCGCACCGCGTGGGTATATGAAGCGGGCGGCGCGAATTTCGTGCGGACCATGATCCGGCTGATGCGCGAGCGCGAGGAGCTCGGCGTGGTGGCCGATCAGATCGGTGCGCCCACCTGGGCCAGCGGGCTGGCGCGCACCATCTGGGGGCTGGTGGCCAAGGGCGCTTCGGGCACCTTTCACCACTGCGATGCCGGCGCATGCAGCTGGTATGATTTTGCCGTGGCGATTGCCGAGGAAGCGCACGCCTTGGGCCTCATCGCCCGTATCCCCACAATCCGCCCGATCACGACGGCGGATTATCCTACTGCGGCACGGCGCCCTGCCTTCTCGCTGCTCGATTGTCGCAAGACCCGCGCAGCACTCGGGGATGAGCCAGTGCATTGGCGCGCCAATCTGCGCTTGATGCTGAAAGAGGAAGCAGCCCATGGCTAACCTGCTCGTCACCGGCGGGGCCGGCTTTATCGGCGGCAATTTCGTGCATTACTGGAATACGCACCACCCCGAAGACACGATCGTGGTGCTCGATTGCCTGACCTATGCAGGCAATCGTTCCACCCTCGAAGGCGCGCCCCATGCCGAATTGGTGGTGGGTGATATCCGCGACACGGCGCTGGTCGAAGAATTGCTGCGCGATCGCGACATCACCACGCTCGTGCATTTTGCCGCCGAAAGCCATGTTGATCGTTCGATCAGCGGGCCGGATGCCTTTATCGACACCAATATTCTTGGCACCCACAGCCTGCTCAAGGCTGCGCGCAGCGTCTGGCTCGAAGGCAGCGGCGTGCCGCACCGGTTCCATCATATCTCGACCGATGAAGTGTTCGGCTCGCTTGGCCCGCATGATCCGGCTTTCCGCGAGACTACGCCTTACGCGCCCAATTCGCCCTATTCGGCATCCAAGGCCGCCTCCGATCATCTGGTGCGCGCCTATCACCACACCTATGGGCTGGAAGTGACGACCAGCAATTGCTCGAACAATTATGGCCCTTACCAATATCCGGAAAAGCTCATCCCGCTGTTCCTGCTGAACGCGCTGCATGGCCGCAATCTGCCGATCTATGGCGACGGCATGAATGTGCGCGACTGGCTCCATGTGGAAGATCACTGCCGCGGGATCGAGGCCTGTCTTTTGCGCGGGGTTCCGGGGGAGACGTACAATATTGGCGGCGGGGCGGAATTGCCCAACTTGACCGTGATCGACACCATCTGCGCCGAGGTTGACCGTGCCTTTGCCGAAATCGCGGGGCTGGCCGAGCGTTACCCGCAAGCGCCTGCCGCCAGAGGCGAGCCGACCGCGAGCCTCAAGACCTTTGTCACCGACCGCGCCGGGCATGATCGCCGCTACGCGATTGATGAAACCAAGGCCCGCAGCCAGCTTGGCTACGCGCCGACCCACGGATTTGCAGACGGCCTGCACCAGACTTTGCGCTGGTATCTCGCGCGCGAGGATTGGTGGCGGCCTTTGCGGGCGCGTTAGGCGGCGCGAAGCGGCAGCCAGAAGTGGCCGAGATTAAGCGCGTTGCGTAGGCCTGAGGCGACCAGCAGCCCAAGACCAGCCGCCGCCACGCCGAGCGTCGGCAAGGTTGCAGCGGCAAGGCCAAGGCCTGCCACGACCGAAATCGCCATGTTGCGAATCACGATACGCTCGCGATTTTGCATGATCAGCGCAATGCCCACCGGGCCTGCCATCACGTTTACCAGTTCGCCCGCCGCCAGCAATTGCAGCGCCAGCGCGCCGGCGACGAATTCGGGACCGAACAGGCCAAGCAGGAATTCCGGCACCAGCCATGCAGCCAGCGCCACCGGCACTGTGATGACAAAGCCGATGCCCCCCGCCACCAGCACGGTGCGGCGAAGCTTGGCGTGATCCTGTTCGCTCGCCGCGCGCGCCAGATAGGGCCCGACCATGGTGCCAAAGGCGTTCACCACCAGTTGCATCAACAGGCAGATCAGGACAGCCACGCGAAACACCCCGGCGGCGGATTCGTCGATCGCACCGGCCACGAGCACCAGCAGCAGCCAACTGAAGGCCTGATTGAGGATCGGCGCCGTCGCGATCCGGGCGCCTGTGCGCAGGTCTACCGCCGCAGGTGAAGTGGCGTTCGGCCATGCTCTGGTCAGACGGGACAGGATGAACCCGCCGATCGCGACCGTGATGACCTGCCCGGCAATCAGCAGCAATGGCAGCACCCACCCTTGGGGCACCGCGCTCATCAGCCACAGTGCGCCAAGGCAAAGTGCGGCGAAGCTGGTGTAGAAGATGCCCTCAAGCGATTGCGAGGTTGCAGTCTTTCCGAGGCAGCGCAGGAAGGCGTTCTGGATCCTGAGCGCAGGGTTGAAAATCAGGAAAGGTGCAAAGGCGATGATAAAGATCGCGGCATCAGGGATCGCCAGCGCATAGCGGGCAAAGGGCATGGCAACCGCCGCCAGCCCCGCCGCCGCCAGCAGGCCCGAGCGAGCGACAAAATGCAAGGCGCTGCGCAACACCGCGCCCGCCTCTCGCTCGCGTTGCTGCTGGATGAGCGGCGCGCTTTGGCGCACGATCATGATATCCTGACCAAGGATCACTACCAGACTGAGCAAGGTTACCGTGGTAAAGCCGATCTGATAAAGGCCGAACACGGCACTGCCATAGATTTGGGCAATCAACCACGCGAGGCCAAAGCTTGCACCAGCGCCAAGCCCTCGCGTGGCGAGCCCGATCATGAGATCAGCGTAAAGCCGTCCGCGCCGTTTTCCTGATGCCTGGGTCATTAAGGCCAATACGCGTCAAACACAGGGCGGCACTCTCGTGACAAGAGGGTTGCACGGGGCACCTTTTCTTGGCACCGCTGACCACACCCTCTATCCGCCAAGCTGCCAATATCAAGCCACACCACAAAGGCACGGTAAAAATGCTTGAAACAAACCCTAAAATATTTTGTGTCGGCCTGCAAAAGACCGGTACATCTTCTCTGAGAGAGGCGTTAAAAACCCTTGGCTACAGAGTTCATGGGATGTTTGGGATCGATCTGCCTTACGAAGAGCTCAAGAAAACTTACGTGCATACCGCGATGGAGATCGCTCGGAACTACGACAGCGTTGAGGACATGCCCTGGCCGCTACTCTATCGCGAGCTGGATCAGGAGTTCCCCGGTTCCAAGTTCATTCTGTCGATCCGCAGTACCGACAACTGGTATAAATCGGTGTGCGGCCATTTTCGCGATGGGGCAGGGCCGCTGGAGTTGCTCACCTATGGCGAGGATCTGGTCGGCGGAGCGATCAGCAATCCCGAGCGGTTTCGCGAAACTTTCGAGCGGCACAATCAGAGCGTGATCGATTATTTTGCCGAGCGACCCGGTGATCTGCTGGTGCTCGATATGGAGGCTGGCCATGGCTGGGCTGAACTGGGCGCTTTTCTGGGCCGTTCGGATGTGCCTGCGGGGCCGTTTCCCCATGTCAATTCGGCCAAGGAACGCCGCACCTTTGCCAATCGCGTGCGCAACAAGCTGATCCGCATGGGGGTGCCCTTGCCGCGCATTGGCGGCTGACATAGCGCATCAGGCCTAGGTGCAAATCTTGATCCGGTGCCGCACCGCCGTGCCTTGCTGAAAGTGGGCAGAACATCATGGATGAAGTCGCCAGATCAACCCCGTGTCATGTCGCCATCACGGGGGCAACCGGCGGGATTGGCCGCGAGTTGGTGCGCTATTTTGCCGTGCGCGGCGACAAGGTTTCGGCGATTGGTCGCAGCAGCGCGGCGCTGGCTGAACTGGCGACCGAAATCCCCGGCATTGCAACGATCTGCGGCGATATGGCCGATGGTGCCTCTTGCGCGGCGGCCTTTGCCGAAGCGGTCGCCGCCAATGGCGCGGTTGAGCACTTGATTGCCGCGGCGGCGGTCTATCCCAAGGCATTCTTCCTCGATCAGGATGCAGCCCATCTCGATGAGGTGCTGCGGATCAATGTCGTGGGCGTTGCCAATGCGGTGCGCGCGGTGCTGCCGGCCATGCTCGCGCGCAATTACGGGCGTGTGGTGGTGATGGGCTCGCTGGCCGACATGAACCCGCTGCCCGGCTCGCTGGCCTATTCGGTGTCCAAGGGCGCGCTGCACACGCTGGTGCGCGGCATTGCCGCCGAGATCGACCGCGATCGCTATCCCGATGTGCTGATCAATGAATTCAGCCCCGGCGCCACTCGCACCCGGATGAGCGATCATGGCAATGATCCGGCGGATATTCCGGCGATGCTGATGCCCTTGCTCGCATGTGGCCGCGATGGCCCGCAAGGGCGGTTCTTTCAGGAATGGCGCGAAGTGCGGATCGGTGAGAGCTGGAAGGGTGCGATCAAGCGGCTGGTGCTGCGCCGCTAGCGCCTTCAGGCAGGCGGTGCCCACACCTCGCTCGCAGGAACATCGCCGCCGCGCTCGGTCACTGCGCTCCACAGCGCCTGATCGGGCGCGTAGAGCGCGAGCACGCGGGCGCGCAAGGCCTCGCTCAGCTTGCAGCCTTTGACTTCGCGGCTGAACCGATTGGCCAGCCCGTTGAGCTCGCGCAGCTTCATCGCACGCGGCGCGCCCGTGTAGCGCGCCCCAAGAAAGCCCGAATGCGCGACTTTGCGATAGACCCCGGTTCCGCTTACCCGGCGCGCCAGATCGATCAGCGGCGTGCGCCCGGCCTGCGGCTTGGCCCCGCCTTCATTGCTGCGCGCTGCTGGCCTGGGCGTACGGATGCCGGTGCGGGCTTCGATCTGACTGATCGCGGCCTCGAAGCTTTCGGTGAGATAGAGCAGCGGATCGATCCGCAGGCGCATCTTGCGGTCCACCAGAAAGGCATATTGCGGTTCGTGATGGGCATCGAAAAAGCTGTATTCGGCCAGCTCGATGAATGTCTCGATAACCTGTTCGATCGGCGCTTCGGCTACTGCCATCAATTCGCCAAAGATGTCCTCCGGGATTACCACCCGATCGCCTCGCCAGTCTTCGGCGACGGCGAAATGTGTCATGCGCAGCGCGGTTTCGGGGATGGAGGACAAAAATCGCGAAACCGGTTCACGCAGAAACGCCACCACCGGGCCCTCAAAGGCATCAAAGGCCGTCCAATCGGTGCATTCCAGCCGGTTTTTCGATTCGGTCGAAGCGTTCTTGGAAATGCGCAGCAGCGCCAGTCTGCGATCGGCGCGGGCCAGCACATAGCCATGCGGATGCGTGGTGGTAAGCGGCTGCCTGATCACGCAAGGCCTCTAATCATGACATTTCCCGTCTGGCGCATCGGACCCCGGCAATGAGGCTGGAACACTTATATTGCAACGCAGCATTACTATGCTTGCGGGCCTAGGCAATAGGCCTTAGACCAAAGCAGATTGAAGGACGCGCGCCGCAGCATGCTGAACAAGAAAAAGATCGGACGCATGATCCCCTATCCGGTGATCGAAAATGGTCGCCGGGTGATCAATCTGGGGCGGCTGCGCTGTCGCGTTTGTGAGGCACCCGTGCGGCGGCTGCGCGATACGGGCTATGGCTTTGCGGTGCTCGAACGCCTGCAGGTGGTGGGCGGATTGCGGCGCTATGCCGATCAATGCCCGGTGTGCCATTCCAGCTCGCGTGAGCGGCTGATCTGGTTCTGGCTGTCGCAAGGAGGGCAGGGTTTCCGCTTTGCGCGCGATATCACCATCGCCCATCTCGCCCCGGAAAAAGGGCTCACCCGGCGGCTGAGCGCGGCAGCGCCGGCTGGCTATACCGCCTATGATTTCGAACCCTCGCGCTATCGCCATATCGACCGAGTGGAGCGAGCCGATCTTTCAGGCCTGCCGATGGCGGATGACAGTGTTGATCTGTTCGTGTGCAATCATGTGCTCGAACACGTGCCCGATGTGCCGCGCGCGCTTGCGGAAATACGCCGCGTGCTGCGCCCCGGCGGCACTGCCATTCTGCAAGTGCCGATTGCGCTCAAGCTGGAGCGCAGCATCGAATTGCCGCTGGATTCAACGCCCGCTGAGCGCATCCGCCTGCTTGGGCAGGATGATCACCTGCGGCTTTACACCGCAGATGATTATCTCGCTGCACTCGAGCAGGCGGGCTTTGCGGTGGAGCGTTACGATGCCTTTGCCGATGATAGTGAGAAGGCAACCGAATGGCGGCTTGACCCATTCGAGTTGCTTCATCTGTGCCGCAAATGACCCGCTCGCCGGTCTAGCCGACTCCGGCAGGCCGTGCGGCCATCATTGCTTCGGCAGGCACATCCATCAACACAACTGGCTCAAACGTTGCCATGAGCAATTGGCCAGCTGGGGTAAAATTGCCTGCAACGCTGTTGACATGCTTGGTGAGATAGTTGCCCGCGCTGATCGTTCCGTTGGATCCTTGCGGCGCGGGAAAGCCTTCATCTATCACGTTGTTTCTGATTGCCGCGTTGAGATGTTGTGGCAGTGGGGTGCCGCTGAACCGGATTTCGAGCATGGCGTTGTTGGCGATCAAGCCGTAGCTGTCGTTGCTGTAGGCAGAGTTATCCGCGCGAAGCCGCAGCCCTTGGGTCGGCATGGTGTTGTGGACAAAAACCACGTGATTGTGGGGGCTGCGATCAAACTGGCTGCTGGTGTTGGTGAAAATGCCATAGGGCCCGTCGGCGGCGGTGCTGGGGGTGTTCGAGAAAGCATTGCCCACCACCATGTAATCGTTGCACGGGCCGGGTGTGGCTGACAGGAAGATGTTCTGGCCGCGCATCTGAATGCCGCGATTGAACGCGATGATGCAGTTCTCTGTCAACCCGCCAGAGCGCTGCTGATAGAAGTCGCCATGTGCATCGAAGCAGGTGACGAGTTGCAGGACGGTGTTGCGGACATTCTGCGCGCTGTAGGCCAGCCCGCGCGTTCCCGCGAGGCCGAGCGTCCAGGCGCCGCGGGTGTTATCCAACACCGTGGCGCTCCATCCGGGCAGGCTGTTGATCCAATCTGCTAGGTTCTGCACAAAATAGCCTTGGCCTGCGGTGGCCGCATTATAGGATGGGTTGATCGCAGTGAGATAAAACGCCTCGCTGTTGCGTACCTGAAAGGTGGCGCTGCTCGCGCCCCAGGTGGCGGTGATGGTTTGCAGGCTGTTCTGGCCGCTTTGGCGGCGCAAGGTGGCGGTGGACTCCTCGCCGGTGTAGGTCACTTCCAGGGCCGGGACATCGACCAGCCAGTCGGAAATGCTGTCGTGGTCCACCAGCTGATTGCCCACCACACAGCGAGCATCGCCCGCAAAATCGCGATAGGTCTGGAATGCCTCGCAGCCACGCACCAGCATGGCCTGATCGGCCGCGTCAGGAACGCCGTTGAATTCAACTTCGGTGAAATAGGGCGTGCCGCGCACCAGATGACCATAGGGGCGATTGCCCGCCAGCCACAAATGGCCTCGGCCAGCTGAATTGACGATGCGGCAGCCGTCCAGCCAGTGGTGCCCAGGCAGTGTTTCCTCGCTCCAGACCGCAGAGATGTGGCGCATGTCAAATGTGATGTTGCGCCCGCGGAAACACAGACGGTTGATCCGATTGCGAAACTGGCTTTCAACTTGAAGCCCTTGCTCCGGGCGCGCAAAAGTCACAGGCGCCGTGGCCTGAACGATACAATAGCCTTGGCCGACCCGCGGTGGGGAAAGCGCAGGTGCCGTGACAGTCAGGTCTTCGGTCAGCGGCTCGGTGACGGTGATAAGCGTGTTATTCAATTGCTGCGCGTGATGATAGGCCATCGCCGCGCCGACCGTGTGGTAGTTCTGGCCCGCCACGACCGGCTGCGAAGGTGTCACCGTGAGTTCGGCATCGTACAACTGCGGCTGCGGGCTAAATTGGAACGGTCCGATCACGCGGCTTTGCATGGTGGCATCGGCGGGGATCGCCTCAATGTAAAGATGCGCGTGACCGCTCATCCCTGACGGCTTCTGGAGGCGAACCCAATAACCGAAATAGCGCCGCGGGCCGACTGCCGTTTCAATCGTGTGCCAGCGCGGCTCGATCACATCCACGCTGCGCCCTTCAAAATGGAAGCGCACCCGATCAATCCCGCCAATCAGCGTGCCGCCGTCATTGGCAAAGGCAATCACCCCCACTTCAAGCGTGTTGGTGAAATACTGGTTTGGCGGCACCAGCAGACGGCAAGCAGGTTTGGCTGTTATCCGTACGGGATCAACCGGTGGACTGCCTGCAAAGCCGCTGCCTGCGCTGCCGTTCCAGCCGACCGAGCATGTCAGCAGTGGCAAGGCGCGGCTGATCATGGGGCTGCCTGTGACTTGCGGCCTCAAGGGGCCAGCGCCGTGTCCGGGGCCAAACCGTCCCATCAGGCAAGCCCCACGATATCTTGGGCGGTGGTGCCGGTAGCGCGCACCGCCTTCACCCGAATATCAAGAATGCTGCCGGCAATGACGTTGCGGAATGTCACATCCGCGGAAGACTCGACGGGGCGCACCACCAGATCGCCGCCGATACCAACATAAATCGCCTTGGTGGCACGCGGCAGCAAAGCGGTATCTTGCGGCGTAATGGCAAAACAATCGCCAGCGGGTGTGATTAGGCTGTTCGCGGTATCGCTATAGGCATCGTGGGTCATGGGCTGTCCTTCGTCTGAAACAAAAGAAGAACATCAGTAATCGAATCACAGGCAGTAGGAAAATACTTCCTGGGCCCGTAGAGGCGCAGGCGATCAATCGAGCAGGCTGCGCCCTTCGTAGCCGCGCCACCATGCCTGCGGGTTCCAGACAATTGCATGATAGGCATCGCGCCGGGCGCGGTGCGTGGAGGATATTGGGCTCAGCAGCGTGCTGATCACCCATCGGCGCGCGGCGCTAAGCCAATAGGCCACGCCCACCACTTGTGCCCTGACACCCGGCCAGTGGCGCCGGGCGTAATGCATCATGCCGGTGAATTTGAAGCGGGTGCGTGCAGGCGAATAGATATTGCCGCTGCCGACATCGTGGATGATGCGGCTGTCCGGGGTCAGCCAGGCCTCCATCCCCAGCGCGCGCAGCCGGGTGAACAGGTCGATTTCCTCGGCATAGAGCAGGAAGCTGGGATCGAAGCCGCCGAGCCTGTCCCACGCGCTGCGGCTGATGAGCATGAACCCGCCGCACAGCACATTCACGCGCTGCGGCGAGTTGAGTGCCTCCAACTCGGCGCGGCGAGCATCCGTGCCGCCTATTCCGAGCATTTCGCGCACGACCCCGCCGATCGTCGGGATTACAAGGAAATTGCCACCATCGAGCGCCCCGTCGGGATAGGTGCTAAGCCCGCCCCAAGCGGCTGCTCCGGGCTGACTGCGGGCAAAGGCCAGCAGCCGATCAATTGCCGGATCCACCAGCTTCGTATCGGGATTGAGCAGCAGCAGATATTCCCCGCGCGCGTGGCTGGCGAGGAGGTTATTCCCGCGACCAAAACCGATATTGCCTTGGGAAGGGATGATCCGCACTTCGGGGAAGGCCGCGCGCACCGCTGCGGCGGTGCCATCCGTGCCATTATCCACCAGCAGGATTTCATAGGAACCGGGCCGGGTGTGGGCGAGCACCGAACCGATGCAATCTCTAATATAACCTCTTGAATTATAGGCAACAATGAGAATGCTGACCAGCCCCTTGCCGGCCTCTTGGGCGGGCCTCGCGGTGGTGTCTTCGTCGGTTCTTGTCATGCCATCGCCCGCCTGCGCCAGCGTTCGGCAAAGCTGCGCGCCGGCACATCCCAGAACCGGCTCACCAGATAGGCAAGGGCGAGCAGCACCGCGAGATAGCATGCAGTTGCACTCACCAGGCCAAGCCCTGCGGCTTGTGTCCCCTTGTAAACGAACAGGATCAGCGGCCCGTGCAGGGCATAGACCGCATAGGATACCGCCCCGAGCCAACCGAACACCGGCACAATCGCGCGCGGCAATTCCCACCACACTCCCAGCGCAAGCAAGGCCGGGAAAAGGGCAAAGACGCAGAAAACCTCCCATGCCTGCCGCACGGCCTCGGGCGCGGGGAAGAGCAGACAGGCACACAGAACCGCCAGCGGTATCAGGGCAAGCGGGGTGTCAATGCGGGCACGGTCTGCAAGGCCGCGAAACACGATCATGCCCGCTGGAAACGCAAACCCAAGCCGCGCCACGCCCAAGAGGAAGGTGGGCGCGGAATAGCCGACGTCGAAGTAAAGCGGCGGCCCGGTGAAAGCGAGCAGCACGCCTGCACTCAGCGCCATAATCACCGCCAGCACGCGGGTTGAACAGCGAAACAGCCCCAGAGCAAAGGCAATATTCACCAGCAATTCCAGAAACAGCGTCCAGGCCGGAGCGTTGAGCGGGAACAGGTTGCGCGCCTCGATCAGGGGGACGGGAAGCATGAACAGCCCGAGCACCACTGCCAGCACCACTTCGATGCCGCTGCGCGCATCGGGGTTGCCGGTGGCCTGCAGGGCAAGATTCTTGGCAAGGCCAAGGCCATGGCCTGCCAGATAGATCGGGTAGAAGCGGATGATCCGCATGGCGATGAAATTGCCTGCACTCATCCCGCCTTCCAGCCGGCTGGTATAGGTGGCTGCGATCACGAAGCCGCTCAGCGCAAAGAAGAAATCGACCGCCAGATAGCCCAGATCCACCATCCGCCCGGTGGCATAGCCCCAGTGGTAGAGCGAAACGCCGATTGCGGCGAGGGAGATCGTTGAGGATCCAAGTGGCGCTAAATTCGGAGCCTTCCTGTTAGAGCCAGGGCCTGAATGCTCCATCGGTCAGGCCACCTTTCCCGCCGGAGCGACGGGTTGACGGACGGAGCGTTGCATTGCCTGATAAGCATTGGACAATTGATGAGCAAGTGAAGCTGCGGTGCCTAAAAGCAGCATGAACCAAGCTTGATAATTCGCCCAAAACGCGACAGTCCAACCAATCATTGCAGCACTTGCAAGAGCAAAGATGACGCCATTCGAAGCGTTTCTGTCAAAATCGTTAAGTGATTTATTGTTACGCCCGCACGCCCAAACAATTCCGATCACCGCGATAAAAGTTGCAACGGCTGTGGGTAGGCCATATTTTACAGCTAGTAGCAGCCAGTGATTGTCGATTGTCTCTGCAATCATCCAGCTGGCGCGGGGCATAGGGGCATCACCAATCCCGAAAATGGGATTATTCGCAACCGAGATTGTACCATAGTCCCAGATCAGCAGACGATAATAGGCGCTCCGCGAATCGAGCGTGAAGTTGCGGATAATGGCGCGCACCGCGCCTTTCTCGGTGAACACTTCGAGCAGAGCGAAAACTGCGCCGAAAGCGTAAACCAGGTAGAGCATCTTCTCGCGGGTGCGCAGGACAAAGGTGAAAAAAGTGCGGTATGCGATCAGGAATGCGGTGAGGGCTAGGGCTATAAAAGCGGCGGAGCTTCCGCTGAAAATTGCCCCAGCAGAAGCAATCGCCCCACTCCACCGCTTGCGAGCGGGTAGGCCCGAGAGGAGGTAAAGTGACAAAAAGGAAGCCATAAAAGTTCCAGCAGCGATTGAATGCGGGAAGCTCGCGCGGGCGCGCAGCATCCCGAGCCGGATCTCATACAGCTTCTCATAACGCGCTCTGGTCGGAAACAGATCGGCGATCAGCAGCTTGTGCGAAAACGCCTCGAACGCCATGATGCCGGCAATCAGGATAACGCCGGGCAGGGCACGGACAAGAAAAGTCCGCAGCCTTCGCACGTCGGTGATATAGGCGCGCCCGATGAAATAGCTGCCGAGCGTATCGATCACAAAACTGCCGCCGCCCTGGACGGCTTTGTCGATGCCGGTGTTCATGAAATAGGCCAGCGGCACCCACAAACAGCCCGCCATGATCAAGTAATCTGTCCAGACCAGCCGCAATTGCCGCCGTCCGAATTCGAGCAGCGCAAAGGGCGCCAGCACTATCAGGACAAAACGATAGGGTGGAATCGTGACTTCGCCCAACTGGATCGCCAGCCCTGCCGGCAGCAGGATCGCCCAGAAGGCGAGAATGGGAACCAACACATCCTGGCCGGACGCGGTCAACTGGTAGCCGGGCGGCAGCGCCGCCGGAGCCATGGGTGGTAGGGGGCTGCCGAGTGATTGTGCCATCAAACCTGCCTCGCTCCGTTGTGTTGGCGCGGGTGTCATCTTGTGTCAAATGTTGCGGCTACGGTCGGGGGCTGCGTGCTTGCGGTATGCGGATCGCCGTGTGCTGGCTCGCCTGCCAGTTTCTGGGCGAGCCTGAGCGCATTGGCCGCCACTGTCAGCGCCGGATTGATCCCAAGGCTTGATGGGAAGGCCGAAGCATCGGCCACATAAAGCCCCGGCTGGCCCCACACCTGCCCATCGGGATCGGTCACCGATACCGCCGGATCATCGCCCATCCGGCATGTGCCCATCGGATGGCCGAGATTGGGCGCACCCAGTTCCTTGAGGAATTGCACCTTCTGTGGTGCGAACGCCTGCCGCATGTGTTCGCGCAACACCCGCGCACGCAGCAGCAATTCGGGCGCAGCGCGATACGTTATGGCGATCTTGTCCAGCCCTGGAACCACGCTTGGCCCGGCGCTGTCCACGCGGTTGGCAAGATAGGGCAGGTCTTCCAGATTGGAGGTGAAGAGATAGGAGTGGGCAAAACGTTTAGCCGCCAGCCGCCCGATCACATCGGCCGCCAGCGGCACCAGCGGCACTTTCCCGAGGCCCAGCGCAATTGCTTCGTCTTCAAGATATTTGCCCACCATCCACGGCGAGCCAACCATGCCCAGCGACTGGCATTCGGCAAGCGGCATGGCACCATCAAGATAGTGATCGCGAAAGCCAATCGTCTTTAAGGGGCCGTGCGCGCCTTCGGGCGGGCTCGCCCCCATCACCGCGAAGATATCGCCAAAATGGAACATCAGCCCGGCGCCGACCATCTCCGGCGCGCGCCCCTCGCGCCACAGATTGCCTGAGCGCTGCAGGATCAGCGGGGTATTCAGTGCACCCGCTGCCAGAATCACCTGCCGCGCAGCGAGCGTTTCTGCCCCCCCATCATCGCTGCGCACCACCACGCCAAAATGACCATCAGTGCCGCGTTCCAGCCGTTCGACATGGGCCCCGGTGCGAAAGGCCACGTCGCCATCATCAATGGCCTGTTCCAGCGCGCGGACAAAGCTGTGCGATTTGCAGCGCCGCTCGCACAAGCTGCCCTGACATTCCGAGCAGCCGGGCCGGTAATCAATCCCGACATGCATGCGGAACGGGTGGCGGCCATTGGCCTTGAGGCCTGCGATCAGCGCTTCGGTGTTGGCTGAGACCGGCGGCGGGGGCAGCAAAGGCGCATCATCATCGGGATCGAGCGGATCGGGCGTGCCTGCGACCTTGAGCAGCCTCTCGCACGCGCGATAGCACTGTTTGAACGCATCAAAATCCACCGGCCAGGCGTTCGGCAAGGCCGCGGGCGCGCCATCTAGCCAGGCTTGCGGTTGGAAATCACGTTCAAAGTCCGAGCGCCGCGCCCGGCCCAATGCCGCCCCATAAAGCGCGGCCGATCCGCCCGCAATCCGCCCGATCACCGGCCGCACCAGGCGTAATGGCCCATCCGCGCTGCGCCGCAAGGCAAGCGGATCGGGCCACCGCTCGCTTATCGGGTTGGGCGCAACCGCGCTTTGGATTTTCTGCCGCAGTTTTTGCTTGAACGACAACTTGCCGCCGCCTGGTGCCGCGCGCGGTCCGCTTTCCAGCACCAGCACGCTGTGGCCAGCGCGGCCAAGCTGGGTCGCGGCCATGGCCCCGCCCATGCCGCTGCCGATCACGATGAAATCCCACATGGGCAGGATCAATCTGCGGATGCGTCGGGCTTGCGGCTTTTTAGGCTGCGCTGGATCGCAGGTGGTACCCAGTCCTGAAGCAGATGGCGCAACCGCACCTTGAAATCGAACTTGTCCTTGCTACCGGGGCGTTGCTGGAAATTGGTGGTGCGCTTTGGCGCCAGCGCCTCGCTGCCGGGGAAAGCGGTGTAGTAATAGGTCGCGATCGAGCGGCGCGAGATTTCCGGCGGGCAATTGAGCGGATCGGGGTGGCCGTGATAGCTATCCAGATCGGTGTTGAACATCACCGCGCGGCCGAGCAAGGGAGCGACCTTCTTCTGGCAGGCAGTCATGCCGCGGTCCCACAACTCCAAATGCCCGCCATAGGAATCGTCCCACTCCTCATTGAGATAGATCAAAAGATTGATGCGGCGCTGCAGCTTCATCTTGGGGTGCATGTTGAAATCGGCATGCACGCCCAAAAGCCCGCCGCGCTTGGTTTCGTGCAGGCCGCCGCCAACATAATAGGGATCGGCCACCAGCCCCTTGATCCCCGTCATCGCCCGCAGAAACGCGAGGAAGGCCTGACTGTTGAGTTCATTGAGAAGATGGCGTGTGAACGGAGCGCAATCGGCTGGGTGATACTGGGTTTTCTTGAGCTCCTGCGCGCGGGCAAAGGTCAACCCTGCTTCTGGCGTGGGAAATTCCGCGATTACCTTGCGCAAAAGATCCTTGCTGACGAAATCATCGAGAACGATGTGCGGGAAAGGCTCAGCTGTGCGGTAGGCCTCGGCGTAGCTTTCGCCAGCAGCACGGGCGCGCTCCTCGTTGAAGAAGGGCAGCCCCAGCGCGGTATCTTCCAGCTCAAGAACGCTCATTGCATGACATGCCCCGATATCGGGCCAGCGGCCCGGTGTGATCTCAATCTGTGCCTGACACTGACTTTCTATGTCCGGGCTTTCTGCGGCTCCGTATTTTCCGTTGTCATGGTGCCCTGCATTTCCCCACCATGTCGGCGGTGATATCCTCGCGACTGCTGGTGATGCATACCAACCCGCAGCAACCGCGCGCAAGGGCGATTTTGTGCAGGGCACAATCAAAAGAGCACGGCGCAACAGCGCTCTCATTGCCTAAGCGCCGCAGCGAGCGCAGCGCCATAGGCGCGTCTGATTGCCGGACGCTGGAAACGCGCCGCATCGCGCGATTTTTGCCACTTGGCCAGCGCCGCCTTCATCGCAGCTTCCTCGCGCATCAGCCGTGCCATTGCCGAGGCAAGCGCTTCGGGAGCATTGGCCGGAACAGCGATGGCAAAGGGCGCATCATCAAAATAGCCCGACACCGCCTGTCCCTTGGGATAGATGATCGGCAGCCCGGCAAACAGCGCTTCGATAAACACCAGCCCAAAACTTTCCCGCCGCGAGGGCAGGACGAAGCCAGCCGCCTGGTTGATCCGCTCAGCCACCTCATGGCGCTGCAAGGGGCCGCCGAAGCTGAGCCCTGGCGCATCGCCAGTGCTGGCACGGGCGGCGGCAAGATCAGCCGGGCTGCCGCCCCCATAGATGGTAAGCGTCGGCGCGCTGCCGCGCGCTGCCAGCAGGCGCAGCGCCTTGGCCATTCCGGCGAGGTTCTTGCGCTGATGGCTCTTGAGATGGAACAGGCTGACAAGCCCACTCCCCCCCGCTTGCGGCGCGAGCGGCTGGTCAAGCTCGGTCGGGCAGGGGATCAGCGCAGTCGGCCCGTGGCGTGGGCCGAGCCGCGCCTCGATCCAGTCGCGCGACCACGGCGCAAACACCGTTACATGCGCTGCGCTGTGAAAGATCCGCCGGAACAGTGGGGTAAGGTCGGGCCGAGCGGCGATGATCTTGGTGTCGGTGTCGCCCTGAATGGTGAGCGCAAAGGGCACTTCAAGCTTGCGTGCGAGGCGCTCTGCGACAATCCCTTCGACAGTCAGTTTGTGGCCACAGATCAGCGCAGGTGGCGGGGTGGAGCGATGCCGCTGCGCCAATGCATCGGCGAGCCGTTCAAGGCAGGTGCGATGCAGTAGCCCGCGCGGCGGCGCCTGATAGGTCAGGCATTCGCCCCATTCGAAGGCGCAGGGTGCCAGCGCCTTCTCGCCTGTCCCAGCGCCGGTCAGGAAGGTTCTCGCAAGGCCGACCATGCCGGGCGAGCGGCGATTGAGCGAGATCACATGGTGCGCATAATCATGCCCGGTCATCTCCAGCAGGGTGCGGATAACGATGGTCTTGTGAGGATCAATGCTATCAGGAAAATCGGCCGAGAGGTGCCAGATCAGGCGCTTGTCCGCATGATCGGACCTATTCCTGTCAGAACCCGTCATCAGCGCTTGCCTTCTGAACATTTCTGGCGCGCGCTGGCGCCAAGCCGCGCGATAGCCACGGGGGCGTACTGGGTGTGCCTTAATTCTTGGAGTCGTCGCCGTATTGGTAATAGGCGTATTCGTAAGCATAATCCTCGCCAGCATCGAGCGCGCTGTATTTGGTGAGGATACCGCCGATGATATTGGCTCCCACCGCGCGCAGCCTGCTTATTGAGGTGCGAGCCTGGCTCACGCTGGTGGAGTTTGCTTGCAGCACCAGGATGGTCCCATCGACCGCCTTGGCGACTTCGGTGCTGTCGGCAAGACCGAGCAAGGGGCTGCAGTCGATGATGACGAGGTCGAACTCCTCGCGGCGCTCTGCCAGAAACTCACGGAAGCGCAGAGAAGACAGCAATTCAGCAGGATCGGGCGGAATCGGTCCGACGGCCAGCACACTGAGGTTTTCCCGCGTGTTATCAATCCGCGCCTCATCAAAGGTTGCCTGACCGCGCAGGACCTCAGCAAGCCCAAGCTTGGGACGCTCGATGTCGAGCAGCCTGCTGACGGATGGCTTGCGCAGATCGCCATCGATCAGCAGCGTCTTGCGCCCGATTCCGGCAAACAATTGCGCAAGGATCAGCGAGGTGGTCGATTTGCCCTCGGTCGGCTTGCTGCTGGTCAGTTGCAGCACCGAACCGGTCCGGGGCAGGTTGTAATCGATCGAGGAGCGGATCGAGGTATAGGCCTCGATCAGCGAACGAATATCCGCCACATCACTATCGAGATCCTCACTCTTGATCTTGGGGGTAATCCCGAGAAGCGGGATGCCCAGCCGCTCGGTGACATCCTCGGGGCGCCGCAACAGATCGATGAAGAATTCTCGCAGCAAGCCAAGCCCGCCGCCAAGGCCAAGCCCCAGCAACATCGCGATCAACAGGTTGCGCTTCAGGCTGGGTGCGACGGGTTCGGCAGGAACCGTCGCCGAATCGAGCTTGGAAAGCGTGTTGTTTTCTGCGCCCACCGCGCTTGAGAGCTGGTTGTAGCGGTCAAGCAGTGCTTTCAACTGATCACGCAGCGCTGCCGCCTCGCGTTCAAGCGTGCCCAATTCGACCGTGCGATCCTGTTCGGACAGGGCATCGGAACTGACCGAGGAAAGCTCGGACTGCAGGGCCTGTTCCTGCTGGCGCGCGATCAGGTATTCACTGCGGATCGAGGCCTTGATGTCATTGCCGACGCGGGCGAGTTGGTCGTCGATGATCTGCAACCGCGCGCGCACATCAACAAGTGCAGGGAAATCATCGGTGTAGCGTTGCTGCAAGCCGATTAATTCAGCGTTCAATTTGCTGCGTTCGGCAAGCAGGCCTTGTACCACTCCGCTATTGAGGACTTCTGCAACCTGGCTTGGCGGCGTGTTTGAAATGGCTTGCCATTTCTGCTCGGCGGCGATCCGCCGCGCGCGGGCGGCAACAAAGGTCTGATTGACCTCTGCCAGGTTGGAACCGGTGATGGTCACCATGCTCTGGCCATCGCTGCTTGCCACCTGCTGCGTTACAATGCCCGCGTTGCGGGCATAGGCGTTGGCGGTAAGTTCAGCCTCGTTCAACCTTTGGCGAACAGTATCAATCTGTTGCTTGATATATTCGCGCGCATAGACAAGCGTGCTTTCGCTTTGCCGACTGTTGCGCGCCACAAACGCGGTTGCATAGGCATTGGCGACTTCGGCTGCGAGCACCGGGTTTTGGGCGCGCACGGAGATCAGGATAATCCGCGAATCCTTGGGGAGTTCAGGTTCGACCATGCCGCGCACCACGCTGGCGGCCATGGCGATCTTCTCTTCTTCCCACTTGGCATCACTCATGCCTTCCGGGCGAGCGGCGTCAATATCCGGCCCCAGCAGCTCGCGCCGGTTGGCAAGCTTTGCATCACGCACCACGGTTTCAGCCAGGCTGCGGCTTTTGATGATCTCAAGCAGTGTGTTGAGATAGCTTTCGACTTCGTTCGAGTAATAGACAGCGGCGCTGACTTCCTGACCATCGACGATCGAGGCTGCGAACGGCTCCACGTTGACACTGGCGGTTGCTTCGTAGGTCGGTTCGGTCAGCAACGTGTAAGCCAGCCCCAAGGCCAGCATCAGCACCGTCGCAGCGAGCAAAACCCACCGCTGCCTGAACAGCGCGCCCCGCAGCCATTGCGTATCTATCTTGATCCCGCTGGCTCGTGGCTCAGGGTAGCTGGGCGGCAAATATTGCGGCACCCAGACATCGCGGCCTTGCGGGCCACTGTTCGGGTCGATCACGGCGCGATCGTTCATAGGTCGCGCGCGCCAATGATGGCGAAGGTGCCGAATGCGGGCAGGGCCTTGATGAAATCCTGCCAGAACGAGGACAGCCCATCTGTCCCCATGACTACACGGTCACCCGGCTCAAGGACGGGATCGAGCATCGTGCCCTGGGCTATCATCACGTGATCGAACAGGGCAACCTTGATACCTTCCGGGCTTTCACGAAACACCACCAACTGGCGGCGCTTCGCAATCGGCGTCGGGCCTTCGGCCATCGCCACCGCTCCGGACAGCCGCGTGCCGGGCTGGAACGGGAACACGCCAGGCCTCTTTACCTGCCCTTCGACTGTCACAAGATTGGACGCGAAATCGGTGATGTTCACACTCACCATCGGGTTCTTGACCCCGACCCCGGCAAGACGACGCGCCACATCCTGTTCGAACTGCTTGGCTGTCATCCCGGCTGCCGGGATCGAGCCGAGCAGCGGCAGCGAAACATTGCCTTCCACCCCGACGCGCACTTCCTCGAGCGACAATTCCGGCTCGCGGAATACCGACACCGAGATCTTGTCAGTCGGGCGCAGCAGATAGACCTTTGCGCGGTCTTGCGAAAAGCCTGTTTGGGCAAGCTCGGCGACCGGTTCCCTTGTGGCATAGCCGAGCTGTGGCGGAGGCGTTGACGCGCAGCCACCGAGAATCATGGCTGGGACGGCAGCCACAAGAGTCTTGATCCGGATCGGTTTCGCGAACGGCTGCAACATCACCTCCTGTTTTTGCCCGTACAGGTAGTAGTCCCTAGGTTTCTGCGGCGCAACATCATTGAGCCTCATCGGGTTGCAATTTGCATGGGGGCGGTACAAGTAAGCTGTTGCGGCAATGGTTTTCTTGCGCCGCTGTTCGCTCTTGCACCATTCTAGCCGAAGCTCAGTATGGCAGGATTTCCATGGGGCAAGGCAGGGCCTGCGATGATTTTTTCTGAACCCTCCATTCTCAGCATCTCGGCGGCCGGGCTGTACTGTCTGGTTGCGCTCGCATGCCTTGCTGCAGGCCTTGGTGCGCGCGCTGCACCGGCCAATCGGCAGCACCTGCGGGTCTGGATTGCGCTGGCCGTCATGTTTTTGGTGCTGGCAACGATGCGCAGTCTGGGAATTGAGGAGTGGCTGCGCGATGAATTGCGCACCGCGCTGCGCGCGCAGGGCAGTTACCAGTCGCGCCGCGATGTGCAGCGTCCGATCGCGGCGGGATTTGTGGTGCTGGTCGCGGTGTTCGCGCTGAGCTGGCTGCTGCTGCGACGCCCGGCAGCGCGTGCTCGCCGCAACATGCCGCTTTTGCTGGCGGGGGCTGCGGCAGGCGGCATGCTGCTGCTGGTGGGCTTGCGTCTGATCTCGTTGCACCAGATCGACGTGTTGCTTTACGGCCCCCTCAAGCTCAACTGGTTTGCTGATCTGGGCGCAAGCCTTGTGGTGCTCGGTGCCGCGCTTGTTTATGCGCGTCAGGCCTGGCGTGCGCGCGCGGCTGCATAGGCTTTGCGCCAGGCCGTGCTTTCAGCGCGCTGCCTCTTCGAGGATGGCGGCGATCCGGCGGCTGGCAGTGCCATCGCCGTAGGGATTGTGAGCCCTGGCCATGGCCTCATAGGCTGACGCATCATCGAGCAGGCGGCTCGCCTCAGCCACAATCCGCGCCGCATCGGCCCCCACCAGCCGCGCGGTGCCGGCAGCGACGCCTTCGGGCCGTTCGGTCGTCTCGCGCATCACCAGCACGGGCTTGCCGAGGGCAGGGGCTTCCTCCTGGATCCCGCCCGAATCCGTGAGCATCAGCGTGGCACTTTCCATCATCGCGACGAAATTGAGGTAATCGAGCGGCTCGATCAGCGCGATATTGGGATGATGGCCAAGCGCCGGACGCATCACCTGGGTGACATGGGGATTGGGGTGGAGCGGATAGATGATCGCCACGTCCTCGCGCGCGGCAAGCTGCGTCAGGGCGGCGGCGATGGCGCGCATTGCGTCGCCGAAATTCTCGCGGCGGTGCGCGGTCACAGCGATAATGCGCTTGCCCCGGAAGCGTTCGCGCAGTGCTGAAATCACAGGCGCCAAGGCCGGATTGGCAGCGACCTGCGCCCGCGCGGCAAGCAGCGCATCAATCACCGTATTGCCCGTGATATGGATCGCGCTGTCGGGCACGTTTTCTGCCCGCAGGGCTGCTGCTGCTGTCTCGGTGGGGGCAAAATGCAGATCGGCGATCACCCCTGTGACCTTGCGGTTGACCTCTTCGGGCCATGGCGCATAGATATCCCCGCTTCTCAGGCCTGCCTCGATATGCCCTACCGGAATGCGCCGGAAATAGCAGGCAAGGCTGGCCATCATGGTGGTGAGCGTATCGCCATGCACCAGCACGCGGTCTGGCTGTTCTGCATCCAGCGCCGCGCCGAAGCGGGTGATGATGCGCGCTCCCAGATCATCAAGGCTCTGGCCGGCCTGCATCAGATCAAGATCAATATCCGGCGTGATGCCTGCCAGCGCCAGCACCGCATCAAGCATGTCGCGGTGCTGCGCTGTCACCGCCACACGCACATCAAAGCGCCCGCTTTCCCTCAGGGCAGCAACCACCGGGAACATCTTGATCGCCTCGGGCCGGGTGCCGAAGGTGACGAGGATGCGCTGGCGGGAGCTGTGTGCGCTCATCGCTTGAGCATGCCGCGCGTGTCGAAAACGATCTTGCCTGCCAGCCTGTCGGGCGCAAGTTGGCGAAAAGCGGTGTGATCGACCAGCACCACGACAATCTCTGCCGCTTCCAGCGCGGCGTCAAGCGTTGCCAGCGCCGCACCGGTGCCTTCCAGCCCGGCAGGCAGGGCGTCAGTGAACGGTTCGACCATGATCAGCCGCTCGCCCATATCCCGCGCGAGGTTCTGCGCGATTTCGAGTGCAGGGCTTTCGCGGAAATCGTCGATGTCGGGCTTGAAGGCGAGGCCGAGGAGGGCAACCTTGCCGAGCGGAGCAGCGCCGAGCAACGCGCGAATGCGCGCCTCGGTATGGTGCGCCTTGTGATCATTGACCTCGCGCGCGGTGCGGATCAGGCGCGCGTCCGCGGGCGCGGCGGCGACCAGAAACCACGGATCGACCGCGATACAATGCCCGCCCACACCGGGGCCGGGCTGGAGAATGTTGACGCGCGGGTGGCGGTTGGCAAGGCGAATCACCTCCCACACATCGACCCCGATCCCATCGGCGATCATCGAAAGTTCGTTGGCGAAAGCGATGTTGACATCGCGGAAGGAGTTTTCGACCAGCTTCACCGTCTCGGCCACGCGCGCGGTGGTGGTGAGGCAATCACCCTTGACGAAGCTCTTGTAAAGCACCGCCGCCCGTTCGGCACAGGCAGGCGTGACGCCCCCGATCACGCGGTCATTATGCACCAGTTCGTTGACGATCCGGCCCGGCAACACCCGCTCCGGGCAATAGGCGAGTGCAATATCGGCCTCGTCATCGCAGCCATCGCGGGGCACGACCAGGTCGGGGCGCAATTCGCTGATGATCTGGGCCACGCGTTCGGTAGTGCCGACGGGCGATGTGCTCTCGACGATCACGCAGGCACCGGGGAGAATCTTGGGCGCGATCGCGCGGGCGGCGGCTTCGACAAAGGAAATGTCGGGCGCCTTGCCTTCGCCCAGCGGCGTGGGGACGGCGATCATGTAGAAGCTGGCAGTCGGCACTTCGGTGGAGGCGACCAGCATTTGCGCGCTGATCGCGTCATGCACGAGGGCGTCGAGATCGCGTTCCTCGATATGCACGCCGCCCGCGTTCACCGTCTCCACCACCTTGGGCGAGACATCCACGCCGCACACGTGCCAACCATAGGAGGCGAGCAGCGCGGCGGTGGGCAGGCCGATGTAGCCAAGGCCAATCACCGCCACCTGATGATCGGGTTCAGGGTGTTCAAGCGCCTTGCGCCCGAGCGCGGTGGCATCGAAAGGAGCGTTCATGCGGTCAATGTCCCGGTTTTCGGGGAGCCTTCATGGCCGCAAAGTCCTTAAAATCGCGTTAGGCTTGCTCTCAATTTACCATGTGCGGCGCCTGCGCATTGCTGTTCCGTTCGCGCCAGGGCGAACGGAAACCGCGCTACCTGGCCAGCGCCTGCGTGTAAGCGGCGAGCAGGGGGGCGATCTGGTGCTGCCAGTTCAGCTCGTTCACCACCCGCTCGCGGCCATAGGCGCCCATGCGTTCGCGCGCGGCGGGATCATCGACCAGCTGGGCGATCTTTTCCGCCATGTCGACAGGGTTGTTCGCCTCGGCATAGAGCGAGGCTTCCTGCGCCGAATAACGCCCTTCGGTCACGTCGAACTGGACCATGGCTTTGCCAAGGCTCATATATTCCATGATCTTGTTCATGGTCGACTTGTCGTTCATCGCGTTGACCCGGTCGGGGTTGACGCCAAGGTCCATTGTCGAGAGCACTTCAAACAGCTCTTCATCGGGCGCGCGGCCGGTGAAGGTGATGAAATCGCTGAGCCCGCGCGCGGTGGTCAGGTCCCTCAGTTCCGCCAGCGCCGGGCCGCCGCCCACCAGCACGAACTGGATATCCTCGCGGCCCATGGTGCGGACCAGGTGATCCACCGCGTCGATCAGCAGGTCGATCCCTTCCTGCTCGCCCATCACCCCGACATAGCCGACCATATGCGCGCGGCCGTTCTTCCAGCTTTCGACCGGGGCGACACGCTTGAGCTTCGACAGGTCGGGGCCGGAGCGCACCACATGGACGCGCTCGGGCGGCATCCCGCCGCGCTCTATGGCGATCTTGCGGTAGGAATGGTTGGTCGCGATCGAGACATCGGCAGCCTTGAAGGTCAGCTTTTCGAACAGTACCATCAGCCGCCAGAAGAACCCGCGCTTGCCAAACTTGGCCTCGTACAGCTCGGGGTTGATGTCGTGGTGATCGAAGATGTAGCGCACGCCCAGCAGCTTGAATGGCAGGGCGACAAGGAAGATGAGGTCAGGCGGGTTGCATCCCTGGATCACGTCGATCCGGCGCTTGGCGTGGATGCGCCATGCCAGCAGCGTTTCCCAGAACAGCGCCGCGCCATATTCCGCAAGGAACCCGATCGCGCCCTTCGCCTCGAGCGGGAGCGGGTGGCGGTGGATTTCGATCCCGTCGATCACTTCGAAGCGCGCTTCGTATCCCTTGCCGGTCGGGCAGATGATCGAGACATGGGCTCCGGCTGCCTTCAGCGTGCGTGCCTCCTGCCACACCCGCCGGTCGAACGGCAGGGGGAGGTTTTCGACCACGATCAGGACATGGCGACCTTTCAGCGGTTCGCCTGCGATGACTGCCGGGATCCCTTCCTCGGCGGCGAGGCTGGCGGGCGCGTTCATCAGGCGATGGTGCTGGTGTCAATCACCTTGGCCTTGTCGACGGCGAGGCTGTCGATCAGGCGGTTGGTGGCGATGATCCGGGCATAGGCGCGGGTTTCGGCGGTTGCCTTGTCAACCATCAGTCCGTCGATGCGCGGCAGCACCGAATAGGCATAGCCCAAGTTTTGGCCCACCAGATTGTCAGGCGCGACCTTGGGATCGTAAATGTCGAGATCATAGCCCGCCTCAAGCAGCTTCCTCGCCATGTCGACCGCCGGGCTTTCGCGCAGGTCATCGGTCTCGAGCTTGAAGGCGAGGCCGACCAGCAGCACCTTTGCCCCCGGCTCGATCCCCGCCGTCGCGTGGAGGAACTGGTGGTGCTTGTGCGCTTCGTTCGAGCGGATCAGCGAATCGATCAGGTGTGTGGCAGAGCCCGTGTCAGCGGCAATGTATTGCAGCGCGCGCACATCCTTGGGCAGGCACGATCCGCCGAATGCCCCGCCCGGGCGGGTGTAATAGGCGGACAGGTTGAGCTTGGTATCGCTCTTGAAGATCGCGTGCACTTCTTTCGCGGAAATGCCGAGGTTCTGGCACACGCGCCCGATCTCGTTGGCGAAGGCGACCTTTACCGCGTGCCACGAATTGTCGACGAACTTGGTGATCTCGGCCTCGCGCAGGCCGACTTCGAAGACGGGCGCCGCGATCCCTTCGTTGAGCTTTGCCATATTGGCCGAAGGCTTGCCGCCCAAAGTGCCGATCACGATCTTGGGCGGATTGAAGAAATCCTCGATAGCTGAGGCTTCGCGCAGGAATTCAGGGTTGTAGACCAGTTCGACCGCGCGTTCGGCGGCCTCGCCCAGATGGCTTTGGATGATCGGCCAGATGATGTTTTCGCACGAACCGGGCCGCATGGTGGAGCGATAGGCAAGGGTCAGCGGGGCCGCGCGATCGGGCTTGATCGCGGCGGCAATCGCACGGGTGACCTGCGCGATATAGCTCATGTTGTGTGCGCCATCGACGCCGCTCGGCGTGCCCACGCAGACGATGGCGACATCGGCATCGTCCAGCTCATCGGCAACCTTCGTGACGGCTTTTACGCGGCCTTCGGCATGGGCGGCGGCGATCAGATCGTCGAGGCCTGGTTCATAGACCGGAGCCCGGCCTTCGTTGAGGGCTGTGACCTTGGCCTCACTCACATCGACGCCGATGATGGTGTGGCCCTGGCTGGCAATGCACCCCGCCGCCGTGGAGCCAACATAGCCCAGTCCGAAAATGGCAACCTTCAATGGAAATCCCCCAAGGCATGACCGGTGGACAAAGGCTCGCCTAGCAAGCGGGCCTGATTGTTGCAATGCACAACAGGCCAATCTGAAGCCTGAGGCGCAGGCATCACATCACGCCGCGAGCCGCGCGACTTCTGCGAGCACGTCTGCGGCGAGTTCGGGGCGGCAGATCAGCAGATCGGGCATGTAGGTATCGGGCTGGTTATAGGTGAGCGGGCTGCCGTCGATGCGCGAGCAGTGCAGGCCATGGGCGGCAGCGACGGCGACAGGCGCGCAGCTGTCCCATTCATATTGGCCGCCCGAATGGAGATAGACCTCGGCCTCGCCGCGCACCACGGCCATGGCCTTGGCCCCGGCGCTGCCCATCGGCACCAGCGTGCCGCCGAGCGCTGCGGCGACCGCTTCGGCCTCGCGCGCAGGGCGCGTGCGGCTGACGAGGAAGCGCGGGCGCTCCGCCATCGGGGCAAGCGCCTGCGGAGCGTCGGAGCGCAGGACAATGCCGCCATCCAGCCCCGGCAAGGCGACCGCGCCCGCCTTGGCCTCACCTTCCACTGTCAGCGCGACATGCACCGCCCAATCGGCGCGTTCCTCGCCATATTCGCGGGTGCCATCGACCGGATCAATGATCCACACCCGCGACTTGGCGAGGCGCTGGGGATTGTCCTTTTCTTCTTCAGATAGCAGGCCGTCCTCGGGCCGCAGGTGGCGGATCGCATGGCACAGGAACTGGTTGGCGGTGGCATCGCCCGCGCTGCCCAGCGCCTTGCCGGTGAACATCCCGCTGGCGCGCACATCCAGCAACAGGCGCCCGGCGGCTTGTGCCAGCTGCGCGGCCAGCGCAGCGTCGCTGATCGCAGCCGGGTTCATTTGAGCGGCAGGATCTGGCTGATGATATAACGGGCCGCTTCATCGGGCGTCATATCCACGGTGTTGACGCGGATTTCCGGGTTCTCGGGCGGCTCATAGGGGCTGTCGATCCCGGTGAAGTTCTTGAGCTGGCCGCTGCGCGCCTTTTTGTAGAGGCCCTTCACATCGCGCGCCTCGGCCACTTCGAGCGGCGTATCGACGAAGATTTCGATGAATTCGCCTTCCGGCAGCATCGCGCGCACCATCTCGCGTTCCGCGCGAAACGGGCTGATGAAGGCGGTGAGCACGATGAGGCCCGCATCGGCCATCAGCTTGGCGACTTCGCCCACGCGGCGGATGTTCTCGATCCGGTCAGCCTCGGTAAAGCCCAGGTCGCGGTTGAGGCCGTGGCGCACATTGTCGCCGTCGAGCAGGAAGGTATGGCGGTTCATCAGGAACAGCTGCTGTTCGACCGCATTGGCGATGGTCGATTTGCCTGAGCCCGAAAGGCCGGTGAACCACAGCACGCGCGGCGTCTGGTTCTTCATCGCGGCGTGATCGGCACGCGTGATGGTGGTCGGCTGCCAGTGGACATTATCCGCCCGGCGCAAACTGAAGGCAATCATCCCGGCCGCGACCGTGGCATTGGTGAACTTGTCGATGAGGATGAACCCGCCAAGCTGGCGGTTCGTCTCGTAGGGCTCAAAGGTAATCGGGCGATCAGTGGCCAATTCCGCAACGCCGATCGCATTGAGGCCGAGGGTCTTGGCCGCGAGATGCTCGCGGCTGTTCACATCGATCTCGTATTCGGGCGGCTGGATGGTGGCGGTGACCATCTGCGTCCCGAGCTTGAGCCAATAGCCGCGCCCCGGCTTGAGCGCTTCCTCGTCCATCCACACCAGCGTGGCGCGGAACTGGTCAGAGGCCTGCGGGGGATCATCAGCGGCTGCGATCACGTCGCCCCGCGAACAATCGACCTCATCGGCCAGCGTGAGGGTGACGGATTGGCCCGCAACCGCTTCGTCAAGATCGCCGTCGAAGCTGACAATCCGCGCCACCCTGCTGGTCTTGCCCGAAGGCACGATCCGCACCGCATCGCCGGGGCGCACCGTGCCGCTGGCGATCTGGCCGGCAAAGCCGCGGAAGTCGAGGTGGGGGCGGTTCACCCATTGCACCGGCATGCGGAACGGCTGGGCCTGGGCCGCGGTGGCATCGACTTCGACCGTTTCCAGATGCTGGATCAGCGCCGGCCCTTCATACCACGGGGTATTGGACGAAATGGCGGTGATATTGTCGCCCCTAAACCCCGAGATCGGGATGGCGGTGAAGTCCGTGATGCCGATGCTGCTGGCAAAGGCGCGATAATCAGCGACAATGGCATCGAAGGTGGCCTGATCATAGCCCACCAGATCCATCTTGTTCACTGCCAGCACCACGTGGCGAATGCCGAGCAGGTGAACGAGCCAGGAGTGCCGCCGGGTCTGCTGGAGCACGCCCTTGCGCGCATCGATCAGGATTACCGCCAGATCGGCGGTCGAGGCGCCGGTCACCATGTTGCGGGTATATTGTTCATGCCCCGGCGTATCGGCGACAATGAACTTGCGCTTTTCCGTCGTGAAGAAACGATAGGCGACATCGATGGTGATGCCCTGTTCGCGTTCGGCAGCGAGACCATCGACCAGCAGCGCAAAGTCGATTTCCTCGCCTTGCGTGCCATGACGCTTGCTGTCGGTTTCGAGCGCGGCCAGCTGATCTTCGAAGATCATCCGCGAATCGTAAAGCAGCCGCCCGATGAGGGTTGATTTGCCATCATCCACGCTGCCGCAGGTGATGAAGCGCAGCAGGCTCTTGTGCTGGTGCTGGTCGAGGTAGGCGTCGATATCCTCGGCGATGAGGGCGTCGGTCTGGAAGGAGGGCGACCCATTCATCAGAAGTAGCCTTCCTGCTTCTTGTCTTCCATGCTGGCCGACTGGCCCTTGTCGATCGCGCGGCCTTGCCGCTCGGAACTGGTGGCCAGCAGCATTTCCTGGATAATGTGGCTCATCTCGGTCGCGGTGCTGATTGTGGCGCCTGTCAGCGGGTAGCAGCCCAGCGTGCGAAAGCGCACCGAGCGCATCACCGGCTCCTCGTCCGGTGCGAGGCGGAAACGCTCATCATCAACCACCAGCAGCATCCCGTCGCGTTCCACTGTCGGGCGCGGTTTGCTGAAATAGAGCGGCACGATGTCGATCTTTTCCAGCGCGATGTACTGCCAGATATCAAGTTCGGTCCAGTTCGAGATCGGGAAGACGCGAATGCTCTCTCCTCGCGCCTTCTTGGCGTTGTAGAGGTTCCACAGTTCGGGGCGCTGGTTCTTGGGATCCCAGCGGTGCGCGGCGTTGCGGAAGCTGAAAATCCGTTCCTTGGCGCGGGCCTTTTCCTCGTCGCGCCGCCCGCCGCCAAAGGCTGCATCAAAACCATGGGCATCAAGCGCACGCTTCAGCGGATCGGTGAGCATTGCTTGACTGTAAAGCGCGCTCTCGGTGTCGAAGGGGTTGATGCCCTGCGCCTCGGCGTCTTCGTTCTGGGCGATAATCAGCCTGAGGCCATATTCGCGCACTGTCCGATCGCGATGCGCAAGCAGATCCTGAAAGTCCCACCCGCTCGCCACGTGCAGCATCGGGAATGGCGGCGGCGCAGGATAGAATGCTTTCCTCGCCAGATGCAGCATCACCGATGAATCCTTGCCCACCGAATAAAGCATCACCGGGTTCTCGGCCTCGGCCACGACCTCGCGGAAGATATGAATGCTCTCGGCTTCAAGCCGCTCAAGATGGGTCAGGGAGCGCATGACCTCGGGTGCTACACGCTGCAATGCACAAAACAAGCTAATTTCCCTAAGCCCCTAAATGGCAAAGCTTCGCCGCTGCGGCAGGGGCAATGCGGCAAGGCGCGGTCAGGCTGCACGGGTCAGCAGCGTCACTTCGGCGGCGCTGAAATCGAGATTCGCGAGGCCGTGGGCCAACAGACATTCCCCCGCGCTTGCCATTGCCGATCCGTCGCGCGCGCGCACGCTGCCCGTCAGGGGCAGGGCCAGCAAGGCGCCGGGATAGGCTGCCAGCGTGGCTGAACCGGGCGCGCCGGTCACCCGGTCGAGCCGGAAATGCGGGCCATCAACCAGCACCTGGCCCTCGGCGATCGAACGGCGGTGCTCAGCCGGATAGGGCATTCCCGAAGCGACAGCGAGGGCCCGCTCCAGATGAAGCTCGCGCGGGCGGCCATAATCGTAGAGCCGAAAGGTGGTGTCGCTCGCCTGCTGTACTTCGACCAGTGCGAGGCCGGGGCCGATCGCGTGGACGGTGCCTGCGGGCAGATAGAACAGGTCGCCAGGCCGCGCGGGGTGCCAGGTAAGCAGGCTTTCGATGCTGCCATCCGCGGCGGCAGCGGCCATTTGGGCCGGCGTCACCGCGCGTGCGAAGCCGATGGCAAGCCGTGCGTCCGGTTCGGCATCGAGCACCAGCCAGCATTCGTCCTTGCCCGCCTCGCCCGGCAGTGCATTGGCATCCGAAGGGTGCACCTGAACCGATAATTTCTCGCTCGTAAACAGGTATTTGACCAGAACCTGCGGCATTTCGGGCGGGGGCGCAAACCAGATTTCGCCGATCCGCAAGCCGTCGGGTGCGGCAAAGGGCGCTGGCAGCACGTCGCGGCCCCAGACTTTCTCGACCATGCGGGTGGGGAGCCGGCGCGCTGTCATCATCGCCTCGCTACTGGTTGATCGCACCGGGGAGCTGGCCCACTGCCTGCGCGCCCTCACGCGTGGTGACCAACACTTCGTCCCCTGAGACAATAATGCACACATCAGCAAGGCCCACCGCCGAAATGCGCGGACCATCCGTGATCGCCAGCACGCCGCGGCAATCGATAAGGTCCGCCGTTCCGCCCTGCACGACATTGCCCGCTGCATCCGCCTTACCCGCCAGCGCATCGGCGAGCGCGGCCCAGCTGCCAATATCCGACCAGCCCATATCGACAGGCACCATGGCCGCACGCGCGGTGTTTTCCATCACGGCGTAATCAATCGAATCGCCTTCGATTGCGGCAAAGGGCTCGGCGGCGGGGTGAAAGCATGCCCCTTCTGCCCGCCCGGCTGCGACTGCTTCGGCAATCCGCGCGGCCATGGCCGGGCGGTGTGCAGCCAGTTCAGTCAGCAGGCACCCGGCGCGAAACGCGAAGATACCCGCGTTCCAGCTGTATTCGCCGCTCGCCAGATAGGCCTCGGCGCGGGTGCG
The DNA here is from genome assembly GCA_046296155.1 of Erythrobacter sp. Taxonomy (GTDB): domain Bacteria; phylum Pseudomonadota; class Alphaproteobacteria; order Sphingomonadales; family Sphingomonadaceae; genus Erythrobacter. The sequence goes on along the minus strand of JBKBLW010000006.1, from coordinate 113,763 downwards.
ATCGGGCTTCTCCACAAATTCGCAGATCGTGTAACCGCCTGCGAGCGGTGTGCCCCGGCGCAGATAGCCATAGCCGGTTTCGGGGCGGTCCGCGGCAATCCCGAAGCTGACGAGATAATCCTGTTGTGCCAGTGCAGCAGCGGCGAGCGCCGCGGCGCGGAACGCGGCCGGATCGGCAATATGGTGATCGCTCGGGCACACCAGCATGATTGCCTCGGGCGGCAGCAAGGCGGCTGCCAGCGCAATCGCGGGTGCGGTGTTCTTGGCCGCCGGTTCGATCACCAGCCGCGCGCCCGTCGCATCGCCGAGCTGAGCAAGGATCAGCTCAGCATGAACCGCGCCAGCCACCACCATGGGCGGAGCGAAGCGATCATCCTGCGCCACGCGGGCAAGCGCCTGACGAAACAACGTTTCCTCGCCGATCAGCGGGATAAACGGCTTGGGGCTTGCCAGGCGGCTGAGCGGCCAGAGCCGCTTGCCGCTGCCGCCACACAGGATCACCGGATGGATGGTGCTCACTTGCGAATCCTCCTCGTCGGCTCCCGGCAGGGTTCATAACATCGCTGCCACGCGATGCCAGAACGAAACCGAGGCGCGCCCCGCGGCGCGCGCGCTGCGCTGCCGATAGAGCGCTATTGTCGGGTTGCGTCGGCTGGCGCGATAGGCAATGCAGGCATCCGGAGCCGGGCTACGGGTGCAAGGGCGGACAGAAAGCGATCCTGTCTGCATACTGCCGTGGCGGCTGAGGAGAGGAACCCATGGATTTGGCATCAGGCCCGCTTGCCGGGCTCAAGGTAATGGAGTTTGCAGGGATCGGGCCGGGGCCGCATGTCGCGATGCTGCTGGCTGACCTGGGCGCAGAAGTGGTGCGGATCGATCGCCCCGGTGCAGGGGTGAGCAATCCGGTGGTCGAGCGTGGCCGGCACCGGGTCGGGATTGATCTCAAGAGCGAGGAGGGCAGGGCACAGGTTCGCGCGGCAGCTGCCAAGGCAGATGTGCTGATCGAGGGCTTTCGCCCCGGCGTCATGGAGCGGCTGGGGCTGGGGCCCGATGATCTGCTCGCGCTCAATCCGCGCCTTGTCTATGCGCGGATGACCGGCTGGGGGCAGGAGGGCCCGCTCGCACAGGCCGCCGGGCACGACATCAATTATATCGCGATCACCGGCGCATTGGCCGCCGTGGGCCGCGCGGGCGAGACTGCCACGCCCCCGCAGAACCTCGTCGGCGATTTCGGCGGCGGGTCGATGTATTGCGCTTTCGGGATCATGGCGGCGCTCTATGAACGCGAGCGTTCTGGCAAAGGGCAGGTGGTGGATGCCGCGATTGTCGATGGCACCACCAGCCTGATGAGCTTTTTCTTCGGGGTGCGCGGCTTGCCCCATCTCACCACCGCGCGCGGGCGCGGCATGCTGAGCGGGGGCGCGCATTTCTATCGCTGTTTCCGCTGTGCCGACGGCAAGGAAGTCTCACTCGGTGCGATCGAGCCGCAGTTCTACGCCGAGCTGCTGGCGAAGACAGGTGCACCGGAAGAGCTTGCGGCAGGCCAGATGAACCCGGCCAATTGGGATGACTATGCCGAAAAGCTTGCCGCGCTGTTCCTGACAAAGACGCAGGCCGAGTGGTGCGCCCTGCTTGAGGGCACGGATGCCTGCTTTGCCCCGGTGCTGGAGCTGGAGGAAGCGCGCGCGCATCCGCACATGCAGGCACGCGGCGCCTATGTGGAGCATGACGGCGCATGGCACCCCGCACCCGCGCCGCGTTTCAGCCGCACGCCGGGCGCGGTGCGTTCGAGCGATGATGACGGCGCACAAGTGCTTGCGAGCTGGGGCGAGCCAGGCTGATGGCGGGCAAGTTCTTCGATCAATGGGTGGTTGGCGAGCGGATCGAACACGACATCCGCCGCACCGTGACCGAGACCGACAATTTGTTGTTCTCCACCATGACGCACAATCCGCAGCCGCTGCATCTGGATATAGAGGCCGCCAAGGCAAGCGGCTTCGGGCAGATCCTCGTCAATTCGACCTTCACCTTCAGCCTGCTGGTGGGGCTTTCGGTGGGCGATACCACGCTCGGCACGCTGGTCGCCAATCTCGGCTTTACCAATGTGGTGACGCCCAAGCCGGTGTTCATCGGTGACACCCTGCGCGCGGTGACGACAGTGAAGGAACTGCGAGAGAGCAAGTCGCGGCCCGATGCCGGGATCGTCACTTTCCTCCACGAGATGCGCAACCAGCGCGATGAAGTGGTGTGCCGCTGCGAGCGCTCGGCCTTGCTCAAGCGCAGGCCCGCGGCCTAGACTGGTTGCCCAAGGGGGGAAGGGGCGCAGGCGATGGCTTGGAGCATGAGGGCAGCATTGATGGCAGCGGCGCTGGCGGGCGGCAGCGCAAGCGCCGAACCGCCGCCCTCGCCAAGCCCTGCCGATCTGGCCGCCGCGATGGCGGGCCGCTTTGCCACGCGGGCAGATGATACCGAGAACAACTTTGCCGAAACCCGCGTGGTCTTCGCCAATCCTGCGCTGGCGGCAGCGTTGGCGGGCGGCGAGGGCGAGGCGGCGCTGGTCTATTCCTCGCTGTTGTCAGGCCCTGATCGCAAGCCTTACCGCCGCCGGGTGACGGTGATCACGCGGGCAGGCGAAGTGCTGCTTTCGCAGGCCTATGCCTTTGCCGATGCGATGCGCTTTGCCGCAGCCATGCCGACGCTTGCCGAACTTGCGGCCTTGCGCCCCGATGAACTGGTGCGCGGCATTGCGGTTGCCGAAGGGGGTGATTGCGCGATGCGCTGGGTGCGGGCGGGCGCGGATCGTTGGCGCGGCACGATTGCCCCTGCGGATTGCCGCCTGTGGTCGGAGCGGCGCGGCGGGGTGATCGGGCTCGAAGCCGAAACCCGCCTTGCCCCGGGGCGGATCGAGCAGACCGAGCGCGGATTTGATGCAGCCGGTGTGCAGCTCTTCGGCACGGCGCCCGGCGTCTTCATCATTCAGGAAGCCGCAGCACAGCCCGATTGACACGCAGCGCTGCGCTGGGTGCCAGGCACGCTCCCGCCCAGTGCTTGCCACAAGACGATGCGCGCGCGCGCCGCCCGGCCGAGCGCTGCGGCGGCGCGTTCCCCGCTGGTGTCGGCAGCGCGGCGCGCTTCGAGCACTTCGAGGAAGCTGGCTAGCCCCGCCTTGTAACGCGTTTCGGCAAGGCTCGCAGCGCGCATGAGCTGGTCGCGCTCGGTGACGGCAAGAGCCGCTTCGCGGTCGCTGGCCGCGACAAGGCCATAGGCAGCCTCGGCATCGCCGAGCGCCTGAAACACCGCGCCGCGATAGGCGGCAAAGGCGGCTTTCTTGTCGGCCGCTGCGCCATCGATGCGCGCGCCGACGCGGCCAAAATCGATGAGCGGCCCTGCGATGCTGGCGGTCAGCGTGCCAACCAGCGCGTTTTCATCGAACATCCGGTCAAGATCGAAGGCGAGCAAGCCGATGATGCCTGACAGCGTGATGCGTGGGAAGCGGGCGCGCGCGGCGGCGGCAAGATCGGCATCGCTGGCGGCAAGCTGGGCTGCCGCAGCGGCGACATCGGGGCGGTTGGCGAGGAGATCCGATGGCAGCGCGGCGGGTGCTGGCCGGACTGTGAGCGAACCGCCCTCGCCGCTGGCGAGCGCGGCAGCAATCGCAGCGGCGTCCTGCCCGGTCAGCGTCACCAGTCGGCCGATGATGCGCGCTTCTTCGCTGGCCAAGGCAGCCAGCCGTGAACGTGAGGCGCTGGCAGCAGCCTCGGCGCGCACGCGGTCAAAGCCGGGTGCGATACCCGATGCCTCGCGCGATCCGGCAAGCCCGGCGAGCGCTTCGGCGGCCGCCACATCGGCGGCAAGAGCAGCGCGCTGCTGTGCCAGCACGCGCCAATCGGTAACCGAGCCTGCAATTTCGGCGAGCAGGGCGATCCGCACCGCCTGCGCCTGCGCGCTGGCGGCGTCAATGCGGGCGGCAGCGGCGCGCTGCTGTGCCTTGAGTTGCCCGAACAGATCGGGATCCCAGCTTGCAATGATATTGGCACCATAGGAAGTGAGTTCATTGGGGATGATCCCGGCTTCGCCAGCCTCGCCGAACTGGGCCGGGTTGATGCGGTTGCGCCGGGCAAAGCTTTCCGCATCGAGATTGGGCATCCGCGCTGCCCGCGCGCCGCGCGCACCAGCCCTCGCACTCTCGACGCGGGCGAGTGCTTCTGCGAGCGTCGGCGCATTGCCAAGTGCCGCCGCCGACAGCGCCACATAGGCGGGATCATCGAGCGGCATCAGCGCTGCCAGATCGCCCTTGGCCGCCCCTTCGGGAAGCGCAAAGTAGCTTTCCGGCAGTTCCGGCACCGGGGTTGCGATTTTCGGCGGCGGGCCGCCCATGCAGGCAGCCAGCATCAGCGGGGCGGCGATCAGGGTGGCAGCGGCGAGGTGCCGGCAAGAGCGGCGCATGGCTCAGGCCCCCTTGGCCGGTGCAGCGCGTGCCGGGATGAAGGCATCGACCTGCTGGCCGACCCGGAAGGCCTCGTTTGCGGGCAGGGCATAGATCAGTTGCAGCACGCGCACATCGACGCGTTCAGCCGCGCTGTTGGTGAGCGATTTCTTCGGCACCACCAGTGGTTCGGCGCGCACGAACTTCGCCTTGACGCGCACGTCGGCTGCACCGCGTGGCGAGACAGTCGCGTCTGCGCCGATCGCCACGCGCGCTGCTTCGCTCTCGTCGATGTCGATGCGGATGTGCAGGGGATCGGTCACGCCCATCTGGATGAAGGGCGCGGCATTGCCGCCCCCTTGCGTGGAGACGAATTCGCCGGGGCGGATGTTGACGGCGAGGATTTCTCCCGTCAGCGGCGCACGCACCACGAGGCGGTCAAGCTCGGTGCGGATGCTGGCAGCGCGCGCTTCGGCTGCGGCGAGCCGCGCGCGGGCAAGGCCCATGCGGCTGGTCGCGGCGGCTTCTTCGCCCTCGGCCCGGATCACTTCGGCGCGGCTGACAGCGGCGGGATCATCAAGGCGGCGGTAGAGATCAAGCTGCTGGCGGGCGGTTTTCTGTGCGGCGGCTGCCTCGGCAATCGCGGCGCGGGCTTCGGCGATGGCTGCGACTGCCTCGGCAAGGCTTGCACGGGCTGCACGGTCATCGACTCGAAACAGCGGCTGGCCTTTCTCCACCCGGTCGCCCGGAGCGACCATGAGCTCCATGACCAGGCCCGAGAGCGCCGCGCCGATATCAATGATCTCGCTCGCCGGTTCGACGAGGCCCGCCCCCGCCACTCGCGGCGCATTGGCCAGCTCGCCGCTCGCCTTGGGCGGTTGCACCGTGGGCGCGGCGGTGGCGCGGTCGGGAAGATTGCCCGCGATGTTGAAGGCGGCATAGGCCATGCCCACCACGGCAAGGGCGGGAAGCACCTGGCGTGAAAAGCTCAGATTGCGGGGCAGTTGGGGCATGATGTCCTCACGGGATCGGGATTGCAGGTCGAAAGGGCTCAGTGATCGCTTGGCATTTGGGTGCCGTCGTGGGTGATGCGGCCGTCTTCAAGCACGATGATGCGGTCGGCGAGATCGAAGATGCGGTTATCATGGGTGACGATGATGCAGGCGCGGTCGGGCGCGACGGCGACTTCGCGAAGGAGATCCATGACGCGGCGGCCTGACGAGGCATCGAGCGCTGCGGTTGGCTCATCGCACACCACCAGGCGCGGTTCATGCACCAGCGCGCGGGCGATGGCGACGCGCTGCTGCTGGCCGCCCGAAAGCTGGCGCGGCAGCTTTTCCGCCTGATTGCCGATGTTGAGTTTTTCCAGCAGCACCTTGGCCCGCTCGCGCGCTTCGTCGACCGGCATGCCTTGCGCGATCAGCGGCACGGCGGCATTGGCGGCAGCATCGATCGAGGGGATGAGGTTATATTGCTGGAAGATAAAGCCGATATTGTTCAGCCGGAAGTTGACGAGATCATTGTCCGAGAGCTTGTAGATATCGGTGCCGAAGACTTTGACCTCGCCATCGGTCGGCCACAGGATACCGCACATGATCGAGATCAGCGTGGTTTTTCCCGAGCCGCTTTCACCCACAAGATAGGTCATCTCGCCTGCGCGGATGTCGGTGTCGATGCCGTGCAGCACACGGATGGTCGATTGCCCCGCCGCGAAATCGCGGGTGATGCCGCGCGCGGAAATGGCGGTCTGGAGGCTGGCGGGGCCCTTGGTGAGAGTGTCGTGCATGGCGCAAGGCTTACCGGAAAACCGAGGCGGGTTCGGTGTTCATCACCGTGCGCAGCGCCAGCCAGCCGGTCATGGCCAGAATGACGATCACCGAGGTAAGGCTGATCAGCGGCACCTGCCAGGGAATGTAAAAGCCCTTGAAGAAGGGATTGCCGCTGAAGGCGGCGAGAAAGCCGATGGTGCCCAGCACGCCCAGCGCATAGCCGATGAGGCCCACCAGCCCGGCTTGCACCGCGACCATCCGCATGATCTTGCCATTGGTCACGCCAATCGCCTTGAGCGCGCCGAACTGCTTGATATTGTCGCGGATGAACAGGCTGAAGGTGAGGCCGACAATCGCCACGCCCACGACAAAGCCGAGCACCACGGTGATTCCGAAATTGGTCGGGATGCCGGTGTTCTGGATGATGAAGTTCACGCCTTCGCGCGCAAACTGCTCGCGGGTGAGCGCTTTCCAGCGGGTTTCGGCGGTGATGCGCTTGGCCACCGCGTCGGCATCGGCGCCGGGTGCCACGCCCACCAGCACAAAGCTTTGCCGGTTGCGCGTGCCGGGCACGAAATTGAGCGCATTGCTGTATTTCGTGAACAAAGTTACCGTGCTGGTAAAGGTGGGAATGGCATCGGCAATGCCGAGGATAATCGCGCGCTGATCGTTGAGCTCCAGTCGCTGGCCGACCGGATCGATCTCCCCCTTGAACATCTTGATCGCGCCGTAATCATCAATCAGGACGGCATCGGGGCTGTTGAGCAGGCGCTTGTCGCCGACCTGCATGGTCTTGGGCAGACCGATCAGGCTGGCATCATCCACGCCGATGATCGCCACTCCTTCAAGATCGCCATTGCTTGCCCGCACGGCTGCGGTGGCGCGCAGATGCGGCACCGCCCATTCCACGCCGGGCACCGAACGCACTTCATCAAGCGCGGTTGCAGGCATTTCATATTTCACATCGGTGGTGCGGCTGACCGGGTCCATCACCCAGATCTGCGCCTCGGGTGCGTTATAGACGCCGCTTGCGCCGCGCTCGATCAGGTTGACGAAGATCGTCAGCTGCTGGGTAATCAGGAGAGTCGAAAAGCCTATGCCGAACAACAGCCCGTAAAACTTCTGGGCATCGCCGGTGAGCATGCGGATCGCGATCCAGAGCATGGGCTGACAGCCTTTTGAAAGAGAAGACGGAACCGAAGTGCGGCAGGGGGATTGCGGAAGTGGATCAATCAGCACATTATTGAACGATGTCGTTTAACTGAACGGGGCCGTTCATTTTGTCAATTGCTGGTTCATCTGCCGCCGAAAAAAATTCCGCGCCCCGCGTATCGCGTCCGCGCCGAGCGGGGCGTCCGGCTGATGGGGCCAAGCGGATCAAGATCATCGAAGCCGCCGCGCACAGCTTTTTCGAGGGCGGCTTTGCCGGCACTGCAATCGAACAGGTGGCAGCCGATGCAGGCGTGTCCAAGGTCACGATCTACAACCAGTTCGGCGACAAGCGCGGGTTGTTTGCCGCTGCGGTGGAATGCGAATGCGAGAAGATGCGCGGCCATTTTTCGCTGGATGAAATGCCGCAGGGCTCAATCCGCGAGAAGCTGACCGCCATTGGCGAGGCGATGCTGGCTTTTCTCTACCGCCCCGAAATGATCCAGTTTGAGCGCCGCATTGCCGCCGAGACCGAACACGAACCGGCAATCGGCGCCGCCTTCCTGAAAGCCGGCCCATGGCGGATGAAGCAGGCTTTCAGCGCCTGGCTCGCCCATGCCTGCGCCGCAGGCGAACTGGCCATTCCCGATACTGATCTCGCCGCTGAGCAATTCGTCGCGCTGTGCAAGGGCATGGGCGATCTTGAGCACCGCTTTGGCGTGCATGTGAGCGCGCTTGACAGCCAGCGCCGCCTTGCTGGTGCAGTCGAGATGTTTCTGGCTGTCTATGCAAGGCAGCCAGACGGCGAAATCTGATCGCATTTGTGCATCACTCTGGGCGCAATTTCGTATCTGGAGGAGGGGCAAGCATTAGCTTGCGATTCATAGAGGCCGTCCTACATTATCGCTGACGAAAGGAATCCAGTCGATGAGCGAGCCGAACGATCCCCAGCAGCAACCCGATGGGCCGAGCCCCTGGGTCAAGCAGTTGATGATCTGGGGCGGAATTTTCCTTGCCCTCCTGCTGGTTGTCTCGCTGTTCGGCAATGCGGGCGGCGCGCCGGGGACGACGATCCGCTATTCCGACTTCCGTAATGCGGTCGCCTCGGGTGAGGTGGCCGAGGTGCAGCTGGGCGATGAACTCATCACCGGGCGGATGCGCAATGGCGAGGCTTTTGCCACCGTGCCGGTGCCCAATGATATTGAGATCACGCGGATGCTGGATGAGGCCGGCGTGCAATATACCGGCAAGCAGAAGGAGCAGCCCAATATGCTCCTTTATATCCTGCTCAATTCCCTGCCCTTCATCCTGATTCTCGGGATCGCTTTCTTCGCGCTGAGGCAGATGCAGAAGGGCGGCGGCGGCGGGGCGATGGGCTTTGGCAAATCCAAGGCCAAGCTGCTGACCGAGCGTTCGGGCCGGGTCACCTTTGATGATGTCGCGGGCATTGATGAAGCGCGCGAGGAATTGCAGGAAATCGTCGAATTTCTGCGCGATCCGCAGCGCTTCTCCAAGCTTGGGGGCCAGATCCCCAAGGGCGCGTTGCTGGTCGGCTCGCCCGGCACCGGCAAGACCCTGCTTGCCCGCGCGATTGCGGGCGAGGCGGGCGTGCCGTTCTTCACCATTTCGGGCTCGGATTTTGTCGAAATGTTCGTCGGCGTCGGCGCCAGCCGCGTGCGCGACATGTTCGAGCAGGCCAAGAAGAACGCGCCCTGCATCGTCTTCATCGACGAAATCGACGCGGTCGGCCGGTCGCGCGGCCATGGCCTTGGCAATTCCAATGACGAGCGCGAGCAGACGCTGAACCAGCTGCTTGTCGAAATGGACGGCTTTGAGGCGAACGAGGGCATCATCATCATCGCGGCGACCAACCGCCCCGATGTGCTTGACCCTGCGCTGCTGCGTCCGGGCCGGTTTGATCGCCAGGTCGTGGTGCCGATCCCCGATATTGACGGGCGCGAGAAGATTTTGAGCGTGCACATGAAGAAAGTGCCGCTGGCGCCTGACGTAAACCCGCGGGTGATCGCACGCGGCACGCCGGGCTTTTCGGGTGCGGATCTTGCAAACCTCGTCAACGAGGCAGCCCTGCTGGCTGCGCGCCGCAACAAGCGGCTGGTCGCCATGCAGGAGTTCGAGGATGCCAAGGACAAGGTCATGATGGGCGCCGAGCGCAAGTCCATGGTCATGACCGAGGACGAAAAGAAGATGACTGCCTATCACGAGGCGGGCCATGCGATCGTCTCGGTGCACGAGCCGGCATCCGATCCGATCCACAAGGCCACCATCATCCCGCGCGGCCGTGCGCTGGGCATGGTGATGCGCCTGCCGGAGCGGGACAGCTATTCCTACCACCGCGACAAGATGCTGGCGAACCTTTCAGTCTCGATGGGCGGGCGCGTGGCGGAAGAAATCATCTTCGGCCATGACAAGGTGTCTTCAGGCGCCTCCTCGGACATCCAGTATGCAACCGATCTTGCGCGCAACATGGTGACCCGCTGGGGCATGAGTGAGAAGCTCGGACCGCTCCAGTACGAAGCCAGCAATGATGGCTATCTCGGCATGGGCCAGACGATCCGCACCATGGCGTCGGAAGAAACCAACAAGCTGATCGATGCCGAGATCAAGGCGCTGGTCGAAGGCGCGCACAAGCGAGCGACCGAAATCCTCAAGACCCACGAGGACGAATTGCACCTGCTCGCGCAAGCCCTGCTCGAATATGAGACGCTGACCGGCGAAGAGATCAAGCAGCTGCTGAAAGATGGCAAGATCGATCGCCCTGATACCCCGCGTGGCCCGGTGATTGCACGCCCGGTCCATGGTTCAGCCATCCCCAAGACGGGCAAGCGCTTCGGCGGGGCGGCTGACAAGGGTGGTGAGGCGCCGCAAGGCGCCTGAGGCCTGCACGCATAAACGAACAAAAAGGGCGCCCGGAAGTGATCCGGGCGCCCTTTTTGATAGCTGCGTTCAGAACGCGCCGAGCACCAGCAGCGCCTGAAGGAACAGGATCAGCACGATCTGTGAAAAGACAATCAGCACACCAAACCGCCACAAGGCCGAAAACCGCGTGAGCCCGTAGGCATGGCGCAGCTGCTTGTAGAGATGCAGCGGCGCGCCGATGGTCAGCAGCAATGCGGCCCAGCCCGCGCCGCCGGGGATCAGGCTGATCAGCGACATGGCGATGAACAACAGCGACATGAAGGCCAGCGAATAGGTCACGAACACCGCGTGGTCATAGGCCTTGAACTGCCGCCGCCAGGCAAACATCAGCCACACGAACGGGATCGAGAGCGGGATCAGCAGCCAGCTGAACTTATAGCCATTGGCCTGCAATTTGTAGAGCATCAGGCCGGGGTTCTTCTTCCACTTGGCAATCACGCCGTCATCCAGCCAGCCAATCCCGGTCAGAGTGAAGTCGGCGCTGTCATCCCTCGCGGCGGCGGTGGTCTTGTTCTTGATGCGGGTGAGCGCTGCCAGCTCAGCGTCAATCTCGGCGAGCCGCGCATCGCCGCGGGGCAGTTCGTCGCGTTCCTTCTGCAGATCCGTGATCTGTTCGGCAATGTTGCTGCTGACACTTTCGTTGGCGCTGCCCCCTTCAATAAAGCCCTTGCCGAAATCGGTCGGCACGGTCAGGCCCACCATCTGGAACACGGCAAACATCGCAAAGACGCTGAACAGGAACATCGCCATGGGGCTGACGAATTTGGCGCGCTCACCCTCGATGAAACGGCGCGTCAGATTGCCGGGCTTGAAAGTGAGCAGCGGCAGGGTGTTCCACAGCTTGCCATCGAGATGCAGCACGCCGTGCATGATATCGTGCCCGATCGCGGCAAGGCTGCGGTGGATATGCACTTTTTGCCCGCAGGCGCCGCAATAGGCCCCCGTCACCATGGCCCCGCAATTGAGGCATTCGGTGGGCGCGTGGGTGTGTTCGCTTGCCTCGCCGCGCGATGGTTCGACCGCGCGGGCGATGAGGCCGCCTTCGATCACCGCGCCCATGCTGTCGCCAATGCCGCTCATGGTGCCCTGCGCCCCTTTTCGCCCCGAGTGCTGCGGCGCGCATTATACGCAGCAAAGCGCGGGCAGCGATAGGCGCTTATTTGCGCGCCAATTTGCGCTCGATCGCGGTCCACAGCTGCGCAAAGGCGCGCGAGGCCGGGGACTTGGGCGCAAAGGCGGCGACTGGCTGGCGTTCGACCGCGCATTGTTCCACCGCGCTTGCGAGCGGCACTACCGGCCAGGTGGGGTTGGCCTCGCGCGCCTCGCGGTGGAGCGCGCGGCGCATGTCGATCATCGAGAGCACCGGCAGGATCGGCGGGTGGCCCTTGCCAGCCCCGCGCACTTCCTCAACCACGGCATCAAGCGCGCGCGCCGACAGCGGCGAGGGGGGCAGCGGCACGATCACCACATCAGCCGCGCGCATGACCTGCGCGCTCACTTCATTGAGCACCGGCGGGCAATCGAAGATGATCCGATCATAATCCTTGGCAAGGCCCGCCACCAGCTTGGCGAGCCGCTTCTTCTTGCCGAGCCGGTCAAGCTGGCGATCGAGCGTGCGGATGCTTTCATCGGCGGGCAGCAGATCAAGCCCCGGATAGCGGCTGTGCTGGATCAGCTTGGCGGGATCGGCGCCGTCGCCAAACACGCTTTGCGCTTCGTGCTTCTTGCGCGGATCAATGCCCAGCAGAAAGCCCGAGCCGCTGGCCGCGTCCAAGTCCCACAGCAGCGTCTTGCGGCGCGAGATTTGCGAGGCGCACCAGGCAAGGCTCACTGCAAAAGTGGTTTTCCCGACCCCGCCCTTGACACTGTAGATTGCAATGCTCGCCATTGGTGTGCGCCGTCCTTTGCCATGCCCGCTCCCCGCGCGAAGGATATGACGGTTTGATTACAAGGCCAAGCGATAGTGTGCGCCGCCAGCGCAAGGCAAGCGCCCGGCCCATGCGGTCAGATGTCGGTCACCAAACAGAAAAAGGCCGCCCGGTTGAGGGGCGGCCTTGCGAGACATGCGATAGAGGAAGCGCGGCCGATCAGCCGTCGTAATCACCGCCAAGCGAAGTGTTGCGGGCAGGCGCAGCCGCGGTGATCCGCAGGGCTTCGGCAGATTGGCTGAGCGAGCCGATTTCATCGGCCTCGTCCTCGTCATCGGGCAGGATCTTCTGCAGGCTCGTCACCAGGGCTTCGCGCAGATCATGCGGCGTGATCGTCTGTTCGGCGATCTCGCGCAGCGCCACCACCGGGTTCTTGTCACGATCGCGATCAATCGTCAGCTCGCTGCCGCCCGAGATTTCGCGCGCGCGCTGGGCAGCGAGCAGGACGAGGTCGAAGCGGTTGGGAACCTTATCGACGCAATCTTCAACGGTAACGCGTGCCATGGGCGGCCTCTTTGCTCAGAGAAGTTCGGGAAGTGCGCGCGCATAGGCACCCGCGCGACATGAGTCAAGAAAATGCGCCTATTGTTGGGTAAGCCGCCGCAGCAGTTCGCAGCCGTCCTTGTCTCCGAGGTTGCAGGCCTTGCGCAGCAGGTTCATCCGCTCGTTGTTGCTCATCTCATTCAGCGGAGTGGCACTGGCGAGAGCCGCGCACCCCTTGCCGCTGTTCGCATTGCAGGCCTCGCGCAGCAGCGGCAGCGCGCGATCAACCCGGTTGCTGTTGGCCAGAATGATCCCCTCCTCGGCCGGATCGCGGTGGCCGCCCTGCCTCAGCCAAGTGCAGGCATCCTGATTGTCGAGCACGAAACAGGAGAAGCGGCGCGCAGTGATCGCTTTGGCCCGATCGGTTGGCCCTCCGGCTGTCGATAGCAGCGAATCGCTGAAATTGTTGCACCCGGTTGCCACCCGGCCATTGCAGGCGCGCTCGAATTGCTCGCGCGCGGCCACCGGATCAGCCGGCCCGCCCAGCCCATCGCGGTTGAATCGGCCGATGTTGTCGCAGCTGATCGGGTTCCCGCCCAGGCAGGCCTTGGCATAAAGGCCCCGTGCCCGCGCCAGATCAATCGGGCCGCCGCGTCCAATTTCGAGAGCATAGCCAAGATTGTTGCAACCCGCCCGTTCGCCCAGTTCGCAGGATTTTTCATAAAGCGCCCGCGCCCGCACCAGATCCGCAGGCGCCCCGTCACCGCGCGCCACATTCTGGGCGAGATTAAAGCAGGCCGTGCGGTTGTTGGCGTTGCAGGCAGCATCATAGAGCGCATTGGCGCGCACCATATCGGCCGGCCCGCCTCGGCCTTGTGCCAGCATCCGGCCAAGATCAAAGCATGAGGGCGCATCACCCGCATCGCAGGCCTTGCCAAATGCTGTCCGGGCCAAGAGGTGATCGGCCGGATTGCCGGAATCCCTCAGCAGCGCGGCCTGGTTGGCACAGCCGACCATCTCACCGAGATCGCAAGCGCGCGCATAAAAGCGCCCCGCCTTGGCCTTTTCTTCGGCGGATTCTTCGCGGCGGTAGAACCGCCCGGTTTCGTTGCAGGCGGCCGCATTGTTGGCGGTGCACAGGGTTTCAAACCGCTCGCGCGCGCCGCGCTCAAGGCCGAGGTCGCGCAGTGCAATGGCGTCCTTGTAATCATCGCGGGCAATCCCGCGTTTGGTGAGCGACTGGCAGGCTTCCTCCAGCCCATCCACACACGAAAACCGCATCAACCTTTCGGCCATAACCGGGTCTTTCGTGCCGCCAACGCCATCGAACAGGAATTCCGCCACAACGGCACAATAGAGCCGGTCAACCCGGCCATATTGATTCTTCGGTGGGGCGGCAGCAGAGCACTGATTGCCGGCGATGCGGCGGCGCGCTTCGGGCTGGTTCTGGACCCCTTCGCCATAGGCGAGAAGTTCGACCAGCCGATTGCACGCGGAGGCTCTGTCGGTGAGGTTGTCCTCTTGATCACAGCCTCTGGTAAGCAGGCGCACCGCACGGGTGAGATCGGGGGAGCCGGCGTTTTTGCTTTCAGTCAAGATGCCGGCGAAATAGCAGTCAAAGGCGTTCCGTTCACAGTTCTGGATATAGCCATCGCGCGCGCGCGTATAATAGATGCGCGCGAGGCTTGGGTTGCGGAGTTGCGGCACGGCGTAGAGCGTGAGGAAATCGGCTCCTTCCCAGCAGATGTCAGGCGATAGGTTGTCCTTGCAGGAGGAAGCGTAAAGGCTGGCAGCCTTGCGATGGGCGATTTCTGCCGCGCGCGGTTCGGGCGCGCCAACGCGCCCTTCTGCCAGCACGCGCCCGATGATGTCGCAGCCTTCGGCCCGATTGCCCTGACAGCCAATCAGGCCTCGCTCGAGAGCGGCGGCCCAATTCTGCTTCTCATATTGGATACGCGATGCCGTGGCCGCATTACCCGCGACCATGATAGCGGAGACATCACTGCCATCCTCGCGCCACTTGCGCTCCGCCATGAAGCGGGGATCGGCGATGGCTCGCATCACCTTCGCCTTTTCGGCCTGCGCGTCCTGCGCGTTTGCAGCAGCTGGCACCAGTGATGCGAAAATCAGCCCGATGATCGCGGCAAACACCGCGCGGCCATACCTTGCGGCCATGTCCTTCCCCCCAATCCTGCAAGGGAAAGCTGGCAGGGAGTGCCGTTCATGGCAAGCCAAGGAATTTCGGGTTCCGGTGCTTACTCGTATCCGTAATCCGAATAGTCCTTGAAATTGGGCGAGGTGAACTTGGTAATGTCGCTCTGGAAGTGGAGCCGCACATTGCCGGTTGAGCCATGGCGCTGCTTGGCGACAATCAAAGTCGCACGGCCCACGATCTGTTCGTGCTTTTCCTCCCATACCCGATATTTCTCGTTCTCCTCGGGCGAGGAATTGGCATCGGGCGTGTTGGGCTTGACAAGCAGGTGATAGTAATCCTCGCGGAAGACGAACCAGACCATGTCGGCGTCCTGCTCGATCGAACCGGATTCGCGCAGGTCTGACAGCATCGGGCGCTTGTCTTCGCGCTGTTCGACCGCGCGGGAAAGCTGCGACAGCGCGATCACCGGCACCGAAAGCTCTTTCGCCAGCGTTTTGAGACCGCGGCTGATTTCGGAGATTTCGTTGACGCGGTTATCATTGCCGCGCCCCGTGCCTTGCAGCAGTTGCAGATAGTCGACGATGATAAGCCCGATATCGTGCCGCCGCTTCAGCCGCCGCGCACGGGTGCGCAAAGCCGCGATCGTGAGCGCGGGCGTATCGTCGATATAGAGCGGCAATTCGGCAAGGCGCTGGCTGGCAAAGGACAGCTTGTGGAAATCCTCGCGGGTCATTTTGCCTGAACGCAAGGCTTCGGAGGAAATCTCGGCCTGCTCTGCCAGAATGCGCGTGGCGAGCTGATCCGCGCTCATTTCCAGGCTGAAGAAAGCAACCGGCGCGCCATAGTTGAATTCGCCCCCGTCGCGCTGCCACTTGAGGTGTTCCTCAGCGCAGTTGAAGGCGATGTTGGTGGCAAGCGAGGTTTTGCCCATGCCGGGGCGGCCTGCAAGGATGATAAGGTCGGACGGGTGCAGGCCGGCGGTTTTCTGGTCGATGGCGGCAAGGCCCGTGGTCTTGCCCGACAGGCCGCCGCCCGAATTCATCGCGGCTTCGGCCATCTTGATCGCGGTCAGCGCCGCTTCGCGGAAAGTGGCCGCCTCGCTGCCGGTGGCCGCCCCTTCGGCGACGCGGAAGAGATCGGCCTCGGCCTGCGCGATGCGTTCGAGCGGCGAGGTGTCCTGCGAGGTATCCAGCGCCCCTTCGACCAGCGCGCGCCCCACGCTCACCAATTCGCGCAGCAGCGCCAGATCATAGATCTGCTGCGCCAGTTCGCGCGGTGCGAGCAGGCCTGCGCCATTGGCCGTCAGCTGCGCCAGATAAGTCGTGCCGCCCAGTTCTTTCAGCGCCTCATCCGCTTCGAAATAGGGCCGCAAGGTCACCGGCGAGGCGGTGGCATTGCGTTCAATCAGGGTCAGCGCGCGGGCGTAGATGCGGCTATGAAGCGGTTCGAAGAAATGCTCCGCGCGAATCGGCACGGTCAGCTCCTCGATCACGCGGTTATCGATCAGCACCGCGCCGAGAAAGGCTGCCTCCGCCTCGAGGTTGGCGGGCAGTTTGGGCAGGTTTACGCCAGCATCGGGCGTAATCGGGATAATCTTTTCGGGTTCGGCCATGTCCCCTGATGCGCCCCGCCCGCCCCTTCGCGCAAGGCTGCTGTGCGGTAAATTCGCCGCGCCCGCCTGTGGATAGTGGGGAGAGTTTGCCGAAGTGCTTGAAGTTCGCCCCCTGCATCTGCGAAGGCACGAAAGATGGCTGATCTTCCGCCTGATTCCCTGCCCCTGTCCCCTGCCGCTGGTCCGGCGGGTGGGCACCGCATTGTCCATATCACGCTCGATGAGGCGACGATCCTGTGGCGCAATGCCGATGTCGAGCAGGAACGCCGGGTGGCGATTTATGATCTGATCGAGGAAAACATCTTCAAGCCCGTCCGCAGTATCGAGCGCGGCGCCCACGGCCCCTATCACCTGCACCTGGCGGTGCGTGACGGGCGGCTGGCCATGGATGTCAGCGATACGGGCGGGCAGTTGCTTGAAACGCTGCTGATCGGCATGGCACGGTTCCGCCGCCCGATCCGCGAATATTTCGCGATCTGCGACAGCTATTATCAGGCGATCCGCAAGGCCACACCGGCCGAGATCGAGACCATCGATATGGCGCGGCGCGGCATCCACAACAATGCCGCCGAAATGCTGCTGGAACGGCTTGAAGGCAAGGTCGAGACCGATTTTGCCACTGCGCGGCGCTTGTTCACGCTGATCTGCGTGCTGCATATCAAGGGCTAAGGGGTGGCGCGGCGCGGGAAGGGAGCAGCGCGCGGGCGCGCGATGCGCGGGTTGTGGCGGCTGGCGGCGCTCGCCGTGCTGGTCGCGGGCGCCTTTGTGGTGTGGCTGTGGTGGGACATGCGGACCTGGCGGCCTGATGAGACCACTTTCCCCGAACAAGGCGCCGTGATCGCCAGCAATGCCGGCGCGGTGCGCTTTGCCACGCTCAAGGCGCTGGGCGGCGCCTTTGCCTATCTCGAATTGCCGCAGGAAGGCGGCCCGCCTGATCCCGGCTTTGCCGCAAGGCTGGCCGCTGCGCGCGAGGCCGGGCTCAAGGTCGGCGTGGTGCATGTGTTCGATCCGTGCCGCAGCGCGGATGCACAATCGGCCTTCTTCAGCCGCATGGTGCCGCGCGATGCCACCTGGCTGCCGCCAGCGATTGCCTTGCAACGGCTGGGTGACAGCTGCGCGCAGCCGGTCAGCGATGCGGCGGTCGAAAGCGAGCTGGTCACGCTGATCAACCAGATCGAAACCCACGCGGGCAAGCCTGTCATCCTCAAGCTCGCGCGCGGTTTTCAGGCGCGCCACCGCAGCGCGCAGGCGCTGGAGCGCGACCTGTGGCTGATGCGCGACCGCGCCCAGCCGGACTATGCGGGGCGGCCATGGCTGCTATGGAGCGCCAACGCTTCGCTCGAAAGCGAGGCGAGCGAGGACCCGATCGAATGGGCGGTGGTGCAGAAATGAGCCTGAGTGAAGCGCAGGAATCGGCCCTGATTGCTGCCGCGCGCGCGGCGGCAGGCCAAGCCTATGCGCCCTATTCCAATTACCCGGTGGGCGCCGCCCTCCTGTTTGATGATGGCGCGGTGATCACCGGCTGCAACACCGAGAATGCGAGCTATGGTCTTTCGCTGTGCGCCGAGACTGTCGCGGTCGCCAAGGCGCTTGAAGCCGGGCGGCGCGGCGGGCTGGTCGCGGTGGCGGTGATCGGGCTGGCCGCGGGTGCCGAACCGATAAGCCCATGCGGCCGCTGCCGCCAGATGCTCAACGAAGTTGCAAGCCTGGGCGGCACTGATCCTGTGGTGCTGTGCGTGGGCGATGCCCAAGTGCGCCGCGTGGCGCTATCCGTGCTGCTCCCTCACGCTTTCGGCCCAAGCAACCTCGCCTAAACCCGCGTATCGAGCCATTCCACCAATGCGGCCATGCATTCGCGCGCGAACAATTTGCAGCGCTCGGGCGACCAGCCCTGTTCGGGCTCGGGGAAATCTGCGAGATCCTTGAACGGCATTTCCAGCGTCATCGCACAGGCGCCGAAGCGTTCGGCCAGCTGGTTGGTGCTCATCGACAGGTTGGCCTTGCCGGTCGCTGCCTTGGGATAGCCGAGCCTGGTCTGGAAGTCGGACGTGCGGCGATCGAGGATGCGCTGGTAAAGATAAAACCGCTCCCCCTGCTCTGCCGTCCAGGAAGGGATGCCCTCAAAGCCGGCAAGGAACACCGCGGGAATCGCTTCATCGCCGTGGATGTCCATCGCGAAATCGACGCCGGTTGCATCCATCCGATTGCGGATCGCCAGCACTTCGGGTGAGCGTTCGGGCGTGGGATTATCCCATTCGCGGTTGAGGTTCACCCCCGCCGCATTGGTACGCAAATGCCCGCGGCGCGAGCCATCGGGGTTGCAGTTGGGCACGATGTGCAAGGCACAATCACGGCGCAACCGGCGTCCCACCGGGTCGGCCGGATCGAGCAGGCAATCCAGCGCGCCCTCGATCCACCATTCGGCCATGGTCTCGCCCGGATGCTGGCGGGCATAGAGCCACACCTGCGTTGTGCCTTCGCCCATTTCGATGCAGTCGATCGGCTGGCCATCGAGTGTGGTGCCAAGCTGCACCACCTCCACCCCTTCGCTGGCGGCAGCGTCAGCAATCAGGTCGTAATGGCGCTCCATCGAAAAGGGCGCGAAATAGGCGAACCAGGCGAGGCTCGATTGCGGGGTATAGCGGATGGTGAGCGTGCCGCCGTCTTCGTCCTTGTCGAAGGTGGACGGCGCGCGCCCCCAATAGTCGCGGTCTTCCGACACGCACGCATCATAGCCCGGCCATCCGCCCGGATAGGCAGCGGCGTTCAGCCCGGTGATCTTGAGCACCAATTCCTCGCCCACCGGGCCGCATACGCGAAAATGGAACCACTGGAAAAAGTCGGACAGGTGATCCTTGCGGATCGCCAGGCGGGCGGTAGTGCCGTCGATGGAAAGCACGTCGATATTGCCGCTGTCGAAAGCGGCGTCGATGAACAGCGAATTCATGGGGCGGGTTGAAGCTCCGAGGCGCGGATGGTGATGGTCTCGCCATTGCCACCGGGAAAGCCACGGAACAAGCCGCTTGCCAGTGTGCGTGCGGCAAGGCTGGGCTGCGAATAGGGCGATTTGACCGCGGTGGCCATTTGCGCGCGGCCCTCCCACAGGCTGCGCCCGGCTGCATCATTGATCCGCACCGCCAGTTCGGTGTTGACGTTGGGCCCACGCTGACCGCCGCCAAGATTGATGCCGACACCCATGCCGACCCCGCTGCCCCAGCCGCCGGTCTGCCCGCCCACACCCACGCTGACAGGACCGCGCCTGGCAGGTTGGGCGCTTGCAATCGCGGCGCGACTGGTCCGGATGGTGGCGCTCTGCTGGGCGGCTGCGCCTTGCGGCACAACCGTGTAGCCAAGGCGGCTCAGCTGCTCGCCCACCGCGCTGACAAAGGCTGCGCGGGTGAGATCATCGGGCGGTCCGTCAGCGAGGCTCACGCTGATCGTGCCGCGCCCCAATGCCGCCTGATCGGGGCCGACAAAGCGCGTGATTTCCACCGGGCCGGTGAATGGCGCAGCGCAGGCGCCAAGCGCCAGCGATCCGGCAAGCACGGCGGCAGCAAGGGCCGGGGGGATAGGGGCAGTCAGGCGCATTGGGGGATCCTCTCTGGCACCAAGTTCTAAACGTACGCAGGCCGGGGCACAAGCCGAGGGTAGTCTGCTGAGCGTTCACAATTTGTGAGCCAAGCCATGTTATGGGATGCTCCATGAATAGATCCTGCAAGATTCCTTCCTCGCAAACCAGCGTGCTTGTGACTGGCGGCGCCGGCTATATCGGCAGCCACGCGGTGCTCGCGCTGATCGAGGCCGGCTATCGCCCGGTGGTGATCGACAATCTTTCCACCGGCTTTCGTTTTGCCGTGCCTGAGGGCGTGCCGCTGTACGAAGGCGACATTGCCGATGAGGCTTTGCTGGCGCGGATTTTTGCCGCGGAAGGCATCGCAGCGATCATGCATTTTGCCGGCTCGATCGTGGTGCCTGAAAGTGTCGCCGATCCGCTCAAATATTATCACAACAACACCGCCAAAAGCCGCGCGCTGATTGCCGCAGCGGTTGAAGGCGGGGTGCGGCACATGATCTTTTCATCAACCGCTGCCACCTATGGCATCCCCGATGTCGCCGCCGTGAGCGAGGATACGCCGCAGCGCCCGATCAACCCCTATGGCTGGTCGAAGCTGATGACCGAGCAGATGCTTGCCGATGTCGCGGCTGCCCACCCCTTCAATTATGGCGTGCTGCGCTATTTCAACGTGGCAGGCGCTGATCCGCTGGCGCGCTGCGGGCAATCCACTGCTGGCGCGACCCACCTCATCAAGGTCGCCCTCGAAGCCGCGCTCGGGCAGCGTGACGGCGTGAGCGTGTTCGGCACCGATTATCCCACCCCCGATGGCACGGGCGTGCGCGATTATATCCATGTCAGCGATCTGGCAGCCGCCCATGTGCTGGTGCTCGAAGCGCTGATGGCAGACCCCGCCTGCTCGCTCACCTTCAATTGCGGCTATGGCCGCGGGTTCTCGGTGCTCGAAGTGCTCGATGCGGTGGAGCGCGTGGCGGGCGTGACGCTGATGCGCCGGATGGAGCCGCGCCGCGCGGGCGATCCCGATTCGCTGATTTCCGATCCCGCGCGGCTCAAGGCGCATATTGCCTGGCAGCCCAAATATGCCGATCTTGATGTGATTATTGCCCATGCCTTGGCGTGGGAACGCCGTTTGGCGGCAATTCGCGCCGCCGATATGGCCGAGGCAGATTGACGCGCAGGCCCGGCGCCGCTATCGGCGCATCCAGATTTACCGCGCGTCGGGCCCTGATCCGGCGCGTTTGTTTTTTGCAAGAGACCAAGCATGAAGATCGTCAACAGCCTCAAGTCGCTGAAGAGCCGCCACCGCGATAACCGGGTGATCCGTCGTCGTGGCCGCACCTATGTGATCAACAAGACCAACCGCCGCTTCAAGGCTCGTCAGGGCTGAAGGAAGCTCGCAGGCGGCTGCTGTCTGGCGGCCGCATGATCGGATAGCCCGCCTCCGTCCCGGGGAGCGGGCCTCTTGCGTGTGGGAGGCAAGGGGCTATGCCGTCAGCTGTGGTATTCGATGTCGGACGGGTGCTGTTCCAGTGGCAGCTGGGCGCTCTGTTTGAAAAGCTGATTGATGATCGAGCCGAACTTGCCTGGTTCCTTGACAACGTCGTCACCGAGGAGTGGCATTTCCAGCATGATCGCGGGCGCCCGCTGGCCGAGATGGTGCCTGAACGAATCGCCGAATTTCCCGCTTACGAAGCGCATATTCGCGCCTATGCGGAACGCTTCAACGAGACGGTGCCGGGCCCGGTGGAAGGCTCGCACGAATTGGTCGAGCGGCTCCATGCGCGCGGCGTGCCGCTCTATTGCCTGACCAATTTCGGCCATGAATTATGGCAGCGGTTTCGGCCTGCTCAGCCGATTTTTGCGCGCTTCAGGGATGTGATCGTCTCGGGCACCGAGAAGGTCGCCAAGCCTGATCCGGCGATCTATGCCATCACCGAGGCGCGCACCGGCCTTGTCGGCGCTGAGCTGTTCTTCACTGACGACAATCCCGCCAACATCGCGGCGGCGCGTGCGCGGGGCTGGCATGCGCACCTGTTCACTGACGCTGCCAGCCTTGAGGCGCAATTGATCGCGGCGGGGCTGCTGTAAGAACATGTCGCGCTGATGCACGGCTCAGACCGCCCGCCCCTTTGTTCCCGCCGCTGAAGCTCAACCTGACTAAAAAATCCCCCGGCCACGCATAGGGGATGCGTGCCGGGGGTGGGATTGCCGTCCGCTGGAGAGGGCGGGCGGACGGAAGGGGTCAGGGACGGATTACTGGCCGTTGCACTTGGCCAGTTCTTCGGCCGGCAGCTCTTCGCCATTGGCCTTGAAGCTTGCCACTTCGCCGAACTTGCGGGCGAGCCCGCGGCAGATCCGCAGCGGGCGGGCATCGCCCTTGGCGGCAACGCAGGTGTTGCCCTGGCAATTCCATGCAACGCCGCCCAGCACCTGGCCCTTGGCATCGGCCGGCGCGGTAAGGGTCGCGGTGTAGTAGCCGCCGCCAGCAGCGTGCAGCGGAGTGGCCGAAGTCGCGATGCCGAAGCTGAGGCCGGTATAAACCAGCGCGCTGGCAAGAATCGCAAGGCGGCGGGAGGCGGGGAGGGTGATGTTCATGATCATTGACCTTCTTTCCAGAGTGCGGGGTTGAAATCCGGCGGGTTGGCTCTATCGCGTTGTGCAGTGCAACGTTTCGATTCGAAACCAGTTGCGAATCACCACTTACCTAGATAGGTTGCAGGTTGCAACCTAAAATTGAAATGGGTTTGTGTAGGCCCCGAAAGCGGTTACACATGCGACTAGGGGAAGGTGATTATGGGTAATCTGAGAGAACCGCTTCGCGAGCTCATCGAATGCGGTCTGCCGCAAGCGCTTGAAGTCATGGGGGAGCGCTGGTCGTTCATGATCCTGCGCGCGAGCTTCAATGGCCTCAAGCATTTCGAAGAGTTCCTCAGCGAGCTCGGCATTGCGCGCAATATTCTGTCCAACCGCCTCGCCAAGCTGGTCGAACATGGCATCCTGAAGCGCGAACCTTGCGCCGATGATCGTCGCAAGATCGAATATCGCCTGACTGCCAAAGGGCTCGATCTGCTGCCCGCGATGCTGGCGCTGCGGCAATGGGGCCAGAAATACGGCAGCGAGACTGTGGTCGAAGATCCCGTGCTGGTCGACGAACGCGATCGTCTGCCGATCGGTCCGGTTTCGATCCTCTCGCATGATGGACGGATTCTTGGCGCCGCTGATCTTGCGCTGGTGCGCCCGGCCAATCTGGGCAAGCGCGCCGACGGCACGCTCGCCCAGCCTGCCGAAGTCGTGGTGCTGCGCGCCGGGCAATCCAGCGCGGCCTAGTTTCTCACGGTGTAATCAATCCTGATCCGCACCCACGAGCCGACTTGTGAGCGCCCACCGATGCGGGCTGGGCGCACTTTGAACTGCCATGCTGCCGCCAATACTGCGCGCCCGATATTCGATCCCGGGGGTGCTTCGCTGATCAGCTGGCAATCCTCCACGCGCCAATCGGGCACTGTGCGGCAGGCGATCAGCGCGGCGCTGGGCGCACTGGCAGTGGAGAGGTATCCGGCAAGCTCCTGCCGGGTCGGTTCGCGATACCATCTTGCGGCATAAAGCGGCTCGCCATTGGGCGCGGTGCCGACGCGCTGGCTGTCGGGCTCGCCCTGCGGGCCAGTATCGACGGGGCCATAATTGCGCACCGGCGCCGCCGGGCGCGGGGCGGTGGCAGGCGGCGCCGGTGGTGGCGCAGCGCTGGGTTCGGGCGCGGGCACCGGATTGCTGATGATTGGCGGGGGCGGGCGTTCCGGCTCGGCAATGGCGCGTTCGGTGGGCGGCTGGGGGACCGGCGGCGTGTTCTGGGCAGGCTGCGTGCGCGCCTCGCGTGGCGGTTCGGGCGGGGCTTCCTCGGCAGGTTCGGGCAGAGCGAAAGTCACCGCTTCGAGCCGGCTATCATCGGCCGCTTCCTTGCCGCTCCCGGCAAAGCGTGCGCCGATCAGAAAGAGCAGCGCGATGATCAGCGCCTCGATCGCGATCGCCAGCCCCAGCCCCAGCAGGCGCCGCTTGCGGGCATGCGTGCCCCGCCACGAAATGGGCGGCGCAACAGGCGCGAGAGTGGATTCGGCAGTGGCGGGGGTCACAGCCGCCCCATAGGGCAAGGCGAGCGGCGCTGGCTAGCCTTGCGCGACGAGCTGGCGATAGCTTAGCGCTTCGGCGATATGCACGCGCCCGACCTGTTCGCTGTGATCGAGATCGGCGATGGTGCGCGCCACGCGCAAGGTGCGGGTATAGCCGCGCGCTGACAGGCGCAGCTTCTGCGCGGCCAGCATCAGCAATTCGCGTCCCTTGGCATCGGGCCAGGCGCAATGTTCGAGCGCCTCGCCATCCAGCTCGGCATTGGAGCGCACGCCGCGTGCCTGCTGGCGCGCGCGCGCGGCTGCGACCCGCTCAGACACCTCGGCGCTGCCTTCTGCGGGCGGGGGCAAGGCCATGTCGGCGGCACTGACGCCGGCGACATGGACTTGCAGATCGATCCGGTCGAGCAGCGGGCCGGACAGGCGGCTTTGATAATCGTCGACGCAGCGCGGATAGCGCTGGCAATTGCGCGCCGGATCGCCCGCATAGCCGCAGCGGCACGGGTTCATTGCTGCCACCAGCTGCACCCGCGCCGGAAAGGTGACATGGGCATTGGCACGCGCGACATCGACCTTGCCGGTTTCCAGTGGCTGGCGCAGCGAATCAAGCGCCGCGCGCTGGAATTCGGGCAGTTCATCAAGAAACAGCACGCCATGATGGGCAAGGCTGACCTCGCCCGGCTTCACTTTCAGCCCGCCGCCGGTCAGCGCTGCCATGCTCGCGGAATGGTGCGGCGCGCGGAATGGGCGGGCGCGGTTGATCTGGCCGTGCTCAAGCAGCCCTGCGACCGATTGCACCATCGAGACTTCCAGCGCCTCGCCCGGCGACAATTCGGGCAAAATGCCGGGCAGGCAGCTTGCCAGCAGGCTCTTGCCCGAGCCTGGCGGGCCGACCATCAGCAGATTGTGCCCGCCTGCCGCGGCGATTTCCAGCGCGCGTTTGGCATTTTGCTGGCCCTTGACTTGTCTCAGGCAGGTATGCGCCTTGCCTGCCGCGATTTCGCCGCGCGGCGGCTCGGGCAGCACCTGGGTTCCCTTGAAATGGCCGAGCAGGCTGGCAAGATCGCGTGCCGCCAGCACTGGCACGCCATTTGCCCAGCGCGCTTCGGAGCCCTGCTCCAAGGGACAAATCAGCCCGCATCCTTGCGCGCTCGCATGAAGCGCCGCCACCAGCACGCCGGGCGAGGGCACGATCCGCCCGTCGAGCGACAATTCGCCGACGGCAATCCAGTCTCCCAGCTGTTCGGCATCGGTCACGCCCATCGCCGCCAGCAGCGCGAGCGCGATCGGCAGGTCGTAATGCGAGCCGTCCTTGGGCAGATCTGCGGGGGAGAGGTTGATCGTGATCCGCTTGGGCGGCAGCGCAAGACCCATCGCGGCAAGCGCCGATTGTACCCGCTCGCGGCTCTCGCTTACTGCCTTGTCGGCCAGCCCCACCACGGAAAAACGCGGCATACCCGGGGCGACCTGACACTGTACCTCGACCGCGCGCGCCTCAAGCCCGAGATACGCAACGGTTTGCACAAGTGCGACCATCGATAAACCTCCACGCCTGCTCTGCGATAACAGACCAGCGGCTTTTTGCAGATTTAATAGAGACTTGTCGAGCATCCAAGTAAGCTTACTAAGGAAATTCTAAAGGATAAATCTTGGCAATTTGGAAGGCGGCAAGCGGCCAGACTTTGCCGCATGATCTTGTCGCGTTCCCTGACTGCATTTCTGGCTGCCATGCTGGCGCTGGCGATTGCGCCGCTTGGCGCGGCCGAAGCGCGAGCGGGCGGCGCTGCGGGTGCGCGCACAGTCGTCACCACGTCATGGGTCGAGGAGTGGGACCCGGCCGCCCAGCGCTGGGTGCGGGTTGCCGACAGCCCCGCCGCCGTGCTGGCGGACGCGGTTGCTGTCAGCCGGAGCAGCTCGGCTGCGGTGGGCGCGGTTGCCACCGAGACGATCCTTGTGCCGGGCGCTGCTTTTACGATTCCCGGGCACCGCCTCGAGCGCCCCGGCGCCCAGCCGTTTCTCGCCCAATATGGCCCCTTCCGGGTGCTCGATGAAAAGCGCGCTGCCCTGGTCGCGGCCACCGACATCCTCAGCCCGCGTCATTTCGAGGCGATGCTGCGCGATTACCCCGGGCTCGCCGTGCTCGAAATGGTGGATGCGCCGGGCACGAGCCATGATCTGGCAAACCTTGCCTTGGGTCGCAAGATCCGCGCAGCGGGGCTCGAAACCCACGTCCCGGCGGGCGGTTCGGTGCGCTCGGGGGCAGTCGAGCTGTTCCTTGCAGGCACCCGCCAGACAATTGCGCCGGGTGCGCGTTTCGCGGTCCATTCGTGGATGGACACGCGCGGGCTTGAACCGCGCCATTTCGCCGAGGATGCGCCCGAAAACCGGCTCTATCTCGATTATTACGAGGAAATGGGCATGATGCCCGATCATGCGCGGGCCTTTTATGCCATGACCAATTCGGTGCCGCATTCGGGTGCGCTGTGGCTCGATGCAGCCGCGATGGAGCGCTGGATCGCCCCGCTCAGCGGGCCGCTTGCACCGATTCGCACCATCGCTGCGGCAGATGAACCGGAAAATGAGGGTGCGGGCGCGGGCGAAGGCACGGCGGCCGTGGTGTTCGCCGATGCGATGCCCGCCGAGGCAGCAGCAGCCCCTGCGCCGGTGTTGACGCCGGTGCTGGTATGGTTCGAACCGGCTGTGGTGACACTGGCACGGCTTGACTCAGCGGCGGTCTTCCCATAGTGGCGCCGCCTTGTTCCAAGCTGCTGATGAGGCAGCGGCATGCTGGCGTGGTTCGCAAGGGTCTTGTGCATCGCTGCCGGATTTCGATTTCGAGGATGATATGAAGCGGACTTTTCAGCCCAGCAATCTCGTGCGCGCCCGTCGTCATGGCTTTTTCGCACGCAAGGCGACTCCGGGTGGCCAGAAGGTGCTGCGCGCCCGTCGCAAGCGTGGCCGCAAGAAGCTCTGCGCGTAACCTGTGTGCCGCAGCGCATCCGCGCTGCGCAATCCTCGCTCTGCGGCCTGAAGGCCGCGTCGCTGCGGGCGGCCGATTGGCCTTGCGGGCTCCCTGTGGGAGCCCGTTGGCGTTGGTCCTATGGTGCCCTGCGTGATCTCTGTTCTGACCAAGCGAGCGGATTTTCTCAGCGCCAACTCGGGCCTGCGCAACGCGCGCGCGGGGTTTGTGCTGTTGACCAGGCCCAATGGCGGGCGGGGCATCCGCTATGGCATCACCGTCACCAAGAAGATCGGCAATGCGGTGGTGCGCAACCGCATGAAGCGGCGTTTTCGCGAATTGCTGCGCGCGGTGCTGCCCACACATGGCCTGCCTGATCATGATCATGTGCTGATCGGGCGTGTCGGCGGCATCGAGCGCGATTTTCACCGCATGGCCGAAGAGCTTGCCGGAGCGCTTGCCCGCGCCGCCCAGGGCAAGAGCGATCCCGCGCCAGCGCGCGGTGCCCGCCGCCCGCCGCGGGGCAGCAAGGCGCCATGAAGCAGGTGTTGATCTGGATTGCGCGCGGCTGGCAGCTTGGCCCCTCGCGCATCTTGCCGCCCTCGTGCCGCTACAGCCCCTCTTGCAGCCAATACGCCATCGAGGCGATTGGCAAATATGGTGCGCTCAAGGGTGGATGGATGGCATTTAAGCGGCTAATGCGCTGCCACCCTTGGGGCGGGCATGGACATGATCCGGTGCCCTGAGGGTAGCAAAACGGGCGTTAATCCCATGATACATCGTATCGATAGTTAGTGACGGGCCTTATCTTGGACAATCAGCGCAATCTCCTGCTCGCCGTCGTGCTTTCCGGCCTGCTCATTCTGGGCTGGGATATCGGCATGCGATATTTCTATCCCGAGGCCGCGAGTACTGCGCCTGCTACGAAATCCGCGCCTGCTGCGAATGCGGCCGGGGCGGCAATGCCAGTGGCAGGGGCGCCATCGGCAGGCGGCGACATTGGCGAGCTTCGCGAAGGGCCGGCCGGCCCGCGCGATCTGGCCAGCGCGCTGGCGAGCCCGGGGCGCATCGCGATCGACACCCCGCGTCTTGCCGGTTCGATCAACCCGGTTGGCCTGCGCATTGATGACATTGTCTTGAAAGACCATCGCGAAAGCGTTGCCAAGAACAGCGGCCCCGTTCGCCTGTTCGCGCCCGAAGGCACACCGGGGCAGTATTTTGCCGAGTTCGGCTTTGTCAGCGGCGGCAAGCGCTTGCCTTCCTCGCTGGTGTGGCAGGCCGAGGGCAGCAAGCTGACGCCGCAGACTCCCGTCACGTTCAGCCACACCGACGAAAGCGGCATCACCTATCGGGTGCGCTTTGAAGTCGATGATGATTACATGATCACGGCCAGCCGCAGCGTCACCAATGGTTCGGCGGCGGCGGCTGTTATCCAGCCTTTTGCCCTCATCAACCGCACCAGCGCCAATGCGACCAAGGATGAATTCCTTGTCCATTCGGGCCCGCTGGGGGTGTTTGGCGGGGTCTTGTGGGATGATGACAGCTACGATGAACTCGCCGAGGCCGGGCGCAACATGCCACAGGGCGCGGCCAGCTGGCTTGGTTTTACCGATCGCTACTGGCTTTCGGCGCTGGTGCCGGGCGAGGGCAAGGTTGCCGAGGCCGGTTTCCGTTCACTTGGCGGCAAACTCTTCCGCACGGATCTGATCTATGCCCCGCAAACTGTCGCACCGGGCGCCAGCCTGACCCAGCAAACACGGCTGTTTGCAGGCGCCAAGGAAAGCGCGATCCTTGAGAAATACGAGGCTCAGGGCATCACCGAATTCGACAAGGCGATTTCGTGGGGCTGGTTCTGGCTGCTGGAAAAGCCGCTGTTGTGGCTGCTGCTCCAGCTTAACCAGCTGGCTGGCAATTTCGGTGTCGCGATCATCCTGATGACGGTGATCGTGCGCGGGGTGATGTTCCCTGTCGCGCAAAAGCAATTCGCCAGCATGGCCGCGATGAAGGCGGTGCAGCCCAAGATGAAGGCGCTGCAGGAGCGCTACAAGGATGACAAGCAGCGTCTCCAGCAGGAGATGATGAAGCTTTACAAGGATGAAAAGGTCAATCCGCTGGCGGGCTGCCTGCCGCTGGTGATCCAGATCCCGATCTTCTTTGCGCTCTACAAGGTGCTGATCTTGTCGATCGAGATGCGGCACGAACCCTTCATCGCCTGGATCAAGGATCTCTCCGCGCCCGATCCTGCCCATATCCTCAACCTGTTCGGGATGCTGCCGTTTGAGGTGCCGGGATTCCTGGCGATCGGCCCGCTCGCGATACTCTTGGGCGTGACGATGTGGCTCACTTTCAAGCTCAATCCGGCAGCGACCGATCCGGTACAGGCCCAGCTGTTTGCGCTGATGCCGTGGATCCTGATGTTCGTCATGGCCCCGTTTGCCGCTGGCCTGCTGCTGTACTGGGTGACCTCGAACATCCTCACGCTGGCACAGCAGAGCTATCTCTATTCCAAGCACCCGCAATTGAAGGCCGCCGCCGCGCAGGAAAAGGCGGCAGCTGAAGCGAACAAGGCGGCGAAGGGATAGGGCTGGTGAGCGACGAGGCCCTTCAGGCGGCGCGCGAGGAGGCGGCCTCGCGGCTCTTTTCGGGGCCGGTCGATTTCCTGCGTTCAGCGCCTGCGCTCCAATTCCTGCCCGATCCGGTGGTGCCCGAGATTGCCTTTTGCGGGCGCTCGAACGTCGGCAAGTCCTCGTTGCTCAATGCGCTCACCGGCAGGCGGGCAATTGCGCGCGCTTCGGTGACGCCGGGGCGCACCCAGGAACTCAATTTCTTTGATGTTGGCCGGGGCAAGGAAGAGGGCGCCCTGCCGCTGTTTCGCCTTGTCGATATGCCCGGCTATGGCTTTGCCAAGGCGCCGGTGAAGGTTGTTGAGAAATGGAAAAGCCTCGTCAAAAGCTATTTGCGCGGCCGTGCGGTGCTGGCGCGCACACTGGTGCTGGTCGATAGCCGTCACGGGCTGAAAGATACCGACCGCGAGATGATGACGATGCTTGATGAGGCCGCAGTCGGCTATCGCATCGTTTTGACCAAGACCGACAAGATCAAGGCGAGCGAGCTGCAAGCGGTCGCCGAAAAAACCGCCGCCGAGGCGAAAAAGCATGTCGCGGCTTATCCCGAAATCCACCTCACCAGCAGCGAAAAAGGCATGGGGATCGAGGCGCTGCGCGTCGCGGTGATCGCCGATGCGCTGGGCGAAGGGTGGATGGGATGAGCGCAAGGCCCGATCAGGCTTCCAGCTCAATGTCCCAATAGAGCCAGTCGCGCCAGGTTTCGTGCAGATAGCCCGGCGGGAACAGGCGGCCTTGCTGCTGCAATTGCCATGAAGTCGGCCGGATCGGCGCCCGATGCAGATGCATCCCCGCTTGCTTGGGTGTGCGCCCGCCCTTCTTCATGTTGCACGGCGCGCAGGCCGTGATGATGTTCTCCCACGTGGTGCGCCCGCCAAGGCGGCGCGGGATAACATGATCGAAAGTGAGATGTTCGGTGCTGCCGCAATACTGGCACTGAAACCGGTCGCGCAGGAACAGGTTGAAGCGGGTGAAGGCGGGAAACTCGCTGTGCTTGACATATTGCCTGAGCGCGATGACGCTCGGGATCTTCATGTCGAGCGAGGGCGAATGCACCTCGCGGTCGTAGCTGGCGACAATGTCCACCCGATCAAGAAACACCGCCTTGATCGCAGTCTGCCATGGCCAGAGGCTAAGCGGATAATAGGAAAGCGGGGTGTAATCCGCGTTGAGCACCAGCGCCGGGCAGGCTGCAAGATTGCGGGTCGGATCCTCATTTGCGCCGCGAAAGCGGGCCGCATTTTCGATCAGTTCGGCATTGAACACGCGTCGCGCTCTCCCTGATGGCCTTGCATCCTGCATTGCCAAGCCAAAGAGTCAAAGCCGTGACAGCCGCGATATCCACAGGATGGGGCTGTGGATAGCTTGTGGATGACGCAAGGATATTTCCTGTGGCATGGGCTCTTCCCGTGGAAATTGTCACGCGCTTTGCCCCCAGCCCCAATGGCCCGCTGCATCTTGGCCACGCGTTGAGCGCGATCATCGCGCATGATCTGGCGATGGCGGCAGGTGGCCGGTTCCTGCTCAGGATCGAGGATATCGACGGGCCGCGATCCCGCCCGGAACTCGCCGACGAATTCCGCCGCGACTTGGCATGGCTTGGGCTCGCATGGGAGGAAGTCCCCGCGCAGTCCACGCGCCTTGCGCGTTATGCCGCGGCGGCTGGGCAATTGCGCGCGATGGGCGTGCTCTACCGCTGCACCTGCACCCGCAAGGATATCGAAGAGGCGGGCGCTCTCGAGGGTGCTGCGGGGCTGATCTATCCCGGCACCTGCAAGGCGCGCCCGCCCGATCCGGCGCTGCCTGCGGCGTGGCGGCTCGATGCGGCAAAGGCGCTCGCGCTTACAGGGCCGCTGGTGTGGGAAGATGCGCTGGCGGGCGCGCAGCCGGTGGATTTCGCAAGCCTCGGCGATGTCGTGCTGGTGCGGAAGGACTTACCCGCCAGCTATCACCTTGCCGTCACGCTTGATGATGCCGCAGACGGCGTCACGCTGGTGACACGCGGGGCTGATCTGTTTGCCGCCAGCCCTATCCACCGCACCCTGCAAGCCCTGCTGGGCCTGTCGGTGCCGCGCTGGCATCACCACGGCTTGCTGCTGGATGAGACCGGCGAAAAACTCGCCAAACGGCGCGGCTCACCGGCGCTTGCCCAGCGGCGCCTTGCGGGCGAGGATGGACGGATGCTTGCCGAGCAACTGCGCTTGCAGCATTTGAGGCTTGGAACCTGACGCGCAAAGGTCCATTGTGAGCAGCATGATCTACATCCTCGTGCCCGTTCTGCTTGTCCTCATGGGGCTGGTGGCCTTTTCGCTGATCAAGGGCATCATTGCCTTCCTCAAGACCACCAGGATTGATCTTGAAACCGGCGAGAGCAAGACTGCGACCGACATGCAGCTGGCACAGAACAGGGCGATGTTTGCGCGTATCAAGTATCAGGCGCTCGCCATTGTGGTGGTGGCGATCATTCTGGCTGTCTCGCGCTAGGCCCGCCGCGTGCTCTGATGGTCAAGCTCAACAAGATCTATACCCGCACCGGGGATGATGGGACCACGGGCCTTGTCGATGGTTCGCGCTGTGCGAAGCATTCGGCACGCATCACGGCCATCGGCATGGTCGATGAAGCCAACAGTGCGATCGGCTTTGCGATCTGTGCGCTAGCCGATCCGGCGCTCGCCGCCATGCTGAGGCGGGCCCAGAATGATCTGTTCGATCTTGGCGCGGATCTGGCGACCCCAGCAGATGATGGGGATTTCGCACCGGGCGAGATGGTGCTGCGGATGGTGCCTTCGCAAGCTGCGTGGGTGGAAGCGCAGATCGATGCGCTCAACGAACGGCTTGAACCGCTTGCCAGTTTCGTCCTGCCGGGCGGGAGCGAGGCAGCCGGGCGTGTCCACGTCGCCCGCGCCGCAACCCGTGCCGCTGAACGCGCCATGGTGGCATTGGCCGCCGAAGTGCCGGTCAATCCGGCAGCGCTCGCCTATATCAATCGTCTCTCCGATCTGCTGTTCGTGCTCGCCCGCGTGGCGAATGATGATGGCCGCGCTGACGTGAAGTGGGTGCCGGGGGCCAACCGGTAATACGCAAATCGCTGGCTTTTGCGCGTCGCGCTCGCTAGGGCGGCGGCCAATTGCTGCACTTGCGAAGGGAGTTGCCATGCAGAATGTCGCCGTGATCGGAGCAGGCCAGATGGGAACGGGCATTGCCCAGACTGTCGCAGGCCACGGCATGAAAGTATGGCTCGCCGATGTTGACCTGCCCCGTGCCGAGGCGGGCAAGCTGACGATCGAAAAGGCGCTCGCCAAGCTGATGGGGCGCGGCAAGATGGAAGCACACGAGGCGGAAAGCCTGCTCGCCCGGATCACGCCGGTTGCCGATTATGCGCCTTTTGCCGAGGCTGACCTCATCATCGAGGCCGCGACCGAGCGCGAGGAAATCAAGAACGCGATCTTCGACAACGCCAGCAAGGTGCTGGGCAAGGATGCGATCCTTGCCTCCAACACCTCCTCGATCCCGATTACCCGCATGGCGAACCACTCGCCTGACCCTGCCCGCTTCATTGGTCTCCATTTCTTCAATCCGGTGCCGGTGATGGGCCTGATTGAAGTCATCCCCGGTCTTGCTACGTCGCAGGATACTACCGAGCGCGTCATCGCTTTTGCCCGCGGGCTGGGCAAGGAAGTGGTGCTTTCGCAGGATGAACCCGGCTTTGTCGTCAACCGCATCCTTCTGCCGATGATCAACGAGGCGGTGTTCGTGCTCGGCCAGTCGACCGCGGGGATCGAGGATATCGACAAGGGCTGCCGGCTTGGCCTCAATCACCCGATGGGGCCGCTGCAACTGGCGGATTTCGTCGGGCTCGATACCTGTCTCGACATCATCAAGGTGCTCTACAAGACCACCCGCGACAGCAAGTATCGCCCTGCCCCGCTGCTGGTGAAATATGTGGAGGCCGGCTGGCTCGGCCGCAAGACGGGCCGCGGCTTTTACGATTACACCGGGGACGTGCCGGTGCCGACGCGCTGATTATTTGGGTTCGATCCGGATCATCCGCGAGGTGATCACTGCCTCGCGTGGAGTCACAGCGGGTTCGGACGCGACTTGTGTCATGGGCGTGGCATAGATTGCCGAGCTTTCCGCGCTTTCGGCCCCGAGCGGGGGTGGCGGCGGCACTTCACCGATGGGCAGATTGGTTACAGGATCAAGCCGGATGACTTTGGGCTCGGCGGCGGCGCTCGCGGCTGCTTCAAAGCCATTGTCCGGTTCCTCCAGACCCGAGGCCTGAGGCTTATAATCGCCCACGCTTGGCGTGCTCATCTGCGCGCTCGTCATCGCGGCATTCTGGACGATATGGGCGCGCTCTTCCTTGTAGCTGGAAACCGTCCGGTCAAGCAGGCCGCCATTGTCCTTGGGGCCAATCAGCAAGAGCGCGCAAACGATAATGCTGGCGGCAAAGGCGAGTGCGGATTTGCTGTCCTTGAAGATCGATGCAAGCATAATGTCGGCCCTTAGAGCAGGGGCGGTTAAGGTTTGGTAGCCGCGTCTAGTCCAGCGCGCGCTTCCACTGATAAAGCAGATCGAGCGCCTCGCGCGGCGAAAGGGCATCCAGATCGGTGCCGCGCAGCTTTTCGGCCAGCGCATCAGCGGGCGAGGGGGCCGCGGGCTCGGCCTTGAGGCTGGCGGCAAACAGTGGCAGATCGCCGAGCCCTGCGGCAATCCCGCCGGTTGCCTCGCGGGTGGCTTCGAGCTTTTGCAGCACGGCCTTGGCCCGCGCAATCACCGGGGCGGGCAGGCCCGCCAGCTTGGCGACCGCAAGCCCATAGGAACGATCGGCCGGCCCCTCGGCAAGCTCGTGCAGCAGCACGAGATCGCCCTGCCATTCGCGCGCGCGGACATGGTGCAGGCTGAGCGCCTCGCACGTTTCCGCCAGCCGGGCGAGTTCGTGATAGTGCGTGGCAAACAGGCAGCGGCAGCGGATTTGCGAATGCACCGCTTCGGCCACCGCCCAGGCCAATGCCAGGCCATCATAGGTCGAGGTTCCGCGCCCGACTTCATCGAGGATGACAAAACTGCGGCTGGTCGCCTGGGCCAGGATCGCCGCGGTCTCGACCATCTCGACCATGAAGGTCGAACGCCCGCGCGCCAGATTGTCCGACGCGCCGACGCGGCTGAACAGGCGGTCGACCAGCCCGATGGTGGCGCTCTGTGCAGGCACGAAGCACCCGGCCTGCGCCAGCAGCACGATGAGCGCATTTTGCCGCAGGAAGGTCGATTTGCCGCCCATGTTGGGCCCGCCGATCAGCCACAAGTGATTATCGGGCGCGAGCGCGCAGTCATTGGCCACGAAGCGTTGCCCCGCCTGCGCGAGCGCCGCCTCGACCACCGGATGTCGCCCGGCGGTGATGGTGAGCTGGGTATCCTCGGTGATCCGGGGCCGCGTCCAGTCGCCTTCTGCTGCCCGCTCGGCATTGCCTGCGGCGACATCGAGCCGGGCAAGCGCTGCGGCGGTGCGCGCGATCGCCTCACGCGCGGCAATCGCCTCGTCCACCAGCCGGGCAAAGTGCGCTTCTTCGGTCGCGAGCGCGTGGCCGCCTGCCTCGGCAATCCGGCTTGCCTCGGCGTGAAGCGTGATCGAATTGAACCGCACCGCGTCCTTCATCGTCTGGCGATGGGTGAAGCCGCTGTCGGGCGCCATCAGCCGGTCAGCATGGCGCGCGGGCACTTCGATGAAATAGCCGAGCACGCCGTTATGGCGGATTTTCAACGCGCCGATGCCGGTTTCCTCGCGGTAGCGCGCTTCCATCGCGGCGATCGCCCGGCGGGCATTGCCCGCTGCCGCGCGCAGTTCATCCAGCGCCGGGTCGAAGCCTGCCGCGATATAGCCGCCATTGCCGCGCTCGGTGGGCGGGGCGGCAACCAGCGCGCGCGCAAAGTGATCGGTAAGCGCGCCGTGGCCGGTCAGTGCCCCAAGGATTTGATCGAGCAGCGCGGGCCGATCCGGCACGCCGGAAAGCCAGCTGTGGAGCCGCTGCGCTTCGGCCAGCCCATCGCGCAACTGGCCCAGATCGCGCGGGGAGCCGCGCCCCGCCACCACCCGGCCCA
The DNA here is from genome assembly GCA_046296155.1 of Erythrobacter sp. Taxonomy (GTDB): domain Bacteria; phylum Pseudomonadota; class Alphaproteobacteria; order Sphingomonadales; family Sphingomonadaceae; genus Erythrobacter. Next base: position 77,927 of record JBKBLW010000006.1, on the reverse strand, counting down.
AGGCGCGCCCAATATCGGGGAGCGCCCGCAGCGCCTCGCGCAGCCGGGCGCGCTCAATCGGGCGGGCGTGCCAGAACTGCACCAGATGGAGCCGCGCTTCGATAGCCGCCTTGTCGGTCAGGGGGGCGGACAAGTCTTCAGCGAGCAGCCGTGCGCCTGCGCCGGTCGCGCAGCGATCAATCGCACCGATCAGGCTGCCCGCGCGTGTGCCGCTTGCGCTTTCGAGGATTTCAAGGCTTGTACGGGTGGCCGCATCCATCGCAAGGCCAGCGTCACCGCTGCGCGCTACAGGCGGAAGCAGGAGTGGCAAGTTCCCGCGTCCGACATGGTCGAGATAGGCGACAAGCCCCCCTGCGGCGGCAAGCATGGCACGGGTGAACTGCCCAAAGCCGTCGAGTGTTGCGACACCATGCAGGGCTTGCAATCGCTCCGCCCCGGCATCGCTCGCAAACCGCGCGCGGGTGTGAGGAATGGCCTCCTCCGGGCCGTGCTCCCAGCCTTCGGGGACCACCACCTCGCTTGGTCCGAGCCGGGCGAGGCTCCCGCCGAGCAAGTCCGGCGCGCATTCCTCCAGCACCATCGCGCCTGTCGAAATGTCGCAAGAGGCGAGCCCGATAGTCCCGCGCACTTCAGCGAGCGCCACCAGCAGATTGGCGCGGCGCGGCTCCAAGAGCGCTTCCTCGGTGAGCGTGCCGGCGGTGACAAGGCGCACAATGGCGCGCTTCACCAACACCTTGGACGATGGGATACCCTCGCGCCTGGCGCGTTCTTTCGCTTCGTCGGGCGTTTCGACCTGCTCGGCAATCGCCACCCGGCAGCCCGCCTTGATGAGGCGCGCAAGGTAGCTTTCCGCCGAATGCACTGGCACGCCGCACATCGGGATCGGCGCGCCGCCGTGTTCACCGCGCGTGGTGAGCGCGATATCCAGGATCTGCGCGGCGCGGCGTGCATCATCGAAGAACAGCTCGAAGAAATCGCCCATCCGGTAGAACAGCAGCGCCTCGCCCGCCTCTTCCCGCAGGCGCAGATATTGCGCCATCATCGGCGTGGGTTTGGAGGGCGCAGCATCAGCCATGGCGCAGGGACTACCTGCCTGGCCCCCGATTCGCCATCGCGCAGGCTGCCGCTTTCCCCAAACTCGCCCCTATCGCTTTGCGCCTGCCCAAGCTAAGCGTTTGGCAACCATCATCCGCCAGCCGATCAGGGAAAGACACGCACATCATGGCAGAGGACAACAAGAGCGGTTTTACCACGCGCGAGGCGCTGTTCTACCACGAGACGATCCGGCCCGGTAAGCTCGAGATCGTCGCGACCAAGCCGATGACGACCCAGCGCGACCTCTCCCTTGCCTATTCGCCGGGGGTGGCAGCCCCGGTCGAAGCCATCGCGGCGGATCCTGCGCTGGCGGCGCGCTACACCGCGCGCTCAAACCTTGTGGCGGTGATTTCCAATGGCACCGCGATCCTCGGCCTCGGCAACTTGGGCGCGCTGGCATCCAAGCCGGTGATGGAAGGCAAGGCGGTGCTGTTCAAACGCTTTGCCGATGTCGATGCAATCGATCTTGAACTCGCCACTGAAGACCCCGAAGCCTTCATCAATGCAGTCGCGCTGATGGAACCGAGCTTCGGCGGCATCAATCTGGAAGACATCAAGGCGCCCGAATGCTTCATCATCGAAGCCGCGCTGCGCGAGAAGATGAAAATCCCGGTGATGCATGATGACCAGCACGGCACCGCGATCATCACCGCCGCGGGCCTGCTCAATGCCTGCCACCTGACGGGCCGCGACATCCGTGATGTCAAGGTGGTGGTGAACGGCGCGGGCGCCGCCGCGATTGCCTGCACCGCGCTGATCAAGGCGATGGGCGTCCAGCACGAAAACGTCATCATGTGCGACCGCTCGGGCCCGATTACGCCAGGCCGGGACGGCATGGACCAATGGAAAAGCGCGCACGCCGTTGCCACCAGTGCGACCAATCTTGAAGAAGCGCTGGTGGGCGCCGACATCTTTCTCGGCCTCTCGGCAGCGGGCGCCTTGAAGCCCGAATGGGTGAAGAAAATGGCCGACAGGCCGATCATCTTCGCCATGGCCAATCCCGTGCCCGAAATCATGCCGGATGAAGCCAAGGCCGTGCGTCCCGATGCGATCATCGCCACCGGGCGCTCTGATTTTCCCAACCAGGTCAATAACGTGCTGGGTTTCCCCTTCATCTTCCGCGGCGCATTGGATGTGCAGGCGACCACCATCAATGAAGAGATGAAAGTCGCCGCTGCCAAGGCCATTGCCGAACTTGCGCGCCAGCAGGTGCCCGAGGAAGTGGCATCCGCCTATGGCAAGAACCAGAAGTTCGGCACGGATTACATCATCCCGGCGCCCTTCGACCCGCGCCTGATCGAGGTGGTGTCTTCGGCTGTGGCCAAGGCGGCGATGGATTCGGGCGTTGCCCGCGCGCGGATTGACGATTTCGATGCCTACCGCGTCCAGCTGCGCTCGCGCCTCAATCCGACCACCTCGGTGCTCACCGGCATATATGAAATCGCCAAATCCACCCCCAAGCGGATGGTCTTTGCCGAGGCCGAGGAAGAAGTGGTGCTGCGCGCCGCGATCCAGTTTCGCGATTTCGGCTATGGCACGCCCATTCTGGTGGGCCGCACCAAGGCCGTGCTCGACAAGCTGCACCAATTGTCGGTGAGCGATCCGGGCAGCTTCATCATCGAGAACTCCGCCGATAGCGAGCATGTGCCCGCGATGGTCGATTACCTCTACAAGCGGCTGCAACGGCGCGGCCACACCTTGCGCGATGTGCGCCGCCTGGTGAACCAGGAGCGCAATGTCTTCGCCGCGCTGCTCGTGGCATTGGGGCATGGCGACGGGATGATCACCGGCATGACCCGCACCTTTGCCCAGAGCGTGCGCGAGGTGAACATGGTGCTTGATAAAAAGCCCGGCGCGCTGCCTTTCGGCATCCACATGATGATCGGCAAGCATCACACCACCTTTCTTGCCGATACCACCATCAACGAGCGTCCGAGCGCCCAAGAGCTCGCTCATATCGCCAAGGAAACCGCCGCGGTTGCGCGCCGCATGGGGCATGAACCGCGCGTGGCGTTCCTGTCCTATTCGACCTTCGGCAACCCTCCGGGCCAGTGGCTTGCCAATATCCGCGAGGCAGTGGCGATCCTCGATCGCGAGGAGCAGAACTTCGAATATGAAGGCGAAATGGCGCCCGATGCCGCGCTCAATCCCAAGGTGATGGCGCTCTATCCCTTCAGCCGCCTGTCGGGCCCGGCCAATGTGCTGATCATGCCGGGGCTGCAATCCGCCAACCTTTCAGCCAAGCTGCTGCGCGAGCTGGGCAGCAATGCGACTGTCGGGCCGATGCTGATCGGGATGGAAAAGCCGGTCCAGATCGTGCCGATGACCGCGCTTGCGCCCGATGTGCTGACGCTGGCCGTGCTGACCAGCGCGGGCGTGGTGGGGTAATGGTGCTGCGCGCCGCCAGCGCCTATTGGGCGGTGGTGTTCGCGCTCGGATTTGTGCTCGGCACGCTGCGCACGCTGTGGCTCGCACCCGCTGTCGGCGTCACGGCGGCAACGATTATGGAATTGCCGATCATGTTGGCAGCAAGCTGGTGGGCGGCTGGCTTGCTGGTGCGCCGCTTTGCACTTGTGACGGCGGGTGCGGCGCTGAAGATGGGCGCGCTCGCCTTTGCCCTGCTGATGGCAGCAGAGCTCGCCCTGGCGATGGGATTGATGGGGAAATCGCCGGGTGAATGGCTCGGCGGGTTTGCCGCCTTCCACGCGCAGCTGGGCCTTGCCGGGCAGATCGCCTTTGCCCTCATGCCGTGGTGGCGGGCGGGGCGGGGTGCTATTTCCGCCTGAAGCGGAAATACCACACCTCATGCCCGTACACCGTGCGCGCCTTGTGTTCATAGCGGGTTTCGGGCCAGCCTGAGGGGCGCACCTGCCAATCGGCCGGCTTTTCGACGACCCATTCGAACCTGTCCCTGTGGCGCTGCATCACCATCAGCGCGTGGCGCAGATAGACCGCGTGATCCGTGCCGAAGCGCAACTCGCCGCCGGGCTTCAGCTTGTCGGCAAACATCGCTACCGGGCCATCATTCATCATCCGCCGCTTGGCATGGCGCGCCTTGGGCCATGGGTCGGGGTGGAGCAGGTAGAGCATCGTCAGCGCGCCGTCGGGCACGCGGGCGAGCACTTCCAAGGCATCGCCATGATGGATGCGGATATTGGCAAGGCGCTGCTCTTCGATATGGGTGAGCGCCTGCGCCACGCCATTGAGGAAAGGCTCTGCCCCGATAAAGCCGTGATCGGGCAAAAGATCAGCGCGGTAGGCGAGATGTTCGCCCCCGCCGAACCCGATCTCGAAGTGAAGCGGGCGCGAATCGCCGAACAGTCGTTCGGCGGTGACGGGGCCTTCTGCAGGCACCGCGATCTGGGGCAGGAGATTGTCGACGAGCGATTGCTGATGCTGACGCAGCTTCTTGCCGACAGAGCGGCCATAGAGGCGGTTCAGGGTGGTCGGGTCGCCGGGTTTGAAAGCAGTCATGCGCGGCCCCATAGAAAAACGCCCGAGGCGTGACCACCCCGGGCATCCCGATATTTAAGTAAGCGCTGTCCCGGCCCGTGAGGGCCGCAAGGCCGACCGGCCGCCCGCAGCTGCTCGCACGAAGTGCGAAACGCAGCGAGGACGCTCGCCCGGAGGGGCGAGCGAAAAGCAGATTAAGCCGCTTCGGCTGCCTCGCCCTCATCGCGCAGCACATAGCCGCGGCCCCACACGGTTTCGATGTAGTTCTCGCCCCCGCAGGCCAGCGCCAGCTTCTTGCGCAGCTTGCAGATGAACACGTCGATGATCTTGAGTTCCGGCTCGTCCATCCCGCCATAAAGGTGGTTGAGGAACATTTCCTTGGTGAGCGTGGTGCCCTTGCGAAGGCTCAGCAGTTCGAGCATCGCATATTCCTTGCCGGTGAGATGCACGCGCGCGCCATCGACTTCGACTGTCTTGGCATCAAGGTTCACCGCCAGCTTGCCGGTGCGGATCACCGATTGGCTGTGCCCCTTGGAACGGCGCACCACGGCGTGAATGCGGGCGACCAGTTCTTCGCGATGGAAGGGCTTGGTCACATAATCATCCGCGCCAAAGCCAAAGCTGCGGATTTTCGAATCCATCTCCGAAACCCCCGACAGCACCAGCACCGGGGTCTGCACCTTGGCGACGCGCAGCTTCTTGAGCACATCATAGCCGTGCATGTCAGGCAGGTTCAGATCGAGCAGGATGATGTCGTAATCATAGAGCTTGCCCAGATCGAGGCCTTCCTCCCCCAGATCCGTCGAATAGACGTTGAAGCCCTCGGTCGTGAGCATCAGCTCGATCGCCTTGGCGGTGGTCGGTTCGTCTTCGATCAACAGAACGCGCATGGCTGTCCCCCTATCTTGCCCCTTGGTAACCCCTGCTTAGGAGAGGTTGCCGTGAATTAACCACGCCATGTGTCACCAAAAAAGGTTAACAAGAGGTTTAAGGTGTTAACACTTTTTGAGTGAGTCTTCGGCGCCACACCCCAGCGGGAGGGGGGCAAAGTGTGAATTTGCCAGGTGCTGGCGGTTAAGGCACCTGCGGGTCTGCCCCTATCTCAGCCCCGCCAGTTTCTTGGCGCGGCGGCGTTCCGCGCTCGATCCCAGGCCGATTGCCTCACGATATTTGGCCACTGTGCGCCGCGCGAGATCGAAGCCTTCCTTCTGGAGCATTTCGGCAAGCGCCTGGTCGGAGAGGATGTGTTTGGCATCTTCGGCATCGATCAGCGCCTTGATCCGCGCCTTGATCGCCGCGCTCGAGGCGCCTTCGCCCTCGGCGCCTTCGCCGGTGCGGGCAACCCCGCTGGTGAAGAAGAACTTGAGCTCGAACGTCCCGCGCGCGCAGGCGAGATACTTGTTGCTGGTGACCCGGCTGATGGTGCTTTCGTGCAGATCGACCTTGTCGGCCACCTCGCGCAAGGTGAGCGGGCGCAGGTCGGAGACGCCGCGCCGGAAGAAGCCGTCCTGCTGGCGCACGATCTCGGCGGCCGTCTTGAGGATGGTGCGCTGGCGTTGATCGAGCGCACGGATCAGCCAGTGCGCGTCCGCCAGCTTCTCCTTGAGCCAGGCATTGGCCGCCGGATCGCCCGCGCCGCTGCCCGCGATTTCGGTGGCATAGCGGCGGTTGACGACAAGGCGCGGCAGGGTCTCCTCGTTGAGCGCGATGTCCCAGCCGCCCTTGCCATTATCGGTGACGAGAATATCCGGCACCACCGCGCTGACAGCGGCAGGGGCAAAGGCAAGGCCGGGCTTGGGGTTATAGCCGCGCAGCTCGCGCAGCATGTCGGCGAAATCTTCATCATCCACCCGGCACAGGCGTTTCAAGCGCTCGACCTCGCCGCGCGCGACAAGATCAAGATTGGCAATCAGCGTCGCCATGCAGGGATCATAGCGGTCCGCCTCGCGCGCCTGCAGCGCGATGCATTCGGCAAGGTCGCGCGCGCCGACACCGGTCGGATCGAGCGACTGGACAAGCTGCAAGGCGGCCTTGGCGGCGGATAGCTCAATGCCGAGATCAGCGGCGATTTCATCCAGTGCAAAGGGCAGGTAGCCTGCATCATCGAGCAGGCCGATGATATGGCGGGCGACGAAATCCTCCTCCCGGCTGTGCGCGAGGGCGCCGACCTGCGCTTCGAGATGTTCGCGCAAGGTCAATTCGGCCGCCTGCCGCTCGGAGAACTCGCCGAAATCCTCCTCCCCGCCGGTGCCGCCGCTGTGCGCGCCCCACTCCGCATCCCGGAGCGAGCGCGCCCCGTCGCCGGTATCGACATCGCGGTCGAGCGCTGCTCCACCCAGGTCGAGCGGCGCATCGGCCTCGCCGCGCCCGCGCATCATCAGCTCATCAGCCGTGGGGGCTTCGGGGGGGAGTTCGGGCGCCTCACCCGCGGGCGCGGCTGCCACCTGCCGCACATCGCCTGCCTCCAGCAGCGGGTTGGCCTCCAAGGCTTCGGATATGAAGGTTTCGATTTCGAGATTGGACGCCGCCAGCAGCCTGATCGCCTGCTGCAACTGCGGTGTCATCACCAGCGATTGCGATTGGCGAAGATCAAGGCGGGGACCGAGCGCCATGCCTGTGCCCGCTAGAGCGTGAAGCTTTCGCCCAGGTAGAGCCGCCGCACGTTTTCATCCGCGACCAGTTCCTGCGGGCTGCCTGCAAACAGCACCTGCCCGCCATAGATGATGCAGGCGCGGTCAACGATGTCGAGCGTCTCGCGCACGTTGTGATCGGTGATCAGCACGCCAATGCCGCGGCCCTTGAGATCTTTCACCAGATCGCGGATATCGCTGATCGAGAGCGGGTCGATCCCGGCAAAGGGTTCGTCCAGCAGCATGATCGAGGGCTTGGCCGCGAGCGCGCGGGCAATCTCGCAGCGCCGCCGCTCGCCGCCCGACAGCGCCATCGCGGGCGAGGCGCGCAGCCGGGTGAGGCCGAATTCATCAAGCAGCCGTTCCAGTTCGCCCGCGCGGGTTTCCTTGTCGGGTTCGACCAGTTCAAGCACGCATGCAATGTTCTGTTCGACAGTCATGCCGCGAAAAATGCTGGTCTCCTGCGGGAGATACCCCAGCCCCAGCACCGCGCGGCGATACATCGGCAGTTTGGTCACATCGATGCCGTCCATCAGGATGCGGCCCGAATCGGGCTTCACCAGCCCCATGATCGAATAGAAGCAGGTGGTCTTGCCCGCCCCGTTGGGGCCCAGCAGGCCAAGCACCTCGCCTTTGGCAACAGTCAGCGAGATGTCGGTCAGCACACTGCGCTTGTCATAGCTTTTGGCGATCGAGATCACTTCCAGCCCGCTGCCGGATGGCGCTGGCCCGGCGGCCGTAGCCGGGGCTTCGAGGGAAGTGATTTCATCCATGCTCACGCCTCATTAGCAGGCTTGCGAGTCTGGGAAAGACCTCTTGCGCGGATAAATTCAGCGTTTGGCAGGATTTTTGCTGGCAGCTGCTTGATGCCATCCCCAGCCGTGCCGCTTCCACGCGGCGCTCGCCAAAACACAATCATTTCGGCAGCTTGCGGCGCCTCAGTTGCTCGGCGTGCAACAATTGTGCAATTTGGTTAGCGATATTGCAACATGGCTGCTTGTTTGCGATACTCCGAGGGCAGCGCAGACACTAACCGTTGGGGAGCGGTGAGATGGCAAAGAGCAATATTGCGGCATCTGCGAAAGGCGCCAAGCCGCTCGACTGGCGGCGCGCGATCAGCGATCATGTCGCCTATGCGCTGCTGGTCTACACCGCCTTGCAGATCTTCTTCACCGTCCACGCGCTGACGGAGGGGGCTTCCGGTGTGCTGCCCTACATGGCGCTGATTGTGCTGGTGGGCGGGATCATCCCGGTGCTGCGCCGCTTCGAAGCGCGCTGGAGCGGGCTTGATGATGCCGAGGCCGCCAATGCCACTTATGCCGCTGCATTTCGTCGCGACATCATGGTGCTGTGGGCGCTGGCGGTCGGATTGCCGCTGGTGCTGACGGTCATCTTCAAGGCGCTGCTCGGCGCTTTTTGAGGTTGGCGGGGGAATGCGCCCCCGTCCTTTGCAAAGGTGATTAACCGCGCGGTGCGCCAGGGTGCTCCTTGTGTTCAATTGCGAGCGCGCCTGCCGCTTCCGCCTTGTAACGATCGATCGATTCGATCAGCAGGCGTTCAGCGGTGGCCTTGCCTTCCCAGCCTTGGCACTTGACCCACTTGCCCGGCTCCAGGTCCTTGTAATGGGTGAAGAAATGCTCGATCTGGTCGAGCAGGATCCTGGGCAGGTCGCCGTATTCGGTGACATCCTTGTAGTAGGGGTAAACCTTGTTCACGGTGACGCACAGGAGCTTGGCATCGCCGCCGCCGTCATCTTCCATCATCAGCACGCCGACCGGGCGCACCCGCACGACCGAGCCCGGCAACAGCGGCGAACGCCCGACGATCAGCGCATCCATCGGATCGCCATCCTCTGCCAGCGTGTGCGGGATGAAGCCATAGTTGCAGGGGTAACGCATCGGGGTGTGGAGGATGCGATCGACGAACAGCGCCCCGGATTCCTTGTCGAATTCATATTTCACCGGCTCGCCGCCCAAGGGCACTTCGATGATGACATTGACATCTTCTGGCGGGTTCACGCCGGTCGGGATCAGATCGATACGCATCGGTTTCTCGTTCTTGGCTGAGGCCGGAGGCGCAGCACAAAGGGCTGCCAGGCCGAGAGGAAAGAGGCTCGGGCAGTGCCCTTAATGCCTCTCGCAGGATTGCGAAAGGGGCTGCGTAGCCTTAATCGCGCTGCCCATGAGCAAGAACACCCCGCAAGCCATCCGTGGCACCCAGGACATCTTTGGCGCTGATGCCGAGGCTTTCGCCTTCGTGGTCGAGACCTTTGAACGGGTGCGGCGGCTTTACCGGTTTCGCCGGGTGGAAATGCCGGTGTTCGAAAAGACCGAGGTGTTTGCCAGGAGCCTTGGCGAGACGACCGATGTGGTCTCGAAGGAGATGTATTCCTTCGAGGATCGCGGCGGGGATTCGCTCACCCTGCGCCCCGAATTCACGGCCGGCATCGCGCGCGCGTTTCTGACGAACGGCTGGCAGCAATATGTGCCCTTGAAAGTGGCCACCCACGGGCCGCTGTTCCGTTACGAACGCCCGCAAAAGGGCCGCTACCGCCAGTTCCACCAGATCGATGCCGAAGTGATCGGCGCTGCCGAGCCGCAGGCCGATGTCGAACTGCTGGCGATGGCGGATCAGCTGTTGAAGGCGTTGGGCATTCAGGATGTGACGCTCCACCTCAACACTTTGGGCGATGCGGCGAGCCGCGAGGCGTGGCGGGCGGCTCTGGTGGATTACTTCCGGGCAGTGAAGGGCGACCTCTCCGAGGAATCGCAGGAGCGGCTGGAGAAGAACCCGCTGCGGATTCTCGATAGCAAAGACCCGCGCGACAAGCCGTTCCTCGCCGCTGCGCCGAAGATTGACCAGTTCCTGTCGGAGGAGGCGAGCGCCTTCTTCGCCGCCGTCACCAGCGGGCTGGATGCAGCGGGCGTGAACTGGGTGCGGGCCGAAAGCCTCGTGCGCGGGCTCGACTATTATCGCCACACGGCGTTTGAATTCATCCCCGATGCTGGCAGCGCCTCGGCGGCGGCCTTGGGGAGCCAGAGCACGGTGCTGGGCGGCGGGCGCTATGACGGGCTGATGGAGTCGCTCGGCGGCGCGCCGACGCCTGCGGTCGGCTGGGCGGCGGGTATCGAGCGGCTGGCGATGCTGGTGGGGGAAAGGGCGCAGGAGCCTGCCGACCTCATCATCGTGGTCGAAGACGACACGCGGGTTGCAGAGGCGATCGGCCTGATTGGCAATGTCCGCAAGCGCGGCTTCACCGCCGAGCTGATCGCCTCAGGATCGCCGCGCAAGCGCTATGATAAGGCGGTGAAGCGCGGGGCCGAGGTTATCCTGTCGCTGCGGTCTGAGTTGGGACATGGCATAACCACCGACAACCTCGATGCCGACGTTCTTGGTGTGCTCGGCGCCTATCGTTAGGCCCCTCGTCACCCTGAACTCGGTTGTCCTTTGGACAGCTGCGCTTCCCGGGTCCATCGCGCCGCCCGCACCGCGGCTCGAACCAGAAGAATGGATGCTGACACGAGTTCAGCATGACGCGTAAGAGAGCTTGGAAATGCAAATCCCCCCTGAACGCCTTGACCAGATCGCGCACCGCTTTGCGGAGCTGGAAGCGCGCATGGCGAGCGGAACGCTGGAGGGCGAGGCCTTCGTGCGCGCCTCGCGCGACTATGCCGAGCTTGAACCCATCGCCAAGATCGCCGCGGAAGTGAAAGCCGCGCGGGAGGAAATGGCGGGGCTCACCGAAATACTCGCCGATCCCGAAATGAAGGCGATGGCGGAGGAAGAACTCAGCGCCCTCAAGGCAAGGCTCCCCGATCTCGAACGGCGTCTCGCCATCGCGCTGCTGCCGCGCGACAGCGCCGATGCCAGGCCCGCCATGCTCGAAATCCGCGCGGGCACCGGCGGCGATGAGGCCGCGCTCTTCGCGGCTGATCTCTATCGCATGTATGAACGCTATGCCGCAGAGCAGGGCTGGCGGATCGAGCCGATCAGCGTCCATGCGTCGGATATTGGTGGTTACAAGGAAGTGGTCGCCCACATTACCGGCACCGGCGTCTTTGCCAAACTCAAGTTCGAAAGCGGCGTCCACCGCGTCCAGCGGGTGCCGGTGACGGAAAGCGGCGGTCGCATCCACACTTCGGCGGCGACTGTCGCGGTGCTGCCCGAACCCGACGAGGTCGACATTCAGATCGAGGATAAAGATCTCAAGATCGATGTCTACCGCGCGAGCGGCGCAGGCGGCCAGCACGTCAACACGACGGATTCGGCGGTGCGGATCACCCACCTGCCGACCGGCACTGTCGTCACCTGTCAGGACGCGCGCAGCCAGCACAAGAACAAGGAAAAGGCGATGCAGGTGCTGCGCGCACGGCTCTACGAGGCCGAGCGCGATGCAGCGCAGGGCGCCGAGGCCGAAGCGCGCAAGGCGATGGTGGGCAGCGGTGATCGCTCCGAACGCATCCGCACTTATAATTTCCCCCAAGGCCGGGTCACCGATCATCGCATCGGGCTGACCCTCCACAAGCTGGAGGAAGTGCTCGCCGGGCCGGGGCTGGGCGAGTTGCTCGATGCGCTCATCGCCGAGGATGAGGCCAAGCGGCTGGCGGCGCTTTCGCAATGAGCACCGTCGGCGAGGCGATCCGCGCCGCTGCCGAACACCTCGCACCCGTCAGCGACACCGCGCGGCTGGATGCCGAATTGCTGATGGCGCACGCGCTCGGCATGAGCCGTTCGCAGATGCTTCTCAAAGCGATGCGCGAGCCTGCACCGGTGCGGTTTGCCGCCTTCGTGGCGCGCCGCGCCGCGCATGAACCCATCGCCTATATCACCGGCACGACCGAGTTCTACGGCCTCACACTCCGCGTCACGCCTGCCACCCTGATCCCGCGCAGCGACAGCGAGACACTGATCGAGGCGGCGCTCGAACGGGCGGGCGAGCACGGCCGCGTGCTTGATCTTGGCACCGGATCGGGCGCGCTGCTGCTGGCGGTGCTGGCGAAGCGGGCACGGTGGCAGGGCGTGGGGCTTGATGCCTCGCCCGAGGCGCTCGCGGTGGCCGAGGGCAATGCGGCAGATTTGGGGCTGGCAGGGCGCAGCGCATGGTTCAATCGCAGCTGGCACGATGCGGGCTGGGCCGAGGGCCTCGGCGTCTTTGACCTGATCCTGTGCAACCCGCCCTATGTCGAGGAAACTGCTGCGCTTGATCCCCAGGTGCGCGATTATGAGCCTGCCAGTGCGCTGTTTGCCGGGCCCGAAGGGCTTGATGATTACCGCGTGCTGATCCCGCAGCTGCCCGCTTTGATGACGCCGCAGGCGAGCGCCATTCTCGAAATCGGGGCGGATCAGGCAGCATCTGTTACAGCGCTGGCCGAGGCTGCGGGCTTTCAAGGCACGCTGCGCCGCGATCTGGCTGGCAGAGCCCGGGCGCTGATCTTGCGGGCATGATTTTGAGCGGGGGGGCTTGGCAAATGGTCTGCGCGCGGCTAACCCCGAATCAGGCCAGACGACTTGCGAAGGGCGCAAATCGCTGAACCAAGCTCCAAAACTTAGCTGATCGGCCAAGCGCGCAAAGCCCTTGGCCACGGCGGCGCGGAGTGCGCCGGCCTGCCGCCAGGAAGTGTGGCACCGCGCAAAAACAAGGGGTCTGTGGACCGCAAGTGCCATTTTTCGCATCACCGGTCGCTGATGAGGAACCGCTTCCTTGAATAACAACCGCAATAATCGCCGCCGTGGTCGTGGCAATCGCAATCAGGCTGGCAATGGCAATCAGGTTAACCGGATTGACAGTCGGGCGCGCGGCAATGCCCCGCAATTGCTCGACAAGTACAAGAAGCTCGCGCAGGACGCCCAGCACAATGGCGACCGCGTGCAGATGGAGTATTATCTCCAGTTTGCCGATCATTATTTCCGCGTGATCGCCGATAACAAGGCTCGCCAGGAAGAGGCGCGCGGCCGCCGCTACGAAGAGCGCGAGGCGCAAGCGGATGAGAGCGAGGATGATTTCGATGGTGACCGGCCGCGCGGTTCCGAACGCGGCGCCCGCCCGCGCGCTGATGATGAGCCGGTGGTGGTCGGCGATGAAGGCGAGTTCGCGGTCGAGGGGGAATTCGCCTCCGAAGGCGAGGCTTTCCTTGGCGATCCGGCTGAAGATGCAGCGGCGGCGGCCGATGCTGCGGCCGAGCGCGCCTCGGCCCGCCGCAGCCGTCAGCGCAAGCCGCGCGAGGAGAGCGGAGAGAAACGCTCCGAGCGTGGGGACAAGCCGCGCCGCAAGCCGCGCCGCACGGAAAGCAGCGACGATGGGCCTGCCGGCATCGACCAGTCGATCCTGCCCCCGTCGATCCGGGCTGACGAAGCGGGCGACAGCGACGGCAATCTCGAAGCGGTCGGTTAAGCGCGCCGCCTGACATTGTTTCATCATGGCAGGGCGCAATGGGTGATCCGCTGCAAAAGCTGCCTGATCTGATGCGGCGCTGGCCTTTGCTTGGCGCGCTGGTGCTGGGCCTGATGGGTGCCTGTGCCTATCCGCCGCTGCACCTGTGGCCGCTCGGCCTTGCAGCGCTTGCGGGGTTTGTCTGGCTGATCCACGAGGCGCCGTCATGGCGCGCAGCGCTTGCACGGGGCTGGCTGTTCGGCTGGGCGCATCTCACGCTCGCCAATAACTGGATCGCGACTGCCTTTACCTATCAGGCAGAAATGCCGGCGATCCTGGGCTGGTTCGCCGTGCCGCTGCTGTGCGTCTATCTCGCGTGGTATCCCGCTTTTGCCGCGCTCGCCGCGCACCTCTTGGCGCGCCGTGCGCCCTTATGGGCCTTCGGCCTGGTGCTGGCGGGGGCGTGGATCGTGACCGAGTGGCTGCGCGGCTGGGTGTTCACCGGATACCCCTGGCCGCCGGTGGGGCTGATGCTGCTGGGGACATGGGACAGGCCGGGGCTGGCCATCGTGCTGCCATGGCTGGGCACCTATGCGCTTTCGGGGCTGGCGCTTGTTCTGGCGACAGGGTTTTTGGCGCTCTCATCGCGCAAAAGTGTGTGGGTGTGGGGTCTGATGCTGTTTACCATCAGCGTGATGAGCTTTCCCTTTGCAACCGCTGTGTCGCCAGACGAAACCGCCCGGCGCTATACTCTCGTCCAGCCGCTGATCCCGCAGGACGAGATCAACGATGGCTCCAAATACGAGGAGCAGTTCGAACGCATCGCCCGCCTCACCGCGAAAGGCCGCGAACAGTCGCGCCTTGTGCTGTGGCCGGAAAGCGCAGTACCCGACTATCTCGAAGACGGCTATCCCGAACGCTATTACCTCCAGATGACGGTGCGTGGCGATCCCGCCTATGCGCGCGAGCGGATCGGCAAGGTGATCGGGCCGAAGTCGACACTGCTCACCGGGGTCGTCAATCTTGATATCGGCACGAAGGAAGATGGCACGCTGGGCGCGGTCAGCGCACGCAATTCGGTGCTGGCGCTCAATGGCGCGGGCGCGATTACCCACCACTATGCCAAGGCGCATCTGGTGCCTTACGGCGAATATCTGCCGATGAAACCGCTCTTGGAACCGCTGGGGCTGGCGCGGTTGGTGGCGGGCACGATCGACTATGTGCCGGGGCCGGGGCCGCAGACGCTTGATCTGGGCAAGCATGGGCGGGCGGGCATCCAGATTTGCTATGAAATCGTGTTCTCTGGCCATGTCGCCGACCGCAAGGATCGCCCGGACTATATCTTCAACCCATCCAATGATGGCTGGTTCGGCACATGGGGCCCGCCGCAGCATCTCGCACAGGCGCGGCTGCGGGCGATCGAGGAGGGGCTGCCGGTGCTGCGCGCCACCACCACCGGGATCAGCGCGGTGATCGACGCTGATGGCGTGGTGCGCGGGAGCATCGCCAGCGGCACGGCGGGCGCGCTCAATGGCCGCATTCCCGCGGCCAAGCCGCCGACCCTGTTCGCGGAGTTCGGCCATGCGCTCACCCTTGGTTGGGCAGCGCTTTGCATCGCGCTGGGCCTTGTTCTGCCAAGATTGCTTGCACGCCGCGCCATCGGGCGCTAGGGCCTTGGGCAAAGGCCGGACATAAAGGTTTCCTTATATCTGCATAAGGGCACGGGTCTGGCGCAGCTTTGCAAACCGGAGGCTCCATGCGTACCGATTACCTGTTTACGTCCGAAAGCGTTTCTGAAGGCCATCCCGACAAGGTGGCAGACCAGATTTCGGACGCCATCGTCGATCTGTTCCTCACGAAGGACCCCGAAGCGCGCATCGCCTGCGAAACCCTGACGACCACCAATCTGGTGGTGCTGGCGGGCGAAATCCGCTGCAAGGGCGTCTATGACGAGAAGAACGAGGAATGGAAGGCCAACGACTACTGGGCGCCGGGCGCGCGGGAAGAGATTGAGCAGGTCGTTCGCCAGACTGTGCAGCGCATCGGCTATGAGCAGGATCGCTTCCATTGGAAGACGTTCGAATTCATCAACCGCCTGCATGGCCAGTCGGCGGAAATCGCGCAAGGGGTGGACGCCAAGGACAACAAGGACGAAGGTGCAGGCGATCAGGGCATCATGTTTGGCTATGCCACGGATGAAACCCCCGGCTATATGCCCGCAACGCTCTATTACAGCCACAAGATTTTGGAGCGCATGGCGGCTGATCGTCATGCGGGCAAGGCACCTTTCCTCGAGCCCGATGCCAAGAGCCAGGTGACCTTGCGCTACGAAGGCTCGCTGCCGGTGGCGGCAACTGCGGTGGTGGTCTCGACCCAGCACAAGCGCGGCTATTGCCTGACCGGCGATCACGCTGACCCGGCCAAGTATGCCGAACTTGAGGCCTATGTGAAAAAAGTCGTCGCCGACGTGATCCCGCCGGTGCTGCTGCGCGAGACCAAGTATTACATCAACCCGACGGGTGCCTTTGAAATCGGCGGGCCGGATGGCGACGCGGGGCTGACAGGGCGCAAGATCATCGTTGATACCTATGGCGGTGCGGCCCCGCATGGCGGCGGCGCGTTCAGCGGCAAGGATCCGACCAAGGTCGACCGTTCGGCCGCCTATATCACCCGCTACCTCGCCAAGAACGTGGTTGCCGCCGGCTTTGCGACACGCTGCACGATCCAGATCGCCTATGCGATCGGGGTGTCCGAGCCGCTTTCGCTTTATGTCGATACCCACGAGACCGGGACCGTTGGCGATGACAAGATCGAACAGGCGATCCTCGGGATTGCCAAGCTGGGCGGGTTGACCCCGCGTGCGATCCGCACCCATCTCGGCCTCAACAAGCCGATCTACCAGCGGACCGCGGCCTATGGGCATTTTGGCCGCGAGGCCGAGGACGATTTCTTCCCGTGGGAGCGCCTTGATCTGGTGGATGATCTCAAGGCTGCGCTGGCCTGACGCTCACGCCGCAGCCAGGATTTCTCGGGCCTCCTGCCTTGCGGCTGGGGGCCTGGGCGCTCTTACCCCTCATCATCTTCGCCCAGCATGGGCGAAGGGCGATCCAGCGCCAGTTCGGCACCGGAAAAGATGAAAGGGCTGCGCACTCCTGCCATCCCGCCCAGTTCGATCCGCATTCCACGGGCAATCACTTGCGGGTCAGCAAAGACCTCGTCCAGCCGGTTGATCGGCCCTGCCGGAACGCTTGCGGCATGGCAGGCATCGAGCAGGCCCTGCTTGGTCCACCCGCTCGCTGCCGCCGCGATTTCGGCATCGAGCGCGGCGGCGTTGGCGGTGCGCGCGGCGTTGGTGGCAAAGCGTTCATCATCCACCAGCGCGCCAAGGCCCAGCACCGTCATCAGGCGTGCAAACAGGCGGTCATTGGCGGGGGCAAGGATCACGTGCCCATCCGCCACCGCAAACACCCCGTATGGCGCCACCTGTGCATGGGCATTGCCCATGCGCGGCGGGTTTTCTTTGGTTGTAAGGAAATAGCTCGCCTGATTGGCGAGCAGGCCGACCGAACAATCGAGCAGGCTCATGTCGACCTGTTGTCCCTTGCCGGTGCGGTGCCGCATCAGCAGCGCCGCCTGCACGCCGTTTGCCGCCCATATCCCGGTGGCAATATCCGAGATCGAAACCCCCGCCTTGACAGGGTGGCCCTGCGGCTCGCCGGTCAGCGACATCAGCCCGCTCATCCCTTGCGCGACGAAATCATAGCCCGCCTCGCCCGCGCGCGGGCCGGTCTGGCCAAAGCCGGTGATCGAGCAATAGACAAGGCCCGGATTGGCGGCGGCAAGACTGGCATAATCCAGTCCGAACTTGGCGAGCGCGCCGACCTTGAAATTTTCGATCAGCACGTCGGCGTCGGCTGCCAGCGCCTTGACCCGTGCGAGATCCTCGGCCTGTGTGAAATCGGCGATGATCGAACGCTTGCCCCGGTTGCAGGCGTGATAATAGGCCGCCTCCCGCTGAACCTTCCCGCTGGCATCGACCCGTTCGACCCACGGCGGCCCCCACAGCCTTGTGCCGTCCCCTTCGGGGCTTTCGACCTTGATCACGTCGGCACCAAGGTCGGCAAGGATCTGCCCGCAGAACGGCCCTGCCAGCACGCGGGCGAGCTCCAGCACCTTGAGGCCGGCAAGCGGCGCATTCGCGTTACGCGGCGCAGCGAGCCAGCTGGTCATGCGGGCTTTGCCACCATCAGCCACAAGACCGCCACCATCGGCACCGTGCTGATCAGCCCCCAGGTGATCCAGCGGCGGGAAAGGGCGCGATATTCATCCGATACCGCGCCGCCGTTCGCAAAGCCGCGCGCGATCCGCGCCTGGCGCACCTGAATGGGCACCAGAATGCCCAGCCAGATGAGGCCGGCAAGAACGAACAGTGCCTGGCTGGCAATCAGCCACAAATCCTCGAACAGCGGATATCCCATCAGAACCGCGCAGCCATAACCGCCCGCCATGGTGAGCACGATGCCAGGGATCGTGAGCCCGAAATCCGTGCCGGTGACCAGCCTTTGCCCGAAAGCGATGATCCGCGCGTCGCCCGTGCGATTGGCAAACACTTTCCACACCGCTGTCACCGTGATGTTCCCCACCAGCAGGATCACGCCGGTGTGGTGGATGAACAGGAGAATGTAATAGGTGGTCATCAGCGGTCAGGCGTGCGCCAGAGCCACTTCGTAATGGGCGGTGGTGAAGGCCGCGATGTCCGCCTCGGTGACGCCGGGTGCGAGTTCGATCAGACGGAACGCGCTGGCATGATCGGGGCGGTGGAAGACACCCAGGTTGGTGATGATCATGTCGACCACGCCCTGCCCCGTGAGCGGCAGGGTGCAGGCCGGAATGAACTTGGGGCTTCCGTCCTTGGCGGTATGATCCATCACCACGATGATCTTCCTGACGCCAGCGACCAGGTCCATCGCGCCGCCCATGCCCTTGATCATCTTGCCGGGTATCATCCAGTTGGCGATGTCGCCATTTTCAGCGACTTCCATCGCGCCGAGCACGGTAAGATCAATATGCCCGCCGCGGATCATGGCAAAACTCGTTGCGCTGTCGAAATAGGCCGAATGGGGCAATTCGCTGATGGTCTGCTTGCCGGCATTGATAAGATCGGGATCAACCTCGTCATCATAGGGGAACGGCCCGATGCCGAGCATCCCGTTCTCGCTTTGCAGCGTCACCATCATGCCTTCGGGGATGTGGTTGGCCACCAGCGTCGGGATGCCGATGCCGAGATTGACATAATAGCCATCGCGCAATTCCTGTGCGGCGCGGGCGGCCATCTGGTCGCGGTTCCAGCCCGCAGGCGGGGTCTTGGCGTCAGGCGTGGTCATGGGGCAGGGGCCTCGTTGCTGGGGGTGGAGGAGAAGATGTTGCGGATCAGGAACCATGGTCCCTCGCCGATCAGCGTTTCAAGCCGTGCGCCCGCTGCTGGGTTCCGCAGATAACCGAATCGCTCGTCGAAATCAGCGCGTTCGTCGCCGCCGATTGCGAGGATGCAGGAATTGCTCGCCAGCGTGTCGCGCAGCACCTGCTTGCGGCTGGCAGAATCCTGCGCCAGCACAAGCATATCGGCCCCGCGCGGATCAAGTCCAGCACCTTCAAGCGCGCGGCGGATGGCGCCTGTCTGGGTAACGGGGCTGTGCGAGATCCATGCAATCGCAATCCCCGCCGCACGCATCTCAGCCAGCGCGGCGGCGTGCTCGGGCAGGGCGGGGAGGCTGGCAGGGGCGGCAAATGCCCCCCCGGCCGGATCGAGATCAATCACCACCACTGCAGTCTGATCCTCGCGGCAGATGCGCCTTGCCCCATCAAGTGCCACCGGATCAGCCAGCACGGCGGAGACGGGCGGTGTGCCCGAAGCCGCGCGGCGCGCTTCGGCCAGCGCGTAATCGGCCAGCCGTGCAAAGCCCGGATCGAAGCTGGTAAGCTGCAGGGCGGCGAGCGGGGTGGTGATGAGCGGTGCAGGGGCAGGCGCTGCGGCAGCGGGCGGATAGGCCTTGGGTGGCAGGTTCACGGTGACGCTGCCCGGACGCGCTGGTGCGGGCAAGGCGGCTGGTTCGGGCCTTGCTTCGCCAGCATTTGATCCAGTATCCGCGGTGGTTGCCAGGGCGCCGCTCGCCAGCACCGGGATAAGCGCAGCCGCGCAGCCGCTCAGCGCGCTCGCTGCCAGCATCACCGCTGCGATCTGCCCGAGCCGCAGTTTCATGGTGCCATCCTCGCCCAGATCTGCCGGTTACACCCGCTCGCGCACAGTGCGGAACTCGATCTTCTTGTCATAAGGCGCGCCGACAATCATGCGGTTCACATAGACGCCGGGCAGGTGGATCTGATCGGGATCAAGCGCGCCTGCGGGCACGACTTCCTCGACTTCGGCGACGCACACCTTGCCGCAGGTGGCCGCAGGCAGATTGAAGTTGCGCGCGGTCTTGCGGAACACGAGGTTTCCGGTCTCGTCGGCCTTCCATGCCTTGATAACCGCAAGATCGGCAAAGATCCCGTGTTCGAGGATATAGGTCTGCATCACCCCGTCGCGGTCGGGAAATTGCTTGTGTTCCTTGCCTTCGGCCACCAGCGTGCCAACGCCGGTGCGGGTATAGAAGCCGGGAATGCCAGCGCCGCCGGCACGCATGCGTTCGGCGAGCGTGCCTTGCGGGCAGAACTCCACCTCGAGCTCGCCTGCAAGATATTGGCGTTCGAACTCCTTGTTCTCGCCGACATAGGAGGAGATCATCTTCTTGACCTGCCGGGTGCGCAGCAGCTTGCCGATACCTTCATTGTCGATGCCGGCATTGTTGCTGACAAAGGTAAGGCCGGTGACGCCACTATCGCGAATGGCATCGAGCAGGCGCTCGGGCAGGCCGCACAGGCCAAAGCCTCCGGCAGCGATCAGCATGTCGTTGCGAAGGACATCGGCGAGGGCGGTGGCGGCGTCGGGATAGAGTTTGCTCATGGCTGCGTGCCTAGTATTTGCGCCAGGTTTTCACAACACTCGGGAACGCTTGGCGAGGCATTTTGGTTACAGCGCGGAGCGAAAAATCGCCGCACCGCCGCAAGATGCATCTTGCTGCAGCGCAAAATCGCAAATCAGCGGCCAATCTGCCTATAATCTAGACAAATGCCTATTGGCGCGGCAGAAATGTGCAAATTTTTTCACATCTTGGTGCGTTTAAGTGCTCCATGAGCAAATTTTGCAACTAACTATGCACCTTTCGCACTTGCACCCCCGCAAATTTTGCTGCAAATGCGAAATTGCCTTTCAGGCATCCTCTCCCAAACTTTCAAAGCCCGGCCCCGTGCCGGGCTTTTTTTGTCCGGCACGGGGCCGGATGGTGCGCCGCGCTTGTTTCCGGCACAAGTGCAGCGGCTCGCCGGGCTTGGCGCAAGGCCTTGCCGGGCCCTTCCGATTGCATTCCCGCTCCCCGGTTCCTAGCTTGTGCAGGTGACCACCCGTTTCGAGAGACCCTATGGCTGACGCTGCCCCGACCACCGATCGCAGCCTGCGCTTGCAGGTTGCCCCAGCCCGTCAGGAGGAATCAGGGCAGGGCATTGCCCGCTTGCCGCGCGCCGCCTTCCAGAAACTGGGGCTTGCCGAAGGCGATGTCGTCGAGATCACCGGCAAGCGGGTGACGGCCGCCATCGCGATGGCCGCCTATCCCGAAGATGATGCGCTTGATGTGGTGCGGCTCGATGGCTTGCAGCGCGGCAATGCCGAGGTCGGCTCGGGCGAGCATGTCGCCATTGCCCGCGGCGAATCGCGCGCCGCCACCCGCGTGGTGTTCGCGCCTGCCCAGCGCGAGATGCGCTTGCAGGGGCCGACCCATGCCCTGAAGCGCAATTTCTTCCGCCGCCCGCTGGTTGCCGGCGATCTGGTGGCAACCACCGGCCAGCAGCCAGTGCAGAACATGCCTTCAGAGGTGCGCCAATTGCTGCGCGTGCCTGCCTATGCGCTCACCCAAATCCGGCTTTCCGTGGCCGCGACCACGCCCAAGGGCATTGTCCATATCGACGAAAACACCGAGGTGGAACTTCGCACCGAGTTCGAAGAACCACGCGATGCCCGTGCGGTCGTCAATTATGATGATGTCGGCGGGATGGAAGAAACCATCCGCGCTTTGCGCGAAATGGTCGAATTGCCGCTGCGTTACCCTGAGCTGTTCATCCGCCTCGGTGTCGAGCCACCCAAGGGTGTGCTGCTCCATGGCCCGCCCGGCACTGGCAAGACGCGGCTTGCCCAGGCGGTGGCGAATGAAAGCGATGCCGAATTCTTCACCATCAATGGCCCTGAGATCATGGGCTCGGGCTATGGCGAATCGGAAAAACGCCTGAGGGAAGTGTTCGAGGAAGCCGCCCGCGCGGCGCCTGCGATCATTTTTATCGACGAGATCGATTCGATCGCCCCCAAGCGCACCCAGGTGCCGGGCGAGGCCGAAAAGCGGCTGGTCGCGCAATTGCTGACGCTGATGGACGGGCTGGAAAAGCGCGCCAATCTGGTGGTGATCGCGGCCACCAACCGGCCTGACGCCATCGACGAGGCGCTGCGCCGTCCGGGGCGGTTTGATCGCGAGATTGTGATCGGTGTGCCCGATGAACGCGGGCGGCGCGAGATTCTCTCGATTCATACCCGCGGGATGCCGCTTGCCGAGGGCGTTGATCTGGATGAACTCGCCCGCGTGACGCATGGTTTTGTCGGTGCGGATATCGCAGCGCTCGCCCGCGAGGCTGCCATCGAAGCGGTGCGGCGGATCATGCCGCGGCTTGACCTGGACGAGCGCACCATTCCGCCCGAAGTGCTGGAAGATCTGAGTGTTACGCGCGAGGATTTTCTCGCGGCGCTCAAGCGCGTCCAGCCTTCCGCCATGCGCGAGGTGATGGTGCAGGTTCCCAATGTCGGCTGGGACGATATTGGCGGGGTGGGCGAGGCTGTCAGCAAGCTCAAGGAAGGCATCGAACTGCCTTTGAAAAACCCCGATGCCTTCCGTCGCCTCGGGATTCGTCCGGCCAAGGGTTTCCTGCTTTATGGGCCGCCCGGAACGGGCAAGACGCTGTTGGCGAAGGCAGTTGCAAAGGAGGCAGAGGCCAACTTCATCTCGATGAAGTCCTCCGATCTCCTCTCCAAGTGGTATGGCGAGAGCGAACAGCAGATCGCGCGCCTGTTTGCCCGCGCCCGCGCAGTGGCGCCTTGCGTGGTGTTCATTGATGAGATCGACAGCCTGGTGCCGGCGCGCGGCTCAGGCCAGGGCGAACCCCAGGTCACGGGGCGCGTCGTCAATACCATCCTTGCCGAGATGGACGGGCTGGAAGAATTGCAATCGGTGGTGGTGATTGGGGCCACCAACCGGCCCAATCTGGTCGATCCCGCGCTGCTGCGTCCGGGCCGTTTTGACGAGTTGGTCTATGTCGGGACGCCCGACAAGGAGGGCCGCGGGCATATCCTGCGGATCCACACGGCAAAGATGCCGCTTGGCCCGGATGTCGATCTTGCAGCGATCGCTGCCGAGACCGAACGTTTCACCGGTGCGGATCTGGAAGACGTGGTGCGCCGGGCCGGGCTTTCGGCGCTGCGCCGGGTCGGCGGCGAGGTCAGCCAAGTGGCCGCAGAAGATTTTGCCGCTGCGCTCAAGGATGCCCGCGCGACAGTGACGAGCGAGATGGAAGAGGAATATCGCAAGATGCGCGGCGAACTGAAAAAGCGCGCCGCTGCGGTGCAGCCTATCGGGTTCCTCTCACCCGACATGCTGACGCCCACGCGCGAGAAGAAGCACGATTGAGATGCCTAGCCCCTTCCCCTCTGGGCAGGGGTTGGGGATGGGGGTTTTGCCAAAAGAGATCGTGGAGCCCCCACCCCCAGCCCTTGGGGAGGGGAGGATCAACGCCTAGAGCGGTTTCCGCTCTGATTATATCCGATCAACCGCTCTAATTTGTTGTGTCACCGCGTTTTCCGGGTCGCCGGGTGATTCCACCCGGCTTGAAAACGCTCTAATGCGCCGCGTCCCAGCTTGGCCCCGTGCCGATATCGACGCCGAGCGGCACGGAGAGGGTTACCGCGGGCAGGGCGGCCTCGGCCATCACCTGCCGGATGATCGGGGTTGCCGCCTCCACGCGCGCCTCAGGCAATTCGAACACCAATTCATCGTGCACCTGAAGCAGCATCCGCACATCGTGCAGCCCCGCCTCGGCGAGCGCTGGCAGCATCCGCGCCATCGCGCGCTTGATGATGTCGGCGCTGGTGCCCTGAATAGGCGCGTTGATCGCCGCGCGCTCTGAGCCTTGCCGTTCGGCCTGGTTCTTGGAATTGATGCGCGGAAACCATGTCTTGCGGCCGAACAGGGTTTCGGAATAGCCACGGCTGCGCACGCTTTCCAAGGTTTCCAGAATATAGCGCTGGATGCCGGGGAAGCGCTGGAAATAGGTGTCGATCATCGCCTGCGCTTCTTCCGGCGTCACTTCGAGGCGGCTGGCCAGGCCCCAGCGTGAAATGCCGTAAAGGATCGCGAAATTGATCGTCTTGGCGCGCGCGCGGGTGTCGCGGGTGACTTCGCCAAACATTTCGCGCGCGGTGCGGGCATGGATATCCTCGCCATGGGCGAAGGCCTCTTTGAGCGTATCGACGCCTGCCATGTGCGCGGCGAGCCGCAACTCGATCTGCGAATAGTCCGCCGCCAGCAGCACATTGCCTGCCTCGGGCACGAAAGCCTCGCGGATCTGGCGGCCAATCGCGGTGCGCACCGGGATATTCTGCAAATTGGGATCGGTGGATGACAAGCGCCCGGTCTGCGCGCCGACAAGGGAATAGCTGGTGTGGACGCGGCCTGTCGCCGGATTGATCGCCTCTTGCAGCGCGTCGGTATAGGTCGATTTGAGCTTGGAGAGCTGCCGCCATTCCAGCACCAGCCTGGCAATGGGCGCGCCTTCCGCCGCAAGCCTTTCCAGCACCGAGACATCGGTCGAATATTGCCCGCTCTTGCCCTTCTTGCCGCCCTTGTAGCCGAGTTTCTCGAACAGCACTTCGCCCAATTGCTTGGGGCTGCCGACCGTGAAGGCCTCGCCGGCGACGGCGTGAATTTCGCCTTCGAGCCTGCCGATTTCCTTGGCGAACTCTTCCGACAATTTGGCCAGCCGCGCGCGGTCGACCTTGATGCCTTCGCGCTCCATGCGGGCGACCACCGGGATCAAGGGGCGATCCACGCGCTCATAGATGCGCGTGCCGCCTTCTTCGGCAAGGCGCGGTTTGAGGACGCGGTAGAGCCGCAAGGTCACATCGGCATCTTCGGCCGCGTATGCGGTAGCGCGATCGAGCGGCACTTCGCCAAAGCCAATCGCCTTCTTGCCGGTGCCGCAGATGTCCTTGAACGCAAGCGGTGTGTGACCAAGGTGGCGTTCGGACAGCTCGTCCATCCCGTGCCCGCCGCCCATCCCGTCCTGCTCGCGCCCGGCATCGAGTGCGAAGCTGATGACCATGGTATCCTCGATCGGGGCGACGTGGATGCCGTTGCGGGCGAACAGGTTGAGATCATATTTGCCGTTCTGGAACACCTTTATCACGCTGTCTGCTTCGAGCAGCGGCTTGAGCGCCGCCAGCGCTCTATCCATCGCCACCTGCTGCGGCTTCTGCGCGAACATGTCGTCGCCGCCATGCGCTAATGGAATGTAGCAGGCATCATTGGGGCCGAGCGCGAGGCTCACGCCCACCAGTTCGGCGCGCATGGCATCCAATGAGGTTGTTTCGGTATCCACCGCCACCAGCCGCGCGGCCATGGCGCGTTCTATCCATTCCTCAAGACGTTCCGGCGTCTGGACAGTTTCATAGAGCGCGCGGTCAATCTTGGGCGCTTCGGGGAGCGGCTGGCGGTTTTCTTCACCATTGGCTTTTGCGCCTGCCGTGCTGGCTTTGGGCGGATTGAGATCGGTTGTGCGTGCGGGGCTGCCATTGCCGGTCTCAAGCCGCTTCAACAGCGACGTGAAGCCGTGTTTCGCAAGGAAAGCGGCAAGCGGTTCGGGCGGCACGGGCCCGAGTTTCATCTCCTCGATGGGCTGGGGCAGTTCGCAATCTTCCTTCAGCGTCACCAGCACCTTGGAAAGTTCGGCATCCTTGCGCCCTTCGATCAGCCGATCCCTGAGTTTCGACGGCTTCATCGCAGGTGCCGCATCGAGTGCGGCAGTGAGCGAGCCGTGTTCGGCGATCAGCTTGGATGCCGTCTTGGGCCCGATGCCGAAAATGCCCGGCACGTTGTCCGCGCTATCACCCATCAGCGCGAGCACATCGCCCACCAGTTCGGGCGGCACGCCGAATTTCTCCTCGACCTCGTCCAGATAGATGCGCTGGTTCTTCATGGTATCGAGCATGTCGATCCGTGCGCCGTTCTCTTCGCCCACCAGCTGCATCAGGTCCTTGTCGGAGGAGACGATGGTGACGTTCCAGCCCATCCTCTGCGCGGTGCGGGCATAGGTGGCGATGAGATCATCCGCTTCCAGCCCCGGCACTTCGATGCAGGGCAGACTGAAAGCGCGGGTCGCATCGCGGATCAGCGGGAATTGCGGCACGAGGTCTTCGGGCGGATCGGGGCGGTTGGCCTTGTAATGCGCGTAAATCTCGTTGCGGAAGCTCTCGCCGCTGGCATCGAGGATCACCGCCAGGTGCGTCGGCCCCTCGGCCTCGTCGAGATCGGTGGCGAGCTTCCACAGCATCGTGGTGTAGCCATAGACCGCGCCCACGGGCGTGCCTTCGGGATCGGTCAGCGGCGGCAACCGATGATAGGCGCGGAAAATATAGGACGACCCGTCCACGAGGTAGAGATGCGGCTTTGGCTCGGTCATGCTGCCTCGCTAGCAGGCGCAGGCCGGTGGTGGTAGGGGGACGAAAGCGGCGGGACGGATTGTGGCATAATGGGGGCGGGCACCGCTCAACCGGGTTGCTGCATGGCACCGATGGCACTAGCCTGCCACGCCAGGGCAGGCGTGACGCCTTCGCCCCGGCCTGCGCCTGATCAATCTTCAGCCGGGTGCGGCCTCTGCGTTACCTGAGGAGATTTCATCATGCGTAAGATCATGCTCGCCGCGGCCGTTGCCGCCTCTGCCCTGACCCTTGCTGCCTGCGGCGAAACCGCCAAGGAAGCCGACGACATGGCAGGCGCCATGGCTGCAGATGCCGATGCCATGGGCGAAGACATGGAAGCCATGGGCGAAGAGGCCATGGAAGCCACCGAAGCCACGGCTGACGAAGTCACCAAAGCCGCTGAGAAGGCTGCGGCTGATGCCGAAAAGATGATGGAAGGCGAATAAGCCTTATCCGCTTGCCAGCAAAAGGGGGCGGCGCTGCGAGGCGCTGCCCTTTTTGTTTCAGCGTCCGCCCGCGCCGTAGGGCGCGCTGGTCCAGGTGCGATTGGGGTTGCTGAGCGGATTGCTCTGCGCGCGGGCGGCAAAGCCATCATAGATCGCACGGGCGATTTCCGCGATCTTGTCCTCGCGCGCGGCGCGGGTGCCTTGCCCGGTGACATAGATTGCCACCGCGATCACCCGGCCATCGGGCGTTTCGATAATGCCGATGTCGCTTGAGGTGTTGTTGAGCGAGCCAGTCTTGTGGCTGACGCGCGCTTCATAGGGCATCAGCGCCGGGATGCGGCGCTTGCCCGTTATTGTGCGGCTCATCGCACCCAGCAGCACCTGGCGGCTGGAGGGCGAGAGGAAATCGCCGCGATAGAGCCCTTGCAGGAACCGCGCCATGGTGCGCGGGGTGGCGGCATCACGCGGGTCGATCCGGGTTGCCGGGTCATATTCGCCATCATCGCGCACCAGCGTTGCGATATCGCGATTGAGGCTGAAATCGTTGAACCCGTGACGCCGCATCCAGCTGTTCACGGTGCCTGGCCCGCCGACGGCGGCAAGCAGCGAATCGGTTGCCGGGTTGCTCGAACGGGTGATCATGATCTCGATCAGATCAATCGCGGGCATGTAGTTGCCGGGGCGCACCGGCGCCTTGGCGGAAGAAAACTTGGGCGAGGCTACCGGCAGCAGCAGGGCATATTCCGAAGTCAGCGAGGCCTGACCCCGATCGACCATTTCGAGATAGGCTGCCGCCACGGCAACCTTGCTGGTCGAGGCCATCGGGAACAACTGGTCGCCCAGCACCATCACTTCTTCGCCCGTCGTCAGATCGATCGCGGCAACGCCAATGCGTCCGCGGGCCGGATTGGCGAGATCGGCGATGCGCGCTTCGAGATTGCTGGCGTAAAGCGTTTCATAGCTTTGCGGCGCGCGCAGCTCGGTGCCGAATGTGCTGTCAAAGGCTGCTTGCACATCGTCATGGCCGCGCGCTGCGGCCGGGCTGGCGGCGAGCGCGACAGCAGCAAGAACGGCACCAGCAAAGGCTGTGAGGCGACGTGCGATCATGGCGTGATGCTACCCTTCTATGCTTGCCACCATCTTAACGACTGAATCTACGCAGGGGTCCCCTGCCAAAGCAAGCCTTGTTGAGCCTCTTTCACGCTCAACCGAGGCTACGGCGCGATCGGAAACGCTGGCTGCGATGCACGGACTTTGCTCGAAAGCCATCGGCGCTTGGTCGATGGGCGCATCAGCGGACAGCATGGGCCCTTGACTGGTGCAGCCCAGGCGGCAGTCTGCTGCGAGGCTTTTTCTCTCAGGCAACAGGATCATCATGACCCCCACCAGATCGCTGCTTTCGACTTCACGCATCGTGCTTTCCGGCCTGCTCCTGAGCGGATCGGCCATGGCGCTTGCGCAGTCCGTGCCGATCATCCAGCCGGGCGCGCCGGGGCAGGATAGCCGCTTGCTTACTGTCGATCAGGCAACAAGGCTCGCGGCGGCCAGTTATACGCCCGCCGATGTCAGCTTCATGCAGGGCATGATCATGCACCACCAGCAGGCGGTCGACATGGCGGTGCTGGTCAAGGAGCGCACCAACCGGCCTGAGCTTGTCACCATCGCGGGGCGCATCGAATCGAGCCAGGCCGATGAAATCGCCTTCATGAAGGGCTGGCTGGCCGAACGCGGCGAGCCGCTGGGCATGGCGGGAATGAAAGACCACGCGCATCACACCATGGCAGGCATGGCGAGCCCTGCCCAGATGAAGGCGCTGGCTGCGGCCAGGGGCGTCGAGTTCGATCGCCTGTTCCTCACCCTGATGATCACCCATCACGACGGCGCGCTCACCATGGTCAAGGATCTGCTCAAGCAGCCCGGCAGCGCGGCTGATCCGGTGCTGTTCCAGTTCATCAGCGATATCGAGACCGAACAGAAGGGCGAGATCGAGCGCATGGACAAGCTGCTCGCCGGGCTTTCGGCTGATCCGCGCGCGGGGCTGGCAGCGGGTTTCGACAATGCGGGCGAGGCGATCTGGAACCTCACCAAGGTGGCGAGCTTGCGGAAGCCGGCGGGCTTTTTCAACCCTGACAACCCCGCTGATCTGCGCCCGGCCAAGCCTGCCAAGGGCAAGAAGGCGGTGGAGCTGGCCGCCGCGGCCAAGGCCGCGCCCGCAGCCGCGCTGGATCATGCAGGCATGGACCATGCACAGCACGCAGCCCCCAAGGCGGCAGCTGCTGATCCCGCTCCTGCGGGTGAGAGCGATGAGGCCGAACGCGGGCCGGAAGACACCCTCACCCAGTTTGCCGAGCGTTCCCCGCTGCTTGATTTCGCCAACACCGACATGGCGTTTTTCGGCGATGTGATGATCGCGGGCAATTACCACGGCTTCAACATCTACAAGCTGGGCGACAATGGCGTGCCTGCCCTGATGAGCAGCGTGGTGTGCCCCGGCGGGCAGGGCGATGTCTCGGTGGTGGGCAAGCTCCTGATCATGAGCGTCGAGCAGACGCGCGGGCGGGTCGATTGCGGGCTTCAGGGCGTTACGGGCGAGATCAGCCCCGAACGGTTCCGGGGGCTGCGCATCTTCGACATTTCCGATCTCACCCGCCCGCGTCAGGTCGGCCTTGTCCAGACCTGCCGGGGCAGTCACACCCATTCGGTGGTGCGCGCGGATGAAAAGACCATCGTGGTCTATAATTCCGGCACTGCGGGCATCCGCGATGGCAAGGAACTGGCAGGCTGCGTCGGCGAGGTGCCGGGGGACAATCGCACCGCGCTGTTCCGGGTGGACGTGATCGAAATCCCGGTGGCTGACCCTGCCAGGGCGCGTATCGTCAAGAGCCCGACGGTTTTTGCCGATGAGGAAACCGGCCAGATTGCCGGCTTGTGGAAAGGCGGCGATCATGGCGATGGCACCCAGCGCACCAGCCGCACCGATCACTGCCACGACATCACGGTGTTCCCGGCCAAGAACATCGCGGCGGGTGCGTGCTCGGGCAATGGCATCCTGTTCGACATTTCCGATCCCTATAATCCCAAGCGGATTGATGCGGTGACCGATACCGGCTTTGCCTATTGGCACTCGGCGACCTTCAACAATGACGGCACCAAGGTGATCTTCACCGATGAATGGGGCGGCGGCGGGCGTCCGCGGTGCCGCGCTTCGGATCCGATGACCTGGGGCGCCAATGCGATCTACGACATCGTCGATGGCAAGCTGGTGTTCCGCAGCCATTACAAGATGCCCGCGCCCCAGTCTGACAAGGAAAACTGCGTGGCGCATAATGGCTCGATCATTCCGGTGCCGGGGCGCGATCTGTTCGTGCAGGCCTGGTATCAGGGCGGCATCAGCGTGATGGACTTCACCGACAGCGCCAAGCCCCGCGAGATCGCCTATTTCGATCGCGGACCGATCAGCAATGAACAGCTGGTGCTGGGCGGGTATTGGTCAAGCTATTGGTATAATGGCCGCATCTACGGCACCGAGATCAGCCGCGGGATCGACGTGTTTGCTCTCGAACCGAGCGAATTCCTCACGCGGGAAGAAATCGCGGCGGCCGGCCAGGCGGTCTATGAAGGCGATCTGTTCAACCCCCAGACACAGACGCAAGTGACCTGGCCTGCCGAGGTGATGGCGAGCGTTGAGGCCAGCCGCAAGGGTGGCTGATGCGATCTATCCCCTGACAATGCGGCGCGGCGGTGTGACTGCCGCGCCGTGCTGGCGGCAATGGGCGGCAAATTCGCCAAGCGGCATCGGCTTGCCGAAGAAATAGCCCGCGATCGCATGGCAGCCTGCGCTGCGCAGGATATCGGCCCGCTCCATCGCGGGGGAACGGGTTTGCGGCTGCTGGCGATGCCCAAAGACCTTTGCCAAAGCAAAGCGAGGTCAGTTGCATAGGTAGAACAAGGTTCGCTCGGCGCTCCACCAGCAGGCAACCGGCATCGACCAAGCACCTGCACCATCGACAAGTTGCCTGCGCCGCTCTGCCAACACGGCTTTTCCAGAAAGCCTGAGCGGTTAAGATGCGCCGGATACAGGCAGGGGATTATCATGCTCGCGATCACCGGCGTCAGCCACACCTATCCCAATGGCACGCGCGCGCTTGATGACGTGACGCTGACGATCCCCAAGGGGATGTTCGGCCTGCTTGGCCCCAACGGGGCGGGCAAATCCACCCTGATGCGCACCATCGCGACGCTTCAGGCGCCTACCAGCGGTGCAATCCGCTTCGGCGAGCTTGACGTTCTGGCCCAGCCTGGTGCCTTGCGCCGCAAGCTGGGCTATCTGCCGCAGGATTTCGGCGTTTACCCGCGGGTTTCGGCCTATCAGATGCTCGATCACATGGCGGTTCTCAAGGGGATTGCCGATAGCAAAGAGCGCCGCGAAGTGGTGGAGCATCTGCTCAATGAAACCAATCTGTGGGCGGTGCGTGGCAAGGCGATTGCAGGCTTTTCGGGCGGGATGCGCCAGCGCTTCGGGATTGCGCAGGCGCTGATCGGCAATCCGGAACTGATCATCGTGGATGAGCCCACCGCCGGGCTCGATCCGGAGGAGCGCAACCGCTTCCTCAATCTGCTTGCCGGGATTGGCGAGAATGTGGTGGTTATCCTTTCCACCCACATCGTCGAGGATGTC
Organism: Erythrobacter sp.; assembly: GCA_046296155.1. Taxonomy (GTDB): domain Bacteria; phylum Pseudomonadota; class Alphaproteobacteria; order Sphingomonadales; family Sphingomonadaceae; genus Erythrobacter. The sequence goes on along the minus strand of JBKBLW010000006.1, from coordinate 46,369 downwards.
GCCGATCTGTGCCCGCGCATGGCGGTGCTGGCAGGAGGCCGCGTGCAACTCGAAGGCGCGCCGCGCGAGCTGATTGCCTCGATCAGGGGGCGGGTGTGGCAGCGCACCGTGCCGCACACTGCTCTGCCAGGGATACAGGCCGCGCACGAGGTCATCTCGCACCGCTTCTTTGCCGGCGAGATCGTGGTTCATGTGCTGGCCGACAGCCAGCCCGAAGGTTTCGCACCGGTCAGCGGCGGGCTGGAGGATGTCTATTTCGCCACCCTTGCCCAAACCCGCCGCGTGGCCGCCGCAGCCTGAGAGGAGCGCACAGCCATGCTCAGCGCTGCAATTGCCGGTTTCGAACTGCGCTACCAGCTGAAAAACCCGGTGTTCTGGGCCTCGGCCGCGATTTTCCTGCTGATCGGTTTTGGCCTTTCCGCAAGCGCGAATGTCAGCATTGGCGGGGCAAGCGGGGTGCACGAAAACGCGCCTTTCACCATCACTTTCGCGATGGCGATCCTCGGGCTGTTCTACCTCTTCGTGATCACGTCCTTTGTCGCCAATGCGGTGGTGCGCGATGATGTGACCAAGTTCGGCCCGATGATCCGCGCAACGCCGGTGGGGCGCGGCAGCTTTCTGGCGGGGCGGTTTGCAGGCGGTTTTGCGATTGCGCTGATCGGGTTTCTCGCGCTGCCGCTTGGCATCGCGCTGGGCTCGGCCATGCCTTGGGTCGATCCCGAAACCGTCGGACCGGGCGGCTTTGGCGCCTATGCCTGGCCGTTCCTGATCATCGCTGTGCCCAATATCCTGATGAGTTCGGCGGTCCTGTTCAGCCTCGCCACGATCACGCGTTCGATGCTGGCAAGCTATATCGGCGTCCTCGTGCTGGTGATGGGCTATCTGACAGTCGCCACGGTCCTCAGCGCCGAGCCGGAATACCAGTCGATCATGGCGCGGTTTGAACCCATGGGTGTGAGCGCGATTGCCGAAGTGACGCGGTACTGGACACAGGCCGAAATGAATACGCGGGCCATCCCGCTCGAAGGCGACATACTGATCAATCGTGCAGTGACGCTGGGGATCGCGGCGGTATTTCTGATGGCTTCGTGGGCGGGCTTCAGCCTGACGGAGCGCGCCCCCTCGCCCCGTCAGCTTCGGCGGCTGGCGCAACAAGCGGCTGCCGCCAGCGCGGCGGCGGCAGGGGCGCGGGCGGCTTCGGGCAAGCGCCTTGAAGCGCGCCCGGCCTTTGGCGCGGGTCATGTCTGGGCGAGCTTCATCCTGCGCCTCAAAATGGAAGTGCTGCAAGTGCTCAAGAGCCCCGGCCTGGTTGTGCTGCTGCTGCTGGGCCTTGCGTTTTGTGCGATCAATCTCGCCTTTGCCGAGACGCTTTATGGCACGCCATCCTATCCGCTCACCGCCGATGTCATCACCACAGTGATGAGCCAAGGTTTCCTGTTCAGCCTCATTGTTGCAGTTTTCTATGGCGGCGAACTGGTGTGGCGCGAGCGCGACGTGAAGATCGGCGAAATCCTCGACGCAACGCCGGTGCCCGGCTGGGTGATGTTCGTGCCCAAGATCCTCGCCATCTTCGCGGTGCTGCTGCTGCTGTCGCTCGCAGGAATGCTGACGGGCGTGCTCTACCAGCTGATCAAGGCCACGGGCACGATTGACCTCGGGCTTTATCTTGCCGCCTACGTCTTTCCGCAAAGTGTCGATCTCTTGCTGATCGCCGTGCTGGCGGTGTTCTTTCAGGTGCTTAGCCCCAACAAATATGTCGGTTGGGGGCTGGTGCTGGTGTGGTTTGTGGGCCGCATCTTCCTCAGCAATCTCGGCTACACCAATATGCTCTACATGTTTGGCAGCACCCCGTCGCAGCCGCTCAGCGACATGAACGGCACCGGTGGCTTCTGGCAGGGCGGGCTGTGGGCGCGGGCCTATTGGGGCGCCTTCGGCGTGCTGCTGTTGTGCCTTGCCCACTGGCTGTGGCCGCGCGGCACGGTGCTCGCGGTGCTCCCGCGCATCAAGGCAGCGCCCGCGCGCATCACCCGCACTTCGGGCGCTGTGGCGCTGGCGTCGGTGGGCGCGATGATCGGCACGGGATCGGTGATCCATCACAATATCAAGGTGCTCAACACCTATGAAACCTCGGATGAAACCGAAGCGCGCATGGCCGAATATGAACGCAGGTTCCTGCAATATGAAACCCTGCCGCGCCCGGTGGTGACGGATGTGGCGTTTGATGTCGCGCTCTACCCCGAGGAACGCCGCATGGAGGTGCGCGGGCACTATCTGCTCAGGAACGACACCGCCATGCCGATCCGCGAGGTGCATGTGCGGCAGGGCGATAACGCGGCCACTTTCACGCGGCTCGATCTGGCGGGCGCCAGCCTTGCTGCCCATGACAAGCGCCACCAGTATCGCATCTATCGCTTTGCCGAGCCGCTTACGCCGGGCGCGACAACGCGGCTTGACTTCGCCTCGCGGGTGCATCGGCGCGGCTTTGCCAATGGTGATGCGGCTACCGACATTGTGGGCAATGGCACCTTCGTGAACAATTTTGCCTTTGCCCCGATTATCGGGATGGACCGGCGCGGAATGTTGCAGGATCGCACCGAGCGCAGGCGGCAGGGCCTGCCGGCCGAATTACGCACCGCAAGGCTTGAGGACACCAGCGCGCAGGCCAACAATTACATCCGCGCCGACTGGGTCAATGCGCGCGTCACCATCAGCACATCAGCCGATCAGGTGCCGGTTGCGCCGGGCAACAAGGTGTCGGACATCATCAAGAATGGCCGCCGCATCGCCGTGTTCGAAAGCCCGGCGCCGATCCTCAATTTCTTCTCGGTGCAATCGGCCCGCTACAAGGTGGCGGAAAAGCGCGCAGGCAAGGTGCTGCTCGAAGTCTATCACGATCCGCGCCACGCCTGGAACGTGCCCGCCATGCTCAAGGCGATGGAGACCTCGCTCGGCTATTTCACCCGCAATTTCGGCCCCTACCAGTTCGGCTATGCGCGGATCATCGAATTTCCCGGCTACGAAAGCTTTGCGCAGGCCTTTGCCGGAACCATGCCCTATTCCGAAAGCCTTGGCTTTGCCGCGGACGTGCGCGATCCCGATACCATTGACTATGTGTCTTATGTGACCGCGCATGAATTCGGCCACCAGTATTGGGCCCATCAGGTGGTGGGTGCGGATATGCAGGGCTCGACGCTTCTGTCCGAAACGCTCGCGCAATATGCAGCGCTGATGGTGATGAAGCACCTCTATGGCGAGGACAAGATCCGCCGCTTTTTGAAGTATGAGCTGGATCAGTATCTGGCCGGGCGCAAGGGCGATGTGCTGGATGAACAGCCCTTGCTGCGCGTCGAAAATCAGGGGCACATCCATTACCGCAAGGGCAGCCTTGCAATGTATCTGCTCCAGCAACGGCTGGGTGAGGATGCGGTGAACCGCGCGCTGGCGCGCCTCATCGAAGGCTACAAGTTCAAGAGCGCGCCCTTCCCACGCAGCCTTGATCTGGTGGCAGAGCTGCGGAAGGAGGCAAAGACGCCCGAGCAACAGGCGCTCATCACCGATCTGTTCGAGACAATCACGCTCTATGATCTGAAAGCGAAATCAGCCAAGGCCACCCGCAATGCGGATGGCACCTGGACGACGCGCATCACCATCGAGGCGGCCAAGTTCATCGCCGATGGCAAGGGTGAGGAAACCCCTGCACGCCTTGCCGAGAATATCGAGGTCGGCCTCTTTACCGCACGGCCCGGACAGGGCGCTTTCGGGCGCGCCAATGTGCTGAGCATGGAGCGCAGGCCCCTGCGCGATGGCAGCCAGGTGATCGCGGTGGTGAGCAAGGCCAAGCCCGCATTTGCCGGGGTGGACCCTTACAATTACTACATCGACCGCAATTCGGACGATAATCTGGTGGCGGTGGATTGAGCTTTCAGCGGGTGAGCCGTGCGGCGATCGGCTCGCCCATCCGCAGCGGACTGCCTGCGGCAAGGTGTCCGAGCCATTCTACCCGCCCCGGCTCGAACAGCAGGACGACTGTTGATCCGAGGTAGAAGCGGCCCATTTCATCCCCTGCGGCGAAATCACGGGCCTCGGCGCGGAAATCCTCGGTAAGCGGTGTGCGCGCGTGACCCGTAAAGCGATGCGGCCAGGCCGTGTCGATGCCCGCGACGATCATCGCACCTACCATGACACTCGCAAAATGCCCGTCCGGCCCGTCGAACCGGCAGGAGAGCCGTTCATTGCGGGCGAATAAGCGGTCAACGCCTTCGGCCGTCGCCTGATTGACCGAGAACAGATCGCCCGGGACATAGGTGGTGTGCACAAGGCGCCCTGCTGCGGGCATGTGGACGCGGTGATAATCGCGCGGGGAAAGGTAAATCGTGATGAAGCGCCCGCCTTCAAACCGCGCGGCGGCCGCCGCATCGCCGCCGAGCAATTCAGCGGCAGTAAAATGCCGCCCCTTGGCCTGAAAAATCCGGCCGCCTTCGATCATGCCCAGCTGGCTCACCGCGCCATCGGCAGGCGAAAGGATGAACCGCGTGGCATCGCCCAGCGGCCTTGCCCCGGGCTTCAGCTCGCGGGTGAAGAAATCATTGAAGCTGGCAAACTCGGCGATCCCGCGCGCGGCTTCGCTCATGTCGACCTCATAGGCGGCGGCAAAGCGGCGGATCAGCGCGTCTTTCAGCCAGCCCTGCTTGCTTGCTGCAAACTTTCCCACCAATCGCGAAAGCGCATGCTGGGGGGCAAGATGCTGGAACAGGATGAAGGGCGAGGGCATCATCGTCACACGATTGGGAACAGGTCGCCGGGCCCTATGCCCCAGCCTGCCGCTGGTGTCGACCGGGCACGCCAGCAGCGCAGATCCCCCGCCCAATCACCATTGCGCCTTGTGCGCGCGGCAATCGCGGCATAGGGGCGAGGCTCGGAGATCCTTATGACCGCTACAAAACCCTCATCATCGCGCCGGCCGCGGGGTTCGCAGGCCAAGATCGTGGCGGTGCATCCGCGCCCTCAGCCCATCCGGCTGGTGATCCAGATTCCCTGCTACAACGAAGAAGAGACCCTGCCCGAAACCCTCGCCGCGCTGCCGCGCAGCATCGCGGGTGTGGATGTGATCGAGGTGCAGATCATCAATGATGGCAGCACCGATCGCACGGTGGAGGTCGCGCGCGCATTGGGCGTTGATCACATTGTTGATGTGCCGGTGAACAAGGGGCTGTCGCATGCCTTTATGGCGGGCCTTGAAAATGCGCTCGCCAAGGGTGCGGACATCATCGTCAATCTGGACGCGGACAACCAGTACAACGCCAATGATATCCCTCGCCTGATCGCCCCGATCCTTGAACGCCGCGCGGAATTCGTGATCGGCGATCGGCCGATTACCACCATCGCGCACTTTTCCTATCTCAAGCGGTTGTTGCAGCTGCTGGGCAGCGCGGTGGTGCGGATGGCCTCGCAAACCACCGTGCGCGATGCGCCGAGCGGCTTTCGCGCGATTTCGCGCGATGCGGCGCTGCGCCTGAACAGCTTTGACAGCTATACCTACACGCTGGAAACCATCGTCCAGTCGGGCCTTTCGGGCATCCGCATCGTCTCGGTGCCGATTGGCGTCAATGGCGAGACGCGGCCCTCGCGGCTGATTCGCTCGATCCCGCAATATATCTGGCGCTCATCCAAATCGATTTTGCGCACCGCGCTGGTCTATGCGCCCGGCAAGTTCCTGTTCCGCCTGAGCCTGCCGCTGCTTATCGCGGGCCTTATCCTGATTGCTCGCTGGCTGTGGCTGACGATTGACGGGACGGACCGCGCCCATGTGCCAAGCCTGGTCGCGGCGGCGGGCATGTTGCTCACGGCGGTGATGCTGTGGGTGGCGGCGATCACGGGCGAGCAGATGGCGATCAACCGGCGCCTGCTGCAGGATATCCAGTACCGCCTGCGCAAGGCCGCGCTCCCGCCGCGGGTCGAGCTGGATGATGCCGGTGACGACGCGCAGCCCTGACAGCTCGCGGGCGCTGCTGGCAGCCGAGGCGCTCTCGCACCTTCCCAAGCTCCTGATGCTGCAGGACCGCAGCCCGACCAGCCCGACTTTCGGGTGCTTTGATCGCGGCTATTGGCACATGCGCACCAGCGATTTTCCCTGCGGGATCACGCAGACCTTCCTGCTGCCGCTGGCGCTGGCTTACAGCCTGCCGATCCCGGGGAGCCCATACTACCAGCAGGCAGAACTGCGCCGCTGGGCGATTGCCGGGGTGCGGTTTGCCGCGCGCTCGGCCCATGCTGATGGCTCCTGCGATGATTATTACCCTTTTGAACGCGCATCAGGCGCAGCGGCGTTCTCGCTGTTCGCTTGTCTTGAAGCGGCGGAGATGTTCGATCTGTGGGACGATGCCGAGATCGCGCCCTTCCTCAAGAAACGCGCGCGCTGGCTGGCGGGGCATGAGGAAAGCGGGCGGCTTTCCAATCACGAGGCGTTGATTATTGCCTGCCTTGCGCGGCTTGCCGAGAAATTCGGCGGCGAGTGGCAGGGCTTGATGGCAGCACGCGCGGAGCGGCTGATGGGCTGGCAATCAGCCGAAGGCTGGTTCGATGAATATGGCGGGATGGACCCCGGCTATCTGACGCTCACCATTGCCATGCTGACCGATGCCGACCGGCGTTTTCCCGCGCTGGCCCTCAAGGAGCCGGTGCGCGCGGCGATCCGGTTCTTGGCCGCTTGCATTGCGCCTGATGGCTCGCTGGGGGGCGAGTGGACCAGCCGCGCGACTGTCAATTTCTTTCCTCACGGTCTTGAAATGGCGGGCGCGTGGGAGCCGCTGGCGCTGCAGATTGCCGACGTTGGCTATCGCCGCTTCGCCAAGGGGACACAGCCCTGCCATGCCGACGACCGGATCGGCGGGCACCATGTCTGGAGCCAGCTGCTCGCCTGGCGCGAATGGCATGAGGCGCGGCCCGCACCGCTTGCTTTCGGCGATTGCCTGCACGATTTTGCCGAGGCCAAGGTGCGGGTGCAGCAGCGCGGAAAGCTGCGGCTGATCTGCGGCTGGTCACGCGGGGGGGCGTTCCGCCTGTTCGATGGCGAGCGCCTCCTGCGCGCGGACACCGGGCCGAGCCTGCGCCTGAAGGATGGCCGCGTGGCGATTGCCAATCTCGATGGAGCAAAGGTGGTGGAGCGTTCGGACGATCGCCTCGTGATAGAAGCTCCGCTGGCCTATGCCAAATCGGCGCTGCTCACGCCTGCAAAGTCGATTATCCTGCGGGCAATCATGCTCACAGCCGGGCGGTTCTTCCCCGATCTGGTGCGGCGCGCCTTGCAGAAAGTGCTGGTGACAGGGCGCAAGGATGCCCCCTTCCGGTTCCGTCGCTCGCTCGCTTGGGAGGATGGCGCGCTGGTGGTTGAGGACGAATTGCGCGCTGACAATGGCTGGGCAAGCGTTGCCGAGGCGGGGCAGAGCGGCTTCCAGGTCGGGCTTACCACGGTGATGGCGCGGGTGTGGGAACCGGCGCAGTTTCAGGAGTGGCAAGACCTGACGGGCGAGATTGCGGCACTCCGGTCAGACGAGCCGCTGGTGGTGCGGCAGGTGTTTCGTTCGGCCTTATGAAAAAGCGGCTGATCAGCCTTGTCGTAAGCGCGGCAATCCTCGCGCTGCTGTGGCGCAGTGTCGATCCGGCAGCGATCTGGACTGCGGCCCAGCAGACCGCGCCCTTATGGTTCTGGGCGGCGGTGGCTTTCACCATCCCCCTGACGCTGGCGACATCGTGGCGTTTTGCCGCGCTGTCATCCGGAAGCGTGGCCGCTGGCGAGAGCCTGCGCCTTATTCTCGCCGCCTCGACGCTCAACATGGTGCTGCCGTCCAAGATGGGGGACCTCGCAAAAGCGTGGATCCTGCGGCGCGATGGCACGATGAGCGGGGGGCGGGCGCTCGCTCTGGTGGTGCTGGAAAAGCTGCTCGATCTGTGGTCGCTGGTGGCCGTCGGCGCGCTGGCGCTGGCGCTGACGCGGCCGGCGCTGCCGGGCGGAGAGGCGAGCCTTGCGCTCGCCTTGCTGGTGCTGTGGGGCGGGGCGGTGGGCCTCTTGCTGCCGATGCTGGCGGGCAGGCGCGCGCTGGCGCCGTTGCTGATGGTGAGCAGGCCGCTGGGCAAGCTGCATGCCAAGCTCACCGCGCTGGTGGAGGATTGGGATGCGCTCGTCGGCTGGTTCTGGCAGAGCCCGGCGCGTGCGCTCGCCATGCTGGCGGGATCGCTGATGCTGTGGGCGCTTCACATGGTGCAGATCTGGCTGTTTGCGAGCGCGATTGGCGCAGTGCCGCTGGGCCTGACGATGGCGTTTGCGGTGATTGCCATTCTGGCGGGGCTTTTGCCCTTTACCTTTGCCGGGGTGGGCACAAGAGATGCCGCACTGGTGGTGCTGTTCGCGCCGTGGCTTGATGGCGGTGGTGCCGCGCTTTTGGGCCTGTGCGCCACCTTGCGCTACCTGATCCCTGCGATTGCAGGCCTGCCCTTTGTGGGCGCCTTCTGGCACGCCCGGCCCCAAGAGCCTCAGCCTAATTGAGGCGCTGACTTCGGCCCGACCCAGACGGGCCGCAAGGCCGACCGGCCGCCCGCAGGTGCCCGTAGCGAAGCGAAGGAATTGCACCGAGGACGAAGGCGCGGAGGCGCCTTCGGAAAACAAATCAGTGCCGGAAATGCCGCATGCCGGTAAACACCATCGCAAGGCCAGCCTCGTCGGCTGCCGCGATCACTTCATCATCGCGGATGGAACCGCCGGGCTGGATTACGGCCGTGGCGCCGGCTTCGGCGGCGGCGAGCAATCCATCGGCGAAGGGGAAGAACGCGTCCGATGCCACCGCGCTTCCCACCGTGCGGGGGGCTGCCCAGCCATAGGTTGCGGCGGCTTCTTTCGCCTTGATCGCGGCGATCCGCGCCGAATCGCGGCGGTTCATCTGGCCTGCGCCAATCCCGGCAGTCGCGCCATCCTTGGCATAGACAATCGCATTCGACTTCACATGGCGCGCGACTGTCCAGGCGAACAGGCAGTCTTTCAATTCCTGCGGTGTCGGCGCGCGCTTGGTGACGACTTTGAGATCGTCCAGCGATACCGCGCCTGCATCGCGCGATTGCACCAGCACGCCGCCCGCAATGGTCTTCATGGTGAGGCCCGCGCGGCGCGGATCGGGCAGGGGGCCGGACTCCAGCAGACGCAGGTTCTTCTTCTTGGCAAAGATGGCGCGTGCTTCGGCCGAAACGCTGGGAGCAATCACCACTTCGGTGAAGATGCTTGCAATCGCCTCGGCAGTCGCGCCGTCCAGCTCGCAATTCACCGCGACAATCCCGCCAAAAGCCGAGACACTATCGCATTCCAGCGCCGCCTGCCACGCTGCCAGCAGCGATCCGCCTTGCGCCACGCCGCAGGGGTTGGCGTGCTTGACGATCACCACGGCAGGCGCCTGCCCGGCAAACTCGGCCGCGAGTTCGAAGGCGGCATCGGCATCGTTCAAATTGTTGTAGCTGAGCTCCTTGCCCTGCAATTGCCTGGCCTGCGGCACGCCGGCTGCGCCCACCACCTGCGGCACGTAGATTGCGGCGGATTGGTGCGGGTTTTCGCCATAGCGCAAGGTATCGGCGCGGCTGAACGCCAGCGGCAGGGTGGCGGGGAAGGGTTCGGGAGCACCGGCTGCCGTATCGGCAAAGGCGAACCAGCTCGCTATCGCGGCATCATAGGCGGCGGTGCGGGCATAGGCCTTGCCTGCCATGCGGATGCGGAATGCCGCGCTGGTCCCGCCGTCATGCGCGGCCATTTCCGCGATCAGCGCGGGGTAATCGGCCGGATCGGTGAGGATTGTCACAAAGCCGTGGTTCTTGGCCGCCGAGCGCACCATCGAAGGCCCGCCAATATCGATATTCTCGATGATTTCCGCGCGGCCCGCGCCCTTGGCCACAGTCGCCTCGAAGGGATAGAGATTGACCACGACGAGATCGATCGCGCCGATATCGTGGGCCTGCATCGCCGCGACATGTTCGGCATTGTCGCGCAGCGCAAGCAGCCCGCCGTGAACCTTGGGATGGAGCGTCTTGACCCGGCCATCCATCATCTCGGGAAAGCCGGTGAGATCGGCAATGTCGCGCACCGCGAGCCCTGCCTCGCGCAAAGCCTTGGCTGTGCCGCCGGTGCTTACCAGCTCAACTCCGCGTGCTGCCAAGGCAGCGCCCAGTTCAGCCAAGCCGGACTTGTCGGACACTGACAGCAGTGCCCGCTTGATAATCAATGTGTTCACGTCTGAAACCTTACCCTGTTTTGCGGAGCAGCCAGGAGAAATGCCCCCCGCTACGCAGTGCCAGCCCTTCGATCACCAGCTGCAAGGTGGCATGCGGGCGGCCATCGCCATCCACCCACAGGCTATCCTCGACAGCAAGAGCGATCTCTTCGCCGCCGCCTCTATCCGCAGCCAGCCGGAATTGCCAGAGCCTGCCGTCGGGCAAAAGCAGCATCGCGCCGCGCTTGTCGGGGGTAAGCTGCACCTCGACATCGCGGCCGAGATGGAATCGGATCGCAAAGGCGATCTTGCCGCGCTTGCCCTTCTGGGCGGTGGGCACGAGGATATCTTCGCCCGTCAGTTCCGTGCCATCGGTTGACAGGGTGAGAATGCGCTGGTGGGTGAGACCGAAGCGGGCCGCATAGCCATCATGTGCGGCCTCGATGCGGGTTGCCTGGCGGCCGCGCTGTTCGATCACGCGGCGTTCAATCTCGACTGTTTCGACGCCCTTGCCGAGTTTGCCGTGGAGCAGGACGGCGGTCGAATTGGCATTGTCGAGGACGAGCGTGGAAAAAGCGGCGGTCGCGCGCAGAGCCTGTCCGATGCGCGAGGGCACCAGCCCGCCGGCGAGCGCCGCGCCGCCGCAATTCACGATCACGCGTGCCGGGCCGTCGGACAGTTCAAAGGCGAGCGTCGAGGCGCAGCCCATCCGGGCATGGCGCGCGCGCGGCGGCGGTGCGGCATCGAACTGCACCTGCGTCTCGCCCCCGCGCATCCGCTGGTAGCCCCAATGCTCGACATGGATAAGCGGGCGGGTGCGCACGCCGCTGGCCGCGATAATCCCGGCGACCGCATCAGCGCGGATGGCGCCCTGACCTTGCCAGTTGCCAAGAGCCCCGTCACCGTGGCGAAGCGCCAGCAGCGGCGGGACGAGCAATTCGCGCATCACGCCCAGCGCGGGCGGAGCCGCTTGTCCGGCAGCCTCGTAGCAGGCGATCAGATCGGTCAGCAGGCGGATGAGATCAAGCTGCGCCTGCGGGCAGCGCGACAGCACGCCGCCATCCTCGCCCACGCAATCGCCCAGCGCGCGCAGCAGCCCGGCCTCGGCATAAAGACGCCGCGGGCGGCCATTGGGCAGCAGCAAGCCTGCCGCCACCAGCGCCGCCCAGCCGACCGCCGCGCCAAGGTCCGAAGGCTCGCGCATCACCTTGCGATCGAGCCAGTCGGCGGTCTCGGCAATCTGGCCAAGCAGCCGGGTCTTCAGCCCCTTGGCCTGTCCGGCCAGCACCAGCGGCGCATGGATCAGCCACGCCAGCAGCCGCCACCCCGCATGCTCCACTTCCCAGGCGGCGCCCTTGCCGGTTTCGCGATTGGCATCGAGCCACAGGCCGGTAATGCGCTCGGCCAGAGCAATGCAATCGGCGCGCGGTGCGCTGGCGGCAAGATCGGCGAGCCAGTGGAACCCGTGAAGCATACGCTCGATCCCCGGGTTGACCCGGCCCGAAGCGGCAAAATCGATCTGCCCGATGGCATGGCGCGCGCCGTTGACAAGGAAATGCCCGGCCCGCAGCGCCGTGCCTGCCATCCGGTCGCCCGGCACCGCGTGTTCGACAGTCGCCAGCAGGCGCATCGCAGGGGGGCGACGGAACGGGGCGGCCAGCGTGTTGCCGGGCACGCCGAGGCGATAGGCGAGCCGGATCAGCGCTTCGCCCGCGCTGGTGCGCGGCGCGATCACATCCGAAAGCGCGAGCGCGCGCGAGGGCGCGGCGGCTTCGGGAGCCGGGCATTCAACCGTTGGCGCCGTTCCCGGGTCTGCCTTGCCAAGGCTCAGCGCCGGGCGATGCTGCGCGGCCTCGACCAGCCGGCCGGCGCGCTCCTGCGCGGTGGAGGGCAGCACCGTCGCCATTATCCCCCTGCCTTGAGCGCGGCGATATTGGCTGCATACCGGGTTGGCCCGCCCTTGAAGGCGGCCGATCCTGCCACCAGCACATCGGCGCCTGCATCAAGGCACAGCCGCGCGATGTCCGGGGTCACGCCGCCATCCACTTCGAGGTGGATCGGGCGGCCGGTGCTGGCGATCATCGCCCGGATCCGCGCGATCTTGGCAAGCTGCGAGTGGATGAAGCTCTGCCCGCCGAAGCCGGGGTTGACGCTCATCACCAGAATGAGGTCGGCCATGTCCATCACATTGTCGAGCACCTGGGCAGGCGTGCCCGGATTGATTACCACGCCCGCCTTTTTGCCAAGCGCCTTGATGGTCTGAAGCGTGCGGTGGATATGCGGCCCGGCCTCGGGGTGGACCGTGATGATATCGGCGCCCGCCTCGGCAAAGGCTTCGAGATAGGGATCGACTGGCGCGATCATCAGGTGCACGTCAAACGGCTTGGCACTATGTGGGCGCAGCGCCTTCACCACCGCCGGGCCAATCGTGATATTGGGCACGAAATGCCCGTCCATCACATCAATATGGATCCAGTCGGCCCCTGCTGCATCAATGGCGCGCACTTCCTCACCAAGCCGCGCGAAATCGGCAGAGAGGATGGAAGGCGAAATGAGCGGCGTGGGCATGGCGAGCGAGCGCACCTTCTGTAATGAGCCTGCTGTGACCTTACGGGCGGGGCGAATCGCGCGACAAGGCTCGGGCGGGTGTTTTCCACCGCAACAACCGGCTGAGGCACCATATTTTGTGGTGCCGGGGACAATTCAGCCGCAATTCACGCAAGTCAGCCTAGGGCGGCCAGCCCATTTTCTTGCGAGATTTGATCCGCCGATGACTGCCCTTGCTCTCCGTTCCTGTGCTGTCTTGCTGGCCGCAGGCCTTGCGCTGGGCGCGCCGCAAGGGCTTGGCGCGCAGCCCAAGTTCACCAATCTTATCGCCAACGACATGAGCCGCTGTGCGCCCGGTGCAGGGCCGGCTGTGCGGGTCGATGTCAGCGGGATGAAATCCGCAGACGGCCTGTTGATCGTGCGCGCCTATCACGCCCGCGAGGCCGATTGGCTCAAGGCCAAGAAATACTTTGCCAAGATCCACGAACCGGCCCGCGCCGGCCGGATGAGCGTATGCGTGCCGGTGCCCAAGGCGGGCGGGAGCTATGCGATCGCGGTCCAGCATGATGTGAACGGCGATTATGCGACCAGCTTTTCGGTCGACGGAGCGGGCATGTCGAACAACCCCGTGGTCAAGACTTTTCTCGGCATCCCGCGCGCGCCCGATGTGGCGAGTGTCGCTTTCCCGGCGGGCGAGGGGGTTACCCGCATTGCCATCGAGATGCGCTACCGCAATTAGCCGCAATGCCCTTCTATCGCCACATCACCGGACCTTTCCACGCGCTCGCGCATTGAGAGGGTTGCACCCGTTGCAAGGCTGGGCAAAAGGGCGTTCGTCCGGTCGCTGCCTACAATTATCCTTTCTAGACCCCATTGCGGCCGCCCCAAGGAGATGAGCGTTTGTATCTTGTCTGGCTGATGCTGCTGCCCTTTATCGGCGCATTGCTGCTGCCGCTGGTGCATCGGCAAGGTCGCAATGTGCAGGCGCTGCTGGCGGCAAGCCCGGCGCTGGCAGGGCTTGCCATGCTGGCCGGGATTGCGCCGGACGTGATGGCGGGCGAAGTGCCGTCCTTGCGCGCGGCATGGGTGCCTGCCCTTGGCCTGGATGTCAGTTTGCGGGTCGATGCGCTCGGCTGGCTGTTTGCTGCATTGATCCTTGGGATCGGGCTACTGATTGTCGCTTACACGCGCTTTTATCTCTCGCAAAAGGATGATTTTGCGCGCTTTCTGGCGCTTTTGCTGCTTTTTCAGGGGGCAATGCTGGGCATTTCGCTGGCGGGCAATGTGCTGTTGCTGCTGATCTTCTGGGAGCTGACGAGCCTTTCATCCTTCCTCCTTATCGGCTTCAAGAACCACTACGCCGAAGGCCGCCAAGGCGCGCGCATGGCCTTGGCGGTGACAGGTGGCGGGGGGCTTGCCCTGATTGCCGGGCTGGTGCTGCTCGGCAAGATCGCGGGCTCTTATGAGCTGGCTGATATTCTTGCGCGCGGGGCCATGATACAAGCATCGCCGCTTTATCCGGCGGCGCTGGTGCTGATTTTGCTGGGCTGTTTCACCAAGTCGGCGCAGTTCCCGTTCCATTTCTGGCTCCCCCACGCAATGGCCGCGCCCACGCCGGTGAGCGCCTATCTCCATTCAGCCACGATGGTGAAGGCAGGCGTGTTCCTGCTTGCCCGGCTGTGGCCTGCGCTTGCCGGAACCGAGCTGTGGTTCGCGCTGGTCGCGACCACAGGCCTGGTGACGATGGTGGTGGGGGCCGCGATTGCGTTCCATCGCCATGATCTCAAATCCATCCTTGCCTATTCGACTGTCAGCCACCTCGGGCTTTTGACGATGCTGCTGGGTTTTGGCACGCCTGCGGCGGCGCAGGTGGCGATTTTCCACCTCATCAACCACGCGCTGTTCAAGGCGGCGCTGTTCATGAATGCGGGGATCGTCGATCATGAAACCGGCACCCGCGATATCCGCCTTCTGGGGGGGCTTGCAGGGCTGATGCCGATCACTGCGACGCTCGGCACGATTGCGGCCGCTTCGATGGCGGGGCTGCCGCCGTTCGGCGGGTTCCTCTCGAAAGAACTGATGCTGGAGGAGGTCTGGCACACACCGCTGCTCGGCACGCACTGGCTGCTGCCTGCGGTGGTGGTTGTGGGAGCGAGCCTGTCGGTCGGCTATTCGCTGCGCTATGTCTACGGGCTCTATTTCGGCGTTCGGCCTGCCAGCTTTCCCAAGCCGCCGCATGATCCGGGGATCGGCCTGTGGCTGCCTTCGGCGCTGCTGGTGGCGGGCACGGTGCTCGTCGGCCTGTTCCCGCAAACGCTTACCAAGACGCTGGTTGCCGCCGCTGCGGGCGCGACCACGGGCGGCACTGCGCCGCTGTTCAAGCCGATGCTGTGGCATGGCCTGACCCCTGCGCTTGCCATGAGCGTGATCGCGGTGGCAGTGGGCGTCGCCGCGCTGCGCGCACATACACCCTTGCAAAAGCTGTGGGACGGCCTTGGCCTGCCCGATGCCAAGCGGCTGTTCGAGGCAGGCGTGGAAGGCGCAGTGCGGCTTTCCCGCGCGCTGACCGAAGCGGTGCATAATGGCTCGCTGCAACGCCAGCTCGCGCTGTTGTTCGTGACTGCCGTTGCGCTTGGCGCCTGGGGGATGGGAGCCGCGCCGTTTGCTCCCGGAACGCGCCCGACGCTGGATGCGCCGCCCTTTGCGATCCTTTTGTGGCTGCTGCTGCTGGCAGGGGTGATTGCGGTGTGCGCGGTGCAGGCGCAGCGCTTCCTCAGCCTCATCTATATCAGCATCATCGGCCTCGTGGTCTCGCTGGCCTTTGTCTACCTTTCTGCGCCCGATCTGGCGCTCACCCAGATTTCGGTCGAGGTGGTGACGATCCTGTTGCTGCTGCTTGCGCTCAATCTGCTGCCGAAACAGCCCCCCGCCATTTCCGGCCTTGGACTGCGGCTGCGTGATGCGGCCATCGGCGTCGTCGGCGGCGGGGCGATTGCCTTTGCTGCCTATGCGGTGATGACGCGCGCGCCCAATGATCCGATCTCGGCCTTCCACTGGACCAATGCCAAGTCGGGCGGGGGCGGCACCAATGTCGTCAACGTGACGCTGGTGGATTTCCGCGCCTTCGATACCTTTGGCGAGATCATCGTGCTCGGCATTGCGGCGCTGGCGATCTTCGCGTTGCTGCAACCGGCCTCGCGCGGGGCGGCGGGCAAGCGGCTGCGCGATTGGATGCCCGATATGCCGCGTTCGCCCGAATATCACCCGATGATGTTTGCCGTCGCCGCGCGCCTGCTGCTGCCGCTTGCCAGCATGATTGCGGTGTACATTTTCCTGCGCGGCCACAACCTGCCGGGCGGCGGGTTCATCGCGGGCCTCGTCTTCTCGATTGCGATGCTGATGCAATACATGGCCTCGGGCTATGACTGGTCAACCCAGCGCCGCAAGCTCGATGAACACCTGATGATTGGCGTGGGCGTGCTGATTGCGGCGGTGACCGGGCTTGGCGCGCTCGCCTTTGGTGCGCCGCTGTTCACCAGCTGGTTTGATTATTTCACGCTTCCGCTGATCGGCGAGTTCGAGCTGACCAGCGCCATGGCCTTCGATATCGGCGTGGCGTTCACGGTGGTGGGCGCGGTGATGCTGGCGCTCAAGGAGCTTTCGCACCTTGCCCAGCGCGCTGAAAAGGATGACGCGCATGATGATGCGCCGATGGATATTGATCCGGCCAAGCTGCGCGCTGCGGCCGTGCCTCCGGTGGAGCGCGCGCCGTGATCAGCATGGAGTTCCTTTTAGCAAGCGCCATCGGAGCGCTTACCGCAGGGGGCATTTATCTCGCCCTGCGCGCCCGCACCTTCCCGGTGGTACTGGGCCTTGCGCTGCTGTCTTACGCGATCAACCTGTTCCTGTTCGCGATCGGCCGCCTCGCGGTGGGCCAGCCGCCGATCTATGAAAAGGGCCTTGCCGAATATACCGATCCCCTGCCGCAGGCGCTGGTGCTTACCGCCATTGTCATCAGCTTCGGCATGACCGCGCTGATCGTGGTGCTGGCGCTCAGAAGCTTTCTTGAGACCGGAACCGATCAGGTCGATGGCAAGCCCGATGAGGCAGACGAGGAAGGGCGGCAGCGATGAGTGGCGCCCTGATCGCAGCCCCGATCCTGTTGCCGGTGCTGGCCGGCATCGCGACGCTGCTGTTCCGCCGCCGTCGCCGGGCGATTGGCGCCGGCATTTCGATTGGCTCCTGCGCGGGCCTGCTGGCGATTGCCGCGCTGCTGATGCGCCACACCTATGGCGCTGCGCCGCTTGCCTATGCGATCGGCGATTGGGCCGCGCCTTTCGGGATTGTGCTGGTGCTCGATCAGGTGGCGGCTTTGATGCTGGTGCTCACCGCATTGCTGGCGCTGGCGGTGGCGGTGCACGCGGTGCTGACGGGCCTTGATCGCAAGGGCTGGCATTTTCACGCGCTGTTCCAGTTCCAGCTTTTGGGCGTGAACGGCGCGTTCCTGACCGGCGACCTGTTCAACCTGTTCGTCTTTTTCGAGGTGTTTCTGATTGCCTCCTATGGTCTGATGCTGCACGGACAGGGGCCCAAGCGGCTGACGGCTGGCGTGCAATATGTGATCATCAACCTTGTGGGTTCATCGGTCTTTCTGGTGGCGCTCGGCCTGCTTTACGGGATCACCGGCACGCTCAACATGGCCGATATGGCAGTGCGCGCTGCGGCGCTTCCCGCAGGCGACAAGGGCATCTTGCAGGCAGGCGCGTTCCTGCTGTTGCTGGTGTTCGGCCTCAAGGCCGCGCTGGTGCCGCTCCATATCTGGCTGCCGCGCACCTATGCCAATACCGCGCCTGCTGTCGCGGCAATGTTCGCCATCATGACCAAGGTTGGTGCCTATGCGATCATTCGCACCGCCACGCTGATCTTCGGCGATGAGGCCGGCGCCTTCCTGCTGCCCGCAGCGCTTGCCACCATGGTGCTGGGTTATGCCGGGATGCTGGCTGCGCGAAGCTTGCGCGACATGGCCGCCTTTGGCCTGCTCGGCTCGACCGCGACGCTGCTGGCGGCCATTGCCCTGTTCGATGAAGCCGCCATGGGGGCTGCGCTCTATTACCTCCTCCACACCACGCTGGCGGCCGGATTGCTGTTCCTGCTGGTGGACCTGGTGGTGCGCTGGCGCGCAGTCGAAGGGGCCGAGATCGTCGCGACACCCCCTTACAAGGGCAAGGTCATGCTGGGCGTCCTGTTCTTCATCACCGCCATCGGCTTTGCCGGGTTGCCGCCGCTCTCGGGCTTTATCGGCAAGCTGTTGATCCTTGCAGCGGCACAAGGCGCGCCGTCTGCGGCGTGGGTGTGGGGCACCATCCTTGCCACCAGCCTGATGGGGATTGTCGCTCTGGCGCGGGCTGGCAGCATGCTGTTCTGGAAGGCCGATGCCTCGCCGCCAATCCCCGAAAGCCGCGCTGCACCCGATTACGCTGAGGCCGCGCCTGTTGCGGCACTGATCGCACTCCTTGTGGTGCTGGCCGCTGCTGCCGGGCCGATCACCGCCTATACGCACAGCACCGCGGCGCAGCTCTTCGCGCCTCACGGCTACATCACCGCCGTCCTTGGCGAGCCTCAAGGGAGCGCCGCGCCATGAACCGCCTGCTGCCCCACCCCGGCCTTACCGCGCTGCTGGTCATCATCTGGATGCTGGCGCTCAATGCCTTCAGCGTCGGGGGGTTCATCGTCGCGCTGGTGCTGGGCATTGCCATCCCGCTGTTCACGGCGCCGTTCTGGCCTGATCGTCCGCCGGTGCGGCTGGGCGTGCCGTTCATCAAATATGTCCTGCTCGTCTTGTGGGATATCGCGATCGCCAATTTCCAGGTTGCCGCGATCATCCTGTTCCGCAAGAATCGCGATCTGCGGCCCGCCTGGCTGGCGATCCCGCTTGATGTCTCCTCGACCGAGGCGATCACGGTGCTGGCCGCCACTGTCAGCCTGACGCCCGGGACAGTATCCTGCGACATTTCGACCGATGGGCAGCATCTGCTTGTCCACACGCTGGATACGCCTGACGCCAAGGCCGAAATCGCCCGCATCAAGCAGCGGTACGAACGCCGGCTGATGGAGGTTTTCGCATGATTGCAGCAGCGCTCCAGTTCGCGTTTGTCTGCGTGGGTCTTGCTATCGCGCTCAATCTCTACCGCCTGTTCAAGGGGCCGAGCGCGGCTGACCGCATTCTTGCGCTTGATACCATGGTGATCAACGCCATCGCGCTGATCGTGCTGCATGGTATCCTGGCGAAGACGACGATGTATTTCGAAGCCGCGCTGCTGCTCGCGATGGTCGGCTTTGTGGGGACGGTCGCCTATGCCAAGTTCCTGCTGCGC
The DNA here is from genome assembly GCA_046296155.1 of Erythrobacter sp. Classification (GTDB taxonomy): domain Bacteria; phylum Pseudomonadota; class Alphaproteobacteria; order Sphingomonadales; family Sphingomonadaceae; genus Erythrobacter. The sequence continues at coordinate 27,204 of JBKBLW010000006.1, read as the reverse complement.
GGCGATATTGTGGAATAGGGGGCGGTGATGGAGCCATTCTTCGACATCCTCGTTGCAGCGCTGTTGGTGCTGGGCGGAGCCTTCGCGCTTATCGGCAGCTGGGGCCTTGCCCGGCTGCCGGGGCTGATGGCGCGGCTGCACGGGCCGACCAAGGCGACGACCTTGGGCGTGGGCGGCTGCCTGATTGCCTCGATGGTCTATTTCCCGACTCATGGCATGGACTATTCGATCCACGAATTGCTGGTGACGCTGTTCCTGTTCATCACCGCGCCGATTTCGGCCAATATGGTCGCCAAGGCTTACTTGCACGAACGCAAGATCGCCGCTGACAGGGGCGAGGTGGCCGACAAGGATCTGCCGCCGGCCTATGTCATGCCGTTGCCTCAACCGGCAAGCGGGAGCTGCGGCTGGGCGACTTTCGGTGCGCCGCCCAAGGACGCGCCGCCCGCGCCTTAGAGCATCTTCCGATCAAACAGGATCGGACAATGCGACAAGCCCGCGCGGCGCCTGGGCGATGCTGGTTCCGTTCGCGCCAGCTTGAACGGAACAAGCACCAAGCGCCTCAGCCCGCCCCGCGCACGGCTGGTCGAAAAGGTGGGCGTCGGTAACTTTTCAGCGGCGGCCGTTCACATACAGCGGGGGCGGATAAACGCTCTCTGACCTCGGCGTTCAGGGCGCGGCAATCCCCGGCTGGCCAAAACGGGCGGGCCATTTACCAACCACCAGGTGAGCTTCTGATCATGCGCCTCTTCGCCCCTGACCTCTATCGCAATTTCGCCATCGGCTTTGCCGCGGGCGCGCTGCTGATCGCAGGGGTGAGTGCGGGGCAATGGGGCGATGAAGTTTCTGCGCCCGCGCGTGCTGCGGAAGTCCCCCACACGCCCGGCCCTGATGCTGCCACCTTCATCACCGCGCCGGAGCCGGTTGTCCGGTGAAGCGCGCCCTGCCTGCTCTTGCTGTCATCACGCTTGCGCTCTCGGCCTGTTCGGGGCCGGTAATGGCTGCCGAAGAGCCCGTTAACGCACCTGCTGCCAAGCGGATCGCCAAGGAAGAGGGCCTCCAGACCGCAATCTTCGCGGGCGGCTGCTTCTGGGGCGTGGAAGGCGTGTTCAGCCATGTCAAAGGCGTCACGGCTGCGGTCGCGGGCTATCATGGCGGCAGCGCGGCAACCGCGAAATACAACCTCATCACGGCAGGCGGTACGGGGCACGCCGAATCCGTGAAGGTCACTTATGATCCCGCTGTCATCCGCTATGATGAATTGCTGCGGATTTTCTTTTCGGTGGTTGCCGATCCGACGCTGAAGAACCGCCAGGGCCCCGATGTCGGATCGCATTACCGCACCGCGCTGGTGCCGACAACGGATGAGCAGAAAAAGGTCGCTGCGGCCTATCTGGCCCAGCTGGAAGCCGCGAAGATCTGGCCGCGCCCCATTGTGACCCGGATTGAGCCCTTGAAGACCTTTTATCCGGCGGAAAGCTATCATCAGGACTTCATGGCGAAGAACCCGCGCCACGGCTATATCCAGCGCTGGGACAAGCCGAAGGTCGAGGCCTTGAAAGCCCTGTTTCCCTCGCTGTATCGGCCCACCTTTCTCAGGGATGCCGCCTGAGCCTTTGCAGGCCATGGCAAAACCGCCCGCAAGGCGCTATAATGCCTCTCATGGCGACGACGGCCCCCTCGCACATCCATCATGAACACCACGGCGAAGGCCTGATTGCGGCGGCTGCGCGCGCTCTCGCCGCAGCGGGGGAGCAGTGGACCACCATGCGCGAGGCGGTGTTCGCCGAACTCGCCCGCCACGAACGCCCGGTGTCGGCATATGATATTGCCGACAATCTCTCGGCCGCGCGGGGCAAGCGGGTGGCACCCAACAGCATCTATCGCATCCTTGATGTGTTCGTGGCGAACAATCTTGCCATGCGGGTCGAAAGCGCCAACGCATTCCTTGCCAATACCCATCCGGGCTGCGCGCATGATTGCATCTTCCTTGTCTGCGACGAATGCGGCGAGGCCGCCCATGTTGATGATGAGGATGTAAGCAAGGCGGTGCGCGCCATTGCGGCGGCTCGCGGGTTCAAGGCAGAACGCCCGGTGCTGGAGATCCGCGGGCTGTGCAAGGCCTGCACCTGATCCACTGTGCCGCAGCCGTCTTGCGGGGCGGGCCTCGGGTAATGCTTTATCAACTGCCTAATCGACACGTCTGAAATCAGCGTGTAACGCCAAAGGCTATGAATCAGCCTCCGCACACCCCCCTGCTCGATCAGGTCAACACGCCTGATGATCTGCGTCGCCTGAAGCCTGAACAACTTCGCCAGCTCGCCGATGAACTGCGTGCCGAAATGATCGACGCGGTCAGCGTGTCCGGCGGTCACCTCGGCTCGGGTCTTGGCGTGGTCGAGCTGACGGTTGCCATCCACTATGTGTTCAACACGCCCGAAGACAAGCTGGTGTGGGATGTCGGCCACCAGTGCTATCCGCACAAGATCATCACCGGCAGGCGTGATCGCATCCGCACCCTGCGGCAGGGGGGCGGGCTTTCCGGCTTCACCAAGCGTTCGGAGAGCGAATATGATCCCTTCGGCGCGGCGCATTCCTCCACTTCGATCAGCGCAGCGCTCGGCTTTGCGATTGCCAACAAGCTGCGCGGGCTCCCGGGTCGCGGCATCGCGGTGATCGGCGATGGCTCGATGAGCGCCGGGATGGCCTACGAGGCGATGAACAACGCCGCTCAGGCCGGTAATCGCCTGATCGTGATCCTCAATGATAACGACATGTCGATTGCGCCGCCGGTGGGCGGGCTTTCGGCCTACCTTGCGCGGATGGTCTCGAGTTCCGAATATCTCGGCATTCGCAGCCTGGCGAGCCGTGCGGTCAAGAAGATGAGCCGTCGCCTGCACGACACCATCGGCAAGGCCGAAGAATTCACCCGCGGCATGGTGACAGGCGGCACGCTGTTCGAAGAACTGGGCTTCTACTACGTCGGCCCGATTGACGGGCACAATCTCGATCACCTCCTGCCGGTGCTCGAAAACGTCCGCGACACGTCCGAAGGCCCGGTGCTGATCCATGTCGTCACCGAAAAAGGCAAAGGCTATGCGCCTGCCGAGAACTCGGCCGACAAGTATCACGGCGTGCCCAAGTTCGATGTCATCACCGGCGAGAAAGCCAAGAGCACGCCAAGTGCGCCTGCCTATCAGGACGTGTTCGGCCTGACGCTTGCGAAGCTTGCCGAAACCGACGACCGGATTTGTGCAATCACCGCTGCGATGCCCTCGGGCACGGGTGTTGACAAGTTCGCCAAGGCGCATCCCGCACGCAGCTTTGATGTCGGCATTGCCGAACAGCACGCGGTAACCTTCGCGGCCGGCCTTGCCGCGCAAGGGATGCGGCCCTTTGCCGCGATCTATTCCACCTTCCTCCAGCGCGCCTATGATCAGGTGGTGCATGATGTGGCGATCCAGAACCTGCCGGTGCGCTTCGCGATTGACCGGGCAGGGCTGGTCGGTGCGGACGGGGCGACCCACGCAGGCAGCTTTGACATTACCTATCTCGCAACGCTTCCCAACATGGTGGTGATGGCCGCGGCTGACGAGGCCGAACTCGTCCACATGACTTATACGGCGGCCGAATATGATGATGGCCCGATTGCCTTCCGCTATCCGCGCGGCAATGGCGTGGGCGTGCCGCTGCCCGATGTTCCGGTGAAGCTCGAAATCGGCAAGGGCCGGGTGGTGCGTGAAGGCACCAAGGTTGCCATACTTTCGCTTGGCGCGCGCCTTGCCGAGGCCTTGAAGGCCGCAGACCAGCTGGAGGCCAAGGGGCTTTCCACAACAGTTGCCGACCTGCGCTTTGCCAAGCCGCTCGATGAAGACCTGATTGCCCGCCTGATGCGCACGCATGAAGTGGTGGTGACTGTCGAGGAAGGCGCCATTGGCGGCCTCGGCGCCCATGTGCTGACTTTTGCGAGCGATCAAGGGCTCACCGATAATGGCCTCAAGATCCGCACCATGCGTCTGCCCGATATTTTCATCGATCACGATGATCCGATGAAGCAATATGACGAGGCAGGGCTCAATGCGCCGCAGATCGTCGATACTGTGCTCAAGGCCTTGAAGCACAATTCGGCCGGCGTCGAAGAAGCGCGGGCGTAACGACAGATGGCGCTCCTTCGCATCGAGCGGGATGGTCCCGTCACCACGCTGACGATTGATCGGGCGGAAACGATGAACCCGCTGGGCGCGCCCGGCGATGGGGATGAATTCGCCGCGGCCTGCGCGGCGATCAACCACGATTACGCATGCCGCGCAGTGATCCTGACCGGCGCGGGCCGGGCCTTCAGCGCGGGCGGCGATATCAAGGCGATGCGCGACAAGACCGGCACTTTCGGCGGCACGGCGCCGGCGGTCTCGGATGGCTACCGCGGCAATATCCATCTCATGCTGCGCGCGCTTTACGGGCTGCGCGTGCCGGTGATCGCGGCGGTCAATGGCCCCGCGATTGGTTTGGGGTGCGATGTGGCGTGCCTGGCTGATATCCGCATTGCGAGCGAGGCCGCGAAGTTCGGCGTCACCTTCCTCAAACTGGGCATCATCCCCGGTGATGGCGGCACCTGGATCCTGCCGCGCGTAATCGGGATGAGCCGGGCGGCGGAATTGTTCTATACCGGCGATGTGATCGATGCCGCCACCGCCAAGGAATGGGGGCTGGTGAGCCGGGTGGTCGCAGCCGATAGGCTCATGGACGAAGCCCGCGCGCTCGCCGCACGCATTGCCGCCATGCCGCCCCATGCGCTGCGTCAAACCAAGATGTTGCTGCGTCAGGGCCAACAGGTGAGCTATGACAGCGCGCTCGAAATGGCGGCGAACACGCAGGCGATGATGCACACCACCGCCGATCATGCCGAAGGCGTCGCAGCGCTGATCGAAAAGCGTGAGGCGGTGTTCAGGGGCGAGTGATCAGCCCAGCCAGCGAAACACGCCCGCCGGAATGCCGGCGCGCCACAGGTGCAGCCAGCTTCCCGCCAGCCACAGCGCCGTGCCCGCCGCCAGCGGCACCGCGCCCACGCTGAACAGCTGGCCGAAGCGCGGCCAGTAGCTCGTCTTCGCCGACCAGGCCGCCCATGCCTCGCCCATCTGTTCGCGCTTCTTGCCGTCCTGAAACCATGAACCCACCAGCGCGAGCGTGCCCATCGCCAGCGCGGTGATCAGCGTGCGCGTGCTCCACAGCAGCACGATGTGCGAGACGGCCCACAGCCCGATCCCCCACATCATCGGGTGGCGGGTAACCAGGAACACGCCCTTGGGCGCGGCGCGCGCCTGCGCCTCGGCGAGCGGCGTTGGCAGCGCAGGATTGCCGATCAGCGATCCGGCGAGCAGCACCATCGCAGGCCAGGTGAGCAAAGTGGCGATGATCCATCCCGCCTCGCCCGAGCCGCCCAGATCAGCGCCGGGCGCTGCGACAAAGGCAAAATAGACCCAGGCGAGCGTCGCAAAGCTGACGAGCGTATAGACACCCTGAAAGCCCTTGTCGCCCAAGGCCTTCACCATCGGCGCGCGCAACGGGTGGGACATGGCCAAATGGCTGCCGACAAAGGCGATATTTGCCGCCAGAAGGTTCAACAAGGCTTCGTTCACTGCGTCCTCCCGCCGAAAGCTGGCCCCTATGCTAACCCTCGATCGCGATCAGCTCCACCTTGAATATCAGCGTCGCGTTGCCCGGGATCGGCCCGCGTCCAACCGGGCCATAGGCCATGTCGGCCGGGATCGCGATTTCTATCGTCTCGCCCACACCCATCTCGGGGATGGCAATCTGCCAGCCTCGCACCAGCCGTGCGAGCGGGAAGGTCGCGGGGGTGCCGCGCGCATAGGAGCTGTCGAACACCGTCCCATCCAGCAGCCGCCCTTCGTAATGGACCGTGACGACATCGGCGAGGCTCGGCTTGCTGGGCGATGCGACATAGGTGAGCCAGCGCCAGCGCACCCCGCCGGCCGCCAGATGCCAGCCATCCTGCGGGGTGAGACCAAGCAGGTAGAGCTGCTGCTGGGTATGCCATGCCGCGCTGCCCTGTTCGCTCTGCGCTGCGCCTTCGTTGACCTTGTCCTGCCCGTGGACAGGAAGCAGCCCGTTCGCCAGCGCCGCCGCAGTTGCGGCGACCTTCGCAATCAGCCGCTTCACCAATCGAACGCCTTGGGCCGGGCGCTCTCATCCAGCGTCTTGTAGCGATCGCGCAAGCGGCTCTGGTGGCTGGAGAGATCCTGTTCGATGCCGTTGATATAAACCTTCACCGGCACCGTGCCCACTTCCAGCGGATCGCCATCCCAGATCACCACATCGCCGACCGCGCCCGGCGCCAGCACGCCGGCCTTGCCGCCAAGCCCGCTGATCGCGGCAGGCACTGAACTGATCGCGGCAAACGCCTCGCCCCAGGTCAGCCCGTCTGCGCCCGGCACGCGCGCAAGCGCCACCAGATTGCCGGCCGTCTGCGACAGGCGGCGCGGGTTTTGCGCCGCCTCGGCATTGATCGCCACTGTCACGCCAGCGGCCTTCATGCGCCCGACATTGCTTTGCGTCGCGGCGACCTTCTGGAAGGTTTCGGGCAGATCATCGAGCCCGTTGGCGATCACCGGCACGCGGGCGGCGGCGATTTCGCGCGCCACCAGCCAGCCCTCGCTTGCGCCCACCAGCACCAGATCGAGCCGCGGGAATTCCGCCTTCAGCGCCAGCACGCCGCGAATATCTGCCGCGCGTTCGGCCATGACATAAAGCGTCTGGCGCCCGGTTACGACGGGGATCAGCGCTTCGGCATCGAAGCGGCCGAGCATCACCTTGTCGCCCTTGGTGATCTCGGTGGTCCCCGGAACACCGCTACGCCCGGCGAGCGCCTGCGCCTCGCGCAGGGCATTGCGGAACAGCACTTGCGCCGCCACCCGGCTGCCGCCTGCCAGCCTTGCGCCGCCTTCGGAAAGATCAACCAGCTGGAACGCGCGCGGCACCATCACGGCGTTGGCATCGCCGTCCAGATCAATGATCGCCCCCTGTCCGCCGAAGATCGAGCCCGATGGCAGCGTGGCCGTGGCAGCGCGGGTGATCCCGGCGGCACGATGCACCAGGATGTTCTGCGAGGTCGGATTGATCGCGGCGCTGGCATCGAGCGCGGCGCTGAACGGCGCACCGCTGGCACGGGTGTCATTCGATTCGCCCACGGCATCGACATCGCTGAGGCCGAGCGCGGTGAGCGTGGCGAACAGGCCGGGTGTGACCCAGCGCCCGCCCGCATCCATGCCCGGAACGCCAGCGGGCGCGGTGACATTGCGCCCGGCTGCGACCACCCGCCCGCCGCGCACCAGCACGCTGGCACCATCAACCGGATCGCTGCCATCGCCGATCACGACGCGGGCATTGGTGATGAGCACGTCCTGCGCCAGCGCCGGCGTTGCGGTGACGGCAGCCATAAGGGCGGCAAGGCTCGCGCCAAAGCGATGGAGACGGTTCATTTCACATCTCCCTCGCCGGGCTGGCCAAGCTCGAAATCGCTGACGGGCCGCGTTTTGGGGTTCATCGCATCGAACATCAGCGCGCCATCGATCCACACCTTTTCGGGCCGCGAATAGACGCTCAGGGGGTTGCCGTTCCACAGCACCACATCGGCCATCTTGCCCACCTCAAGGCTGCCGGTGAGATGCCCGATGCCCATGGCTTTGGCCGGATTGAGCGTGATCCAGCCGATCACGGTGGCATCGGGGATGTTGATGCCAAGCCGCCGCCCGGCAGCCTGCGCCTTGGCCGCTTCCTGGTTCAGGCGCTGGATATCATTGGCATCATCCGAATGGATCACCACGCAGGCGCCCTCGCGCGCGAGGTAGGCAGCGTTTTCCATGATCCCGTCATAGGCTTCCATCTTGAAGCCATACCAATCGGCCCAGATGGCGCTGCACACATCGTTTTCGCGCAGCAGATCGCCGATCTTGTAAGCCTCAACCGCGTGGTGGAAGGCCGTGACCTTGTAGCCCATCTCCTTGGCCATATCGAGCACCAGCGCCATTTCATCGGCGCGGTAGCAATGGTTGTGGACGAGGATCTCGCCGCGCAGCACGCCCACGAGGGTTTCCTTCGCAAGATCGCGGCGGGCCTTGTCATTATTCGCGTATTCAATCGCATCGAGCCAGGTCTGGCGGTTCACCGCGAAATTGCCCATCCGGGTGGACGGCATCCGCCCGCGAGAGCCATAGACCCGCTTGGGATTTTCGCCGCAGGCCATCTTGAAGCCATAGGGCGCGCCAGGAAACTTCATCTGCTGCACGGTGCGCCCCGGCACATTCTTGAGCGTGACCGAGCGTCCGCCCATCAGGTTGGCAGAGCCCGGCAGGATCTGCAAAGCGGTGATTCCGCCATTGGCAAGCGCGCGGGTAAAGCCCGGGTCTTGTGGCCAGACCGAATGTTCGGCCCACACCTCGGGCGTGGTCGGGCTGGTCGCTTCATTGCCATCCGAATGCGCCTCGAGAGCAGGGGTCGGATAATCGCCCAGATGCGAATGGATGTCGATGATGCCCGGCGTCACGAACTTGCCGGTGCCGTCGAACACCGCGATATCGGCCGGGATCGGCGTGTCGGGCCCGCCGACCGCGACAATCTTGCCGCCCGCCATGAAGACAACGCCGTTTTCGATCTTGCCGCCCTTGCCATCATAGATGGTAGCGCCGCGAATGGCGGTCGCGATGTTGGGATAGGGCTTGTAGGTCGAGGCGAAGGGATCATCCTTCGGCCCCTTGGCTGCAAGCGTGCCCGCCTTGGCGTTGCTCGCCCCGGCGCTTGCCTGGGCGCTGCCGGTCTCAGCGGTGGTTGCCGCGCAGGCGGCGAGCGCCAGCGCACTCACGAGCGCGAGACTCGCGCTCCGCGTTATTCTGGTGGTCATAGACTGCCCTTCCCGTCGTCCCGATCAACAATGTGACGGGAAAACGGGAGGCTGTCCATGCCGTTGGACGATTAAAGTATCGTCCCCGCCTTATTCGGCTGGGCGTGTGGCGGGTTGCAATCCGGCCGCCTGCGCCTCGCCAAGTTCTGCCGTGCCGGCGAGATCATCATCCTTGAGCGTATCGAGATGCATCAGCTTCTTGATCAGCGGGCTGATGACAAGCACGCCGACGCCGACCGCAATCGCAATCCAGCCGATCTGCGAATAGACACCGAGCACGACTTCCTTGCCCGCGCCTTCGCCGCTCGCCGCTTCCGATCCGGTTGCGGCGGCAATCAGGCCCGCCGCGAAATTGCCGGTGGCCGAGGCGAAGAACCACGTGCCCATGATCAGCGATGCCATGTGCGCCGGCGCCAGCCGGTTCATCGCTGAAAGGCCGACGGGGCTGAGGCACAGCTCGCCGGTGGTGTGCAGCAGATAGATGAGGAAGATGAACAAGACCGGGGTGAGGTTGCCGGTCGCAGCGCCTGCCACCAGCACCAGAAAGCCCAGACCCAGCTGCATCAGGGCCAGGCCGAACTTGGCCGGAGCGGAAGGCTCCAGCCCCTTGCGGCCCAGCCACGTCCACAGGCCCGCGAACACCGGTGCCAGCAGCACGATGTAGATCGCATTGACCGACTGGAACACCGAGGCGGGCACTTCAAAGCCGAAGATGTTCCGATCGACATGGCGATCCGTGTAGAGGTTCAGCGAAGAACCTGCCTGTTCGAACAGGGCCCAGAACAGGATGGAGCCGACAATCAGGAACATCGCGGCAAAGATGCGGTCGCGGTCATGCGGGGCGAGCTTGACCACCGCCGTGAACAACACATAGGCGACCAGCGTCGCGCCGGCGAGGCCGAGCAGCGTGCCCACGACCGACTGGTTCTGCACCAGCCACCAGCACACGCCCACGGCAACAACTCCGATTGCATAGAGGCCCCATTCGGTGCCCTTGGCGAGCGGGGCGGGCGGCTCGCCGCGGCCAAGCAGCAGCGGCTTGAACACGGTGAAGACGACAAGGCCGAGCAACATGCCAAAACCCGCCGCGCCAAAACCATAGGCCCAGCCATAGGTCTGCCCGAGATAGCCGCACAGGATCGAACCGATCGCCGCGCCAAGGTTAATCCCCATGTAGAAGATCGTATAGGCGCCGTCGCGCCGCACATCGGTGCGCGGGTAAAGCTGGCCGACGATCACCGAGATATTCGCCTTCAAAAAGCCCGAACCGACAATGATGAAGGCCAGCGCCAGCCAGAAGATGTTGAGCGCGGCCGGATCCTGCCCGCCGCTGCCTTCAAAGCCCATCAGGAAGTGGCCGAAGGTCAAGAGCACCGCGCCATAGGTCACGGCCTTGCGCTGCCCGAGATATTTGTCTGCCAGATAGCCGCCGAGCACCGGAGTGATGTAAACCAGCGCAGTATAGGCGCCGTAGATCACACCGGCCTGGCTATCGGAAAACAGCCAGTGCTGGGTGAGATAGAAGATCAGCAGCGCGCGCATCCCGTAATAGGAAAAGCGCTCCCACATCTCGGCGAAGAACAGGACGAACAGACCCTTGGGGTGGCCGAGGATTGTCCCGGCGCTATCCCCGTGCGGAAGCTCAGCAGATGCCATGTGAAGCCTAAATCCCTTGTGCGCGCCTTTCCCTGAGGCGCGATCCCATGGGCGCGCAACCTAGCGCCTTCGCCGCTCATGTGAAGCTTTTGTTTCGCAGGTAACCAGATTGTCGCCCGGCCTTCACCTTGACCTGCATGGCTGTATTATGGCACTGATGCACCTTGTCAGGGGACAAGCAAGCTTATGAGCCCGAACCGGCCCGTCTATTTGAAACTGCGCGATCAGATCGCTGCGGCCATCATGCTCGGCAAATATCCCGAGGGCGAGATGTTGCCCTCGGTGCGCGCGCTGGCCGCTGAACAGGGCGCCAATCCGCTCACCGTGGCCAAGGCTTACCAGCAGTTCCAGAATGATGGTCTCGTCGAAGTGCAGCGTGGGGTGGGCATGTATGTCGTGCGGGGCGCTGCCGAGCGGCTGCGCGCGCGTGAGCGTGAGGTGTTCCTCACAGAGGAGTGGCCCGAAATCCGCAAGCGCATGGAACAACTCGGGCTCAATCCGGCCGAATTGGCTCTGCGCGGCTGATCGCCTGTCACTTTTATCGCGGCATAGCTTCGACAAACCGCGACGATTGCGGGATAAATTCGATCGTAAGGATTGCGTGTTCCGCTTCGCTTCGTTTATGATCTCCGGTGCTCAAGGTCGCGGGCAAATTAATGACAACAGCGGGAGCACCCGCAAATGATGCGGCCTTCATCACCAATGTGCAGGCCGACATCGGGAGGACAAGATGATCCGATCCGAATTGCTGCAGGAACTGCACAAGGACAATCCTGAACTGCGTGCCGAAGAAATCGAACAGGTGGTTGATATCTTCTTCGATGAAATCGCCCAGCGCCTTGCCGAAGGGGGGCGGGTGGAATTGCGCGGCTTTGGCGCTTTTTCGACGCGTCAGCGTGAAGCGCGCACCGGCCGCAATCCGCGCACTGGTGCCGCGGTGGCTGTCGCCGCCAAGCGCGTGCCCTATTTCAAGGCGGGCAAGGAAATTCGTGAGCGTCTGAACGCCAACTGAGGCACCGCCTCATGTTCGGGCGGTAAGCGGCGGGCTGCGTGTCGGTGACGCGCGGCCCGCCTCTCTATGCAAGCGAGGCCGATTTTTGCCAGGACCAGGCGATTGCCGATTGGCCTGCGGGCGCTTATCGGCTGATGGCGTGGATGAGGCGCGGGTGTGGCGGAATGGTAGACGCCGGGGACTTAAAATCCCCTGAGCCTTAGCTCGTGGGGGTTCGAATCCCCCCACCCGCACCAGTTTTGGACCAAAATTGGCCGCGGAGGAGGCATTGGGGCCAAAACTTCCCGGCGCAAGCGAAGCAACGGGCTTGACCTGAACTGATCCGGGGATGGGCCTGGCTGGATTGCCCCCAATTCGCCCCGGGGGTGGAATTATCCACCTCTTAACCACCCAAGACTATGACAAAGGGAATTGTGGTGGAAATTCGATGCGTGCGAGGTCGCCTTTGCGCCTGGCAGGTATCGCCAGCAAGGCGTATGGGCGATGGATTTTGCGGCCCGGGGTTCGCACATGGCAGCACACGGCGAGGACGGCGGCGAACAGCGCGCCGCGCCGCGCTTTACCCTGCTTATCCGCGCCGCCAAACTGGCGTGCGATACGGGGCAATTCGTCTGCGTGCTGCGCGATGTGTCGGAAACCGGCGTGAGCGTCCGGCTGTTCCACGCCCTCCCGCAGTTTGATCGTTTCGAACTGCATATGCCAGCCGGTGCGGTCTATCCCATGGCCCGCGTCTGGGAGCGCGGCCATGAAGCGGGTTTCCGCTTTGATGTGACTGTGGCCGTGGAAAGTCTGATCAATGAAGCCAGCAGCTATCCCAAGCGCGGCTTGCGGCTGCATCTGGAGTTCCCGGTCACTGTGGCCACCTTGACCCAGCGCTGCCCGGCGATGGTCGCTAATCTCTCGCAGCAAGGCGCGCTGCTCGAATGCGACGGCCTGTTTGCGATTGATCAGGCAGTGCGCATCGAAGGCGGCGAAGTGGCGCCTGAACTCAAGGAAATCCGTGCCAAGGTGCGCTGGCGCCGCGGGACGCGCTATGGCGTGGTGTTCGACGATACCTTCACGCTCAGTGATTTTGCAAAGCTTGCGGCACGCTTGCAAATGCCGGAACTGGCAGCCTCCTGAGCTGAGCGCCTCAGGCGTGCTGACTCTCACTCCGGACGGAAAATGAGCGCGAGGCCATTGATGCAGTGGCGCTTGCCCGTGGGCTTGGGCCCATCGCCGAAGATATGCCCCAAATGCCCGCCGCAGCGCGCGCAGTGCACTTCGGTGCGCGGATAGCCGATCTTGTAATCGGTCGAGGTGCCGATGGCCTTGGGGCTGATCGCCTGCCAGAAGCTCGGCCAGCCGGTGCCGCTGTCATACTTGTGCGTCGAGGAATAGAGCGCGCTTCCGCAGCCCGCACAGGCAAAGATGCCTTTGCGCTTTTCCTTGTTGAGCGGCGAGGTGAAGGCGCGTTCGGTGCCTGCCTCGCGCAAGATATGATATTGCTCCCGCGTAAGCACCCGGCGCCATTCGGCATCCGATTTGCTGACCGGGAAGCTTTGGGCCTGCGCTTCGCTGCCGCAGGCGGCGAGCCACGGCAGGGCGGCAGCCATGCCGGTGGCGGCCAGCAGGTGACGGCGGGAAAGATCGGGCAGGCGCATGGGCGATCATCCGGGTGCGATAGGTGTGTCTGCGATACGCCCGAACCGGCCGCCCGGTTTCACAGCCGCCAATCCGCGCGTCTCAAAAGTGGGTGATCTCGACTTCCAGCTTGCGGAAGCCGTGGACGAAATTCGCCCGCACCCGTTCCACATCCCCCGCCACGTGCACCCGCATCCGCCGCTTGTGCATTTCTTCCAGCAGGACGCGCAGCTGCAATTCGGCAAGCCGCGCGCCGACGCAGCGGTGGATGCCATAGCCGAACGACAGATGGCGCCGGGCGTTCTCGCGGGTGATGTCGAGCTTGTCCGGGTTCTCGAAAACCTCCTCGTCGCGGTTCGCGCTGATGTACCAGAGCACCACCTTGTCGCCCGCCTTGATCGTCTGGCCGAACACCTCGGTATCTTCGGTGCAGGTGCGGCGCATATGGGCGAGCGGCACCTGTATCCGCAGGATTTCCTGCACCGCATTGGGGATCAGCTCGGGGCGTTCCTCGAACAATTTGCGCTGGTCGGGGAACTTGTCGAGCGCGTGGATGATCCCGCTCATGGTGTTGCGGGTGGTATCATTCCCGCCGACGATCAGCAGCACCAGATTGCCCATGAATTCTTCCGGGCGCATCTGGTTCATCGCGGGCGAGTGGATCATCATCGAGATGAGATCATTGCCCGGCTCTGTTTCCATCGAGCGCTCGATCCACAGCGACTGGAAATAGGCCGCCATTTCCTGAAGGATGCTCCAGCGCATCTGATCGAGTTCGCGCACGGTGGCGAGTTCTGTGTCGCCCGCCCAGTCCGACCAGAAGGTAAGCAAGCGGCGGTCTTCCCAGGGAAAGCCGAAAAGGATCGCGAGCATTCCGGTGGTGAGCTCGATCGAGACCGTATCGACCCAGTCGAACACCTTGCCGCGCGGCAGCGAATCGAGCAATTCGCCCGTCCGCTGGCGGATCTCCGCTTCCATGTCGGCAATCGCGGTGGGGGTAAACTTGGGCGCGACGGTGCGGCGCTGGCCAGTGTGCTGCGGGCGATCCATCGCAATGAACATTGGCAATTCGCGCGGCGCATCGAGCCCGGCGGCAGCGGCCTCTTCCTCCGTCAGGCGGTTGAGGATGGTGATCCCGCCGTGCTCCCAGCTCGACGAGAAGGTTTCGGGCAGAGCCTCGATATGCTGGATCGCCTTGTGGCCGACGACCGCCCAGTAGGGGCCAAAGGGGCTTTCGGGGATCCAGTGGAGCTGGCCGGCCTTGCGCATTTCCGCGAAAATCGGCTGCCACCTGTCTTCGAAATAGATATCGGAACGGCTCACATCCCAGGGGTGGGTGTGGTGCAGGCGCTCTTCGGGGTGAGTCTCGAAATGCGCCTTGAGCGCTTCGTAGGATGTCGGCTCGCGGCGCACTTTCGGGCGCTCGATCAAGGGCGGCGTGGGGGCAATCGTGGCCATGTCTGTCTCCCGTCAGGCAGCCTCTGTGGCGGGCCGCTCCGATCCGAGTCGCAGTCTGCCTTAACTTACAGGGATGTCAATAGTCGGTTGCGAATCGGAACCGATTACGCGGCCAGCCGCGCCCCCTTGCGGGACTTGTCACGGCCCGCCCCACCCGACTTCATCACCCGCTTGCGGAACAGCAGCGAACCGCCCTTGACGATCAGCACCACCCACAAGCCCTGCCAGCCGAGCGCGGCCGCGTGCAACCACAGCGTCTCGTCCATCGCCGCGCGCGCCAGCATCGCAAAGGGCGAGGACAGCGGGAAGATCATGGCGGCCTTCTCCAGCGCCGTGCCCGGCTGGGTGATAGTATAGGCGGCAAGGAAGAACACCAGCAATTGCAGCATGGTAACCGGCATCGACAATGTCTGCACCTCGCGCACCGTGCTCGCCATCGCGCCAATGGTGAGGAACAGCGCGCCGAGCAGCAGATAGGCCATCGCGAAATAGATGATGCCAAGCACCACGAACAGCGGCCAGCCCACCGCGGGCGCGGGCAGATTGGCCAGATCCGTGCCGGTGCCCGCCGTCACGGCCTCACCCGCGAGCGCCCAGAAGGCGAAGGCGCAGGTGCCCCACACCATGATCCCCACCATCGAGACCGCCAGCATGGCGAACAGCTTGCCCATGAACACCGCATCCATCGGGATCGCGGCGGCGAGAATCTCGATGATCTTGTTGGCCTTTTCCTCGACGAGATTGGACAGCACCATGCCAGCCAGCAGCATGGTGAGCAGGAACAGCAGCAATTGCCCGGCTTGTGCCGTGGCAATGCGGTTGGAGCGATCGCTCGCTGCGCTGCTGGCGACCACCTGGCTGGTTGCTTGCGGAATGTGAGCAGGCGCAGCCTCGGCAGCGTTTGCGGCAATGAGTTCGATCGCCCCGCGCCAGCGCGCGGCCTGTTCTGCCGTGCCGACGACCTGCGGCGCGGCAAGGCTGCCGGTTACGATCACGGCATAATTGCCGCGTCTTTGTTGCAGATATTCCCGCGCATCAAAGGCCGGCGCGCGGGCGGCCTCGGGCACCGCTTCAAGCGACGGCACCGCGCCGCCGAGCTGCCCCGAAAGCGCCGCGCCAGCCTCGATCATGGCGGCGGTATCGGCAGGGCTCATGGCCACGCCGACCACAATCGTATCCGCCTCGCGCATGACCTGCCCGGTGATGCTGCCCGCAAGACCGCCGACCACAAACGGGAACAGCGGCCCCAAAAGAAAGAACAGGAAGGTGCGGCTGAACAGCACGGCGACAAAATCGCGGCGCGCGATGACCCATGCGGCTTGCAAGGTCGAAAGGCGCGAGCTGGTGATGGCGGCGCTCATGCGGCGGTTCCTTGGGTATCGGCCTCAAGCTGGCGCGCGGCGGCTTCGCCCGCGATGGCGACAAAGGCATCATGGAGGCCCGCGCGCTCGATCGAGAGCGAGAGGATGCCGGCCTCGCCTTCGATCAGCTGGCGAAGCAGCGGCTCGACCCCGCTTGCAGGCAGGGGAAAATGAAAGAAGTCGCCATTGCGCCGGGTATCCCTGGGCAGGGCGGCCAGCCATGCCCCCTCGCGCGCGCGGGTTTCGAGCCGGACCTGTGCCGGGATGCGATCCCGCGCCGCCTCGACACTGCCGGCATAGGGCACGCGGCCGCCGGCAATGATCGCGACCCCTTCGCACAGGCGTTCGGCATGGTGAATCACATGGGTTGAGAAAATCACCGTCACCCCGTCCTCGGCGAGCGCGCGGATCATCGCCTCGAGCTTGCCCTGGTTGATCGCATCAAGGCCGGAAAACGGCTCGTCCAGCACCACCAGTCGCGGGCGGTGCACCAGCGTGCCGAGCAGCTGGACTGTCTGGGCCATGCCCTTGGAAAGCTGGCGAATCTGCCGGGTCGCCGCATGGGCCAGCCCGTGGCGCTCCAGCATCTCCAGCCCGCGCTTTTTGCCCTCTGCCAGCGACAGCCCGCGCAGCGCGCCCATGAAGGCAATCGCGTCAATCGCCTTCATCGCCGGGTAAAGCCCGCGTTCTTCGGGCAGATAGCCGATCAGGCGGCCGATTTCGTGCGGGCGATCATGGCCGAACACGCGGCGCACGCCTTCGTCGGGATCAATGATCCCCAGCAGCATCCGCAAGGTCGTGGTCTTGCCCGCCCCATTGGGGCCAAGCACACCATAGATTGCGCCTTGGGGCACCGCGATATCAATGCCGCTGACTGCCCGCGTGCCGTCGAAGCTTTTCACCAGCCCGCGCGCTTCCACCGCCAGTGGCCGTGCGCCCGAGCGCTGGTTGCCGCGCCTGAATTGTTCGCTTACCGCCATGTCCATGATGATGCCCCTTACCCCGCCTGACTAAACAGGAGCCTCTTCAAGCATGGTTAACGCGGCTGCAGAAACCGGGCTCGAGGCGCGCATTGCTGCCGAGGCGGCGGCCCTCGGCTTTGCGGCCTGCGGGATTGCGCGCGCTGCCGAAGACCCGCTGCGCAGCCGCCGGCTGGAGCAGTGGCTGGGCGAGGGGTATCATGGCGCGATGGCGTGGATGGCGGCCCGCCTCGATCACCGCCGCTCCCCGCAAGGGCTCTGGCCCGCGGCGAAAAGCGTAATAGTTTTGGGCGCAAGCTATGCGCCCGGTCATGATCCGCTGGCGCTGGAGGGGTCGGATACCCATGCGCGGATTTCGGTCTATGCCCAAGGCAAAGACTATCACGATGTGGTGAAAAAGCGGCTGAAAGCGCTCGCCCGCTGGCTGGTGGCCGAGCGGCCCGAGGCGCAGGTCAAGGTGTTTGTCGATACCGCCCCGGTCATGGAAAAACCGCTCGGCGAGGCGGCGGGGATCGGCTGGCAGGGCAAGCACACCAACCTTGTCAGCCCCAGCCATGGCAGCTGGCTGTTTCTGGGCGCGATCTACACCACGCTGGAACTGGCGGCGGCCAAGCCCCACCGGGATCAGTGCGGTTCTTGCCGGGCGTGCATGGCGGCCTGCCCTACCGACGCTTTCCCCGCGCCCTATAGCCTCGATGCGCGGCGCTGCATTTCCTATCTCACGATCGAGCACAAGGGCCCGGTGCCTGGGGAATTGCGCGAGGCGCTGGGCAACCGCATCTATGGCTGCGATGATTGTCTGGCGGTGTGTCCGTGGAACAAGTTTGCCTCAGCGGCGCAAGCGATGCGCGAATTTCTCCCCCGCGCCGAGCTGGCTGCGCCGCGGCTGGCGGAACTGCTGGCGCTGGATGATGCGGGCTTTCGGGCGCTGTTTTCCGGTTCTCCGATCAAGCGGATCGGGCGTGATCGGTTTGTGCGGAACTGCCTCTATGCAGCGGGCAATAGCGGCAATCCGGCGCTTGTGCCGCAGGTCGCGGCGCTTGCCCGCGATCCCGATCCCGTGGTGGCAGAGGCCGCCGGTTGGGCGCTTGCACGGCTTGTTTCGCGATCGCGCTGACGCGCGATGCAGACCCCACCCCACCCGACCACCAATGATACCATCAGGCTATGGTGGCCGGGTGGGGAGGCGGGGTGAGGGGGCTGCGCCACCGAAGGTGGCTGCAAACTCAGATCAGATCCTTGAGCGCCACCTGAGGATCGGCCAGCAGCGCCGGATTGATCTTGCCCACGCCGGCCTCCAGCAGCTTCTTGCCCTGCACATAGTCCTTCATCGTGCCGACACAGTCAAAGGCGATGGGCCGCCCATCCTTCAGATAGACCACGGTGAACTTGCGCGTCTCCGGATCGCCGCGCAGCACGGTTTCATCAAAGCCCAGGTTCAGCCCGGCGGTCTGGAGCTTGAGGTCATACTGGTTTGACCAGAACCACGGCAGGGCATGGTAGGGTTCGTATTCTCCCATGATCGCCTTGGCGACAGTGTTGGCCATGTCATGCGCGTTCTGCACCGATTCGAGCCGGATCACCGCCCCTCCGGCGAAGGGGTTGGCATGGGCAGCGCAGTCGCCGATCGCAAAGACATCATCGAGCGTCGTGCGGCAATATTCATCGACATCGACCCCGTTCGATCCGGCCGCGCCGGCTGCGATCAGGGGGCCCACCGCCGGCACGATCCCGATGCCGACCACCACCATGTCGCAGGCGAGGCTTGTGCCATCATCAAGCACGACGCCCGATGCCTTGCCCTCTGCATCGGCGAGCACTTCGCTGACCCCGCAGGCGAGGCGCACGTCGACCCCCTGACGGCGGTGCTCCGCGGCATAGAAGCGCGACAGTTCCTCACCCGCCACGCGGGCAAGCAGGCGCGGCAGCATCTCTATCAGCACCACTTCGCAGCCAAGCTTCCTGAGCACGGCAGCAGCTTCGAGCCCGATATAGCCGCCGCCTACCACGACCGCGCGGCGGGCGCCGGCCTTGAGCGCGGCCATCATCGCATCGGCATCGGCCTTGTCGCGCACATAGAACATGTTGCGGAAATTGGCGCCCGGACAGGGCAGACGGCGCGGATCGCCGCCGCCTGACCAGATCAGCTTGCCATAGCCCACCTGGCTGCCATCGGCGAGTTTGACGGCATGGCCCGCCGGATCAATTGCGATCACACCAGCGCCGAGCCGCAGGGTGATGGCCTTGTCGGCCCAGAACTTCTCCGGGCGGATCAGGATGCGCTCAAAGCCCTTGTCGCCGGCAAGATATTCCTTGGACAAGGGGGGGCGCTCATAGGGGGGCGCAGTATCCCGCCCGATCATCATGATCGTCCCGTCAAAGCCCTGCTGGCGCAAGGCAATCGCTGCCTGCGCCCCGCCATGGCCGGTTCCGACAATCACCACATCGGCGTGATCCACTTGGCTTCCCCTCTTGTGTCGCGGCCGCATTGGTTTGCGCCAAACCCGCCCTTCGTCAAGGACGATGGGGGCGCCGGGCACTCACAGATTGGCTAGCGAGCCAGCAGATTGCGCGCCTGGGCAGCGATCTGGGCGAGCATGGCGGGCACTATCGGCGGATGGCCTTGCGCGCGGGTGATCAGATGTTTCATCTGCGCCACGGCTTCGGCATTGTCGGCCGCCCAATCGGCCACTGCCGCCAACGGATTATCCTTGGCGCCCTTGCGCTTCAGCAAGCGGTGCAGGAAATCGAGCCGCATATGCTGGAAATCGCGCGCGAGACCATCGACCAGCAGCCGCTCCCACACATCCGAGGGGCTCATATGCGCGGCTGTCGCCTGCGCCCAGTCGATCCCCAGCCGCCCGCCGATATCGGTAAAGGCATGGGTAAGGCGGGTCGGCTCGACGCCGGTGTCGAGCGCCAGCCGCGCAAGGCCCACCGCGCCGTCGAAATCGAACAGGTCGGCGACCCGGTCTGCCAGCGCGGCCGGCGCACCCATTTCGGTGAACTGGACGCGCAGCGCGCGCGATTGCTCGCGGGTCTTGCCCGCCAGCAATTCCTCGCGCGCAGCGGCAAGGCGGGCAACGCCTGCCGCCAGCTCCGCGATCATCATGCTGGCCTGAACCTTGCCCTGCGCGGTGCGAAGCACATCGGACATGAGATTGCCGACCGCGGCGGCCACGCGTTCAAACAGGGCAAGGCGCGCCGCCTCGGGCATGGCGGCTTCATCGAGATCGCGCCAGAGACCATCCAGCGCAAACAGCTTTTCAGCAACCACAAAAGCCGCGGCCACCTCGGCAAAGCCGACCCCTTCTTCCTCGGCCAGCTCAAACGGGTGGACAAGGCCCAGCCGGTTGACGATGCGATTGGCAAGGCTGGTCGCGATCATTTCGCGGCGCAGGCGGTGGCCCTTGATCTCGTCTGCAAACTTGACGCGCATCGGGGCGGGAAAGCGCCCGATCAGCAGCGCTTCAAGCGCCGGATCATCGGGCAGCGCGCTCTTTTCAATCGCGTCCTGCAGCGCGAGCTTGGCCGAAGAGAGCAGCACGGCCAGTTCGGGCCGGGTCAATCCCATGCCATCAGCCGCCCGCCGCATCAGGGCTTCATCATCGGCCAGCCCCTCGGTGTGGCGATCGAGCCCGCCCAGTTCCTCGAGCCGTTCGATCAGGTGAAGGTGCGAAGCGGTCGATGCGGCGCCCCCCGCCTCGGCAATCGAGAGCGCAAGGGCCTGGAGGCGGTTATCCTCGAGCACGATCTGCGCCACCTCGTCGGTCATGCTTTCGAGCAGCAGGTTGCGCTTTTTCGCTGAAAGCTTGCCACTGCGGGTTGCCGCTGCCAGCGCGATCTTGATGTTGACCTCGTTGTCCGAGCAGTCAACACCCGCGGAATTGTCGATGAAGTCGGTGTTGATGCGCCCGCCCTTGAGGGAGAAGGCAATGCGTCCGGCCTGCGTCACGCCAAGATTGGCGCCTTCGCCGATCACCCGCGCGCGCACTTCATCGGCGTTGACGCGCAGCGCATCATTGGCCGGATCACCCACCTCGATGTGGTTTTCGGATGGCGCCTTGAGATAGGTGCCGATCCCGCCAAACCACAAGAGATCAACGGGCGCGCGCAGGATCGCCGAGATCAGCGCCTCGGGCTCGATCTCCTTGGCATCAATCCCCAGGGCTTCGCGCGCCTGCTTGGACAGCTTGATGATCTTGGCGCTGCGGGGGAACACGCCGCCACCTTTGGAAATCAGGGCCTTGTCGTAATCCTCCCAGCTTGAACGCGGCAGATCGAACAGGCGTTTGCGCTCCTGCCAACTGGCCGCGGGATCGGGCGAAGGATCGATGAAGATGTGGCGGTGATCGAAGGCGGCCACCAGTTTGATCGCTTTCGAGAGCAGCATTCCGTTGCCGAACACATCGCCCGACATGTCGCCGCAACCGGCCACGCGCACGGGGTCTGACTGCACGTCGATGCCCATTTCGCGGAAGTGGCGCTGCACGCTCACCCACGCGCCGCGCGCGGTGATGCCCATGGCCTTGTGGTCATAGCCGTTCGAGCCGCCGCTCGCGAAAGCATCATCGAGCCAGAAATCGCGCGCTTGCGCGATGCCATTGGCGATATCGGAGAATGTCGCCGTGCCCTTGTCGGCGGCGACCACGAAATAAGGATCTTCGCCATCGAGCGCCCGCACGGCTTCGGGATGGATGACGCGCCCGTCCACGATGTTGTCCGTGACTGACAGGAGCGTGCGGATGAAGATTTCATAGGCCGCGCGGCCTTCGGCGGCCCAGCCCTCGCGGTCGAGGGCGGGCGAGGGCAACTGCTTGGGATAGAACCCGCCCTTGGCGCCGGTCGGCACGATCACGGCGTTCTTGACCCGCTGGGCTTTCATGAGGCCAAGGATTTCGGTGCGGAAATCATCGCGCCGGTCCGACCATCTGAGGCCGCCGCGCGCCACTGCCCCCGAACGCAGGTGAATGCCTTCGACACGCCGCGAATAGACGAAGATCTCGCGCCACGGCACCGGCCTTGGCAGGGCGGGAACCTTTGCGGAATCGAACTTGAAGGCGAGCGCTTCGGCCGCGGCGGGCGCAAAGGCATTGGTGCGAAGCACGGCCTCGATGGCTGCCCGGTAACGCCGCAGCAGGCGATCATCATTGATCGCATTCACTTTGGCCAGCGCGCGCGTGAAGGCGGCCTCGGCTGCCGCTTCGGCCTCGGCGCGGTTGCCGGCAAAGGCCGGATCGTGGCGCGCGGTGAACAGATCGATCATCGCCCGCGTTGCCGCTGGCGCTGCTGCCAGGGCATCCACCACGGTGTAGATGGTAAAGCCCATGCCCGTCTGGCGCAGATAGCGATAGAGCGCGCGCAGCCAGTCCGCCTCGCGCGCGGCAAGGCCGATGCCGGGCACCAGGCGGTTGAAGGGATCATCCTCGGCCGCGCCGTTCAGCACATCGACAAGCGCGCTCTCGATGAGCGCGGTGCGCCCCAGCATGGTTGCGGCATCAAGCCCCGAAGGCAGGCTCAGAATGAAATCATGGATCGAGCCGAGCGTCGGATCGGCAAGGAAGGTCGGCACTTCGGCCATCACCCTGAAGCCGAAATTTTCGAGCGCAGGGACAGCATCTGAAAGCGGCAACTTGCCCTTGAGGCAGTAGATTTTCAGCCGCAGGACATCGGCGCCGTCGCTGTCGCGCCGGTAAAGCCGCACGTTGCGATCGGCCGCGCCGGGCTGGGCCTCGTCGGCAGCCTGGGCGAGCGGGCGCAGCCGGGCGATGTCGAGCGCGGCTTCGGCAGGGCCATAGGCCATGCGGTAGGCAGGCGGGAAGGCGGGGGCATAGCGCGCGGCAATCGCAGCAGCGCGGCTTTCCTCGGCGGTGCCGGTAAAGCCCGCCTCGACCGCCTCGTTCCAGCCGCGCAGCATTTCGACAAGGCGCGCCTCGATCACCGCATCATCGGGCATGT
The DNA here is from genome assembly GCA_046296155.1 of Erythrobacter sp. GTDB lineage: Bacteria > Pseudomonadota > Alphaproteobacteria > Sphingomonadales > Sphingomonadaceae > Erythrobacter. The sequence goes on along the minus strand of JBKBLW010000006.1, from coordinate 4,242 downwards.
CCTCGCAGGCGCGCACGTCGATCAGGAACCTGAGCAGCGCAAGGGTGCTGCTTTCGATTTCGACGCTCCAGTCGAGCAGGGCCGCGCCCGGCGTCTCGAGCAGCATCGCCTCGACCTGGAGCCGCACATCGGTCGAAAGCTGATCGCGCGGCAGCCACACGAAGGCAAAGACATGGCGCTCAAGCGTGGATCGCACCATCACCACGCGTGGGCGCGGGCGATCGATCAGCGCCATCTTGGCGGTGACAAGCTCGGCAACCTTGGCCGGCGCAAAGGCAATCAAGAGATCATTGGGCAGCGAGGTGAAGGCATGTACCAGCGCTTTGCCTGCGTGGCCTTGCGGGGCAAAGCCAAGACTTTGTGCGAGGTCCGCCAGCGTCTCGCGCAGCACCGGCACTTCGGCAGGGCGCGAGGCCAGCGCGGCGCTGGTCCACAGGCCGGCATGGAGCGACAATGCGGTGACTTTGCCCGTTTGATCGCGCAGCGGCACGATGAACAGATCAAGGGGACTGAGGCGATGCACCCGCGACTGGTGGTTCGATTTGATGACCAGCAGTTCACGCGAGCTGTTGGCGGCATCCTGCGCATCGAACCAGGCAAATGCGCGGTCATAGGAGGCATCTGCGAGCAAATCGCGCGCCGAGGTGCGGCAGATGCCGAGCGCATCGCGAATCGTCCCGTCGCGCGCGCGCACCAGATGGCCAAGCTGGGTGAGCATCCCGGAATTGAGCCATACGAGCAGCGCATGGGCTTCGCTCGCAGCACCGGCAATGCGCGCGGCATCGGCTGCCATCGCGCTCTGCATCGCAGGCCAATCAGCCACACTCGCCCGCACATCGCAAAGCGTATCGGCAAGCAGGGTTTCCAGCTCGCGGCGCTGGCGTGCATCGGCGCGGGGCGTTTCGATATAGACGAGCGATTCGGGCAGGCCCTCCTCGCTGCCGAGCCCCGTCAACGCGCCTGTCGCATCGCGCGCCACCTTGGCGACGGGGTGCAGCAGGACATCGATGGAGAGGCCCTGCGTCGCAATCGCGCCGGCAATCGAATCGACGAGGAACGGCATGTCATCATTGATGACCGCGATCCTGAGGCACCGCTTCTCACCGGTGCTTGAAGCGATGGTGACAAGCGATTCGCCGGGGGCGCGCTGGGCCATCGCAGCCAAGAGGAAATCCGCCGCCTCGCTCAGCGCTGCCTTGTCGAGCGGGGGTTCTCCCGGCAGGATCGAGGCCGCCAGCCGCTTGGTCAGGGCCTTGGTGAGATCGGCAGTCTTGCTGGCAGTTTTCGCAACCATGTGAGGGGCTCCCGGCATCCTCTGCTCCGGCGTGGGTCAAGCAAGATTATTGTGCCGGATTGTTTCTATATAACGTCCGCGCGATACGCCTTTCACGCGCCTCACGCAAGGACAGGCGCGCTCATCGCAGCGATCGTCAATTCGAGGCTGCGGATGCGCGCTTGCGGATCATAGGTTGATCCGCACAGCATGATCTCGTCTGCGCCGGTGCGCGCGATGAAGGCGGTGATGGCAGCGCGCACCTCACAAGGCGTGCCGACGGCAGCGGCTTGCCCGAGATGGGCGAGCATTGCCTGTGCCGGTGCGGGCAGGCTGGTGCGGTAGCCGGGCACGGGCGGGGGCAGCTTCCCCGGATGGCCGCTTCGCAAGCTGACAAAGCTCTGCGCCTGGCTGGAGGCGATCAGTTCAGCCTCTTCGCTGCTCTCGGCGGCAAAGACATTCATGGCGACCATCACATGGGGCTTTCCCAGCGTTGCCGATGGCTGGAAATCCCGGCGATAAAGCGCGAGCGCGGCATCGAGATGATCGGGCGCGAAATGCGCGGCAAAGGCGTAGGGCAGGCCCAGCTTGGCAGCAAGGCTCGCGCCGAACAGGCTTGATCCCAGCATCCACAGTTCCACCTGCGCGCCGTAGCCGGGCGTCGCGCGGATCGGCAGATCAACATCGCCTGTCAGCAGCGCGCGCAATTCGAGCACGTCCTGCGGGAAATATTCCGCCGCCTGGTGGAGGTTCTTCCTCAAGGCGCGGCTCAATTCCGGCCCCGCCCCCGGCGCGCGGCCCAGCCCGAGATCAATCCGGCCGGGAAACAGCGCGTCAAGCGTGCCGAATTGTTCGGCAATCTGGAACGGGGTGTGATTGGGCAGCATGATGCCGCCCGAGCCGATGCGGATGCGGCTGGTGGCGTTGCCGATATGGGCCAGCACCACCGCTGTCGCACCGCCCGCAATCCCTTCCATCGCGTGATGTTCGGCGACCCAGAAGCGCTTGCACCCCAGCCGTTCAGCCGCGCGGGCGAGATCGGTGCTGGCAGCAAGCGCTTCGCTGACAGTGCCGCCTTCGCGCACCGGCACCAGATCGAGCACGGAAAACTGGGTCATCGCTCGCAAGGCTCCTCTTACAACTGGGCGAGATAGCCGCGTGCAGTTTCGGCGAAGGGGCTGCCGGGATCAAGCGCAATCACGGATTCCCAGCTCGCCTTGGCAGCCGCATCGCGGCCGTCCAGCACGGCGATCACGCCTGCTTCAAGGCCGATTTCGGGATCATTGGGGGCAAGCGCAGCGGCGCGCTCGATCGCGGCTTGCGCCTCGTCCAGCTGATCGAGCCGCCGCAGCAAGGTGGCCTGGAGCAGCCAGCCTTCGGACCGCTCGGGGGCAAGCCGGGTTGCCTCTCGCAGCGCTGCAAGCGCTTCCTCGGCGCGCTCCAGCGCCACCAGCGCGCGGGCGCTGTCGGTGAGAGCGATGGCTTCGAGCGTCCTGTCACTGGCAGCCCGCGCATCCGCGCGCGCAGTTCCCAGCAGAGCGAGCGCTTCCTCGCTGCCGCGGCCTTCAAGCGCAGCATTGCCCGCCATCGCGGCAAAGCGCGCCCGCGCGCGCGGTTCATCGGGCGGCGTGCCCTCGCGCGCGGCGAGGAAGGCATCGCGCGCATCGTCCCAGCGCGCCAGTTCGGTCGAGGCAGCGCCGAGGCACAGGTTCGCCAGCACCCGGTCTGCGCCCGTGGTTTCGGCGCGGCGGATCTGCGCCATGGCGTGGGCGCGGGCGGCATCCTGTTCAAGCTGGTTGAGGCATTCCTGGAGCCACTTGCTCGAAGGGGTGATGCCTTCGATTTCGACCACCGCATTGCGTCCGCGCACCCGGCGCGGCGGCGGGCGGTTGATGAGCGGATCATCGGCGCGCGGCATGGTGTCGACCCCCGGAAAGGGGCCGACTTGCAGCAGCAGGGCAAGCATCAGTGACATGGGGTTACTCCCGGTAAAATCCCGCCACTGCGCCCTCGATCACCGCAATATCCGCAGGGCGCGAGAGGCGGTGGTCGCCGTCCTTTATCAGCGTTACCTGAACGGCATCCGAAGCCAGCGCGGCGGCAAGCTGAAGGCTGATCTTCCACGGCACATCCGCATCGCGCTGGCCGTGGATGAGGCGCACCGGGCAGGTGAGCGCAATGCCTGCCTCAAGCCGCATGTGCTGGGCGGCATCGGCATAAAAGGCGGCATAGGTCGGCGTGGGCTCGGGCCCATAGGGGTTGGGCTCGTATAGGGTCTCGCCCGCCGCCAGCATCGCCTGTTGTTCGCGGGTGTAACCCCAGCGGGTGAAATCGGGCGCGGGCGCAATGCCGATCATCCCGGCAAGGCGCGCGCCCAGTTGCTCTGCCACCAGCAGCATCAGCCAGCCGCCCATCGATGAACCGGCGAGCAGCACCGGGCCAGCAACATGCGCATCAATCAGCGCCAGCACCTCATCGCGCCAGCGCGACAGCGTGCCCTCGGCGAAGGTGCCCGAACTCATCCCGCAGCCTGAATAGTCCATCAGCAGACACCCGCGCCCTTCCGCCTCGGCGCGGGCAAACAGGGCGGTGGCCTTGCTGCCGCTCATGTCCGACATGTAGCCGGGCAGGAACACAAGGGTGGGCGCGGGCCCGCCGCCCGGCGTGTGACGAAATGCAATGCGGCGGCCATCCGGCAGGCTGTGGAAGCGAAGGTCGTTCATGGCCAAGCTATTGCCTCGCCTTGCGGGTCAAGCGCAACCAGGCATTGTCGCACCCGCAGCAATGTCACACAGCCGCAACGGGAGAGGCTTAGCGCACAGTGCCATGACTGAATCGCACCCCCCCTGCCTTCCGGCCCCGTCGCCCGCCGCGCTCACCCGGCGCGGATTGTTCACCTTTGCAGGCGCTTCGGCAGCGGCCGCTGCCACCCCACTGCTGGCGCAGAGCTTTGGCAAGGGTTTCACCCA
>JBKBLW010000005.1:0-286372 GCA_046296155.1 Erythrobacter sp. | reverse complement strand
TGGCGGAGCAGGAGGGATTCGAACCCTCGATACGCTTTTGACGTATACACACTTTCCAGGCGTGCGCCTTCGACCACTCGGCCACTGCTCCGTGCTCCTTGGTGCGATACCGCTTCGCTGCTTGCGCGCGCGGCGGTCGCCGTCCGGGGCAAGCATGGGCCGATAGCGGCGAACGTTGCACTCTGCAAGGCGACAGGTTTGGAACCGTTCCGGAATCGTGGTATGGGAGTCGCACAGGAACAGCGCTGCGCGGATCCGGCATTCCCTGCGAACGCTGCCTCGAAAACCCCTTTTGCGCCCTCCAAAACGCGTGCGAAAGGGGTTTTTGATTGAGGTGCGAGTGTGGCACAATTCTTTCGATGAGAACCGCACTCCTTGCCGCCGCGACGGCCATCTCCCTCGCCCTGCCACTCGCCGCGCGGGATACGGCCAAGCCGGCCTATCCTTCCCCTGCCGAAATCGTCGCTGCTGCGCCCAAGGCGGACTGGGTGGCGATCCCGGCAGAGGACTTGCTGGTGATGACCCTCGCCCCTGATGCCGAGGGAAATCCGCGCCCAGTCGTGATCCAGTTGATGCCAGCGCCCTTTGCCCAAGGCTGGGTGCATAATATCCGGCTGTTCGCCCGCGCCAAGTGGTATGACGGCATCAGCATCAACCGCGTGCAGGACAATTACGTCACCCAGTGGGGCGATCCCAATTACGACAACCCCGAGGCGACCGGGGAGCCCAAGCCCTTGCCGGAGGGGCTGAAGGTGATGGCCGAGGCAGAGTATGTTATCGGTGACAATCCAAGCAATAATTATTGCGGACACCATGTTTGCCCTCCCAATCAACAGGTAAAGCTCGGACCGACCCGCACCCTTGAACCCTATGCGATCGGCGCCTTCGCGTCGGGCTGGCCTATCGGATTGCGCGGCAATCAGGCTTGGCCCACCCACTGCTACGGCATGGTTGGTGTGGGGCGGAACTATTCGCCCGACACCGGATCGGGTGCGGAACTCTACACCGTGATCGGCCATGCGCCGCGGCATCTCGATCGCAACATCGCCCTCGTCGGCCGGGTGATCGAGGGGCTGGAGCACCTCTCCTCGCTGCCGCGCGGCAAAGGCGCTCTGGGGTTCTACGCCGCCGATGAAGCGCACAGGCGCACGCCGATCTTCTCGGTGCGGGTGGCGAGCGATTTGCCGCCTGCCGATCAACCGAAGTTCGAATATCTCTCAACCGACAGCGCCAGCTTTGCAGCCTACGCCGAGGCCATCGCCAATCGCCGCGATCCGTTTTTCATCACGCCTGCAGGCGGCGCGGATATCTGCAATATCCGCGTGCCGGTGCGGCGGGTGGCTAAGGAGGGCTGAAGCCTTGCCATCCCTCCCCGCCTCAGAGGGGATGGGGAAGTGGCAGACGCCGCGGGCGGCTGGCGGAGGGGTTTACAGCGCCCAAAGCAGGAACCCCTGCGTCACCGCGTCGCGGTGCCACCTTCCCGTTGCTGAGCAACGGGGAGGGACTTGAGAGAGCTACTGCCGCTCGGCCTGCGCCACCGCATCGCTGGCGCGCAGAGCCGAGACGATGCGGTTTAGGTGCGCAAGATCCTGCACCTCCACCTCGATCGCGTAAGTGACAAAGGGCGGATCAAGCTGCGACTGGGCCAGCGTGGTCACGTTCGCCTTGTTCTGGGCAAAGATGCCCGCCATTTCCGCCAGCGTGCCGATGCGGTCATAGATCGTGACCGAAAGCCGACCAATCGCGCCGACCGAACGATTACCCCAGGCAAGATCAAGCCAGTCATTATCGACGCCATTCGCCAGCTCAAGGCAATCAATCGCGTGAACCAGCACAGTCTCGCCCTTGCGGCGAATGCCGACGATGCGGTCTCCCGGCACGGGGTGGCAGCACTGCGCCAACTCGAATGCCACGCCGGGCGTGAGGCCGCGGATCGAGATCGCCCGCTCGCGCCGCGCCCAGTCTTCATCATCCTCGAAGCCTGCCGTGCAGCCCGGCACCAGCGCTTCCATCACCTCGCGATCCGACAGCTTGGCCGCGCCAATCGCGTACATCAGATCATCCGGCTCCTCCATGCCGAGCCGGTGGGCCGCGGCGCGGATCGCTTTCTTGCCGATCTTGGCGGGCACGCGGGCGGCGATTTCATCGAACAGCTTGGAGCCGATTGCGGCCACTTCAGCGCGTTCTTTCATCCGCACCGCGCGGCGGATTGCCGCCCGCGCCTTGCCCGTCACCACGAAGCCGAGCCATGACAGCTGCGGTTCGGCACTGGGGCTTTTGATGATCTCGACCACGTCGCCATTGTTCAGGGGCGTACGCAAAGGCATGTGGCGCCCGTTGATCTTCGCACCGACTGTCGCCAGCCCCAGATTGGTGTGCACCGCAAAGGCAAAGTCGACCGCACTTGCACCCTTGGGCAGCTGGAACAGCGCGCCCTTGGGGGTGAAGGCAAAGATCCGATCCTGATAGATTGCCATCTTGGTGTGTTCGAGCAGCTCTTCGGCATCGTGGCTCGCATCGACAATTTCGATGAGATCGCGCAGCCAGCCAACCTGCCCATCGGGCTTGCCCGCCTGCTTGTAAGCCCAATGCGCCGCGAGGCCAAACTCGTTCACCCGGTGCATCGCGCGGGTGCGCACCTGCACTTCAACCCGCATCGAGTTTTCATAGATCAGCGAGGTATGAAGCGAGCGATAGCCGTTCGATTTGGGCGTCGAGATATAGTCCTTGAATTTGCCCGGAATGAATTGCCAGGTGGTGTGCAGCACGCCCAGCGCACGATAGCAGTCCTCCTCGGTCTCGGTCAGCACCCGGAAGGCCATGATATCGGTCACCTGTTCAAAGCTGACATGGCGTTCGGCCATCTTGTGCCAGATCGAATAGGGGTGCTTTTCGCGGCCATAGACCTCGACCTTGAGGCCCGCTTCGGCAAGGCGCTGCTTGATCTTGAAAGCAATCGCATCCACTTGCCCGCCATCCTGCGAGCGCAATTGTTCAAGCCGGCCGGTAATGGTCGCATAGGCTTCGGGTTCCAGCTCGCGGAAAGCCAGCGCCTGCATTTCGTGCATATATTCGTACATCCCCACGCGCTCAGCCAGCGGGGCGTAGATATCCATCGTCTCGCGCGCGATGCGTTTGCGCTTTTCGGGCGATTTGATGAAGTGGAGCGTGCGCATGTTGTGCAGCCGGTCTGCCAGCTTGACGAGCAGCACGCGGATATCCTCGGACATGGCGAGGAGAAACTTGCGCAGATTTTCCGCTGCCCGTTCGTTTTCGGGCATGGTCTCGATCTTGGAGAGCTTTGTCACCCCATCGACCAGCCGCGCGACTTCGGGGCCGAAATGGGCCTCGATATCCTCGATCGTGGCGAGCGTATCCTCCACCGTGTCGTGGAGCAGCGCGGTGATGATGGTGGACTGATCGAGCTTCAGGTCGGTCATCAAGCCGGCGACTTCGACCGGGTGGGAGAAATAGGGATCGCCGCTGGCGCGCTTTTGCGTCCCGTGTTTCTGCACGGTATAGACATAGGCGCGGTTGAGCATCGCCGCGTCGGCTTGCGGATCGTAATCGAGGACCTTCTCGACGAGTTCGTATTGGCGCAGCATTGCCGATGAATATGGGCGGCGCGGGCCAAGCGGGCAAGCGCGATTGTTGCACCCGCGAAACTCCTTATCGCCGCGCCCGATCAGCGCCGGATGACAGTGCCCCGCCTGCGCCTAACGCCACGTCGCCCGTGGCGGCAGGCTCATCAGGATCGCGTCGATATTGCCGCCGGTCTTGAGGCCGAAGATAGTGCCGCGATCATAGACCAGATTGAATTCGGCATAACGGCCGCGATATTCTAACATCTTCGCCTCGTCCTCGGGCGTGAAGGCGGTGTTCATCCGCTTGCGCACGATCGCCGGGAAAGCGGCGAGGAACTGCCTGCCGATATCCTTGATGAATGCGAAATTGGCGTCAAAAGCCGCATCATCGGCGCATTCGAGATGGTCGCAGAAAATCCCGCCCACCCCGCGATGCACCTGCCGGTGAGGGATGTAGAAATAATCATCGGCCCACTTGGCGTAGCGCGCGTAATAATCGGCCCCATGCGGATCGCAGGCGGCCTGCATCGCGGCGTGGAACGCCTTGGTATCCTCCTCACAGGGGAGCGGCGGGTTCAAATCCGCGCCGCCGCCAAACCATGCCTTGGTGGTGGTAAGGAACCGGGTGTTCATATGCACCGCAGGCACATGCGGATTGGCCATATGCGCCACAAGGCTGATGCCGGTGGCCGAAAAGCCCGGATTATCCGCGCTTGCCCCATTGATATTGCCGGCAAACTCCTTGGCAAAGCTGCCGCGCACCGTCGAGACATTGACCCCGACCTTTTCGAACACGCGGCCTTTCATCAGGCCCTGCACGCCGCCGCCGGGATCTGGGTTGCCTTCCTCATGGCGATCCCATGCAGTGTATTGAAAGCGCGCATCCGATCCCGCCTCGGCCTCGATCGCTTCGAATTCAGCGCAGATCTGATCGCGCAATGCCTCAAACCACGCCTTCGCGCGGGCGGTGTGTCCAGTCCAATCAGTCATGCTTTCCCATCCGTCGTGTGCGCCTCACCATAGGCAAGCGCGCGCTGCGCACAAGGGGCTTGCGCAGGCTTGCCAAAGGGAATGTTTCACGGCACGAGGCCGCCATGGTTCCCGTTTCGTTCGCCCCCCTGCCCTTTGCCGGGCACGAAATGCTGCTGGCCGATGGCCGCGCGCTCTACTGGCCGGGCGAACGCACCCTGCTGGTGGCTGATCTGCACCTTGAAAAGGCCAGCTGGCACGCGGCGCGCGGGGCGATGCTGCCGCCTTACGATAGCCGGGCGACGCTGGAACGGCTCACGGATATCGTCAAGGCCAGCGGGGCGCGGCGGGTAATCACGCTGGGCGATAATTTCCACGATAATGCAGGGGCGCTGCGGCTTGAGGCCGGCGCGCGGGAGCTGCTTGAGGGGTTGATTTCGGCGGTGGATTTCGTCTGGATCACCGGCAATCACGATGAAGCAATGGCGCGCAGTTTCGGGGCTGTTGCGGTGCAGGAGATACTGCTTGGCGGCATAATCCTGCGCCACGAGGCCCGGCACGGAGAAACCGGACACGAACTCTCCGGCCACTATCACCCCAAGCTGAGAATCAGGGCACGCAACCGCATGATCGTGCGCCCCTGCGCGGTGCTGGCGCGCAGCGACGCCGGCGGCGGCCCTGAACGCATGATCCTGCCTGCCTTCGGGTCTTTCACCGGAGGGCTGGATGCCGCCGCCGCGGAAATCCGGGCTGCCCTGCAACCTTATGAAATCCTTGAAGCTCTTGTCTCCGCCAAAGGCCGCCTGGCGCGTTTCGCGCTGCTGCCAGCCAGCCCATCAGGCCGGCCCTAGCGCTCGGCGCGATTTCCGACTAAAGAGCACGCATCACGCAAGGCTATTACAGGAGAAAGCCCCATATCCCGTCCACCCCGGCGTTCGATGGCCCCGCCAATCAAAAGCGGCCCTCGTTTTGACCATTTCATCCAAGCACCCAAGGTCCGCGTCATTGATGACGAAGGCGAAAACCTTGGCGTGATGTACACCCGCGAAGCGATCGAGCAGGCCAATGAAAAGGGCCTCAACCTCGTCGAAGTGTCCCCCAACGCGGACCCGCCGGTGTGCAAGTTCCTTGATGTCGGCAAATACCGCTACGAGGCCCAGAAAAAGGCCAATGCGGCGCGCAAGACACAGAAAACACAGGACATCAAAGAAGTCAAAATGCGCCCGAACATCGACACGCATGACTATGACGTGAAGATGCGCAACGTGAACAAGTTCATCGAGCATGGCGACAAGGTGAAGATCACCCTGAGGTTTCGCGGGCGTGAAATGGCGCACCAGCATCTCGGCATGGACTTGCTCAAAAGGGTGCAGGATGATGTCGCGGATATCGCCAAGGTCGAGGCTTTCCCCCGGCTCGAAGGGCGCCAGATGCTGATGGTGCTGGCACCGAAATAGGGCCTTCACGGCGCACCTCTGTGCCGAAGAATCGTCCGAAGCGCTGCCTTGCGCTGAATTCGCGCTAATGCGCGCTAATGCGAGATTTGCGCGCTTATTTGACGCAATACGTAAATTAGCTCTGTCTGAGGGGCGGGACTGCCAAGTGCTGCCCCGCCCTTTTGCTTGCACGGCCTGCGGCGCGCGGATAGTCATCAAGACTTCGCACAGGAGAGCCCCGCCAACATGACAGCGCGCCGCATTGGTCTTGCCTTCGGCCCGCTGATCTTTGCGCTGTTCTTGCTGGCTGGTCAGCCTGCGGGAATGCCGGCCGGGGCCTGGCTGGTCGGCGGGCTTGTCATCTGGATGGCAGCCTGGTGGATGACCGAGGCCGTCCCGCTGACTGTCACCGCGCTGCTGCCATTCATCATCCTGCCGCTTGGCGGCATATCCGATGCGGAGACGACGGCGGCCTCATACTACTCACCGATCCTGTTCCTGCTCCTGGGCGGCGCTTTCATCGCGCTGGCGATCGAGCGCACGGGCCTGCATCGCCGCCTGTCTGTGGCGGTGCTCAGGCTGGTCGGAGAGAGCGGCGGGCCAGCCCGGCTCCTGCTCGCCTTCATGATTGCCGCAGCGCTCTTGTCGATGGTGATTTCCAACACCTCGACAACGCTTATCATGATGCCGATGGCGCTTGCGGTGCTCGAAGGGGGCCTTGGGCCCGCCAGCAGCGCAGCGGCAGGGCCGCAAACCCCGCCCTCAAAGAGCGAAGCGGTAGGGCAGCAAACCCCGCCCTCAAAGAGCGAAGCGGTAGGGCCGCAAACCCCGCCCTCAAGCAGCGAAGCGGTAGGGCACAAGGAAGGCCTTTCGGGCGCGCTGCCGATGGGGATTGCCTTTGCCGCGAGCATTGGCGGGCTCGGCACGATCGTCGGCTCGCCCACCAATGCGATTGCGGTCGCGCTGATCGAGAAGATCGCAGGCATCCAGATCACCTTTGCCACCTGGTCGCTTTACGGCATTCCGCTGGTCGTGCTCGGCGTGCCGGTGGCGGGATGGATTGTCGCAAAGTTCCAGCGCATTGCGGATCACCCTTTCGATCTCGCCGCCGCGCGGGCCGCCATTGCCAGCGACAGCGCGCTGAGCGTGCCCGAGCGCCGGCTCATTCCGCTCATCACGCTGACCTTTATCGCCTGGATGACCAAGCCGCTCATGGCCCCGATGATGCCCGAGGGGTCGTGGACCGATGGCACGATCGCGACGATCGCGGCCATTGCGCTGTTCATCCTGCCCGACGGGACGGGGCGCCCGCTGCTGGTGTGGCGCGAGGCGGACAAGGCGCCGTGGGGCGTCATCATGATGTTCGGGGGAAGCCTCGCCCTGGCAGACGGGATGCAGGCTTCGGGCCTTGCCGAATGGCTTGGCGCAGCGCTGCTGCCGCTGGAAGTGTTCCCGCTGATCGTGGTGGCGCTGGCGGTTGTCAGCCTCGTTGTGATTGTCACCGAATTTGCCAGCAATGTCGCAACCGCTTCGGCGATGATGCCGGTGGTGGCAGCGCTCAGCATGGCGATGGGGGTTGATCCGATGATGCTGGCGCTGCCCGCCGCGCTTGCCGCGAGCCTTGGTTTCATGCTGCCGGCGGGCACCGGACCCAATGCGATTGCCTGGGCCACCGGGCGCATCCGGATCGAGAAGATGGTGGGCGCGGGGCTGGTGCTCGATATCGCGGGCGTGCTGCTGATTATAGCAGTGGTGTGGAGCGTGAGCGCGCTTATCTGAACCACTTTGCATGGGGGAGGACAGGCCATGACCGATAACCGCAAGCCGGTGTTTCTGGTGATTGGCGCAGGTGCCGGGATTGGCGGGAGCGCTGGCAAGCGCTTTGCCGCCGGCGGCTATCACGCGGTGCTGGCGCGGCGCAGCGACGAGGCGGGCTTGCAGGCGATGGTCGGCGAGATCGCAGCGGCGGGCGGCTCTGCCAGCGGCACCCTGATGAACGCCGCAGAAGACGGTGCAATCGAGGAACTGGTCGCACGCACCGAGCGTGATATTGGCCCGATCCATACAGCGCTTTACAATCTCGGCGCGCAGATCGGCAACCGCAGCCTGCCCGATACGCCGCACCGGATTTTCGAACTGGGCTGGCGGCTCGGCACCTATGGGGTGTTCCGGCTTGCCCATGCGCTGTTCCCGCTGATGGTGGAGCGCGCCAATGGGGGCGCAGGCCCCCATGGCACCCTGCTGGTGACCTCTGCAACCGCTGCCATGCGCGGCAATGCCGGGCAGCACAGCCACGCCGCTGCCATGGGCGGGCGGCGGATGCTGTGCCAGACGCTTTATGCCGAATATGCGCCCAAGGGTGTCCATGTGGCGCACGTGGTGGTGGACGGCGCGGTGGATGCCCCCGACACGCTCGGCAAGCTGCTGGGCGACAGGTACGAGGCTTTCAAAGCCAACAAGGGCCCCGACGGGATCATTGATCCCGCCGCGCTGGCCGAAACCTATTGGCACCTTGCCCACCAGCCGCGCAATTGCTGGAGCCACGAGGTGGACGTGCGCCCCTGGCGCGATGTGGCGTGGTGGAACGACAATCCCGACCCGCAGATCGACGCGCGCGGAAAAGGTTTCGCCGGGCCTCAGGATTAGGCTTTTCCCTGTTTTCCTGTCATGCTCCCAGTCAACGCAGACAGGGAGGGAATGATGGGGCAGGAATGTTGCGGGCACGAGAACGCCGGAACGGAGCCGGTAGCCAGCTGGATCAACCCGTGCCTGTGCGGCTCGCCCTTGACGCAAAAGGCTTTCGCCCGGATCGAGGCTGATCTGTCGCGACGCGAGGCGGTGGGCGGCAGCGCGGCGGTGCTGGGGATGTTTGCAGGCTTTGCCCTCGCGCCCAAGTTTGCCAGCGCCCAGACGCCGGGGCGCCCCATTGTGCTGACCAACTGCACCTTTTTCGACGGCACGCGCCTTGCCATGCAAACCGGCCGCGAGATCGTGATCGAAGGCGGCAAGATCACCGCGATTGTCGGCGCAGGGCAAGGCCCGCAGGAGGCGAGGCGGATCGATTGCGGCGGGCGCGCGGTCACGCCAGGCCTGATTGATTGCCACTGGCACGCAACCCTCGTGAGCGTCTCGCAGCTGGCCGCGCTGACCCAGGACATCGCGCTCATCCACCTCATCGCCGGGCAAGAAGCAGGCGCCACCCTGATGCGCGGCTTTACCACAGTGCGCGACACCGGCGGGCCGGCCTTCGGGCTCAAGATGGCGGCGGACCGGGGCATTCTGGCAGGCCCGCGCATTTTCCCGAGCGGAGCCATGATCTCGCAAACCTCGGGCCACGGCGATTTCCGGATGCTCCACACCCTGCCCCGGATGGACAGCGATCCGGCCGATTACACCGAGCGTAGCGGGGTTGCCGCGATTGCCGATGGCGAGGCCGAAGTGCTGCGCCGCACCCGCGAACAATTGATGAAGGGCGCGAGCCAGATCAAGATCATGGCAGGTGGCGGGGTCTCCTCGCTCTATGATCCGCTCGACACCGCGCAGTTCCTCGAGGAAGAAATGCGTGCCGCCGCGCGGGCGGCGGCGGATTGGGGCACCTATGTGTGCAGCCACGTCTATACTTCCCAGGCCATCCAGCGCGCCCTTCGCGCAGGGGTGCGTTCGATCGAACATGGCCAGCTGGCCGATGATGCCACCATCCGCATGATGAAGACCGAGGGCGCGTGGTGGTCGATCCAGCCGTTTCTGGCCGATGACGATGCCAATCCCAAAACCGATCCCATCCAGATCGCGAAACAGGAACAGGTCTCACGAGGCACTGTGCGCGCCTTTGAGAAGGGCCGCGCGGAAGGGGTGAAAATGGCCTTTGGCACCGATATCCTGATGAATCCCGGTGGTTCGGCCAGCCAGGGGCGCCAGCTTGCCAAGCTCACCCGCTTCATGGCCCCTCTGGAGGCGCTCCGCATGGCAACCGGTGCGGCAGGCGAGCTGCTCGCCATGTCGGGCGAGCGTTCGCCCTACCCCGGCAAGCTGGGCGTGATTGAGCCGGGCGCTCATGCGGATATTCTCGTATGGGATGGCGATCCGGCGAAAAGCCTCGACTTCATCGGCGATCCGGCCGCCAACCTCAAACTGGTGATGAAAGGCGGGCGCGTTTACAAGGAAGCCTTGTCGTGAGCAAACTGACCGGTCCCACCGGGGCTGTCTCTGCGCTGCTGTGCCTCGCCGCGCCCCTCGCCGCGCAGGACGATCAAACCTCAAGCGAAGAATGGTCGGGCCAGATCACAATCTATGCCTGGGGCGCAGGGGTTGGCGGGGATTTCAAGCCCTTTGCCGGCGGCCCAACCATCGCCTTCGACAATTCTCTCGGCGAGGTCCTGAAAGATCTCGATGCCGCCGTTTTTGCGACCGGTCTTGCGCGCAAAGGCCGCCTGATTTTGCTGGCGGATGGCAGCTACACCAAATCATCGCGCGAGGGGATCGTGCCGCCGGGCATTCCTGGCCGTGGCGAGGTGTCGATCCGCTCGCTCTCGCTGATGGCGGGCAAGCGGTTTGACGCCAGCGAGGCCACCACGATCGATCTGCTTGGCGGGGCCCGCTGGTGGAGCCTTGATGGCCGGGTTGACGTGCCGCTTGCAGGCGTGGCGCGCGGGGTCGAACAGCGCTTTGTCGATCCGGTGGTTGCGGTGCGAATCAACAGCCAGGTTGCGCCGCGGCTTTCCGTGCTGGGATATGGCGATGTCGGCGGTTTCGGGGTCAGTTCGGAGCTGACATGGCAAGCGCTTGCGACGCTCAATTACCGGGCTGGCAAGTCCGTCTATCTATCGGCGGGCTATCGCCACCTCTACCTTGATCGCGAATCCAGCGGCGCGAGCTTCAGCGGAAGCATGAGCGGGCCGCTCGCCGGGATAACCTTCGCCTTCTGAACAGGTCAGGGGCGCATTACCCCCGCCATTCGCGGCGCTCTTGGGCGGCGCGCAGCACTTCGTAGGCGAGCTGGATCGCCTGAAACTCCTTTGCCGCCACGGCATCGCCCGGTTTCACATCGGGATGCACCAGCTTGGCGCGGGCGCGGTAAGCCTTTTTGATGACGGCAAAATCCGCGTCCGATTCAAGCCCCAGCACTTCGAGCGCGCGCATTTCATCGGCGCTGCGTGAGCCATCGCCCGATCCCGCCCAGCCATAATGCGCAGCTTCCGCATAGCCTGCATTCTCGCGGGTTTCCGCCCGGGCGCGCGCGGCGGCTTCCTCCTTTTCGAGGCCCTCGAAATAGTCCCACTTGGAATTGTATTCAGCCGCATGACGCTGGCAGAAATACCACCGCTCGCGGCTGTTGGGCGCCTTGGGCGCCGGGCAATCGCCGGGCTCGTTGCAGCCATGGCGATCGCAGATGCGGACATTGGCAGCTTCCTGCGAGGAGCCATAGCCCCGCCAGCGCGGAAAGCCCCAGTCCATGGAGCGGCGCGCGCGCGTCATGTCGTCATGGCCCCAATGTCGTTGGTCGAATGCATAGCCGCGCCAGTCTAGGCGCAGTAGCGCGCAAATCCTAGCGGTGAGATGCAGGGAACCAGTTTTTAATCGAAATGTTGCACAGCAACAATCCCGCGATACCGAGACCAGTCATGAGCCAGCAACTCACCCTTTCCAGCCTGTTTTCGGCGCTTGCGCTGGCGGGCCTGTGCGTAATGACAACGCTGGGCGGTGTGAGGGGTGGCGAGGCAAGGCTTCCCGCGCCGGAAATCATCAGCGTGCAGGCCGAACCACTGCCCGGCCTGCTGCCGTAATCAGGTGATCGCTTAACGAATCACAACGCTGGCAGCGCGGCGATTCTGCGCCCAGGACTGTTCATCCGAACCCAGCGCCACCGGGCGTTCCTTGCCATAGCTCACCACCGAGATCCGGTTTGGCGCAATGCCAAGGCTGACCAGGTAATTCTTGGCTGCATTGGCGCGGCGTTCGCCCAGCGCAAGGTTGTATTCGCGCGTGCCGCGTTCGTCAGCATGGCCTTCGATGGTGAAGGTCAACTGCGGATATTGCGCGAAATACTGCGCCTGCGCCTGCAAGGTCGCGGCCGAAGCGCTCGAAATGTTGAAGCGGTCGGTGTCGAAATAGATCACGGTCTGGCCGTTCACCGCGTTGCGGAAATGCTCCTGGCTGCCGACCTGCGGGCCCATCGGCGTGGTTGGCGCAGCCGTCTGCCCGCCGCCGCTTGTCACCGGCGGGGGCGGCAATTGTTCGGGCGCCTTCTTGGCGCAGGCACCAAGTGCTGTGGCCGAGGCCAGCAGCAGGGCGGAAGCAAGTCTGGTGTTCATCGGGGTTTCCTTTCGCGACTTGGGGTTTTTACTACAAAGAAAACGGGCGGAATTATGGCCGGATCGGGCCCCATGCCGGGTCAGAACCATCGACAGGCGTGGGCAGGCGGCGTTCGTTGCGGCCTGTGAGATCAACCTGCCAGATGCTCGAACGGCCCGAGCCGCGCTCGGTGCGGAAGAACTGGATGATGCGGCCATTGGGCGCCCATGTGGGGGCCTCATCCTGCCAGCCTCTGGTCAGCACCCGCATCCCGCCGCCGCTGGTGTTCATCACTGCGATGTTGAAATCACCGGCAATGCGCGTGAAGGCGATCTGATCGCCGCGCGGGCTCCATTCGGGCGTGGCGCAGCGCCCGCCGAAAAAGCTGATGCGGCGCTGGTTTGTCCCGTCGGCGTTCATGATGTAGCATTGCTGCGAGCCGGAACGGTCGCTTTCGAAGACGATCTTGCTGCCATCAGGCGAGAAGCTGCCGCCCACATCGATGCCCGGCGCATCCGTCAACCGGCGGCTCTGCCCACCGGTGGCAGGCACGATGTAGATATCCGTATTGCCCGAAACCGACATGGAATAGAGGATCGAGCGGCCATCGGGCGACCAGCGCGGCGCGATGGTGGGATTGCGGTTTTCCGTCACCAGCGTTTGTTGGCCCGTGCCGATGTCATAGACATAGATGCGCGGGTTGCCATCGACATAGGAGAGGTAAAGGATCTTCGAATAATCGGGCGAAAAGCGCGGGGTGAGCGCGGTCGCGCTGCCGAGGGTGAGAAAGCGGTGGTTCGCCCCGTCCGAATCCATGATCGCCAGCCGCTTGACCCGCGCGTCCTTGGGGCCGGTTTCCGCGATATAGGCGATGCGGCTGTCGAAGAAGGGGCTCTCGCCGGTCAGGCGGGCAAAGATCACGTCGGAACATTTATGCGCCGCGCGCCGCCAATCGGCAGGCGACACCACCCAGCCTTCGCGGATGAGTTCGCTTTGCAGCGAGACATCATAGAGATAGCAGCCCACCACCAGCCGCCCGTCATCGCGCGCCTGGACATAGCCATGCACCAGCATTTCGGCGCTGCGCCCGCTCCAGTTGGACCACTGGGGCGCAGTGATCTGAGGGAAGGTGGGCGAAGGCAGGCTATCCGGGCCAACCGGCTTGAACAGGCCATTATTCCTGAGGTTGGCAGTGATGACGCGGGCAATCTCGCGGCCCAGCGCGCCCGTGCCTTCAGCGTTGGCAGGGGTCTCGCGGTTGCGATCGGTGGCGAAGGCGGGAATCGCGATGCCGATATCGGACCAGTCGGATTCGTCGGTGACAGTGCCGCGCAAGGGCCCATCAGCGCTTTCGGTCGGGGCGACCTGAATGCGTTCCACCCGTTCCGCCGTGCCAACCGGCGCGCCCAAATCCTGCGCCTGTGCGCTGGCATTGGTGAACACGAGCGCGAGAGCGCCAAACCAAATCATGCGTTTCATCATCACAGCCTTCTGTCGAATTGCCATTCGAGCGCTTTCCAGCGGTCATAAAATTGTTCGGGGAGATCAAAGGGCGCGGCCAGTTGCACGGCGCGGATCGCGCGCTCGCAATGGAGGCCCGCCTGGGGCTGGTTGCTTTCGGTGATGCTCGAAGGCTCCACCCGGCAGCGCGGGCGGCCCTTGAGAGTGCCGTCGCGGTTGAGATCCCAGCTGACAATCGAGACCAGCTTTTCCGCATCCGCCCCCGAAGGCGCGTTCCAGTGGGGGCGGAGCTGGCGGGTGATCGCCGATGCCAGCGCCGCGCGGTCTGCCGCGCCGAAGGTGGCGGCCGGTGCACGGGTTTCATCGGTGCGGGTGGAGGAGCCCTGGCCGGAAAGGAAATCATCGCCGATGCGGCTGCCGCCGGTGCGGGCGGCTGTGGTGGGGGTGGCGCGCGGGGCGGGCGTGGCCGAAGCGCGCGGGGCCGGGCTGGCGGCAGGCGCCGGGCTGGCGCTGGCACGCGGGGCGGGCGTCGCCGAAGCGCGCGGGCTGGGCGTGGGCGAAGGCTTGGCGCTGGGCGCAGGGCTCGGCCTTGCGGAGGGCGACGGGCTGGGGCGCGGCTGGGGCTGGGGCGGCGGCGTGACTTGCACCCGTTCAGGCGGCGGCGGCGCAGGCGCGATTTCGGCAGGCGGCGGCGGAGCGGCCTCGCCCATGGTCGGAGCGATCGACTGGCGGCTTTCAGGCACAGGTTCGCGGGCGGCGGCATCAAGGCCGACCTCGCTCACGAGGCTTACTTCCATGCGTTCGGGGAAGCGCAGCACTTCGGTTCGCACCGCCTGCTGCAAGAGCACCGCCACCAGCGCGCCATGCAGCAGCAGGGCAACGCCAAGGCCGATCTTTTCCTCTTGCTGAAGCGCGCGCAGAGCCATCATCGTCGCTTGCCTATGGGGCTGTGACTGAACCGCTGGTGACCAGCGAGATCGAGGTAAAGCCCGCACGGCCAAGCTCTCCCATCACCTGCATCACCCGGCCATAATCGAGGCTCTTGTCGCCGCGCAGCACCACCAGCGGCGGCTTGCCATCACTGCCGCGATCGAGCGCCGCCAGAGCATCGGCAAAGCCGCCCGGCGCCACGCGTTCCTCCTCGATGAAGATCGCGCCGCTCGCATCGATCGAGATGGTCACCTGCTGCGGCACTTCCTCGACCGGATTGGCGCGGCTTTCGGGCAGTTCCAAAGGCACCCCAACCGCAGGCAGCGTCACTGTCACCATGAAGATGATGAGCAAGACCAGCATGACATCAACGAGCGGCGTCACATTGATTTCGGCCATCGCCGCGCGCCGCCGGGAGCGTCGCCCGCGTCCGCCTGATGAGCTTGGTCCCATGCCCATTATCGTGTTCCGCCCGCCCGTCCGGGCGCGCGATCCTCGTCAGACGCGCAGCGAAGCTGCGCCGGTTGCGGGCGGGCAGCCGCCCTTGCGGCTGCGATGCAGCCGATGTGCATTTTCTTCTTCATACCCGGTCCAATTCGCGGCTCAGCCCTGCATGCACCTTGTCAGCGAAACGTTGCAGGCGCGCTTCAAACAGGTTCACCTGATTGCTGAAGCGGTTATAGGCGATCACCGCCGGGATGGCCGCAAACAGGCCGATGGCAGTCGCAAACAGCGCCTCGGCAATGCCGGGGGCGACCACGGCAAGGCTGGCGCTCTGCTGTGCGCCGATCTGGAAAAAGCTGTTCATGATGCCCCAGACGGTGCCGAACAGGCCCACGAAAGGTGCGACAGAACCCGTGGTGGCAAGGAAATTGAGCCTTGCAGACAACGTATCGGCTTCTTCGGCCACCTGGCTTTCCATGGCCGAGGCGATGCGCGCGCGCGCGCCGCTGCGATCAACCGGCGCCTTGGCGGTGGACTTGCGCCATTCCTCAATTCCGGCAGCGGCCACGCGGGCAGCGGGAATTTCGCGGCGCTGCTGTTTCGAAAGCGCCTTGTCTGCGCCCTCGCCCTCCCAGAACTCGATCTCGTAATCCTGCGAGACGCGGTTGAGCTTGCCCATCCTCAGGGTGAACGAGACGATGATCATCCACACCCAGACGCTGGCCAGCACCAGGCCCACCATCACCGCCTGCACGATGATATCGGCTTGCAAAAACAATTCGACCGGATCGAGCCGGGTGGGCGCGCCTGCCGTGACATCAGGGGCGGTTGCAGCAAGGAGAGGGAGCAGCACGGGGGCGATTATCCTTCGTTATTCATGAACTTGCGGAATGCCGCCTGCCATTGTGCAGGCATGCGGCGCGGGCGGCCTGCGAGCGAGATGAAGCCAACCCTGAGGTGCGCTTCGCATAGCGGCTTCGGGGCGGGACTTCCAACCCGGCTTGCGACCTGGTGCATCCGGCATGAGGCAGCCCCCAATTCGGTGCAGGTGGTGGTGATGAGGATGTCATCATCAAGCCGCGCGGGGTGCAGATATTTGAGATTGACCTCGGCCACCGCCCAGGCGCCGCCATCTTCGCCTTTGGCGCCCGCCTCGATCGCGGCGCGTTGATCAATGGCCAGCCGCCGCAGCAGGTCGGACCGCGCGCGCTCGAACCAGCGCAAATAATTGGCGTGATAGGTGATGCCCGAAAGATCGGTATCCTCGTAATAGACCCGCACGGCATAAAGATGGCGCGGCGGATCGAGCACGCCGTCGGGTGGTGAGGGCAGGATCATGTCAGCACGGCTCGCTTGCATCCCTTCGCCAAAGCCGCTTGCCTGTGAAGCGCCGATGAATGGTGCGGCATTAGCGGCGAATTGAGGCGCGGCAAGGGCCTTTCTGCGCGCAATACCCAGTCGCATCGCGCGCACCAGCCCGCCAGCAGATCTGCCCCCACCCGCAGCGGCGCGGCCTTGCGGCCTCAACGAGCGAAGCGACAGGCCGCCCAGCCACCCCTATGAGCGAGGACAATGCCGCCCGGACGAGCCGCATCACTTGCAAATCATGGGCCCCAGTGGCCTGCCGCCGAAAATATGGACGTGGAGATGGGGCACTTCCTGCCCGCCGTGCCGGCCGATATTGGCGAGCAGGCGATAGCCGGGTTCCACCAGCCCCTTCAGCCGCGCCACTTCGCCCACGGCGCGGACAAACCCCGCGATTTCGGCATCAGACGCGCGCGCGCTGAAATCATCCCAGCTGACATAGCGCCCCTTGGGGATCACCAGCGTATGCACTTCGGCCTGCGGGTTGATGTCTTCAAAGGCATAGGCCCAGTCATCCTCATAGGCCTTTTTTGAAGGGATCTCGCCGCGCAGGATCCGCGCAAAGATGTTGTTGTCATCATAGGGCAGGGTCGGGTCGATCGGCATGGCTTATTCGCTCCGTGATGCTTTTTCGGCAAGGCCGGACAGCCCTTCGCGGCGGTCCAGTTCGGCCAGCACTGCTTCCAGTTTCACCCCCTTGGCGCCAAGCAGCACAAGGAGATGGAACAGGAGGTCAGCCGCTTCGGCCACCACCTCGACCTCATCGCCCATCAGGGCTGCGATCACTGTTTCGGTCGCTTCCTCGCCGAGCTTCTGGGCAATCTTGCCGAGCCCCTTGGCATGGAGATGCGCAACATAGCTTGCCTCAGGCGAGGCGGTGAGGCGCTGGGCGATGGTGGCTTCGAGACGCGAGAGGGTTTCCATGGGCGCCTTGTCCTTCAAACCCCGCGCGCGGGCAAGCCCGCTGCACGCAAGGCCGCGTGTGCCTCGGCAATCGTGTGCTGGCCAAAGTGGAAGATGCTTGCCGCCAGCACCGCGCTGGCATGGCCTTCCACCACGCCGTCAACCAGGTGATCGAGGCTGCCCACACCGCCGCTGGCGATCACCGGCACGCTCACGCTATCGGCAATCGCGCGGGTGAGATCGAGATCATAGCCCTTCTGCGTTCCGTCCCCGTCCATCGAGGTAACCAGCAATTCGCCCGCGCCAAGGCCCGCCACCTTCCGGGCATATTCGATCGCATCAATGCCGGTTGGCTTGCGGCCGCCATGGGTGAAGATTTCCCAATTGCCGCGCGGCGTGCGACGCGCATCCACACTGGCGACAACGCATTGGCTGCCGAAGCGCTCCGCGATCTCGCCGACCAGTTCGGGCCGGGCGACGGCAGCAGAATTCACCGCGACCTTGTCCGCGCCTGCCAGCAGCAGCGCGCGCGCATCTTCTGCCGAACGCACCCCGCCGCCGACTGTCAGCGGCATGAAGCATACTTCGGCCGTGCGCCGCACCATATCAAGCAGCGTGCCGCGCCCCTCGTGGCTGGCGGAAATATCAAGGAAACAGAGCTCGTCCGCTCCGGCCGCATCATAGGCGCGCGCCTGCTCCACGGGATCGCCGGCGTCCTTCAGATCAACAAAGTTCACCCCCTTGACCACGCGGCCATTGGCAACATCAAGGCAGGGGATCACGCGGATACGTACAGTCATTGCTCAGCCCCTCCCCATGCCCGTTTGCAGGCCGCGCTCGTGTTGGCTTGTGCACGCCCGTCCGGGCGCGCTGCATCCTCGGCCCTCGCGGGCCTGCGGGCGGGCAGGCGCCCTTGCGATCGCTAAAGCGACCGGGCGGCCAGTGGCAACATCACGACAGGGGATCACGCCGATAGGCACAGTCATAAGGCAGGCTCCAGCGTGATCATGACTGGCGGCTCAGGCAGCGGGCAACCTGCCCCGAGGCATTCCTCTGGCCCGCGTAGCGCAACCGCAATGGCTGCCCACATGAAGCTGAGAAAAAACGCGCCCGCCATCCCGAAAACAAGACCAGCAGAACCAAAGCGCGGCTCGAGAAAGCGCACCACCAGCAGCGAAAGCGCAAGAAACACCACCACATTGACAAGCGCAACCTCAACCGTGCCAATGGTGACCCCGGCAAGGAAGGTCAGACACCCGAAAAGAAAACCCATCAGGCGCATTTGTCTGTTATCCTCGGCCCGAGAGGGCCTGCGGGCGCCCAGTCGGGCTTGCGGTCGCCATGGCGACCGAGCACTGCCACCACGCTAACCTCATGCCTTGGCCCCGATGGCAATCGCGGTGGCCAGATCAAGCCTGCCTTCATAGAGCGCACGGCCGGTGATAACGCCCTCGATCCCGTCGGCAGCGTGGAGCGCAAGGACATGGATATCATCCAGTCCCTTCACCCCCCCGCTGGCGATGACCGGAATATCGACGCGGCGGGCCAGATCGACTGTCGCCTCGATATTGACGCCCTTGAGCAGCCCGTCACGGCCGATGTCGGTGAACAGCAGGCTGGCAACGCCGGCATCTTCGAACCGCCGCGCCAGGTCGACCACCGGCACGTCGGAGACTTCCGCCCAGCCCTCGGTTGCGACCATCCCGCCCTTCGCATCGACCGCGACGACAATGCCGCCTTCCCATTCACGCGCCATCGCCTTGACGAATTCGGGGTTCTTCAGGGCGGCAGAACCCATCACCACGCGGGCAACGCCGAGGTTGAACCAGCCTTCCACGGCCTTTGCATCGCGGATGCCACCGCCCAGTTGCACATATCCGGGGAAAGCCTTGACGATGGCTTCCACCGCTGCGCGGTTGCGGCTTTCGCCGGCAAAGCTGCCATCGAGATCCACCACATGGAGATGCTGTGCGCCAGCATCGGCAAAAATCATTGCCTGGGCTGCCGGATCATCGCCGTAAACAGTCGCGCGGTCCATGTCGCCTTCGGCGAGGCGCACCACCTGACCGCCCTTGAGGTCGATAGCGGGGAAGATGATCACGGATACCACTCCAGGAAACGCCGGAGAATGCCGAGGCCGTAAGCCTGGCTCTTTTCCGGGTGAAACTGCACGCCGATGATGTTGCCCCGCGCAATCGCAGCCACCAGCCCCTCGCCGTGGTCGGTTATCGCGGCGACGTGGTGCGGGTCTTGCGCGAGGAAATGATAGGAGTGCAGGAAATAGGCCTCGCCCTCTTCGATCACCGGATGATCCTTGGCATGGGGCATCATCGCCACATCATTCCATCCCATGTGCGGCACCTTGATGTTCGGATCAGACGGCGTGATCAGGCGCACTTCGCCCGGCACCCAGCCCAGCCCCGGCGTCTCGCCATGTTCAAGGCCCCTGTCGGCAAGCAATTGCATCCCCACACAAATGCCAAGGAACGGCGCCCCGCCCACATGGACGCGCTCGGCCATGGCCTCGATCATGTGGGGGATGGCAGCAAGACCTTGGGCGCAGGCCTTGAAACTGCCGACGCCGGGCAGCACGATCCGGTCTGCCGCGCGCACCACGTAAGGATCGGCAGTGACAGTCACCTGCGCGCCCACGGCCCGCAAGGCATTGTGCACCGAGTGCAGATTGCCCGCGCCGTAATCGACGAGGGCGACAACCTCAGCCATGATGGTGTTCCGCACGCCGATCCGGGCGCGCGCTCCTTGCGAGACGTAGAGCACAGCCGCACCCGCTGCGGGCGGCCCCTTGACCTGGTGGCTGCATGGCAGCCGGTTGGCTTGCCTCACCCACCGAGCTGGCCCTTGGTCGAAGGGATCGCGCCGCCCTTGCGCGGATCGCGCTCCACCGCCTGACGCATGGCGCGGGCAAAGCCCTTATACAGGCTTTCGCAGATGTGGTGATTATTGGTGCCGTAGAGAAGTTCCATGTGAAGCGTGATGCCAGCGCTCTGGGCGATCGAATGGAACCAGTGCTCGATCAGCTCGGTGTCCCATTCGCCCAGCTTCTCCTGCGTGAACTTGGCCTTCCACACCAGATAGGGCCGCCCCGAAATATCCAGCGCAACGCGGCTCAAGGTTTCATCCATCGGCGAATAGGCCGCGCCATAGCGCCCGATCCCCGCCTTGTCGCCCAAGGCCAGGGCAATCGCCTGCCCCAGCGCAATCGCCGAATCCTCGGTGGTGTGGTGCTGATCGACGTGGAGATCGCCCTTCACTTTCATGCGGATATCGATCAGCGAATGGCGGCTGAATTGTTCGACCATGTGATCAAGGAAGCCGATGCCGGTTGCAACCTCATAGGTGCCGGTGCCGTCGAGATTGACGGCGATCGCGATTTGCGTTTCAGCAGTGTTGCGCTCGACCTTGCCGGTGCGCGGAAACATTTCATGAGTCTCGGCCATAGGCCGCGCTATAGACCGCGGCGCTGCCATATCAAGCAGGGTGTAAAGCCGCGCAAAAGGCTTGACCAGCGCGGCGCTGCCCGTCACCTAGAGGCCAGCCATGAGTGACGACGCGCCCGACAGCCTTATTCCCTATGACGAAATCGTGCAGGAAGCCCTGCGCGCCGTGGTTGGCCGGGTGTTGGGCTCGATTGTATCGGGCGGCGGAATGCTCCCCGGAGCGCATCATTTCTACATCACGTTCAAGACGGGGGCTCCGGGGGTGGTGATCCCCGCGCACCTGCGCGAACGTTTTCCCGATGAAATGACCATCGTGCTGCAGAACAAGTTCTGGGACCTTGAGGTGCACGAAACGGGTTTCAATGTCAGCCTGTCGTTCAATCAGGTGCCGGCCAAGCTGCAGATCCCCTTTGCTGCGATCACCGCTTTCGTTGATCCCGCGGTCGATTTCGGGCTGCAATTCCAGGCAGCAGCCGGCGAGCTTGCGCCAGAGGCGCATGACAACGCCGAAAATGACGGTGATTCGCCCCGTTCAGGCGGCGCAGATGGCGGCGATTCCAACGTCGTCAGCATTGATTTCGGGCGCAAGAAATAGGCCGGGCGCCGATGAAGCGCCCCTCCTTGCGCAAGGCCCGTGCCAAGCCCGCGCCCACGGATCAGCCGGACACCCCTGAAACCGGTATCGCCGGCCTGCCGCTCCCGAGCACGGATCCGGCCACCAATTTCCTCATCGCCGATATCGTGCTGCGCGCCGCAAGTGATCTGGCACGCGAGGCGATCGAGAAGAAAACTCTCGCCCAGACCTATGATCGCGCCAAGGCGGAAGAACTCGTCACCAGCCAGTCGATTGTCAAAACCATCGCGCTATACGGCATCAGCCGGATCGCGACCCGCTCGCCCGCGGGCCTCGCGCTGGTAGCGGGCGGGCTGGTGGTCAAGGCGCTCTATGATCGCGGCAAAAGCATCGAGGCGCGCGGCGGCAAGGCTTTTCCCCGGCTGAAACTGCCCGGCCTGCCCAAGAAAAGTTGAGCCCGCGCTTGATTTGCCCCCCCGCTTTGCGGCAACGGGGCCTATGGGCGATGCCAATCACACCCCCAAGCAAGGTTCGGGCGATAAACTCCACCGCCGGGGCCTGATGTTCATCCTGTCCTCGCCTTCGGGCGCGGGCAAGACGACGCTGTCGAAAATGCTGCTCGCCGCCGATCACGAGATCAAGCTGTCGGTTTCGGTCACCACCCGCCCGCCGCGCCCCGGCGAGATTGACGGGGTGCATTACACTTTCGTCTCTCCGCAAGAATTCCAGCGCATGGTGGACGCGGATGACTTCTACGAATGGGCCGAGGTTTTCGGCCACTGCTACGGCACGCCCAAGGGGGCGATCCGTGCGGCACTGAAAGAAGGACAGGATTTCCTGTTTGATATTGATTGGCAGGGCACCCAGCAGCTCTATCAGAAAGACCAGCAGGATGTGGTGCGTGTCTTCATTCTGCCGCCCTCGATCGAGGAGTTGCACCGCCGCCTGCGCGGCCGCGCCACGGACAGCGAGGATGTCATTGCAGCCCGCATGGAACGCGCCCGCGCCGAAATCAGCCACTGGGACGGCTATGATTATGTCATCATCAATGATGATGTTGAACTGTGCTTCAAAAAGGTGCGTGCGATCCTTGAAGCGGAACGGATGAAGCGCGCCCGCCAAACCGGGCTGATTCCCTTCGTACGCCAATTGATGGCCTAGGCGCGGGCAAGCCAGCCACGCTGGCGCGCAAGGCGCCGCGGGCGCGTTGGCCGGTCAGGCTGGCGCCAACGCAACAGCACCGCTCAGACGCCGCGCGGGCTCGCGGCATTTTCCGTTCCCATTTGATCGCAAAACGCTCTTGCAGGCTTGGTCACCGCGTTGAGGCGCGCTTGAACTTGGGCCCTCACGGGCAGCAACGCCAAGCCCTGTGCCATATGTCATCCATCCCGGCAGCCCGGTGTCGCTTTGCAACTGTCAATGCTGCGGCATGGGGCATCGCGCGCCGCGAGGCGCTGTGCTGCGCTGTGCTGTGCTCAGCCCTTGCCGGCCGGATCGGCAAAGTGGCTGGGCAGGTGCGCGTTGACGATCCCGCCATCCACAGTCAGCGTCTCGCCCACGACATAATCGCCCGCGCGGCTGCACAGGTAGATGGCGGCGGCGGCCATGTCCTCCGCAACCCCGATGCGCTTGGCAGGGATGCCCGCCGCGCTGGCATCAGGCGCGTGCTTGGCTGCCTTGTTCATCTCGGAAGGGAAGGCGCCGGGCGCAATCGAGGAGACAACGATGTTATCCTCGATCAGGCGCGCAGCCATGCGGCGGGTGAGTTGAATCACACCGGCCTTGGACGCCTGATAGGCATAGGTTTCCCACGGGTTGATGCGCTGGCCATCGATCGAGGAGACATGGATCACCTTGGCAGGCCGCCCCTGCTTGCCGCCCTCGACGAGGAGATCGTGAAGCTTCTGCGTCAGGAAAAACGGCGTCTTGACGTTCAGATCCATGGTGCGGTGCCAGCCAGCCTCCGAGAACTCGAGATAGGGCTGGCCCCAGGCCGCGCCGGCATTGTTGATGAGGATGTCGAGCCGGGTTTCGCGGGCCTTCAATTCATTGGCGAGGCTGACGATGCCGTCCATCTGCGAGAGGTCGGCCGGGATACCGATGACGCGGTCGGCACCGAATTCATCAATGGTGGCCTGCATCTGATCGGCCTTGCGCGCCGAGATATAGACCTTGGCACAGCCTGCCGCGAGCAGGCCTTCGACAAACATCTTGCCGATCCCGCGCGAACCTCCGGTGACAAGGGCAATGCGCCCTTCAAGGCTGAAGAGTGATTGAATATCCATGTGTTTTCTCCGAAATCCCGTCCCGTCTGCGGGATGGGATGAGGGGGTGGCCGGGCCGCACAGGCCCGCCTCGCTGCGCGTGGTTGTGGCGAGGGCCTCGCCCCCTCCCGCAAGCGGGAGGGGAGCTGCCCATCAATAGCCGCTCAGCTCCGCCACGCGGTTGGCATGGAAGAAGGCATCGCCCAGAAACTCGGCGAGCGCCCGATCGCGCTTCATGTAAAGGCCGATATCATATTCATCGGTCATGCCGATACCGCCGTGCATCTGCACGCCTTCCTGCACCGCGAGGCGCGCGGCCTTGGCGACCTTGGCCTTGGCAACACTGGCCATGAGATCAGCGCTGGGCGCTCCGGCATCAAGCAATTGCTGCGCCTTGATCGTCGCCGCGCGGGCGATTTCGACTTCGGAATAGAGGTGGCTGGCGCGGTGTTGCAGCGCCTGGAACTCGCCGATCAGCTTGCCGAACTGCTTCCTCTGCTTGAGGTAATCGATAGTCATGTCCATCGCCCCGCGCGCCACGCCAACGCCTTCGGCCGCCGCGCCCACGCGGCCCGCCATCAGCATCGCATCGAGCACGGCACGCCCGCCGTCAATCTCGCCGATCACGGCATCGCCATCGAGTTCAACCCCGTCAAACCGGGTGTGCGTTGCCATCGAGCTGTCAACCAGCCGCACCGCTTCATGGCTCATGCCGCTGGCATCCTTGGGCACGGCGAACAGGGTAATCCCGTCCGCATCCTCGTCCGCTCCGGCAGTGCGCGCGGCAACCACGATCATGTCAGCGCTGCCGCCATGAACGACAAAGCTTTTCGAGCCTGTCAGCCTGAATCCGTTGCCCGAACGTTCCGCGCGGGTGGCAATGCGGCTGGGACGATGCTTGGCGGTTTCATCAATCGCGACCGCGAACACGCTATCGCCCGCGATCAGGCCGGGCAGGTAGCGGCCCTTGATGTCATCCGAACCATGCTTCAAGGCCGTTGCGGCCAGCACGGATGACGTGAGGAAGGGCGACGGTGTCAGGTTGCGGCCAATTTCCTCAAGCACGATCCCGGCCTCGACATGGCCCATGCCAAGCCCGCCATCCTCTTCGGAAACGAGCATTCCGGTAAAGCCCATCTCGGCCATCTGCTTCCACAAGCCATGGCCGAAACCATCCTTGCAATCGCGGTCGCGCCAGTGGCGCAGCTGCTTGGCGATATTGCCTTCCTCAGCCAGAAAGCTGCTGGCGGTGTCGGCCAGCATGGCCTGATCTTCGTTGTGATACAGGGGCATTGGGTTTCCCTCTCCCAGAAAATGTGCACTGCGGGCCGCTTGCGGCGAGGCGCAAGCGGCGCGTTACGGGGTATGGCGCGCGATCAGGCGCCGGGCAGATCGAGAATGCGCTTGGCAATCACGTTGAGCATGATTTCCGACGTGCCGCCCTCGATCGAGTTCGCCTTGGTGCGCAGCCAGTTGCGGGCAGGCTTGCCGCCTTCGGTTGCCTCGCTCTCCCATTCGAGCGCGCGGCTGCCGCCGACGGCCATCATCAATTCATGGCGGCGCTTGTTGAGTTCGGTTCCGGCATATTTCATCATGTTGGGCTGAGCCGGGTGCGCCTTGCCGACCTTGATTTCATCGAGGAACTTCTCGCCCATTGCCGAATAGGCCAGCGCATCGACATCGAACATCGCCAGCTCCGCGCGCAGCACGGGATCGATCTCGTCGCCGGTCTTGGCGCTCATGCGCTTCATTGCGGCACCGATGGCCGCGGTGCGATCGCCGCCGCCCGCACCCGAGATCATCTCGCGCTCGTGGCCGAGCAGATACTTTGCGACATCCCAGCCACGATTGATCTGGCCGACATAGGCCGGAACATCATCGCCATAGGACTTGGGCACCACGACATTATCGAAGAAGGTCTCGCAGAAGGGGGAATTGCCGCTGATCAGCTTGATCGGCTTGGTGGTGACCCCTTCGCTCGCCATGTCGAAGAGCATGAAGGTGATGCCCTGATACTTGTTCTCCTTGTCGGTGCGCACAAGGCAGAAAATCCAGTCGCAGTGATCGGCGTAAGACGTCCAGATCTTCTGGCCATTGACGACCCAGTGATCGCCCTTGTCCTCGCCATAAGTCTGCAAGGAGACAAGATCAGAGCCCGAGCCGGGTTCCGAATAGCCCTGGCACCAGCGGATCTCGCCGCGCGCGATTTCATTGAGAAAACGCTGCTTCTGGCCTTCGGTGCCGAAATGCAGGAGCGCCGGGCCAAGCATCCAGATGCCAAAGGACGACAGCGGCGGGCGGGCGCCAATGCGGGCCATTTCCTCGCGCAGCACCTTGGCTTCAGCAGGGTTGAGCCCCGCACCGCCATATTCCTTGGGCCATGCCGGCACGGTGTAGCCCTTGGCAAGACAAGCCTCGAACCAGGCCTTTTGCGCGTCATTCTTGAACTTGGCGCGGCGGCCGCCCCAATAGACATCATCTTCATCGCGCACCGGCTCGCGCATTTCGGGCGGGCAATTGGCTTCGAGCCAGCTGCGGGTGTCAGCGCGGAATTGTTCCAGATCGCGTGTTTTCGTGTCGGACACGGGCCGAGTCTCCTCTCTTCAAGCTCCCACTTGACGCTTACGTTATCGTCATTTCACACCCCCCTGCAAGCGCGGAAATGTGGGCCCGCGATGCCGTAGCGTCACCGCCTCGCGGATTGACGCGCCCTGCAATCGCTCTAGGTTTGCAAGCCCAAGAGGGAGAGAGATTTTGCCGGGATTCGCTGGGCAGACGCCGCGCCGGAGCGGGCAGGCGTGAGTGATGGTGCAGGTCTGATTGCGGGCAAGTTGCCGATGCGTCTCAAGCTCGTTCAGGGCTTTGGCGCAGTGGCTTTCGGGGTCAAGGACAACGGCTTTTCGTTCTTCCTGCTGATTTTTTACAATCAGGTGCTCGGCATGGATGCGGGGCTGGTAAGCCTTGCCTTGCTGATCGCGCTCCTGGTCGATGCGGTGATTGATCCGATCCTCGGCAATCTGTCGGATCGCACCTACACCCGCTGGGGCCGCCGCCTGCCATGGCTCTATGCAGCACCTGTCCCGCTGGCATTCGTCTGGGTGTTGATGTGGAGCCCACCGGCCGGCCAGCCACCCAGTTTTGGCGGCTTGGTGGCCATTGCGATTGCCGTGCGGGTGCTGCTGTCGGCCTGCGAAGTGCCTTCGGTCAGCCTCGTGCCCGAAATCACCGCCGATTATGACGAACGCACCACCTTGTTCCGTTATCGCGCGCTGGGCGGATGGATGGGAGGGCTGGGCATGATGGTGCTGGCCTACACCGTGTTCATGCCGGGGCCGGAAGGCCTGCTCCAGCGCGAGGGCTACGCAGCCTTCGGGGTGTTCGGCGCGGTGCTGATGGCGGTTTCGGTGATGGGATCGGCGCTCGGGCAGCACCGCCTGGTCGCCCGCCTGCCTGCTGTCAAACCTGCCCCCTTCACCATCAAGGGCGCCTTTGCCGAAATTCGCGAAGCCTTATCCGAGCGCGCCTTCCTGATCTTTGCCGTCGGCGCGATGGCTGCCAGCGTGCACCAGGGCATGACTTTCTCGATCACCAATTATCTCAACCTGTTCGTCTGGCAGTTCAGCCGCACGCAGCTGATGATCTATCCGGCCGTGCTGTTTGCCTCGGTATTGCTGATGTTTGTCATCATCGGCCCGCTCCATCTGCGCCTTGGCAAGGCCAAGACCGCGGCACTGGCCATGATGGTGGGCACCGCCATCGGGATGACCCCATTCGCGCTGCTGCTGGCAGGCCTTTGGCCGCAACCGGGCAGCACGGCTTCGACCGGATTGTTCTATGGGTTCGTGCTGATTGCCAATTCGCTGGGCATCGTCGCGCTGGTATCGGCGGCATCGATGATCGCAGAAATCGTCGAGGCCTTCGAAGAGCGCACCGGAAGGCGTGCCGAAGCTTCGTTCTATTCGGGTAACTGGCTGATCTCCAAATGCGCTACCGGCGCGGGCATCTTCGCTTCGGGCCAGATCATTGCTTTGTCCCGGCTTCCCGCCAACGCCGTTCCCGGACAGGTGGCTCCCGAAGTGCTCAACACGCTGATTATCTGCTATGGCTTGGCAATGGTGGTGCTGGCGGTGATTGCCGCATGGTGGCTGGCCCGCTTTCCGATCAGCCGCGCCGAGCATGAAGCGCGCATCGCGCGAATGGCCGAGGCGCGCGCCCGCGCGGCACGCGAGATCGCCGCGTGAGGCGGGCGCGTTGTGAATTCAAGGCTTGGCGCCTGCGCCTTGCTCTGCCAACGTGAAGCGGCAAAACCAGTTTCGATTCAGGACGAGAGAGAGGACATCCCCCATGGATTTTGAGCCCACCGAGCGGCAGGCCTACTGGCAGACCCGTGTTCGCAATTTCATCGAGGCGAATATCCGCCCGAACCACGCGACTTTTCTCAAGCAGGAGCGCGAGGGCGAACGCTGGAAAGTCATCCCGATCATCGAGGAGATGAAGGCCAAGGCCAAGGCCGAAGGGCTGTGGAACCTGTTCATGCCGCCGCGCAATGACAGCCACCACCATGTCGATGAAACCTTCGAATTCGAAGGGCCGGGCCTCACCAATCTCGAATATGCGCTGTGCGCGGAAGAAATGGGGCGCATCGGCTGGGCCTCGGAAGTCTTCAACTGCTCGGCGCCGGATACGGGCAACATGGAAGTGTTCCACCGCTACGGCACGCGTGAACAGAAAGAGCAATGGCTGCGCCCGCTGATGAACGGCGAAATCCGTTCCGCCTTCCTGATGACAGAACCTTACACCGCATCATCGGACGCGACCAACATCGAAACCCGCATCGAGCGCGACGGCGATCACTATGTCATCAACGGGCGCAAGTGGTGGTCTTCGGGCCTTGGCGATCCGCGCTGCAAAATTGCCATCGTGATGGGCAAGACCGATTTCAATGCGCGCCGCCATGCCCAGCAATCCATGGTGCTGATGCCGATCGACACCCCCGGCGTCACCATCCTGCGGCACCTGCCGGTGTTCGGCTATGATGATGCGCCGCACGGCCACATGGAAGTGGAAATGAAGGACGTGCGCGTGCCGGTCACCAACATGCTGCTGGGCGAAGGGCGCGGCTTTGAAATCGCGCAAGGCCGCTTGGGGCCGGGCCGTATCCACCACTGCATGCGCACGATTGGCGTGGCCGAAGAAGCGCTCGCCAAGATGTGCCGCCGCCTGCAGGAGCGCGAGGCCTTCGGCAAGCCCGTATACAAGCATTCGGTCTGGGAGGAGCGCGTGGCGCGCGCCCGCATCGATATCGAGATGACGCGCCTCTTGTGCCTCAAGGCCGCTGACATGATGGACAAGGTCGGCAACAAGGCGGCCAAGCAGGAAATCGCGATGATCAAGGTGCAGGCGCCCAACATGGCCTTGAAGATCATCGACGATGCCATTCAGGCCCATGGCGGCGGCGGGGTTTCGGAGGATTACGGGCTTGCCTCGGCCTATGCTCATCAGCGCACCCTGCGCCTTGCCGACGGGCCGGACGAAGTCCACGCCCGTTCCATCGCCCACATGGAATTCGCCAAGCACGCCCCTGTTCCGGGGCCGACGGCGAACGCACTGCGCGGCGATCACGGCCGGGCCGCGGCCAATGATGCATCGAGCTTCAGCTCGGGCGACATGGGCGTGGCGCGGTAAGGCGAGGTAACAACTATTCGTGCCGAGCCTGTCGAAGCACGGCCCTGTCTTCGCACAACGGGACATGAAGGAGAACCGCCCTGCGGCAGGCTCAGGGCGAAGGGGGAAGAGTGAACCATGGCAAGAGCCGCCATTCTCGAACAACCGGGCGAAGGCCTGACCATTGGCGAAGTGATCTTCGCCGATCCGCTGCCACGTGAAGTGCTGATCGACACCAAGGCCTGCGGGCTGTGCCATTCCGATCTGCACTTCATTGACGGGCATTATCCCCATGCCCTGCCTGCCGTTCCGGGCCATGAGGCAGCCGGCGTCGTACGCGCGGTCGGCTCCGAGGTGAAGACGGTGAAGCCCGGCGATCACGTCGTCACCTGCCTTTCCGCTTTTTGCGGCCATTGCGAATTCTGCGTCAGCGGGCGGCTCGCGCTGTGCCTGGGCGGTGACACGCGCCGCGCCAAGGGGCAGGCGCCGCGGATGGTGCGCGCCGATGGCTCGCCGGTGAACCAGATGCTCAATCTTTCGGCGCTGTCGGAACAGATGCTGGTTCACGAACATGCCTGCGTTGCGATCGACAAGGATATGCCCTTGGACCGCGCGGCCGTGATCGGCTGCGCCGTGACAACCGGTGCCGGCACGATCTTCAACGCCTGCAAGCTTGTGCCGGGCGAGTGCGTGCTGGTGGTCGGCTGCGGCGGGGTGGGCCTGGCCGCCATCAACGCGGCGAAGATCGCAGGCGCGGGCCAGATCATCGCGGCTGATCCCCTGCCGGAAAAGCGCGCGCTCGCCGAAACCCTGGGCGCAACCCATACTGTCGATGCGCTTGATCCCGATGCCGCCAAGCAGATCATCGCGATTTCGCGCGGCGGGGTGCATTGGGGGATCGAAGCCGTAGGGCGGCAGGCTTCGGCCGATCTCGCGGTGGCCTCGCTCAGGCGCGGCGGCACGGCGGTGATCCTCGGCATGATGCCGCTGGATTGCAAGGTCGGCCTTTCCGCCATGGACTTGCTCGGCGGCAAGAAGCTGATGGGCGCGCTGATGGGGATGAACCAGTTTCCCGTCGATCTGCCGCGCCTGGTTGATTTCTACATGCGCGGCCTGCTCGATCTCGACACCATCATTGCCGAGCGCATCGGGCTGGATGAGGTGAACAGCGGATTTGACAAGATGCGTAGTGGCCATGCGGCGCGCTCTGTGGTGGTATTCGACTGATGACTGATGCTCCCCAGATTGATTTCGACAAGGAAATGGTCGGCACTGTTGCGGTCGAGGACAAGGACAAGCTTGATCTTGCCGCGCTGACCGCCTGGTTTGAAGCCAATGTCGAAGGGTTCGAAGGCCCGATTTCCTATTCCAAGTTCAAGGGCGGCCAGTCGAACCCCACTTACCGCATCGACACGCCGGGCGCTTCCTACGTGCTGCGCCGCCAGCCGTTCGGCAAGCTGCTCCCCAGCGCTCACGCGGTTGACCGCGAATACACCGCGATGAGCGGGCTTTACCCGACAGGCTTTCCCGTGCCGCGCACCTATGGCCTGTGTGAAGATCCGGACGTGATCGGCTCCAAGTTCTTCGTGATGAGCATGGCCGATGGCCGGTCCTTGTGGAACGGCGCGCTGCCCGGCATGACGCCGGCCGAGCGCCGCGCCATCTACGAAGCGCTGATCGACACCATGGCAGAGCTCCATCTGCGCAAGCCCGACGAAATCGGCATGGGCGATTATGGCAAGCCGACCGATTACTGCGCCCGCCAGATCGCCCGCTGGACCAAGCAATACAAGCTCTCCGAAACCGAGCACATGCCCAAGATGGAGCGGCTGATTGCATGGCTGCCTGAAACCATCCCGCCGCAGCACCATTCGAGCGTGGTGCATGGCGATTACCGGCTCGACAATGTGATCTTCCACAAGACCGAACCCCGCGTGATCGCCGTGCTTGACTGGGAGCTTTCGACGCTGGGCGATCCGATTGCCGATTTCAGCTACCTGATGCTCAACTGGCACAATCCGGCTGACGGGCGGGCCGGGCTCCTGGGGCTGGATCTCGAGGGCCTCGGCATCCCCTCGCAGGATGAGGCGGTGGCGCGTTACGTGGCGCGCACCGGCTTTCCGGTGCCGCCGATGGACTGGTATTTCGCCTATAACCTGTTCCGCCTCGCCGGCATCATGCAGGGCATCAAGAAACGGGTGATCGATGGCACGGCATCGAGCGCCCACGCGCAGGCGATGAGCGACCGGGTCGCGCCGCTGGTTGACCGGGCTTTTGACTTCGCGCTCGCTGCAGGGATGAAGGCGTAAGGCTTGTCGGCTTGATATGGGGGCGCTAGGCGCAGCGAGCGTCACGATACCTGCACCGGAGCCACCATGACCGACACCCTCATCACCGCCATCGAAGCCGCCTGGGAAACCCGCGCCGACATCACGCCTGCGAGCAAGGATGTGGCCGAAGCGGTCGAACAAGCCCTCGCCTTGCTCGATAGCGGCGCAGCACGGGTGGCCGAGCCTGATGGCAACGGCGGCTGGCGCGTCAACCAGTGGCTCAAGAAGGCGGTGCTGCTGTCGTTCCGCCTCAATGATAACGCGGTGATGCCGGGCGGCTGCGCTTCGGCGCCTGCTTTTGACAAGGTGCCGCTGAAGTTTGCCGGATGGGATGATGCGCGCTTTCGCGAGGCCGGCTTCCGCGCGGTTCCGGGCGCAGTGGTGCGGCGCGGCGCTTTTGTGGCCAAGGGGGCCGTTCTCATGCCGAGCTTTGTCAATATCGGCGCCTATGTGGGCGAAGGCACGATGGTCGATACCTGGGCCACTGTCGGCTCCTGCGCGCAGATCGGCAAAAACGTCCACCTCTCGGGGGGAGCGGGGATCGGCGGCGTGCTGGAGCCGCTGCAGGCCGAACCTGTCATCATCGGCGATGGCGCCTTCATCGGCGCGCGCGCCGAAGTCGCCGAAGGCGTACGCGTGGGCGAAGGTGCGGTGCTCTCGATGGGCGTTTACCTGGGCGCCTCGACCAAGATCGTGGATCGCGCCACCGGCAAGATCTACATGGGCGAAGTGCCGCCCTATGCCGTGGTGGTTCCCGGCTCGCTGCCCGGCAAGCCCCTGCCGGATGGAACGCCCGGCCCCAGCCTCTATTGCGCGGTGATCGTCAAGACTGTCGATGCGCAGACCCGTTCCAAGACCGGGATCAACGAACTGCTGCGGGACTGATGCTCTCACGCGATGAGCAGGCCTCATCGCATAAGGGCTCGAGCGGTTTTCGCGCTGATTGCATCAGATCCGCCACTCCATTAGCTTGTTTTACCGCGTTTTCCGGGTCGCCGGGTGATTGCACCCGGCTTGAAACGCGCTCAGCCCGTGCGGCGCATAACCAGCCCGTGACGCGCCAGCGTCTTAGCGGGCTGGAGAAATCAGCGTCTCGATCGGCGGCTGATCGGCAACGCTCCGCGCATAGGCTTCGGCCTCGCGCATCACCCGCATGATGTTGCGGCTGGCGATGAGTTCAAGCTCCACCTGCGAATAGCCGCGCCGCGCGAGTTCGGTGAAGAGCGCGGGATAACCGCTCACATCCTCCATGCCGACAGGGCCAGAGGGCATCCCGTCATAATCGCCGCCAATGCCGATATGCTCGATCCCGGCCACCTTGCGGATATGGTCAATATGATCGGCCACGTCAGTGAGCGGGCTCTTGGGTTCGGGGTTGGCCGCCATCCAGGCATTCAAGGCAGCAGCAGCCGCGTCGGGATTGCCGAGGTGCACCACCCGCAGCCGCGCCGCTTCAGCCGCGCGCCGCGCGCCCCATTGGCGCAGTTCCTCGTTGATGAAGCCGGGCAGCGCCACCACCATGATCACCCCGCCATTTTCAGGCAGACGCCGCAGCACGGAATCAGGCACATTGCGCGGGTGGCCGGTAACCGCACGCGCGCCCGAATGGCTGAAGATCACCGGCGCGCGCGCCACATCGAGCGCATCGTGCATCACTTTCTCGCTGACATGGCTCAGATCCACCAGCATGCCGATGCGGTTCATCTCGCGCACCACATCCTTGCCAAAGTCGGTCAGCCCGTTGTGCTTGGGATTATCGGTCGCCGCATCGGCCCAGGGCGTGTTGCTGTTGTGGGTGAGCGTCATGTAGCGCGCGCCCATCGCATAGAATTGCCGCAGCACGCCCAGGCTGGAGCCGATCGAATAGCCGCCTTCCATGCCCAGCAAGGACGCGATTTTGCCTTGCGCCATCGCGGCCTCGACCTGATCGGCCGTTTCGGCATAGGCCATGTCATCGGGATAGCGCGCGATCAGCCGCTTGGTCACATCGATCTGCTCGATGGTCTGCTGGACCGCGGCGGCCTCGTTGTTGTTGTGCGGCACATAGACCGACCAGAACTGCGCGCCGACCTTGCCGATCTTGAGGCGCTTCAAATCGGTGTGCATCGGCCCGCGCGCGCCTTCGGCCTCGGCAGCGGTGAGGGTATCGGTGAAATCGAACTCATTGATCTGGTTGTTGTAACGCGAGCGCAATTGCCCCGGCGTATCATTATGCCCATCAAACACCGGCGCTGCTTCCAGCGCGGCGCGCGCGGTGGCGGCGGCCTGTTCCTGCGTAATGCGCTGGGCATGGGCGGGCGCGGCCAGCACGAGCGCAAGAGCGAGCGCGGCAGCAGGGCGCTGGAAGGTGGCTTGCATGGCGGCGGAAACTCCCGATAAGGCGGCTCAAAAGCCGCAAGAAAGCGACACTCATGAGCGATAGCGCGCAAACCCTCATCGAACAATTGCGGCTTTCGCCCCATCCCGAAGGCGGATGGTATCGCGAGACGTGGCGCAGTGCGGGGCGGGCAGACGCCCCTGCCGGCGAGCGGGCGGGCGGGACAGCGATCCTGTTTCTGCTGAAGGCGGGCGAGGCCTCGCACTGGCACCGGGTCGATGCGGATGAATTGTGGATCTGGCAGGGCGGCGATGCGCTGGAACTGGCGATTGCGGCGCGCGATGCAGGCCCGGCCGAGGCAATTGTGCTCGGCAGCGATGTTGCAGGGGGCGAGCAGTTGCAGGGCCTTGTGCCCATGGGCGCATGGCAGGCAGCGCGGCCTGCGCGCGGCGGCACTCATGGCTATTGCCTTGTCTCCTGCGTGGTGGTGCCCGGCTTTGATTTTGCCGGCTTCGAACTGGCGCCGCCCGGCTGGGCGCCGGGGCAGGCACAATGATGCACCGCAAGGCCCGCCTTGTGCTGCGCTGGCTGCTGGCGGGGTTTTACGGCTTGGCGGGTATCTTGCACCTGGCGATCCCGGCCCCCTTCCTCACCATCATGCCGCCGCAGGTGCCCTATCCAGAGGCGGCGGTGTGGCTGACGGGCGTGGCTGAGATTGCGGGCGCTGCCGGGCTGATCCAGCCATGGTCGGCAGCCTTGCGACGCGCGGCGGGCTGGGGGCTTGCCGCCTATGCCCTGTGCGTCTGGCCTGCGAACATCCACCACTTCGCAATGGATATGGCACGCAGCAGCGGCGGGCTTGGCCTTGCCTATCACATTCCGCGGATGATCGCGCAGCCGGTGATCATCTGGCTGGCATGGTGGGTGAGCCGCGATGGATGAGGCAGCAGCAGCAATCCTTGCGCTGCTTGCGGCGCGTGGGGAAGGCCAGACGATCTGCCCGTCTGAAGCCGCCCGCAGTCTTGCCGGGCAAAGCCCAGACTGGCGCGCACGGATGGACGAAGTCCACGCCGCGGTTGATGCCTTGTTGCACGGCGGCGCGATTAGGCTGTCGTGGCGAGGTATCCCCAAAAGCGAACGGCGCGGACCCTACCGGATCGCGCGCCGCCACGATTTGCCGTGAAAGGCTGATTTCAGCTCAGGTGCTTCGAGACAGCAGCCGTCATCTTGAACATCGAGATCTGATCCTTGCCGATCACCGCGCCGAGCTTTGCATCGGGATTGATCTGGCGCTTGTCCTTGGCATCCTGCAGGCCATTGGCCTTGATGTATTCCCACACCTTGGAGGTGACTTCAGCGCGGGTCATCGGGCCCTTGCCGATAACGGCTTCGAGGGCGCCCGAAAGGGTCACCGGCTTCTGCAGAGCGTTGGTTTTCGTAGCCATGATAATCTCCCTACTTGTACGAAAGCTTACAGGTCATCCTCATCATCCTCCCAGTCTTCCTCGGATGATCCGGTGAAGGGCGCATAAAGCAGCGCGCAGGCCGTGACATTGCCTTGCAATGCGGCGATGAGATCGGTGCGAGTGGCCCCCGGCATCAGAACGAGCGGGAGTTCACTGGCGAAAATCTGGAACACATAGTGGCGCGTCTCACCTTCGCGAGGCGCAGGCAGCAGCCATTCGGAATTGCCGAGGGCGTTCTTGCCGGTGCGCGGTGGGACTTCGCCTTCGAGCAGCTTGCCGCGTTGCCCGGCAAGGCCCCACACCAGCCAGTGACAGGCGGGTTCGGCCGCCGTCCCGCTGGCTTCCTCAACGATAATGACGAGTTCCTGCGTCCCCGGCGGGGGGGCGCTCCATTCGAGCGGCGGGGCAACCGCGTCTTCTTCCTCGGCGGTGAAGCTGGGATCAAGCTCCTCGCCATGGCAAAATGCCGGGCTGGTCAGCGCAAAGCCGCCGCGTCCCAGCGTGGCCTTTGCGCCGAGCTGGGCGATCGCCAGGGCGCCATGACGGGCAGCAGGCGGCAGGGCCTGGCCAAGAAACTCCGGAAAATCAGGCATGATTCTGTCTTTTCATCCCCTCCGTGCTAGTCCCAAGCAAGCCCCTAGACGAGAGACGCGGCGCGCTTTTGCTCCGGTTTCTGCGGAAAACTGTGCACTATGCCCCAAAAAACCGCCATTCAGCGACAATCTGGGCGACTTGGTGTGGCTGGGCAAGGCTTGGCTCTTGCCAAAGCCACGAGGCCGCATCACAACATGCCGGACAGTGACCCGGAGCCCTTCGTGCCCCCTAGTCGCTTGTTTTTGCGGAGCTTGTCACAGATATGAAGGTCGCACGCGTCACTTACCCCCGCGCGCTGGCAGCGGCGCTGGCGCTTACCCTTGCTGCCTGCGGGGACGGCGGAGGAACCGGCAGCAGCGGATCGGCGCTGGTGATCGGCGCTACACCCACCCCGCCCCCTTCGCCGACACCGACCCCAAGCCCGACACCGGCGGCCTGTTCGCTGCGCGCGCAGCAGGATGCGGTGAGCCAGTTGCTCGATGAATGGTATCTCTTCCCCAGTCTGCTGGCAGTGGCAAACCCCGATAATTTCAACACCCTGCAAGGCTTTATCGACGCGCGTGTTGCGCCTGCCCGCGCCCAGAACCGCGACCGCTTTTTCACCGGCGCAACCTCGATCCGCGAGGAAAACGCGCTG
Organism: Erythrobacter sp.; assembly: GCA_046296155.1. Taxonomy (GTDB): domain Bacteria; phylum Pseudomonadota; class Alphaproteobacteria; order Sphingomonadales; family Sphingomonadaceae; genus Erythrobacter. The sequence continues at coordinate 249,685 of JBKBLW010000005.1, read as the reverse complement.
ATCCAGAGCGGGTCAAGCGCGGGCTTCGGCATGCGCCTGGGGTTTGACAGCTCGGCCGGGCGCCTGTTCGTGATCGAAGGTTATGAAGGCACGCCCGCCTTTGCCGCCGGGCTTGATCGCGGCACCGAAATCCTCGCGATCGGCACCACGGCGGGCACCTTGCAGACAGTTTCAAGTCTGTTTGCCTCGGGCGGCGTGCAAGCAGTCTCCAACGCGCTCGGCCCTAACGAGGCGGGCCTCACCCGCGTCCTGCAATTCCGCCCGCGCGGCGGCGCATTAACCGAGCGCAGCGTGACCAAGGCGGACTTTTCGCTCGATCCGGTCTCGGATCGCTATGGCACGCTCATCCTCAATGATGGCGGCACGCGGGTTGGCTATCTCAATCTGCGCACCTTCATCATCGAAGACGCCAAGCGCCAGATGCGCGAGGCGTTCGGCCAGTTTCGCGAACAGAACATTACCCGCATCATCATCGACCTCAGGTATAATGGCGGCGGGCTGGTTTCGGGCGCGGATGTGCTGGGCGATCTCCTGCTGGCCGGGCGAGCCGGTCAGGTGTGGAGCAGGGTGGTGTGGCGTCCGGAAAAATCCGCAGAGAACCGCACCCGCAACATCGCTGCCGAACCCAATGCGATCAATCCGGCGCGCATTGCCTTTATCACCACCGGATCATCCGCCTCGGCAAGCGAGCTGGTGATCAATGGCCTGCTGCCTTACGTGGGCAACAACATCGCGATCATCGGCAGCAACACCTTCGGCAAGCCGGTGGGGCAAGCCGCGTTCGACTTTGCCAGCTGCGATCTCAGAGTGCGCCCTGTCACCTTCCAGACAGTCAACGCCAACAACCAGGGCGAATATTTCTCCGGCCTTGCCAGCATCATGCCCAACACCTGCCGTGCCAATGACGATATCGGCTTCCAGCTTGGCGATCCGGCGGAAGCCTCGGTCCGCACTGCGCTTGATTTCGTGAACGGGCGGTCGTGCACGCCGATTATCAGCAGCACCGGCACGATGTGGACGATGCGGAGCGAACGCGACATGCTGACATCGCGCGATCCCAACGCCGCGCAGGTGGAGATGCCAGGGCTGTTCTAGGCAGGATGCGCCGATGGGCGATGCCTAAAGACCTGCGGGCACAGTCTCGAAGGCAGGCAGATCGCCAAGATCGACCCACGCCTGCTTGCTCTTGGTATAGCAGTGGAAGGCAGGCTGGAGCCCCGAGGTATCATCGAGGGTCCCGGCCTTGATGAACAGCATCCCGGGCGGACTGTCGATGCGGGTGAAGACGGGCGATCCGCAGGTGTTGCAGAACTGGCGGCGCACCGTCGCGCCGCTATCGCCGGTATCGTTATACGTCGTCAGCTCCCCTGTCACCGCGACCGCGTCCTCGGGAACGCCGATAATGATGGAAAGCGCGCTGCCTGCCTGCCGCTGGCAATTCTTGCAATGACAGGTCACGCACAGCAGCGGCTCGGCATCAAATGCGTAGCGGATCTTGCCGCACAGGCAGCCTCCGGTATGAACCATGATCTCCCCCCTTCCCTTGGTGGCTTCCAGTCAGGGTGCCGCTTCACCCGTGAAGCCCTGCTTGTCGGTATAGCCGCATCCGCTGAGGCTTTCCTCCCCCAGTTTGACAGTTGCGGTGAAGGGATAGGTGCGATCGCTCATGCCGTCGCTGCACTCACCCGGTGTGACAGTGATCGTTACCTCCGCACCGTCAAGCATACCGGAGAACCCGAGTCCATTATTGCCGGCAAAGCGCGTGACCTCAAAGGGTGTGCCGCTGGGATTGTCGGGCGTAAGATAATTCGCAACCTCATTCTCGATCTTGACGCTCCAGAACGGCTCGTTGCCGGCCAGGGTGATAATCTCATCAGCCGCGATGCCATCATAGGGCGCCGCCTTTTCGGTGGTTACGCCCTGTTCTGCCGGAGCCGAGCAGGCCGCAAGGATTGCCGCCAGAAAGAAGGCGCCAGCCAATTGGCAAGCGTGCAGGTGCGATGGCGTGTTCATGGTTCTCTCCCCCTGTTGCACTGCCCTATCCTAGCGCAGCTGGCGGCCGTGTCACCCCCCAGCGAGAGCGCGGAACCATGCGGCAGCGCGGCAGTTAGAGGCCCCATGCTGTTTCAACCCACCCGCGCCGCCGCGCTTGCACGCCTTGCCGAGTTCCTGCCTCGTGCCGGGCGTCACTATGCCGAACACCGCAACGCCGATGAAGGCGCAGACCCGGCAGGCGGCGCGCGGCGCCACGTCTCGCAGCTTTCGCCCTGGCTTCATGCGGGGCTCCTGGGCGAGGCCGAAGTGGTGGATGCGGTGCTGGGCGCGCATTCCCCGCGCGCGGCCGAAAAATTCATCGCCGAGGTTTTCTGGCGGATCTATTTCAAGGGCTATCTTGAACAGCGCCCCGGCGTGTGGGCGAGCTACCTCGCCGGACGCAACCGGGCGCTGGCCGCACTGGCGGCCAATGCCGGGCTGCGCCGCGCTTATGGCGAGGCGACGCAAGGGCGCACCGGAATCCCAGCCTTTGATCACTGGGCGCAGGAACTGGTGACAACCGGCTATCTCCATAATCATGCGCGGATGTGGTTTGCCAGCATCTGGATTTTCACGCTCAAGCTTGACTGGCATCTGGGTGCGGATTTCTTTTTGCAGCACCTTGCCGATGGCGATGCTGCCTCGAATACGCTGTCATGGCGCTGGGTCGCCGGGCTTCACACCAAGGGCAAGCACTACCTGGCGCGGGCCGACAACATCGCGCGCTACACCGCACAGCATCCCGAAGGGCCGCTGGCTGCGCCGGGGCTGGCGGAAGAGGCCGAGCCCTTGACCGAGCCAGCCGAACATCCGCGCAGGAAGCTTGATCTGCCAGCACCGGCAAGCGCGGCTGATTGGGCAGAGCCTTTTGCCTTGCTGCTGCATGATGAGGCCGCCCACGCGGTGCCGCTCGCCGTGCCTCGGGTGCCCGCCCTCGTGATCGGGGCGGAACGGGCAAGCGCGCGTTCACCACGCGGGGTTGGCAACATCGCGCAGGGCTTTGCTGCAGGCGCGGTAGCCAGCGGCATGGCCGAGGCAAGCGCTGCTTTCGGATGTCCGGCACGGGCCCTGCCCGCGAAGGCAAGCCTTGCAGCACTGCTTGCCGAACATGGGATCGCGCGCGTTGCAGTGCCCTATCTGCCGCAGGGATGGACACGCGATGCCTTGTGGCCGGAACTCAGCGCCCTTGATGCCCAAGGGCGGGTGGTAACAATGCTGCCCGATCTCGCGCGCGCGACCTGGCCGCATGCGCGCGCCGGGTTCTTTGGCGTTGCCAAGCAGATTGATACCGTGCTGGGCGAATGCGGCATCACCGGCAGCGTGCTTGCCGCTGCCGGTTGATCCTGCCTGCGCCGCCGGGCGTCAGATCACCTTGTCGGGCGGCGTGTCGTGACGATGGCGTTCAGCCTTGCCGAAGACACGTTCGAGCCGTTCGACCATGGCGCCCGCCGCAATTCGTGCCGCAGCATCGACATTGGCAGCCTTGCCGGTCACACTGATTGGCTTGCCGCCGCGCGGGCGCGCCTCGATCATGCAATGCTTGTCATCAGCGCCATGCTTGCGCCCGTTCACGTCGGTCACATGGACTTCGATCCGGGTCAGCCGCTCTTCGAAGCGGGCGAGCCGGTGGCGCACCTGGTTTTCGATGCGGGCGGCGACGTCCTCGGTTCCCATCACCGAACTGTCGGTGTTGAACTGGAATTGCAGATCGCTCATCGGGCGTGTCTCCTCTCTTATGGTTTTGTTGCCCGAGAGGAATATGGGCTGCGTTCAGCGGGGTTTCCAGCGAAATCGGACGGGCCGAAACGGCTGCGCGGCTAAAACTCTTCGGCGGCCTGGGCAGCGCGGCGTTCGGCGCGCTCGCTCTCGGCCTTGGCGCGCCCCTCGGCCGCGCTGCGGGCCAGTTCGGCAAGTCCGCGCCAGCTCTTTTCGGAACGCAATTCGCGCATCCGCACATTGTCGAGCGTGGCGGCCTTGGCCAGCGCCAGCGCCGCGTCAGCCCGCGCGCTGCAGGATTCATAGGTGTGAAGCATCGCGCAAGAGGCCTTGTTCAAGGGGAAAATGGCAGCAGGCAGAACGCAGCCCCTGGCCGCGCGCTGCCTGCCGGATCGGTCAGATCAATCCGCCAGCGACAGATTGACAGCGCTTTCCTTGCCATTGCGGCCGCGCTCGAGATCATAGTTGAGACGCTGATCCTTATCGAGGCTGTGCATGCCCGCTGCCTGCACAGCCGTAATGTGGACGAAGCTGTCCGACGAACCATCATCGGGCTGGATAAATCCATAGCCCTTGTCGGCGTTGAAGAATTTCACGGTGCCAGTCTTGGCCATGAGTCGTTCCTTTCAAGAACGTGGGATTACCCGCCTGCACCATGCTGGCGGGCTTGTGCCCGGTAGCCAGGTGGCCACAAGGCGTCGTGCGTCGTATCGTTGGATGAAAGGAAGTCGTCGTCTGAGTGACACCGGATGCCCGCTGGCTGGTGTGCCGATGGGCAAGCGGCGAAGCGCAAATTTCGAAGTCCGTCGCATATTTCGACGTCAGCACGGCAGCCTTAGCACAGCTTTGCCCGATTGCCTAATCTTGCCGTGCGGCATGGGGCGGCGAGCGATGCTGTCGGGGCGAAGCCTGCTCCGATCGGCCTGCAGGCCGGTGTTAACCATATCTGGACAAATATTGGCTAATCCTGCTGACAGGATGACCCTCCAGACGCGCCTTCCCCCTTCCCTGCCGCCGCTTGTCCCTGCACGCCGTGCCGTGCGTCCGGGGCTCGGCACAGGCAGCGCGGACCTCGTCCCCGAACCGCCGCTGCTGCCCGCAGCAAGCCCGGAAATTGCCGAACGCCATTGCCACAGGGTTCGCAGCCGCATCATCCGTAACGGGGTGCTGGTGGTGGGCGGATCGGTGCTGGCCTCGGTCAGCTTTACCGAAGCGGCCTTTCACATGGTGGGCACCGACAGCTATCTCGGCTCCATGATCGCTGCCGCCGTGATCCCGCTGTTGGTGGCAGGCCCGGTTTATGGCTGGATCGCAGCGCTCACCTTGCGGCTTGAAGCATCCAACACAGCGCTTGATCGCCTCGCTCACACCGACCCGCTGACCGGGATTGCCAATCGCCGCGCAGCCATGACGACACTTGCCGAGTGGAGCAGCGCCCCTGCTTCCACAGCTGCGCCGGCGCGCGGCTGCGTGATCGCGATTGTCGATATCGATGACTTCAAGTGCATCAATGATCGCTTCGGGCATGACACCGGCGATGCGGCGCTATGCCATGTTGCGCTGATGCTGGAACAACTCGCGCGCGAGGGCTGGCTGGTCGCGCGGATCGGCGGCGAAGAGTTCCTGCTTGCAGCCCCGGGGAACAGCGCGCGCGATCTTGCGGCCTTTGCTGCCGGTCTTGAGGCAATCCGCACCAGCCTTGCGGCAACGCCGCTGATCACGCCAGCCGGGCCGCACCGCGTGACAGCCAGTTTCGGCTTTGCGGCGGGGCAGGCGGGCGAACCGCTGAAACGCCTGCTTGGCCGCGCCGATCGCGCACTCTACCGCGCCAAGGAAACCGGGCGCAACCGCATCGAGATGGCGGGATAATCCGCATTAGAGCCAAGCCGGTGCACAAGCCCCTGCGCAAGCAACAAAACGGACGGGCAGCAAGTCTCGGGCCGTTCCTGCGCGCAAGGGCGCGCGGGGCAATCAAGCATGGGGCATCGCGAGATCGCGAGAGGAACGCAAGGACAGATTTGGGCAATCGGCTTCATGGGAGCTGCGAGGCGGGGATGGCCACATCCCTATCCCCCTTCATCCCGTTGCGGGAACTGCCTTGCACCCTTCCGCCTTCTGCTCACTCCAGGAATTTCGCCGCATCCCAGCTGACCACGAGCGCGCCGCGAAGCGCGCCGGGCTGGAACCCGGTGGCAAGGTCACCGGGATAGAGCTGCTCAATATGCTCCCTGAGCGCAGGCTCGACCTGCGTACCGTGGCAGACCGAGCATGGCTGTTCCTGCATCGGAATAGCAGAAAGGAAGTGCACCCTGGCATCTGATCCGCTGCCGGTCTGCACGACGAGGCGATTGGGCTTGCCCTCTACCAGCGGTCGGGCGGCGAGCATTGCATAGGCTTCGCGCAGATCCATCGGCACCCCCCCGGCGGGGTTGCGGTGCTTTTCGGCCACCCGCCTGACCTCAGCGCCGCTGGCCTGGGATTGGGCGGCGGCAATCGCTGGGGCAGCCTGCTGGCACACCGAGACCCCGCCCTTCGGCCCGCCGGCCTCGATTGCAGCCTGTAGCTGGGCCTTGAGCTCCGCCTGAAAGGCTTGCGCGACAGGCAGCGAGGCGGCAAGGACGGCGGCCTCATCGAGCTGCGGCGCGGGCGCCTCGGGCTCGGCAACGCAGGCGGCCAGCGCCACCAGCGATGCCGCGGCAAGGCCCGCACGGGGCACGGCCTCAATCATGCTCCCTGTTCCCCGCGCCGACATAGAGCTGGTTGCCGACTTCGCGGAACTTGGCACGCATTTCCTGCATCCCCGCCTCGGCCTCGGCCTCGCTGGCGACGAAAGTTTCGATCCCCGCATTCTGCTTGGCCGCAAAGTCGCGCACTTCCTGCGTGATCTTCATCGAGCAGAACTTCGGCCCGCACATCGAGCAGAAATGGGCTGACTTGGCGCCTTCGGCCGGGAGCGTCTGGTCATGATATTGTTCAGCCGTATCCGGATCGAGGCTGAGGTTGAACTGGTCTCGCCAGCGAAACTCGAACCGCGCCTTGGAGAGCGCATCGTCGCGCACCTGCGCGGCCGGGTGGCCCTTCGCCAAATCCGCCGCGTGGGCGGCGAGCTTATACGTCACCACGCCGACCTTCACATCGTCGCGGTCGGGCAGGCCGAGGTGCTCCTTGGGGGTGACGTAGCAGAGCATCGCGGTGCCATACCAGCCGATCTGGGCAGCGCCGATGCCGCTGGTGATGTGATCATAGCCCGGCGCGATGTCGGTGACGAGCGGCCCGAGCGTGTAGAACGGCGCCTCGCCGCAGGCCTCCAGCTGCTTTTCCATGTTCTGCTTGATCTTGTGCATCGGCACATGGCCGGGGCCTTCGATCATCACCTGCACGTCCTGCGCCCAGGCGCGCTTGGTGAGTTCGCCCAGCGTGTAGAGTTCGGCGAACTGTGCCTCGTCGTTGGCGTCGGCGATCGAGCCGGGGCGCAGGCCATCGCCCAGCGAATAGGCGATGTCATAGGCCTTCATGATCTCGGTGATCTCGTCGAAGTGCTCGTAGAGGAAGGACTCCTTGTGGTGGGCAAGGCACCACTTCGCCATGATCGAGCCGCCCCTGGAGACGATGCCCGTCACCCGCTTGGCGGTCAAGGGGATATAGGGCAGGCGCACGCCGGCATGGATGGTGAAGTAATCAACGCCTTGCTCTGCCTGTTCGATCAGCGTGTCGCGGAAGATTTCCCAAGTCAGCTCTTCCGCAATACCGCCGACCTTCTCCAGCGCCTGATAGATTGGCACTGTGCCAATGGGGACGGGCGAGTTCCTGATGATCCATTCGCGGGTGTCGTGGATGTTGCGGCCGGTGGAAAGGTCCATGATGGTATCCGCACCCCAGCGGGTGGCCCAGACCATCTTGTCCACTTCCTGCGCCACATCGGATGCAACGGCGGAATTGCCGATATTGGCGTTGATCTTGACCAGGAAATTACGCCCGATCGCCATCGGTTCGGATTCCGGGTGGTTGATGTTGGAGGGAATGATCGCCCGGCCCCGCGCCACTTCCTGCCGCACGAATTCCGGCGTGATGACATCAGGGATTTCCGCGCCCCAGCTGTGCCCGTCGCGCACCAGATCGGCAGCGATTTCGCGCCCGAGGTTCTCACGCTCGGCAACATATTCCATTTCAGGCGTGATGATCCCGCGGCGGGCGTAGTGCATTTGCGTCACATTCATGCCCGCCTTGGCGCGCAGCGGACGCTTCACCGCGTTCGGGAAGGGCGCAACACCGCCCGAGCGATCAGGACCGAGGCGGCCGTTGTCCTCGGGCTTCACTTCGCGGCCCGGATAATCCTCGACATCGCCGCGCGCCAAGATCCAGTCGCGGCGCAGCGGAGCAAGACCGGCGTTGATGTCGATATGGGCATCAGGATCGGTATAGGGGCCGGAGGTATCATAGACCCGCACGGCGGGCTCGCCGCCTTCAAGATCAATCTCGCGCATGGCAACGCGGATGCCGGAGCCAGTGCGCGCACCGACATAGACCTTGCGGCTGCCACGGATCGGGCCGGTGGTAACGCCAATTTCGACGGGGCTGTTGATGTCGGCCATGGTCTCGCTCTCTCCTCGGCGGCGGATGAAGCGGGGCGCAGTGGCGCTTGCAGCCAGCCCACTCCCTCCGCCTGTGTTAACAGGTTCAGGTTCGACGGGTCGGGCAGAGCTTACCTGCCCCTCTCAGCCATGAAGCAGGCTCCCCGGGGATATCCGCCATTTAGAGCCATTGGACGCCAGAGTCGAGAGGCGCGCGCGCCGGTTCGTTGACGCTGTCTGATCGCGCGCTATTCGATCACGCGGCCGCGAACCATGACAAAGCCGACCTTCTCCAGCACCCGCACATCGGCGAGCGGATTGCCATCGACCGCGATGATGTCGGCCGAATAGCCGGGCGCGAGCCGTCCGATTTCAGTGCCCAAACCGAGAACCTCCGCCGCCACAGTGGTGGCGCTCGCCAGCGCCTCGCGATTGCTCATGCCTTGCGCCACCATCAGCGCAAATTCCTCGGCGTTGCGGGCGTGGGGATAAACCCCCGCATCGGTGCCAAAGGCAATCTTCACCCCATATTGGCGGGCGCGGGACACCAGCGTGGACATATAGGGTTCGACCGCGCGGATCTTGGCCTCGACAACGGGTGTGTAGATGCGGCGCCCCACCCCTTCGGAGACGCCCTTCAAGGCCATGAGCGTTGGCACCAGCACCGTGCCTTTCTCGCGCATCACCCTGGCGGCCTGTTCATCAAGGTAGGTGCCGTGTTCGATCGTGTGCACGCCGGCGCGTGCAGCTGCCTCGATCCCGCGCGCGCCGTGGGCGTGAGCGGCGACCTTCAGCCCCAGAGACGTCGCGGTATCGACAATCGCCCTCATCTCGGCATCGCTGAAGTGGGCTTCGAGCCCGCGGCCCTGCTGGCTGAGCACGCCGCCGGTCGCAGTGATCTTAATGAGATCAACCCCGTATTTCGAAGCTTTCCGCACCATCTCGGCGCATTGCACGGGCCCGGTGCAGGTATAGTTCGAGGCCAGCACATCATTGACAGGTTCGATAAAGCCGTTGACGTCGCCATGCCCGCCGACAATCGCGATAGTGCGTCCGCTGGTGACAATGCGCGGGCCCGGCACCATACCCTGTTCGGTGGCGCGGCGCAGGCTTTGCGTCACCTGATCGGTGCGCGAGCCCAGATCCCGCACAGTCGTAAAGCCCGCCAGCGCGGTAAGCCGCGCATTCTTGGCGGCGACCAGGGTGAACCATTCAAACGGATCAACCGCGGCGCGCCAGAACTCGCCCGATGGGTCGCCTGAAAGATGCGTGTGAAGATCGATCAGGCCGGGCAGCACAGTCTTGCCGGAAAGATCAATCTCGCGATCAGCCTCAGCCGGCCCATGCCCCGGCAATATCGCAGTGATGCGGCCATCGGTGACCATGATCGTCGCCGGGCCCGTCGGCTCGCTGCCTGCGTCCACCAGCACCGCGCCGGCCCTGATGGCAAGCGTTTCGGCCTGTGCAACGGTGCCCAGCACCGCAGCCAGCGCAGCGGCCGTTGCCGACAGGCTTCTGATCCAGTTCTTCATCGCAATCCCCCTCATCCGCCGCCACGATGCGCGCAAGCCACGATGCTGGCAAGGGCGATGTTGCAGCCGCATGACGCAAGCACCGCCAGCGCCCGCACGGGTTTGCCTTTCGCGCCTCGCCCGGTATGGGAGAGACATCACAATCCGACCACTGGCCCGCAACAACCAGGGAAATCTGCTTATCATGAACCGGCCCCTTTTTGCCGCCGCCTTGCTTGCTTCTGTCTCGCTTGCCGCCTCTGCTGCCCATGCCCGCCCGATGACGCCCGAAGATGTCGCGCGTATCCAGAGCCTTGGGGCCATGGCGGTTTCGCCCGATGGCAGCCGGGTGGCTTTCACCACCGCTGCCCTGCCCGATGTCACCAAGGGCGAAAAGGACGGCACGATGAAACAGGTGCTCAAGATCGCGACCGCCCCCGATCAGGCCCGCACCTTCCTGCCCGAGGATATCAGCCCCGGCAGCATCGCCTTTTCGCCCGATGGTGCGATGGTCACTTTCCTGTGGGCCAAGGGTGAGGACAAGCGCAGCGTATGGGGCGTGCCGGTGGATGGCGGCGCCTATCGCAAGCTGGCCGCGATCAAGGATGCCCATGTGCGCGCCTATCGCTTCAGCCCGGATGGCGGCATGATCTACATGCTCGCCGACGCGGCCAGCGATGATCAGCGCGAGGCCCAGCGCAAGGCCGGCTTTGATGCGCGGGTCTATGAAGAAGAACTCACCATGGCCCGGATGTTCGCCGCGCGCATGGGGGCCGAGATTGACCCCTCGCCCAGCCAGATCGCAGTGCCCGGCCATGTCAGCGCCTTCCGCCTGACGCCTGATGGCAAGGCGGCCATCATCGAGACCGCGCCGACCCCGCTCGTTGATGACAGCTACACCTCCAAGCGCGTCAATGTGTTCGATCTCGCCAGCGGCAAGGTCCGCGCGGTGGTGGAGACTTTGGGCAAGATCGACGATGTCGAGATTTCGCCCGATGGCAAGCAGCTCTCGCTGATTGCAGGCGTTGACCAGCACGATCCGGCGCCCACCACGCTGCATCTGGTCGATGTTGCCACCGGCAAGTTCCGGGCGCTGAATGCGGGCGCAGCCGAGGCGGCCATCGATGCCAAGTGGCTGGCTGACGGCAGGCTCGCCGCGATCATCCACAAGGGGGTGCAATCGCGCCTCAGGATCTACAATGCCGATGGAAGCGTCGCCGAAGAACACGATCCCGGCGCGCTGATCCTCACCGCGATTGACGCAGGGGGAGACACCATCGTGGTTGCCGCCAACGCGCCACAGCACCCTTCGGAACTGTTCCGCTTTTCCGGCGGCCGGTTCGAGCGCTGGACCAGCCACAATCCGTGGCTTGCCGAAATCACCTTCGGCAAGCAGCGCGCCTATCGCTACACCGCGCGCGACGGGCAGGAAATCGAAGGCGTGCTGATCGAGCCGGTTGGCGGCGTGCCCAAGAAGGGCGCGCCCACCATCATGAATGTCCACGGCGGCCCCGAAGCCCATGACAGCAATGGCTGGCAAACGGGCTATTCCAAGCCAGGGCAAGTCGCCGCCGGCAAGGGCTATGCCGTGTTCCTGCCCAATTATCGCGGCTCGACGGGATATGGGGTTGCCTTTGCCAAGCAGCATCAGGGCGATTATGGCGGCAAGGAGTTTGACGATATCGTCGATGCCAAGCGCGCGCTGGTGAAAGACGGGATCACCGATGCCGCGCGCACCGGGATCACGGGTGGCAGCTATGGCGGCTATGCCAGCGCGTGGGGGGCGACCTATTACTCGGCCGAATATGCCGCGAGCGTGATGTTTGTGGGCATTTCGAACAACATCTCGAAATTCGGCACCACGGACATCCCCAACGAGATGTATCTGGTGCATGAACGCAAGTGGCCGTGGGAGGAATGGGACCACCTGCTTGATCGCAGCCCGATCTTCCATGTCGACAAGGCGGCAACGCCGATCCTCATCATGCACGGCGATTCCGATCCGCGCGTGCATCCCTCGCAAAGCCTCGAACTCTATCGCAACATCAAGACGAGAAAGCCCGCCGTGCCGGTGCGTCTGGTGTTCTATCCGGGCGAGGGTCACGGCAACAACCGCGCGGCGAGCCGCTATGATTACAACCTGCGGATGATGGAATGGTTCGACACCTACCTGAAAACCGGCAACCGCAGCGCCGCGATGCCTGCACCCCGTCCGCAGCTCGCCGAAGGGGCCAAAGGCGCCAAGCCTGCCGCAAAGGGCAAGTAAGCACCAGCGCGGGGCCGGGGGAAGGAACGCTCCTGTGCCCCGCGTTTTTGTTTGGCTTCATCTTGGGTTCATGGGCATAATAGATTGATAGAAAAGCATATTGCCTAACGGGAGATGCAGATGCCCCGTCCCGCCCTCGCCTCCTTGGCCGCGCTCGTCAGCCTGCCGCTGGCCGTGGCAGCAGGAGCCGCCCCCCCATCCGAAGCTTCCGCACCCTCCGAGACCTTCCGGCAGGACCAACTGGCCGATCCGGCGATCACCGAGGCGATCAGAGCAGGCGCCATCGACATCACGCCAAGCGGCGAAATCATCGTGCAGGGCACGACCGAGAAGGAGATCCGCAACTTCGTGTGGCGCACGATCACGCCTGTCAGCGGACGCAAGATCGCAATCCGCATCGATCCTGTCTGCATCAGCTTCGACAATATCGATGCTGGCCTTGAAGCCCAGCTGCGCCAGCGCATCGCCCAGAACCTTGCCACGATCGGCCGCGAACTGGCGGAACCGGGATGCCGGGTGAACACATCGGTCGCCTTCCCGCGCAATGCCCATGCCTTCGTAAGCTGGCTTTCCGACACCAGGCCGGGAGTTTTCGGCGCGATGTACCGACCTGAACGCCGCCGCCATATTCGCCCGCGCCGCATGGCCTATAACTGGCACTACGTGGACAGCAAGGCGATGATGCGCGAGATCCAGCGCGCCGGTGGGACGCTCGAGGATGTCTGGCAGCAATCCCTTGTGCCCTTTAGCGGCGGCCTTACGGGCGGCGGCAATTCGGCAAGCAGCCGGATCCTTCCCGAATTGCTGCCCGAGGCCATCTCCCACAGCTTCACCGTGATCGAGGCAGGCGCGCTTGAAGGAATCACGCCCGTGCAGCTGGCCGATTATCTCACCATGCACACGCTGGTGATGTTCGAACCCGGCCTGCGCGAGGAAATCCCGGCAGGATCGATCCTGCGCCTGTTTGACGAGGAAGGCGCGCAAGATACCGCCGCCGAAGAAATGTCGGCGGTGGATCGGGTGGTGCTCGGCACAATCTATCGCAAGGGGCGCCGTTATTTCTCGTCCGGCCTGATCCGCGCCGAAATCGCCCGCACCGCAGGCCAGGAAAAGCGGTAAGGCACCGGAACAGGCAGGTTCACACAGCGTTCAGCGCTGCTGTGGCCTTGGCCGCCGTGATGACCCTGCCTCCTTCGGAGCCCCCCGCATGATCCGCCCCGTCTTTGCTCTGCTGACCGCGCTTGCCGTGCCCCTTGCCATGCCCGCAAACGCCTCTGACACCAGCATCGCTGCCAGCGCTGAAGAACCCGGCGGCGAGATCATCGTCGAAGGCCAGACCGAACGCCAGGTGCGCGAATTTCTGTGGCGCGCGATGACCCCTGTGAGCGGGCGCAAGGTGGCCCGCCGCGATGGACCGGTGTGCTTTGCCTTCGACAATATCGATGCGCAGCTCGAGGCCGCCCTGCGCGCGCGGATCGCGGAAAACCTTGCTGCTATCGGCAGCGATCTGGCAGCACCCGGCTGCACGCCGAACGCAACAGTGGCCTTCCCGCGCAGCGCGCCTGCCTTTGTAAAGTGGCTGAAAGACAAGCAGCCGCAGATATTCGGCTCGCTTTACGGAGCCGAGCTGAGGCGATTTATCCGCACCCCAAGGGTGGCCTATGCGTGGCATTACCTGCCGGAAAAGGCCGATCAGATCGAACGCCAGCGCGGCAGCTCAGTGGCTTTCATCCGCGCCGATGAGACCGCAGGCGGGCTTGCCGCCAACATCGGCACGCCGGCCATCTCGCACAGCTTCACCGTGATCGAAGCGGGCGCGATCGAAGGCCTCACCATCAACCAGCTGGCTGATTACATCACGGTGCAGGCGCTGGTGATGCTGGAGCCCGAAATCCGCGGCGAAGTGCCCGCAAGCTCGATCCTCGCCCTGTTCGACGATAAGGGCGCCAACCCGCAAGCGCCGGAAGAAATGTCGCAGGTCGATCGGGTGATGCTGGGCGTGCTCTACCGCAAGGGGCGCGCAGACTTCACACCCGGGGCAATCCGTGCCGAAGTTGTCCGTGAACTTGCCAAGGCCGCAGGCGAATAGAGCGCGGCATCAGAAGGTATAGCCAAGCCCGAGCCCGATCTGGAACTGGTCGGGCTTGCCGCGCAAGCGGGTGAATGGCGTGTTCGCCCCGTCGCCCAGCATCCGCGCATAGCCGCCCAGCGCAAAGATGTTGAACCCGCCATTGAGCGCATTGCCGTCAAGGTCCACCGCCAGCGTTACCGCCGTGCCCAGCCGATTTACCCCGCCACGCGCATCAAACACCGGCAGGCCGCTCGCGATGCTCTGGGCCGGGGTGACGCTCTGGTAATAGCGCGCGAAATTGTCATCGACGATTTCCAGCGCCGCGCTCAGCTGCACCAGCATGCCAAGGCTGAGCGGCGTGAGATAGGCGACTGTCGGCTCGATCACCTGCCCCTTGTGCGCGCCCAGCACATCCCAGCGGATCGCCGTGCCCACAGTGAGGGAATCATTGGGATTGAGCAGGGCCGGGAATGTCACCCCTGCATTCACGCCAAGTTCCAGCGCGGTATCAAGCCGGCCTGCGGCCTCGACCACCGGATCGCGGCTGTCAACGCTGCGCTCCACCCGGAACCGGAAGGTCGGCCCGAGCGAGAACTGCGGCGCCTTGCCTTGCTGGAGCACGCTGGGCTGCGGCGAGAGGAGATCGAAGTTCATCCCCGGCCCTGACGGGCGAAACCCGACCCCGCCGAGCCGTCCGGTCACGAGCGGCAGAGGAAACACGAAATAATCATCCGATCCGGAATAGGTCGGGATCAGGCCGACGCCGATGCCCACATTGATCCAGTTGTCGTCAAACACCGAGGCCGCACCCTCGGGCGGCCTGCTCTCGCGGCGGGCAGGCGATGCCTCTTGCACCGCAAGGGCAAGATGAAAGCTGGCCGCTTCATCAGCAGCGTTGAGAGGCGCGGCCTCCATCGGCTCGTGCGCCTCGGCGGGCAATGCCAACGCCCATGTTGCCAAAAGGCCCGCAACCGGGGCCAAGACCGATCGTGAGGGTCGCCGCATGCCTCTCCTTCCTGGCAGTTTGCATCAACTATAGGCAGGCAGCCTATTGTTTCCCATAGCGAACAGGCAAGCCACCGGCCGCCCGTCCGCCGCGAACGCAGCACGATCAGCCGTAGCAGGGGCAAATCATCGCCAGCGATTGCCCGCACCGGCGCGCTCCCCTAAACGCGCTGGTGGCATGAATGATTCTGCAGGTTCCCTCGCCACCAACCCCGCGCCCGAAGGAGAGTTGGCGCAGCCCGGTGCTGCCTCCCATGATCTGATCATCGTGGGCGGAGGGCTTGCGGGCGGCCTTCTCGCTCTTGCCTTGCAGCGCCATGCGCCGAAGTGCCGCTATCTCATCATCGAGCATGGCAAGACCTTCGGCGGCAATCACCGCTGGAGCTGGTTTGCCAGCGATCTTTCGCCCGCCGGGCAGAAGCTGCTGTCGGCCTTTGCGCAAAACCTGTGGGAGGAAGGCTATGACATTGCCTTTCCCGATTACACCCGCACCCTGCCGACGCCTTATTGCTCGCTGTCGAGCGCGGATTTCCACACCGCGCTGATGACGCACCTGCCTGCCGAACGCGTGATGCTGGAGACGCGCGTGGCCGCGCTTGATGCAGGCGGCGTGACGCTGGGCGACGGCACGCGCATCAAGGCGCTGCGCGTGGTCGATTGCCGCCATTTTCGCCCTTCGGCGCGGCTCGCGGGCGGATGGCAGGTGTTCCTCGGCCAGCATTTCAAGCTGGAGAAACCCCACGGCCTCACCCGGCCGATCATCATGGATGCACAAGTCGATCAGGTCGCCCCGCATGGCAATGGCGGCGCCTATCGCTTTGTCTATGTCCTGCCTCTTGCCGATGATGAAGTCTTCATCGAGGATACCTATTACGCCGACAGCCCACGCCTTGATGCAGAGGCGCTGCGCGGCCGTCTGGCTTCCTATGCCAGCGCACAGGGGTGGAAAGGCGAAGTCATCGGGGAGGAAACCGGCGTGCTGCCGGTGATCAGCGGCGGAGATTTTGCCGCAGCACAGGCGGAGATCGCCATCCCCGGCGTTGCCATTGCGGGGGCGCGCGGGGGCTTTTCGCACCCGCTCACCAGCTACACGCTCCCTTTCGCGGTCGACAACGCCCTCGCTATCGCGCGGCTGATGGCACGCCAGCCCGACATATCGGGCAAGGCGCTTGCCGCCTTCTGCGAAGCGCGCGCGCGCAAGCACTGGCGCCGCATGGGCTATTATCGCCTGCTCAGCCGGATGCTGTTCGAAGCGGCGGAACCTCAGGAACGGGTTGTGGTGTTCCAGCATTTCTATGCTCTGTCGGGCGGATTGGTCGAGCGGTTCTATGCCGGCCAGTCAACCTGGCCCGATCGCCTGCGCATCCTCTATGGTAAACCGCCCGTAGCTATCGGGCGGGCCATGCGGGCGCTGGTTTCACGCGGAATACCTCTCAAAGTGGAGAAAACGGCATGAATGCCGATGGAAAGCTCAATCTGACACCGCGCGGATCCGCGCCCAAGGGGATCGACCCGGCTCTGGCAGAACTCTATGCGGGGCGCAGCGCCTGCGTGATCGGATCAGGCTTTGGCGGCATGGCGCTGGCGATCCGCCTGCAATCGGCGGGCATTGCCACCACCGTGATCGAAGCGCGCGACAAGCCAGGCGGCCGCGCCTATTTCTGGGAAAAGGACGGCTTCACCTTTGATGCCGGCCCCACTGTCATCACCGACCCGCCCTGCCTTGAAGAACTCTGGGCGCTGACCGGCCACGACATTGCCGAAGATGTTGAATTGATGAAGGTCATGCCGTTCTACCGGCTCAACTGGCCCGACGGCACCAATTTCGACTATTCGAACGATGAAGAACAATTGAACGCCGAGATCGCCAAGCTCAATCCGGCCGACGTGGCAGGCTATGCCCGCTTCCTCGAATATTCCGAGCGGGTCTATCACGAAGGCTACCTGAAGCTCGGCACCAAGCCCTTCCTCGATTTCAAGTCGATGCTGAAGGCGGCGCCGGCGCTGATCAAGGAACAGGCGTGGCGCAGCGTCTATGGCATGGTTGCAAGCTACGTCGAAAACGAAAAGCTGCGCGAGGCGCTTTCGTTCCACACGCTGCTTGTGGGCGGCAATCCGATGACAACGAGCAGCATCTATGCGCTCATCCACAAGCTGGAAAAGGACGGCGGCGTGTGGTGGGCGCGCGGCGGCACCAACCGCTTGATTGCGGGCATGGTGCGCCATTTCGAGCGGCTCGGCGGGACGATGCGCCTCGGCGATCCGGTGGTGCAGGTGCACACTATCGGCACACGTGCGAGCGAGGTTGAAACGAAAAGCGGCTTCAGGCAGCGTTTCGATGCAGTCGCCAGCAATGCCGACATCATGCACTCCTACAAAGACCTGCTGTCAGGCTCGCAGCGCGGGCAGAAAATGGCCAAGAGCCTTTCGCGCAAGAGCTACAGCCCTTCGCTCTTCGTGGTGCATTTCGGGCTTGAGGGAACATGGCCGGGCATACCGCACCACATGATCCTGTTTGCCAAGCGCTATAAGGGCTTGCTCGATGATATCTATTCCAACGGCGTGGTGCCGGAAGATTTCGCGATCTATCTCCACCATCCCACTGTCACCGATCCCGGCATGGCGCCCGCGGGCAAGAGCACCTTCTACGCGCTGGTGCCGGTGAGCCACATGGGCAAGATGCCGGTCAACTGGGACGAGGTTGGCCCGAAACTGGAAAAGATGATCCTGGACGAGCTGGGGCGCCGGTTGATCCCCGATATCCATGATCGGATCGTCACCAAGTTCTCCTACGCGCCCAAGGATTTCAAGGCTGATTTAAACGCCCACATGGGCAGCGCTTTCAGCCTCGAACCCGTGTTGTGGCAGAGCGCCTATCTGCGCGGCCACAACCGCGACGATGTGATCGAGAATTTCTACCTCGTGGGCGCAGGCACGCATCCGGGCGCCGGCATCCCTGGTGTCGTCGGGAGCGCCAAGGCAACCGCTGGCATCATGCTGCAGGACTTGGCGAAGGTGTCTGCTTGAAACGTCTCGCCATCTATTGCGGCTCGGCCTCGCCGGCTGACCCGCGCTATATCCAGCTTGCCTATGATGTCGGTGCAGAACTGGCGCAGCGCGGCATTGGCGTCGTCTATGGCGGCGGCAAGCTCGGGCTGATGGGCGCGGTCGCGCGCGGGGCGAAGGATGCCGGCGGCGAGGTGATCGGGATCATTCCCGAAAGCCTCGTGCGCGCCGAGGTTGCCAATCACGATTGCGATGAACTCATCACCGTCTCGGGCATGCACGAGCGCAAGCAGCGCTTTACCGATCTGTCCGATGGCTTTGTCACTCTGCCGGGCGGGGTCGGCACGATGGACGAATTGTGGGAAGCGATGAGCTGGTCGCAATTGGGCTACCACTCCGATCCGGTCGGCCTGCTCAATGCCTATGGCTTCTACGACGATCTGCTCGCCTTCAATGCAAAAATGGCCGCCGTCGGCTTTGTGCGGCCCGCCCACCAGAACATCCTGATCGCGGCGACTTCGATCCATGAACTGCTCGCCAAGATGGCCGCCTATCAGCCGCACACCCCGATCTTTCGCATGAAGGCCGAGGAGCTATAAGCGGCTCCGATGCAGGTCGATCCCGCCACCCGCGCCGCGCTGGTCGAACATGCGCGGCTGTCGATCAAGAAAGGCTCGCAGAGCTTTTCGGCCGCTGCGCGCCTGTTCGACAAGCAAACGCGCGAGCGGGCATGGCTGCTTTACGCCTGGTGCAGGCGGGCCGATGACATTGCCGATAATCAGGAGATGGGCGGCGAGCTTGGCGATCAATCCGATCTGCCGACCCGCCTTGCCCATATCCGCCGCCTGACCGCGCTGGCCTTCGCGGGCCAGCCGACAGGCGATCCCGCCTTCGATGCGCTGGGCGTCGTGGCGGCCGAAGTGGGACTTACCCCGCAAATGGCCGAGGATGTGATCGCAGGTTTTCAGCTCGATGCCGAAGACTGGCGCCCGCGCACCGAGGCCGACATGATGCGTTATTGCTATCATGTGGCAGGCGCTGTCGGCGTGATGATGGCGGTGGTGATGGGCGTTGATCCCAAGGATCAGGAAACGCTCGACCGGGCGTGCGACTTGGGCCTCGCTTTTCAACTCTCGAACATCGCGCGCGATGTGGTGGAGGATGACGCAGCAGGGCGCTGTTATCTCCCCATCGAATGGCTGGTCGAACAGGATATTGAACCCGGCCAGCACACCAAGCCGCACCACAGGAAGGAACTGGCGGAAATGGTCGCGCGGCTCGTCGCGCTCGTCGAAAAGCACGAGGCCGCTGCGCGCGTGGGCGCGGCCAAGCTGCCCTTCCGCAGCCGCTGGGCGGTGCTGTCGGCAGCGCGCATTTACGGTGCGATTGGCCGCAAGGTCAGGAAACGCGGCGCGGATGCCTGGGCCAGCCGCACCTTTGTGCCGCGCTGGGAAAAGGCGCTTTATGGTTTGCGCGCGCTGGCTTCATCGGTGCTTAACCGCGAGAAGATGCCCGCAGGCGGCATCGATTGGGGCATTGCCGATTTCCGCCCTCAGGGCTGCGCGGCGTCATTGCAAGCGCCGCATCGGTGCACCGATAAACTTCTCTAGCCACAGTGCTCCCGGCTTGCTCCGGCTCGCAATGAAACAAGAAACCGGCTAGTGCCCACCTGATGATTACCAAGCTTCTTATCGCCAATCGCGGCGAAATCGCCTGCCGTATCATGCGCACGGCGCGCGCCATGGGGATCGCCACAGTCGCGGTCTATTCCGATGCCGATGCGGGGGCCCTGCACGTGCGCCAGGCCGACGAGGCGGTGCATATCGGCCCTTCGCCCGCAGCGGAGAGCTATCTGGTGGGCGCCAAGATCATCGCTGCTGCCCAGCAGACGGGGGCGGACGCGATCCATCCGGGCTACGGCTTTCTCTCGGAGAATGCCGACTTCGCGCAAAGCGTGATCGATGCTGGCCTGATCTGGGTTGGCCCCAAGCCTGCCAGCATCCGGGCGATGGGGTTGAAGGACGCGGCCAAGCAGCTGATGCGCAGCGCGGGCGTGCCGGTGACGCCGGGCTACGACGGCGCAGATCAGTCCGTGGAGCGCCTCACCGCAGAGGCCGAGGCCATCGGCTATCCCGTCCTCATCAAGGCGGTCGCAGGCGGCGGCGGCAAGGGAATGCGCAAGGTCGATGCGCCGGAAGATTTCGCCGCCGCGCTGGAAAGCTGCCGCCGCGAGGCCAAGGCGTCTTTCAGCAATGACGAGGTATTGCTCGAAAAGTGGATCACCTCGCCCCGCCATATCGAGGTGCAGGTGTTCGGCGATGCCCACGGCAACATCGTCCACCTGTTCGAGCGCGACTGTTCCCTGCAACGCCGCCACCAGAAGGTGATCGAGGAAGCCCCCGCTCCCGGCATGGACGAAGCCACCCGCGAGGCGATCTGCGCTGCCGCCGTGCGCGCGGCGAAAGCGGTCGATTACGAGGGCGCAGGCACCATCGAATTCATCGCCGATGCCAGCGCAGGCCTGCGCGCTGATCGCATTTTCTTCATGGAGATGAACACCCGGCTCCAGGTGGAACACCCCGTCACCGAGGAAATCACCGGAGTCGATCTGGTCGAATGGCAGCTGCGCGTGGCGAGCGGCGAACCGCTGCCCAAGCGGCAGGAAGAGCTTTCGATCAACGGCCACGCCATCGAGGCGCGTCTCTATGCAGAGGATCCGGCCAAGGGGTTTTTGCCGAGCACGGGGCGGTTGGAACGTCTCGATTTCGGTCTGCCCTATCGGATCGACACCGGCGTGATCGAGGGCGCCGAGGTCTCGCCCTTCTATGACCCGATGATCGCCAAGGTCATCGCTTTCGCCCCTGACCGGGACGGCGCAATTGACGCCCTGATCGATTCGATAAGCGGACTTCAGGTGTGGCCAATCCGCACCAATGCTGCCTTTCTGAAGCGCTGCGCCGACCATCCCGATTTTCGCGCGGCCAATCTCGATACCGGCTTCATCAGCCGGAACGAGAACGAACTGGTTCCCACCGACGCGGCAACCGAAGCCGAATGGCAGGCGGCGGCCGGTTTTGCTCTTGCTGACCAGCCATCACAGGCCGAATATCTGCCGCGGGGCTTCCGGCTGAATGCGCCTCCGGCGGCACGGGTCGCGCTGAGCCATGCGGGCGAAACACGGGTGATCGAGCGTGCGGGGGCCACTGCCCCGATAGATCCAGATTTCGGGACCATGATGCTGGCAGGCAGCGATGAGGCTCTATGCAAATGCGCCGCTAGGGTCACCGATGATGAGATCGTGCTGTTTTCGGACGGCCGGGCCATTGGTTTCTCGCGCGCCGTCCGCGGCACCGGCCAGGCAAGCGCCGCCGATGGCGCGATCATCGCGCCGATGCCGGGCAAGGTCATCGCGGTCGATGTTGCTGAGGGGCAGGCCGTCACTGCCGGGCAGCGGCTCTTGGTGCTGGAAGCAATGAAGATGGAACACGCTTTGCAAGCGCCCTTCGACGGGGTGATCGAAGGGCTAAGCGCAAGCCCCGGCGCGCAGGTGCAGGTCGAAGCCGTGCTATGCCGGGTGGTGCCCTCGGCTTCAGCAGAATAATCCGTCACCCCAGCGCAAGCTGGGCCCTCGGGCGGCACGCGCTGCCCTGGGACGCGCCAGGTTGTCGCTTGCGCTGGGATGAGGAGGGGCAGTGCGTGCCCCTTCGGCGTCACCCTGACCTTGTTTCAGGGTCCATTTCGTCCCAAACACCGTGGCTCGACGTGAAAGAATGGATGCTGAACCACGTTCAGCATGACGGGAGTGGGTTGTGAGTTGGGCCAAGGAGCTGGAAGAGCTGAAAAAGCGCGCGGCGCTGGCGGAACAAATGGGCGGGCCGGACAAGGTCGCGCGGCAGCATGGGCGCGGCAAGATGGATGCCCGCGCGCGGCTCGCGGCCTTGTGCGACCCCGGTTCATTCCGCGAGATCGGCAAGATTGCGGGCAGCGCCAAGTATGATGCCAACGGCGATCTGCAAAGCGTTACCCCCGCCCCCTTCCTCTTCGGCAAGGCACTGGTCCATGGCCGCCCGGTGGTCGCCACGGCGGACGATTTCACCATCAGAGGCGGCGCGGCGGATGCAGGCATCGCGCGCAAGATGGTGCAGGCCGAGATGATGGCGCATCAGCTCAAGCTCCCGATCATCCGCATGATCGACGGGACGGGCGGCGGCGGCAGCGTGAAAACGCTCGAACAGATCGGCGCGACCTATATCCCCGCCGTGCCCGGCTGGGGCGATGTGGTAACCAATCTCGACACGGTGCCGGTGGTGGCGCTCGCCTTGGGGCCGACAGCGGGGCTGGGGGCGGCGCGCACTGTCGCCAGCCACTATTCGATCATGGTGAAGGGCCTCTCGCAGATCTTTGCCGCTGGCCCCGCCGTCGTCGATGGGCTGGGCGAGGCTTACAAGGGTGATGCCGCCAATCACGAACAAGCCAAGGAAGCGCTTGGCGGCAGCGCAATTCACACCCGCAATGGCGTGGTGGATGATGAAGTCGCATCCGAGGCCGAGGCCTTCGCCCGCGCGCGGCATTTCCTCAGCTTCATGCCCGAATATGTCGGCCAGCCGGCGCGCCGCATCGCCACCGGCGACCCCGCCGAGCGGCGCGAGGAAGCGCTGCTTGCCCTCGTCCCGCGCGATCCGAAACAGGTCTATTCGATGCGGCGCTGTCTGGAGATGGTATTCGATCACGGCACCGTGTTCGAGATCGGCAAGCACTGGGGCCGCGCCGCGATCACCGCGCTCGCCCGGCTCGATGGCTGGCCGGTCTTCGTCATCGCCTCAGACCCCAGCTATCTGGGCGGATCGTGGGAGGCCAAGACCTCCGAAAAGGTGGAGCGGTTCGTCAGGCTTGCCGACCAGTTCCGCCTGCCCATCGTGCACCTTGTCGACAACCCCGGTTTCATGATCGGGCGCGAGGCGGAGATGGCAGGCACGATCCGTTACGGCGTCAATGCGATGAACGCGATCTACCGCGCCAGCGTGCCGCTCGCTTCGGTGGTGCTCAGGCGCGCCTATGGCATTGCCGGCAGCGCGATGAGCAATGCTGATCGCTACCAGTATCGCTATTGCTGGCCGAGCGGCGACTGGGGCAGCCTGCCCATCGCGGGCGGGCTGGAAGTCGCCTACAAGGCGGAACTCGAAGCCGCCGCCGATCCCGCGGCGCTGCTCGAAGACATCCGCGCAAGGCTCGCCAAAGTCACCTCGCCTTTCCGATCAGCCGAGCGATTCAATGTCGAGGACATCATCGACCCGCGCGATACGCGGCCCCTGCTGTGCGAATTTGCCGGGCTGGCATGGCGGCGCTTGGAGAGCGAAAAATAATCCGGCCCAAGGGGCCGCAAGGGCGACTGCCCGCCTAGCGAGGATTGCACGCCCGGAAGGGACGCGCGGCAATCAGGAACGCGCCATCTCGGCATCGCTCGGCCCGAACAGCTTGCCCTTTTCGCTGAACAAGACGAGAGCCAGACACACCAGCCCGCTCGCCAGCAAGGACAGCGCCAAGGGGCGCGCGGTGCCATCGAAGGCATAGCCGATGCCTGCGCCGATCACCGCCGCCATGCTCATGCGGACAAAGCCGTGCGCGCTGCTCGCTGCGCCCGCAATCGCGAAGAAGGGGTTCATCGCAATCGCACCGAAATTGCTGCCGATAAAGCCCAGCAGCGCCATGTTGATCGCCATCAGCGGCACGAACACCCACAGGCTCTCATGCTCCTGAAAGGCGAAGAACACCTGCGCGGAAGCCACCGCGATAAAGGCGAACAACGCCGTGTGGCTGACCCGCCGCGCGCCGAAACGCTCGACAATGCGCGAGTTCGACCAGCTCGCCAGCGCCATCGAACCGGCGCAAATCCCGAAGACATAAGTGAAGATATCGCCTGCGCCAAAAGTCTCGGTAATCAATTGCTGCGAGGAATTGATAAAGCCGAACAAGGCACCGAACACCAGGGCGCTGCCGAACACATAGCCCATCGTCGCGGGCAGGCTCAAGGCGCGGCCCATGTTCCGCAGGATCGGGACAACTTCGATCGGCTGGCGGTTTTCCGGCGCGAGGCTTTCGGG
Organism: Erythrobacter sp.; assembly: GCA_046296155.1. Lineage (GTDB taxonomy): Bacteria > Pseudomonadota > Alphaproteobacteria > Sphingomonadales > Sphingomonadaceae > Erythrobacter. The sequence continues at coordinate 225,404 of JBKBLW010000005.1, read as the reverse complement.
CAGACGGGTATAAACCCACGCACCGATAACCAGGCCCTGCACGGCCATCGCGGCGAAGATCGCGCGCCAATCGAACAGCACGAGGATGCCCTTGCCGATGGTCGGCGCGATGGCCGGCACCATCAGGAAAATCACGAAGATGAGGCTCATCATGCGCGCCATCTTGTCGCCGCCCACGCGGTCGCGGATGATTGCAGGGGGCAGCGCAATGATCGCCGCGCCAAAAAAGCCTTGCAGTGCGCGCACCGCAATGAGCGCGCTGAAGCTCGTCACCAGCGCGCTGGCGAGCGAGAGAACGATATAGACCGCGATGGCCCCCAAGAGGATCGGACGGCGGCCGAAGCGATCAGCCAATGCGCCGGGCACCAGCGCGCCGACACCCGATGCCAGCAGATAGACCCCGATCACGAATTGCCGATCATTGCCGGGGATGGCGAAAGCTTCGGCCACCCGGTCCAGCGCGGGCAGGATCGCGTCAATGCCAAAGGCTTGCAGCGCCATCAGCATGGCCATCATGCCGATCAGTTCGCGTTCCCCCAGGGGCTTGCGCGCGGCATCGATGACCGAAGAAGGAGAAGCATGACTGGCCATGCCGCCCCCCTTGCCCTGTGGCTCACCGCTTGACCAGAGTTCTTTTCGCATGTGCACAAAAGTGATGGGAGCGCCAAAGGTTCCGCCGACGCCCCCCTCACGCTATTGCCAGGGGCATGGAGAGCGGCGCTTCAGACGAGGACGAACAGGGCGGCGGGCCAGCGGGCCTCAGGAAAATCATCCATGTCGACATGGATGCCTTCTTTGCCAGCGTCGAACAACGCGACCATCCGGAACTGCGCGGAAAGCCGGTGGCCGTCGGCGGCGCGGGCGGGCGCGGGGTGGTGGCGGCGGCCAGTTACGAAGCGCGCCGGTTCGGCGTGAGAAGCGCCATGCCATCGGTTACGGCAAGCCGCCTGTGCCCCGATCTCATTTTCGTGCGCCCGCGTTTCGAGGCTTACAAGGAAGCCAGCCGCCAGATCCGCGCCGTGTTCCACCACCACACCGACCTCGTGGAACCGCTGAGCCTTGATGAAGCCTATTGCGATGTCACCGAGGACAAGCTCGGGATCGGCTCTGCCACCCGGATTGCCGAACTGATCCGGCAGGAAATCCGCGCCAAGACGCAGCTCACCGCCAGCGCCGGGGTGAGTTACAACAAGTTCCTCGCCAAGCTCGCGAGCGATCAGAACAAGCCCGATGGCCTGTGCGTGATCCGCCCGGGCGAAGGCGCGGCGTTTGTCGCAGGCCTGCCGATCCGGCGCTTTCACGGCGTGGGGCCAAGGGCGGAGGCAAAGATGCTCAGCTAAGGCATTGCGACAGGCGCGGACCTGGCGGCCAAGGACATCGCCTTTCTGCGCCGGCATTTCGGCAGCATGGGCGATTACCTCTACCGGGCAGCACGGGGCGTCGATCTGCGCCCGGTGCGCGCCCATCGCTTGCGCAAGTCCATCGGCGGCGAGCGCACTTTCGGTGAGGATATTGATACGCCCGCCTTGCTGCGCGAGACGCTCGCCAATATCACCGACATCGTGTGGGAGCGGATTGTTGCGGCGGGCGGCGCAGATGGCCCGGTGCGCGGGCGCACCATCACGCTCAAGCTCAAATATAATGATTTCCGCATTACCACCCGCAGCGCCACCTCAGCCGACTGGGTGGCAGGCCGAGAGGCCTTCGCGGCAACCGCGCGCGGCTTGCTCGAGGCCGAATTGCCGCTTGCCCGCCCGATCCGCCTGATGGGGCTCACCCTCAGCAATCTTGAGGGAACACAGGAAGCAAGGCCGCCGCGCGAGGAGGCGCAGCTATCCCTGCTGTAAGCCGCTCGCCTCGCGCCACACCTTGAGCCGCGCGGCGGTGGTGCGGCCGAGGTCTTGCGGCAGATCGTCGGGCGCAAAGAAGCGCGCTGCGATGATCTCGCGGCCATCCGGACGCGGTGTTTCTGCGGTGCTGGCAGCAAAAATATGCGCTGTATGGGGCGAACCGGAGATCACCTCTTCGATCACCGCGACCCTTGCGATTGCGCCCAGGGTGAGGCCCAGTTCCTCGCGCACCTCGCGCCGCGCCGCCGCCTCGGCCTCCTCGCGCGGCCCCAGCCCGCCGCCGGGCAGCGCCCAGACCGGCGGGCCATAGGAATGCCGCAGCAACAGCACTTCTCCCGCAGGGTTGGTAAGGATTACGCTGACGCCCGCAATCGGAGCTTTCCGCCAGCGCCGCCAGCGGTGGCGCAGCCGATGTGCGAGCGGCAGCACCGCACGGTGCAGGCTGGCTGGCAGCCACTTCACCCTCTGCCGCGCCCGTCCTGTTCAGGCCAGGGTCGAGGAAAGGAACCACACGCGCTGTTCAGCCATGTCGGTCCAGTCGTCGATCAGGCCTTCGGTAGCGTTGTCGCCCACTTCACTCGCGAGCGCCTTGATCTGCTTGAGGCGCGCAACCATCGCCGCATTATCATCGCGCAATTCGGCGACCATGTCCTCGGCCGAAAGATCAGCGCGCGGCTGGTCCTTGAGGGCAGAATGCTGCGCAATCGCGCTGACCGAAGTCAAGGTTTCGCCGCCAAGTTTGCGGACGCGTTCGGCAATCAAATCTATCTGATCGCGCACTTCGAGGGCCTGTTCATCGAACAACAAGTGCAGATCGCGGAACCGCGGACCTTTGACGTGCCAGTGAAAGTTTTTTGACTTCACGAACAAAGTGAAATGATCGGCCAACAGCCCGTTCAGCTCAGCAATCAGTGCAGCTTTCGAATTGGTGGCGGTTGTCATATTCATTCTCCTTCCTAGCCTGCTTTTGGCTTGCTGCGGATTATTTAGCAAAGATCCGCGGCCAATGCTCACGCGAATACATGGTAACTACCATCGCAAATTGCGATCAAAACACGCCGAAGCGGGCATCAAGCCCGATAAATACCCCGCTAATCGCGCTTAATATCGCCAAAAGCCTCCGCCACAGCGGCAAATGGTAGCGCGCAAGCCCCGCACTCCCCAGCGACCATGCCAGCCACAGCGCGGCCGCCCCTGCCAGGGCACCGCCCAGTCCGCTCACCCACGGCAGATGGGCAAGCGCGGCAAAGGCGAACACCACAAAGCGCGCAGCATCACTCACCTGCCGCGCCAGCAACACGAGGGCGATCGCACCGAGCGAGCGGGTCGGCTCGGCAGGTGCCGCAGGCTTGATCGGGAGCGCCAGTTCGACCGCAGCACAGCCCAGCGCAAAGGCGACCAGCATCTGCGCTGCCCGGTAAGGCAACAGCGCCGCCAGTGCGTTCCCCAGCCACGCCATCAGCGCCGCGCTCAGCCCGGCGCAGACCACACCCGCCGCCAGCAACAGCGGCGCGCGTCCCAGCCGTTCAGCAAGGCCCGCCATCACAAAGGCATCGCGCCCGCTCAGCGCAATCGCAAAAACCACTATCAGGCTGAGCAGAAAGACATCCATCGCACCTGCTGCTTTAGCAGGTGGCAGCGCCGCGCAAAGCGCTTTAGGCTGGGGCGAACACCATCACAGGGAGACAGGCATGAAACTCACCCCCGGCATGGCCGCGGTCGTCACCGGCGGCGCGAGCGGGCTTGGCAAGGCAAGCGCCAAGGCGCTGGCTGATGCAGGGCTCAAGGTCGCGATTTTCGATATCAATGATGAGGCAGGCGAAGCCCACGCCGCCGCGATCGGCGGCACCTTCCATCATGTCGATATCATGGACGAAGCCAGCGTCGAGGCAGGCTTTGCCGCCGCCCGCGCGGCCCACGGGCAGGAACGCGTCACGCTGCACTGCGCGATGGCATCACGCCGCGGCAAGACGCTGGGCTGGGACAAGGAGGCGGGCGCTTACAAGCGCCTTTCCACCGAAGATTATGCCTTCGGGGCCGAGGGCATTCTGGTGGCGAGCTATCGCGTCGCCAGCATCTCGGCGCTCGGCATGGCGCATGCCGAAGCGCTGAACGAGGATGGCGAGCGCGGCTGCATCATCCTTACCGCCAGCGTGGCGGCGCAAGACGGGCAGATCGGGCAAGTCATCTATGGCAGCTGCAAGGCCGGCGTGAACGGCCTTGTCCTGCCGATGGCGCGCGATCTCATGGATATCGGCATTCGCGTCAATTCGGTGATGCCGGGGATTTTCGCGACCCCGCTGATGCTCGGCATGAAAGATCGCAACCCCGCAATGTGGGCCCAGCTGAATGCCAGCGTACCCTTCCCCAAGCGCCTCGGCGAGCCCGAGGAATTCGCCTCGCTGATCCTCGAGATTGCACGCAACAGCTATATCAACGGACACCAGTTCCGGCTCGATGGCGCGATCCGGATGCCGCCGAAGTAGGTTTTTCCTCGGGCGTTTTTGTGTTCTCCTCGCGCAAGGTTTGGCTGCGCCAAACCGCGCTGCGGGCGCGCGGTCGCGCTTGCGGGCCTTTGGCCCGTTGTTGGTCTTTCCTCGCGCAAGGTTTGGCTGCGCCCACCCGCGCTGCGGGCGCGCAGTCGCGCTTGCGGACCTGCGGTCCGAAGCATGATCCGTGATCGACAAGAGGTTCTGCCGCTCCCTGCTCCGGCGGCACTTCTTTGCAAGTGATGCAAGTTTGCAACGCAACAAAGAGAATGTGACAGCGCCGCGTCATAAAATATTTGTGCGGGCGCGCAGGCGCGCTCATTACCCGGGGCAGAGTTGCGAACAGCCCCGCCGAAGATGATTCGGCATAATAATCGGGCAGCGCAGACGGCACGCAGGCGGAACGATCCTAACCCTCTCAATGGAGCGTTCCTTATGAAAATCCATCTCGCAACCGCCGCTTCGGCCCTCGTTCTTGCGCTTGCTGGCGCGGCTCCTGCCGTGGCCAGCGATCAGGCTGTGCTGGCCGCCGCCACCGCTCTGCCGATGAGTGCTGCCGATGCGTCGGCCGATGCCTCCGGCGTTGTCATCGTGGCTGCTGCCGACGCTGCGCCCACCACCATCACCGCAGGCACCAACGGCGCGCTCGTCAACATTGCCTCGACTGTGACCAGCACCGCTTTCGACAGCGCCGCTGTGGCCGCCGCCGTGCAGGCGAGCACTGCTGATGCCGAAAAGCGTTCGGAAAGCTTCACCGTGGTGCTCAACCAGGACAGCTTCTTCGGTTTCTACCCGACCTTCAACGCTCTCATCCCGGTGAGCGAGAAAGTTGATCTCAGCGTTTACGGCATCTTGTGGACCACCCCCGATTTCGGGACCAATGGCGGCGGCAACGACCTGTGGACCGAATTCGGCATCGGCGCTGCGATCTATGCAACCGATAACCTGATCATCAAGCCGCAAATCGGCATCCTCAACGGCGCGCTGCTTTCGGGCGGTGCGGCAGGCGGCACCGGCGGCAACGTGTTCGACGGCGTCGTGCCCAACCTGACGATGAACTATTCGGACGACAGCTTCGAAGCCGAATATTACGGCGGCTACTACGCTGCGGTGCGCAACCGCAACACCAGCGGTCTCGACTTCCTGCACACCTGGATCAATGCCGGTTACAAGTTCACCAGCAATTTTTCGGCGGGCGCGCATTACGAAATCCTGGCTCTGACCCGCAACTCGAACCCGGGCGGCAGCGCCAGCAACGTCTATCACTGGGTTGGCCCCTATGTGCAGTTCGCGCTCGATAACGGCTTCTTTGCCCGTTTCACTGCGGGTGCTGAGATGGGCGGCGGCGCTGGCGGCAACCAGGGCGATTTTTACAAGCTTGCGGTCGGCTTCTCGTTCTGAGCCCGTCGTGAGGTGAGCCAGAGAGCGCCCGGCAGGGAAACCTGCCGGGCGCTCTTTTTTGCATTATGATGCCCGGTGACGTTGCCCTCGCGCCGACCGCGACCTACACCCGCAGGCCAATACAGGGGGGGGGCGATCATGAGAGGCTGGGCGCAGGTGCTGGCGGCGCTGCTGTTGGCGTGGGGGGTGTGGCTGGCCGCACCGCTCCTTGCCCAGCCGCTTGCAGGCGAGACCCGACTGCCGGCTACGCTGCCAGTGGTTGATCTTAAGCCGGGCGAAGATGGCCCATGGCTCGCCCCCTTCATCCGCTACACCAGGGACATGGGCGGGCGCGCTGCGCCGATCGAGCGGGTGCTGGACATGCCGCTGCGCGCGGCGCGGGGCGATGCCGGGCATTATGGCACGCCGGGACAGCGCACGGTGCTGGCGGTCGCGCTTCGCAACACGGGCGAGGATGCGGGCACCTGGATCCTGACAACAGGGCGCGGCTCGCTCACCCATTTCCGGCTCTATACGCTCGAGGGCGACCGCTTCACCCTGATCCTCGATGGCACCGATCCGGTCGCAGCGCAGGCCAATCTGCGCGCCTATCAGGCCTTCAGCAGCGAGCTGACCCTCGATCCGGGCGAAAGCCGCACCATCGTGGTCGATTTCCTGTCGGACAATTCGACCTATCTGCCCTTGCGGCTGGAAACCTATCCGACCTTCTTTCAGGACCGCCGGGCCAATATCGCGCTGGTTGCAGGCGTGGTGCTGGCCATCGCGGTGCTGGTGCTGATCAACTCGATGTTCTTCTCCATCACGGGCTATCGCGAGTTCGGCTGGCTGGCGCTCGCGCAGGCCTGTTTCGCGATCAGCACGGTGCACACCGAAGGCTATCTGACGATCTTCTTTCTGGCCGATAGTCCGCTTTTATCAGTGGCCATCGAGGACGGGGTGAAGTGCGGCTTCGCGCTTGCGATGGCGCAATTTGCCCGCACCTTCGTCAAGACCCGTGAGCGGTTCGTGCGGCTCGACAAGGCGTTGCTGGCGCTGATCCTGATCGCGCTGGTCGTGATTGCGCTGCAATTCGGGCTGCCGTTTTACAGCCCGGCATTCCGCGGCGCGCTGCATGCCTTTGCCTGGGCCGTAACGGGATCGGTGGCGCTGTTCCTGCCCTGGGTGGGCGTTCTTGCGGTGCGTCATATCGGGCGGCAGATGTGGCCCTTGCTGGTCGGCTGGGGGAGCCTTGCGGGCTTTATCGTCTATGGTGCCATCGCCTCGATGGGCCTGTTTGCGTGGCTGCCGGTCAACTGGCACGCGACGGGGCCTGTCGGCCTGTTCGAGGTGCTGATGGTGACGCTCGCGCTCGGCCTCAACTTGCGCAAGATCGAGACCGACCGCCGCGAGGCTGATGCGCGCTATGCCCGGTCGATGGCCGAACGCCTTGCCATCAGCGAACGCGCCGCCCGGCTTGCCGAGGAACGCGAGGTGGCGCTCACCGCTGTCGCAAGCCAGACTGCGCTGCTCCACGCCTCAGGCCATGACAGCCGCCAGGTGATCCTTGCGCTCAACAGCGCAATCAGCGTGCTGAAGCGCGACAACCTTGAAGGGGTGCAAGGCGAGCTGGCCGAAATGCTGCAAAGTTCGGCAGATTACCTCGGCGAGATCGCGGCCACCACCATGTCGGGGGCCGCCACCATCGGGCGGCCCACCAGCTTTGTCGCGCTCAGCGCCTTTGCCGGCGAGGCGCTGCTCGAACCGCTGGCGATGATGTTCAAGGGGCCGTTTGCGGGCAAGGGCCTGAAGCTGGAGACCGTGCGCGAGGGTTCGGCTTTCATCATCACCGACAAGGCTTTGCTGATGCGCGCGCTCGCCAACCTGCTGAGCAACAGCCTCCAGCATACCTCCAGTGGCGGCGTGCAACTGCGGCTGGGGGTGGAAGATGGCCACGCCATGATCGAGATCGCCGATACCGGCCACGGCATTCCCCCGGACATCGTCCGCCAGCTGATGCAGGGCACAGCGCCGCGCGCTGGCACCGGCACGGGCTCGGGTTTCCGCGCGGCGCGCCAGATCATCGAAGGGCTCGGCGGTGAACTGACAATCCTTGCAACCGGCCATGCGGGCACGCGCATCGGCGTGCGCCTGGGCTGCGCCTTTGCCGAGGTGACACCCTGTTCGCTTGGCGCACTGGCGCAGCGGCTAGGCGCATGGGAGCTGGCCGATTTTGATCAGCGCCCCGCCGTCACCCCTCCCGACGACGAGACCGTGCTGACCGCCGCCAGGCGGCTGATTGCCGTTACGCACGATGACACACCGGTTGCGCGCGGGCGGATCAGCGAGCGCGCAGCGCTGATGCTGATCAAACCGCTGGTGCTCGAAATGGCCGCGCATCCGACCTTGCAGCAGGCCTCAAATCATGCCTAGCGTGCGCGCGTGTTCAACAATCTTGCGGTTGCTCGCAAGGTTGAACTTACGGCGCAGTTCTCCAATGTGAAACGAGACCGTGGGTTGAGCGATCCCAAGGCGATAGGCGATCTCTTTGTTGCTTTCGCCCTGTGCCAGATAGTGCAGGATGGCCATCTGGCGCGATGACAGCGCAACGCCTGCCTCGCCATATTGTTCAAGCCCTGCGCGCATTCCGGTTGAGATATAGACATCGCCCGCCAGCGCTGCCTGACAGGCCGCAATGATCTCCTCGGGCGGATCGCCCTTGCTCACCACGCCGCGCGCCCCGAGCTTGAGCGCATATTCGATCTCGCCAAACTGGCTCTCGCCGGTGAGGATGATCACCGTCATATCGAGCGCACCGACGATCTCGGCGAGGATATCGACCCCGCGCATGGTGGGCATGTTGAGATCCAGCAAAACGATATCGACGGGCTGCGATTTGACAAAGGCGCTGGTGATCTCGCAACGATCGAGCGCGCCGACCACTTCGAATTCCGGATGCTGCGAGAACAGCAGGCGCAGCCCCCCATGGGTCAGGGGATGATCATCGACGATCAGAACCTTGTGGCAGGGCAAAGCCTGCGTGCGGGCACCCATGACAATCTCCTCCGGAGACCGACCTTGCAATCCTTGTCATGTGTGCGCGATTAGATGGCCATCAGGCAATCCCAATCATTGTTGGCTGGGCGCCCCGTCAGCGCGCAAACAGGGATCACGCCGGAGACGGGCTGGAGCGGGTGAAGGGAATCGAACCCTCGTCGTCAGCTTGGGAAGCTGCTGCTCTACCATTGAGCTACACCCGCGCTTGCGCGGCAGGGCTTTGCCGCGAGAGCTTGCGAGGGTCAAGCGCGATCTTGCCTGCTTGACCTGCCGCCCGGCTTGAGGAAGGGTCTCACCCAATTTCACAGGCGGGCCTGCCCGCATTTCCCGATAGAGCGAGCCGGGCCGCCAGCCCCGGAAAGGATGCCATGACAGACCGCGCCCGCGCCATTGCCGAGAAGGTCGAAGCCTTTGTTCGCGAAACCGTGATCCCCTATGAACGCGATCCCCGCGCCAGGGGCGATGGGCATGGCCCCGCTGACGCGCTGGTCTATGAAATGCGCGAGAAAGCGCGTGCAGCAGGCGTGCTCACACCGCATATCATGCAAGATGGCAGCCATCTCAGCCAGCGCGAGACTGCGATCGTGCTGATTCCTTCGGGCCTCTCGCCCCTGGGGCCGCTCGCCTGCAACACCATGGCGCCTGACGAGGGCAACATGTATCTGCTCGGCCATGTCGCATCGCCGGAGCAAAAGGCCCGCTTCCTCAAGCCTCTGGTCGAAGGCCGCGCGCGGTCTTCGTTTCTGATGACCGAGCCTGCCAGCGAAGGCGGGGCGGGTTCCGATCCTTCGATGATGCAGACCACCGCCGTGCGCGATGGCAATCACTGGCTGATCAACGGGCGCAAGTGCTTCATCACCGGATACAAGGGCGCGAGCGTCGGCATCGTCATGGCCAAGGCAGAGGAAGGGGCAGCAATGTTCCTCGTCGATCTGCCTGATCCGGCGATCCGCATTGACGAGGTGCCCGATACCATCGACAGTTCCATGCCGGGCGGCCATGCAACGCTCACGCTGGAAAACTTGCGCGTGCCGGCCGATCAGCTGCTGGGCGAGCCGGGCAAGGGCTTTGCCTATGCCCAGATCCGCCTCTCGCCAGCACGCCTTTCGCACTGCATGCGATGGCTGGGCGGGTGCATCCGCGCGCAGGAAATCGCCACCGACTACGCCTGCCGCCGCGAGGCCTTTGGCAAGACGCTCATCGATCACGAGGGCGTGGGTTTCATGCTGGCGGAAAACCGCATCCTCATCAAGCAGTGCGAATTGATGATCGATTGGTGCGCAGGCGTGCTCGATAGCGGCGTGCTTGGCACAGCGGAAAGCTCGATGGCCAAGGTCGCAGTGTCCGAAGCGCTGATGAAAATCGCGGATAACTGCGTGCAGGTGATGGGTGGCACGGGGGTGACGGGCAAGACCATCGTCGAACAGATCTTCCGCGAAGTGCGCGCCTTCCGCATCTATGACGGGCCGACCGAAGTCCACAAGTGGAGCCTTGCCAAGAAGATCAAGCGCGAGTGGCGCGAGGCGCAGGGCTGAAGCGGCAAGAGGCGAAACGGTGCAGACATTCATTCCCGAAAGGCTGGAATGGCCGCAAGGCTCGGCTGAACTGCGGGCAAAGGTGCGCGCTCTGGTGACCGAGCATGGCGTTACCGATCCGGTGGCGCGCGCCAATTGCTGGTCGAAGCCCGATCCCGCCTTCAGCCGCAAGCTGGGCGCGGCAGGCCTGCTCGGCATGGTGTGGCCGCGCGCATATGGCGGGCATGAACGCAGCGCGATGGAACGCTATGTGGTGCTCGAGGAATTGCTCGCCGCAGGCGCGCCGGTGGGGGCGCACTGGATTGCCGACCGGCAAACCGGCACGCTGATCCTGCGCTATGGCCACCCCAGCGAGGCGGAGCGCTGGGTGCCGGGCATGGCCCGCGGCGAGATTTATTCCTGCATCGGCCTGTCGGAGCCCGGCGCGGGATCAGACCTTGCTTCGGTGCGAACCGCCGCCCGGCGCGACGGCGATGGCTGGGTGATTTCGGGCCAGAAAGTGTGGACCACCAACGCGCACCACGCCCATGTGATGATCGCGCTGATCCGCACCGATCCCGCATCACAACGCAATGCGGGCCTGTCGCAATTCATCATCCCGATGGATGCACCGGGCGTTAGCGTGCGCCCGATCATTGATCTTACCGGGGGGCATGATTTCAACGAAGTCTTCTTCGATGAGGTGCGCCTGCCTGCCACGGCGCTGCTCGGCCAGGAAGGCAATGGCTGGCAGCAGGTGACGGCCGAACTCTCGCTCGAACGCTCGGGGCCTGAACGCTACCTGTCTTCAATGGCGCTGCTGGTGGAGCTGATCCGCTATGCGGAAACCCACCCTGAAGCGGCCCTTGCCGATCTGGTCGCGCGGCTCGCGGCGGAGACCTGGACCTTGCGCCTCATGAGCGCGAGTGTCGCCACCAAGATCGCGCGCGGCGAAGACCCGGCGCTGGAGGCGACCATGGTGAAAGACCTTGGCAATGCCTTTGAACAGGCCATGCCCGAACTGGTGCAGGCTGCCGTCAATGTCGATCCGGCAGGGCCGGATGCGCTGGGCCTGGTGCTGGGGCACCTGCTGCAAGTCTCGCCTTCCTTTTCGCTGCGCGGGGGGACGCGCGAGATCTTGAAGGGCATTATCGCACGGGGGCTGGGCCTCAGATGAACGAAGAGAGCGCCATGCTGGCCGCAATGGCCGGGAACCTGTTTGCAAGCCTTGGCCCGGCGGCGAGCAACGCCGATTGGGCTGCCGTGACCGAGGTGGAACTGGCCGGTCTGCTGGTGCCTCAAAGCGCCGGCGGCTTTGGCGGCACATGGGAGGATGCGGTGATGGTGCTGCGGCTCGCCGGCTATCACGCGCTCGGCCTGCCAGTGGCCGAAGCGGTGATTGCCGCCCATCTGACGGGGCGCACCGACGCGCGCGGGACGATTGCCAGCGCTGCTCATGGCACGCTTGAAGGCGGGCGCTTTAGCGGGACGATTCTTGGCATCTGCGCGCCGGAGGGGGCCGATTATGTCATCGCCCCTGCCCCCGGTGGCGGGGCGATCGCGGTAGAGGTGCCACCCGCAGCGCTTACCCTGTCGGCCAATGTCGCAGGCGAACCGCGCGGCGCGGCACTTCTGGAAAACACGCCTGCCGAAGCTGTCGCAGGCGATGTCTTTGCCTTGGGCGCGCTCGCCCGCACCGCGCAGATTGCAGGCGCCTTGGATGCAGCGCTCGCCATGTCGGTCGAATATGCCAACCAGCGCCAGCAATTCGGCCGCGCCTTGGGCAAGTTTCAGGCCGTGCAGCAAAGCCTTGCGACCTTCGCCTGCGAGGCGGCGGCGGTCAATTGCGCGGCCATCGGTGTCGCGCAAGCCATGGCCCGCGGCCACGCGCCCTACGAAATCGCAGCGGCCAAGCTGCGCGCGGGCCGCGCGGTGGGGGTGGGCGCTGCGCTCGCCCATCAGGTGCATGGCGCGATCGGCTTTACGCAGGACTACGGCTTGCACCCCCTCACCCGGCGGCTGTGGGCGTGGCGCTCGGAGTTTGGCAATGATGCCTATTGGAGCGCACAGCTCGGCCCGCAAATCATCGCGCGCGGGGCCGACAATTTCTGGGCCGACTTGACCGCGCTGACCGACTGACCCCGCGCTATTTCAGCGCGCGCACGGTGCAGGGCAGGCCATCCGGGCCCTTGCGATCCTTGACCACGCCCTTGCCGATCGTTTCCACCGGGCCATCGGGCAAAGCCTCGCAGCGGCGCACTGTCGGCACATCATCGGGCAATTCGGCAAAGGTGTTTTGCCCGCCTTCCCCCTTCACCAGTTCGAACCCGTCATACAGCACCCCGGTATTGAGGAAGGCCTTGAGGGTCAGGCGATTGCCGGCAATCTCGATGGTCTGGAACAGGCTGGTGTCTTCTGCCACCCGATCAGGCTGCCAGCCGGAGCGATCATTGAGGCCATACATCTTGGCCCCCGCCACCGAAACCAGATAGACCGGGCCTTGGCTCGCTCCGCCAGCACGCGCCTCGCGCGCAGCGTCTGAACCTTCTTCAGCCGTCCAGCGGCCATAGCAATGATCATGACCCTGCAAGACCAGATCGACGCCGTGCTTTTCAAACACCGGCTTCCACGCCTGCTTGAGCATGGGCGTGTCCTTGGAACGTGCGCAGGTGAAGATCGGCTGGTGGAACAGCACGAATTTCCACGGCCCCGGTGCCGCCGCCAGCACGCCATCCGCCCAGTCAGCCTGCGCCTTGACCGTGCCATGCTCCAGCGCCGAAGTGCCATCCAGCACGACAATCCGCACGCCCTGATAATCGATGAAATAGCTGGTGCCGCGCACGCCATCCGCGCCATTATCGGGCAGGTTGAACATCACCGGCCAATGCGGCCCGAGCTTCTTGCCTTCGGAACCATCGGGGCGGATATCATCGACATATTCGTGATTGCCCGGCGCGGGCACCTGCGGGACACTGGCCAGCGCCCAGCCGCCGGATGCCGCCCATTCGCCCCATTCATCATCATGCACCAGCTCATCGCGGCTGGCCACCAGATCGCCCGCGTGCAGCATCAGCGCCGGATTTTCGGCCTGCAGCAGCGCGCGCCGCCAGACCAGCGAGCCAATGTCGAGAATGCTGTTTTGCGTATCGCCCATATAGATCATGGTGACCGGCGCCGCGTCTGCCTTGGCGGTGCGGAACTGGTGCCATTCGGAAAAGCCAGCCGCGCCCTTCACCCGGTAGCCATAGGCGGTGTCGGGCGCGAGGCCGGTGAAGGCGATCTTGTGATAACGCGCGCCGCCATTCTCGCTGGTGGTGGCGATGCTCGTGCCGGTGACTCGCACCGCGCGCAGCCCGAAATTGGGCGCCGGAAGCAAGGGCGCGATTTCAGCCACGGTTTCACCTTGGGCCATGTCGGTGCGGAAATTGACCAGCATGGTGCGCGCAGGATCCTCGCCTGGCGTCAGCACGATGCGATCTGGCAGCGCCTTGGCCGCATAGGGAGCCCCGCGCGCAGGCGGTGCTGCCTCGCCGGTGAGATCAACCACCTGCGGCTGCGCCGCGGCCGGAATCACTGTTGCCCAAAAGACACCAAGAGCAGCAGAACGCCAGAATATTTTATGCATGAGAGACCCTCTTTCCCGAACAAGGCGTGCTTTGCAAGCAGCCACCCCACCCCAACTCATTCAAAATATTTGTGAAAAAACCTGTTTGTAAAGAAATTGCAACAATAATAATTGCATTGAAACAATGTAGAAATAAAAGTGAAGGATTTTCTTAAACCCGCTGTCATTTACCCCTTCTAACGGCGGCGACACTACAGAGGCTCAATCAACATTCAAGCCAAATTGACAGGGGGCATTATGTCGCTGGCCAAATATCTTTCATTTACCTTTTCACATCGCACTGCGTTGCTTGCCACGGCAGCCATGATCGCTCCAGTTGCCGCGTTTGCACAGAACGCGGTGACCGGCAACGTGGTGGACGAGAACGGCGCTCCGGTACCGGGCGCGCAGGTCAACATCGCGGAAACCGGCCAGCGCGTCATCACCGATCGGCAAGGGCGCTTCTTCATCCCGTCGCTGCCCGAAGGCACCGTCACGCTCAACATCTTCTATCGCGGCCTCGCCGAGGCGAGCGAGACCATTACCGTCACCCCCGGCAGCAGCACCAATGTCACCATCACGCTCGCAAGCGCGCAGGAGATCGTGGTGCTTGGCGGGATCACCGATCCCACCGCACGCGCGCTCAACCGCCAGAAGAACGCTGATGCCACCAGCAACGTGATCTCGGCCGACGCGATCGGCCGTCTGCCCGACATCAACATTGCCGAAGCGCTCCAGCGCGTGCCCGGCTTTGGCGTCGAGCGCGATCAGGGTGAAGGCAATTTCATCTCGATCCGCGGCGCGCCGTCGGAATTCACCGCGGTTTCGGTGGACGGGGTTCAGCTGCGTTCATCGAGCCCGGACACCCGCGCGATTGACCTTGGCACGTTCAATTCGGCGCTCGTCGCCTCGATCGAAGTCTCAAAGACCCTGCTGCCGAATCAGGATGCCGATTCGATCGCCGGCGCCATCAATCTTACCACCCGTTCGGCGTTTGATCGCCCTCGCCTGACTGTCAATCTTGAAGGCGGCGCCAGCTACAACCAGTTCGGCGGCACCAGCGATTACCGCATCGGCGGCACCGTTTCCGACGTGTTCGGCCCGCTTGGCATCACCCTTTCGGGCACCCTGTCGCAGACCGACCGCCAGCTCGACAACGTTGAGCATGACTGGAATTTCATCACCCTGCCCAATGGTCAGGAAATCCTCGCCGTGCCGAGCCAGAGCTACAAGGATTACGACACACGGCGTGAGCGCATAACGCTGGCAGGGGCAATCGAACTGCGGCCCGACAATATCTCGCGCTATTTCCTGCGCGCCAACTGGAACCGCCGCACCGACGACGAATTCCGCAACAATCTGGTCATGGCCTATGACCGGCCCGGCGCGGGTTTCACCTCGCAATTGCAGAACTGGGATCGCTCGCAGATCGAATTCGATTATCGCCACCGCATCGTGCGCGACCAGTCGATCGTGGTAAGCGCTGGCGGCCAGCATGATTGGTCAAGCCTGAGCCTCGATTATTCAGCCGCCTATACCGAATCGAAGCAGGATTTTCCGATCCGCTCGCAATTGCGGTACCGTTCCAGCCTGCGCCCTGCGGTGACGCTTGATTTCCGCAATAACGTGAACACGCCTGATGTGTCGCTGTTCTCGACCAACCAGCATCTCGTGCTGTCGAGCTTCGCGTTCCGCGAAAACACCTTCCGCACGCAGGACACCGACCAGAGCGAATGGGCTTTTACCGCCAATCTCCGGGTGCCGATGCAAATGTTCGGTGCGCCATCCACCTTCCAGGCCGGGGCCAAGGTTCGCCTTGCCGAGATTACTTCGGACAACGAACAGTGGCGTGATCGCCGCCCGGTCGGCGCCCCGCCTTTCACCTATGCACAGGCGGGCAATCCGGCAACGCCGTCACGCAATTTCGACTATCTGCTCGGCAGCAAGTTCCGCAACGAACTGATCGCAGACTACTTCCGCGACATCGCTCCCACTTCGGTCGTGGATGCGACCCGCCGGGTGTCGAACTCGGTGACTTCGGATTATGAAGCCAAGGAAGATATCTATGCGGGCTATGCCATGACCCGCATCGAATTCCCCAAGACCAATGTGATTGTCGGTCTGCGGGTTGAGCACACCAATTTCTCCGGCAGTGCGCCCGTGTTCAATGCGAACACCGAAACCTTCGTGATCGGCGAGGTGGATCGCAAATACACCGATTTCTTCCCCAACCTGACTGTGCGGCACGAATTTTCGCCCGATCTGATCGGCCGCTTTGCAGCGACCCGCGCGGTATCACGCCCCAATTTCCGCGACGTTGTGCCGCGGGTTACCGAAAGCGGTGATCCGAGCGATCCGCTCATCCAGATTGCCCGCGGCAATCCCGATCTGCGCCAGACCTTGTCGAACAATCTGGATGCCGGCATCGAATATTACTTCCGGCCGCTCGGGCTGATCGGCTTCAACGTGTTTTACAAGGATCTGAAGGACTACGAGTTCAGCTTCGTCGAGAACACGGTGTTCGAAGGCCGCCCGGCACAGGTCACCCAATCGCAGAATGCGCGCAGCGGGCGCATCATGGGCTTTGAAGTCAACGTGCAGGCCCAGTTCACCTTCCTGCCCGGCCTGCTGTCAGGCTTCGGCGTGTTTGCCAATGCTGCCTATGCCGACGCCTTCATCAACCTGCCCCCCTCGGCGCAGAACCAGCCCGGCCTGGAACCCCGGCCCGAGCGCAGCCGCCTGCCCAACCAGTCGGACTGGACTTACAACGCCTCGCTGTTCTACGAAAAGGGCGGCTTCAATGCGCGCCTCGCCTATACGGCGCGCACTGATTATGTTGACGAGTTCAACCAACGCGCCCCGCTCGACACCTTCTGGGTGGGACGCGGCCAGCTTGATGCGACCGCAAGCCTCGACATCGGCAAGAATGTGAACGTGTTTCTCGAAGCCAAGAATATCACCAACACCGCGGGGATCCGCTACGCCGGCACGCGTGACCGGGTGATCGAGTTCGAAAGGTTCGGCGCGTTCTACTTTGTGGGGGCGCGGGTCAACTTCTGATTTCCTGTATCCAGGGCTGACACGCAACAGGGGCTCTGCCGGGGGATGCCGGCAGGGCCCCTGCTCACTTTTGATGGGCTTGGCGCACCTTGCCTTGGCTCTCGCCCGGCGGCATGGGGAAGCCACAGGATAGGAGAGCGTTTCCCATGCGTCAGATCGACCATTTCATTGTCGGCGACAGCCCCGCCCCGGTGCGCAAGCACCAGATCTGGAACCCCTCGACCGGGGAGATTCAGGCCGAAGTTGCGCTTGGCGATGCCGCGCTGCTCGCCCGCGCAGTCGCGACGGCTCGCCAAGTCCAGCCCGGCTGGGCCGCGACCAATCCGCAGCGCCGCGCGCGGGTGATGTTCGCCTTCAAGCAATTGGTCGAGGCAAACATGCAAAGCCTTGCCGAACTGCTTTCATCCGAACACGGCAAGACCGTGGCCGATGCCAAGGGCGATGTGCAGCGGGGCCTTGAAGTCATCGAATATGCCTGCGGCATCCCGCAGATCATGAAGGGCGAATATACCCACGGCGCGGGGCCGGGGATCGATGTCTATTCGATCCGCCAGCCGCTGGGAATCGGCGCAGGCATCACCCCGTTCAACTTCCCGGCGATGATCCCGATGTGGATGTTCGGCATGGCGTGCGCTGCGGGCAATGCCTTTATCCTCAAGCCTTCCGAACGCGATCCCTCCGTGCCGGTGCGGCTTGCCGAATTGTTCGTGGAAGCAGGCGCCCCCGAAGGGCTCTTGCAGGTCGTCCACGGGGACAAGGAAATGGTCGATGCGATCATCGATCACCCCGACATCGCGGCGATCAGTTTCGTCGGTTCCTCCGACATCGCGCAATATATCTATGCGCGCGGCACGGCGCTGAACAAGCGGGTGCAGGCGTTCGGCGGGGCGAAGAACCACGGCATCGTGATGCCCGATGCTGACCTTGATCAGGTTGTCACCGATCTGACCGGTGCGGCCTTCGGTTCAGCTGGCGAGCGCTGCATGGCGCTCCCGGTGGTGGTGCCGGTGGGCGAGGAGACGGCCGAGAAACTCAAGGCCAAGCTGCTGACCTCGATCGCCAAGCTTCGCATCGGCGTCTCGAATGATCCCGACGCGGATTATGGCCCGGTTGTCACGCCCGAACACAAGGCGCGGGTCGAACAATGGATCACCACCGCAGAGCAGGAAGGCGCCGAAATCGTCGTCGACGGACGCGGCTTCACGCTTCAGGGACACGAAAAGGGCTTTTTCATCGGCCCGACGCTGATCGATCATGTGACGCCGCAGATGCGCTCTTACCAGGAGGAAATCTTCGGCCCCGTCCTGCAAATCGTGCGCGCGGCGGATTTTGAAGAGGCCCTGCGCCTGCCCAGCGAACACCAATATGGCAACGGGGTTGCGATCTTCACCCGCAACGGCCATGCGGCGCGCGAATTTGCGGCGCGGGTCAATGTCGGGATGGTCGGCATCAACGTGCCGATCCCGGTGCCGGTCGCCTATCACTCTTTCGGCGGCTGGAAGCGTTCAGGCTTTGGCGACATCGACCAGTATGGCGTGGAAGGCATGCGCTTCTGGACCAAGAACAAGAAGATCACCCAGCGCTGGCCGGATGGCCAAGGCGATGGGACGCCCGATGGCACCAACGCCTTTGTCATCCCGACCATGGGGTGAGGCAAGCGGCAGGGGGGCAGGCGCGAACCTCGGCCGCCCCCCGCTCGGCGCTTACCCCTCGTAAGCCAGCTTGGGCTTCCTCGCCGCCGTTGTTTCATCCAGGCGGCGACGCGGCGCGTAGTAGGGGGCCTGCTTTAAGCCTTCGTCTCCTGCCAGCGCCCGTTCGACCACGGCGCGGAAGGCGGCGATGAACTGGTCGATCGCGGCCTTGCTCTCGGTCTCGGTCGGCTCGACCAGCATCGCGCCGTGGACCACCAGCGGGAAATAGACTGTCATCGGGTGATAGCCCTCGTCGATCAGCCCCTTGGCAACATCCAGCGTAGAGAGGCCATTGGTGAAATCCTTGTCGCCAAACAGGGCCTCGTGCATGCACGGGCCGCTGGCAGCGAAGGGCGCATGGAGAATATCCTCCATCGCGCGCAGGATGTAATTGGCGTTGAGCACCGCATCCTCTGCCACCTGCTTGAGGCCATCGGCGCCATGGCTCAGGATATAGGTCAGCGCGCGGGTGAACATGCCCATCTGGCCATGGAACGCGGTCATCCGGCCCAAGGACGGCCCACGCTCCTCGCGGTGTTCTTCCTCGACGAGATAGAAGGCGCCATCGGCATCCTGCCGCACGAAAGGCAGCGGCGCAAAGGGCGCGAGCGCCTCGGAGAAGACCACCGGGCCAGAGCCCGGCCCGCCGCCGCCGTGGGGCGTCGAGAAAGTCTTGTGGAGGTTGATGTGCATGGCATCAACGCCCAGGTCGCCCGGGCGCACCCGGCCCACGATGGCGTTGAAATTGGCCCCGTCGCAATAGACGTAGCCGCCTGCCGCATGGACGGCATCGGCGATCTCGCGGAAGTCCTTTTCGAACAATCCGCAAGTGTTGGGATTGGTGATCATCACGGCGGCCACGTCCGGCCCAAGCCGCGCTTTCAGCGCCGCCACGTCAACCCGGCCTTCGGGGGTCGCAGGAATATCCTCGACGCGGTAGCCCGCAAAGGCCGCCGTCGCCGGGTTGGTGCCGTGCGCGCTTTCGGGCACCAGCACCACCTCGCGTGCATCGCCGCGTGCGGTGTGGGCCGCGCGGATTGCAAGGATGCCGCACAATTCGCCATGCGCGCCTGCCTTGGGGCTCATCGCGACGCCGGGCATGCCGGTGAGCTTCATCAGCCATTCGCCCAGTTGCGCAATCACCTCGAGCGCGCCCTGCACCGTCGATTGGGGCTGCAAGGGGTGGATATCGGCAAATCCGGGCAGCCGCGCCATTTTCTCGTTGAGGCGCGGGTTGTGCTTCATGGTGCATGACCCAAGCGGGAAGAAGCCCAGGTCAATCCCGTAATTCTGGCGGGAAAGCCGCGTGTAATGGCGCACGGCTTCAGGCTCGGTCAGGCCGACAAGGCCAATCGGCGCGGTGCGTTCGAGCCCGCCCAGCCGTGTTGCGCGCGCCGGATCGAGCGGCGGCAGATCGACGCCGGTTACATCCTTGCGGCCAATCTCGAACAGCAGCGGCTCTTCCAGCATCAGCGCGCGGTTGCCGGTGGTGGTGGCAGGGCCATTATGCATGCCATCCTCGGCCAGCGTCATTTCAGGCTTCCAGCCGGACTTGTTGGGGGCGTTCATCACACTTCCTCCTTGAGGCTGGCTGCGAGTTCAGCGGCAAGCGTTTCGATGTCTTCTTCGGTGGTGGTTTCGGTGACAGCCACCAGCAGCGCCTGTTCGAGCGCGGCGACGCCGGGATAGAGCCGGCCGAGGCTGACACCTGCCAGCACGCCCCTGTCTGCCAGATCGCGCACGATTTCACGCGCGGGCTTGCCATCCAGCATGACAGTGAATTCGTTGAAGAAGCCGTTGTTGAGCACGCGCACGCCCGGCACCCGCGCCAGCCGATCGGCGGCAAGGCAGGCCAGGCGGTGGTTTTCCGCTGCCAGCTCGCGCAGGCCGCGTTCTCCCAGCAGCGTCATGTGCGCGGTGAAAGCCAGCGCGCAGAGGCCGGAATTGGTGCAGATGTTGCTCGTCGCCTTTTCGCGGCGGATGTGCTGTTCGCGCGTCGAAAGCGTCAGCACGAAGCCGCGCTTGCCTTCGGCGTCGGTCGTCTCGCCGCACAGCCGCCCCGGCATCTGGCGGATATGCTTGGGATCGCGCACCGCGAAAAGCCCGAGGTATGGCCCGCCGAACTGGAGACCGACGCCCAGCGATTGGCCCTCGCCCACCACGATATCCGCGCCCATTTCACCCGGAGCCTTGATGGCGCCGAGCGCCACCGGTTCGGTGTTCACCACCACCAGCAGCGCGCCCTTGGCGTGAGCGGCCTCGGCAATCGGGGTGAGATCGGCGATCCGGCCGAGAATATCGGGATATTGCACCACCACGCAGGCGGTGTCCTCGTCGATCCGGCCGATGAGGCCCGTCAATTCGGGATCGGGCGTGATCGAGGGCAGCGCATCGCCGATGGTATAGCCGGTGAACTGTGCCATGGTTTTCACCACTTCCGCATAATGCGGGTGGAGCGCGCCTGACAGCACCGCGCGGGTGCGCCTGGTGACGCGCGCTGCCATGGCGACCGCCTCCCAGCACGCGGTCGAGCCATCATAGAGCGAGGCGTTCGCCACCGCGCAGCCGTAAAGCCGGGCCACCTGCGTCTGGAACTCGAACAGCATCTGAAGCGTGCCCTGCGCGATTTCCGGCTGGTAGGGCGTATAGGCGGTGAGGAATTCGCCGCGCTGGATGATGGTATCAACGCTGGCCGGGACATGGTGGCGATAGGCGCCAGCGCCGAGAAAGAACGGCACATCGCCCGCCACCAGATTCTTCGCCGCAAGCTTTTTCATGTGGCGTTCGACCGCCATCTCGCTTGCATGGAGCGGCAGATCGCGGATTGGCCCGTCAAGCTGGGCCACGGCAGGCACATCGACGAACAGATCATCAATCGAGCCCGCGCCGATTGCAGCGAGCATCTCGGCTCGGTCGGTGTCAGTGAGAGGAAGATAGCGCATCAGCGAATTCCATCGGCTGGAGGGGAGAGGGGAGCGGAATCAATCAGGGGTCGGGGCGTCCAGGTCGGCGAGATCCGCAAGCGCGCCGGCAAAACGCGCAGGGCCGGTATTGCTGGTGCGCATCCAAGGCGCGAGCCACAAGCGGAAGCCTGCCGAACGGGCGCGGTAACAGAACAGCATCGCGCCCGAAAGCAGCCGCCCGCTGGCCGGATCAACCGTCGACTGGAACAGCGCATGGAGCGCATCGCCGACATCGCCAACCTCAAGATCGGGTGCCTCGGGAGCATAGCGCAGTTCCGGATGATGCGCACACAGGGTCTCGATGACATCGCGGCGCAGCACCATCAGGCCGGCATCCGCGCCGGCCAGTTCGACCGGGCGATCAAGCTGGATCCCGGCGGCAGGATCAACGAAATCGAGCACGAAGTGACCGCTGAAGCGCGCCAGCCCGGCCGGGTGATCACCCGCTGCGCCGCTTGCCTCGGCGGCTGCCACCAGCGGCCAGTTGATATGCCGCGTGGTGCAAGGCGCGGTCATCATCGCCAGCACGGGATCGGCCTGCATCCGATCGATCAGATCGAGCACCGCTGCCGGATCGAACCCGATCGCGCCGTCCACCAGCACGAGATGGGTTGCCTCCGCGGCGAGAAAGGCACCGAGAAGCGCGTTCCTTGCCCGGTCGGCCGAGCCATGCGCGCTCGCGCAGACAAAGCGGCATTCATCGCTGCGTGCCTGCGCCTGTGCCATCAGACCCGTGATCGCGCGCAGATGATCGGGCGCTGCCGCGCCGTCCAGCACGCTGGCGATCATCACCCGCAGATCGCGGGTGATCCTGACAGGCGGGATGCTGGTCATAGCGAGGCGATGAAGTCCTTGTAGGCGGCAGCGTCCATCAGGCCGTCAAGCTCGGAGGCATCGCCCACCGTCATCTTGAAGAACCAGCCCTCGGCCTCGGGCGAGGTGTTGACCAGCGCAGGGTCTTCCTCAAGCGCGGGATTGCCTTGCGTCACTTCGCCAGAGATCGGCGCATAGACATCGCTGGCCGCCTTGACGCTTTCGACAACGGCTGCGTCCTTGCCCTTTTGAACCACCGTGCCGGGCGCTGGCAGTTCGACAAAGACGATATCGCCAAGCTGGCCCTGCGCGTAATCGGTGATGCCGACAGTGGCGATATCGCCGTCCACATCAATCCATTCGTGTTCATCGGTGAAATAGCGCGGCATTGCTCAACTCCCTCGGTAATAGCGATGCGGGACAAAAGGTGTCGGCGAAATGGTGGCAGCCAGGCGACGCCCACGCACTTCCACCGCAAGGGCAGTGCCGATCGCGGCATGTGCGGCGGCAACATAGGCCATGGCAATCGGCTGGCCGAGCGTGGGCGAAAAACCGCCGCTGGTGACCACGCCCACGCGCGCATCGCCTGCAAAAACATCGGCACCCTCGCGCGCGGGCAGGCGGCCTTCGAGCTTGAGACCAACCCATTTGCGGGCCGTGCCTTCGCTGATCTCGCGGATGATCCGGTCCGCGCCGGGAAAGCCGCCTTGCGTCCGGCGGCGCTTGTTGATGCCGAACAGCGCGCCCGCCTCGATCGGCGAGGTCTCGGGCGTCAGGTCGTGGCCGTAGAGCGGCAAGCCCGCCTCGAGCCGCAGCGAATCGCGCGCGCCAAGGCCAATGGGCTTCACTTCGGGTTCAGCGCAAAGCAGCGTCGCGATTTCTTCGGCGGCGCTGGCGGGCAGGGAGATTTCAAAGCCATCCTCGCCGGTATAGCCCGCGCGCGCGATCTGCACCGGGTGGCCTGCCAGCGTGAAGGCGCCGAACTTCATGAAGGTGAGCGCGGCCACCCCCGGCACGTGGCGCGCCAGCACTGCGGCAGCCTTGGGGCCTTGCAGCGCAAGAAGGGCATGCTCGTCCATGTGCTGCAAGGTGATTTCATCAGGCAGATGTTCGCGCAGATGCGCGATATCATCCCACTTGGTCGCGCCGTTCACCACCAGATAGAGCGCATTCTCCAGCCGTGAGACCATCAGATCATCGAGCACGCCGCCGTCTTCATTGAGCAGCAGCGAATAGCGCTGCCGGCCGACCTTCAGCGTGGCCAGATCAATCGGCAGGATCGCCTCAAGCGCTGCATCCAAACCCTCGCCCGAGAGCATGAGCTGGCCCATGTGTGACACATCGAACAGCCCCGCGTTTTCGCGCGTCCAGAGATGCTCGGCAACGATACCCTCATACTGGATCGGCATCTGGTAGCCTGCAAAAGGCACCATCCGCGCCCCCATGGCCCGGTGCCACGCGTCAAGCGGCAGGGGATCGAGCGGCAGCGGCTCTTCGCTTTCAATCGTCTGGTCGATCTGGTCGCTCAAGGGGCAGGTTCCCGGATAACAGCAATGGCACAGGCACAGCGCCGCGCGGGACGCTGCGAAGTTCCTGCCCCCTCTGTCGGGTGACCTGAGAGCTTGGGCGCCGGGCGGCCGCAACCGGCCTGTCAGCGCTTTCCCCTTCGGTGGCCTTGCACAAAAGGCAAGGCGCTTTCCAGAGTGCCCGGTCTGTCGCGGTCCATTTGCCTGAGAGTTTCCGGGGCGGTTGCTCCTTCGGCGCCATCCCGCCTCCCGCCAAGGGAATTGGGCCTGTCTCTCCCGCGAAAGACGCCGGAATCGCTTCCGGCAGGCGCATATCCTTTCGCGGATGCACAAAGCGGCGTCAATCGCGCTTTGTCTGGATTGCCGCGAAATGCGCGGGAAAAGTGGCGCTGTGTTGCGCTAGGGCTTCAACAGGCTTTGCGCCCGCGCCATCAGCGCTCGTTCGCGCGGGTCGGCGCTGGCGGTTTCGACCTCGCCGCTGGGCGGGGGAACCTCGGTGGTGAAATAGGCAAAGCCTGTGCCCCTTGCCCTATCGAACCACAGGCCCGAACGCAGACCATAGGCCTCGCCCCCGTGGCCCCAGCGCACGGCGCCGTCCATGAACAGGTCATCGGTGCACGGTTCCTCGCCGCCCAGTTGATAGAGGGCCAAGCCATAGCCGCAAAACGGCACCGGCTCGCCGGGAACCTGACGCTCAAAAGCCGCCATCATCGCGCCGATCCACAAGGCCTGGGCCTCGGCAGACAGGAAATCACTGCCATTGAGAAACTGCATCATTTCCTGCCCGATCCGCGCCAGATCGCGCATCCCGATCCTGACGCCGCCCTGAGGGGAGAACACCGAGGCATTGGTGCCGGGGACGTAGGAATCAAGGTTGCACGCCACCCCTTCGGCCACCGGGATGGGGCATTCCAGATCCGCCGGATCATCGCGCGCGACCTCTCCGCTGTGGCGATAAAGCGTCACCGCCCGCGCTTTGGTGGCCTTGTCGCAGCGAGTCCAGTTCACACAGGCCGTGATGCCAAGCGGGGCGAACACCAGCCGTTCCAGCAACGCGTCGTAACGCTCCCCGCTTGCCGCCTCGAGCACGGTTGCCACCAGCGGCGAGCCGAGATTGGCATATTCGAAAGCGGCCTCACCCGGCGGGCCGGTGTCACGCCATGCAGCGGGCTCTGCCAGCTTGGCCTCAAGGCTCTCGCCAAGGGGGATGATGTAGCCCGCCGCATCCGACAACCCGGCGCGGTGCATCAGCAGGTCGATCAGCGTGACAGGCGCTTGCGGGTGGTAGGGCGAGCGCAGCGGCCAGCCCAGATAGTCCGAGACATCCCGCTGGAAATCGAGCTTGCCCTCATCGGCAAGCCGCAAGGCCGCAAGCGCCATGATCAGCTTGGAGACAGAGGCAATCCGCACCGGGTCATTGGCAGCAACGGCCCGCCCGCTGTCCTTGTTGGCCAGCCCCTCGACAATCAGCGGACGCACGCCCTCGCGGTCGAAGGCGACGACGACCGAGGCAGGCGGCGGTGTCTCCCGCGCAGCGAGGGGAGTGGCGAGAAGCGCAAGAGCGGCAAGGATGCAGCGGATCATGCCGCAGATCATCGCGCACCTGCGCGCCGCGTCAATCGAGATTTGGCCTCAGCCAGCGTTCGGCGGTTGCCAGTTCGACTCCGCGCCGCGCGGCATAATCCTCAAGCTGGTCGCGCCCGATACGCGCAACGCCGAAATATTCCGCCTGAGGGTGCCCGAAATAAAAGCCCGACACCGCTGCCGTCGGCCACATGGCGAAGCTTTCAGTCAGCGTGAGGCCCGTGTTCGTGGGCGCATCGAGCAGATCGAACAGGATCGGCTTCAAGCTGTGATCGGGGCAGGCCGGGTATCCGGGCGCGGGGCGGATGCCGCGATATTCTTCCTTGATCAGCGCGGCATTGTCGAGCTGTTCGCCGGGCGCATAGCCCCACAGCGTGGTGCGGACGTGCTGGTGGAGCGCCTCGGCAAAAGCCTCGGCGAAACGATCCGCCAGCGCCTTGAGGAGAATGTCCGAATAATCGTCCTTGTCGGCCTGAAACCGCGCCGAGTGGCTCTCGATCCCGTGGATGCCCACGGCAAAGCCGCCGATCCAGTCACCGCTCTCGTCGATGAAATCCGCAAGGCACATATTGGCGCGGTCGCGCGACTTCTTCACCTGCTGGCGCAGCATCGGGAGACGCACGCCATTGTCGAGCACGATGTCATCCCCGTCGCGCCCGCAAGGCCACAGGCCACAGGCGCCGCGTGCTGTCAGCCACTTTTCGGCAATGATTTGATCAAGCATCGCGTTGGCATCGGCGAAGAGCTGGGTCGCGGTTTCGCCCACCACTTCGTCTGTCAGGATGGCGGGGTAAGTGCCGTGCAGTTCCCAGGCGCGGAAGAACGGCGTCCAGTCGATGAAATCGCGCAAGCTTGCCAGATCCCAGTCATCAAACACATGCAGGCCCGGCTGCGCGGGGGCAGCAGGCTTCTCGGCAAGGTTGATCTGAAAGCCGTTGGCACGCGCTTCTTCAAGGCTGAGAAGTTCGCTCGGCCCCTTGCCGCTGCGCGCATCGCGGATTTGGCCGTATTCGCTGGCGACTTCGGCGACATAATCATCGCGCTGGGTATCCGACAGCAGCTTGGAAGCTACGCCCACCGCGCGGCTCGCGTCGAGCACGTGGATCACCGGGCCATCATAGGCCGGGTCGATCTTCAAGGCGGTGTGGACCTTGCTGGTAGTCGCCCCGCCGATCAAGAGGGGTATGGTCATTCCGGCGCGCTGCATTTCCTCGGCCACTGTCACCATCTCATCCAATGAGGGCGTGATGAGGCCCGAAAGCCCGATCATGTCAGCCTTGTTGTCATTGGCGGCGGCAAGGATCGTGGGCCAGGGGACCATCACGCCCAGATCGATCACGTCATAGCCGTTGCACTGGAGCACGACGCCGACGATGTTCTTGCCGATATCGTGCACATCACCCTTGACTGTCGCCATGATGATCTTGCCCTTGGCGCGGCGCTCTTCTTCGGGGAGGAGGTCTTTTTCCGCCTCGATGAAGGGGATGAGGTGGGCGACGGCTTTCTTCATCACGCGGGCCGATTTCACCACCTGCGGCAGGAACATCTTGCCCGAGCCGAACAGGTCGCCGACGACGTTCATGCCGTCCATCAAGGGGCCTTCGATCACTTCGATCGGGCGCCCGCCTTTCGCCGCGATGGCGACGCGCATCATTTCGGTATCATCGACGATATGCGCGTCGATGCCTTTGACCAGCGCGTGTTCGAGCCGCTTTTCAACCGCCCAGCCGCGCCATTCCTCGGCCGCCTTTTCATCGGCAACATTCTTGCCCTTGAAGCTTTCGGCAAGGGCGATGAGGCGTTCCGTCGCGTCAGGATCGCGGTTGAGGATGACGTCCTCGCATGCCTCGCGCAGGACGGGATCGATCGCATCGTAAACGTCCAATTGCCCGGCGTTGACAATCGCCATGTCGAGCCCGGCCGGGATCGCGTGATACAGGAACACCGAATGCATCGCCCGGCGCACGGGTTCGTTGCCACGGAAGCTGAAGCTGAGGTTCGAGAGGCCCCCGGAATAGTGCGCGTGGGGGCACAATTCGCGCAATTCGCGCACCGCCTCGATGAAATCGACGCCGTAATTATTATGCTCCTCGATGCCGGTCGCCACCGCGAAGATGTTGGGATCGAAGATGATGTCTTCGGGCGGGAAGCCTTCGGCCACCAGCAGATCATAGGCGCGCTTGCAGATTTCCACCTTGCGCGCCTTGGTGTCGGCTTGGCCCACCTCGTCAAAGGCCATCACCACCACCGCCGCGCCATAATCCATGCAGATGCGCGCGTGTTCAAGGAACTGCGCCTCGCCTTCCTTCATGCTGATCGAATTGACGATGGGCTTGCCGGAGACGCATTTCAGCCCGGCCTCGATCACGTGGAACTTGGACGAATCGATCATCACCGGCACGCGGGCGATATCGGGCTCGGCGGCGATCAGTTTGAGGAAGGTCGTCATGGCGTGGACCGCATCGAGCAGCCCTTCGTCCATGTTGACATCGATCACCTGCGCGCCGTTTTCGACCTGCTGGCGGGCGACTTCGACGGCGGCGGCATAATCACCGGCAAGGATCAGCTTCTTGAACGCCGCCGAGCCGGTGACGTTGGTGCGCTCGCCAATATTGATGAAGCGGGAAGAGGATGGTTGGGTCACTTGGGTCTCTTGAACAAATCAGGCCGCGACAAAGGCCTCAAGCCCTGCCAGCTTCATGATGGGCTGGGGCGCGGGCACGGCACGCGGTTTGCTTTTCGCCACGGCCTTGGCAATCGCCGCGATATGGGCGGGCGAGGAACCGCAGCACCCGCCCAGAATATTGACCTGGCCGTGATCGGCCCAGTCCTTCACCAGCCCGGCCGTGGTATCCGGCTGCTCGTCATATTCGCCCAGTTCATTGGGCAGGCCCGCATTGGGATAGATCATCAGCAGCGTATCGGCGATCTGCGAAAGCACTTTCACATGCGGGCGCAGCTGTTCGGCGCCAAAGCTGCAATTGAGGCCAATCGTCAGCGGCTTGGCATGGCGCACCGCATACCAGAAGGCCTCGACTGTGTGGCCCGAAAGGTTGCGGCCTGACAGATCGGTGAGCGTCATCGAGATCATCACCGGCACTTCCCGGCCCAACTCCCGCTCCAGCTTTTTCACCGCCATGATCCCGGCCTTGGCGTTCAGCGTGTCGAACACGGTTTCGATCAGGATGAAGTCCACGCCCCCTTCAACCAGCGCACGCGCCTGTTCGAGATAGACATCGACCAGATAATCGAAATCGATCTCGCGGAAGCCGGGGTCTTCGACATCAGGGCTTAGCGAGAGCGTCTTGTTGGTCGGCCCGATTGCCCCTGCAACAAAGCGGGGGCGGCCATCCTTGGCCTCGAATTCATCCGCCAGCGCGCGGGCGAGCCTGCCGCTCGCCACATTCATTTCGCGCACCAGGCCTTCGGCAGCATAATCGGCCTGGCTGATGCGATTGGCCGAAAAGGTGTTGGTCGAAACAATGTCCGAGCCTGCCTCGAAGTAAGCGCGGGTTATGTCGCTCAGCACGTCGGGGCGCGTCAGGGCAAGGATGTCGTTGTTACCCTTTTGGTCAGCGGGCAGGCCGAGATCGCCCGCGTAATCTTCTTCCGTCAGCTTCCTCAGCTGGATTTGCGTGCCGAAAGCACCATCAAAGATCAGCACACGCTCCTGTGCAGCGGCGATCAGGCGTTCGCGCGGGGTCATACGGCGGTCTCCAGTAGAGGGCGTTTGCCGAGCAGGTGGCAGATTGCATAGGCAAGCTCGGGGCGATTGAGGGTGTAGAAGTGGAAATCGCGCACACCGCCTGCATAAAGTCGGCGACACAGTTCGGCGGCAACCGTGGCGGCGACCAGCTGGCGGGCGGCGGGCTTTTCGTCGAGGCCTTCGAACAAGCCGTCCATCCAGGCGGGGATCTCGGCGCCGCAGGCGCTCGCGAACTTCCGCGCCTGCGCGACATTGGTAACCGGCAGGATACCAGGCAGGATCGGCGCAGTGATCCCGGCAGCGGCACAGGCATCGCGGAACCGGAAGAAGGTTTCGGCCGAGAAGAAGAACTGGCTGATCGCGCGGGTCGCGCCCGCATCGAGCTTGCGTTTGAGGTTCTCGATATCGGCTGCGGGCGAGGCCGCATCAGGGTGGGTTTCGGGATAGGCTGCAACGCTCACCTCGAAATCGGCAATCTCCTTGAGGCCGCATACCAGTTCAGCAGCGCTCGCATAGCCTTCGGGATGCGGCGTGAAGGGCGCGCCGGGCTCTCCCGCATCGCCGCGCAGTGCGACGATGTGGCGCACGCCCGCTGCCCAATATTGCTCGGCCACCTCGCGGATTTCCGCCTTGCTTGCGGCCACACAGGTGAGATGCGCGGCGGCCGGAAGCCCTGCCTCGGCAATAATCCGCGCCACGGTGGCATGGGTGCGTTCGCGCGTCGATCCGCCCGCGCCGTAAGTCACCGACACAAAGCTCGGATCAAGCGGGGCAAGCTGGGTGACAGCATCCCACAGCTGTTCCTCCATCTTGGCGCTCTTGGGCGGAAAGAACTCAAAACTCACCGCTACATCACCCGGCAGGCCGGAAAACAGCGGGGTGTCGGTGGCGGTGCGATATTCGTGCAATTGATCGAGCGTCGGGGTCATGAACGGGCCTGCTGGCTGTGGGGTGAGGCTTTGGCTGAAGTCGGGCGCAGCGCCGATGCGCGGCGCTCGCCAATCCAGATCTTTACTGTCAGCGCGCCGCCGCCGAGCGCCTGAGGCTCACGCAGGATAAAGCCCGCAGCCTTGAGCAGTTCGGCCATCTGGCGATCCGAAAAGCCGAGCCGGGCGTGCTGGTGACGGGTTCGCAATTCCTCGCGCGAGTGGCTGGCAAAATCGACAATCGCGATCCGCCCGCCAGGGCGCAGAACCCGCGCGGCTTCGGCCAGCGCCGGGGCGGGATCGGGGGCGAAATGCAGCACCTGATGCAGCAGCACGGTATCGAAACTGTCAGCAGCAAAGGGCAGATCGACAAAATCGCCCTGCACCAGCGCGATGCGTTCGGCGGGCAGATGCTGCAGCTTGGCACGGGCAACGCGGAGCATTTCGAGGTTCTTGTCGAGCGCCACGATCCGTTCGGCCCGCTCGGCGAACAATTCGGCCATGCGGCCCGTGCCGGTGCCAATATCCAGCAAGTGCCCAAGCGGCGCATCACCAAGCGCCGCACTGAGCGCTGCTTCGACATCGTCGTCCGGGCTGTGCAACGCGCGCAGTTCATCCCACTCGCCGGCATGGCGCGCGAAATAGGCCTCGGCGGCGCTTTCGCGCGCGGCCCGGATCGCGGCGAGCTTGCGGCGGTCAGCCTCGCACTGGGCTGCAAATTCGGGCATTTCGCCTTCCGCGGTCGCCAGCAGACGCTGTACGGCAGCGATCACGGGATCGGCATTGTCACCCGCTGATGCCTGCCGCAGGAACACCCAGCTCCCCTCGCGCCGCCTTTCAGCAAGGCCCGCATCGCACAGGATGCCAATGTGGCGCGAGACGCGCGGCTGGCTTTGCCCCAAGACCTGCGCAAGCTCGCCGACGGCAAGCTCCATCGCGCCGAGCAGACGGGCAATCCGCAGCCGCGTGGGATCGGCCAGAGCCTTGAAGATTTCATCGAGCATCATCGCAGGGCGACATATAAAGATATTTTTATATGTGTAAATCCGCTTGGCGCCTGCCAGCGCTTTTTTGCGCTGCATTACAGGCGGCGGACCGCCGATGCCCCGGCGCTGGCCTGGAACACCTCGGCGCGTGCGGCGAGGGTTGCGGTGGGGTTGTAGCGCTGTTCGACCGCGGCAATCACCGCCGCCGTTGCCGCTTGATCTACCACCGCCACCAGACAGCCGCCAAAGCCCGCCCCGGTCAGCCGCACCCCGCCCGCATCGCCGAGCACCTCGGCCAGCAGCGTGACAAGCGCATCAATGGCAGGCAGTGAGACGGCATAATCCTCAGCGAGCGACCAGTGCGATGCCGCCATGACTTCGGCCAACAGCGCGGTATTGCCTGTGGCCAATGCCACCGCGGCCGGTTCGACCAACGCGATTTCCTGCACCACATGGCGCGCGCGGGCGAACAATACCGGATCAAGCGTGGCGCGCCCGGCTTCAAGCACTTCGGGAGCAAGATCGCGCAGGCTGGCAACACCGAAATGCCGGGCGGCCGCCGCGCATTCGGCGCGGCGCTGGTTGAAGGCGCTTTGTGTCAACTGCCGCCGGATGCCGGTGTCGATCACCATGATCGCCAGGCGCGGATCAATCGGGATCGGCATGTGCTGAAGGCTCTCGCAATCCAGCAGCAGCGCATGGCCCTCGCTGGCGCAGGCCGACGCCATCTGATCCATGATCCCGCAAGCACAGCCGACGAAATCATTCTCGGCCGATTGCGCCACCTTGGCGATGACCTCGCGGCTGAGACTGAGATTGCTGTAATCCGACAGCGCCAGCGCGATCGCCACGCCCAGCGAGGCCGAGGAGGAAAGCCCGGCACCGATGGGAATATCGCCTGCAATCGCGAGGCGGGCAGGGCGCAGTTGATGGCCCAGCGCGCGCAGTGCCGCGATCACACCGCGCACATGGTTTTCCCAGGCATTCTCACCCGGTGTGATCGGCGCAGCGCAAGCAATCCGGCATTTCGCGCTGGCCATGTCGATCGCGACGGCCTCGATCGCTGCGTCCTTGGCGTTCTTGTCTGCGGGGCCCAGCGCAATCACCGTGTCGCGATTGATCGCGGCAGGCAGCACATAGCCGCCATTGTAATCGACATGCTCACCAATCAGGTTGACCCGCCCCGGCGCTGCAAAAAAGCGCGATGGCTCAGCCCCGAAGGCAAGGCGATAGCCCTGTTTGGCGCGGGCGATCAGGCGTTCGCGGCGATCCATCGGCCCCCCATGACCAGCGTCAGCCCCGGTAATGCACCACACTGCTCACCGAACGCAACAGCTCTGCTGCGCTTTCCGGCGCAAGATCGCGCTGCGCTTCGCCGAGCATTTCATAGCCGACCATGAACTTGCGCACGCTCGCGGAGCGCAGCAGCGGCGGGTAGAAATGGGCGTGCAGCAGGAAATGGGGCGCCTCCTCGCCGGTGAAAGGCGCCTGGTGCCAGCCCATCGAATAGGGAAAGCTGGTCTGGAACAGGTTGTCATAGCGGGTCGTGAGCGCCTTCAGGATTGCAGCAAGACTATCGCGCTGGCCCGGCGTGAGCTGTGCCAGATGGGCGGCGGCAAAGCGCGGCAACAACAGCGTCTCGAACGGCCAGGCCGCCCAGAACGGGACAATCGCGAGCCAATCGGCGTTGCTCTCGACCACGCGCTCGCCGCCGGCTTCGCGCTTGGCAATGTCCATCAACAGCGCCCTGGCATGGGCGGCGAAATAGCTGCGCTGGTGCGCATCTTCCTTCGCCAACTCCAGCGGCACGTGGCCCGTCGCCCATATCTGCCCGTGGGGATGGGGATTGGAGCAGCCCATCATCGCGCCCTTGTTCTCGAAAATCTGGACGCTGGCGTGAGTGCGCCCAAGCTCCGTGGTCTGATCGGCCCAGCAATCCACGACAGCCCGCAGTTCGCCGGGGGCAAGCAGCGGCAGGGTCTTGGAATGATCGGGCGAGAAACAGATCACCCGGCAGGTGCCGCGCGTGGTCTCGGCGCGCAGGAGATCATCGCCCAGCGGCTCAACCGGCCCTTCCACCAGCGCGGGAAAATCATTCTCGAAGACGTGGACCCCGCTGTAAGCCGGGTTCACCGCTCCTGCCACCCGTGCATTGCCCGGGCACAGGTAGCACGCCGGATCATAGGCTGGCGGCAGCGGTTCAGGCGCGGTGACCTCGCCCTGCCAGGGCCGCCCCATGCGCTGCGGCGAGACCTGCACCCAGCTTGCCGTGAGCGGATTGAACCGGCGATGCGGGCGGGCGAAATCGGCGCTCATGCGAGCGCCTCGCCTGGACGGCGCCAGAACGGCGCAAAGTGCGCCCGCCCGCCCATCGCCCGGTTGCTCGCCAGCGCTGCCAGCACCGAAGTCACCAGGGTTATCACCATGAAATCAATATAATGCATTGCGATAATGCCGGCAGGCTGCCACCAGAAGGTGAAGGCGCCATAAAGCGCCACCCCCCACACCACCCCCGCAATCGCCGCCGGCGCGCTCACGCCCCGGAACATCAGGCCCGCAATAAAGGCAGAAAGGATCGGCATCGAAAGCAGCCCGTTCAATTGCTGGAGCAGATTGATAATGCTTTTGGCGTTCTGGTAGAGCGGCACCAGCGCAATCGCCGCGAGAGTAAGCAGCACCGAGACGGCCGCACCCAGTTTCCAGAAATCGCGCACCTTGCCGATGAAACGCTCGTGAAAATCGACCGCATAAAGCGCAACGGATGAATTGAGCACCGCACTGAAGGTGGTGATGACAGCCGCTGCCACCATCGCCGCAAAGGCTCCCGAAAGCCACGGCGGCAAGACTTCGGCGACAAGCTTGCCATAGGCCGCATCGCCCACCTGCCCGAACAGCTTGAAGGCGACGATGCCGGGGATCACCACGATCGGCGGCACGATCAGGATGCGGATGATCGCCGCTGCCATCACGCCTTTCTGCGCCTCGCGGATGGTGGGGGCGGCCATCGCCTTCTGCGTCAGGTTCTGGTTGGTTGACCAGTAGAAGATCTGGATGAAGATCATGCCGGTGAACAGCGTGTGGAACGGGATCGGGCTGTCCGCTGCGCCGATCATGCTGAGGCGTTCGGGCGGCATGCCGGTGACGATATCGAAATCCACCGCCGCCAGCGCCAGCACCACGATGAGCAGCGCAAGGCCGAGAATACCGATGCCGGAATAGGTGTCCATCACTGCCACCGCGCGCAGCCCGCCCAGCATGGTATAGCCTGCCGAAATCACCGCCAGCACCGCCGCAAAGGCCAAGAGCGGCACCCCGCCGCCAAACAGCGAATGCATGAACAGGCTGCCCGAATAAAGCGCGGCTGGCAGATAGATCAGCACGTTTCCGGCCAGAAACAGCCCCGAAATCAGCGTGCGGATAGAACGCCCGCCATAGCGTTTCTCCAGCAATTCGGTGACGGTGGTGCAGCCTTCGCGGTAATAGATCGGGACGAACACGAAGGCGAGGATGAGAAGCCCGGCAAAGCCTGCGATTTCCCACCAGGCGAGCAGTGCCATCTGGTTGCCATTCATCCCCACCAGCTGATCGGTCGAAAGATTGGTGAGCGTGATCGAGCCTGCGACAAACAGCCAGGACAGCCCCTTGCCCGCCAGGAACACATCCTTGCTCGATCCGTCATGGCGGCTGCGGCGGATCGTGAGCCATGTAGCCAGCGCCACCAGGGCGGTCAGGCCGAGGCACACCGCGATCTGGATCAGGCTGTTGGCTGGCAAGGTCTCGAACATCCATCCCCCGGCAAAGCGCCCTTTCGCAAGGCCGCGCGGGCGGTTACAGCCGATGCGGCGGTGATCGGCAAGGGGCGCGTGCCCGCTCATCCCCGCCCGCGATGGGAGAGACGGGTTGGAACACGTGCGGCTCGATGGCGAAGCGCTGACGCTGGTCTTCGCGCTGGAGCAGGGGGGCGCTGCGGATGTCGTTTTTTGCGGCGCGCGCTTGCCGCAGTGCGAAGAACTCGCCGCGCTCACCGCCGCGGCCGCGCGCGGGCGGCATGAAAGCCAGCCCGATGCGCCCCCGGTGCCGGGCCCTCTGCCCGAAGCCAAAGGCGGGCTGACAAGCAGCCCCGCAATCGTGCTGCGACGCGGGCACCAGCGCCTTGCCACCGATCTGCGGCTGGCGGAGTGGCAGGCCGCAGCGGCGACGCTGGGGCTGACCATGCGTGATGCGGCCGCCGCCGGGGTGGACGTGCGGCTCGAATGGCGGATCGGCACGGGCGATGTGATTTCCTGCCGCACGACCCTCACCAATCGGGGCACCGAGCCGCTTGAGGTTGAACATCTCGCCAGCCTCGCCTTGCCCGTGCCCGCCCGCTTCACCGAATTGGCCAGCTATAGTGGCCGCTGGGCTGGCGAGATGCGCGAGACCCGCCGCGCCATTGCGCCCGATGGGATCACCCGCCAGTCGCGCGGCGGCAAGCCGGGGTTTGACGGCGGCAACTGGCTGCTGCTTCACGGCGCGGGCGAGGAAGTGATGGGGGTGCATCTCGCGTGGAGCGGGGATTTCATCACCCGGCTTGAGTGCGATCATGCAGGCGCAAGCAATGGCGCCGCCATGCTGCAAATGGCAGCGCAATGGCAAGCGGGCGAGGTGGTGCTGGCCCCCGGCGAGGCTTTCACGACGCCCGCAGCGCTCTTTGCCATTGCGCCCCATCGCAATGCGCTCGCGCAGGCCTTCCACGCCTACCTGCGCAACGAGGTTCTCCCCGCCCGCGCCAGCTGGGGGCCGCGCAAGGTCCACCTCAATTCATGGGAAGCGCTCGGTTTCAACCTGGCCGAGCCGGCGCTGCTGAAGCTCGCCGAGGATGCCGCCAGCCTCGGCGTCGAACGCTTCGTGCTGGATGATGGCTGGTTTGGCGGGCGGCGTAATGACACCACCAGCCTTGGCGACTGGCGCGTCGCGCCCGCGGTGTTCCCGAACGGCCTTGCCCCCCTCATCGACCGCGTCCACGCTCTGGGCATGGATTTCGGCCTGTGGGTGGAGCCGGAAATGGTCTCGGCCGACAGCGAGCTTTACCGCCAGCATCCCGACTGGTGCCTGCATCTTGAGCAGCGCGAGCGGCCCACCATGCGCGGGCAGTTGGTGCTGGATATGGCGCGCGCAGAGGTGCGCGAATATCTGTTCGGCGCGCTCGACGCCCTGCTGCGGGAGCACGCGATTGCCTATCTCAAGTGGGATCACAACCGCACGCTGTTTCCTGCCGCGCCGGGCCAGACCCAAGGGTTCTACGCGCTCCTCGATGCCCTGCGCGCCGCGCACCCGCAGGTGGAGATAGAAAGCTGCGCAAGCGGCGGCGGGCGGATCGATTACGGCGTCCTGTCGCGTGCAACCCGCGTCTGGCCGAGCGACAACAACGACGCGATCGAGCGCCTCAGGATCATCCCGGCATGGAGCCAGTTCCTCCCCCTCGAAGTGCTGGGCAACCATGTCGGCCCTTCGCCCAATCCTATCACCGGGCGATGCGCCAATATGGATTTCCGCGCCAAGGTCGCGCTGTTCGGCCACATGGGGGTGGAGGCCGATCCGGCGCGAATGGATGAACGCGAGCGGGGGACGCTTGCCGCCCATATCGCGCTCTACAAGAACTGGCGCGGCGTGCTGCACGAGGGCGCGCTCTACCGCCTTGCCCATCCCGATCCCGCCATTGCCGCCATGATCGTGGTGCATGAGGAGCAAGCTTTGGCGCTGGCTACACAGACCGCCTTTGCACCCGTCTTCAACGCAGCCCCGCTTCGCCTTGCAGGCCTTGACCCGCAGGCGCGCTACCATGTGCGCCTGCCCGAGCCATGGCCGCGCAAGGCCCGCCATTACCTTGCCCATCCCGATCAGTGGCGCGAAGGCTTCACCCTGTCGGGCACTGCGCTGATGATACAGGGCCTGGCGCTGCCCCTTACCCATCCCGAAACCGCCTGGCTTATCGCCCTTGAAAGACTGCCTGCATGAAACTCGGCTGCTGCTACTATCCGGAACATTGGCCCAGCGAGATGTGGGCCGAAGATGCCCGCCGCATGGCCGAGATGGGCCTTTCGCTGGTGCGGATCGGCGAATTCGCATGGAGCCGGATCGAGCCCGAGCCGGGTGATTACGACTGGGACTGGCTCGACCGCGCCATGGACACGCTTGCCGGGGCAGGTCTGCAAGTGATCCTCGGCACACCCACCGCGACCCCGCCCAAGTGGCTGGTGGATTCCATGCCCGATATGGTTGCCATCGACCAACAGGGACGCCCGCGCGGCTTCGGCTCGCGACGCCATTACTGCTTCAGCCACGAAGGCTACCGCGCCGAATGCCGCCGGATCGTGACCGCACTGGCCAAGCGATATGGCCAGCACCCGGCAGTGGTGATGTGGCAGACCGACAATGAATATGGCTGCCATGATACGGTGCTGAGCTTTTCTGCCGCAGCCGCTGCCGCTTTCCGCCGCTGGCTGGCGGAGCGATACGGCACGCCACAGGCTCTGAATGCTGCTTGGGGCAATGTGTTCTGGAGCATGGAATATCGCAGCTTCGATGAAGTCGATCCGCCGCACCTCACTGTCACCGAGGCGAACCCGGCCCACTGGCTCGACTATTGCCGCTTTTCCTCCGATCAGGTGGCCAGCTTCAATCGCGAACAGGTGGCAATCATCCGTGCCCATTCGCCGGGGCGGGACATTACCCACAATTTCATGGGCTTCTTTACCGCGTTCAATCACCATGATGTTGGCCGCGATCTCGACGTGGCGACGTGGGATTCCTATCCGCTGGGGTTTCTCGAACAGTTCTGGTTCTCGGCGCAAGAAAAGGCCGCTTACCTCAGGCAAGGCCATCCCGATATCGCCGCCTTCCACCATGATCTGTATCGCGGCTGCTCACAGGGCCGCTGGGGGGTGATGGAGCAGCAGCCGGGGCCGGTGAACTGGGCGCGCTTCAACCCCGCGCCGTTGCCGGGAATGGTGGCGCTGTGGACGCTGGAAGCGGCGGCTCATGGGGCTGAACTGACCAGCTATTTCCGCTGGCGGCAGGCCCCTTTCGCGCAGGAACAGATGCACGCAGGCCTGCTGCGCCCTGACAGCAGCGAAGCCGAAGCCGCCGCAGAAGTCCGCACCGCAGCACAAACGCTTGCGGGAATTGGCCGGCAGGAAACAGCAAGGGCACAAGCCGCGCTGGTTATTTCCTATGAGGCGGCATGGGTTTTCGCCATCCAGCCTCACGGCGCGAGCTTTCGCTATCTTGAACTCGTGTTCGAGGCCTATGCGGCGCTGCGCGCGCGCGGGCTGGATGTCGATATCGTCGCGAGTGAGGCTGACCTTGCCGGCTACCAGATGGTGCTGGTGCCAAGCCTGCCGATTATGCCCGAAGGCTTGGCCGAAAAGCTTGCCGCACTCGCCTGCCCGGTGCTGATCGGCCCGCGTTCAGGGAGCAAGACGGTGAGTTTCCAGATCCCTGAAGGCCTTGCGCCGGGGGCCTTGCGCGCGGCGCTCCCGCTGGCGGTTATGCGGGTTGAAAGCCTGCGCGATGGCGTGGCCGAGCCTGCTGACGGCTTTGCCGTGACCCGCTGGCGGGAAGATATTGCGAGCGATCTCGTCCCCGAACTCAGCGACAGCGCGGGGCGCGGAGTAGTGTTCCGCAAGGATCATCTGCGCTACTGCGCCGCATGGCCCGACCGCGCGCTGCTGCGCCTGCTGGTGGAGCGCATGGGCCGCGAGGCGGGCTTGACGCTGCTCGATCTGCCCGAGGGCATCCGGGTGCGCCGCAGCGCAAGCCACGCCTTCACCTTCAACTATGCGGCGCACCCCGTCCATGTGCCGCATCTCGGGGACACGCTCAGCCCGGCAAGCTGGCACATCGCGCCGCGCTAAAGCATTGTCCGATCAAACAGGATCGGAGAATGCGACAAGCCCGCGCGGCGCCTCAGCGTTGCTTTCCCTTGGCGCCAGCTTGAACAAAAAAACGCACTAAAGCGCGGCCAGCGCCGCCGCATAGTGATCGCGCAGGGTCTGGGTGCCGTATTCCGGGGTCAGATCGGCGCGATAGGTGCCGCTTTCAGGATCGAGCACCAGCATCGATTCGGTCGCGTAATAGCGCGCGATGCGGGCATATTCGGCCTTTGCGGCGAACCAGTCCGATACGCCTGCGCCGAGCGCGAGCACCCTCTCCGCCGTGGCGAACAGGCCTGGCGAGACCGATGTGAAACGCGGCTTTCGCCCAAGCAATTCGAAGATCAGCATACCCTGTTCGCGCAGGGAAATCGCCGGGCCCGGCCCGCCAATCGGCAGGATCGCATTGCGGCGCGCGGGATCATCGATGCAATCGGCGATAAAGCGGGCAAGGTCCGCGTCCGAAATCGGCTTGCAGCGGGTCAGCTCGCCATCGCCGAAAATGAGAAAGGGCTTGCCTTCCTTCACCCGCTTCAACTGGCCCGAGAGTGACTTGAAGAAGGCAGTCGGGCGGACAATGCTGTAGGCGATGCCGCTCTCGCGCAGCACGGCCTCAAAGGCGAGCTTGGCATGCTGGAAGGCGAGCAAGGGCTTCTGCACGCAGATCGCCGACAGCAGGATGAAGTGCTCAGCGCCCGCGGCCTTCGCGGCGGCCAGCAGGGCGAGATTGTGCTGGCGATCGACCAGATCGGCATCCTTGGGCGCGCCGCTGCGCGAGGCGATGCAGGAGATCACCACTTGCGGCCGCGCGGCGGCGAAGGCGGCGGCGAGCCCGGCTGCATCATCCAGCCCCACCCGCACGCAGTGCGCCTGCGCCAATTCGTCCGGCACCTGCGCCGCGGTGCGGGCGGGCCGCAGCAGCGCAGTGACTTCGGCACCGCGTCCAATCAGCTCTGCCACCACCGCGCGGCCAATCGTGCCGCTTGCGCCTGCGACGATCACCCGGCGCGGTGCTGCCTGGCGGGTTCCTTGAGCCATGCGCCCTGACTAGAGCATTTTCCGATCAAACGGGACCGGAAAATGCGAAGGGCCCGTGTGGCGCCAGAGCGTTGCTTGGCCCTTTACGCCCGCTTGAACCGAAAATGCACCCGCGCGGCGGCGCCCTTGGGCACCAGACCTGAAGCGATCAATCCCCGCAAGGAAAAAGGGCGGCAGGTTGCCCCGCCGCCCCAATTCTCGTGACGCTCACGCGTCCTGGTCAATCACCTGATCAGAAGCTGAGGCCGATGGTGACCGAGAAACGGCGACCCAGCGCATCGTAAACCGACGGGAAGGTGTTGCCGGTGTTGAACGCGGTCGAACCGATGGTGCTGCCCACTTCCGGCGGCTTGCGGTCGAACAGGTTCTCGATCAGGGCCGCAACGCGAATGTCGTTGGTCACGTTGAAGCCGAGGTTGAGGTCGAACCAGTTGTAGCTGTCGATCGAGCGATAGGCCCCCACAACGCGGTTCGGGTTGGTGGCGCCGAAGCTGCCGACAACGCCCGGCTGCAGGGTGTTCGGCACGGTGCGCGGCTCAACATCGAAGCCGCTGATGTAGCGCCACAGCAGCGATGCGTCGAAGCCCTTGTAGGTCAGGGTCGTGCGCAGGTTCGCAGCCCAGTCCGGCAGCATCACGCCATCGCAATCCACCGAGAAGAAGCCCTGGCATTCACGAATGAACGAGGCCGGGCCCGACTGGAAGCGGTTGCGCATCGAGTGGTTGGCGTTGAGGTGGAAGTTGAGGCCCACCTGGCCGAGATCAACCGCATAGTTGGCGTTGATGTCGATGCCTTCGCGCTGAATCATGCCGAGGTTCGAGGGGAACAGCAGCAGACCCTGCACCGAACCCGGGTCACCCGACAGACCGCCCGTCAGACGATCGCGACGGATCAGCTGGCAGTTGACGAAGTTCGGGTTCGACTGGCCGAAGCAGCCGCTGACCACGTCACCCACGCCCGGCGAGGTAATCGCATCCTTGACGGTAATGCGATACCAGTCCGCCGAGATGAACAGCCCGCGCGCAAAGGTCGGGGTGAACACCGCACCGGCCGACCAGGTGGTCGCGGTTTCGGGCTGGAGGTTGATGTTGCCGCCGCCAGTGAAGTTGATCTGGCCAGCAATCGGCGCCGGGATGCTGCCGAGACGAGCAGGATCCGCACCAACCGCTGCGAGCTGGGCAGCGCACAGTGCCGCGACAGTCGCATTGGCAGTGCCGAGCGCGCCTTGGCACGGATCGGTCGTCAGGTTGGTCAGCGCCGTGTTCACCGGAGCGAACAGCTCGCCGATGTTCGGCGTGCGGGTTGCGCGGGTCCATGCGGCGCGGAACTTGATGTCCTCAACCGGGGCCCACTGCACACCGCCCTTGAAGGTCCAGTTGCCACCCGTGGTGTTGAAGTCCGAATAGCGGAAGCCGCCATCGACCTGCAGCAGGTGAGCAAACGGACGATTTTCGACCAGCGGAACGATCAACTCGCCGTAGAATTCGGTCGAGTAGAACGAACCCTCGGTGCGCTGCACCGCACCGCCTGCACCAAGAATGGCGCCTGCGGTCGAGGTCGGAAGGTCACCGAAGGTGAGACCCGAGTAACGACGATATTCGGCACCGACCGCGAAGGCGATCGGGGTTTCGCCGAGCGGCGAGGTCACGCCGAAGTCGCCGCTCAGGATACCCTGCACGGTTTCAAAGGTGGTGCTGCTGAAAGTGCTGGTCGGCGTGCCGATGAACGCCAGCATCTGCGGCGTGATCGTGCCTTCCGGACCGAAGATATTCAGCGGGACGCAGCCGCCCGACGGATCGGCACAAGCGGCCGGGTTGGTCGGATTGACGCGCAGCGCCTGGTTCACACGCGCGAGCAGCGCGTTGCCCGACACGTTGGTGTTGACGCGGTTCGATTCGCCATACTGACCAAAGATGTCGAAGTTCACCGTGTTGGTGACCTTGCCGCGGACACCAGCGGTGAACTGGAACAGATCAGTCGTGAACTCGGTCACGCGCGGACCGCCTTCAACGAGGCGGCGGCCAACCAGAAGACCCGGAACATCGGTGCCGTTGGCAATCGCATTGGCGCAGGCCGCGGCATCAAGACCCGAAAATTCGCACAGCTGATTGCGCATTTGCGTGGTCAGGAACGGGTTGTTGAACGGAACCCGGATCTGGCTGCTGAAGAAGGTGCCCGAAGGCGCCAGCTCAGTGCGGACCTTGCTGCGGGTGTAGAGGCCTTCGGCATAGACCTCGATCGCCGGAGCCACTTCGTAATTGGCCTGCGCCATCATGCTGAAGCGCTCAAGCGGGGTCTGGAAGAGGTTCGGCGGGTTGAAGTTGTAGTCCGACAGACCAGCAACGATCTCGCCGTTTTCAAAGCGGCCACCATTGGCGAGCGGGCCCGTGGTCGGCAGCGGCGAGAGGATCGCAGCAGGCACAGCGGTTGCCGAACCCTGGATCGGGCCAGCAGTCGCGGTGGCGCAGTTGGCGTCGCTCACCGAACCGGGGCAAGTCGAACCACGACCCACGAGGCTGAAGCTACGATCACCCTGGCGCACCGGCTCGGTCTTGGTGTAGTCGAGGCCGATGGTCACGTTGCCGCGGCCATCTGCAACATTCGCACCAAAAGCGCCGCTGACGCGGAACTGGCGGCCATCGCCGCGCTCGGTGATGCCGTTGACCATCTGCAGGTCAACGCCTTCGAAATTGCGACGGGTGGTGAAGTTCACCACGCCGGCGATAGCGTCAGCACCATAGGTGGTCACAGCGCCGCCGGTGAGCACTTCGAAGCGCTCGATCATGGCGATCGGAATGGCGTTGAGGTCAACCACCGAACCCAGTGTCGAGGGAACAACGCGGCGGTTGTTCATCAGGACGAGGTTGCGGTTGGCACCCAGACCACGCAGGTTGAGCGTGGCCACACCGCCATTGCCGTTATTGACCTGCTGGCCGATGCCCGGCGCAGTGCCCGGCAGGATACGCAGCACGGTTTCAATCGACATCGGCGCCTGGGCAGCGATTTCGGCAGCATCGACACCGATCACCGGGTTGGCGAGAACCAGGTTGGAATCGGCAATGCGCGTACCGGTGCCGGTCACGATGATGACATTGCCGGTTTCTTCCTGCGCAACCTCATCGGTCTGCTGTGCGAAAGCAGGGGTCGCGGTTGCAGCCAGCGCGATAGCGAGGCTGACGAAACCGCCCTGCAGCTTAAATTTGTTCTGAGACACGTTATTCCCCTCGGGACGTTGGTGAGCCAGCCAAACGCAGGCCATGGCCCATGAAAGAACCACAGCCCCCGTCCGACATGGGACCCGAATACAGGGAGGCGTTTGAAAGTGTAAAGGCTGGGGCGAGAACGGGGCATCGCTTCATCGCCCTTAGTCGCAAAAATGCAACACTTATGCCGCAGTGCAACAATCCGCGCGCAGCGGCGCGGGCGGGCGGTGGTCTGACATTTTCGTGATCCGCAGCAGACCCTGGCCTGGTGCCACGCCCCCTTTTCGCCCGCACATCAGGCCGCCATTTCTGCGCGGCGCCGGGATCAGAGAGTTCTTGACAGGCCCTGTTCCAGCGCACACGCCTTGCGCG
This sequence comes from Erythrobacter sp., assembly GCA_046296155.1. Taxonomy (GTDB): domain Bacteria; phylum Pseudomonadota; class Alphaproteobacteria; order Sphingomonadales; family Sphingomonadaceae; genus Erythrobacter. The sequence continues at coordinate 181,732 of JBKBLW010000005.1, read as the reverse complement.
CCGGAACACTCCTGCCTGTGCGGAGGAAATGCCCCATGTCCATCCACTCCCTGTTCAGCCTTGCGGCTTGCACCTTGGCCGTTGCAGCACCTGCCACCACCTTGCGTGCCGAACCGCCTGCGGCTGCCACCGATCAAACGGTGAGCGTGATTGTCTCCGGCGAGGCACCGGCAAAGCCCGCAGCACCGGGCAAGATCACCGATCCCAAGCATCCCGATTTCGTGCGCTGTCGCAGCGAGGCGGTGCTCAATTCGCGCGCCCAGCGGGTGCGGGTGTGTCGCACCAACAAGGAATGGGCCGCTGCCGCACGGGAAGGCAATCGCCAGACGCAGGAACTGCTTGGCATGGGCCGCCCGACCCAGCCGACTCCGTGATCGCAGGCACAAGCGCTCGCCAGCACGAAGCCGCGAGCCGCTTGGGGCAAGAAAAATGAAGTCGCGCTGAGCAACAATTATGTTGCGCCCGTGCAACGCTGATCACTTAAATTTGTAACAAACCGCCCCTGAACCGCTTCAAAGGTTGCGCTGCGCGGTGCTTTCACGTTTAGGATCAGACAGGCAAGCTGTTCAAACTTGCTCAAACAGGGGTAACATCATGATCAATCTTCGGGCGCGTGCGCGCCGCGAGGCGCTGTTGCTCGGCGCCGGCGTGGCTGCACTTGTAATCGCAAATCCTGCCATGGCGCAGGGCATGCAGGATGAGGACCCGGTCGACGTGACATCTTCGTCGGCCGACTCGCCATCGCCAGACCGCGCAATCACTGTCACCGGTTCGCGTATCCGCAATCCCAATCTCCAGCCGTTCGAGCCGACCACCTCGATCGACCGCGAGTTCATCGATCAGCGCAACTTCATCAACGTTGCCGACGCCCTGAACACGCTGCCGCAGATCCGTGGCTCGGTGACCCCGAACGGCGATCAGGCCGCTTTCGGCCAGGGCGTGAACTTCATCAACAATTTCGGCCTCGGCTCGAACCGCACGCTGACCCTGATCAACGGCCGCCGCGTGGTGACTTCGAACCCGCCTTCGCTGTTCGGTCCCGCCGCTGCCGGTACGCAGGTTGACGTCAACATCATCCCGACCGCGCTGGTGAAGTCGGTCGATATCGCATCGACCGCAGGGGCGCCCGTCTATGGCTCGGACGCGATTGCGGGGACGGTGAACTTCATCCTTGATGATCGCTACGAAGGCCTCTCGCTCAATGCGACTTCGGGCATCTACGAAGAAGGCGATGGCCACTTCTATCGCTTCGAAGGCGTTTACGGCACCAAGTTTGCAGGCGGCCGCGGCCACCTCCAGCTGTCGGCATTTTACACCTACACCGACGGCATTCTGCAGAGCGCGCGCCAGGACTTCCTGAATGAAATGAGCGTGCAGAACAACCTCACCGAGGTGGGGCGGATTGCTCCGGGTATCGGCCTCGACACCGGCCCGAATGATGGCATCCCGGCGACTGTCGTGTTCCGCGGCCTCAGCCTGTTCCCGCTGTCGAACACCGGCGTGATCTTCGGCGGCCCGCTTGGCGTCACCACGGCCACCACCCGCCCGACTGGTGCAGTCGGCAACCAGGCATTCCAGTTCGATGCCAACGGCAATCTGGTGCCCTACACTGTCGGCACGCGGATCCGCGCCCTGATCGGCGGGGTTCCCACTCCGAGCGGGAACAACGCGATCTTCGGTGACGGTTTCAAGTTCTCGGACTTCGGCCAGCTCACGTCGGACCTGCGCCGTTTCGGCGCCAATCTTTTCGCGAATTACGACCTGACCGACAAGATCAACATCTTCGTCGAGGCGCAATATTTTGATTCGCGTGCCGACGAGCTGGTGCAGCAACCGACCTTCAACACCCCGCTGTTTGGTGGTGCGAGCGGCGCCTTGACCTTCAACATCAACAACCCGTTCCTGAATGATCAGGCGCGCGGCGTGTTGCAGGCGGCAGGCGTCACCAATTTCACCCTGTCGCGCGCCAACGTCGGCTTTGCCGACCTCACCGGCTTTGCCGAAACCGAATTCATGCGCGGCGTGATCGGCGCCCGCGGCGACTTCAAGATCGGCGAGAAGGACTGGCACTGGGAAGCGGCGTTCAACTACGGCAAGTCGAACATCACTGACTTCCGTCAGGACATCAACGTCCAGAACTTCGTGAACGCCACCAACGTGGCGCGCAACGCGCAAGGCCAGATCGTCTGTGCCGCCAACCTGCCGGGCGGCTTCACCGGCACGCCGGTTCAGGCGGGCTTCAACCCGATTCCGGACAGCGCCTGTGTTCCGTTCAATTTCTTCGGCAACCAGGCGAGCGCTGCCGCGCTTGACTACGTAACCTCTGACAATGTCACCCAGACGAACCTTGAACAGATCGTCTTCAACGCCAACGTCGGCGGCACCCTGTTCAAGTTCAACAACAACGACATCAGCGTCAACGGCGGTTACGAGTTCCGCCGCGAAAAGGGTTCGTTCCAGCCTTCCGAGTTTGAACGGCTCGGCCGTGGTCGCGGTGCTGCCGTGACCCCGATTGCGGGTGAGTTCACGCTCAACGAAGTCTTTGGCGAAATCCTGATGCCGCTGATCACGCCCGACAATGACATGCTGATTGATTCGGCGATCATCTACGGCCGTGGCCGCTATGTCGATAACACCGTGAACGGCGGGTTCTTCTCATGGGCGGCCGGTGGCAGCATCGCGCCGATCCGGGACATCGAGTTCCGCGGCAACTTCACCCGTTCGTTCCGCGCTCCGGCGCTGGCCGAACTGTTCCTGCCGCAAGCCAACGCCTTCGGCTTCGTGCCTGATCTGTGTATGCCGGGTACCATTACTGGCGGTGCCAACCCAGCAGCGCGCCAGCGCAACTGTACGGCGTTCCTGAATGCCTTCCCGAACGTGCAGCGTCCGCAGCAGGCTTCGGTGGCGAGCGTTCCGATCATCGTGGGCGGCAACCCCAACCTCTTGAACGAGCAGGCCGACAGCTACAGCCTTGGCGGCATTCTCCGCCCGCGCTTCCTGCGGAACTTCTCGCTCACGGTTGACTACATCAACATCCGGATCAGCAATCCGATCGCCCAGCTCAACACGGCGCAGATCAACACGGCCTGCTTCGACAATGACAACTTCAACACCGCCGATCCGGCAAATGGCAACCAGTTCTGCTCGTTGATCCGCCGCACGGCAACCGGTGAAGTCGTCGCTGATCCGGGCAACCCGGGCGTCCGCACCGGCTTCACCAATGGCAACCAGATCGACTACGAAGGCATTCAGGGCGCCATGCTCTATGCCACCTCGCTCGAGGGTATCGGCATCAAGGGCATGCTCCAGATGCGCGGCGATCTCACCGTGGTGCTGAAGCGTCAGATCGACATCACCGGCGTTGCCCCGGCACGTTCGGATGCGGTCATCGGTGATCCGACCTGGGCTGGCCAGTTCACGCTGAACTACACCAACAAGAACTGGGGCATCGGTTCGGTCTGGCGCTACACCGGCGAACAGCTGTTCTCGCGCTTCGATCGCACGCCGGACGCACGCCAGTTCGACAAGCTCAATGACTTCATCACCACCGACGTGAACATCTTCTACCGCACGGACGACAACTTCCGTCTGAACCTTGCGGTGCGCAACCTGTTCGACCGTCGCTGCCAGGAAATCAGCGGGTTCTGTATCCCGGCGAGCCGCAACGACACCTTCGGTCGCCAGTTCACGGTCAACGTGACCAAGGAGTTCTGATCCCTCTGGCAACCTTGAACGGAAAGGCCCCGGGCAACCGGGGCCTTTTTTGTTGCGCGCTTGCGACGTGACCGGATCAGGCGGGCACCATCACCAGCTTGCCATCGCCCTCGTCGATTTTCAGCGTGGTGCCATCGGGCAACTTGCCTTCCAGCAGCATTTCGGCAAGCGGGTCTTGCAGGTAACGCTGCACCGCCCGCTTCAACGGCCGCGCGCCATAGACCGGATCATAGCCAACGCGGCCCAACCAGCGCAGCGCCGCATCGGTGAGATCGAGCGTGATCTTGCGATCGCTAAGCAGCTTCTGCACCCGGCCCACCTGGATCGCGACAATCGGCGCCATATGTTCCGGCCCCAGCCTGTGGAACAGGATGATCTCGTCGAGACGATTGAGAAATTCTGGGCGGAAGTGGGCACGCACCACGTCCATCACCTGCGGCTCCACACTCGCCACATCCTCGCCATCGGCAAGGCCTGCGAGATACTGGCTGCCGAGGTTGCTGGTGAGAATGATGAGGGTGTTCGAGAAATCCACCACCCGGCCCTGCCCATCGGTCAACCGCCCATCATCGAGCACCTGCAGGAGCACGTTGAAAACGTCGCCGTGCGCCTTTTCCACCTCGTCGAACAGCACCACCTGATAGGGACGGCGGCGCACCGCTTCGGTGAGCACCCCGCCTTCCTCATAGCCGACATAGCCCGGAGGCGCGCCGATCAGGCGGGCGACCGAATGCTTCTCCATGAATTCGCTCATGTCGATCCGCACCATGGCGTTATCGTCATCGAACAGGAAGCCCGCCAGCGCCTTGGTCAGCTCGGTCTTGCCGACCCCCGTCGGCCCGAGGAACAGGAAGGAGCCGAGCGGCCGCCCGGGATCCTGCAAACCGGCCCGCGCGCGGCGCACCGCCTTGGACACGGCCTCGATGGCCTGGCTCTGGCCGATCACCCGCTTGCTCAGCAGTTCTTCCATATGAAGCAGCTTTTCGCGCTCGCCTTCCATCATCTTGTCGACGGGAATGCCCGTCCAGCGGCTGACAACGGCGGCGATGTCTTCCTCGGTCACTTCCTCGCGCAGCAGCGCGTTGTCGGCCTGAGCCTGTGCTTCGGCGAGCCGCCTTTCCAGCTCGGGGATGCGCCCGTAGGAAAGTTCCCCGGCACGCGCGAGATCGCCTTCGCGCTGGGCCTGCTCCAGTTCGACCCGCGCGGCGTCGAGTTCTTCCTTGATCCGGCTTTCCGCCTCGATCTTCTCGCGCTCATTCTGCCAGCGGGTGGTAAGCTCGGCGCTCTGCTGTTCAAGGTTCGCCAGCTCACTGCGCAGGGCCGCGAGGCGTTCCTTGGAGGCGGCATCGTCCTCTTTCTGGAGCGCCTGCTCTTCAATCTTCAGCTGGATGATCCGCCGGTCGAGCGCTTCGATCTCCTCGGGCTTGCTCTCCACCTCCATGCGGATGCGGGATGCGGCCTCGTCCATGAGGTCGATCGCCTTGTCGGGCAGAAAGCGGTTCTGGATATAGCGATCCGACAGCCGCGCCGCGGCAACAATCGCCGCATCGGTGATGCGCACGCCGTGGTGGAGTTCATATTTGTCCTTGATGCCGCGCAGGATGCTGATCGTGTCCTCGACGCTCGGCTCGGCGATGAATACGGGCTGGAAGCGGCGCTGAAGCGCGGGGTCTTTCTCGATATATTTCTGATATTCATCGAGGGTGGTCGCGCCGATGCAATGCAATTCGCCGCGCGAGAGGGCAGGCTTGAGCAAGTTCGAGGCATCCATCGAGCCTTCCGACGCGCCGGCACCGATCAGGGTGTGCATTTCGTCAATGAACAGGATGATCTGGCCATCTGCGTTCTTGACCTCGTCCAGCACCGATTTCAGCCGTTCCTCAAACTCGCCGCGATATTTCGCGCCTGCGATGAGCGCGCCCATGTCGAGGCTCATCAGGGTGCGGCCCTTGAGGCTGTCGGGCACATCGCCATTGGCGATGCGCAGGGCGAGACCTTCGGCAATGGCGGTCTTGCCGGTGCCGGGCTCGCCGATGAGGGCGGGATTGTTCTTGGTGCGGCGGGCGAGGATCTGGATCGTGCGACGGATTTCCTCGTCACGCCCGATCACCGGATCAAGCTTGCCCTCGCGCGCGGCCTTGGTGAGATCGCGGGCGAATTTCTCCATGGCATCGTAATTGGCCTCGGCGTTCGCCGAATCCGCCTTTTTGCCGCGGCGCAGCGCCTCGATCGCCGCATTGAGACCCTGCGGCGTGATGCTGGCAGCCTTCAACGCCTCGCCCGCAGCACCGGGAGCCAGCGCCAGCGCGGTGAGGATGCGCTCGACCGTGACATAGGCATCGCCTGCCTTGTCAGCGAGTTGTTCAGCGCTGTCGAGCACGCGCACCGCATCATTATCCAGCCCCGGCGTCGCCTGCGCGCCGCTGCCGGTGACGACGGGGATCTTGGCAAGCCCTGCATCCACTGCGCTCGCCGCGAGGGCCGGGGTACCGCCCGCGCGCGTAATCAGGCCCGCTGCCATGCCCTCGCCATCCTCAAGCAGGGCCTTCAGGATGTGCAGTGGCGTGATCCGCTGGTGGTTCATGCGGATCGCCACAGTCTGGGCGCTTTGCAGAAAGCCCTTGGCGCGGTCGGTGAACTTTTCGAGATTCATGTGCGATACCCCTCCATCAGGTTGCCACCATCAAATAGTGTTGCGTTTTCGCAACACAAGGCCCCGGCACGCGTTTTTTCGCGCATGTTCCTGCCAGGGGCGAAAATGGGTTGATGAACGGCCCTTCGCAAGGGGCAGGGTGAGCGGCTTGACCTTGGCCCGAGCGCCCCGCAAACAGGCACGCTGGAAGGAGAGAGCAAGCAATGGGATGGCTCAAAGGCAGCGCGATTGCGGTGGCGGGTGCAGGCATGCTGGCAGTGGCCGGGCTGGCGACATGGGAGCCGTTCTTTGCCCACGCCGCCGCTGCGCCCGGCGCGGCGCGCGCCTATTCGGCCGAGATCATCCGCGACGAATACGGCGTGCCGCATATCTATGGCGCAACCGATCCCGATGTCGCTTTCGGCGTGGCGATTGCCCATGCGCAGGATGATTTCTTCACCCTGCAAGATGTGATCGCGATGAGCCGGGGGCGCTATGGCGCGATTGCGGGCGAGGATGGGGCCAAGGCCGATTTCGTCTATCACCTGATTGACGCGCGCGGCACGGCGCAGCGCGAATATCCGAGGCTGCCTGCCGCAACCCGCGCGCTGATCGAAGCCTATGCGGCGGGCCTCAACCACTATGCGCGCCAGCATCCGGGCGAAGTCAAGCTGACGGATCTCTTCCCGGTGAATGGCGAGGATATTGCCGCCGGCTTTGCCCTGCGCCAGCCGTTCTTCTTCGGGCTTGATGCCGTGATCGGCCCGCTGGTGGCAGGCGAGCCGCTGCGTCCCGAACATGGCCCCGACATTCCCGGCTTCCCGCGCGAGAAAGTGGGTGATGGCTCGATGGTGGCAGCAGCCCGACCCACGCGCTCACGCCCGCTCGCCCTGCCCTTTGGCGAGGAGGCCGAGCATCTCGGCTCCAATGCCTTTGCCGTGGCACCGCAGCGCAGCGGCGGGGTGACGACGCTGATCTCGAATTCGCATCAGCCCCTGCGCGGCGGGGTGGCATGGTATGAACTCGTCGTCGAAAGCGGCGAGGGCTGGCATTTTGCGGGCGCCAATTTCCCCGGCTCGCCCTTCCCCTTCCTCGGGCATAATGAAAACCTCGGCTGGACCAACACCGTCAACCGGCCCGACATGATCGATGTCTACCAGCTGGAGCTCGATCCGAGCGGCACGCGCTACAAGCTTGATGGCGAATGGCGCGCGCTGGAAAGCCGCGAGGTGATCCTCGGTGTCAAGGTCGGCCCCGTGGTGCTGCCCGTGCCCCGCACCGTGCATCGCAGCATCCACGGCCCGGTGATCATCAACGACAAGGGCGCCTTTGCCATCCGCTATGGCGGGATGGGCCGGATCGACCAGCTCGATGCCTATTACCGCCTCAACAAGGCGCGCAATCTGGCCGAATGGCAGGGGCAGCTGGCACGGATGGCGATCCCGTCGACCAATTTCATCTATGCCGACAAGGCGGGCAATATCGCCTATGTCTATAATGCTGCCCTGCCCGATCGCCCCGAACCGGACGTGGTGAAGGCCGATTGGCGCGGCATCCTGCCCGGCAATCGCTCCGATCTGATCTGGCAGGGCACGATCGGCCATGAACGCCTGCCCAAGCTGATCAATCCGGCGAGCGGGTGGCTCTACAATGCCAACAACGAGCCCTGGACCGCCGCCGGTGCCCGCGATGATCTGAAGCCTGCCGATTTTTCGCCGGTGCTCGGCATCGAAGAAAAGCAAACCAATCGCTCGCGCCGCGCTTACAAGCTGCTCAGCGCGGCAGGCCAGCTCGACCGCGCGGCGCTTGCCCAGATCAAGTATGATACGGCCTATGAACGGGAAGGCTATGTCGCCAAGCTGTGGGACGCGCTCGCCAGCCTCAAGGCCAGCGGCAATCTGGCCAAAGCGCGCGATCTGCTGCTGTCATGGGATTTCAAGGCGGACGGCCGGCATCCGGCCGACAGCCTCGCGCTGCTCATCATCCGCGATTTCATGTCCGCCGAATATGGCAACAAGCCCATGCCCGATGTCGCGGAAAAGCTGGCGGCGGCACAGGCCCACCTGATGCAGCATTTCGGCCGCCTCGATCCGCCGATGGGTGATCTGCTCCGCCTGCGCCAGGGGAGCCGCGATCTGCCGCTCGATGGCGGCTCGGACACGCTGCGGGCCTCGACCACCTGGAAAGTGGATCCAGATGGCCGCCTCCAGCTTGTCCATGGCGACAGTTTCATCATGTGGGTCGAATGGGACAAGGGCGCACCGGTGCGCTCGCGCTCGGTTCAGCCCTTTGGCGCGGCCACCACGCGCCCGCAAAGCCCGCATTACACGGACCAGATGCAGCTGTTCGTCGATCACCAGCTGAAGCCCGTCCATTTCTGGCGCAGCGACGTAGAGGAAAATGCGCGCACCAGACAGCGCGTGACGAGCCGTTCCTGAGACCTTTTTCTGCCAGCCTTGCCCCTATCGGAGACCACCCATGTCCCACGCCCTAGCCTCTGCCAGCCTTGCCGCGATGGCGCTCGCGCTGGTTGCTGCCCCGCTCAGCCCGGCCCTCGCGCAGACCCGCCCTGCTGCCACGCCCGCCGCCGGTGAAGCCACCGCAAGCCTTGCCGATCTCGTCGCGCAGGTGAAAATCCCCTATGAGCAATTCCAGCTCGACAACGGCCTTACCGTCATCGTCCATGAAGACCGCAAGGCGCCGATTGTGGCCGTTGCGGTATGGTACAATGTGGGCTCCAAGGACGAACCCGAAGGCAAGACCGGCTTTGCCCACCTGTTCGAACACCTGATGTTCAACGGATCGGAAAATGCGCCCGATGACTATTTCCAGTATCTCGCGGAAATGGGCGCGACCGATTATAACGGCACCACCAATTTCGATCGCACCAATTATTTCCAGACCGTGCCCAGCCCCGCGCTCGAACGCGCGCTGTGGCTGGAATCAGATCGGATGGGCTATCTCTTGGGCGCCGTCACCCAGGAGAAGCTGGATAACCAGCGCGGCGTGGTGCAGAACGAAAAGCGTCAGGGCGACAACCAGCCCGGCGGCCTCGTGTTTTACGAAGTCCTGAAAACCCTGTTCCCCAAGGGCCACCCCTATCACCACTCGGTGATCGGCTCGATGGCGGATCTCGACGCGGCCTCGATGGAGGATGTGCGCGCCTGGTTCCGCGACAAATATGGCCCCAACAACGCCACGCTGGTGCTGGCGGGCGATGTTTCGCCTGCAGAGGCGCGCGTGCTGGTCGAGAAATATTTCGGCCCCATCAAGCGCGGCCCGGTCAACACGCCTGCCGCAGCGCCCGTGCCGACGCTGGCCGCGCCGGTGCGAACCGTGATGAAGGATCAGGTCGCGGCCACCCGCGTCACCCGCTATTGGCCTGCGCCCGGCCTCACCAGCGAGGATCTCACCGCCTTGAGCATCGGCGCCAGTATTCTGGGCGGCCTCGCATCAAGCCGGCTTGATCAGGTTCTGGTGCGCGATGAACAGCTCGCGGTCAGCGTTTCGGCTGGCCATTCGGCCTTCCAGCGGGTCGGTTTCCTCTCGGTGAGCGCCACGTTGCGCCCCGGTGTCGAGCTTGCCAAGCTCGAAGCGCGGATGGATGAAGTTCTCGCGCAATATATCAGCGAAGGCCCGACAGCCGACGAAGTGCGCCGCGCGGCCACCAGCCAGCTTGCCAGCACGATCCGGGGCCTTGAACAGGTTGGCGGGTTTGGCGGCAAGGCCGTAACCCTGGCTCAAGGCCAGGTGCTGGCAGGCGATCCCGCCTTTTATGCGCGCCAGTTCGAAGCCCTTGCCAAGCTGACGCCTGCCGACATCACGGCAGCCATGCAGCGCTGGATGACGCGGCCCGCCTTCACGCTGGTGCTCGAACCGGGGGCGCGCGATGCCTCTTATGAAGAAGCCGCCTCGGTGGGCGGGGCAGACAATGCCTCGCAGCGCGACCGCGAGGCGGAAACCCTCACGGTGACGCTCGAACGCCCCAAGCCCGCCATCGCCAAGACCGCCGAACTGGATTTCCCGACGCTCGAACGCGCCACGCTCAACAACGGGATGAAGGTGACCTATGCGCGCCGCACCGCAGTGCCGGCCACCTATGTCAGCCTGTCTTTCGATGCCGGCAGCGCTGCCGATCCTGCCGACAAGCGCGGGCTGGCCGATCTCGCCAGCGCCCTGTTCACCGAGGGCACTGCCAAGCTGAGCGCGCAGCAAATCGCCGAGGCGAGCGAGCGGCTCGGCCTCAGAATAACCAGCGGCGGCGGCGCGGATCGTTCGACCTTCACGCTTTCCGCGCTGACAGCCAATCTGGCACCCAGCCTTGATCTGCTCAGGCAGGTGGTGCGCGAACCCGCTTTTGCCCCTGCCGATCTCGAACGGGTCCGCACCCAGACGATCACCGGCATCCAGCAGGCGATGAAGTCGCCGCAAGGGGTTGCGGCCCGCGCGCTGGGCCCGGAGATTTTCGGTGAGGCCAATCCCTATGGGGGCAACCCCACTGTCGCAAGCGTGCGGAGCATCACCCGCGATGATCTGTTCGCCTTCGCTGAAAAGTGGATCCGTCCGGACAACGGCGAGATCTTCGTGATTTCGGACAAGCCGCTCGCCGAGATCGTGGCATCGCTCAATGCAAGCTTCGGCGACTGGCAATCGCCGCGGGGGAACAAGGCCACCAAGACTTTCGCTGCGCCGCCGGCGCGGCCGAAGGGCAACCGCGTGATCCTCATCAACCGCCCCAACTCGCCGCAGAGCTTCATCCTCGGCGCGCAGCTGACGCCGCTGGATGGCGCATCGAGGGAGTTTGTCGATTTCAACAGCGCCAATAATGCGCTGGGCGGCAATTTCCTTTCGCGCCTCAACATGAACCTGCGCGAGACCAAGGGCTGGAGCTATGGCGTGCGCGGTGGCACCTCGCCGCGCGAAAGGGCGGTCACCTACACCATATCGGGCGGGGTGCAGGCCGATCGCACCGGCGATTCGCTCGCAGAGATGATCCGCGAGACCCGCGAATTCCTCACCACCAGCGGGATCAAGCCAGAGGAGATCGCGCGCAGCAAGGCTTCGGAAATCGGCGAACTGCCCGGCCGCTTTGAAACCTCGCCCGCAGTGCTGCAGGCAATGCAGAACCTGGCGCTCTATCGCCGCCCCGACAACTACTACGAAACTCTCGTGGACCAGTATCGCAGCCAGACCGCCGAAGCCCTTGATGCGGTGGCGCGCGCTGCGCTCGATCCCGATGGTTTCGTGTGGATCGTGGTGGGCGATGCCGCCAAGGTGCGCGGCCAGCTTGCCCCGCTCGGCCTGCCCGTCGAGGAACGCGAACTGCCCGCCAGCGAATAGTTTCGCCGCGCTGAAACAAGGGCCTGGCATAAGTGGTTGAAGCGGGCTGACACTGGTGTAAACAAGCGGCCAGAGTGTCGCTCGGTCGGGAGGGTCCGCCGCGCCAGCCTCAACCCGCGCGGCCCTAACAGCGGGCCGCGATAGCAAGGAGATAAAGAATGTCTGTTGCAGGAACGTGGAACACCACCGTGAAAAGCCCGATGGGCGATCAAACCGGCACGCTTACCGTGGTGGTTGATGGGGATAGCTTCACCGGCCAGATGGCAGGCGGCATGGGCACCATGGATGTGGTCGATGGCAAGGTCGATGGCAACACCCTCACCTGGAAGATGAACATGGTCGTCCCCATGCCGATGACGCTCGATTGCGAAGCGACTGTCGATGGCGACACCATCACCGGCGCGGTGAATGCAGGCGCTTTCGGCGCGATGCCGCTGTCGGGCACCCGCGCCTGATTGGACGGCTTTTCGCCATCACGAAAGCCGCTGCGAGCACCCGCTTGCGGCGGCTTTTTCGTTACAGCTTGCCGCGCAGCGCCTGATAGGCGGCGGCCGCCACCGTGTTCGCCAGATTGAGCGAGCGGATGACCGCGGAACGCATCGGCAGGCGAAACAGGCGGTCATCATGCTGCGCGATAATGCTGCGCGGTAAACCCTTGGTTTCCTGGCCGAATACCAGGAACGCATCGTCGGGATAGGCGGGCTCGTAAAAGCTCTTGGCGCCGAATTCCTCGAACAGGAACAGCTGGTCGGGCCGGGGCAAGCGGGCCGCCAGAAACGCCTCCCAGCTGGCATATTCGGTCAGCCGCACGTGCGGCCAGTAATCGAGGCCCGAACGCTTGACCCGCTTGTCGCTGATCTCGAAGCCCAGCGGGTGAATCAGGATCAGCTCCAGATCAAGCGCCACACAGGTGCGCCCCACCGCCCCGGTATTGCCGGGGATTTCGGGATGGACGAGGACGATGGCAGTCATGGGGCAAGGCCCGCGCCGACGCTCGGGCTTAGCCCAGCTTGTCCTTCAACAGCTGGTTCACGAGCTGCGGATTGGCCTTGCCCTGCATCGCCTTCATGGTCTGGCCGACGAAGAAGCCGAACAGCGCTTCCTTGCCCGCCTTGTATTGTTCGACCTTGTCGGCGTTGGCGGCGATGATCGCATCGACGGCGGCTTCGATCGCGCCGCTGTCGGAGACTTGCTTCAAGCCTTCGGTGTCAGCGATTTCAGCCGGGTCGCGGCCAGTCCTGAGGACGATTTCGAAGATTTCCTTGGCCTGTCCGCCGCTGATTTCGCCCTTGTCGGCCATGGCGAGGATGCTCGCCTGCGCGGCGGCCGTGGCATAGGCGGGATCGGCATCATCGCCCAGCGCCTTCAGCACCCCCGGCGCGATCGAGAGCGACCAGTTGGCAACCTGCGTGGCCACGTCAGGCTCGCCCTTGCCCGTCACCTTGGCGGTTTCAGCCAGCAGCGTTTCAAACCGCGCGAAGGTCTCCACCTCGGCGGTCAATTCGCGCGCGTTGTAGGGCGTGAGGCCGAGCACCTCGACATAGCGCCTGCGCTTGGCATCGGGCAGTTCGGGGAGCGAGGCGCGGCATTCCGCAAGGAAGTCCTCGTCCAGCACCAGTGGCAGCAGATCGGGATCGGGGAAGTAGCGGTAATCATGCGCGTCTTCTTTCGAACGCATCGTGCGCGTGGTGCCCGTGCCCGGATCGAACAGGCGGGTTTCCTGCACCACCGTGCCCCCGCTTTCGAGCACATCGACCTGGCGCATCGCCTCATGCTCGATCGCCTGCATGACAAAGCGCACCGAATTGACGTTCTTCGTTTCGGTGCGGGTGCCGAAGGGCTCGCCCGGGCGCCGCACGCTGACATTCACATCGGCGCGCATCGAGCCTTCTTCCATATTGCCATCGCAGCTGCCGACATAGCGCAGAATGCTGCGTAGTTTGCGCAGGTAAGCCCCCGCTTCGGCGGGCGAGCGCATATCGGGCTTGGAGACAATCTCCATCAGCGCCACGCCCGAGCGGTTCAAATCGACATAGCTCATCGTCGGGTGCTGATCGTGCATCAGCTTGCCGGCATCCTGTTCGACATGGATACGCTCGATGCCGATCACCTTGTCTTCGGGAATGCCGGCCTTGTCGTCGGCCTCGATCAGCAGGCTGCCTTCGCCCACCAGCGGGTGATAGAGCTGGCTGATCTGGTAGCCCTGCGGCAAGTCGGCGTAGAAGTAGTTCTTGCGATCAAACCGGCTCCAGGCGTTGATCTCAGCATCAATCGCCATGCCGGTGCGCACCGCCTGCCGGATGCATTCCTTGTTCGGCACGGGCAGCATCCCCGGCATTGCGGCATCAACAAGGCTCACTTGGCTGTTGGGCTCGGCGCCGAAGGCAGTCGCGGCGCCGCTGAACAGCTTGGCGTTGCTTGTCACCTGGGCATGGACTTCGAGGCCGATCACGACCTCCCATTCGCCGGTTGCGCCCTGAATGCGGTAGTTGCTCATTTTCCGTCCTCGTCCTCGATCACCTTGCCATCCGGCCCGAAGCGCAGTTCGCCGTGATCGACGTTTTTTCTTACCCAATTGGCGACCAGGAAAGTCGCCGGAATCGCAAGGGCGATGGCGACCCCGGCGATCTCTAGACTTGTCATGTCCCGATCACCTCAAACCAGTAGGCACCCGGTTGCGCATCGGGCCGCTGGCCTAGCGGCGGGAAGGCCTCGACCAGCTTGTCACGATGCTCGTTCGCCAGCCAGTTAAGCGCAAGCAAGGTGCGATAGCGGCTCGAATTGGTGAGCAACACCTCGAGGAGATATTGCTCGTTCCACAGACGACGCTGGGAGCGCAGCCAAGTCTCGGGGTAGTCACGCGGGGTAAAGATGTCATGGACGTGGACGATCACGCCTTTTGCAAGGCGCGGAATGATCGACTGGAATTCAACCAGCACATCGCCGAAGGGGCGAATGACATGGCTGCTGTCGATGAACAGGATATCGCCTGCGTCAAGCTCGTCGAACAGTGTCAGCGGCACATCCTGAACGCGCTTGCGAATGATCTCGGGCCCGAGCCGTTCAAGCCACGGCATCTCGTAAGGCTCAATACAGATGTGGCGACACGCGAAGGCTGGATCATCGATCCGGTTTCGCGCGATCGCACGATTCACAATACGGGTCGAATTGCCCGAGCCAATCTCGAAAATCCGGCGAGGCTTCTTGCGACGCACCATTGCGTAGAGCGATTCAGCATCGCCGAAGTTGTACTGCCCATTGTCGTATTGGAAAGCGAGCTCGGCATCTTCGTGCGTGGTCATGTAGTCGAGCTCACCCTGCACCTGAAAGCTAGCCAGCAACGCAAGCTGGGCTTCCTCGTGTAAATCAAGGCCAGGCAGATCGCGCGGCTTGGTTACATCGGCAGGGAGATCGGCATCCCTGTATGTGGGGTGATAATAGTGGGTAGAGCGCCATTGAATGCCGAGCCGGTCAGCTTGCCGCAAATAGATCGGGAAGTTACCCGGCCAATTCCCGACCTTTTTGAACAGAGGAGCACCAGCGGTCACCACTCCGGCTGCGAGTAAGTCAACCAACCTCTTCATCATCGGAAGATCCCCCTTTCGCTCTCACCACCACTTCTCCGGCCTGGCGGTGAAGCCTGCGCGCTGCTGGATCGCGAGGCCGGCATCGAGCACGCCCTGTTCGTCAAAGGGCCGTCCGACGATTTGCAGGCCGAGCGGCAGGCCATCGGCGTTGAGCATGGCAGGCACGCTCATCGCCGGCAGGCCCGCAAGGCTGGCGGGCACGGCGAAGACATCGTTCAGATACATCGTCAGCGGGTCTTCGTTCATCGAACCCAGCGGGAAGCTCGCCGTCGGCGTGGTCGGCGCGAGAATCACGTCGCATTGTTCAAAAGCCCGCTCGAAATCACGGGCCACCAGCGCGCGCACCTTTTGCGCCTGCGTGTAATAGGCATCGTAGAAGCCCGCCGACAGCACATAGGTGCCGATCAGGATGCGGCGCTTGACTTCATCCCCGAACCCGGCGGCGCGGGTGGCAGCATACATCTCCTGCAAGCCCGCACCATCGGGCAGATCGCGCAGGCCGTAACGCACCCCGTCATAGCGGGCAAGGTTCGACGAGGCTTCGGCAGGGGCGACGATATAATAGGCGGGCAGCGCATATTTGGTGTGCGGCAGCGAGACATCGACAATCTCTGCGCCCGCGTCCTTCAGCCATGCCTTGCCCTGTTCCCACGAATCGAGGATTGCCTGATCCGTGCCCTCCATCCGGTATTCGCGGGGGATTCCGACCTTTTTGCCCCTGAGGTCAGCGTTCAGCGCTGCTTCCCAATCGGGCACCGGCAGATCGAGGCTGGTCGCATCCTTCGGGTCAAACCCCGCCATGGCGCCCAGCATGATCGCGCAATCTTCGACGCTGCGCGCCATCGGCCCGGCCTGATCGAGGCTCGAGGCAAAGGCGACGATGCCCCAGCGGCTGCACCTGCCATAGGTCGGCTTGATCCCGCAGATGCCGGTGAAGGCGGCCGGTTGCCGGATTGATCCGCCGGTGTCGGTGCCGGTCGCAGCAGGGGCGATGCGCGCGGCCACGGCAGCCGAGGAACCACCCGAGGAACCGCCGGGGCTCATCGCCGCATTGCTGCCCGCCTTGCGCCACGGCGAGGCGACATTGCCGAAATAGGACGTCTCGTTCGAGCTGCCCATCGCGAACTGATCGAGATTGAGCTTGCCCAGCATCCCTGCGCCCGCGTCCCACAGGTTCTGCGAAACAGTCGATTCGTAGCGCGGCGTGAAGCCTTCGAGGATGTGGCTGGCGGCCGTGGTCTGCACGCCGTAGGTGGCGAAGAGGTCTTTCATGCCAATCGGCACGCCGGCCATGCTGCCCAGCGGTTCGCCCGCCGCGCGCGCGGCGTCCACCTTGTCGGCAGCGGCCAGCGCGTGATCGGGCGTGGTGACGATAAAGGCGTTCAGGGCTGCTGCATCGGCCACCGCGGTATTGAATGCCTCGGCCACTTCGCGCGCGGTGAAAGTGCCTGCGCGCACGCCGTCGCGGATTTCCTTGACACCGAGAGAGGTAAGGTCAGTCATCTTGTCTCTTTCGTCATCCCCGCGAAGGCGAGGATTCAGCTGCTCTTGTCCGTCGGGCCAGCGGATGGCTGGATTGCCGCCAGCGCGGAAATGACGGGAAAACGCTACTCGATCACCTTGGGCACACCAAAGAAACCGTGTTCAGCCGCCGGGGCATTGGCCAGCACATCCTCGCGCCTGCCCCCGCCGGTGAGCGGATCGGCATCCACCACATCTTCGCGCAGGCGCAGGGTATTGGGGATGACGGCGGCCATCGGCTCGATCCCGGTGGTGTCAACCTCGCCCAGTTGCTCAACCCAGTGAAGGATCCCGTTGAGTTCAGGCACCATGCGTTCGAGCGCGGCATCATCCATGCGGATGCGCGCAAGGCTGGCGATCTTGGCGACAATTGCCTTGTCGACGGACATCTGCGCCTTGCCCCCTTACCGGCCCGGAACCGGCTGCGCAGTGGCAGCTCCCGGAGCGCCGCCGGGCGCGCCCTGACCTTCGGGCATCATCTGCTGCATCGCCTGCTGGAGAATGGCAAGATTGCGGTCAAAGGTTTCGCGGCTCATGATGTCTGTGACCTCGATCTCGAAGACGAGATCGGCATTGGGCGGAATCGGCGCGCCTGCCGGAGGCTCTGCGCCATAGGCCTGTTCGGCGGGGATGAAGAGCTTGTACTTGCCGCCCTTCTGCATCTTCTGGAGGCCATTGAAGAAGCCGGGAATGGTGGCGCCTTCCTCGATCGGGAAAGGGCTGCCTTCGGGGAAGATGCCCTGCACGGGCAGGGGGATTTCGCGCGATTCGTCGAACACGTCGCCAGTCGCAGCCAGCGCGCCCTTGTACTTCACGAACACCACATCGCCAATCTTGGGCGTATCCCCGCTGCCTGCAACCAGAGTGTCCAGATCAAGGCCCTTGGGCATGGCGGCCCAGGCAAGGCCGGCACCGATCAGAATGGCCACCACCACGCCAAGCCACAGCTTGGTGAGCGAGCCCTTGGCAATCGGCTGGATCGGAACGCGGGTGACTTCGGTCATAGGTCAAGGTCCTGTTGGTGAAAGCGCCCGATGCCGCCCGTGCGACAAAGCAAAAAGGGCGCGGAAAAATCCGCGCCCTGATGGCTTATCGCTTGGCGAGGTTCAAGCGCTTATCGCGCAAAGCAAGCCGGGATTAAGGCAATTTATCGCGGATCAAGAGCAATCAGCGCGGGATAAGGCGCGCTTGCGCCGCGCCGCTGCAAACCGGCGCTTACTTGCTGCCGTCACGCTCCATGCGCTTGCGCTCCATCTTGCGGGCGCGGCGCACGGCGGCGGCCTTTTCACGGGCGCGCTTTTCGCTGGGCTTTTCAAAGTGGCGGCGCAACTTCATCTCGCGATAAACACCTTCGCGCTGCAGCTTCTTCTTGAGCGCGCGCAGGGCCTGATCGACATTGTTATCGCGAACGATGATTTGCATAAACGACGACTACCTCACTTCAAAAGCGCCAGAGCCCGCCGGAAGAGTCGCGGGATTGAGCGACGAATTGCTGCTGAAATTGGCACGATTCTTTGCCAGGACCGCGCGTAAGCTGGCGCCCAATAGTCCAACAAAGGCAAAATGGCAAGCCATAGCGCTGCCCGGGTCGAATCTGCCTGGCGGTGAGCGGGCGCTAGGCAGAGTGCTCCCACCTCGCTAAAGGCTGGGCAATGACTATGAACCCCCTGGTCGCCGCGCCGTCACCACTGGCTGCCTCTGCGCTGGTCGCGCTGGGCGGCGCTGCCGGATCGGTGCTGCGTTATCACCTTGGCCGTCTGGCAGCGCATTTGGCAGGCCCGGCAAACACCTTTCCGTGGGGCACGCTCGGCATCAATATCCTCGGCAGCCTTGCGATGGGCGCGCTGCTGGGCTGGCTGGCACGCAGCACTACGCCCGGCCAGGCCGAGACCCTGCGCCTGCTGGTTGGCGTTGGGCTGCTGGGCGGATTTACCACTTTCAGCACGTTCAGCGCGGAACTTGTCACCCTGCTGCATCGCGGGCAGGCGGGGCTTGCCATCGGCTATGCGGCAGCATCGCTGTTTGCCGGAATGGCAGCTGTCGTGATCGGCCTGGTTGTCGCTCAGAGCGCCGCATGAGCACTCATGCTTCCGATAGCGTCCGCCAGTTTACCATCGGCGAGGATGACGATGGCGTGCGGCTGGACCGCTGGTTCAAGCGCAATCTGCCGCAGGTCGGCTTTGCCACGATCTCGCGCTGGGCGAGAACGGGGCAGATCCGGGTCGATGGCAAGCGCGCCAAGCCCGAAGATCGCCTCGCAGCGGGGCAAGTGCTGCGCGTGCCGCCGGGCGGCGAGGATCAGCAGCGCGCTGCGGCGAAGCCGCGAGCGCGCCCCCTCACCCCCGAACAAATCGCCGAAGCCCGCGCCATGGTGATCCGCGAGACGCCATCTGCCATCGTGCTCAACAAGCCGCCCGGCCTTGCGACCCAAGGCGGCAGCAAGACGACCCGCCATGTCGACGGGCTGCTTGATGCATTCGTCGCAGGCAACGCGCCCCGCCCGCGCCTTGTCCACCGGCTCGACAAGGACACCTCCGGCGTCCTGCTGATCGCGCGCACCCCGGGGAGCGCGGCGAGCTTTTCCAAGCGCTTTGCCAGCCGCAGCGCGCGCAAGGTCTATTGGGCGCTGGTGGTCGGCGTGCCCGATCTGGCCGAAGGGATCATCGACGCGCCGATCGCCAAGCAGCCCGGCACCGGCGGCGAGAAAATGCATATCGACGAGGAAGGCGGCCAGGCTGCCAAGACGCGCTACCGCGTGGTTGATCGGGCAGGCCAGCGCGCGGCATGGGTGGAACTGGAACCGCTCACCGGGCGCACCCACCAGCTGCGTGTCCACATGGCCGCCATCGGCCACCCGATTGTGGGCGACGGCAAATATGGCGGGCCGGATGCCTTCCTGACCGGCGCCGTCAGCCGCAAGATGCACCTCCATGCGCGCCGCCTCATCATCACCGAGCCCAAGGCGGGTGAGGGGAGCGCAGGCAAGCTCGATGTCACCGCCGAGCTGCCGCCCCATTTCGCCATGAGCATGGAAGTGCTGGGGTTTGATCCAGCGCTTTCGGATGCCTCGCCCTTGCGCGAGGAAATCCCCGAAAAGACGCCCGAGGAGAGAAAGCAGGCCGCCCGCCGTCATTTCAAGCAGGCCCGCAAGCAAGCCCGCCCCACCCGCCGCGCGCGCGGGGCAGCAGCAGCCAAGGCCAAGCCCAAAGCCAAGAGCAAAAGCGCAAGAACCGCCGCCAGGCCCAAGGCAGGCCCCAAGCGCCCCGCTCCCAGAAAGCCGCGCTGATGCATCCCAATCCGCTTTACCGCAGCGATGACCGCGCGCTGATGGAGCAGCTGATCGACGAGATCGGCTTCGGCATGGTGTTCGCCGCCACCCCCGATGGCCCGCGCATGGCGCACACCCCGCTGCTTTCGACCGGCGACGGGGCAGTGCAGTTCCACCTTGCGCGCGGCAATGCGCTCACCCGCCACCTCGCAGACAGCGAGGCGCTGATCGTGATCAATGGCCCCGATGCCTATGTGTCCCCGCGCTGGTATGGCAATCGCGACACGGTGCCGACCTGGGATTACATCGCGCTGGAGCTGGAAGGCCGGGTGCGACGGATGGCCGATGAAGGCCTCGAAGCCTTCCTCCACACCGCCATCACGAAGCACGAGGCGCGCCTTGAAGGCGAGCCGTGGCGGGCGGAGGAAACGAGCGGAAAGGTGTGGAGCGGGCTGTTTCGCGGCATTGCGGGCTTTGAACTCGAAGTGCTGGCATGGCGCCCCACCATCAAGCTGTCGCAGAACAAGCCGGCCGAAGATCGCTCCCGCATTGCCGATGGGCTGGAAGCCGCCGGCAAGCCTGCGCTCGCGCATCTCATCAGGGGGCTTGCGGCATGAGCGCGGCCACACGCCTTGCCGTATTCGATTGCGATGGCACGCTGGTCGACGGGCAGGCGGATGTGTGCTGGGCGATGGAGCGCGCCTTTGAACGCGCGCGCCTGCCTGCTCCGCCGATGGCCGCAGTGCGCCGGGTGATCGGGCTCAGCCTGCCGGTCGCGATCCGCCAGCTTGCGCCCGACCTTTCGGACGCCGAGGCAGGCAATGTCACCGAATTCTACAAGTCGAGCTTCCGCGCACGGCGCGAGGAAGGCCTTTTGGGCGAGCCGCTTTATGACGGCATTGCCGATCTGCTGGCAGCGCTGCGTGCGGGCGGCTGGAGCCTTGCGGTTGCCACCGGAAAATCGGATCGCGGGTTGGCCGCCTGCCTTACAAGCCACGGGATCGCCGACCTGTTCATCTCGCTCCAGACCGCCGATCGTCACCCGTCAAAGCCGCACCCGGCCATGCTTGAAGCAGCCCTTGCCGATGCAGGCGCGCAGCCGCATCAGGCCGTGATGATCGGGGACACCACCTTTGACATGCTGATGGCCAAAAGCATCGGCGTGCCCGCCATCGGGGTCGCCTGGGGATATCATACAGCGCAGGAATTGCGCGGCGGCGGGGCCGAGGCCATCGCCGAGACAGTGGGCGATCTCGCCGCCTTGCTGGCCGAGTTTGACGGGAATCCAGCATGACCAGGCCAGACCGCCGCCAAGCCGAAGATCCCCGCGCCCGCAACCGCTTTATTCTGATGAATGTCTCCCGTTTCGCCGGAGTGGCGATGGTGATGCTCGGCATGGCGATCATCCAGCGCGTGATCGACCTGCCATCGTCGCTCGGCGTGGTGCTGGCGGTTATCGGGATGTTCGACTTCTTCGTCGTGCCGCTGCTGCTGGCCAAGGCGTGGAAGCGGCAGGA
The DNA here is from genome assembly GCA_046296155.1 of Erythrobacter sp. Classification (GTDB taxonomy): domain Bacteria; phylum Pseudomonadota; class Alphaproteobacteria; order Sphingomonadales; family Sphingomonadaceae; genus Erythrobacter. The sequence continues at coordinate 160,153 of JBKBLW010000005.1, read as the reverse complement.
GGCCGCCGGGAAGGAAACGTCGCGGCGATGATCCGGCGCTTTTACAAGGAAGCCAGCGTCGCTGAGGTCAGCGGCGGGTGGCAGGTGATGCTGGATGCGCGCGGCATGAAGACCGTGGGCGGTCGGCCCCAGATCGTGCCGAGCCGCGCCCTTGCCGAAGCGCTGGCCGAAGAATGGGCGCAGCAAGGCGAGAAAATCGATCCCAAAACCCTGCCACTGCGCGATATGGCCGATTATGCGCTGGATGTGGTGGCCGCCCAGCCGGGCGAGCTCGCAGCCCAGCTCACCGCCTATGCCGATACCGACACCTTGTGTTACCGCGCCGACCCGGACGAGCCGCTCCATGCGCGCCAATGGGAGGTCTGGGAGCCGCTGGTTGCCGATTTCGAGGCCAGGTCCGGTTTCAAGCTGGTGCGGGTCAGCGGCATTGTCCACCGCCCGCAGGACGCCGCTGTGCTCGCCGCGCTCGCGCAGCGCCTTGCAGGCGAGAATAGTTTCGTGCTGGCAGGCCTTGAAGTGATGACCAGGCTTACCGCCTCGCTTGTCACCGCGCTCCTTGCACTGGAGGCAGCGGACGAGGCGCGCGCGCTCGCCCTGTGGCAGGCGGCATGTCTGGAAGAGGAATGGCAGGCCGACCTGTGGGGCCGCGACTGGGAAGCCGAAGAGCGCCGCGCGGCCCGCAAGGCCGATTTCCTGCGCGCCTGGCGCTTTGTTCAGGCAGCGCGCGGCGGCTGAAACCTACTCGGCCAGCCAATCGGCAACATCGCGCGCGACCTGATTGGCCGCACGGTTGATCGCCGGACCAACCGCGCGCGGCTGTGCTGCCACGCCGCTTTCGCGCGCTTCGAAGCGCCGCGAGGTGGCCTTGCCGCTCGCCTCGGTCCGCACGGCTTCAAAACGCACCACCACCGAAGAGGTGCGCGCATCATAATCCATATCGAGCAGCGTGCCGCGCAGCGTCACGTCGGCCAGCACCGGCGTATCATCATTGTCGATCACCAGCGCCTGGCCGCGCGCGCGCGCCGTCTCGCCCACCAGGCGGCGGAACAGGCGCGCAGGCTTTTCGACCCAATAGGCCTCGCCCAGATAGGCAAGCTCGGTATCCGACACCACCACCGGCAGGCGCAGCACATCAAGCTTGGCGGGCGTGTCGGGCAGCTGCACGAGGATGGCGCGGCCTGCCGTCTCACGCCCGGCGGCCGCGCTGGCTCCGGCAGGGGGGGATGCAAGCGGGTTGAGGGTGAGCAGGCTTTCGGGCGGCTTGCCCCCGCCAAGGCTGACACAGCCCGCCAGTAACAGGGCCGCCGCGCCCGCTGCGAGAGCGGCCTTCAGGCGGCGCGCCGGGTGCATGATGTCGCTCGCGTGCTGCATCGCCAATTCGTTCCTCATTGCTTGTAGGTGGGCAAGGACTTGCCCTGCACCAGCGAGCCGACCCCTTCGGCTTCGAGCTTTTCCGTGATCGAACGCAGCGCCCGGCTGGTGGCGCGCAAATCCTGCAAGGTGGCCTCGGCGGCAGGCAAGGTGCCTTCACGCAGCTGGCGCGCGGCAGGGCGGGTGTCTTCGAGAATGGCCGAAAGCGAGGCCAGCGCCAGATTGGCCGATTTCAGTGTCTCGGCCAGCTCGCGCACAGCGGGGCGGCCCTCGTTCTGCACCAGCGCATCCGTCGTGAGGGTCAGTTTCTCGACCCCGTTCAGCGCTTCGTTGAATTCGGCCATCACCACCCGGAATTCGCGCAGATTGGCCGTGAGTTCGGGCGCTGCGACGGCAAGTTCGGCGGAAACCTTGTTGGAGTTCCTCAGAATACCCGCCAGTTCCTGCTGGTTTTCCGGCCCCAGCACCTGATTGAGCTGTTCGGTCAGCGTGGTGAGCCGTTCGAGCAGCAAGGGTGCGTTGGCGACGATCTCGCCAAAGCCGCCGCGCCCGGCGGGGATTACCGGCAGGCCTTCAGGACAGGCGGTGGTCTCGCAGGTGATGCGCGGTGCGTTCTTGCGGGCACCATCGAGCAGAATGGTGGAGACGCCGGTGAAACTCGCCTGAATGGTCGCCTGCGTCCCCACCAGAATGGGCACATCCTGCTTCACGCTGATGCGGACGCGCACGAATTGCGGATCATCGCGCGACAGGCTGATCTGCGTCACCTGGCCCACCGGCACGCCTGCGAAAGTCACCTGGCTGCCATTGGCCAGCCCCTGAACCGATTGCGCGTAGAAGATATCATATTCGTTCTGGGCGCGCTGATCGAGCCGCGCGAGCCAGACGATAAAGCCCGCAAGAGCTGCCAGCAGCACCAGCGTGACGGCCCCTACCCAGAGATGATTGGCGCGTGTTTCCATTGTGTGTCCCTATGGACGCTTCAAAGCGCAAAAGTCCAACATTCTATCCGCCTTGCCCCGGCCCGCGCGCGCGGCTGGTCCCATGGTTGGCATGATGGGCGACTTCGGCAGCGCGGCCGCGCGGACCGGTGAAATATTCCTCGATCCACGGCTGGCGGGTCTCGATCAGTTCGGGGATCGTGCCCACCGCAATGATGCGCTTTTCCGCAATGACCGCGACGCGGTCGCAGATTTCGTACAGCGTATCGAGATCATGGGTGATGAGAAACACGGTGAGGCCAAGCGTTTCCTTGAGTTCGCGGGTCAACCGATCAAACTTGGCGGCACCGATCGGATCAAGCCCGGCGGTGGGTTCATCGAGAAACAGCAATTCAGGATCAAGCGCGAGCGCGCGGGCCAGACCAGCACGCTTCTTCATGCCGCCGGAAAGCTCGGAAGGGTATTTCTGCGCCGCTTCCTCGGGCAGGCCGGAGAGCATCACCTTGTAGCGCGCAATCTCGCGGCGCAATTCGGGGGAGATATCGGGGTAGAACTGCTTGATCGGCACCTCGACATTTTCGCCCACAGTGAGGGTGGAAAACAGCGCGCCGCCCTGAAACAGCACCCCCCAGCGGCTCCGCACACCCATATCGCTGTCGGGATCGCTATCGGTGATAGAGTGGCCGAGCACCTCGACCCGGCCGGCGCTGGGCCGCTGAAGCCCGATGATCGAGCGCATCAGCACCGATTTGCCCGAGCCCGAACCGCCCACCACGCCAAGAATCTCGCCGCGCTTGACGGTGAGATCGAGCCCGTCATGCACGGCAAAATCGCCGAACGTGTTGACAAGGCCCTCGACCACGATGGGCGGCTGCGCCGCGCCTGCTTGCGCTTCGACCTCGCTCACGCCCTTACCCCCAGCCCACTTCGGTGAAGAACACCGCGAAGAAGGCATCAAGCACGATCACGGCGAAAATCGCCGAGACCACCGCCATGGTGGTGCGCCTGCCGACTTCCTCGGAATTGCCGCGCACCTGGAGGCCATTGTAACAGCCCGCGAGCGCCACGATCAGGCCGAATACCGGCGCCTTGATGAGCCCCACCCACAGATCATGGGTCGGCACCACTTCCTGGATCCGCAGCAGGAAAGTGAGAAACGGGATGCCGAGCGCAAATTCCCCCACCACCGCCCCGCCGATGATCGCCACCAGCGAGGAATAGAACCCCAGCAGGATCATCATGAAGGTCGCTGCCATGATGCGCGGGATCACCAGCGCTTCAATCGGCGAAATCCCGATGGTCCGCATCGCGTCGATCTCTTCGGTGAGCTTCATCGTGCCCAGTTGTGCCGCAAAGGCGCTGCCCGAACGGCCCGCCACCATGATCGCGGTCATCAGCACGCCAAGCTCGCGCAAGGTGATCCGCCCGACAAGGTTCACAGTCAATGCCTCGGCCCCGAATTGTTCAAGCTGGACCGAACCTTGCTGCGCGATCACGATGCCGATGAGAAAGCTCATCAGGCCGATGATCGGGAGCGCCGAAACGCCCACCAGCTCCATCTGATGCACCAGCGCACGGATCGGAAACCGGCGCGGATGGCGTATCAGATTGGCTATCCCGATCACGATCTGGCCGAAAAAGCCGACGACGCCATAGACCCCGGCGCGCGCGGCATAGACCTGCTTGCCGACCACACCCGGCACCCGCTCCCACAGGGGCAGGCGGTGCCGCAGCAGGTGGCTATCGCTGCCGATTTCCTCGATCGCATCGATCAGCCGCTGGGCGGCAGGGCCCGCCCCCTCGATCCGCGCTCCCAGCCGGCGGGCAAGCTGGCAAACCACCCAGGCCCCCACCGTGTCGAAATCGCTCACTGCGGCAAGATCAATCACACTGACCGCATCCGAAAGCGCGTCAAGTTCGCGCGTGACGGGGGCAATGGTTGCCAGCACCAGCGGGCCCGACAGCACCAGCCGGGTGCCGCCGGCGCCCTCATCGGCGAACGAAAATTGCGCTTGGGTGTGCATTGCGTGGGCCTCTATGAGCGGTTTGCTGCAGCGGGACAAGGGTATGAGCCGCGCGGTTCCTCTTGAATACAGGGCGCTGCAACGCGCGATTGCATCGCGGGGGCCGCGCTGGCATGGGGCGTTTCGCCATGACTGAGACCCTGCCCACCACCTTCGACCCTGCGGATATCGAACAGCGCTGGTATGCCCATTGGGAGGCCAATGGGTGTTTCCGCCCGGAGCGCCCGGAGGCGCAAGCCTTCACCATCGTCAACCCGCCGCCCAATGTGACGGGAAGCCTCCATATCGGCCACGCGCTCGACAACACGCTGCAGGACGTGGTGATCCGTTATGAACGGCTGCGCGGCAAGGACGCCCTGTGGGTGGTGGGCACCGATCATGCGGGGATTGCGACCCAGATGGTGGTCGAACGGCAGATGGAGGCGCGACAGGACAAGCGCACCAATTATTCGCGCGAGGATTTCGTGGCGAAGGTGTGGGAGTGGAAGGCCGAATCCGGCGGCACCATCACCAACCAGCTGCGCCGCCTCGGCTGCTCGATGGACTGGAGCCGCGAGCAATTCACCATGGACCCGCACTTCACCCGCGCGGTGATCAAGACCTTTGTTGACCTTTATAACGACGGGCTGATTTATCGGGACAAGCGGCTCGTCAACTGGGACCCGAAGCTCAAGACCGCGATCAGCGATCTCGAAGTCGAAACCCGCGAAGTGAAGGGCCATTTCTGGCGCTTCCGCTATCCGCTGGCTGACGGCGCGCGAACGGCGGACGGGGCCGATCACCTGATTGTCGCCACCACCAGGCCTGAAACGATGCTGGCTGACATGGCGGTGGCGGTGAACCCTGCCGATGAACGCTATGCGAGCGTTGTCGGCAAGCATATCATTCTGCCGATCACCGGGCGGCGCATTCCGATCATCGCCGATGAACACGCCGACCCGGAACTCGGCAGCGGCTGCGTCAAGATCACGCCGGGCCACGATTTCAACGATTTCGAGGTCGGCCGGCGTGCCGGGATTGCTGCGGGCGACATGCTCAACATGCTCGATGCCGATGCGGCAGTTTGTCAGACCGCTGATGGCCTGATCCCTGCCGAATTCGTGGGGCTTGACCGCTTTGACGCGCGCAAGGCTGTTGTGGAACGCCTCAAGGCCGAAGGCTTCCTCGTGCCGCATATCGACAAGGACGGGACCGCACACGACGCCGAGCCGCGCGTGATCCAGACCCCGTTTGGCGACCGCGGCGGCGTGGTGATCGAACCCTGGCTGACCGATCAATGGTATGTGAACGCGGCGGAACTGGCGAAAAAGCCGATCGAAGCCGTGCGTTCGGGCGAGATCCAGATCGTGCCCAAGACCTGGGAGAAGACCTTCTTCAACTGGATGGAGAACATCCAGCCGTGGTGCGTCAGCCGCCAATTGTGGTGGGGACACCGCATCCCGGCGTGGTTTTCCGACGACGGCCGCTGCTTTGTCGCCCAGACCGCCGAGGAGGCGCAACAACAGGCTGGCGAGGGCGTGACGCTGACGCAGGACGAAGACGTGCTCGACACGTGGTTTTCCAGCGCCCTGTGGCCCTTTGCGACGCTCGGCTGGCCGGATCAGGGCGCACCGCTGCTGGCCAAGCATTTCCCCAACAGCCTGCTCATCTCCGGCTTTGACATCCTGTTTTTCTGGGATGCACGGATGATGATGATGGGCTTTTACAACATGGGGCAGAAGCCGTGGGACAAGCTCTATCTCCACGGCCTCGTGCGTGCCGCCGACGGCGCGAAGATGTCGAAGTCGAAGGGCAACGTGGTCGATCCGCTCGGCCTGATCGACAAGTATGGCGCCGATGCGCTGCGCTTCTTCATGGCGGCGATGGAAAGCCAGGGCCGCGACATCAAGATGGATGAGAAGCGGGTTGAGGGATACCGCAACTTCGCCACCAAGCTGTGGAACGCGGCGCGCTTCTGCCAGAGCAACGGGATCGGCGCGTCCTCCACCATCACGGCCCCGCCTGCCCGCCTTGCCGCCAATCAATGGATCATCGGTGAGATTGCCACCTGTGTTGCCGAAATTGAGCGCGCGATGGCCGATCTGCGCTTTGATGCAGCGGCCAACGCGATCTACCAGTTCACCTGGTCGAAGTTCTGCGACTGGTATCTGGAACTGATCAAGCCGATATTCGCAAGCGACGCGGACAGCCCGCCTGCGGTGGAAACCCGCGCGGTGGCAGGATGGGCGCTCGACCAGATCCTTGTCATGCTCCATCCCTTCATGCCCTTCATCACCGAAGAACTGTGGCACAAGCTGGGCACTCGCGATTACGAACTGATCGTAGCCAAGTGGCCCGCGCCCGAAGCCGAAGTTTCGAAGGAGGCGACGGATGCCATCGACTGGGTGATCGAGCTCACCACCAACACCCGCAGCGCCAGGAACGAACTCGGCATCGCGCCAGGTGCCAAGCTGGCGGCGTGGCTGGCGAACCCGTCCGATGTGGCGGCGCGCACCATTGCGCGTTCCTCTGCCGCGATCGAACGGCTTGCGCGCCTTGCCCCTGTCAGCATTGGCGAGGCGCCCGCTGGCCCCGCGATGCAGGTCACGGCGGGCGAGGACGTGTTCGTCATCCCGCTCGAAGGGATCGTCGATATCGCGGCCGAGAAGGCGCGGCTCGAAAAGGCGCTCGCCGCCTCGCAAAAGGAAGCCAAAAGCCTCGAAGGTCGCCTGTCGAACCCCGCCTTTGCCGAGAAAGCGAAGCCCGAAGCGGTCGAAAAGGCCCGCGCCGATCTGGCCCACCATCAGGGCGAGGTCGCGCGGCTGACAGCAGCGCTGGCGCGGCTGGGGTGAGGTGAGGTGAACCTCACCCTTGCCACCGACGATACCGGCGCGCCCGAAATCTTCGCGAGCCTGCAGGGCGAGGGGCCGAGCATGGGGCTGCCGGTGGCCTTTGTGCGCCTGTCGCGCTGCAACCTTGCCTGCACCTGGTGCGACACCGCCTATACCTGGCGGTTTGAAGGGGATAACCGGCCGCACCGCGATGGGGTGACTTTCGAGCGGCGCGCCAATCAGGTCACGCTGTCACCTGCCGAAGCCGCCGCGCGGATAGCCGCCCTTGACCAGCAGCGCCTTGTCATCACCGGGGGCGAGCCTTTGCTTCAGGCAGGGGCGCTTGCCGAAATGCTCTCGGACTTGCCCGATATATCCGTCGAGATCGAAACCAACGGCACAGTCGCAGCACCGGCGCGCCTCGATATCCGCGTCGATCAATACAATGTCAGCCCCAAGCTGGCGCATAGCGGCAATCCGGCAGAACTTGCGCTTATCCCCGAGCGGCTTGATGCCTATGCGCGCGATCCACGCGCCGTCTTCAAGTTCGTGATCGCTGCGCCTGAAGACGTGGACGAGGTGCGCGCGCTCCAGCGGCGCTACCGGATCAAGCCTTCCCATGTCTTCCTGATGGCCGAGGGCACTACCAGCGCCGCCCTGCGCGCGCGGCAGGCGTGGCTATCGCAGCTGTGCCTTGAGCATGGATTCCGGATGAGCGACCGGCTGCATATCCACCTCTATGGGGACACCAGAGGAACGTAATTTGCCGGCGTGCCCGCCTGCGCGGTCACGTCCCCGGTGGCTTTTCCTCCGCTTGGTTAAGGGGCACCTGCGGGTGGGTAGTCACCCCTGCGGACCCTGCGGGTCCGAACCGGAGCTGGGCGGAATTCTTATCCCCTATCCCTGGCTTCTCCAGCGCATCACCACGCGTTCGACCACTTCTTCGTCATTGCCGTCCTTGCTCCAGAGTTCAGCAAAGCTCGGGTCTTCCGAAGCCGGTCGCTTGTGCTCCTCGAGGTTGTCGAAAGTGACGCGGATCGGGATCGAAACACCCTCACCGCAGATGATGCATTCGCGGTTACGAAGGGCCGGGATCGTATCGAGAAACCCGCGCGCGCCTTCGGGCATGGCGGCTTTCACGAAAGCCTGGTCGCGGTCGTTGTTGAGACGCATGGCGATGATCGTGCCGCATTGCGACAGGACGCCTTCAGCAAGGTCTGAAGGGCGCTGGGTGATAAGGCCCAGCGAAATGCCGTATTTGCGCCCTTCCTTCGCGATCCTGCCGAGTATCTTGGCGACCGACGAGCCATCAGCGTTCTTTTCATTGGGAACATAGCGGTGCGCTTCCTCGCATACCAGCAGCACCGGGGGGGTGCGTTCATCGCGGCCCCAGATCGCAAAGTCGAAGACCAGACGGCTCAGCACTGCCACCACCGTTGAAGTGATGTCCGAGGGCACGCCGGACACATCAATGATCGAGATCGGCTTGCCATCGCCCGGCATGCGGAACACCTTGCCGATGAAATCGACCATGGTGTCACCCACCAGCATGCCCGAGAACATGAATTGGTAGCGCGGATCGGTTTTCAGCTCTTCCAGCTTGCCCTTGATCCGCATGAAGGGGGCGCTTGAGGTCGCCTTGTCGAGCTTGCCCATCTCGTCCTGCAAGATGTTGCTGAGATCGGACAGCAGATAGGGAATGGGCGAATCCACCGTGATCTTGCCCATGGTCTGCGCCAGCCGATTGCGGCTGCGCGCGGCAAGCAAGCACTTGGCAAGAATGTCGATATCGACTTGGCGTTCATTGCCGGATGAATTGAGCAGCACTTCGCAATGCTCCTCGAAATTCATCAGCCAATAGGGCATCTGCAGGTTCGAGACATCGAGGATCTGCCCGGTGGTGCGGAACGCGGCGGAATATTCGCCGTGCGGGTCGATCATCACGATATGCCCCTTGGGCGCGGCCTCGCAGATGCGGTGGAGGATGAGCGCGGCGCTGGTCGACTTGCCGGTACCTGTCGAACCCAGCAGTGCGAAATGCTTGCCAAGCATGGCATCGATGTAAAGCCCGGCGCGGATATCTTTCGTCGGGAAAACCTTGCCAATCGTTATGCTCGCGCGCCCGTCGCTCGAATAGACCTGTTCAAGATCGCGGGTGCTCGATGGATAGACCAGCGCGCCAGGCACCGGATAGCGCGTCACCCCGCGGCGGAAGCCATGAATCCGCCCGGTCAGCTTTTCCTCGTTGCCTTCGCCCAGAAAGTCGATGTGCGCGATGATGCCACCTTCGGTGCGGCGATCCTTGCGCTGGTCGCGCACGCTGGCGAGCAGCCAGGTGTCCCCGACCCTGACCTTGACCTGACTGCCGACCTGACCGGCAAGAGCGATCGAGGGATCGGCATCGGCCATGCATTCATTGATGCGCTGCAGATCGAAGGCGATCTGCGAACTCGATCCGGAAATCTCCAGAACGACACCGATCGGCAGGCGCTCATTATCTTGGGAGGAGGGTGCGCCCCCCCGATCCTGATGCGGATCAGCGCCAAGCGGCTGTGCACCTGTAAAGCGCTCGAAATCAGGATTGCCATGATCGGCCATGATGCTTCTTTCCCAGTTAGAGCATTTTCCGATCAAGCAGGATCAGGAAATGCGACGAGCCCGCGCGGCGCCAGAGCGTTGCTTGTCCGTTCGCGCCAGCTTGAAGGGACAAAGCTCTGATGCAGGAAAGCGCGATAAGGCACGCCGGGTTAAAATGCGGTCAACAGCGCATTTGCCAATGTCTGGCGCCGGTTTGTTTTCCTGAACTGTCAGGGGCTTATTTTGCAAACAGCCGACCGGCCAACCATCCCATGCCAAGGCTCAAGGCAATCGCTCCCAGGCCATACCAGAAAGCCCAGCGCTGGGAGGCCATCACCACCTGCCCTTCGAGCCCGACTTTCTCGACCTCGATCCGCGCCGTCGCGCTGGCCAGCACGCGGCCGCGCGCAATAGCAAAGGTCTCAGCCGTGTAGCTGCCGGTGGTCACATTAGAAGGCAGCGCGATGCGCGCCTGATAAAGCACCTTCTCACTGATCCGCACGCCTTGCGGGTTTTCCTGATAGAGCCCCTGACGGCGGCGCAATTCCACGAAGCCTTTGGCGAAGCGTGCCTGTTCCTCGGGCTCGATCTGACCAGACGGGCTGAGCTGGATAAAATCGGTGCTGAGCTCGAAAATCGCTGCGGTGCGTTCATCGACAATCTCGCTCACGGGGCGCGAGGAGACAACGGCGAAGAACGAAGGGGCAGAACGAAAATCGCTTGACCCTGCATTCATCCAGATCCCTGCGATGCGTTCCTTTTCGCGGACCCTAATCGGCTCGACCGGGCCCTTGAGCACGATCACGATGTCGTATTCCTGCGCCGTTCCGCGGGTTCCGGCCGGATCGATGATGGCGCCGTACAGCAGCAGGTCAGCCCCGGTGAAGCCCTGGCGCACCTCGATCCGCGACTGGCTGACCTCTGGTACCAGAATAGGCTCGCGCTGGCCCATGAGCGTGGCCGCGGCCATCAGCACAAGGGCAATCCGCGCCGCCATCCTCACAGCGCGCTCACGGTGTAGATTTCATCCGGCCGCACACCGAGGCCATAGAGCATCCGCAAAGCGATCAGCAGGACCAGCACCGCCAGCGCGACACGCAGAATGTCGGGCCGCGCCTTCAAGGCAATCTGGCTGCCGAGCTGCGCGCCAAGCACCGATCCGATCAATAACAGCCCCGCAAGCACGATATCCACCGCGCGGGTGGTGAGCGCATGGGTCATGGTGGTGGCCATCGTCACGAACAGGATCTGGAACAGCGAGGTGCCCACCACCACATTGCCGCTCATGCCCAGAATGTAGAGCATCGCGGGCACAAGCAGAAAGCCGCCGCCAACACCCATGAGCATGGTGAGGACGCCGACAGCGGCACCCAGGATCACCGGTGCAAGCGGCGAGATATAAAGCCCCGAGGCATAGAACCGCCAGCGATAGGGCAGACTGGCAACCAGCGGATGATGACGACGCTTGCGAACCACAGGGCCTGCCTTCTTGGCGAAGATGTCGGGTCTGAGTGATGCCAGCCCTTCGCGCAGCATCAACGTCCCGATCGAGCCCAGCATCACCACATAGAGCATGTTGATGACGACATCGATCTGGCCGAGCGATTGCAGCAGCCGGAACAGGGCTGCGCCCAGCAGCGCGCCGATCACCCCGCCTACCACCATGAGCGCACCCATCCGGTAATCCACACCATTGCGGCGCGAATGGGCCAGCACTCCGGAAACGCTGGCGCCTGTCACCTGGGTGGCGGCCGATGCGGCGGCAACTGTCGGGGGAATGCCGTAGAAAATCAGCAATGGTGTTGTAAGAAACCCACCGCCCACCCCGAAGAGGCCCGAAAGAATGCCCGTCAGCCCGCCAAGCAGCACGATGAACAGGCCGTTCACCGACAGATTCGCGATAGGCAGATAGACATCCATAACTAGCGATTAGCCGAGCAGCGCTGCGGATTAAAGGCGCCAGCCCCGCGCGATCCCCCGCAGCCTTGGGGATGATCCCGCCGGTTCGACTGTGGCCGGCAGGCGAACCTTCAGAAGCTGGTCGAAAGCGTTGCGGCAAGGCCCGATTCGGGTGCGGCATCGCCTGCCACCTGTTGGCGCCAATCAAGGGTGAAGCGCGCCGGCACGCGGCCCATGCGCCAGTCAGCCCGCAAGGTCGGGCCGATATCAAGCCGCTGGGCATCTTTTTGCGCCCCGCCCCATGCACCTGCTCCCACGCTCAGGCGCAGCGGACCAGCGCCCGGCACAGTGACGCTGGCAAGCTCGCGGGCAAGGCTCAGCTGACCATCGGCAAACGGCGTTGCAAAACTGCCCCCGACCCAGCCCCCCTGGCCATAGGCCTCAAGAATGAAATCGGCAGGCAGCAGCTGCGGTGGCAATTCGCTCACCACAAAGACCGCAGGGCGCAGCTCGCTGGCAAAGGCGGCATCGGTGTAGCGCACCTCGGCGAATGCACGCAGCGGCACGTGCGGGACGGGCCGGATCGACGCGCCCAGAGCTCCCTCGCTCTCGCCGCGCGCCACCCATGCGCGATAGGCGCGCATATAAAGGCGCGGATCATGGCGCGAGGATGGCGCCACCCGGAACTGGCCGATCGCGCCCACCTGGCTGGCCCCATAGATCGGCACGCGCCCCTGCGAGATCGGCGCTGCATCGGAGCCCTGCCGAAAAAAGCCCCACGCATCGAGCGACCACCGCCCGGGGCGCTGGCCTGAGGCTTGATCGGGCGGCAGCGGCAGCGGCAGCGGCGGGGGACGCAGCGGGCTTGCACCCGGCGCAGCAACACCGCTCGCGGCAGGAGCGGACTGCGGCTCGGGGCTAAGCGGCCGCGCGGCCTTTTGCGCGATGCGCGGCGCGGCCGTACGCGGGGCCTTGGTTCGCGCCTGCTCCCACGCTCTTGTGCCCAGCGGCACGGGCGCAGGCGTTATTGCAGACAGCGAGGCAAGGGGCGGCAGCGCGAGCGGGAGCGGCCGAGGCAGCCGAGCCGCTGCGACCGGCTGCGGAGCATTTGCCAAGGGCAGCGTTGGTGACACGGGGCTATCCCACAGCATCACCCGGGCGCCAACCCAGCCCGTTATCAAGATGGTAAAGAGCGCAAGGGGAGTGCCCCTCGCACCCGGTGCCGCCCGCGCCCTCATCGCAGCAGCACAGGAGCGCGCACGGCCGGCTCGATCAGCCTGCCCGCCGCAGGCGCCGGATGGCTCACATGGGGCGTCTTGTCCCACACCAGTGCCGCTCCCCTGAGGCTGGCGATATAGGCCATCACCGCGCGCCGCCCGGCCATGATCGCCACCACATTGGCAAGCGGTATCCGCAGCACGGCCTTGGCACCTTCAGCCCAGCCATAGGCCCGCGCGGTGAAGGCAAATCGCCACGCCGCGCGCCATGCAAAGGCGGCGAGATTGGCCAGCAACAAAGCCTTGACCAGCGGGGAGAGTGGCTGCGGCGCGAAAGCGCCGCTCCACATCGCCAGCCCGCCAAGCGCAGTCAGTGCGATCAGCACATAGCCGATCAGCAGCAACAGGGCGGCAAAGGGCCCGCGCCGGTCATGCGCGCGCATCCAGCGCTCGGCAAGGCCACTGCCCCAGCCCACCCGGTCCCAGCCCTGCAAGGCAATGCCATGGACCCAGCGCGTTTTCTGGCTGACCACGTGATCAAGCCTGGCCGGGAAAAATGCGCGGGTTGCAATCAGGCGCCCATCCTCGCCGCGCGCACGGAGAAAGCGGCAGGTGCCGCCGGCCTCTCTGATCGCGAGGCCAAGCTCGTAATCCTCCGTCAGCGAATCGGCATTGAAGGGCGTGCCTTGAGGGAGCCGCCCCGCGATCTTGCCGAGTATGGCGCGGGCCGCCGCACAGCCTACCCCTGCCCCCGGCACCGCCGCCCCCAAGGCACCGCGCACCACCATCGCCTTGCCATGAGCCTCGGCGAATTCCTCGCAATAATGGCTGCCAAGCTGGTTGTTCAGCCACGCGCGATAGCGCTGCACCAGCGGTTCGACGGGCAGTTGGACGAAATCGGCACCGGCGGCGACGGTTTCATCAAGCAGGCCGAGCGCTGCGGCATCGACCATGTCTTCGGCATCGTGAAACACCACCATCGCAAAGTCGCGTCCGGTGCGCGCCTCCTCTGCACAAAGGGCACGATAAAGCCGGTTGAGACAATCAGCCTTGGTGGTGGGGCCATCCGCAGCATGGATCACCACCCGCACGCGCGGATCGGCACGGGCCGCGGCCATCGCCGCAGCCGTGGTTGCCGGATCATTGCGATAGCAGCCGACATAGACCCTCAGCTCTTCCTGGCGCCAGACACCTGTGATCGGCGCCAGCGTATCCCCGATCACCTCGGCCTCGCTCCAGGCGGGAATGAACACCGCCGCCGGCCCGTGCAGCGGCTGTGCGGCAAGGGCGGCACGATTGCGGCGCGTGGTCCGCGCGCGGCCATGCAGCTTGAGCCACAGATAGACCACATCGACGCACAGGTCATCGATAGCGCCGACCAGGAAGAAGACGCCTGCAAACAGCAACAATTCATGCTGGCACAGCGCAAGCCAGTGCCACGGATCCAACCGCGCGATGGACAAGGCGACCCCCCGCTTCCACCATTGAAGCGGCAAGCCTATCGCGCCTGCTGCCGCCTTGCAACCACCTCACATTATTCGGGTTATGGCATGATCATTGGCCCAGTGGGCGGCGCCTTACCAGGTTCCGGTGTTGGCCATGCTGGCCCACGGCTCCTGCGGTGGGAGATGGCCGTCCTGCAGCAGTTCGACCGAAATCCCGTCGGGCGATTTGACAAAAGCCATGTGCCCATCACGCGGCGGGCGGTGGATGATGTGGCCGGCATCCGCGAGGCGCTGACAGGTCTCGTAGATATTCTCGACCCGGTAAGCGAGGTGCCCGAAATTGCGCCCGCCGGTGTATTCCTCTGCCGGCGAGCCATCTTCCGGCGGCCAGTTATAGGTGAGCTCGACCTCGGCGATGCCCTCCTGTCCGGGGGCTGCAAGAAAGATCAGGGTAAAGCGCCCCGCCTCGACATCGAAACGGCGCACCTCTTCAAGGCCGATCAGCTTGAAGAAGGCAACGCTTGCCTCGGGATCACTGACCCGGATCATGGAATGGAGATACTTGACCATGGGACTTTCCTATTCAAAATCCATTCATCGCCGATAATGCACATTTCGTCGCATAAACTCTGTCAGGGGGGACAATGCGATGAGCGAGCCAGAGGCGCAACCGGTGATTGGCGGGATGAGCGGATTTTTGCGCCAGCCTGCCACGATGCGCTGGTTCGGCACCGCCACCATTGCAGCTGTAGGCATGATCGTGGGCGGTTATTTGCTCGGCAACGGGCTGCTGCGCGCCAAGCACGCTGAACGCTCGGTCACGGTACGCGGCCTTGCCGAACGTGATGTCATGGCGGATCTGGCGACCTGGACGATTTCCTATTCGGCAACGTCAAGCGATCTGGCGAGCGCCCAGAGCAAGATCAAAAGCGATACAGCCGCGATCGAGGCCTTCTTCAAGGAGCTGGGCTTTGCCAAGGATGCGCTCCAACCAACCGGGGCCAATGTGTCGAGTTATCAGGCCGATGGGATCACCACCTACACGGTGCGCCAGCGCCTTGCCTTGCGGACCGAAAACGTCGCACTGGCGCAAAAGGCAGTCGCGCAGCAGTTTGATCTGGTCGGGCGCGGGGTGTTCCTCGAGGAAGGCTCGGGAATGGCCTACACCTTCACCAAGCTGAACGATATCAAGCCTGAAATGGTGGCTGAGGCGACCAGGGATGCACGCGCTTCGGCTGAACAATTTGCCGAGGATTCAGGCGCGCGTGTCGGTGCGATCAAGGATGCGACGCAGGGCTACTTTACGATCGAGGCACGTGACGGCGACAGCGGCGGCTGGGGCGTGTCAGACAGCCCTTACAAGAAGGTGCGGGTCGTCACGACCGTCAACTTCCTGCTCGACTGAACCGAGAGCATGGCGACCCGGCGCTAGAAACTGACGCTCAACCGCGCCACCAGATTGCCGCTGTTGGGGTTGATCGGGCCCTGGCGCAGGTCAGCGCCCGCATCGACATATTCGAGGCTCAGCGAAAATGGCCCGGACAGCGCATAGCTTGCCCCGACGGACCAGTCGAACGCCCCGCTATTGGTGGCAAGCCGCCGGGTGCCATCGGTGTAGCCGAGATGGGCTTTCACTGTCACCGGGGTTGCCGGGATGCCGATGCCGAGATCGCTGTAGAGATAAAGGTTGTCGCGCACGAAACCGGCAAAGGCAAAGCCGTTGGCATCCGGATCCCACGCCAGCCCCAGCTTGGCACGAGCCGGACCCAGCGAAGCAGTCAAAGATGATGTGAGTTCGACAAAATTGCGCCCACCGCCGGCCGGCGCATTGGGAAACGTATAGGCGATCACGCCGATATCGGCGGTCACACCCTCGACGAGCGGAAAGCTGTAGCCGCCGTATATGTCGAGTTCGATATCGCCATAACCGGTCGTCCGGTTGCTGAGCTGCGAGCCCCACAGGCCGATGTAAAAGCCGCTTGCGTGATCGAGATCGAGCCCGCCTTGCAGCGCGACCCGGTCACCGGAAAGATTGGTGCCGCGATAGCGATATTGCGAAGCAAGCGTGACATTGCCTGACAGGCTGAAGCCGCCAAATGCTGCCAAAGCATTGGTGGGCGCGGTTTCAAGCGGCGCCCGCGCCGGGGCGCCGGAAACTGCAACGCCAGCCGCTTCCTCGGCGGGCGGCTCGCGTCCGCAGCACTCGGCCATGCAGGTGGTATCAGGAGGGGTTGGCGCAACCGCAGGAAAATCCGCGGCGGCCACCCCCGCGGCAAGAGCAATGAATGGCAGGCTGGTCATAGCCTCACCTTGCCCGAGCAAGATGGTATAGTCACCCCTTGAGCCATGGGATTGCGGCGATCTTGTCGCGCCCGCAAAGCGCTTGGTCGCACAGGGCTGATGTGGAGTTGCGGCATGGCTGCCGGCAGTCTATTGGCAGCCTCAAGACGCATCGCGGTGATGAGACGGCACCCAAAAGCACAACAATTTCGGCGTTCAAGCCCCATGAGCACTCATGCTGCAAGCCTTGCGTAACCTGTTTGGACCAAAACCCCGAAATCCCAGCCGCCTCCCGGCAGTTCCGGCCGGCACGCGCTACTATGCCATTGGTGATATTCACGGGCGGCTTGATCTTTACGAAGCCATGATCGGCGCGATCGAGCGCGATGCAGGCGGGTCGCTGGCAGGCGAGGTGCGGGTCATCCTGCTGGGCGATCTGGTGGATCGCGGGCCGGACAGCGCAGGCGTGCTGGCGCGGACGCGGATCTGGCAGCAGCAGCGCAATGTCCGGGTGCTGGCTGGCAACCACGAGGAGATGTTCCTCAAAAGCTTCGCCCAGCCCGAAGCGCTGCGGCATTTCCTCAAGCATGGCGGGCGCGAGACGCTGCTGAGCTTCGGCTTCTCTTCCGAACAGATACGAAGCCTTGAATTGGAAGAACTTTTCGCGATGCTGCCGCGCCTGGTTCCGCAGGCCGAGCGTGATTACATCGCGGGTTTCGAAGAAATCATCATCGCCGGCGATTATGCCTTCGTCCATGCCGGGATCAATCCGGAACGCCCGATCACCGAGCAGAAGCGTTCCGACCTGTTGTGGATTCGCGAGCGCTTTCTGGCGCATGATGGCCCGCTGCCCAAGGTCATTGTCCACGGCCACACCATCTTCGACAGGGTGATGGATTGCGGCAACCGGATCGGAATTGACACTGGCGCTTTCCGTTCAGGTGTGCTTACCGCGCTCGTGCTTGAGGGGGATCAGCGCCGGGTGATCCAGGCGGTCGCAGGGCCTGACGGCATGATCGAGATTTTCCACGGGGATCGGCGCGCCTGATCCGCCAAGCGCGCAATGCAGCGGCACAAGTTGCCAAGGGATAAGCACCTTATGAAGATTGCAATGGTTGGTTCGGGCTATGTCGGGCTGGTCTCGGGCGCATGCTTTGCCGATTTCGGCCATGAAGTGGTGTGCATCGACAAGGACGAGCGCAAGATCGCGCTGCTGCAGCAGGGCGTGATGCCGATTTACGAGCCGGGCCTTGATGCCCTGGTGGAAAGCAATGTGAAGGCGGGCCGCCTGTCGTTTACCACCTCGCTCGCGGAAGGCATCAAGGGCGCGAGCGCAATCTTCATTGCGGTTGGCACGCCCAGCCGCCGGGGCGATGGCCATGCCGATCTCACCTATGTCTATGCCGTCGCACGCGAAGTGGGCGAAAGCCTTGCCAATGATGCGGTTATTGTCACCAAATCGACAGTTCCGGTGGGCACGGGCGATGAGGTTGAACGGATCATCGCTGAATCGGGCACGCCGCACCGCTTTGCCGTTGTCTCGAACCCGGAATTCCTGCGCGAGGGCGCGGCCATCGGCGATTTCAAGCGGCCTGACCGGATCGTGATCGGTGCCGAGGATGAATTCGGCCGCGCGATCATGCGCGAGGTCTATCGTCCGCTGTTCCTCAACGAATCGCCGATCCTGTTCACCTCGCGCCGTTCGAGCGAGCTGATCAAATACGCCGCCAATGCCTTCCTTGCGACCAAGATCACCTTCATCAACGAGATGGCCGATCTGTGCGAGAAAGTGGGTGCAGATGTGCAGGACGTGAGCCGCGGCATCGGGATGGATGGCCGCATCGGCGCCAAGTTCCTGCACGCCGGGCCGGGCTATGGCGGCAGTTGTTTCCCCAAGGACACGCTCGCACTGCTCAAGACCGCCGAAGATTATGACAGCCCGACCCGGATCGTCGAAGCCGTCGTCAAGGTCAATGAAAGCCGCAAGCGGGCGATGGGGCGCAAGGTGGTGGACGCGCTCGGCGGCGCGGATGCTGCACGCGGCAAGAAGGTCGCGCTGCTGGGCCTCACCTTCAAGCCCAATACCGATGACATGCGCGATTCGCCCTCGATCGCGATTGCCCTTACCCTCAAAGATGCAGGGGTCGACGTGACGGCCTATGACCCCGAAGGCATGGAGCAGGCCGCTCCGCTGATGCCCGATGTGGTGATGTGCGATGATCCCTATGCCGCCATTGCCGGGGCAGACGCCGTGGTGATCGTAACCGAATGGGACGCTTTCCGCGCACTCGATCTGGAGCGGGTCAAGGAACTGGCGAAAGCGCCGGTGCTGGTTGACCTGAGGAACATCTATTCCCCCAAGGATGTCCGCGCCGCCGGCTTCACCTATGTGAGCGTGGGCAGGAACTGAGCCCGGTCAGCCGTCCGCCTGGTCGACATATTGATCATAGGCTTCCAGCGCCTGGGCCGCATACATCGCGCTCGGCCCTGCCCCCATATAGACCGCCAGGCCTATCGTCTCGGCGATCTCTTCGCGGGTGGCGCCATGCTTGCGTGCGCCTTCAACATGAAAAGTAATGCACGGATCGCAGCGCACCGCGACAGAGATTGCGACGGCGAGCAATTCCTTGGTCTTGGCATCAAGCGCGCCGCCTGCATGGGCGGCCGCGCCCATTTCGCGGAAAGCTTTCATCACGCCGGGCGATGCCTTGTGCAATTCGCGCACGGCAGGAAGCAGAGTGGCGGCCATGTGAGGCCAATCCTTGAAAGTCGTGTGCGTCATCGTGAGCCTCTGATCGTGGTGAGCAGGACCCACACCATATCACACCCGAGCGATCTTTGATCGGCATCAAATCCGCGCGAAACAGATGCAACATCAGGGAGCCTGTAAGCCGGGTTCTGTATCCGCGCGCGATCTGCCCGAAAGCATCAGCCGCGCGGCGGCAGCCATTCATCTAGGCGGGGCATTGCTGCACCGCTCAAGCAGCCAACCCGGGCCTCTCGGAGCGAAACACTCCTGCCAGCTCTTGCGAGCGGGCGCGCGGCCCCTATTCGGCCTTGCTCCGGGTGGGGTTTGCCGTGCGAGCCCTGTTGCCAGCGCCCCGGTGCGCCTTTACCGCACCCTTTCACCCTTGCCTGTGCGCTCCGTTTCCGGCGCGCCATCGGCGGTTTGCTTTCTGTGGCACTTTCCCTTGCCCTGCCTTGCGGCACGGCCGGCGGGCGTTACCCGCCACCCTTGTTTCGTGGAGCCCGGACTTTCCTCGTGTCCTTGCGGACCCGCGGCTGCCCGGCTCCCCGATGTCGCCTCGTGCATATAGGCGCACCGGCGCCAAGCGCAACGGGCCGCGGCAGCATGCCGAGTCGTAGCGCGAAATGCGGATCATGCCTGCACGAACGCTGTTCAAGGCAAAGATTTTATATGTCATGCCAAGGACTTAGCCACAAATTATGGGAGCGCTGCAGCATAAGTCAAACGCCTCATACCCCAGTATTACCAATTCGAACATTCTTGTTACAGAGAAGCGTCAAGCTTCCGCTCAGTGAGCTGCGATGGGGCAGAAAACGCGCTCACAGTGATGTCGCGGGGAGGATCGTGAACCTGCTTTAACGGGGGCGGTGATGATCCAGTTTGATAGTAAGTCTTTCAAGCGCAACCTTCTTTCGGCAAGCCTGCTAACCGGCATCGGCATGCTGGGTTGTCCTGCTGCGGCCCTTGCACAGGACGCGCCCATCTCGCTGGTTGCCGACGAGGCGCAGCCCACCGAAGGCGGGAGTCAGGAAACCATCACTGTCACCGGATCGCGGCTGCGGCGCGATTCCAATCTCGATTCCCCCTCGCCCGTTGTCTCGATCGCAGCCGAGGCGCTGCGCGGTGCGCCCGATGTTACCGATGTGCTCCGCACATTGCCCGCGCTATCGGCTTCGGTCACCTCGGCACAGTCGGTGGCGCCTGGTGAATTGGGTGCGGGCGGCGCGGTCGGCACCGCCACGCTCAACCTGCGCGGCATGGGCGCCGAACGCACGCTGGTGCTCGTGAATGGCCGACGCCATGTGGCAGGCGTTGCCGAAACCTCGGTGGTGGACATCAACTCCATCCCCCGCGCGCTGATCAAGAATGTCGAAGTCCTGACCGGCGGTGCCTCGGCGATCTACGGCGCCGACGCGGTCACGGGCGTCGTCAACTTCATCCTCGACCGCACGTTTGAGGGCCTTGAGGTGAGCCTTCAGGGCAGCACCTCGGATCGTTGGGACGGCAACACTGTCGATGGCTATGTGAAGTGGGGCAAGAACTTCAAGGACGGACGCGGCAATCTCACGATCGTGGGCGAATATAATCAGGATTTCGGCCTGCGTTTTGGCGACCGGGCGCAATTCCGCGACGGCAATATTGCCTCCAACGGCCCCAACCCGGCCCTGCGCTTCCAGAAGGGTGACCTTGGCGCCAACACCCCCAATTTCAGCAATTTCTTCAGCCTTGATCGTGGTTTCTACCCGTTCGGCTTCGTGATCCCGCTGCCTGGCAGCACACGCTACAACCAGATCTTCCCGGCAGGCACCACGCCGACGGCGGCCGAACAGGCGCTGATCGACCGGGCGCGCAACGCGCCGACCCGCCTGATCGCGCCGCAATACCAGTTCAACATCACCTCGGCAGGGGGGATCGTGATCCCGGCCGACTTTGCCGATCCTTTCTCGGATATCGACGGCAACGGCCGCAGCGACTGCACCGAGAGCTTTACCGGCTTTAACGGCCTGTTTGATTACAACGGCTTCGGCGCGCTCGGCGGATGCTGGATTATCACGGAACGCGGCGTCAAGCCGATCACCGATGACGGCCTTATCGCCAGCAATTTCAACTCCTTTGGCGGCGAAGCGGTGATCTTCGACAACAACGCCTTCCTCGTCCCGCGCACCGAACGCTTCGGCTTCAACCTGATCACAGACTATGATCTGGGCAGCGGCATCAAAGCCGTTTTTGAAGGCAAGTATTACCGCCAGCAAACCACCTTCGGCACCAATCAGAACTCGTTTTACGACCTGCTGTTCATCGCGCCCGACAACCCTTTTATTCCCGCAGCGCTCAAGCCGATCTCGGATGCAGCCGGCGGCCTGTTCGTGACCCGCGACCCGACCGATCTTGGCCCCAATATCGACACCAATATTGCCGAGACGTTCCGCTTTGTCGGCGGGCTGGAAGGTCAGATCAGCGACAAGATCCGGTTTGAGCTGTCGGCCAACTGGGGCCGCTACAATCTCAAGGAAGTCAATAACAACAACGTCTTGTATGATCGTTTCCTCGCGGCCATCGATGTCACCACCGATGCGCGCGGCAATCCGGTCTGCCGCAGCGAGATCAACCCTGCGACCCGTTCGCCCTCGACTCTCTTCGGCATTCCGACGGGCGAATTCGGCTATCTCACCTTCGTGCCGGGTCAGGGGCAGTGCAAGCCCGCCAACATCCTCGGTGGCATTCCCTCGATCAGCCAGGAAGCGGTGGATTTCATCACCACCACCACGATCAACAGGTTCCGCACGGATCTGTTCGAAATCCATGGGCTGATTGCAGGTGACACGTCGGACTTCTTCAACCTGCCCTACGACAACATCCAGTTCGCGGTGGGGGCTGAATACCGCAAGGAAACCGCGCGCTCGACCTTCGATCCGCTGGTGCGCGGCATTCTGCCCGTGACCACGGTTGACGGGCAGGCAGGCCAGTTCGTGGGCGATGCGCCCGCCTTCGACGGGCTGGGCTTCTCGCAGACCTCGCTCGCCACGCCGCCTGACGGCTTCTTCCAGAACTCGGGTGGCAGCTATGATGTCTATGACGTCTTCGCCGAAATCGGCACCAGCCTGCTGCGCGATGTGCCGGCCTTCCATGAGCTGCGCGTCGAGCTGGCGGGCCGGATGTCGCATTACAGCACGGCCGGCACGGTATTCACCTATGCGGCAAATGGCATCTGGTCACCGATCCGCGACATCAAGCTGCGCGGCACCTATGCCCGCGCGGTGCGCGCGCCGAACATCTCGGAATTGTTCGCGCCTGCCCAGGCGGCCTTCTTCCGCCCGTTCGATCCGTGCGACCAGACCGAGATTGATCGCCTGCTGGCGGCGGGCAATCCCAATGTGCAGAACCGCATCAACAACTGCCGTGCCGATGGTATTCCGGCAGGCTTCTCCGACCCGTTGAGCGCGCGCTTTGCAGGCACCATCTCGGGCAATCCCAACCTGCGTGAGGAAACCGCCGACACCTTCACCATCGGCGGCGTGGTGCAGCCCAGTTTCATCCCCGGCCTTGCGCTGACGATGGATTATTACAAGATCCGCATTGATGATGCGATCAGCACCGTGAACGCGCAAGACGTGGTCAACAATTGCTATGACAGCTCAACCTTCCCCAACGATTTCTGTGCGTCTTTCACCCGCAACCGCAACCCGGCCTCGGCGCAGTTCCTCGGGTTCACCTCGCTCAATCTGACGACGATCAATTTCGTGCGGATCGAGACTGCCGGCATCGATGCCTCGATTTCCTACCGCACCATGATCGGCAACCACCGCTTGGGGCTGGCTGCGACCGGTTCCTACGTCGATCGGCTGAACTTCTTCTTCGACCCGAACGATCTGACCCGCATCGATCCGGAACTGGGCGAGCTCACCCGTCCCGAATGGGCCGGGCGCGGCACGGTGAGCTATGGCTATGAGAACTTCAATCTCAACTACACGCTCAACTATTTCGGCTCGATGGGCCTGCGCGGCGTCGAGATCGAAAACGTCGCGGCCCAGTTTGGCCCGGCCGGGATCGCCAAGGAAACCTTCATCCACAATCTCGCCGCCTCATACACTTTCGATCGAGGGCTGGAGATTTTCGGCGGGATCAACAACTTTACCGGGACCAGGCCATTCATCACCGAACGTGCATTCCCGGCCAATCCGGTGGGCCGCGCGTTCTTCCTCGGGGTTCGCTGGGCGATGTAAGTCCAGCCGACACCTTGCCCACACTGCCACACCCGTTATGCGCGAGCGTGTGGGCAACCTGACAGGCTGATCGCAAACACGCTCCCCACGAAAAAAGCGCCGCGTCGGATGTTCCGACCCGGCGCTTTTCAAACCTGGGCAGGCAAGCTTCCTGTTACGGGGCTGTCCACCACGAGATCGTCTCTGTGTCATGAGCCGAAGTCCACACGCCTTTGGGGGTGTAGCGCACCGCGCCGCTGCCCGAAGGCTTGCCGAGCCTTGCGCGGATGGCGAGGCTGGCCGGATCGATCACCACCATCGTCTGATCATCGGTCGTACGCAGCCACACCGCCCCGCCGCCGGTGTCGATATCACCATATTTCAGATTGTCGCCCACCTTGGTGCGCCCTTCGAGCACAAGGGTTGCGGGATTGACCTTGGCGACAGTGCCATCGCCCTGTTCCTGGACCCAGACAGCGCCCTCGCCCGCTGCCAGAAAGCCCGGCTGGTTGCCGAGCGGCGCAGTGCCAACCACGGCGTTGGTCGCAGGATCGATCTTCTGGAGCAGCTTGCCCTCGCTGCTGACCGCCCACAGCGCATCAAAACCGAATGCCAGAAAGGCCGTGGCCGGGGCGACTGCGATTTCAGCGATGATGGCGTTGGTCGCAGGATCGATGCGCGCGATTTTGCCTGCCGGATCGCTTGCCACCCAGACCGAACCTGCACCTGCCACCACATTGGTCTCGCCGCGCGGGTCGGCAAGACCCGTCGCGATCGTCGCCTCGATCTCAGCCGTCGCCAGCGCCACCCGGTAAACCTGCTTGCCGGTGCATTCTGCCCCCCACACCGCGCCTGCCGCAATCGCCATGGTGCCGCAGGGTCGCGGCATGGGGACTTCGGCAAGCTTACCGCTCACCCCCCATTTCTCGAGCCGGCCGCGGTTGGTCACCCACACTGCATCGCCATCGACCACCAGGAAATCGGCAAAGCCGGGGGCAGGAATTTGCTGCTCGCGCATCATGGCGCTCGCCTTGGCGGGATCACCGGGGGCAGGATCGGCCGCAGCGCAGCCGTTCATCCAGACGAGCGCGAGGGCTGTCCCCGCGGTGCGAAGAAAAGCGATGCGGCGTGTCATATCCGTCCTTTCCCAAGTGACCTTACGACCAAGTCCGCGCGGCGCGCGCACGTCACCCGATCATGGCAGGTACGATAGCTATATTACGAAAGTTCTCAATCGTAATAATTTCCCATGGACAAACGGCAAAATTGCGCGGATGCTGCAGCTGCGAAAGGGGACGAATCATGCTCAATGCCGCCCGCACTTTGGCCTGCGCTCTGGCCCTTTGTCTGGGCCTGCTGCTGGCGGCCTGCTCCGGCGGCGAGGAGGAGGCCGCCGCCCCCCGCACCGCATTCAAGATCGGCTGGTCGATCTATGCCGGCTGGATGCCCTGGCCCTATGCCGAGCAGGCCGGCATCGTGAAGAAGTGGGCCGACAAGTACGGCATCGAAATCAAGTTCGTGCAGGTCAACGATTACGTCGAATCGGTCAATCAATACACCGCCGGCAAGCTCGATGGGGTCACCGTGACCAATATGGACGCGCTCACCATCCCGGCAGCGGGCGGCAAGGATACCTCGGCGATCATCCTTGGGGACTACTCGAACGGCAATGATGCAGTGCTGCTGAAAGGCGCGGACAGCCTTGCGGCGATCAAGGGCCGCGAAGTCTATCTCGTCGAGCTTTCCGTATCCCATTACTTGCTCGCCCGCGCGCTGGAAAAGAATGGTCTGACGTTGTCCGACGTCAAGACAGTCAACACCTCGGATGCCGACATCGCGAGCGCTTTTGCCACGCCGAGCATTACGGCGGCGGTGGCCTGGAACCCGCAAGTCACCACCATGAAGGGCGTGGCGGGCACCAGGGCGGTGTTTACCTCGGCCGATATTCCGGGCGAGATCCTCGATCTGCTGGTGGTCGATACCAAGGTGCTCAAGGCCAATCCCAACCTCGGCAAAGCGCTTGCCGGGATCTGGTATGAAACGATGGCGCTGATCATGCGCGATGACCCGCAAGGCAAAGCCGCGCGCGCGGCAATGGCAAAGCTCGCAGGAGCCACGCCCGAGCAGTTCGAGGGCCAGCTTGCCTCGACCTTCCTCTATACCGATCCCACGGCGGCCGTGAGCGCAATGGCTTCGCCCGACCTTGTCACCACCATGACGCGGGTGCGCGATTTCTCCTTCGCGCAGGGGCTGTTCGGGCAAGGCGCGCGCTCGGCGGATGCGGTGGGGATGAGCTTTCCTGGCGGCAAGGTGCTGGGCGACAAGGAGCGGGTGACGCTGCGGTTTGATCCCACCTTCATGCAACTCGCCGCCGACGGGGCATTGTAGGCGGAGACTGAAGCGGGGCAACAGGGCGATGCGCTGGGTCAATCTCAAGGTCAGCCGGGGCGCCACGCTGCTGCTGGGCGGCCTGCCGCTTGCCGGGTTGGCGCTGGCCTATCTTGTCGCCGCCGCCGCCCGCCACGCGGCCAATCCGGCTGACAAGATCCTGCCGCTCCCCGGCGCGATGGCCGAGGCGATGGCCGCCCTGCTGTTCGAGGCCGATCCGCTGTCCGGGCAATTGCTGTTCTGGGCAGACTTGCTGGCGAGCCTCCAGCGGCTCGGCCTTGGGCTTGGCATCGCGACGCTTTCCAGTCTGCTGGTGGGGCTGGTGCTGGGCGCGCTTCCGCCCGTGCGCGCAACCTTCGGTCCGTTGGTGACAGCGATTGCAGTGATCCCGCCGATCGCGCTGCTGCCGATCCTGTTCATCGTATTCGGCCTTGGCGAGACGGCAAAGGTCGCGCTGATCGTGATTGGCATTGCGCCCTATATGATCCGCGATGTGGCAGGCCATATCGCCGCCCTGCCGCGCGAACAGATCGCCAAGGCGCTGACGCTGGGGGCAAGTTCGTGGCAGATCGTCCTGCGGATCGCGCTGCCGCAAGCCCTGCCGCGCCTGATCGAAGCGCTGCGGCTCTCGCTTGGCCCGGCATGGGTGTTCCTGATCGCCGCCGAAGCCATCGCGGCCGATGTCGGCCTTGGCTACCGCATCTTCCTCGTGCGCCGCTATCTCGCGATGGACGTGATCCTGCCTTACGTGGCCGTCATCGCGCTGCTGGCGATGGGGATGGACCTTGCGCTTTCCCGCGCCTCGCGGCGCCTGTTCGGCTGGGCCCACATGGGAGCGCGCTGAGCATGGCGATGCTGAGCCTGAAAAACGTCTGGGTTGAATATGGCGAGAAGGTGGTGCTCGAACGCATCAACCTCGACATTGCCGAAGGCAGCTTTGTCTCGATCATCGGCCCATCGGGCGCGGGCAAGAGCAGCCTCTTGCGCCTCATTCTCGGCCAGGAAGCGCCCAGCCGCGGCGAAATCCTGCTCGACGGCGCACCGCTTGCCGCTGAATGCGGGCCTGATCGCGGCGTGGTGTTCCAGCGCTATTCGGTGTTCCCGCATATGACGGTGCTGGCGAATACCATGTTCGGCCTCGAATGCGCGGCCGCGCCCCTCACCGCCCGCCTGTTCGGCAGCCAGCGCCGCGCCGCGCGCGAGAAGGCCGAAGCAATGCTGGCGGCAGTGGGCCTTGCCGACAGCCTTGATCTCTACCCCACACAGATGTCGGGCGGGATGCAGCAGCGCCTGGCAATCGCGCAGGCGCTGATCAAGCAGCCGCGCCTCCTCTTGCTGGATGAGCCCTTCGGTGCACTCGATCCCGGCATCCGCGCTGACACGCATGGACTGACCACCAATCTGTGGCGCGAGTTCGGGCTCACCATCATCATGGTCACCCACGACATCAAGGAAGCCTTCAGCCTCGGCACGCGCGTGCTCACGCTCGACAAGCGGCGCCACGATCCCCACGCGCCCCACCGCTTTGGTGCGGGCGTGATCTACGACCTCGCGCTCACCCGCAAGCTTGATCAAGCTTCTTCCGAACAAGCCCTTCCGGAGCCTCAGCCTGCGACGAGTATTACGATTGACATAAAAGGTAATACCTGAAATGGTCAACCCATGAACGCGCCCGATACCCCCCGTCACGAAGCGGCAAGGCTGGCCCGGCTCAGCATGAGCCTGCCCGCCGAGCTGTTCCGACAGCTCGACATGATGGTGGAAGAACGCGCCCTGCCCTCGCGCTCGCAGCTGATCGCCGAGCTGATCAGGCATGCGCTCGCCGAGCATGAGGCGCTGACCCGTCCCGAAGCCATGCTCGCGGGGACAATCACCATCGTTTACGCTGGAAGCGGCGGACGCGTGCGCCAGCAGCTGGCCGAAACACAATCGGATTATCTCAAGGAGGTGATCTCCTCGCAGCACGTCTTTCTCGAACAGGACCAGTCCCTCGAAGTGCTGCTGGTGCAGGGCCCGGCGGTGCGGCTCAAGCAATTATGCGATGCGCTGCGGGCGATCCGCGGCGTGCAGCAGTTGCAGCTTGTCACCACTACCGCGCTGCTGCCGCCGCTTTACGAACAGGAGGCCGCCAAATGAGCCAGACGGCCGACCCGAAAGCCGCCCGCGAACACGCCCGCGCCCAAGGCGGCACCCGCGTCGAGACCATGCCGATCCTGCCGCCCGTGGCCGATGATCTGCCCCATGGCGTGGCAGCAGAAGATTGCGTCTGGGAAGAAACCATCGCGCCCGGCGGCTACACCTCGCGTCGCCTCGCGCGCGGCACGCGGCTGCGCCTGATCGACAAGGCGGGCGATGCCTGCGCGTCGCTCAACATCTTCAACGCCGAAATGCCGACCGAGCGGCTCAATGTGGCCGACACGGTGAAAGTCCAGTGGAACGGCTATCTCGGCGCAGGCAAGCTGCTGCTCTCTGACATGGGCCGGGTGCTGATGAGCATCCTTGAAGATGACGCCGGCACGCATGATGCCTTTTGCGGCACCTCGAACGCGGCCAGCAACGCGCGCAAATATGGCGAAGGGCGCAATTCGGGCGCCTATCCCAACGGGCGTGACCGGCTGATCCTCGGCGCTGCCAAGCACGGGTTGACGCGCCGCGATGTGCATCCGTGCATCAACCTGTTCAAGGGCGCGCGGATCGCACCGGACGGGGCGATCACGCCACAGGTCGGCCCTTTTGCGCCGGGCCGCTCGGTGATCTTGCGCGCGGAAATGGAAGTGATCGTGGTCATCGCCAACTGCCCTCACGTGCTCGATCCGCGTGACGGCTGGCACAACACCGCGCTGCGGCTCACCGCCTGGCGCGGCGCCGTGACACCCGAAGACGATCCCGTTCGCAACGCTGCGCCCGAGGCGGTGCGCGCCTTTCTCAACACCGAGGATTACCACCGCCGCTAGCCACCTCTCAGCAAAGGCAGATCATGACCGCAGACCCGGCCCTCTCCGGCCTTTCCGGCAGCATCATCCGCGATGAAATCGTCCCTGCCCGCGCGCCCTGGCTGTGCCCGGTGGCGAAAGGCGAGACGCTGCGGATCGTCGATTTGGAAGGCAATCAGGCAGTCGATTTCCTGATCTATTCGGCTGCCGATGATGCCGAGCGCTATTCCGCGCAGGATACTGTTTCAGCGCAGGGCAACCTGTTCCTGCGCGAAGGCACAGTGCTGCTCTCGAACGAAGGCAATCCAATGATGACGATCACGCAGAGCGCGGTCGATTATCACGATACCATCGGCGGGGCGTGCTCCTGCGAGAGCAACACTTTGCGCTATGGCCACCACACCAAGCATCAGCATGCCTGTGTCGACAATTTCCTTGAGGCAAACTTGCGCCAGGGGCGCGGCAAGCGCGATATTGTCAGCAATATCAATTTCTTCATGAATGTGCCGGTTGAGGAAGACGGCACATTGGGCATTGTCGATGGCATTTCGGCGCCGGGGCTGACCGTTGATCTGCGCGCCGAAATGGACGTGATCGTGGTGGTCTCGAACTGCCCGCAGATCAACAATCCCTGCAACGGGTTCAACCCCACGCCGGTGCGGATGATCGTGGCGACATGAGTTTCGATACCGTCCTTGTCGCCAACCGGGGCGCGATTGCGACGCGGATCATCCGCACCTTGCGGCGCATGGGGCTGCGCTCGGTTGCGGTCTATTCCGAGGCTGACGCAGGTTCGCTCCATGTCGCCGCCGCTGATGAGGCGGTGTGCATCGGGCCTGCGCCCGCGAGCCAAAGCTATCTCAACATGGCCGCCATCCTCGCGGCGGCCAAGGCGAGCGGCGCAGGCGCGATCCATCCAGGCTATGGGTTCCTGGCCGAGAACGCCGAATTTGCCGAAAGCTGCGCGGCAGCGGGCATCGCCTTTATCGGCCCGACGCCTGCCAATATCCGCGCCTTTGGCCTCAAGCATTCCGCGCGCGAGCTGGCACTCGCCCACGATCTGCCGCTTGCTCCCGGCACTGATCTGCTGACCGACGAGGCCGAAGCCGTCGCCGCAGCCACCCGCATTGGCTATCCGGTCATGCTCAAGGCGACCGCAGGCGGCGGCGGGATCGGGATGCGGATCTGCGAGGACGAGGCCGCCGTGCGCGCGGGCTTTGCCACCGTGGTCAGGCAGGGGCAGGCGAGTTTCGGCGATGCCGGCGTCTTCCTTGAACGCTACATCGCCCGTGCACGCCATATCGAAGTGCAGATTTTTGGCGATGGCAAGGGCCGCGTGATGGCGCTGGGCGAACGCGATTGTTCGCTGCAGCGGCGCAACCAGAAAGTCGTTGAGGAAGCCCCCGCGCCGTGTCTATCCGAGGCCAAGCGCGCCGAGCTGATCGCGGCAGCCGTGCGTCTTGGCGAGGCGGCGAATTATCTCTCGGCAGGCACAGTCGAATTCCTGTTCGATGCGGCAAGCGAGGAGTTTTACTTCCTCGAAATGAACACCCGGCTTCAGGTCGAACACGGCGTCACCGAAGAGGTGATGGGGATTGATCTGGTCGAATGGATGGTGCGCGCAGCGGCCGGCGATTTTGCAATGCTCGATGCGCCTGCGCCGACGCCCAAGGGCCACGCGGTGCAGGTGCGGCTTTATGCCGAAGATCCGGCGGAAGGCTATCGGCCCACATCGGGCACGCTCACCAATGTCACTTTCCCCACGGATATCCGAACAGAGACATGGGTGATGGCAGGCAGCCAGGTGAGCGCCTGGTATGACCCCATGCTCGCCAAGCTCATCACCCACGGCGCGACCCGCGACAGCGCGATTGCGATGATGCAGGCTGCGCTTGATGCCAGCCGGGTGGACGGGATCGAAAGCAACTTGCGCTGGCTGCGCGATGTGCTGCGCGCACCGGGATTCCTCAGCGGCGAGGTCTCGACGCGCCTGCTCGAAGGGGTGGAATACGCGCCCCGCTCGGTGCGGGTGACCAGCGGCGGGGCGTCCACCACGGTGCAGGATTGGCCGGGGCGCTTGGGGCTGTGGAATGTCGGCGTGCCGCCGTCGGGGCCGTTTGATGATCGCTCATTCCGCCTCGGCAACCTGATGCTGGGCAATCCGGAAGGCACGCCGGGCCTTGAAGTCACCGCGAGCGGGCCCAGCCTCACTTTCGATGCGCCCGCGCGCATTTGCCTCACCGGCGCGGATTTCGGGGCAAAGCTGGATGGCAAGCCCGTGCCAGTGGGCCAGCCGATTGATATCGCCGCCGGGCAAAGCCTCACCATGGGGCGCGCAAGCGGCGGAGGGCTGCGCGGCTATATCCTCTTTGCAGGCGGGCTGGATGTCGCGCCCTATCTCGGCAGCACCGCGACCTTCACGCTCGGCCAGTTCGGCGGTGCGCATGGGCGCGCGCTGGTGGCAGGCGATGTGCTCCACCTGGGCGACGGCGCGTGCGAGGATGCGCCTCCTGCCCTCACCCTGCCCCGCCTCGGCGAGACCTGGGAGCTGCGCGTGCTCTATGGCCCGCACGGCGCGCCCGATTTCTTCACCCCTGCCGATATCGCGCAATTCCTCGCAGCGGAATGGCAGGTGCATTACAATTCCAACCGCACCGGGGTGCGTCTGGTGGGCCCCAAGCCCGAATGGGCGCGGCGCGATGGGGGTGAGGCGGGGCTGCACCCTTCCAATATCCACGATAATGCCTATGCCATCGGTGCGGTGGATTTCACCGGCGATATGCCGATTATCCTCGGGCCGGACGGGCCTTCATTGGGCGGCTTTGTCTGCCCCTTCACGGTAATTTCGGCGGACCGCTGGAAGATCGGGCAGCTTTCCCCGCAAGACCGGGTGCGGTTCGTGCCTGTCTGCATAGACGACATCGAAACCCCGCAAGACATTGCGACGCTTTCGCCGATCCTTGCCGAAATGCCGGAGAATGGCGCACGCCCGCGCACTACCTATCGCCAGCAGGGTGACCGCAACATCCTTGTCGAATACGGCCCGATCGTGCTCGATATCGAGCTGCGCATCCGCGTCCACGCGCTGATGCGCGCGCTCGAGGATATGGCGCTGCCGGGCGTCGTCGACATCACCCCCGGCATCCGCTCGCTGCAATTGCATTTTGATCCGGCGGTGCTGTCGCAGAAAGCGGCGCTCGCCGCGCTGATGGCCGCCGAAGACCAGATGGGCGATCTGGCGGATTTCACGATCCCGTCGCGCATCGTGCACCTGCCGCTGTCGTGGCGGGATCCGGCGACGACCGAGACGATCGAAAAATACATGGCCGCCGTGCGCGATGATGCGCCGTGGTGCCCGGACAACATCGAATTCATCCGCCGCATCAATGGTCTTGCCGACCCACAAGCGGTGGAAGATGTGATCTTTGCTGCCAGCTACCTCGTGCTGGGGCTGGGCGATGTTTATCTCGGCGCCCCGGTCGCCACCCCGGTCGATCCGCGCCACCGGCTGGTGACCACCAAATACAACCCCGCGCGCACCTGGACCCCGCCCAATGTGGTGGGCATCGGCGGGGCCTATATGTGCATCTATGGCATGGAAGGCCCCGGCGGCTACCAATTGTTCGGCCGCACCGTGCAAGTGTGGAACACCTATCGCCAGACGGGCAGCTTCACCGATAACAAGCCGTGGCTGCTCAGGTTCTTTGACCAGATCCGCTTCTACCCCGTCTCGGCCGAAGAACTCAGCCAATGGCGGCGCGATTTTCCCACCGGGCGCAAGGAAGTGCGTATCGAGGAGAGCGAGTTTCGCCTCGCCGACTACCGCGCTTTCCTTGCCGACAATGCCGCCAGCATTGCCGCCTTTGCCGCGAGGCGCGAAGCCGCTTTCAATGCGGAACGCGCCGCATGGGAGCAAAGCGGCGAGTTCGACCGCGTGAGCACCCTGCTGGAAGAAGATGCGGGCAACGGCAAAGTCACAGCGATCGAGCTTCCCGATGGCGCTGACCTGATCGAAGCGCCCTTCGGCGGGAGCGTGTGGAAGCTGATGGTCGAACCGGGCGACACGGTGGCAGCTGGCGATGTGATCGCCGTGATCGAGGCGATGAAGATGGAGTGCCCGTTTGAAAGCCCGGCCGATGGCACCATCGCTGCGCTCTACATTGCCGAACGCCATTCCCTGCAACCCGGCACGCCCATGCTCGCCCTGAGGAGGCACTGACCATGCGCTTTGAACGCCTCAGCGCTGCTGCCCTTGCCGCTGCCGTTACGTGCGGGGCGATGAGCGCGGAAGCCGTGATGGCCGAAACGCTCGCGCGCATCGCCGCCTATGACGCGGTGCAGCCGCAGGTCTGGATCAGCCGCCCCGCGCCTGAAGCGCTGCTGGACGAAGCGCGCGCCATCGACGCCCGCGTGGCCGCGGGCGAGCATCTGCCGCTGGCGGGGGTTCCCTATGCGGCCAAGGATAATATCGACGTGGCAGGGCTTGCCACCACGGCGGCCTGCCCGGCCTTTGCCTACCAGCCTGAAGGTGATGCGGGCGTGATCGCGCGTTTGCGCGCAGCGGGCGCGATTTGCGTGGGCAAGACCAATCTCGATCAGTTCGCCACCGGCCTTGTCGGCACGCGCAGCCCCTATGGCATTCCGCGCAACGCCTATAACGCTGCCTATGTCAGCGGCGGGTCAAGCAGCGGCTCGGCGGTCGCGGTGGCCGCTGGCCTTGTCGCCTTTGCACTGGGCACGGATACGGCGGGATCGGGGCGCGTGCCGGCCGCCTTCCAGCATCTGATCGGGTTGAAGCCCTCGAGGGGACGCTGGAGCACGCGCGGGCTGGTGCCGGCGTGCCGCTCGATCGATTGCATCACGGTGTTCACCGACAAGGTGGCCGATGCGCGGCTGGTCGATCGCGTGGTGGCGGGATTTGATGCCGCTGATCCTTTTTCGCGCCCACTGGCCGACACGCCGCTGACGCCCCGCCGCCTTGGCGTGCCTCTGCCCCACCAGCGCATATTCTTTGGCGATGCCGAAGCAGAGTTTTTCTACGACCGCGCGCTCGCCACCCTCGGCCAGAGCGCCGAGTTGGTCGAGATTGACATCACGTTCCTGCTTGAGGCGGCGCAGTTGCTCTATGGCGGGCCATGGGTGGCCGAACGCACCGCTGCGGCGGAGAGCCTGCTCACCAGCAATCCGGAGGCCATTGATCCCACTGTCCGCAGCATTATCGAACCCGGCCTTCACATGCGCGCGGTCGATCTGTGGAACGGCATCTATCGCCTCGCCGCGCTGCAACGCCATGCCGACACGATGTGGCAGGATATCGACGCGCTCGCCTTCCCCACCACCGGCACCACCTACCGGGTGGCGGAATTGCTGGCTGAACCCATCGCGCTCAATTCCAATCTCGGGCGCTACACCAATTTCGTGAACTTGCTCGACATGGCCGCCATCGCCGTGCCCGCCGGCGTGCGCGATAATGGCACCGGCTTTGGCATCACGCTGATCGGCCCAGCCATGAGCGATGCTGGCCTGATGGATATGGCGCAAGACTTTCTTGAAGCGGCACCCCCTCCGCCGCTTCCCCCGCTGGATCTGGGAGATCGTATGGAGACTGTGAAACTGGCTGTTGTCGGCGCGCATCTCGAAGGCATGCCGCTGCACTGGCAGCTCACCAGCCGCAATGCCAAATTCGTCGGCGCCTTTGAAACCGCCCCCACCTATCGGCTTTACGCCATGGCCGACAGCGTGCCGCCCAAGCCCGCGCTGGTGCACGCGGCAGACGGCGCGGCCATCAAGGTCGAGGTTTACGAACTGGGCATGGCGGAGTTTGGCAGTTTTGTTGCCGAAGTGCCCGCGCCGCTCGCGATTGGCACGGTGACGCTGGCTGACGGCACCAGCGTCAAGGGCTTTGTCGCCGAGCCGCGTGCGCTGACCGGCGCCGAAGACATCACTCACCTCGGCGGCTGGCGCGCCTACATCGCCGGGCGCTGACCGGAGGCAAGGAGCAGGGCGTGAAGCGGGGCATCGGGCAGGCATTGCTGGGGCGCTTGGGGCTGGTATCAGCCGCCGAGGCCGCGCGCGCGCAAGCCTTGCTCAAAGACGTGATTGCGGATCAGCGCCGCGAGATTGCCGAACTCACCCGCGCCCGCGCTGCCGCCGAAGCAGCAAACGAGGCCAAGACCCGCTTTCTTTCCAGCATCAGCCACGAAATCCGCTCACCGCTCAATGCGATCTATGGCTATGCCCAGCTGCTTGAACGCGGCGCGGGCGGCGAGCAGGTCGCCGACAGCCGCAAGGCCGCCAAGGTCATCCGGCGTTCCGCCGAACATCTTTCAAACCTGATCGAAGGCCTGCTCGATATCGCGCAGGTCGAAAGCGGCTCGCTCAAGCTCGCGCGCGAGGCCATCCGGTTCCGCGCTTTTCTCGAACAGATCATCGAAATGCTCGATCTGCAAGCCAGCACCAAGGGGCTCAAACTGGTACTCGATTGCCCTGCTGGCCTGCCCGAATTCGTCCGCACCGATCCCAAGCGGCTGCGCCAGATCCTGATCAACCTGATCACCAATGCCATAAAGTTCACCGATGAAGGCAGCGTCACCTTGCAGGTGCATTATCGCAACGAAATCGCCCGGTTCGATGTGATTGACACCGGGATCGGGATTGCGAGCGATGATCTGGAGCGGGTGTTTGCACCCTTCGAACGCGGCGCGGGCGCGGCACTGGAACGCTCCGGCGTAGGGCTGGGGCTGGCAATCACCCAGGCGCTGGTGCAGATCATGGGCGGTGATATTCAGGTGGAAAGCACGCCCGGCAAGGGCACCCGCTTTTCGGTGCGGCTGATGCTGTCGAAACCGCTTGCCCCACCCACCCAGACGCCCGCCACGCGCCTTCTGGCGAATTATCTCGGCCACCGCCGCACGATCCTCGTGATAGATGATGATGCCGCCCACCGCGAAATGCTGCGCGGCCTGCTCGAACCCCACGGCCTGCGCGTGCTGACTGCTGCCACCGGCAAAGAGGGACTTGCACTGGCCGGCGAGGCGCAGCCCGATCTGGTGCTGCTTGACGTGATGCTGGGCCGCGAAAATGGCTGGCGCATTGCCGAAGCGCTGCGGCAGCGCCACGGCCCGGGGCTCAGGATCGTGATGCTCTCGGGCGAAGTGCCGCAGCCCGATACAATGCCCGCCGATGGCCCGGCCAATGATCTGTTCCTGACCAAGCCATTCGCGGTTGATCGCCTGCTGGATGTACTGGCGCAGCAATTGGCGCTCGAATGGCCGCCTCAGGCCCATCCCCGAGGCGCGGCGGGCGCGGGGGCGCTGCCAGCCAGCATCATGGGCGCCGCCGCGCCGCATCTTTGCGCCATCACAGAATTGGTGCGGGTCGGCCATGTCCGCGCCATCGAGGGCGAGATTGCGAGCCTCGCCGGGCTTAGCCCGGATACCGAACCCCTTGTTACCCAGTTGCGCGGCCATCTCGACAGCTTCGATCTCGCCGCGCTCGCAACCTGCGCGCAGAAGGCTCTTGAGCAATGACCGGCAGCAACCGTCCCGCTTCCACCGCCACCCGCGACACCATTCTGGTGATCGATGACAATCCGGAATCGCTGCGCTTCATCGTCGATGCGCTGGAAGATCACGCCATGACCGTGCTGATCGCCCGCAGCGGCGAGGCAGCGCTGGAACTGCTCGGTCACACCACACCTGATCTGATCCTGATGGACGGGATGATGCCGGGGCTGAGCGGGCTGGAGACCACCCGGCGGATCAAGCGCGATCCCGCCCATGCCCATATCCCGATCATCTTCATGACCGGAATCACCGAGCCGGAGCATGTTGTTGCAGCGCTCGATACCGGCGGGGTCGATTATGTCCGCAAGCCCATCGTGATCGACGAGTTGATCGCCCGCATCAGGGTGCATCTGGCCAATGCGCGGCGTTCCTATCGTTCGCGGCTTGCACTGGGCAAGGCGGGCCGTTCGCTGGTCGCCCTGACCAAGGACGGATCGCTGGCCTGGTGCACGCCGCAGGCAGAAGCGCTGTTCCGGCAGATCGACCCGGCATGGGACGAGAACGGCGAACGCCTGCCCGCCGCGATCGAGCCATCAGTCCTGCAATTGCTGCGCGATACCGACGGGCGCAGCGCCATCAAGCTGGAGATTGCCGGGGTCAGTGTCGAAATCGCGCTCAGCGAGAGCGATCAGCCCACCGAGATGCTGGTCAAGATTACCGAAATCGGCGAGGCCTCCAAAGTCCGCCTCATCGAGGCGCGCAGCGGCCTCACCCACCGCGAGGCCGAAGTGCTGCTGTGGGTCAGCTATGGCAAGACCAACCGGACGATCAGCGAGATCCTCGGCATCAGCCCGCGCACCGTGAACAAGCACCTTGAACAGATCTTCAAGAAGATGGGTGTCGAGACGCGCGCGGGGGCGACCGCGCTCGCAGTGCGGATGATGGAAGAATAGCAACGCAGCCCCGCGCGCAAATCTTTGGGCGCTACGTCATTTGGCCACTACTTTGGCGCGGCACAGATGGGGCAGAGCAGTCGTGAGGGTTGGGACTGGCCAGTCTGCCGATATCCGCTTTGCGGCAGGGTATGCGGCAGCCTGGCTGGTCTTTTGCAGCAGCGCGATCGGAGCGACACATGGCCGGAGTGCAGGTTGGCAAGCGGATTATCGGGGCAGACGCTCCCGTCGTCGTCGGCTGGGACAATATTGGCCGCGTCGAAGGCGGGCCGTTCAAGCAGGCATTCTTTACCCATTTCCAGCCGGTCGTCCTCTTCGCGCTGATTGCTTTCTGGTATTATGCCCCCAACGAATGGGCGGTTGCATCAACCGGCATCTGGATCGGCATTGGCTTCAAGGCGCTGCTCCTGGCACTTGAATGGGTCAATCCGCGCTATCGCAGCTGGCAGCTTACCTGGAAAGAATTCGCCACTGACGTGTTCTATGTCGGCCTCGGCTATACTGTGCTGCGAATGGCCAGCGGCTATTTCGGCGATGATGTCATGATCGAGGCCATTCAGGGCGCGATGGACTGGGAAAAGTTCAACTGGTTTACCGGGCTGCCGCTGCTGGTGCAGGCGATCCTGATCTCGATGATCTTCGACTTCGGCCAGTATTGGATGCACCGGGGCATGCACAACTGGTATCCCCTGTGGCTGACCCACGCGCCGCACCACTACATCACCCAGCTCAACATCAACAAGGGTGCGGTCGGCAACCCGATCGAGCTGTTCCTGATCGGGCTGGGTATTGGCGGCTTCTTCGACTTCCTGCCCCGCGCCTTCCTGATCGCGGGCGCTTTCGGGATGGCCGTGGGCACCTATCAGCATATCAACGTGCGCTTCAACACGCCGCGCTGGTGGCGCTATATCTTCAACACCACGGAACATCACTCGGTTCACCACTCGCAGGATTATGAGGCGACCCGCAGCAATTATTCGGGCACCTGGATCATCTGGGACCGCATGTTCGGGACGTGTGTGGATGGCGAGGCCGAACTGCTTGGCATGGAAGGTGGCCGCCGCATGGATATCTCGGAGACGATGATCTTCCCCTTCTCGCAGGCCTGGAAAGACTGGAAAGCAAAGCGTGAGGCGCGCAGCCGCCTTGCCGGTGCGGCCCCGGTCCCGCAGCTTGAGCCCGCGGAATGACCCGGCTGCGCATCCCGTATATCGAGAAAATCTGGCGGATCGAGGACAGCCTGATCCTCGATCAGCCGCTAACGGCACAAGAAGCCTTTGAGCGGCTCGACCCGCTCTTCCAGTCTGATGGCACCCGCTATGAGATCGCAGGCAACAGGCTGGACT
The DNA here is from genome assembly GCA_046296155.1 of Erythrobacter sp. Lineage (GTDB taxonomy): Bacteria > Pseudomonadota > Alphaproteobacteria > Sphingomonadales > Sphingomonadaceae > Erythrobacter. Next base: position 121,513 of record JBKBLW010000005.1, on the reverse strand, counting down.
ATCTCAAGACCAATCCGCACCCGCAGGACAAGCTGGCCACGTTCACCTCTGGCACGATCCGGGTCGAACAGGGCGGGGGCGCCACCCGGCTCACGTGGCAGGCAGCCAGCACGGCGCTGTTGATGTGCTTCCTGGCACCGCTCTTTTTCCTGTTCTGTGCACAGGTGATGGAAGCAGCCAATGATTACGAGCGCGCCAAGGCCGAGGCTTCCGAAGCCGGGAAGGACAAGAAGGACAAGGCCGAAGACAAGCCTGTGCCCAAACTCCATCCGATCGACGTGATGCTGGGCGCGCCTGCGCCCAAGGATCCCGAGGCCGATGCCAAGAGCAAGAAGAAAGAGCCCAAGGACAAGTTCCGCACCACGCCTGCCTATGTGCTGGCGGGGCTGTTCGTGGCGATCTTTCTGGTTGGCCGCGTGCTCGAGCCGTGGTTGCTCAAGCGCACTTTTCGCACCGCCTTGTCGCAGCCGCGCGGCGCTGACACACCACGCGATGCCAGCGGCGATGAACCTGACCCGGCACTTGCCGCGCCTGCCTGAATTTGCGACCGAACCACAGGATTAAAGGAGCCCTTTCATGCTGACCCACCGCCGCGCTTTTCTGAGCCATGCCGGTCTTGCCGCTGGTCTGAGTGCAGCGCCCCTGCCGGGGCTGTCGCTGGCAGCGGCGGCACCTCAGGTTGAACCTGATTTCGGCCCCAAGCTCGGGCAGGCGCTGCTCAGCCGCAATGAAAACCCCTATGGCCCCGCCCCGTCCGCTCTCAAGGCGATTGCCGAAAGCGCCAGGATGGGCTGCTATTACACCGATCGCGGCAATGAAAAGCTCACCGCCATGATTGCCGAACGCCACTCCGTCAGCCCCAAGCAGGTGGTGATCGGCGAAGGTTCGACCGAAGTGCTCAACGCCATCGCGCTGGCATGGGGCCGCGAAGGCGCGATCCTTTGCCCTTCGCTGTTCTGGGACACCACGGTGCTTTACGGCGAACGCCAGGGCGTCAAGTCTGTCCGCGTACCGCTTACCGCCGACATGAATGTCGACTTGAAGGCGATGCAGGCCAAGGTCACCGACGAGATTTCGCTGGTGCAGATCTGCAACCCCAACAACCCCACCGGAATGTTGATCCCGGCATCCGAGCTGAAGGCGTTCGCGACAGCCGTCAGCCCAAGGGCGACGGTCCTGATCGATGAGGCCTATAACGAACTCACCGACCGGCCCGATGACAATTCGATGATCGATCTGGTGCGTAGCGGCGCTGATGTGATCGTGTGCCGCACTTTCTCCAAGATCTACGGAATGGCGGGCCTGCGCGTCGGCTATGCGATCACCTCTGAAGCCAATGCCAAGCGCATCCGCGCTCACCAGATGAGCTTTGGCGGCAATGTCGCAGGGCTTGCCGCCGCCATTGCCAGCTTCAACGACACCGCCTTCCTTGCGCAATCGCGTGCGATGGTGCTGGAAGGGCGCGAAATGATCATGGATGCGGTCAAGAAGGCCGGGCTCACCGCCCTGCCCTCGCAAACCAACTTCGTCTTCGTGAAGGTGCCCGATGCCAATGCGCTGCGCGATGCCATGGCGAGCAAGGGTATTGCGATCCGCGGCGCCTATGGCGACCTGACGGGCTATTCGCGGGTCAGCACGGGCAAGCTGGAAGACGTGGCGCGTTACACCGCGGCCCTGCCCGAGCTCGCCGCCAAGCTGTGGGCCTGAGCGGCAGGTTCTGACGCCGGGCCTTATCGCGCCTCTTGCCAAGCCGCGAGGAGCAGGGCAGCCTCTCTCCCTGTAACATAGGGGAGAGGGAGAGATGATCTATCGCGCGGCCGCGTTGCGGGCCTGTGTCGCTGCCGGGATGCTGGCGCTATCGGCCCACCTGTCACTTGCAGCGCAGGATCAGCCAAGCCCCTTTACCGCCGCTGCCAACCGGGCATTTGCTGACCGGCTCAAGCTGGCAGACGGCCAAGACGAGGCCGAAGCGCGCCGCGGCAAGATCGCCGAGATTCCCGATGGCCTCATCACCCGGCCCGATGGTGCAGTGGTGTGGGACTGGCGGCCCTATGCCTTCCTCGATGCCGCCGAAGCACCCGCCAGCGTCAATCCCTCGTTGTGGCGGCAGGCGCGGCTCAATCGCATCCACGGCCTGTTCGAAGTGGTGCCGGGCGCGATCTGGCAGGTGCGCGGCTATGATCTTTCGGTGATGACGATCGTGCGCGGGCAATCGGGCTATATCATCATCGATCCGCTCACCGCCGAGGAAACCGCCGCCGCTTCGTGGAAGCTTGCCATGGCGCATCTGCCCCAGCTGCCGATCCGTGCGGTGATCTTCACCCACAGCCATTCCGATCATTTCGGCGGCGTGGGCGGGATCATCACGCGTGAAGAGGCGCTGAAAGACGGCATCCGCATCATCGCACCGCACGGCTTTTCCGAAGAAGCAGTTGCCGAAAACGTGCTGGCGGGCACCGCGATGGGCAGGCGCGCGACCTATATGTTCGGCACTTTCCTTGCTCCGGGGCCGCTCGGGCAGGTCGATACCGGGCTTGGCCCCCGCCTGCCTGCGGGCACCATCGGCTATATGGAGCCGACCGAGACCATCCCGCAATCCGGCGGCACAGTGCTGATCGACGGGATCACCTTCGACTTCATGGATGCAGGCGGCACCGAGGCGCCTTCGGAATTCATGTTCTACATCGCCGATTACAAGGCGCTCCACACCGCCGAAGTGGCAACCCGCGTGCTGCACAATGTGCTCACCCTGCGCGGGGCGCAGGTGCGCGATCCTTTGCACTGGTCAAAGGTCATCGACCGGGCCTTGCAAAAATGGGGCGGGGTGGCCGAGCTTGCGCTCGCCTCGCATGGCTGGCCCTTGTGGGGCAAGGAGCGGCTGCAGGCCTATCTCGCTGGCCAGCGCGATGCCTATCGCTATGTCCATGACCGCACGTTGAACCGCGCCAATAACGGGGCGACCTTGCACGAGGTGGCAGACGGCGTCCCTGATGCACCGGTGCAGCAGCGCGCCTTTGACACGCGCGGCTATTACGGCACGCTCAACCACAACATGAAGGCGACCTATCAGCGCTATTTCGGCTGGTGGGACGGGGTGCCCGCGAACTTCAATCCGCTCCCGCCTACCGAAGCTGCCAAGCGCTATGTGAAGCTTGCAGGCGGCCCCAAACGCTTGCTTGCAGCCGGGCGCGAGGCGCTGGCAGCGGGCGAATATCGCTGGGCGGCCGAAGTGCTCAATCATCTGGTATTCGCCGAACCCGCCAATGCCGCAGCGCGCGCGGCGCTGGCTTCGGCCTATGAGCAGCTGGGCTATCAGGCAGAATCGGGCGCATGGCGCAATTATTACCTCGCAGGTGCGGCCAGCTTGCGCGGCACGGCGACCAGCATGGCCGCCTCCAGCACCCAGAGCCGGGCCTATATCGCGGGCATTCCCACCGAAGCGCTGTTCGATGCGCTCGCCACCCGCTTCGATGCCGACAAGGGCCGCGATCTGCGCGGGCAGTTCCAGTTCATCCTGCCCGATCGCCGCGAGCAGGTCGCGATCGAAGTGGGCGGCGGGGTCGAATTCCCGCGCTATGGCAGCCGCTTCGATGCGCCCACCGCCACCATCACCATCGACCGCGCGGCCCTCGATGATGTGACGCTGGGCGCCGCCACCTTCCCGCAGCTGGTGCGATCAGGACGCGTGAAGATCGAAGGCGATATGGCAGCCTTTGGGCAATGGTTTGCGCTCCACCCGCCCTATGATCCGCGCTTTGCCGTGGTCGAACCCTAGAGCGGTGCAGATCAGGGCGAAGCGGCCCGATCATCGTGGCGGGCAAAGCGCGCCGCGGGATCATCCGAGGCCGGATCGGACAGGGCGCGCACAAGGACATCGGGCCGCTGGAACGGGATAAGCGCGCCCGCACCGGGCACTGTCTCGGGGGTGATGAGCGGGCTCAGGCTGCGCGCAGCCTTGCGAAATTTGGCATCGCCGAGACCCGCGGTTCGGGCCTTGCGCCCAAAGCCATGGGATAGGTCATCCCGCTGAATGATGCCGCCACCGGCACACGCGAATGGCCGAGATGGTCGATCATGCAGTCGATCGCGGCGAGCCCATCTTCCATCTGCCTGACCCCCTTGGGCGGCGGATCGCTGCTGCCATGACCGGGCATGGAAAGGCAGATCAGCTTCACCCCGGCGCGCTCCAGTGCGTGCTCGGTCACGGGTTCGACGAAGCACATCGGCAGATCGCCGTGGATGTACAACACCTCACGGCCGCGTGCGGCGCCGATCCAGTTACAGGCCAGCTGGCGCCCATCGGGACGGGTGATGATCGTCTCGCGATCAAGCGGATCGGCAGCGCGGATGAGGACAGCGGCCTCGTCAAGGGGATGTGGTGCCGCTTACGTGACTCGAACACGTGACCCCATCATTACGAATGATGTGCTCTACCAACTGAGCTAAAGCGGCGCACCCGGTGCTGTGCGGCTAGGCGCAAAGGCCTTGGCGCGCAATCGCAAAAGGTGGAGGCCCGAGCCGGAATCGAACCGGCGTATACGGATTTGCAGTCCGCTGCGTCACCACTCCGCCATCGGGCCGAGCCATCGGGGGCAGTGCGGGGCACTACTCCTGACAGAGCGCGCGCCCTAGCGATTCCACGCAGCAAAGGCAATCGCTGTTTCATTGCCGTGCACAGGGCGGCCGATTGACGTAACGTCATGCTGGACCGCAAGGCGATTGCGCGGCAAGGCTGGCGGCCATGACCATCGCCAGCCTGCTTGAACCCATCACCGGCCAACCGGGACCGGCCCGCCTTGCCCATGCCCGCGACTGGATGCAGGGGCGCACGCTTTATGGCGGGGCCTCGGCGCTCGTCGCCTATACCATGGCGACGCGCGCCTTTGCCGACCTGCCGCCGCTGCGTTCTGCCCAGATCGGCTTTGTCGCACCGGTGGGAGAGGAGATTGAGCTCACCGCCGAAATTATCCGGCAGGGTCGCAATGTGACGCAGGTGCGCAGCGAAATCCTGTGCGAAGGCAAAGTGGCGCTCACCGCCTTCTGGCTGTTTGCCGAGGGCCGCGAAGCGAATGCGCAGCGGCCCGCCGATCCGCCCGCAAACTGGCCCGGCCCGGCCGATGCCAATCCTCCCGCGATGCAAGCCGGCGCCCCCGCCTTCATCGCCCACAATTTCGACATCCGCTATGGACAGGCCAAGGGTGCCGATCATGGCGCGACCATCCGGCGTTGGGCACGGCTGACCGAAGATCACAGCCTTGATCCGGTCGCCAAGCTGGTGCTGATGGGCGATGTCATGCCGCCGGGCGCCATGCGGATCATGCAGCGCATGGGTCCGATCAGCTCGATCAACTGGTCGTTCAATGTGCTCGACCCCGAATCGCAATCAGAGGGCGGCTGGTATCTTGCTGAAAACGCGAGCCAGTTTGCCGCAGATGGCTATTCTTCAGAACGCCTGCGGATGTGGGACAGCGAAGGACGGCAGGTGCTCGACGGGATCCAGTGCGTTGCCATTTTTGGCTGAGCGCGTGAGCCGGGGCGGTGGCGTGTGGAGGTGGCCGCCTAAACGTCCTCGAACCGGGGACGACGCTTCTCCATTTCGGCCATCACCGCCTCCACCTGATTGGGGCTGCGCATGATGGAATGCTGTTCGAGGCTTTCCTCCAGCAGGATCGCATCGGTCTCTCGCTCCCACATGCCGGCCTGCAGCCGCTTGGCGGCACGGATCGCGTGGGGATTCTTGTTGGCGATGAGCTTGGCAATCGCGGTGGCCCGTTCCAGCGGCTTATCATCGACATAGGTCGCAAGGCCCAATGCTTGCGCCTCGGCGCCGCTGAACTCGCGATTGGTGTAGATCAGATCGCGCAGGACATCATCGCGAACAAGGCCGCGCCACAGGGCATAGCCGCCCATATCGGGCACCAGCCCCCACTTCATCTCCATGATCGCCATGCGGGTTGCAGGGTGGGCCACGCGGATGTCGGCACCGCTGGCGATCTGCAGGCCGCCGCCAAAGCACACCCCGTGGATTGCAGCAATCACTGGCACGGGCAACTTGCGCCACTGCATCGCGACCTGCTGCGGACGGTTGGCATTGCCATAGGTGCGTTCCGTCAGCGGAGGCTCATCGGGTGCCGGAGTGCGGGTGAAATTGGACAGATCAAGCCCCGCGCAGAACGCCTTGCCCTCGCCCGAAAGCACCACCGCGCGCAGGCCCTTCATCCGTTGGAGCACGCTGCCCGCCTCGATGATGCGTTCGAACATTTCAGGATCGAGCGCGTTCATCTTGTCAGCGCGGATCAGGCGAACCTGGGCGACGCCGTCCTCGTCCATGTCGATCGCAACCCGTTCATTGGCGGACATGGTGGCAGCAAGCGGCATGGCAATCCTCGGCATCTGGTAATGGTATGAACGGGCAGGAGAGTGACGCAAGGCTGCGCGCAAGTCCAGATGCAATCAGGTGGTGGCGGGCAGACCCGTGCGGGGCGCAAGGCACAGGCCTCCCTCCTTATCGCGCGCCAGCACATAACCAAGGTGATGCGCCGCCAGTTTTTCCGACAAGCGCATCAGCGCCAGTTCAGCATCGCCCTGATCGCGCACCCAGCCAGCCAGCGCCTGATCGGACAGGCAGCGTCCCGGTGCCTTGGCAAGCCGCCACAGCAGTTCGAATTCGGCCGGATCAAGCGCCAGCCAGCGATCCTCGATGCGGCCATCATGGTGCAACAGATCAAGCGTGAGATCGCCGAGCTCGCGAAAGCGCGGCAGCGAGGTCTCGCCATGGGCAAACAGCGCAGCGAGCCTTACCATAGTCATAAGAGCCCGCCTGCGCGCATCGAATAGACCGCCGAATGCGTGACAATGAGGTGATCGAGCAAAGCCAGATCCACCATGCCGCCCAGCCAGCGCAGCCGCTCGGTCGCATCAAGATCGGCCTGGCTTGGGCGGCATTCACCCGAGGGGTGGTTGTGCGCAAGGATCATCCCGCGCGCGCCAAGCGCAAATCCTGCCATGAGGATTTCGCGCGGGCGCAGCACCAGACTGGCTTGCCCACCTGCCCCCAGAGCCCTGTCGCCGAGGTAGCGCCACGCGCCATCGGTGAACAGCACATGGCCCCGTTCGCACGCCTCGCCGCTCCTGATCAGGGCCTGGCGCAGATGCCGCACGAGCCGTTCGCGATGGGTCTCGCAGGTCGCCTCGCCCAGAACCCCCGGCATATCGGACAGCGGATTTGCATGAAGCTGCGCCAACATGGGCGCCCCTATGTCTTTGCGCTAAGCGCAGCCGCCAGCCGCGGGAAGCCGTGTCCGGTGCGCCAGTCGCGATAAGGGCCAAACCGCCTGGTGCGGGCGCGATGCCGCAGCAAGCCCGCAATCAGCAAGGCGATCTGGCAATAGGATGGCCCCACTGCCATCACCATGTAGGCCAGCGGCGAGACGGCATCGACCATGGCCCTGACAAGGTGCGAGCCGACCGCAACCATCTGGAAGGCAGCCACCCACAGGGGATAATTGCGATTGGCATTGAGCCCGATCAGCACAAAACCGACCAAGGCAACCACATCAAGGGCAATATAGAGCCCCTGGAAATTGCCGAAGATCATGGTGCCAGCAGAAAACAGCCTGAACCCGGCTGAAGGTATGATGAGCACTCCTGTAAACAGCACGGCCATCCCGCGCTCAGGGCCGCCGCCCCAGCGCCACATCGCCAGCCCCAGAAGGATGCCGACGATGTATTGCAGGTCAGCGCGGTAGGCGTTGAGAAAATCGAGGATCATCACAAGGCGATCAGGCGGCAACCTCGCTCACGACGTCGGGAAGGCTGGGGGCAAGAGGCGCGGGGGGATCAATCATCGCGCTGGCAGGGATCACCGTGGGCACCGGCTGATCAGGGCCGGCATGGGTCACAGCAAGCTTGCTGAGTTCATCATGGACCCGCAGCAGGCTCGTCGACATCGCGAGCGCCTGGTTTTCGGCCTGCGACAGCCGCATCAGGGCGCGCTGGCCGGTGTGGACTGCGATCGCCGGATTCTGACGCGCGGCAAGCATCGCCTGCTTGAGGCGGGCAAAGGCAATCATGGTTTCATCAGCGACCGCTTCGGCCTCGCGGATGAGCTTGCGAAGATTGTGGGCATCGCAAGCGATGGTATCGGTTGTAAGCGCAGTCATGTTCATTGTCGCATTCCCGCAGCCCCTTTGCTCAGGCGGGGCCGTTCCATTGGTCCACGGGCACAGCGGCCTTGCCGTCCATTGCCTCGCTCAGAGCGACCGCAGCCGTCACAGTCAGGATCACGGCAGCCAGGATGCCCGCAGCGATTGCTACCATCGCCATGAGCCGCAAGGGAACGGCATGCTCGCCTTCGAGCAACCCGGGGACAACACGCGGCTCGCCTGGGAAAAGCCATGTCGCGCTTTGCGCCAGCGGCATCACATCGCCAACCACCAGCTTGTCGGCATTGTCCCGAGGCCATTCATCAAGGCTGGCATGGGTCTGGGGTATCTGCTTTTTGTTGTATAAAGCTTTGCTGAAGGGGGGGCTGGCCGCCTCGGGGGAAGGAACACCGGGCATGGCTTCGGGATCGGAGTGATCCTGCTCGATCCGGCCTTGCGAGATGCGGTAATTGGCGACCAGTTCCGAAAGGCTGGCAGCGCCATAAATATCCTTGAGCGCGCGGATATGCTGATTGATGCGCGTCTCCGATACGCCAAGCTCGAGCGCGATGATCTTGATCGGGATACGATTGTCGATTCGTTCCATCACAGCACGCTGACGCTTGGTCAGCGGCCGTATGGTGCCCGGCAGCATAGCCATCTCCACCTAGCAGTTAGCCCCATGTCACCCGAACGCGTCTGCAGCATAGGCACACAGAAACCCTCTTTGCTGGCAATCATGTCGAAAAATGGGCGCGACCCTATGCCGCGCTCGAATTCACGCCAACCGATGCCAGATAACGCCGGATATTGCGCGCCGCCTGCCGCAGGCGCTGTTCGTTCTCGACCATGGCGATACGGACATAGCCTTCGCCATTTTCGCCATAGCCAACGCCCGGTGCGACCGCGACCTGGGCCTGTGTCAAAAGCTGCTTGGAAAATTCGAGGCTGCCCATCGATCTGAGCCCAGGCGGCAGCGGCGCCCATGCAAACATCGAGGCCTTGGGCGAAGGGATCTCCCAGCCTGCCCGGCCAAAGGCCTCGATCATCACGTCGCGGCGCTTCTGATAGAGTTCGCGGTTGCTCTGGACGATATCCTGCGGGCCATTCAATGCCGCACAGGCGGCGGCTTGAATCGGGGTAAAGGCGCCATAATCAAGATAGGACTTTACCCGCGTAAGCGCGGCAATCAGCTGGCGATTGCCAACCGCAAAGCCCATCCGCCAGCCCGCCATCGAATAGGTCTTGGACATGCTGGTGAACTCGATCGCGACATCCTTGGCGCCCGGCACCTGCATGATCGAAGGGGTGGGATTGCCATCGTAATAAAGTTCGGAATAGGCCAGATCGCTCACCACCCAGACCTGGTTTTCCTTCGCCCAGGCAACGAGGCGTTCGTAGAAGGCGAGATCGACGGTCTCTGCCGTCGGGTTCGAAGGATAGCTCACCACCAGCACGCTGGGGCGCGGCACGGTGAAATTGACCGCGCGTTCGAGCGATTCCCAGTAATGTTCATCAGGCGTCGTCGGCACCGAGCGGATCGTGGCGCCTGCAATGATGAAGCCAAAGGTGTGGATCGGATAGGACGGATTCGGCGCAAGCACCACATCGCCCGGTGCGATGATGGCGGTCGCGAGGCTGGAGAGCCCTTCCTTGGAGCCCATCGTGACGACCACTTCGGTTTCCGGATCAAGCTCCACCCCGAAGCGGCGCGCGTAGTAATTGGCCTGGGCGCGGCGCAGGCCGGGAATCCCCTTGGACTGGGAATAGCCGTGCGCGTCAGGCTTGGCCGCGACCTCGCACAGCTTGTCGATGACATGCTGCGGCGGCGGCTGATCGGGATTGCCCATGCCCAGATCAATGATGTCCTGCCCGGCCAGACGCGCCTGGTGCCGCATCGCGTTGACTTCCGCGATCACATAGGGCGGCATGCGCTTCATGCGATAAAACTGATCGTTCATGGGCTTTCCTGGTTGCGCCGGTGCAAGCACCGACAAGATCCTGCGCTTTGTGCAACATTAGGCCATTATCGGTCGAACTGGGAAGGCGTTTTCGCTAGAAGGGAACGCATACGGGATTCTCCTGCTGCCGCGCGGCGGGCAGCAGGATCACACACGGGACAGATTTGGCCATGGCCAAGACACAAGACAGCGACGAAATCATGAACGCAGCGCTCGGGCAGTTCATGGCAGCCCAGAGCGAGGCCTTGCGCGGCATGATGGGCATCGGCGCCGCCGGAGCGGGCGGGCCCGCTGCCGCCGGGGGCACAGAGCTGAAACCGGGCTTTCCCGAAGGCCTTGATCCGGCCGTGCTGGCAGGCGGGATGGCCGAATGGGCCGGGACTGCCGCGCAGCTCCAGCAATTGTGGCTCGATTTCCTGACCTGGCAGGCCGGCAAGAGCGCGGAAAAAGCACAAGCGGGCGCAGGCCTGCTGGATCCGGCACAGTGGCTGATGATCTCGCAATCCATGCTCACGCAAATACCATCCGATCTGTTCAAGGCTCCGGCGAAGCTGATCGAGGAATCGGTGCAATTGTGGCAAGGCATGGCGGAGCGTTTCATCCCCAAGCCTGACAGCGCAGCGCTTGATCCGGCTGATCCGGCCGGACTGCCGCGCACCGATCGGCGCTTTGCCGATCCGGCCTGGCGCGAAAACCCGGCCTTCCTGCTGATGCACCAGACCTACCTGATGCTGGCGGATTATTTCCGCACCAGCGTGAAGAGCATGAAGGACCTTGATCCCGCCAAGCGCCAGCAACTCGAATTTGCGGTCAGCGCGCTGGCCGAGGCGATGAGCCCTGACAATTTCCTGCTCACCAACCCGGTGGTGATGAAACGCACGATGGAAACGCGCGGGGCCAATCTGGTGAAGGGGATGCAGCACCTCATCAATGATCTGAAGCGCGGGCAGCTGACCCACACCGATCCTGACGCTTTCCGGCTGGGCGAGAACCTTGCGGCAACGCCCGGCAAGGTGGTGCATGAGACGCCGATCTATCAGCTGCTGCAATACACGCCTGCCACCGCGGATGTTTACGCCGTGCCGCTGGTGATCTTCCCGCCGTGGATCAACCGCTTCTACATTCTCGATCTGACGCCGAAGAAGAGCTTCATCAAGTGGGCGGTCGATCAGGGCATCACGGTGTTCGTGGTGAGCTGGAAATCGGCCGATGAAACCATGGCCGATGTGGTGTGGGATGATTACATCCGCGCGCAGATCGAAGCCATTGATCATGTGCGCAGCCGGCTGGATGTGCCGGCCGTCCACACCATCGGCTATTGCGTGGCAGGCACGACGCTGGCGGCAACGCTGGCAATCCTTGCGCGCCGGGGCGAGGCGGACAAGGTCAAGAGCGCAACCTTCTTCACCGCGCAGGTCGATTTCGAGAAAAGCGGCGACCTCAAGCACTTCATCGACGACGCGCAGCTTGAGCTGATCGGGCAGCTTTCCCCGCAAGGCTATCTCGACGGGCGCTATCTCGCGGCAACCTTCAACGCGCTGCGCAGCCGGGATCTCATCTGGAACTATGTCGTCAACAATTACCTTTTGGGCGAGGATTATCCGGCGTTTGACCTGCTCCACTGGAACGGCGATGTCACCAATCTGCCGGCCAAGTGGCACAATGATTACCTGCGCGATCTCTACCGCGATAACAAGCTGGTGGTGCCCGATGCGTTGCAAGCGGATGGCACACCGATTGATCTGACGCGGATTGAGACCCCTTGCTTCATCCAGGCGGGGCGCGAGGACCATATCGCGCCTGCCGAAAGCGTGTGGCGCGCAACCCAGCACTTTGCCGGGCCGACCGAGTTCCTGCTCGCCGGATCAGGGCACATCGCAGGGGTCGTCAATCCTCCTGCGGCGAACAAGTATCAATACTGGGTCGGCGACAGCAGCGCGCCTTCGCTTAGCGCCTTTATCGCAAGCGCGGTGGAGCATCCGGGCAGCTGGTGGCCGCACTGGCTCCAGTGGCTTGAGCGCCAGAGCGCCGAGCGGGTGCCCGCCAGCGGCAAGCGGGTCCCGGGCAGCAAGGGCGACCGCGTCATCGAGGATGCTCCGGGACGTTATGTGAAGACGCGATAAAGCGCTCTTCCCCCTCACATTTCCGCACCGGCGGCGCGTTTATTGTGCGCTGCACAAAAAAGCCTTGACTTCGCACCTGCACTCGCTATTTTGTGCAGTGCAACATGGGGAAACCCGAGGACGTGAGGACAAGATGGCGGACGAACTGACCAAAGCCGAAACTGCCGAGCCCGCTGCACCGGTCGCCAAGATCGATGCCGCGGCTGAAAAGGCCTATGCCGAAGCCGCTGCCAAGGTCGCCGATGCGCCGAAGCCGGCTGCACCCAAGGCGGCTGCTCCGGCAGCAAAGCCGGCTGCACCTGTCGCCACGGCGAAGCCTGCCTTGAAGAAGGTTGCCGCCAAGAAGGCTCCGGCGAAGAAAGCGGCCCCCACGGCTGCAACCAAGAAGGCCGCTTCTGCCAAGCCGGCTGCCGTCAAGACTGCCTCCACCACCACTGCTGCGGCTGCGCTGGCCGCTCCTGTCGCCACCATCACCAAGCTCAAGGATACCATCATGGCCACTGCCAAGAAAACCGATTTCACCGCCACCGCCAAGGAATTGGCCGCCGATCTCCAGGCCCGCGTCAAGGACGCCTATGCAAAGACTGCCGAAGTCGCGGCCGAAGTCACCGAATTCAACAAGGGCAATGTCGATGCCGTGGTTGAAAGCGGCAAGATCTTCTTCGCCGGCGCTCAGGAACTGGTGAAGGACAATGTCGAAACCGGCAAGACCGTCATCGAGACCGTCACCGCCGACGCCAAGAAGATGATGGAAGTGAAGTCGCCGACCGAACTCATGCAGATGCAGGGTGAACTGGCGCGCCGCAACTTCGATGCGATCGTCTCGTACGGCTCGAAGCGCACCGAAGCGTGGCTGAAGCTCTACAATGATGCTTTCGCGCCCATTTCGAACCGCGTGAGCATTGCGACCGAAAAGCTGACCAAGGCGGCGTGAGCCCCTGGTCCTGAAATTTCTGAGCCGGGCCTCTCCTCTCTCTCCCAACCCGGCTTATGAAAGCGCGCCGCCAGGCGCAGAGCCGGATGAGCCACAAGCGGTTCATCCGGCTCTTTTTTGCGGGACAATTAATAGCACCAAGTCTCTTGCACTCGGGCAAGCGAATCCCATAATGCATGCCATGCCGAAATTCGTTCTCCCTGCCCTTGTGGATAGCGCTGCTGCGCCAATCATGCCGCTGGTGGATCCGCGCGCGGGTGACGATGACAAGGATGCCGACAAGGATGGGATGGGCCAGGTCGGGGTTGCCACCAAGACCCGGACGAAGCCCAAAAAGCCGAGCCAGTACAAGGTGCTGATGCTCAATGATGATTACACCCCGATGGAATTCGTGGTGATGGTGCTGAAGCGCTTTTTCGGAATGGATCTCGAACAGGCCACGCGCGTGATGCTCCACGTCCACCAGCGCGGGGTCGGCGTATGCGGGATCTTCACCTACGAAGTCGCCGAAACCAAGGTTCATCAGGTGATGGACTTCGCCCGCCAGAACCAGCATCCGCTGCAATGCACCCTGGAAAAGGCGTGACGCGCCGCATGTCGCGCCGATAAGGCTGCTGCATCACCCCCGGGCCGGATCCCGTCGATGGCACTCAGATCAGCCTGCGCGACTGCCCCGGCCAGCAATCCGCGGGCCGACCGCGCGGCGTATTGCGATGGGGAAGCACGCAATCACGGTGGTTGCAACTGCTGCACACGGCGCATGGTGTGGGCCAGCCTCCCGCCGGCCTGTGCCATCCGCCGCGCCGCGGCCTGTGCCAAGGGAAGCGGCAGACGAATGACGAGCACCTGGCCCTGAGGGGCATTGCTTTGCCCGTGCAGCATGGCCATCCCCACTCCCGGCGCGCCCCTTGCCCCCTTTGCCGCCCCCCACTTGGCCCGAACCTCTCGCGCGATGCATCGTCGATCGCGCGCCCTTCACCCCGCAGTCCGGCGGGTTTTACGCGCGCTGGACCAGCCGTTTTGATTCAGGCCCGTTGATGGCCAGAGGAGGCAGCCGTCTCTGGCAGACAAATTGTGCAAGCCAGGGCATGACCCGCGCGAATTATGGCGCTATGGCGGAGGCACGAGAGGATGCGCCGCGCGCGCAGAGCAAGACCAGAACCGACCAAGCCTCAAGGCCGCAGGACCCGCCAGTGTTCCATTTCCTTCCTGCCATAGACCGCTATATCCTCAGGCTCGTGATCGTGCCGATGGTGGGGGTCTTCGCCCTTGCCGCTTCGCTGTTCATGCTCGACAAGATGCTGCGCCTGTTCGATTTCGTCGCGGTCGAAGGCGGCCCGATTGCCGTGGTGTTCCGGATGCTGGGCGCGCTGGTGCCGGAATATGCCAGCCTGGCGATCCCGCTGGGGCTGCTGCTCGGCATCCTGCTTGCGTTCCGCAAGCTGGCCACCACCAGCGAGCTTGATGTGATGCGCGCAGTGGGCCTGTCCTATGGGCGGCTGTTGCGCGTGCCCTATGCGATCGCGCTGGTGCTGGTGGCGATCAATGTGGGCCTGGTGTTCTATATCCAGCCCATGAGCCGCTACTATTACGAACAGCTCGAATATGAGCTGCGTTCAGGCGCGCTGGGGGCCTCGATCAAGGTTGGCGAGTTCAACAAGCTGGCTGATCGGCTGGCGCTGCGCATTGATGAAAGCGAGGATGAAGGCCGCCGCCTGATCGGCATTTTTGCGCGCGTAGCAAACGATAAGGGCCAGGTACTCTCGATCAGCGCGCGCGAAGGACGCTTTCTGGCCACCAGCGACAGCCCCGATACGATCATCCTGCGTCTGACGGAAGGCACGATCATTCAGGATACCGGCATGAACGAGGCGGGCGCTGCGCCGCGCGTGCTGAGTTTCAGCCGCCATGATCTGCCGATCGATCTGCCCGCGATCGAAGAGTTCCGCGCGCGCGGCACCTCGACCCGCGAATATATCCTGCCCGAATTGCTGCGGATCAGCTGGAATGATCGCGCCGCGCCCGCCCAGCGAGAGGCGGGGCAGGCGACTTTCCATTATCGCATGGTCGAGATTGTGATGATGCTGCTGATGCCGCTTCTGGCGGTGGCCCTGGCCATTCCGCCCAAGCGTTCGACGAGCGCCTTGGGCGTGTTCGTCTCGATCGTCATGGTGGTCGCCTATCACAAGGTGAACCAGTATGGCGAGGATGTTGCAACCCTTGGCAGGGTTGATCCGATCCTCGCGCTGTGGGGGCCATTTGTCCTGTTCGCGCTGCTCATCATCTGGATGTATACGCGGGTCGCCTATGTGCCCGGCGGCCAGCCGATCGGCGCGCTCGAGACCGCTGCCTCCAAGCTCGCCAAGAGCATCAGCACGCTGTTCGCGCGGCGCAAGAAGCAATATGCGCCTTTGGCGCGCGACGGCGAGACTGATCTGGCCGCACAGGCAGCACAGTAGCGGCAGGGCGCATCATGCAGTTCGACTTCTTCCCCTCGCGCACACTGACGCTGTATCTTGCCAAGATGTTTGCCGCGCGCATTGGTGCGGTGCTGTTTCTGCTGGTGCTGGTGCTGCTCGCGCTCGATTTGCTCGCCACCAGCGGCAAGATCCTCGAGGTCGCAGGCAATGGTCAGGCTGAGATTGCGCGCTATGCCGGGCTGCGCCTGCCGCAGCTGGTCTCGCGCTTTCTGCCCTATTCGGTGCTGCTGGCAACGCTCATCACACTGGTGACATTGAACCAGAATTCCGAAGTGGTGGCAATGAAGGCAGCGGGCCTTTCCGCCCACCAGGTGCTCGCTCCGCTGCTGCTGACGGCTGGCGTGGTGGCGGGGCTGAGCTTCACCTTCAACGAACGCGTCGTCACCCGCGCCAATGCCGCGCTCAATGTGTGGGAAGGCAGTGGCTTCATGCCGGTGCCCGAAACCGATCCTGCCGCCGGGGCCGTGCGGGCCAATGTCTATCTTACAGATGGCACAAACATTCTGGCTGCCAGCAGCCTGTCGGGGAGCGGCAAGGCCATCGTCATGACGGGCGTTACCTGGTATGCCCGCGGGCCCGGCGGGATTATTCGCGAACAGGTGCGAAGCCCCCGCGCTGTTTATGCCGCGCCCGGCTGGCGGCTGGAAAACCCGGTGCGCTTCGATGTCGCAAGCGCCGCACAGACCCGCCTCGAAAGCCTCGTCGTCGGCCACGAGCTCACGCCCGAGCGGATCGATCTGCAAGCAGTTGATGCCGATGCGCTTGGCTTCATGGAACTGCACAGGACCATCGAGGCTTTCGAGGCTGCAGGGCGCGGCACCGGCGATCTGCGCGCCAAGTGGTGGCACCGCATTTCCGGGCCCTTGTCGGCGGTGCTGATGCCATTGCTTGGCTCGATTGCCGCCTTTGGCCTTGCGCGGTCGGGCCAGTTATTCGTGCGTGCGATCATCGGCATGGCGCTGGGCTTTGCCTATTTCGTGGTCGATAATGCCGCGCTCGCGATGGGCAATTTCGGCGGCTACCCGCCCCTGCTCGCGGCATGGGCGCCATTTGTGCTGTTTGCGCTGGTGGGCGAGACAGTGCTGATTCGGACCGAGGAATGAATGGCAGGCAAAGCTGGTCGCTCAGGCTGGCGCGGCCTGGCGACGATAGGTTGATCGCCACGCTTGGTGCGGGGCGAGCAGCGGCGAGTGCTGGGCGCCTCATCCGCAAGGGCCATTGCCTTACGGCGCATGTATCAGACACACCGGCGGGATTTCTCGCCAGCGAGCCGTTCAGCCGCGATCTGCATATCTGGGAGCTGGCGGTTGCGCCCGCCTATCAGCGGCGCGGGATCGGATCGGGCCTCCTGCGCGCCTGCCTGATTGATGCGCGCAATGCGGGCTTTCGTGCAGTCACCCTGACAACCGACCGGGATGCTGCGCCCTTTTTCATGCGCGTCGGCTTTGCCGAACTCATCGCGCTCGATGCCCACCCGCGGCTGGCAGGCGAACTTGCCAACGAAGTGGACGATGGCCTCGCAGCGGAAACCCGCTGCGCGATGATCTGTTTTCTGGATTAGGTGGGTGGGGGCTTACGCCCGCCGCCCCATTGTGCTCTTCGCAATCCGCGCCACCAGCACCAGCATGCCGGGGTGGTTCGCGCTTTCATAGGTCGAACCCGTGCCAAGCTCCCGCACCAGCCGCCGGTGCGCTTCGGGCAGGTCGTGATAGGGCATCGAGGGCATCAGGTGATGGAGCGCATGATACCTGAGGCCTACCGGAGCCCAGATTTCCGCCACCAGCCCCGGCGGGGGCACATTGACGCTATCGAGAAACTGCGCGGTCACCGTCATCGGCTCGCCCTCGTTCTCCCACAGATGGGCGACCAGCGTACGCAGCTGGTTGAGCAGCGCCGTGAGCGAGAGGATCGCCAGCGCGGTCAGCAGCGGCTGCCAGCCGATCACCTGCGTGCTGGCGATGAGCAGCCACGACCACACGAACACGCCCGCCTCCTGCCAGCGCACGCGAGCGATAAGATCGCCCTCGGGCGCGCGGCGGCGAAATGCGGGATTGATCGAGAGCGCGGAAAACCGCTCCCACACAAAAGTGCGAACCGCAGGAATGAGCGCGCCCAGCGGCACCAGCACCGCTGCGCGCACGATCAGCGCCACCGGCGCAAGCAGTGCTGCAAGCACAAAGAGGGGCAGGCTCCACGGCTTCATCAACGCAAGCGGCAGGTATTCAGGATCCTCGATGGTGCCATATTGCGTGCGCTTGTGGTGGATGGTGTGGACGCCTTCATACATGAAGCTCGGCGTCAGCAGCGGAATGCCCACAAGCAGATTCCAGGCGGTGCGGAAACCGGGCAAGGCATCGCGGTGAATATGGGTGAGCTCGTGAATGAACATCAGCGCCCGATACAGCGCCAGTGCCGCCACCAGCCCGGCGGCGAGCTTCACCCCCAGGCTTTCTGACAGGATCGCTGCGGCAATCCCGGCATAGCCAAGCCCTGCGGAAAGCAGCATGTCGGGCCAGTAAATGCCGGGCCGCGCCTCGCCCAGCCCCTTGGTCAGATCGCGCGCGGCGCGCAGCATGTCCTTGTCGTCGCGCTGCTGGAAATCCGCGCGGCGTGCAGGCGTGGGCGCCTGCTGCAAGGCAGAAGCGGCGGCGGGAAGGGATTGCGGCACAGTCATGATCGTGATCTTCTTCAGGAATTGGCGGGGCTTTTAGCCCGAAACGCCTGCCATTGCCAAACGCAGCATGGTGATGACAGTGATCGAGGCGCTTGCGCCTCTGGCCGCAACGCGGCAACGGGTGCATTGATCCAGAGCAATACGGGGCAAAACGCTTGGCAGACGCAGGCCTTACCGCAAACGAGATAGGAATTGTGGCCATCAGCGACAAGCGCGGGCGGGCGCGCTTTGTCGATCTGGGACGCGCCTTTTCCGATCGCCTCCCCCATTTCGTGCCCCAGTTGCGGAGTGAACAGCTCGAACTGATCGATCCCGGCAAGAACCCCTTCTTCGGCCATGGCCGCGCACAGTTTTTCATTGCCACCCGCAATGGCCGCGATGTCGGGCGCATTTCGGCCCATATTGATGAACTCGCGCTGGCCATGCCGGCAAGCCAGGGGTTCGGCCCCGGCACCGGCTTTTTCGGCTATTTCGATGCCGCGGACGAAGCGGTCGCCCATGCACTGCTGGACGCTGCCGCAGGCTGGCTGAAGGGCGAAGGCATGGCGCGGATGCTGGGGCCGATCTCGCTTTCGATCTGGGAAGAGCCCGGGCTCCTCGTACGCGGGCAGGACCATGCCCCGATGATCATGATGGGCCACCACCCGGCGCAATATGCCGGCTGGATCGAAAGCGCAGGCCTGACACGGGCGCAGACCCTGTTCACCTATGATCTCGATGTCTCGAAGGAATTTCCGCCGCTGGTGCAGCGCATTGTCAAATCGGGCGAACGCAATGCACGCATCAATGTCCGGCGCGTGGACAAGAGCCGCTGGGATGAAGAAGTCGCCATCGTGCTCAGCATCCTCAATGATGCCTGGTCGGATAATTGGGGCTTCGTCCCCTTCACGCCTGCCGAGGTCGCCTATGCGGGCAAGAAATTGCGCCCGATCATCTTTGAAGAACTCAACATGATCGCCGAGGTCGAAGGCAGGCCGGTCGCCTTCATGCTGACCTTTCCCGATATCAACATGGTGCTGGCGAAGATCCGGGGCAAATTGTTCCCGTTTGGCTGGTTCCACCTGTTGCGCTGGCTCAGGCATCCCAGGGGCGCAGGCATGCGCGTGCCCTTGATGGGGGTGACAAAGGATCTGCACAACACCCGGCTCGCCAGCCAGTTGGCCTTCATGATGATCAGCGCGATTCGCCGCGAAGCGCACGAAACCTTTGGTTCGGTGCGCGGCGAGATCGGCTGGATCCTTCAGGATAATCAGGGAATGGTCGCGATTGCCGATGCCATCGAAAGCAAGATCAACCGCGAATATGCGATCTACCAAAAGCCGATCGGCTAGCGCACGAAGAAAAAAGGCCTCCACTCGGATGGAGTGGAGGCCTTTCGGGATCGTATCACCAGCCGCTTGGACGGGAGGGGGGTCTCGGCGGTGACATGGCTTTAAATGCCTTTCCCTAACGTCAGTTCCCGGTGATCCACAAAAATTTTTTCGCCTCCGTATTTTCTCCGGGGAGCTATGGCTTGGCGCTTTCCCGGCCTATGGGGGTGCAGGGGGAACCAGTCGGCCCGTCCGGCTGTTGCCACAGCACTTGCCTTATCGAGCATCCTTGCGGAGCAAAGCCCATGTCTTCCGGTTCGTCTCTTGGCCATCAGGTTGCCAGCCAGCTCCCCTTCCTGAGGCGCTATGCCCGCGCGCTGAGCGGATCGCAGGCCGCAGGCGATGCTCATGTGCGCCGCCTGCTTGAAATAGCGCTGGGCGATCCGGCAACCCGCGCCGCGATCAGCGAAGGGCGCGTCGGGCTCTACCGCGCTTTCACCAGCGTCTGGCGCACTGGAAGCAGCCCCGCGGGCGCAGCGCCTGCGCCCGCGGGTGAGCATGAAGCCGGCGCGCAGGCACGGCTGTCAGCCATCACCACCACCGCGCGGCAGGCCCTTTTGCTCACCACGCTGGAGGAGTTCTCGGCGGCGCAGGCGGGGGAAATCCTCGGGCTTGAGCCTGATGCGATCACTGCGCTTGTCGGCGAGGCGGTTGCCGAGATTGAGCGGCAACAGGCAACCAGCGTGCTGATTATCGAGGATGAACCACTCATCTCGATGCAGCTTGAAGACCTTGTCGCATCCCTTGGCCACACAATCTTCGGCACCGCCGCCACCCGCACGCAAGCGCTCGAGGCGATGGACGATGCATTGCCAGGGCTGGTGCTGGCCGATATCCAGCTTGCCGATGGGTCATCCGGGCTGGATGCCGTGGATGATATCCTCGCCATCGCCAGCGTTCCGGTGATCTTCATCACCGCTTACCCTGAACGCCTGCTCACGGGAGACCGGCCGGAGCCGACCTATCTGGTCACCAAACCATTTCAGGAAGCCACCGTGCGCGCAGCGATCAGCCAGGCGTTGTTTTTCGGATCCAGCCGGCCGCTGTGAGATCGTGCCCGTTCGGGTGGCCGTCTGCAGCAGTCTAGGCCCTGATCCGGAAATCGCCGCGCCGCCGCACCGGGACCCGCATCACGCAAGTCACGCCCTCTGGCGCAAAGTCGAGCACGACCGGACGGCGCAATTCATGCGCAACGATCTTTTCGATCAGCTCGGTGCCAAAACCGCGCCGCCGCGTTTGTGCCACCGGCGGCCCGCCGCGCTCGCGCCAGGTGATCTCGGCAAGGCCTTCTTCCACCATCTCCCAGCTCACCGCGATTTCGCCGCCCGGCACGCTCAAAGCGCCATATTTCGCCGCATTGGTCGCCAGTTCGTGAACCGCAAGGCCAAAGGAGAGCGCATCATTGGGCGCCAGTTCCACCGGCGGGCCTTCGATCCGCACCACCTGTTCTGCGGTTGTGCGGCAGTGCTGCAATTCCGCCTCCACCACCGCGCGGATCGGGGTGGTGCCCCAATCGGTGCCGGTGAGCAGATCATGCGTTGCCGACAACGCCCGGATGCGCCCTTCGAGGCTATCGGCAAATTCATCGAGATCACTGGTGCGCCGCCGCGTGAGCGAAAGGATCGAAAGCACATTTGCCAATGTGTTCTTGACCCGATGGTTAAGCTCGCGGCTCAGCGAATTGCGGATCGAATGTTGCTCTTCGAAAAAGGCCAGGCGCTTCTGGTCTTCATAGGCCTGCTGGGTGAGCAGGCGGGCGAGCAGCATCAACAGGCTGGCAAGCGCGAGGCCGAAGAACAGCGTCGCCATCGAAAGCGGGGCCAGCATCCTCGGCGCAGGCTCCTCGACCACCAGCAACAGCCTGCGATTGGCGATAGTAACTTCTTGCGCGATGCGTTCGCTTCCTCCGCCCGGAAGAGAATGGGAAACCAGCAGATGGTTGGTGCTCGCCTCGCCATCATAGAGCCTCACGCCAAGCGCGCCTTTGCCGATTGCGGGGTGGGCTGCCGAGTCGAGAAACGTGCGCGCGTTGAACGGCGCATAGACGAAGCCGCGCAGCTCGCCCTGCGCTGCACCCGCGGCGAATACGGGCATGAAGATGATGAACCCCGGCGCATATCCGCCAGAACTCTGCGCCACCTGAATGCGTCCCGAGGCGACCGGGCGGCGCAGCCTTGCGGCTTCGTCCATAGCGGCGGCGCGCACCGGGTCGGAATACATGTCATAACCCAGCGAACGCTGGCCCGCGGCGCTTGCAGGGGCAAACATCATCACCGGCGCGATGCGTTCCTTGGTGTGGCTGGCAGGCGGGCGGACCTGCGGGAAACCGGGGCGCTTGCGGCGCGCCTCCTCGACAAGGCGCGGCAGATCGTCCTTGCCGGTCACCGCAATCCAGCCCACGCCTTCCGCTCCGCCCACGCCGACGGCAAGCTGGAGATTGGCGACGAAGCTGTCGAATGTCTCGGGCGAGACCTCATCAAGCGCCGCAAACAGCGCAGAGCCTGCCCGCAAATAGGCAGAAAAACTGTTGCCGCGCCGGTCGAGCGCGGCGGCGATGCCCTGAGCATATTCGCGCATCTCCCCCCGTTCGCGGGTGCGCGCGTTGCTTTCGATCGCAAACACGCTGACGAGCGTAATGGCGGCAATGGTGATGAAAATCACCAGCGGCACTGCGCGCGGATAGTCGATCAGCCACCGCCGTGCCCGCCCGCCCGCAGGCGGCGCAATCACCACGGCTGCATCGCCACTGGCTGGCAGGATAGAAGGCTGGCGAGCAGTCATAAGCGGTGCGGCATAGCCTTTGGCTGATAGCGTGCGAAGAGCGCGCTCATGGGCAAGGAACCAAACACATGACGCATCGTTCCGACCGCGTCCACGACTTGCTGCACCGCTTTGCGCCATGGACAAGGCGGAGCATTGGGTCCAAGGTCAGCAAGAAACGGGCGGGATCAAGGAAGTTCTAGGCGCTTATGGCCTCTGATGGCTCAGAAAAATTGCCGCATGACCCGGCAACAGGCGCGTCCACCGGGTCGGGAAGGCGGCGTGCAGCGGCCAAACCCGCGCCCGAATGGGCCGATGGCCTGAAACAGCTTTATGATGCGGTGGTCGAGGAAGAACTGCCCGACCAACTCCTTGATCTTCTGGCACAGCTTGATGAACAGGAGATGCCGCCGCAGGGCCGGGGAGGCTCATCGCCTTCCGGCCAAGGCAATGCCCCATGAGCGAAAGCGATCCGCCCCGCCCCTTGCGAAGCGCCGCTGACAAGGCGGATTTCAAGCGCGAACTCACCGCGGTCGTCCCGCATCTGCGCGCCTTTGCCCGGGGCCTGTGCGGACGGCCCGACATGGCCGATGATCTGGTGCAGGAAACCATGCTCAAAGCATGGGCCGCGCAAGACCGGTTTGAGCCTGGCACTTCGATGCGCGCCTGGACTTTCGTGATCCTGCGCAATGCCTATCTCACCGACATGCGCCGCAACCGCTTTCGCGGTGAATATGACGAAGGTGTGGCCGAACGCATCCTGACAGCGCCTGCCGGGCAGGAAGAACCGATCCACCTTTCCGATCTCCACCGCGCGCTGCTGACGCTTCCTCCCGAACGGCGCGAGGCACTGCTGCTGGTGGGCGCAGGCGGCTTTTCTTACGAGGAAGCCGCCGCGATCTGTGGCTGCGCGGTCGGCACCATCAAGAGCCGCGTCGGACGCGCCCGCGCCGCGCTTTCAGAAATGCTCGCCAGCGGCAACATCCCCCAACGCAGCGTCGATGATGCCAGCGCCCATCGCGCGATCCTCGAAGAACTGGATGCCGTCTCGGGCGGCTACATGGGCACACCTGACGAGGGTGATGAGGATTATTGAACCTTCATAAGCAAAAGCCCGCCGCAACCGGCGTTGCGACGGGCTTTGCACACTTCGCTCGATCAGATCTCAGGCGTAGGTCCACACCGTGCCGCGGGCGAGGTTTTCCGAAGCAAAGGCCCAGTTGAGCTTCCCTTCCACCACGGCATCCAGATAGGCCGGGCGCTTGTTCTGGTGATCGAGGTAATAGGCGTGCTCCCACACGTCGAGCACCAGCAGCGGGTTGAAGGCGCTGTCAGCCAGCGTGTCGGCATCGTGGGTTTCCTCGATCGAGAGCTTGCCGTCCTTCTCGGCCAGCCACACCCAGCCGCTCGCGAAGTGGCCCACGCCGCGGTCCTTCAACTGCTGCTTGAGCGCATCGACCGAACCGAAAGCCTCGTTGATCTTGGCGACCAGTTCATCCGAAGGCGCGGTGGCCTCGGGTGCCATCGAGTGCCAGTAGAAGGCGTGGTTCCAGGTCTGCGCCGCATTGTTGAACAGGCCCTGATTGGTCCCGCGCGCGGCGGCGATGATCGCTTCCAATGAGGCATCGGCATGGGCCGTGCCTTCGATGGCGGCGTTCATCTTGTCCACATAGGTCTGGTGGTGCTTGCCGTGGTGGAACGAGAGGGTCTCGGCCGAAATGGCAGGGGCCAGCGCGTCATCGGCATAAGGCAGGGGGGCAAGTGCAAAAGCCATGGGTCTCTCCGAGATTGGACAAAGGTGGTTACGTATGAACAGCAACACATGTCGGCGCGCATGGTTGCCGTTTCAAGTCGCTTCCCTAAAGCGTTTTCAAGCTGGGTGGAAACACCGACAGCGCGGAAAAACGCGGCAGGAAATAAGCCTAGAGCGGGATCTGATCCAATGTCATCGGATCAGATCCCGCTCTAGCGCGCGCCGCCTTGCGGTCAACCGCGCTTGTGACAGCCACGTTCATCGTCACATTGCCAAGCGTTCTCATGATATCGGGCAGCATCTCGACCGCTACCAGCAGGGCGAGGGGTTCGATCGGCACACCCATTGCAATCGCAATCGGGCCGACCGAAACGACAAAGCTGATCGAGCCAGGCAGGCTTACTGAACCAACACTGATGATGAGCGCGACAGCCACGCCGACAAGGGCGACGGCGGGCGAGATTTCCACCCCGGCGAGCGCTGCGACGTAAAGCGCCACCGCCATGTTCATGGCAGGGCTGGTCGCGCGGAAGATGGCCACGGCGAGCGGCAGGACGAATTCGGCGGTGGCGGGCTTGAGGTTGAGCTTTCCGGCGCTCTCCAGCATCGCAGGCAGGCTGGCGAGCGAGCTTTGCGTCGAAAGCGCCACGGCCTGCGCTGGCAGCACGGCGGCGGCAAAGCGCGGCAGGCTTACCCCGCCCAGCGTCATGGCGATGATATAGGCGAGCACCAACACGATCCCGCCCATCGCCGAAACCACGGCGATATAGTGGCCCAGCGCGGCAAAGGCGCCGCCGCCGCTTTGGAGGCCTACCCCGAAAGCCAGGGCAAACACGCCTAGCGGTGCCGCCCACAAGACCCAGCCGATGATCAGCAGCATCGCATTGGCAAGGGCATGGAAAAAGCCCAGCAACTGTTCGGATTGCTCGGACGGCAGGCGACTGATCGCGATTGCAAACAGCGCAAAGAAGATCGTGAGCGGCAACATCGCGGTGTCGGCCGCGGCGGCAATGATGTTGGGGGCAACCAGGGATTTCAAAAAATCGAGCACGCCGGGCACGGCCTGTGCACCTTGGGGCACTTCGGCCAGAAAGGCCGCTGCGCTTGGCGGGATCGGAAACACGATGAGCAGCAGCGGCAGGGCAATCGCGGTCGAAATGCCGCCGGCCACCAGCAGGCCCAGCACCAGTGTCAGGAAATGGCGCGCCACCACGCCGGCGCGTGCGGCTGCCATCATCTGCGAAAGGCCCAGCACCAGCAGCGAGGCCACCAGCGGAATGATCGTCATCTGCAGGGATTTCAGCCACAGCCCGCCGATCAGCGCGGCGACCTCGGCAATCACCGGCGGCAGGGCGGCCCCGCCGCCAACCATCCCGAAGCCGAGCCCGAGAACAAGGCTTGCAAAGGTCAGCCTCACCGGCAGGCGGATCGTCACCAGTTCGAACGCCCGCGCCGCCTGTGGTCCCGGTTGTGACAAGATTTCACTCCTTCAGAACAGTTCCCGATCAACCCTGGCCGGGAAATGCGACAAGCCCGCGCGGGGCTGGCGTATTGCTTTTCTGTTCGCGCAAGCTTGAACGGAAAAGGCCCTAAATCCCCAGCGCCCCTTTTCATGCGGCGATAACCGCGCCACAAGCGGCGCACAATCGCACAAGCACTTTAGCGGGGGCACACAAATTCTATGGCGCGCAAGTTCTTCGGCACCGATGGCATCCGCGGGCGCACCAATGCAGGCCACATGACCGCGGAAATGGCAATGCGGGTGGGGCAGGCAGCGGGCACCTATTTCGTGCGTGGCGGGCATCGTCACCGGGTCGTGATCGGCAAGGATACGCGCCTGTCGGGCTACATGATGGAAAGCGCGCTGGTGGCAGGCTTTACCAGCGTGGGCATGGATGTGATCATGACAGGGCCGCTCCCCACGCCGGCGATTGCGCTGCTGACGCGGGAAATGCGCGCAGACCTTGGTGTGATGATCTCGGCCAGTCACAATCCCTATGCCGATAATGGCATCAAGCTGTTCGGCCCTGATGGCTTCAAGCTGTCGGACGAGGCCGAGGCCGAGATTGAACGCCTGCTGGAAACGGCTATCCCGCTCGCCCCTGCCGAAAAGATCGGACGGGCACGCCGGATCGAGGATGCGCGTGGACGCTATATCCATGCGGTCAAGCAATCGGTCGCCGCCGAAATCCGCTTCGATGGGCTGAAGGTGGTGGTCGATTGCGCGCACGGGGCGGCCTATCAGGTGGCGCCTTCTGCCATCTGGGAACTGGGCGCGGATGTGATCGCGATGGGCGTCACGCCCAATGGCACCAATATCAACGACGGGGTTGGCTCCACCGCGATTGGTGCCTTGCAGGAGCGCGTCGTTGCGGAAGGCGCGCATATCGGGATTGCGCTGGATGGTGATGCCGACCGGCTGATCGTGGTCGATGAAAAAGGCCGCGCGGTCGATGGCGATCAGATCATGGCGCTGATTGCCACCCGGATGCACGAAAAGGGCGTGCTGCGCGGCGGCGGGGTGGTCGCGACAGTGATGAGCAATCTCGGGCTGGAGCGCTATCTCGCTAGCCAGGGCCTCACGCTTGAGCGCGCCAAGGTGGGTGATCGCTATGTGCTTGAAATGATGAAGGATGGCGGGTTCAACGTGGGCGGCGAGCAATCGGGCCACATGATCCTGCTCGATCACGCCACCACCGGGGATGGAACAATTGCGGCCCTGCGGGTGCTGGCGAGCCTCGTGCGGTCGGGCAAGCCGGCGAGCGAATTGCTCCACGTCTTCGATCCGGTGCCGCAGCTCTTGAAGAACGTGCGCTATGCGGGCGGCAAGCCTCTGGAAAACGCCGCCGTGCAAGCGGCGATTACCGAAGCGGAAAGCGAGCTTGCGGGCAAGGGCCGCCTCGTGATCCGTGCCTCGGGCACCGAACCGCTGATCCGCGTCATGGCCGAAGGTGATGACCGCGCGCAGGTGGAAGCGGTGGTGGCACGCATCTGCGCCGCCGTCGAAGCGGCGGCTTAGGCATGTTCGGATCAAACAGGAACGGACAATGCAACAAGCCCGCGCGGCGCCTCAGCCTTATCTTTCCGTTCGCGCCAGCTTGAACGCAAAACGCTCTCGGCGGGGTTCTTGGGAAAAGATTGCCGTTCGGCTATCGACCTTGAGCTGACCACGGCGGCTGTTTTGACAAAGGTCACGCGCTTCAAGCGGTTCTCGTCGCCGGCAATTGAGCCTCGCCGTCCACGACATTGATCAAATTGCCTTCGGGGTCGCGGAAACCAAAAAAAGCGTCGCAAGCCCCCCTCTTCCTGCCCAGGTCCGTATAGAATTGGCGCGCCAGCTTCGCGGACAGCGCGCTGTGCTGCGTCAGAATCGTCAATCCCGATCGGGTCAGCGGCTTAGACATTCGCAATGGTTTGGCTGACTGCCATCGTGCGATCATGGTCGATCCGGCAAGCGACGGCGATCAATGGTTCCAGCACCAATCGGCCAGACAAATGCCGGCATGCGGCACGCTCTTGCGCGCTCGCGAAAGTGGCCGTCCTGCACGGCGACCTGCAAAAACCATCCCCGTGGGCCTGCGCTCTTGCTATGGGGCTCGCCATGACCAGCTCCCCCTTGCCATCCACCCCGGCGCGCACGCCGCCCCGTATCCTCAGCATCGCCGGTTCCGATTCCTCGGGCGGAGCGGGGATTCAGGCCGATATCAAGACCATCGCCATGCTTGGCGGCTATGCGATGAGCGCAATCACGGCGGTGACCGCGCAAAACACCTGCGGCGTCAGCGCCATTGCGCCGCTGGCGGGCGAAGTCGTGGGCCAACAGATCACCGCCTGCCTCGATGATATCGGCGCCGATGCAATCAAGATCGGGATGCTGCATGATGCCGATATCATCGCGCACACCGCCCGTGCGCTGGAAGGCTGCACGGCGCCCATCGTGCTTGATCCGGTGATGATCGCCACCTCGGGCGCAGCGCTGATCGCGCCGGAGGCCATTGCCGCGATGCGCGAGGTGCTGTTCCCGCGCGCCGCGCTCATCACCCCGAACCTGCCGGAACTCGGCCACCTGCTCGGCCGCAAGATCACCGATACAGGCCAGATGGGCGAGGCGGCCGAGGAACTCGCGCGGATGACCGGCGCGGCCGTGCTCGCCAAGGGCGGCCATACCGCCGATGCCCGCGTTATCGATGTGCTGTTCATGCCCGGTGCGCTGGGCGAGGAGGCGCGCGCCGTGCAATTCGATCACGAGCGGATCGATACGCCCCACACCCACGGCACCGGCTGCACCCTGTCATCCGCGACTGCGACCTTGCTCGGCCACGGCCTGCCGCTGGAGCACGCGGTGCGGCTCGCCCGGCAATTCGTGCTCGCAGCGATCCGCGCTGCCCCCGGCTTTGGCGCGGGCAATGGGCCCTTGGGCCACCAGGCGGTGCGACGGCTCGACTAGAGCAGGTGTCCGATCAAACCGGAGCGGAAGATGAGGCAAACCCGCGCGGCGCCTGAAGGTTGCTTTGCCGTTCGCGCCAGCTTGCATGCACCGCGCACTAGGCTTTCAATTCGTAGAACTCGGCGATGTGCGCCCAGGCTTCTTCGGCGGTTTCGCACCAGTGGAAGAGATCAAGATCGGACTTGTTGATCGTGCCTTCTTCGGCGAGTGCCTCGAAATTGACGACCCGCTGCCAGAATTGGCGACCGAACAGGAGGATCGGAATCGGCTTCATCTTGCCGGTCTGGATCAGGGTGAGCAGCTCGAAAAACTCGTCGAATGTGCCGAACCCGCCGGGGAACACCGCCACCGCCCGCGCGCGCAGCAGGAAGTGCATCTTCCTGAGGGCAAAATAGTGAAACTGGAAACTGAGGTAAGGCGTCACATAGGAATTGGGCGCCTGTTCATGCGGCAGCACGATGTTGAGGCCGATGCTCTCGCTGCCCGCATCGCTCGCGCCGCGATTGCCCGCTTCCATGATCGAAGGCCCGCCGCCGGTGGTGACCACGAACTGGCGCTTGCCATCCTCGATGATCGCTTTTTCACTGACCATGCGGGCAAGGCGATAGGCTTCCTCGTAATACTTGGCCTTCTCGGCAAGGCGCTGGGCCACTTTCTGCTCATATTCGCTCTTGCCCTCGGCCGCGGCCAGCAGGCTTTCCACCTTGGCGGGCGTGGGGATCCGGGCCGAACCATAGATCACCAGCGTCGAACCGACGCGGGCTTCATCAAGCAGCATTTCAGGCTTGAGCAGCTCAAGCTGAAAGCGAATCGGACGCAATTCGTCGCGCAGCAGGAAATCGGTATCGCGAAAAGCCAGCTTGTAGGCTGGGTGCGCCGTCTGGGGCGTGCGTTCGGGCGCAGCTTCGGCAAAGCGGCTGGCCTCATCGGCGGCAAAGAACTTGCGGGACTTGAGATCGTGATCGGAAGGATTGTGAGTCATGTCCGCGCCCTAGGCGGGCGACGGCGGCGCTGCAAGGCACCTGGCATCGATCACCCAGACTTGCGCGCCCTGATAGAGCGCGCAGAGCGGTGCAAGGCGCTGCAAGGCAGAAGGTTCCCGGACAAGCGCGGCCTGCCCCTTGGCGACCTCGGCCGCGACCACGCCGGCATAATCTTCGGGCATGGTGCCCGCTTCAAGGAAAGCGCGGTCCACCAGCAGCACATCAAGCCGCTCGGCCCGCACAAATTGCGCGAGCTTGGCCGCATCCGGCGTCGTCGCTGCCGCGATCGTGGCCTTGAGGCGGCGGTTGATCTCACCAAAATAGGTGAGGTGATAGGGGATCGCGTGCTCGATCGTCACATGGGTCGCACGCCCGGTCACGGCCGGCACGAAATCGAGATCCTCGCTCAGCCCGCCGACGCGGATCGAGGCAGGCGCAGCCATCAGCCAGTCAATCGCGCCCGGTTCAGCCGGACGGCGCATACCCGGTGTCGGGGTGGCGAAGGAGATGGCAAACAGCACGAGCAAGCCGGGCAGCACCCAGCGCGCCCACCCCGCCCCCGCAGCCGTGCGCAGCCGCTGGTCAAGCCACAGCCCGATGATCTGGCCGATCGCCATGAATTCCAGAATGCTCAGGACCCGCTGCGGATAGCGCGCTGGCAGGTGCAGCTTGAAAGCAAAGATCGTGGCAACGCCCCACCAAGCCACCCCGGCCACGGTCGCCCACAGGTAGATGATATCCCCCGAGCGCGGCTCGCCCCGCCATTCGCGCAGCGCGGCACGCAAGCCGAGAAACAACAGCGGGGCCAGCAGCAGCAGGTTGAAGATGCTGGCCCAGCGGCTTGCCCAGCACGGGAAAATCTCGGGCAGGATACCGACCCGCGCCGAACACAGCCACGGATAGGCCCCTGCGATCGGCACGATCGAGGAGCGCCCGCCGGGCGTGCCGAGATTGGGCATGGTGAGGGCATCGGCGATGCTGATGACTGGCTCCCAGCGGCTCACTTCGCCGGGAAGAAACGCAATCGGCGCCGCCACCACGAGCGTCGCTGCGGCCAGCGTCGTGATGCTGCGTGCCGAGAGATCAAGCGGCAGTGGCCAGCGGCGGCGCAGCGCCGACAGACCCAGCATGGTAAGGCCCACCAGCGCCGTTGTCGGGTAAATCGCCGCCAGCACGCCAAGGCTCGCCACCATCTGCCAGCGCCGCTCACGCAACAGGCAATCAAGAAACAGCAGGAACAGCGGCGGCGAGAAGGCGCGTGCAGTCGCGCTGAAAATGCTGTCCTCATGCACCAGCAGGGCCATCGTCAGCCCGGTGGTAACGAGCGCGGCAAGGGCCCGTCCGCCTGTCAGGGAGAGCGCGATCCGCCAGGTTGCCAGCGCCGAGATGATCAACAGCGCGACCGGGATGAGCCGCGCCAGCACCTGCGGCGGGACACCGGCAAACGCAAAGGCGCCGTAGATTGCCCGCAAGGCACGCGGGGTCACCGAATGCCAGTAATCCGCGATAAGGTCCCCCTTCAGCGCAGCCGGATCAGCCAGCCGCGCGGTCCACGCCAGAAACTGACGCGCATCATCCTGAATGGCATAGGCCGCCCCTTCGAGCAGAAAGGCATTGGCAAGGAACACCAGGCAGGTGAGCGCAGTTGCGGCGAGCACCAGCATGCGGCCGATCCGCTCCCCATCGCGGGTCATCAGACGCGTGGCGAGCGCGCCTCGGGCCTGAGCGAAAGGCACGCTCGGCGGCGCGCTCGGGCCGCTGTGCGGAGGGGGGGCGGAGAGAGGCTGATTCATAACTTTGCGCGCAAGGCAGAAGAGTCCGGAACAACGCGGTGCCGCGCCGCTGCCGGGCGCCGTGCATCGCCTGATGCGACCCACAAGGTTGCACAGATGTGGCCGCAAATCACCGGTATGGCGCCAGCCCCCCTGCCTAGGATAGGCGCCATGCGCCATGACATCGGCCAAGTCCAGCGCTTTTCTGGCCGACCGCACAGCCCACCCGATGAAGCACGTCGCGCCGCTTTGCGCGCTTGACACGACCAGCGCGATTCCCAATGGCGCGCTCCTGTTCCAGTTTCCGGCAGGAGCGCAAGGCAATGGCTGCACCAGTTGAGACGCTCACCGATTACGGCAATGTGGCGGGCAATCATTACGATAAATACGCCAGCAAAAACCCGATCGCGCGTGCGCTGATGAACGGGTTCTTCGGTGCCTTTGACGCGCTTTCCGGCCAAACCGGCGCGCGCACCGCTTTCGAGGTGGGCTGCGGCGAGGGCGAATTGTCGCTTCGGCTGCTGGCGCGCGGGGTCGATGTGCACGGCTGCGACCTGGAAGCCGGATCGGTCGCCGAGGCCAATGCCCGGGCAGGCGCCGAGGGGCACGGCGAACGCTTTGCCGTCCGCAGCATCTACGACCTGGGCAATGGCGAAATTGCTGCCGATCTGGTGATGTGTTGCGAAGTGCTCGAACACCTGCCCGACCCGCGCCTCGGGCTCGACAGGCTCGCCGCACAATCGATGGGGCACATCCTGCTGAGCGTCCCGCGTGAGCCGATCTGGCGCATTCTGAACTGCGCGCGTGGCAAATACCTTGCGGATTTCGGCAATACGCCGGGACATCTTCAGCACTGGAGCCAGCGCGGCTTTGTCGAACTGGTGAGCAGGTATTTCAACATCGTCGAAGTGCGCGCCCCCCTGCCATGGACCATGCTGCTGGCGCGGCCGCGTTGACAGAGAAGGCAAAATCGCGATTGCCAATCCCGCGTTTGCGGTAT
The DNA here is from genome assembly GCA_046296155.1 of Erythrobacter sp. GTDB lineage: Bacteria > Pseudomonadota > Alphaproteobacteria > Sphingomonadales > Sphingomonadaceae > Erythrobacter. The sequence goes on along the minus strand of JBKBLW010000005.1, from coordinate 89,112 downwards.
GCCCCGGATCGGGCAACCTCGTTACGGGCATGCGCGCAGATCGATTCTTCATCGCTTCGGCATCATGCCGGGCAATCAACAGGGGCTAAGGGAATTGAGCATGATGAAAATGGGGTACTGGGGTTTGATTGCGGCTGCCGGAGTGATCGGCCTTGCGGGCGCCGCTGCGCCTGCGGCAGCGCAAGGGACACTGAACCCCCAGCAAAAACCGACCAATGGTTCATGCCCGGCAGGCTGGACCGATTATGCCTCCGAGGCCAAGAAGGCGGGCGATCTGAGCAGCGGCCGGGGCAATACCTGCTATCCCAAGACGAGCGGAGCACAGCCTGCCTATCTGCCCAGCCCGAGCAGCGCGCCGTGTGCGGCGGGCTATATCAAGAGCGGCAGCTTCTGTCGTAAGGGCGAGGCAAATGTTGTCCAGTCGACGGCCGGCGCCTTGATCAAGGCAAACCCGCTGGATCGCTGCCCGGTCGGCTATTTCACCGTGCCGAGCGACGGCAATGCCTGCACCACCACTGCCGCCAACCCGCCCAAGGTGCGGCGCAAGGGTGATGGCGAATGCGGCCCGGGCGAGATTGACGACTGGGGCCTCTACTGCGTCTCGGATTATGACAAGCTCACCCGCAAGGACGCTGCCAAGGGCTTTCCCGATTACAATGCGATCTATCAGAACTCCTACCGCCTGACGGGCAAACAGCAGGGTGCCCGCCAGCCCGATCTGCCTGAGGGCAAGGAATATACGCCTGCCTATTTCACGATTTTCGGCCGGGTTGACCGCGATGGCAATCCGCTTCCCGGCGGTGGCGCAGGCGCGGCAGCGGCTGCCGGCAGCGCGGCAGGCATCAGCAATCCGGTGGCAGCGGCAAGCAATGCGGCAAAAACCGAATGCAAGCTGCCTGCGGCGCCCAAGAAGAAGGGCCTTGGCGGTCTGGGCGCAGCGATCGGTCAGGCGGTGGCAGTTGCCACGGGCGAGGCAGGCTGCTGATACCCGCCCACCTTGGATCATCAGCGCGCGCTGCAGCTTCATGGAGCTGCGGCGCGCGTTTGCGTTTTGGCAAGGCGCAGAACAAGCTGGATGCCCCGCAAGGATTCGAACCTTGATTGACGGAGTCAGAGTCCGCTCTCTTACCATTAGAGGACGGGGCATCATCACCGGCGCAGAGCCACAAGGGGCAGGCCGCGACCACATCGGGAGGCGTCCTTTATGGGTGCACGAGCGCAAGGTCAAGACTTGACGCGACAAGGCGGCAGGCGGGGGCGCCATACGCCTGCTTGCCCTCTGGCACTGCTTGCGGTAATTCTCTTGCCAGGTGCCGCGCCCGCTTTTCGGGCAAGGTGGAATGGAAGATATTATCTATGGCGGATGCTCGGCCGCCGGACAGAAATGACAGAGCTGGCAGCAACAGGGGCGCCAAGTCCGGCAAGGTAGCCGATTTCCGCTACAAATCCGCCCCCCAGCCCGATAGCAATCGCCCGCCCCGCAAGGCGCGCGGCAACACCATGGCCCCGCAGATGGCCGATCCGCATCGCACCGCTGCGCGGCAGGATCTGGCAGCCGCGGGCCGGTGGCGTGCAGCCGGAAAAGGCGCGGGGCATGGCGAGGCCTATGCCGCGCTTGACCTGGGGACCAATAATTGCCGCCTGCTCATCGCGCGCCCATCGGGTGAGGATTTCACCGTCATTGATGCCTTCAGTCGCGTGGTGCGCCTCGGCGATGGCCTTGCAACCACCGGACGATTGTCGGACGAGGCGATGGAACGCACCCTCGCCGCACTGACGATCTGCTCGGACAAATTGCGCCGCCGCAACGTGCGCCTTGCCCGCTCGGTCGCGACCGAAGCCTGCCGCCGCGCCAGCAATGGCCCGGCCTTCATCGAACGCGTCCGCCGCGAAACCGGCATCGCGCTCGATGTGATCAGCGCCGAGGAAGAAGCGCGCCTCGCGGTGCTGGGCTGTCACATCCTGCTTGAAGCGGGCGATGGCCCGGCGGTAATCTTTGACATTGGCGGCGGTTCGACCGAACTGGTTCTGGTCGAACCCGGCGCCAGAAAACACGCGCGCGTGCCGCGCATTCTCGACTGGCAGAGCGTGCCGTGGGGCGTGGTCTCGCTGACCGACACCATCGGGCGCTCCGAGGGGAGTGAAGCGGATCGCCGCGCCCGTTACGCGGCCATGCGCGAGCTGGTCGCCGCAAGCTTTGCACCCTTTGCCAAACGCGTTCGCGCCGAGGCCCAGCATCCCGATATCCGCCTGCTTGGCACCAGCGGCACAGTCACAACGCTCGCCAGCCTGCACCTCGAATTGCCGCATTATGATCGCAAAGCGGTGGACGGGCTGATCGTGCCGTCCCATTCCATGCGCGCAATCAGCGCCCAGCTTGCGGGCATGTCGCCAGCTGAGCGGGCCGGCTTGCCCTGTATCGGGCAGGATCGTGCCGATCTGGTGGTGGCAGGCTGCGCGATCCTCGAATCGATCCTGGACCTGTGGCCCGCGCGCCGCCTTGGGGTGGCCGATCGTGGCATCCGCGAAGGCATCCTTCGCAGCCTCATGGCGGCCGAGCACCGCCCAACCCGCAGCGCCGCCAAAGCAGATCGCTCCGCATGAGCCGTTCCGGCCGCAACCCGGACAAGCGGGTCAAGACCGGGCGCGGGCGCACCGCGTCTCAGGTGCGCTGGCTCGAACGCCAGCTCAATGATCCCTACGTGCAGCGCGCCAAGGCCGAAGGCTATCGCAGCCGGGCGGCCTACAAGCTGATCGAACTCGACGAACGATTCGATCTGCTCAAACGCGCGCGCCGGGTGGTGGACCTCGGGATTGCGCCGGGCGGGTGGACGCAAGTGGTGCGCAAGAAGGTGCCGCAAGCCAAGGTGGTGGGCATTGACCTTTTGCCCGTCGATCCAATCGAAGGCGTCACCATCTTCCAGATGGATTTCATGGATGATGCAGCGCCCGCAGCGCTCACCCAGGCGCTCGGCGGGGCGCCCGATCTGATCCTGTCCGACATGGCGGCGAATACAGTCGGCCACAAGCAAACCGATCACCTTCGCACCATGGGGCTGGTTGAGGCGGCGGCATGGTTTGCTGCCGAAACGCTCGCACCCGGCGGCGCATTCGTCGCCAAGGTGCTCGCAGGCGGCACCGACACCGATCTGCTGGCCCTGTTGAAGCAGCATTTCACAAGCGTCAAACACGCAAAACCCCCTGCAAGCCGCAAGGGGTCTTCGGAATGGTATGTGATTGCCCAAGGCTTCAAGGGGCAGGCGGAGCGCGCTGCCCCTTAACAGGAAAGCTTACTCGCTGGCGGCTTCGGCAGCGGCTTCTTCGCCGGCCTGTTGTTCGACCGCACCTTCGGTCTCGGCTGCTTCTTCAGCCACAGCCGGTGTGAACGCCGGAAGCGGGATGTTCGAGCCATTGGCGTTCAGATAGAGCGCCAATGCCGCGCGGTCTTCGATCTTGGAAAGGCCCGCAAAGGCCATCTTGGTGCCATCGACATAGCCGCGCGGGTTCTTGAGCCACGCGTTCATGCGTTCCCAGTCCCATGTGCCGCCCAGCGCCTTCAACGCGCCGCTGTAAGCAAAGCCAGGCTTGGCCGCGACGGGCGCGCCCATGATCGCATACAGATTGGGACCGACCCCGTTGGCACCGCCTGCGTTGATCGAATGGCACGACTGGCACTTCGACCACACCTTCTCACCATCGGCCGCGGTAACCAGCGTCAGCGCTTCGGCAAAGGACATTTCGGCAGGGCCTGCACCTGCGGTGTCTTCAACCGCGATCACATAGCCGAGTTCCGCCGGACGCGGCGCGCCGCTGCCGTGGAAATACTTGTCGGCAAGGATCGACAACCCGAGGCCGAGCGCAGCCGCGAACAGCGCCCAGCCCGCAGCAGTGTTGAACAGAGTGCCGCCGGACGCTTGGCCGGTAGGCGGGGTTTGCGAATAGCTATCCTGTGTCATTGCGCGCGTCCCTTAATGTTGCAACCGCGAGCGCGCAAGGCCCTTGAACCCATCACCTCTTGCAGGAATTGCAAGCAGGCTTGCCGCCCGGCGAACGGCGCTCTAGCAGGCGAACATGAACCTCGACTTGAACCAGAGTTTTCCCGGTGCCGCACGGGCGCTGGCGCAGCAGCTTCAGGATGCCGCGGCCACTGATCCGGCGCGCGCGATCGCCTTTCAGGGCTCCCCCGGCGCCAATTCGCACCGCGCCGCCACCGAAGCGCGCCCCGACATGCTGCCCCTGCCCTGCTTCAGCTTTGAAGATGCGCTGGATGCAGTCAAAGATGGGCGCGCCGGGCAAGCAATCATCCCCATCGAAAATTCGCAGCACGGGCGCGTTGCCGATATCCACTTCCTGCTACCCGAAAGCGGGCTGCACATCGTTGGCGAATATTTCATGCCGATCAATCATGCGCTGATGGCAATCGGCCCGGAAGACCCGGCGCGCTCCTTTGCTGCCGTCTACAGCCACCCGCAGGCCTTGGGCCAGTCGCGTCATTTCCTGCGGGAACGCGGCATCGTGCCTTTGAGCTATGTCGATACCGCAGGCGCGGCCGCCTTTGTCGCAGAACTGCGCGATCCGGCGGTGGCAGCGATTGCGCCGGCGATTGCCGCCGAGCTTTACGGCCTCACCATCATCGCCCGCAATGTCGAGGACAGCGCCGACAACATGACGCGTTTTGTCATCCTCGCGCGCGATCCGCTGCCCGCCGCAGCGCTGGCAGGCGGCAATCTCATCACCACCTTCATCTTCGAGGTGAAGAACATCCCCGCAGCGCTCTACAAGGCGCTCGGCGGATTTGCGACCAACGGCGTCAACATGACCAAGCTGGAAAGCTATCAGCAGGGCGCGACCTTTTCCGCAACGATGTTCTATGCCGACATCATCGGCGCGCCGGGCGATCCGGCGGTTGACCGGGCGCTGGAGGAATGCGCCTTCCATTCCAAGGAATTGCGTATCCTCGGCAGCTACCCGCAAGGGCGCGAGCGCGGCTGACAGGCACCTTGCGGGGGCGGCCGCCACAAGCGGGTTGCGCCGCTTCCCAAGCCATGCCACGAGCCTTGCTGCATGATCGCAGCATCGCAGCCCCTACCCCCCGCCGCCAGCCCTGCCTCCGGCGCGCCTGCCGGGTGGGCAAACGCGCCTGCCGGGTGGGCAAAATTGCGCGCTTCAGGCGATATCCAGTTTGAACCTGTCGCACTGCCCGAAGTCGCGCCGCGCGAACTCGGCGCGTTTGAACGCTTCCTGCAAGGGCTGTTCCGCTGGCTCGGGGAAGTGCTGGGGCCGGTCGGCGCGTGGCTGGGGGCGTGGTGGTGGCTGATCGAGTGGGTGCTGATTGCCGGGGTGGCAGGCTTTGTGCTTATCCTGCTGGCGCGCACCTTTGGCCCGCTCGCGCGCCGCCGAAACGCGCGCACCGCGTCAGCCGCAGTGCCTTGGCGGCCCGATACGGCGGCCAGCCTTGCGCTCATCGAAGATGCCGAAAGGCTCGCTGCCGAGGGCCGCTTTGACGAGGCAACGCACCTCCTGCTCACCCGCAGCGTGGGCGAACTGGCCGCCGCGCGCCCCGGCGTGGTCGAGCCGTCAAGCACCGCGCGCGAGCTGGCGGCGCTCCCGGCCCTGTCGGATGCCGCACGTGAGGCGTTCCGGGTGATGGCCGAACGGGTCGAGATCAGCCTGTTCGCGCTCCAGCGGCTTGAGCGTGCCGATTGGGAAGCCGCGCGCGATGCCTATGCGCGCTTTGCCCTCGCCCTGCCAGACAAGGGCGCGCACAGGTGAACCATCGGGCGCCGTTTTCGCGCGCAGCCATCCTCGCGCTGGTGGTGGGCGGCTTTGCCTTGTTTCTGGCGCTGCTGTTCGCAATGGGGCGCGGGGATAGCCAGCTTGCCGATACCCAGAATGGCGGCGCCCATGCGGCAGGCAACGGGCTGACAGGCTATGCCGGCCTCACCCGGCTGCTGGCTGCCTCCCATTACCAGATCACGCGTTCGCGCAGCCCCACCGGGCTGGAAACCAGCGGCATTCTGGTAATCACGCCGCCGATGGGCGCCGATGCCGAGGAAGTGGGTGCGATCCTCGAGAAGCGCCGCAATCTCGGCCCGACGCTGGTGATCCTGCCCAAGTGGCGCGCGAGCCTGCCGCCCGGCAATCTCCCGCGCGAGGCGGCGGCCCGGTTCAAGCGCGGCTGGGTGGTGCTGGGCGGCTCCGACGCGCCCGCATGGCCTGCTGCCTTGCCCGCACCCTTTGCCCTCACCCCCACCATCGCAGAGCTTGGCGCGGATGAAAGCCCTGTCTGGGATGGTTTTGGTCGCAGTGGTGCCTTGCCCACCCGCGTCATCGCCTATGCCGCCAAGGCGCCCGATCACGAAACCTTGATCGCGGATGCCGCAGGCCACCCGCTGGCGGTGCTGGTGCGTGGGCCAGCGGGCAGCGATTACAATGAAAACGCCCACTGGACGATTTTCCTGACCGAGCCTGATCTTGCCAATAATTACGGCCTTGCCGATCCGGTCCGCGCGGCAGCGGCGCTGGCGCTGATGCAGGAGCTCGATTACGATGCCCGTGGCGAAGTCACCTTCGACATGACTCTCAATGGCTTTGGCGGTTCGGAGAACCTTTTGACCCTCGCCTTTCGTCCGCCCTTTCTGGCCGCGACCTTGTGCCTGGTCCTTGCGCTGGTGATCGTGTTCTGGCGCGCCATGCTGCGCTTCGGCCCAGCGGCTGCACAGGCCCCTGCCACCGCCTTCGGCAAGCGCCAGCTGGTGGAAAACGGCGCGGGCCTGATCCTGCGCGCCCGGCGCTGGAGCCTGCTGGCTGCGCCCTATGTGCGCCTTGCCGAACGCCGCGCGGCGCGCGCGCTGCGCCTCCAGCGCCACGATCCCGCCAGCATCGACAGAGCCCTTGCCATTCGCGCGCCGCAGGAGGAACCCTTCACCCCGCGCGCCGCGCGCCTTGCCGCTGCCACCAGCCCTGCCGAAATCCTCAGCGCTGCCGCAGCGCTCGATACCCTGCCACGAAAGCTGACCTGATGCGCATGAGCCTTGCAGAACTCGCCGCCCTTGCCGATGCCATTCGCGCCGAAGTGCGCAAGGCGATCGTCGGGCAGGATGCACTCATCGAACAATTGCTTGTCGCGCTTGCAGCGGGTGGCCATGTCCTGATGGAAGGCCCGCCGGGCACGGCCAAGACCTTCCTTGCCAATTCCTTTGCCGCAGCGCTTGGGCTTGATTTCGGGCGCATCCAGTTCACCCCCGATCTCTTGCCCGGCGATATTCTGGGATCGAACCTGTTCAACTTCCAGACCAGCCAGTTTACCCTCACAAGGGGCCCGATCTTTTGCGAAATGCTGCTGGCCGATGAAATCAACCGCACCCCGCCCAAGACGCAGGCCGCCCTGCTCGAAGCGATGCAGGAACGCCGCGTTACGCTGGATGGGGAAACCCACGCCCTGCCCGATCGCTTCATGGTGGTGGCAACCCAGAACCCGATCGAGAGCCAGGGCGTCTATCCCCTGCCCGAAGCCCAGCTTGACCGCTTCCTGTTCAAGCTCATCGTGCCCTATCCGGATGAGGCCGAAGAAGCGCGCATTGTCGCTGCCTACAGCCAGCGGCAGGGCCCGCAGCGCCCGGCGGATCTGGGCATTGGGGCGGTGACAGAGGCCGCGCGGCTGGCGGGGATCGCAGGCGCGCTTGATCAGGTGACAGTGGCCGAGGATATCACGGCCTATGTCGTGCGGTTGGTGCGCGCAACCCGCGAGCACGCCGAACTGGCCGTCGGTGCATCCCCACGCGCCGCGGTGCTGCTGGCCAGTGCCGCCCGGGCGCGCGCGGCGCTGGGAGGGCGGGCCTATGTGCTGCCCGATGATGTAAAGGTGCTTGCCGTGCCGGTGCTGCGCCACCGCCTCACCCTGACGCCCGCTGCCGAAATCGAAGGCCGCGATCTCGAAGCACTGGTCGCCGAACTGGTCGAGGCGACCGAGGCGCCGCGGTGAGAGGCGATTAAGCGCATCGCTGCCTTGCTGGCGCGCGTGTCTGCGCTGCCGATTGTGCCCACTGCGCGGGCAGGCTGGGCAGTGGCAGCGCTCGCACCCTTTGCCGTGGTGATCGCGGCAGGCGCTCCGGCGGCCTGGGCGCTGGCGCCAGCCGCGGGCCTCGTGCTGCTGGCGCTGGTGGTGGCCGATGGCTGGCTCGCCGGGCCGTGCCGCCAATGGGACATCGCCGTGCGCGAAGATGCCGAAGTCGGCCAGCCGCTCGCCGTGCGGCTCAGCGCCGATCTGGCCGCCGCCCGCGCCGCGGCCGCGCTCGCCTGCGATCCCCGCCTTGGGAAAGCGGGGCGCGTTCTCATCCCCCTTACCCGTGAGGCCAAAAGCCTTGCAGGCGAGGCAGCGCTCGTCCCCAACCGGCGCGGCACGGCGGCGTTCACCCGGCTGTGGCTGCGCTGGGAGGGGCCGATGGGGCTGGGCGCGCGCCAGATTGTCCGCCCGCTGGATCACGCGGTGCGCATCTGGCCCGATCTGTCGCCGGTCCGCAGCCGCGATATGCAGGCTTTCCTGCGCGATGCCCAAGGCGGCCTCATCGCCCGGCGCATCCGCGGCGAAGGCACGCAGTTCGAGGCCCTCAGTGAATACGAGGCGGGGATGGACCGCCGCCGCATCGACTGGAAGGCGAGCGCGCGCCACACCCGGCTTTACGCGCGCGAGAATGAGGCTGAGCGCAACAACCAGATCGTCTTCGCGCTCGATTGCGGGCAGGCCATGTGCGAGGTGCTCGATGGCCAGCCGCGCATTGACCGCGCGGTCACGGCCGCGCTCACCTGCGCCTATGTCGCCTTGAAGGGCAGTGACAAATGCGCCCTGTTCGGCTTTGCGCGCGCGCCGCAGCTGCTCACCCCGTTTGTGAGCGATGCGCGCGCATTCCACCGCTTGCAGGCGGCCGCTGCCAGCCTCGATTACACCAACAGCGAGGCCAATTTCACCCTTGCCGCGGCCACTTTGACAACGCGCCTGAAGCGCCGCTCGCTGATCGTGCTGTTTTCCGATTTCACCGATCCGGCAGCCGCCGAACTGATGGTGGAAAGCATCGCGCGACTGGTGGGCAAGCATCTCGTGGTGTTCGTGACGCTGGCTGACAGCGAGCTGGAAAGCTTCATCACGGCCGAGCCTCGCGATCTTGTCACGCTTGCCCGCGCCATCACCGCCGATAACCTTGCCCAGCAACGCAGCCTCGTGTTGCAACGCCTGCGCCACATCGGGGTCGATGTGATCGAAGCGCCGTGGGAGCGCGTGGGCGCAGCGCTGCTTGATCGCTATCTTGCGATCCGCAATGCCGAGGCGATCGGATGAAGCAGACCGCCCTGTTTCAGGCCCTGACGGGCGGCCTCGGCCGCCTGCGCCGCAGCGCGGCTGCGCCCGCGTCCGCGCCCGATCTTGCCGTTGCAGCCCTGCGCTCCGACCGCTTTCGCCTCGAACGCGAAGGCGACTGGCGGCGGCTTGAGGCGATCATCACCGCGATGGAAAAGGGCCGCACGGCCCAGCTTTCGGATGAAGACCTGCTGGCGCTCCCGGTGCTCTATCGCACTGCTGCTTCGAGCCTTGCGACCTTGCGCGAAACCTCGCTGGATGCGGCCACGCTGGGGTGGCTGGAACATCTCGTCAGCCGGGCGTGGTTTCAGGTCTATGGGCCGCGCAAGGGCCTGTTTGCCTGGCTGCGCGAATTTCTGCTCGGCGGGTGGAGCCGCGCGGTGCGGGCGATTGCGCCCGATATCCTCATCACCCTGGGCGTGATGGTGGCCGGCGCCATTGTCGGCTGGCTCTTGGTGGCAAGCGATGTCGAATGGTATTACCGCCTCGTGCCCGGCGGCCCCGGCGAGACCCGCGTGCCCGGTGCCAGCCGCGAGGAACTTGCCGCAACGCTCGGCACCGAAGCCGGGATCGGCGGGCTTTCCACCTTTGCCGCATCCCTTTTCAGCAACAATGCCGGCGTGTGCATTCTGGCCTTTGCGCTGGGCTTTGCCTTTGGCATTCCCTCGCTGTTGCTGATGGTCCACAATATGGCTCTCCTGGGGGCATTGCTGTGGCTATTTGACGGACAAGGGCTGTTAGTGGAGCTTTCTGCATGGTTAAGCGTGCATGGCACCACCGAGCTTTTCGGCATCCTCCTGTCGGGCGCAGCCGGGCTGCATATCGGGCGCTCCATGGCCTTTCCGGGCGATCTTTCGGTGCTTGATGCGGCCGCTGGCGCTGGACGCCGAGCCGCGCTGGTGATGGTGGGCGTGGTGTTCATGATGATCATCGCGGCCCTGCTCGAAGCCTTTCCGCGCCAGCTGGTGGCAGGCACCTTCGCGCGTTTCGGCATTGGCGGTGCGATGCTCGCCTTCTGGCTGGCCTATTTCTTTCTCTATTCCCCGCGCAGCGATGATCCGGCGGCGGAGCTGTCGCGATGAACGCTGCCGCCAGCCCCGCGGTTGCTGCGAAGCGCACCCGCACCATCCTCACGCCGGAGGGACTCGCGCTGCCGCTGGTGATTGCCTCGCGCGGGGCGCGGGCAGGAGCGCTGATCATTGATGTGATGATCATCCTGTTTGCGCTCATTGCATTTCATATCGTGCTGATCGCGGTGGCTGGTGGCCTGATCGATGCCGCAGGCGGCGCGATCGGGGGCGCGCCTTCGGGCGCAGCGGAATTCCTCCAGGTCCTGCTCATCATCGGGGTGTTCCTGAGCTGGTACGGCTATTTTCTGGTGCAGGAACTTGGCCCGCGCGGCGCAACGCTGGGCAAGCGGATCCTCGGCATCCGGGTGGCCGCGCGCGGTCAGGCCCGGCTGACGCCCGAAGCCATCATCGCGCGCAATCTCTTGCGCGATATCGAGCTGTTCTACCCGCTGGTGTTTATCATCGCGAGTGGCCTCCTGACACTGGAAAACGGCGCGCCGAGCGCGATGACCTGGGCGGCGGCGGGATGGTTCGGGCTGTTTTTGCTGCTTCCCTTCTTCAACCGCGATGCCTTGCGCGCAGGCGACATCATCGCGGGGACCTGGGTGGTCGAAGCGCCGCGTCTCGCGCTTGCAGACGCGCTCTCGGCCAGCGCGGGCACAAGCGGGGACAGCAACCTCAGCGCCACGCGCTACCGCTTTGGCGCGGCCGCGTTGGGCATCTACGGGGAGCGCGAATTGCAGGTGCTGGAACGCCTGCTCCGCGAAGGCGAACCGGACGCGCTCGCCACCGTCCACCGCACGATCTGCGCCAAGATTGGCTGGGAGCCGGGCGAAGGCGATGAACGCGCCTTCCTCGAAGCCTTCTATGCAGCCTTGCGCGACAAGCTGGAGAAGGACATGAGATACGGCAAACGCAAGGCGGACAAATTCTCATGATCATCACGCGGCGAGCCCTGATGGGCAGCACTCTGGCACTGGCGGCAAGCGGCTGCATCCCGCCCGATCAAAGCCCGATTGGCCGGCTCGCGGCCCAGCTGCGGCTGATCGAGGCGGCGGAACTGGGCAGCGCAGGCGGGATTCTGGGCGTTCAGATCTACGAGCCGGATAGCGGTGTTGCGCTCGGCATCAACCAGGATCGCCGCTTTGGCCATGCCTCCTCGTTCAAGTTCACGCTGGCTGCCATGCTGCTGGCACAGCACGCCGCAGGCACGATCAATGCCGACAAGCGCGTGACCTGGAGCGAGGCTGACATGGCCGAGCACGCGCCCTTCACCCGCGCACGCATGGGCACTGGAGCGAGTTTGCGTGAGCTGGCCGAGGCCGCCCAGAAAACCTCCGACAATACGGCCGCCAATATCCTCATGCGCGAGATGGGCGGCCCGGCCGCGGTCACCGGCTTCTGGCGCAGCCTTGGCGACGAGGTGAGCCGGATTGACCGTTACGAACCTGACATGAACCTCGTGCCCGAAAGCGAGTTTCGCGACACCACCACGCCTGCCGCCATGGCGCGTACAGTCGCTCAGATCATCTATGGCGATGTTCTGCCCGCGGCGGAGCGCGCGCAGCTGAAGCAATGGATGATCGACACCGAAACGGGCCTCAGGCGGGTGCGCGCGGGGCTTCCGGCGGACTGGGTGGCGGGCGACAAGACCGGCACCAGCGGGCTGGTCGGCCAGTTCGGCACCTATGTCGACATCGGCTTTGTCGAGCCGACCAAGGCGCGCCCCGTACTCACTTTCGCTGCCTATTACCGCGCGCGCCAGGGCGAGGATGTGATGCAGGAGCGCGCAGAGCGCGTGCTGATGCGCGTCGGCCGCGTCATCCGCGAATTCGTCGAGCGTGACCGGCCGATCCCGGTCCCCAACATGTTCCGGCAGATTTAGGGCGATTGCGTTCCAGGGCTCCCGCCCCGCCTTCCCACGCGGCCACCAGGAATAGCTTGAGGGCATGGTGGCCGGTCGGGAAGGCGGCGCTGGAGCTCTGCGCGCAAAATCAATGATCCGGCGTGCTGGACGCCTTTTCCTCGCCGCCGAAGATCGCCACCTCGCGCAAGCCCTCGCTGGTCGCACGGCCGCGATACATGCCAGTGGTGTTGAAGCTGTAAAGCGCCTCGCCTGCAGGGGTCACAAGGATCACCCCGCCATCGCCGCCAAGCGCCGCCACATCGGCCATGACATCATCGGCGATTTTCTGTGCGCCATCCGCGCTTGCCATGCGCAGCCGCGCGCAGATTTCATGGGCAACGCCGACGCGGATGAAATATTCGCCCCACCCGGTCGCCGAAACCGCGCACACCCGGTTATCGGCATAGGTGCCAGCACCAATCAGCGGCGCATCGCCCACCCGGCCCCAGCGCTTGCCGGTCATCCCGCCGGTCGAGGTGCCGGCGGCGAGATTGCCCGCAGCATCCATCGCCACCGCGCCCACAGTGCCGAACTTCAGATCGACATCGATCGCCGAGAGTTTTTCCGCTTTCATCCGTTCCAGCGATTTGCGCCGCGCTTCGGTGGCGAACCATTCGGGCGGGGTGACAGCAAAGCCCTGCGAGCGGGCGAAAGCCTCTGCGCCTGAGCCGATCATGAAGACGTGTTCGCTCTCGGTGCGGACCTTGTCGGCGAGCAGAATGGGGTTCTTCACTGTCTTCACGCCTGCGACCGCGCCGGCGCTGCGATCGCGCCCGTCCATGATCGAGGCGTCGAGCTCGTTCTCGCCCTCCCAGGTGAACACCGCGCCGCGCCCGGCGTTGAACAGCGGGGAATCTTCCATCGGAATGATCGCGGCCTTCACTGCATCCATGGCGCTGCCGCCGGCCGCGAGGATCTTCGTTCCTGCATCCAGCGCAGCTTGCAAGGCCGCTTCGTATTCGGCGCGGCGTTCCGGCGTCATCTGTGCCGGATCAAGCGTGCCTGCCCCGCCATGGATCGCGAGCGACCAGCGCGGTTTGGCTTCCTCGGCCATCAGGGATGCGGGACAAAGAGCGAGGGCGAGCGCAGCGCCGATCCATGCGTTTTTCATGAGGTGCAGGGCTAGAGCAAACAGGGCATGAAGGCTAGCGTCTAAAGGCAAGGCGAAACGCCAACCGGGAGCGAGCGCAAAAATGAGCATATTCGGGCATGGAAGCACCACCGATGAGGTGCTGGCAGAGCATGATATGACGGGGCTGACCGTGCTCGTCACCGGCGGCAATTCGGGGCTCGGCCAAGAGACCGGGCGGGCCATGGCGGCACGCGGCGCGCAGGTGGTGCTGATGGGCCGCGACGGGGCAAAGCTTGCCGAAGCGGCAAGCGCGATCCGCAGCCAGCACCCTGGGTCCGAGGTGGAAACCCTCACCGGCGATCTGGGCTCGCTGGCCAGCCTTGCCGCCTGCGGCGCAGAGGCACGCGCGCGTTTTGCCAAGATCGACCTCTTGATCAACAATGCAGGCGTGATGGCCTGCCCGCATGAACACACCGCCGATGGGTTTGAACGCCAGTTCGGCACCAATCATCTTGGTCATTTCGCGCTGACAGCGCACCTCTGGCCGCTGATCATGGCTGGAAGCGCAAAACGCATCGTCAACCTGTCGAGCCGGGCCCACCACATGGCGGGGGTTGATCTGGACGACCTCCATTTCGAACGCCGCGCCTATGATCCCTGGGTGAGCTATGGGCAGGCCAAGACCGCCAACGTGCTGTTCTCGGTGGAGTTGGAACGGCGCTATGGCGCGCAAGGCATTCACGCCTATGCAGTGCATCCGGGCGGCATCAACACCAATCTGGGCCGCCACCTCACGCCGGAAATGGCGGCTGCGCTGATGGCGCGGGTCACCCAATCGGACAGCGGCTTTCAATGGAAAACCATCCCCCAGGGCGCGGCCACCAGCTGCTGGGCAGCGACAGCGCCGGAACTGGAGGGTCACGGCGGGGTCTATTGCGAGGACTGCCATGTCGCCGAGGTTGACGATATCAGCGCCCATCGCGGCGTGCGCTCCTATGCGCTCGATCCCGATGCTGCCGCGCGGCTGTGGCGGATCAGCGAGGAATTGACCGGCATTTCCTATCCGGTCTAGCGCGGCGCATCATGATTCTGCGCGATGCCCTGCCACGAGATGCCGAAGCGCTGGCCGAACTCGGGCGTGCTTCCTTTGCGGCGACCTTCGGACACCTTTATGATCCGGCAGATCTTGGCGCGTTTCTCGAGCAGGTCCACGCCGTGCCTGTGGTGGCAGGGGAAATCGCGAACCCGGCGATCTTCCACCAGCTGGCCGCAGACGAGCCCGGCGGGCCGCTTACCGGCTATATCAAGCTGCGGTTTCCGGGCGGCTATCCGGGCCATTCGGATGCGCTGCGCCCACTCACCCTGGCCCAGCTCTATACCGCGCCGGGGCGCAGCGGCGAGGGAATCGGAGCCGCGTTGATGGACTGGGCGCTCGCCAAGGCCCGGGCGCTCGGTGCGGATGCGGTGCAGCTTTCGGTCTGGAGCGAGAATTTCGGCGCCCAGCGCTTCTACCAGCGCTACGGCTTTAAGCATATCGCCGACATCGACTTCTACGTCGGCAACCACCGCGATGATGAATTCCTTTATGAATTGAGATTGTAGCCAACTACGCCTATTTCTCGCGGCGCAAACCCCTTTGTCCCGACCCACAGGAAGTCCCATGTCTGCAATCCGTCCGTGGCGCACCATTGAACGGCGCAAGTGCCGCCAGATCATGGTGGGCAATGTTCCGGTCGGCGGCGATGCTCCGATCACCGTCCAAACCATGACGAACACGCCAACCGAGGACGTCAAGGCGACGATCGATCAGATTCGCCGCTGCGAGGAAGTCGGCGCGGACATCATCCGCGTATCCTGCCCGACCGAGGAATCGACCGCCAGTTTCAAGCAGATCACGCGCGCCGCACGCATCCCGGTGGTCGCCGACATCCACTTCCACTACAAGCGCGCACTGGAGGCCGCCGATGCCGGCGCTGCGTGCCTGCGGATCAATCCCGGCAATATCGGCTCGGCTGACCGCGTGGCAGAAGTCGTGCGTGCAGCCAAGGCCAATGGCTGCGCCATCCGCATTGGCGTGAACGCGGGCAGCCTCGAGAAAGACCTCCTCGAAAAATATGGCGAGCCCTGTCCCGAAGCACTGATCGAAAGCGCGCTGGATCACATCAAGCTGTTGCAGGATCACGATTTCCACGAATTCAAGGTGGCGGTAAAGGCGTCTGACGTGTTCCTTGCGGTCGCGGCCTATCAGGGGCTGGCAGAGGCCGTCGATTGTCCCTTGCACCTTGGCATCACCGAGGCAGGCGGCCTGATTGGCGGGACGGTGAAATCCTCGATCGGGATTGGTTCGCTGCTATGGGCAGGGATCGGCGATACCATCCGCGTGAGCCTCTCGGCCGAGCCCGAGCAGGAGATCAAGGTCGGCTTCGAAATGCTGAAAGCGCTGGGCCTTCGCACCCGCGGCGTACGGATTGTCTCGTGCCCATCGTGCTCGCGGCAGGGTTTTGACGTGATCCGCACTGTCGAAGCATTGGAAGCGCGGCTTGAACACATCAAGACGCCGATGAGCCTTTCCATCCTCGGCTGCGTGGTGAACGGCCCGGGCGAAGCCCGCGAAACCGATATCGGCCTCACCGGCGGCGGCGCGGGCAAGCACATGGTCTATCTGCGCGGTGTCACCGATCACACTGTCGAGAACGAAGACATGCTCGATCACATCGTGCGCCTGGTCGAGGAAAAGGCCGCCGAGATCGAACGCGGCGAAGCAGTCGCCTTCGATCCTCACGCCGCCCCGCAAAAGGCGGTTGAAGCGGCGGAGTAGCGCCCGGTTGAGACCGGCGAGATGAGATCAGCAGGTGCTCGAAGCCGCATTTCTGGGACTCGCACTGGCGATGGACGCCTTTGCGGTCGCGCTCACGCAGGGTGCGCGCTTTCGTCCCCGCATCGGCAGCGCGCTGGCGGTGGCGCTGACTTTCGGGGTGTTTCAGGCGCTTATGCCGCTGCTCGGCTGGGGAATCGGCGCCGTCGGGTTTGCCTATCTTCAAGCCGTCGATCACTGGATCGCGTTTGGCCTGCTGGCCTTTCTGGGCGCGCGGATGCTGCGGGGGCATGGGGACGAAGAAGCAGAAGCCCATGCCCTCAACGGCCGCGCGCTGCTGGTGGCAGGGGTGGCGACCAGCATTGATGCGCTGGGCGCCGGGATTACGCTTCCCGCACTGGACGTAGCGCCGCTGTTCGCGGTGGCAGTGATCGGCGGTATCACCTTTGTCCTCAGCCTTGCAGGTGTCGCCCTGGGGCGGCGCGCGGGCGATGCCTTCGGGCCCTGGGCCGAACGCGCAGGCGGGGTGATCCTGATCGCGCTGGGCTGCAAGATCCTTGCGGAACACATGGGCTGGCTGCCGGGTTGAGAGCGCGATGCTCCACGTCGTTCACCATGCCGACTACATGGCCCCGAGGCCTGACAGGGGGAGCTTCCGTTTCGACAAATACTACCTCGTGATGGAGGAACTGCGCGCATCAGGCGCCCCAATGACAGAGCACGCGCCGCAGCCCATGCCGCGCGAATGGCTCGAAGCGGTCCACTGCCCCAGCTATGTCGACGAGGTCTATTGCGCGAAAGTCCCCCGCGAAAAAGAACGCCGGATCGGCTTTCCCGTCACCCCGGCAATAACCAGCAGAGTGTGCCACACCAATGGCGGGACTTGGCTGGCAGCCCGGCTCGCCCGCGTGCACGGCTATGCGGCCAATTCCGCCGCCGGGAGCCATCATGCGCTGCATGATACAGGGGCCGGCTACTGCGTGTTCAACGATCTGGCGGTGACGGCCAACCGCCTGATCGCGCAAGGAGACGCGCAGCGCGTGCTCATCGTCGATCTGGATGTGCATCAGGGCGATGGCACGGCCAGCCTGACAGCGGGCCGCGAGGATATCTTCACGCTCTCGCTCCATGCGGAAAAGAACTTTCCTGTGAGAAAGGCCCGCTGCAGCCGTGATGTGGGCCTGCCCGACGGGATGGATGATGATGGCTACATGGCCGAACTGACCCACCACCTGCCGCAAGTCATGGCGGATTTCGCACCCGACTTCGTGCTTTATCAGGCAGGCGTTGATCCCCACCGTGATGACAAGCTCGGCCGCCTGGCGCTCACTGATGAAGGCCTCAAAGCGCGCGATCGGTTCGTGGTGGCCAGCGCGCGGGCTGCAGGCCTGCCGGTCGCCTCGGCGCTGGGCGGAGGATATGGCGATGACGCCCGCCAGGTCGCTGCGCGCCACGCCGCCTCGATGCTGGCCATGGCGGAGGAAAACACGCGGTGGGGTTAGAAATGGATGTCGATGTAATCGGTCAGCCCGTCGCACCATTCAAAATGTCTGAGGCGGTAATATTTGCGGTTCTGCGTGATCTCAAACCGCCAGTCGCCAAAGGCACGGCAGGTGCGGCCCTGATCCGGCGTGTTGAGGATGGTGAGGGTGCCGGTGAGCTGGAAATATTTGTCGCCCACCTCGCTGATGAAACCATCCACACCAACATAGGCTCCGGCCTCGTCCCCCACGGTGCCCATGAGCGTCCACTGACCGGTCGCCGTGTCCACCAGCACGCGCACTGGCCCGCGCGCCGGGCCGCTCAGCCATTGCAGGCTCATGCCCTTGTTGGCGATGAGGCGCGAGAGATCTGCGACGCTGATGACCTTGGTGGGCATGGCAGAGGGCATTACGCTCTCCTCGCCGTGATGGGGGTGATCCGGCGGCACGCCTTGCGCCGCGAGCGGGGTTGCCATTGCAACCAGACCAAGCGCTGCTGCAACTATTATCCGGCCCATCACCATAAAATCTCCCCCTTGCACCAAGCCCTGGGCTGCTTGCCGCAGCCTGCGCGAAACGCCAAGCTGCAAATTCACGCTTGGGAAAGCCAGGATTGCCGATATAGTAAGGCATCATGACAACCCGCCGGGATATTCTCAAAGGCACGCTGGGTGCAGGGCTGGTGGCCGCCGGCGGCCTGACCCTGCCCGCTCGTGTGGCTGCAAGCGTTGCCCCCGGAACCCCGCGTGAGCGTGCCCTGTTCGAGATCGCCAAGCGCGAGCTTGACCGCGCAGGCTCCGCCATCTGGAAACGCGACATTGTCGGCATTGCGGACTTTGGCCTCCATTCCGCGCGCCCGCGCTTTCACCTCGTCAACATGGAGCGCTCCGAAGTGCAGAGCCTCCATGTCAGCCATGGGACCGGCTCAGACCGCGAGCACGATGGCTGGCTCAAGCAGTTTTCCAATGTCGAAGGGTCAAACGCCACCAGCCGCGGCGCCTATGTGACTTGGGAATGGTATGTCGGGCGCTATGGCACCTCGGTGCGTCTGGGCGGGCTTGATCCGACCAATGATGCCGCCTTGCGCCGCTATATCGTGATGCACCGCGCCGCCTATGCGGAAACCTCGCACCTCGTCAAATGGGGACGGCTTGGCCGCTCGAACGGCTGTTTTGCCTTTGGCGAGGAGCAGTTCCGCACCGCGCTGCTCAACCTGTCGGGCGGGCGGCTGCTTTATGCCGATGCGCTGGGGCTGGAGGAGGATGGCTCGATCCAGCCGATGGCGGAGCTGGCGCTGCTGCGATCAGAGCACCCCAGTGATCTGCAACGCTATGCGCCGGGAAGCTATTGACGGGCGCCAAGCCTGATCGCCGCCTTGCCAGCACCCTGCGCGCCACAACTCTCCGGCCCAAACCGGCCTTCTTGAGTAATTCCGCGCCGGAACGTCCGCACCGACCGTCAACTGTCGCGCAGATCATCCTCGATCACGATCACCTCGTCCACCGGCGCACGGGTGCGTTCGCGCACGCGGGGCTTGTCGAGGCTGGCGAGCACCGGGGCGTCGCGATCATAAATGTCCTTGAAGGTCGCCATCTCGCCGTTGATGTCAGATGCCATGGTGAAATAGGTGATGTAGGCGGGCATCGGCTTGGCGATCGGCACCTTGGTGTATTTGCCTGACTTTGCGATTTCGACCGCCTCTTCCTTGGTCGCGCCCTTGCCGAGAATCGCCATGGTGATCGCCAGCTCCAGCGCGCGTTCGGTGCGGATGCAGCCATGCGAGAGCGCGCGTTCGGCATTGTTGAACAGGTGGCGCGAAGGCGTGTCATGGAAGAAGATCGCGTGGGGGTTGGGCATTTCCAGCTTCATCAGCCCCAGTGAATTGCCCGGCCCCGGCTGCTGCACCACGGTGATCATGCCATTGGCCGACTTGGTCCCGACATAGCCATTGGCCTTGGCCCAGGCGGGATTGGCAAGCACGCGCGCGCCCAGCCCTTCGCCCTTCACGATGGATTGCGGCACTGTCCATGTCGGGTTGAACACCACGCCTTCAACAGTTTCCGCCAATTGCGGTGTTGCGGTGCGCCCCGGCTTGCCCACCACTGTGCGATAGGTGCTGATGATCTTGTTGTTGACTGTCAGGCGCAGCTGATATTCGGGCACATTGGTGATGAGATATTGCGAGCCCAGATCGCGCGGCAGCCAGCGCCAGCGATCCATGTTGGCCATGATCAGCTTGCGCTTGGCCGCGTTGCTTGCCGGAGTCCTCGCCAATTCATCGCGCAGGCGGGCATAGTCGGGGTGGGTGGGCGCCAGCCTGGCCAGCGTGCCAGCAATATCGCCGCTTGCCAGCGCTTCGCTCATCAGCTTGCCGGTGGGCATACGCTCGGCATCAGTGTCAATCACGAACCACTGGCGCCGTGCCTCCATGGGGGTGCGGCCATCGCGCAAATCTTCCACCAGCCAAACAAACGCCTGCGAGGCAATCTCGTCCAACTCCTTCGAGGGGCCCGAGGCAATCGCCACCTTGAGCGCGGCGAGTTCATAATCGGCAGGCACCAGGCCTTCGGCACCCACGCCCTCGATCACGGCAATCAGCGCGCGCGCTGCGGGAACGCTCCACGACCGGGTGAGCGGATAGGCGGTCTCCATGCCGCCCTGCACCACTGGCTCGGACACCATCTGCGGGAAAGCTTCCTTGAAGCTTGCCGAAGGCGCAGACATGGGCGCTGCCAGAGGCGCGGCGCGGTCCTGCGCTCCTGCCCCTGAAAAGAGCATCGCTGACAGCGCCGCTCCGCCCAGAAAATACCCTGCCTGCCTTGTCATAACCCACCTTGTCATCACGCGCGGCCATCCCGATCGCGCGGTGCACGCATTCATCATGCCGCCATAAGCCTCACTGCCCCATGCTATCAACCACCAAGGCTTGCGCTGCGATGAATCCGCACAGCTGCGATGCTGCAAGGACACAGAGACAGGCCGCAGGTGACGGCGCGAAGCGAAGCCGCTAAGCGCGCAGGCCCATGAACCCGCCACCGCGACTCCTGCTGCCCATCCTTGCCGCATTTGCGGGCGTGGGGTTTCTGTCGGTGATGGATGCTTTCATGAAAGAGGCGGCGCTGCTGGCGGGGGCCTTCACCGCGACTCTGCTGCGTTCGGCGATGGCAGGCGCGATGATTGCGCCCGTCTGGCTGGCGCGCGGTTCGGCGTGGCCTTCCCGCGCAGTAATGAAGCTCCATATCCAGCGCGGCGTTATCACCGCTTTCATGGCGCTCACCTTTTTCTTCGCGCTGACCAAACTGCCGCTCGCAGAAACCATCGCGCTGTCCTTTGTCGCGCCGATTGTGGCGCTGTATCTGGCCCGTGTGCTTCTGGACGAAAAGATCGGCCACGGCGCAATCGGGGCAAGCGTGCTTGGCTTCGTGGGGACGCTGGTGATTGTGGGGGGCAAGATCGGCCAAGGATCATTCGACAATGACACCGCGCTGGGCCTTGGCGCGATTACGATTTCAGCGCTCCTCTATGCCTATAATTTCGTCGTGATCCGCCGCCAGTCGCAAGTCGCCAGCCCGGTCGAGAGCACGACCTTCTACAGCATGATAAGCGCAATCGTGCTGCTGATTTTTGCCCCGTTGGCGTGGGTCAATCCTCCGGCAGCGGCGTGGCCGCCTTTGGTGGGAGGTGCCATGTTCACAGTGGCCGGCGCGCTCGCGATTGCCTTTGCCTATGCCCGCGCGGAAGCGCAGGTGCTGGTGCCAATCGAATATTCGGGCTTCCTGTGGGCGAGCATTCTGGGCTGGCTGTTCTTCAGCGAAGTTCCCGGCCTTGCGACATGGGTGGGAACCGCGCTGATCGTCGCGGGATGCTGGCTTGTCACCCGGCAGGCCAAAATGCCTGCTGAAACGCCCGGCTAAGACCAGATTCCCAAGGCCAGCCCCCTTGACCTTGCGCCCCTGAAAGCGCAATCGCCTCGGCGAACTGGCCGGGCCTGCGGATCGGGGCCCGGCAATCGGATAAATCGCTGAAAGGACGAAAGCCGCCATGACTGCAATCGGCAAGGACACGCTTGGCACCCGCGACATTCTGAATGTTGGCGGCAAGGAATATGCCTATTACTCGCTCGCCAAGGCAGCGGCTAAGCTGGGCGACGTGTCGAAACTGCCGATTTCGATGAAGGTGCTGCTCGAAAACCTGCTGCGCTTTGAAGATGATGGCTTTACTGTCGCGCGCTCGCACATTCAGGCGCTGGTCGATTGGCAGAACAACCCCACCACGGGCGAGGAAATCCAGTATCGCCCGGCGCGTGTGCTGCTGCAGGATTTCACCGGCGTGCCCTGTGTGGTCGATCTCGCCGCAATGCGCGATGCGATCAAGAAGCTCGGCGGCGACACCGCCAAGATCAACCCGCTGGTGCCCGTCAACCTCGTGATCGATCACTCGGTGATGGTCGATGAATTCGGCCATCCCAAGGCCATGGAAGCCAACATGGCGCTCGAATATGAGCGCAATGCCGAACGCTACGACTTCCTCAAGTGGGGTTCGAAAAGCTTCAAGAACTTTACTGCCGTGCCCCCTGGCACCGGCATCTGCCACCAGGTGAACCTTGAGCATCTGGCGCGCGCCGTGTGGTCGTCCGAAGGGCCTGATGGCATGATGGTCGCCTATCCCGACACCTGCGTCGGCACCGACAGCCACACCACCATGATCAATGGCCTCGGCGTGCTGGGCTGGGGTGTCGGCGGGATCGAGGCCGAGGCCGCGATGCTCGGCCAGCCCGTTTCGATGCTGATCCCCGAAGTCGTCGGCTTCTACCTCGAAGGCCGCATGGCCGAGGGCGTGACCGCCACCGACCTCGTGCTGACCTGTGTGCAGATGCTGCGCGAAGTGGGCGTTGTCGGGCGTTTTGTCGAGTTCTACGGGCCGGGCGTTGCCAACCTCACGCTGGCCGATCGCGCCACCATCGCCAACATGGCCCCCGAATATGGCGCGACTTGCGGCTTCTTCGGCATCGACGACAAGACCATTGATTACCTCCGCCTGACAGGCCGGAGCGAGGAAACCATCGCGCTGGTCGAAGCCTATGCCAAGGCGCAGGGCATGTGGTTCGATCCGGCCAATGTGCCCGTCTTCACCAAGACATTGAGCCTCGACATGGCTGCCGTCGTCCCCAGCCTTGCCGGCCCCAAGCGCCCGCAGGACAAGGTGGTGCTGCCGGAGGTCGATGATCTGTTCAACGCCGATCTTGTCAAGGTTTACGGCAAGGCTGAACCCGTCCGCGTGGCTGTCGAGGGCAAGGATCACGACATCGGCGATGGTGACGTGGTGATCGCGGCCATCACCTCATGCACCAATACCTCGAACCCCGACGTGCTGATCGCCGCAGGGCTGGTGGCCAAGAAGGCGAACGAGAAGGGCCTCAAGCCCAAGCCGTGGGTCAAGACGAGCCTCGCCCCGGGCTCTCAGGTCGTCACCGATTACCTCGTGAAGTCCGGTCTGCAAGAGCACCTCGATGCAGTCGGTTTCGACCTCGTGGGCTATGGCTGCACCACCTGCATCGGCAATTCCGGCCCGCTGGCCGCGCCGATCAGTCAAGCGATCAACGGCAATGATATCGTTGCCGCCTCGGTGCTTTCGGGCAACCGCAACTTCGAAGGCCGCGTTTCGCCCGACGTGCGCGCCAATTTCCTCGCCTCGCCGCCGCTGGTGGTGGCCTATGCGCTCAAGGGGACTGTCACCGAGGACATCACCACCACCCCGATCGGCCACGATCAGAACGGCGCGCCGGTGATGCTGGCCGACCTTTGGCCCACCAACGCCGAGATTGCCGAACACCGCGCGGCAAACATTGATCGCTCGATGTTCGAGACGCGCTATGCCAATGTCTATGATGGGGATGAACACTGGCAGGCCATCACGGTCGAGCCGTCCGACACCTACCAGTGGCGCGCGGGCAGCACCTATGTCGCCAACCCGCCCTATTTCGAGGGCATGACCATGACGCCCGCGCCAGTCACCGATATCGTTGATGCCAAGCCGCTGGCGATCCTCGGCGATTCGGTCACCACCGATCACATTTCCCCGGCCGGCTCGATCAAGGAAGACAGCCCGGCGGGCAAATTCCTGATGGCCAATCAGGTCGCGAAGAAGGACTTCAACTCCTATGGCTCGCGCCGGGGCCACCACGAAGTGATGATGCGCGGCACCTTTGCCAATATCCGCATCAGGAATGAAATGGTCCCCGGCGTTGAAGGTGGCTTCTCGACCTATAAGGGCGAGACCATGCCGATTTACGACGCGGCCATGAAGCACAAGGAAGACGGGACGCCGCTCGTGGTGATCGGCGGCAAGGAATATGGCACCGGCTCCTCGCGCGACTGGGCAGCCAAGGGCACGGTCCTCCTGGGCGTGCGCATGGTGATCGTGGAAAGCTTCGAGCGTATCCACCGCTCGAACCTGGTGGGCATGGGCGTTCTGCCGCTCCAGTTCAAGGATGGCGACACCCGCCAGACCCTGGGCCTAAGCGCAGATGACACCTTCACCATTCGCGGGCTTGCGGATCTCACTCCGGGTCAGGATGTAACAGTCGAAGTGACCCGCGCGGATGGAACCCAATTCACCTTCACAGCATTGTGTCGTATCGATACCGCCAACGAGATGGAATATTACCGCCACGGCGGGATCTTGCATTACGTGCTGCGTAAACTGGCCGCCTGAGGAGCCATATGAAGCCTTCGCTGCTCATTCTTGCTTCTGCTCTTGCTTTCGCCTCGGCTGCGTGTGGGTCGGATGCGGGCAAGAGCGAGCGCAAGGGTCCGGGCGGTGCGCCGTTCGGGTTCGAGATGGCGGCATCGGCAACCGCAGGTGCAGCCGCTGCGCCGGTGCGCGAGATGACGCCCGACGAAATTGCGAGCGCGCTGGCCACAGGCACGATCCGGCTGATCGATATTCGCACCGCCGAAGAGGTGGCGGATGGCGGCACGATTGCGGGCGCGGAACATATTCCGATGGAGCAGATCACGGCCGATATGCTCGACACGGGCGACGGACGCGAGGTCGTGCTCTATTGCCGCTCAGGCACGCGGTCACTGGCAACCGCCACCCGCCTCGCGCAAGAGGCTGGCAAGCCCGTGACCCACATGCCGGGCGGGATCCTTGCGTGGCGCGAGCGGATAAGGCTTGCTGAGGCCTGCCAAGAAGACCGCGCGCAAGGCTGCTGATACGACGCATCGATAAAACAAAAGGGCGGCTCTCCGACAAGGAAAGCCGCCTCTTTTTGTGCGATCACAGCGCTTTTCTTAACGCGCCGCGTTCAAGGGGTTGTCCGTGCAAGCTGGCGCGACCGGAAAAGTAACGCTCAGGCCCTGCGCGGGCTTGTCGCCTTGTCCGATCTTGTTGGATCGGCAAATGCTCTCAGCCGGCGGCGGCCGAGCACCGCGGCTGCGGCCAGCCCGAACAGGGCCATCATCGGCGGGGCGGGCACATCATGGCCCCCGCTGCTGCTGCTCGAAGAGGAAGACGAGGACGAGCTGCTCGAGGACGAACCACTCGACGAAGACGAGGTGCTGGTGGCGCCGCCGCTGGTCGAGGACGACGAACTGCTCGAAGACGAGGACGACGAGGAACTGGTACTGCTTGTCATATCGCCTGACGAACCGCCACCGCTGGTCGCCCCGCCCGAGGACGAGCTCGACGAGGAGGAGGAACTCGAACTGCTCGAAGACGACGACCCGCCGCTGCTTGCCCCGCCCGAGGTAGTGGTGCCAGGCTGACCGCTCGAACCCCCGCTCGATGAGGATGACGAGGACGAAGACGATGAGGACGAAGACGAGGATGAGCTGCTCGAACCCGAACCGCCTGATGAGCCATTGCCCCCGCTGGTTGAGGTCGAGGTCGACGTTCCGCCGCCACTGGTAGAGGTCGAGCTGCTGACATTGCCACTCGATGAGGTCGAGGTGCTCACATTGCCGCTGCTGGACGTCGAGGAACTGACATTGCCACTGGATGAGGAGCTGACGTTGCCGCTCGACGAAGACGTGCTGGTGACCCCGCCCGTAGAGGTAGAGGTGGAGGTGCTGATCCCCCCCGAGGAGCTGGACGTCGAGGTGCTTACACCGCCGGTTGAAGTCGAAACACCGCCTGAAGATGTGCTCACACCGCCGGTCGATGACGAAACACCGCCTGAAGATGTGCTCACACCACCGGTCGAAGTGCTGACCCCGCCGCTCGACGTCGAAACACCGCCCGACGATGTGCTCACACCGCCGGTCGAAGTGCTGACACCGCCTGTGGTGCTCGAGGTGCTGATCCCGCCGGTCGAGGTCGAGACCTGACCAGTCGACGACGTGATCTGCCCCGAAGACGAGGTCGTCGAGGTCGAATTGTCGATGATGATATTGATGCCGCCGCTGCTGCTGCCCGAAGTCGTGCCGTCGGACGATGTGCCTCCGGTCGAGGTCAGGCCCGAAGTGCCGCCCGAGGTGGAAGTCGTGGTTGAAACCGAGACATCGCCCGAAGACGAACCGCCGCCGCCGAAGAAACCGCCAAAGAAGCCGCCCACTCCGCCAAAGCCGAGACCGCCACCAAAACCGCCGAAGCCGCCGCCAAAGCCGCCGCCACCGCCGCCGCCCTGGATCGGCGACAAGGGCGGCAGGGGTGCGGGCATGAAGGCGACCTGCGCGATCGGCGGGCATTCATTGGGATCGACATAGGTCTGGACGATATTGCCCGGCATGCTCGGCGCGCCGACCCCGCCAAAGCCGACTGGCGCACATTCAACCGTGCGCTCGACAATGCGGCGACGCACCGGTTCGGGCGCGGGCAATTCGCGGGTGCGCGCAGTCTTCACATAACGCTGGCCGGTCACCGGATCAGCCACGATTTCTTTACCGGTGGTGAAGTCCGGCACGTCGGTGTTCATCGGCTCAGCGACACGCACCGCACCACCTTGCAGCAAGGCGACGCCAGCAGCGGCGGCGGAAAGCTTTGCAATAGCCAGTTTGAGCGACATAGAACCACGCCTTGTTTCCAGGTGACAGAGCCAGTGCGGACTATTCGCCAGACTCCTCAAGCCATGATCCCTTGTGATCGGGTAAGTGGCCTCACGGCAATCGGGTTAACCATGCAAATGGCGGCCATGCGGGCAGATTTGCGCTGGAAACTGGGCGATTTCGCGGTCGCTGTCCCGAATTGAAACCGAAACAGGCCGGCGAATTAGCCCTTGCGCGTTAACTGTCCGGGCCAAACAGCCCGCCCTCAGGGTGCGGCGGGGGTGCGGGGGGAATCAGTTCAAGATGCGCCCAGCCTGCATCATTGAGCACGCGCCCGCGCGCGGTGCGGGCAATCAGGCCAAGTTGAATGAGGTAGGGCTCGATCACTTCCTCGATGGTGTCGCGCGGCTCGGCAAGGCCGGCGGCCAGCGTTTCCACCCCCACCGGCCCGCCCTTGTAGGTGGTCGCGATCATCGTGAGATAGCGGCGGTCCATCGCGTCGAGCCCCAGCCGGTCGATCTCCAGCCGGGTGAGCGCTTCGTCGGCCACCTCGCGGGTGACGATGCCTGCCGCGCGCACATCGGCAAAATCGCGCACGCGCCGCAGCAAGCGCCCGGCGACCCGCGGCGTGCCGCGCGAACGGCGGGCGATTTCGCGCGCGCCTTCAGGGTCGATGGCAAGGCCGAGCAGGCCTGCCGCGCGGGTCACCACGCGATCGAGCTCTTCGTGGCTGTAGAAATTGAGCCTGACGGGGATACCGAAGCGGTCGCGCAAAGGCGTTGTCAGCAGCCCTTGCCGCGTGGTCGCCCCGATCAGGGTGAAAGGCGGCAAATCAATCCGCACGCTGCGCGCCGCGGGGCCTTCGCCTATTATAAGGTCAAGCGCGCGGTCTTCCATCGCGGGGTAGAGCACTTCTTCGACCACCGGATTGAGGCGATGGATTTCGTCGATGAAGAGCACGTCATGGGGCTCAAGATTGGTGAGCAGCGCCGCCAGATCGCCCGCCTTGGCGATCACCGGGCCGGAAGTGGCGCGAAAACCTGCGCCCAGTTCCGCAGCGATAATCTGCGCGAGCGTCGTCTTGCCCAGCCCCGGCGGGCCAAAGAACAACGTGTGATCCATCGCCTCTCCCCGCGCGCGCGCGGCAGCGATGAAGACGGCAAGGTTATCGCGCGCCGCCTCCTGCCCGATAAACTCAGCCAGCCGCTTGGGCCTGAGCGCTGCGTCCTGATCACCGGGCTGGCGAGCGGGGGAGTGGAGGGGGTCAGGAATGGTCATACGGTGGTGGAAATAAACTTTGAGGTGACATGGCCTTGATCAGGAGTGTGCATTTGAACAACCAAATGTCGACCTGGAGCTGGAAGGCCTACAATGTGGTGGTTAAGACCATCCAAGAGCTTTTTCACCCACCCTTTTATGAAATCCTGATTG
The DNA here is from genome assembly GCA_046296155.1 of Erythrobacter sp. Lineage (GTDB taxonomy): Bacteria > Pseudomonadota > Alphaproteobacteria > Sphingomonadales > Sphingomonadaceae > Erythrobacter. The sequence continues at coordinate 60,998 of JBKBLW010000005.1, read as the reverse complement.
AGCTCGGTTACCCGCGGTTTTCTAAGAACCTCAAGCTTCCAAGCATGAAGCACCACATCACATTGAAAGTAGGCATCCTTCAGATCACTTGACGAAAAAATTGCTGGATACTCATTTATTTGCTCGACGCTACCGGGTGTTCCTCTCCACGAGCCAATAGGCCTCGGAAAGCAACGTGGGTTAATCTCTTCAATGACCCGAAATATTCTATCGGCCCTGTACTCACGCTGATACTTGTGAAATGGAAATTGAGGATCAGCCGCCTGAACCACCAGAACACCTCTTGAAAGCAGTTCGCACACCTTTCGTAGCTGGAGATACAAACCCTCAAGCATAAAGTGGCAGTGTCGATCCTCCGTCTCATTTACCGGCTGACGAATACTCCATGCGATCTCGGACATTGTACTGACACGAGCTTTAATTTCTTCCATTATGCTGCAATACAGCGGTGCGAGTTCCTCCTCGCTCACCCCCCACCCCCTCAAAACGGGTTCACCGTATAGCCCTGCTGCTGGAGCAGTGCGTGGGCGGTCATGGCGGAAAGCGAGACTTCCACCCCTGCGATCAGGTCGCCCGGCGCGATCCCGTAAGCGGCTGCCGTCTGCCCGCACAGGATGAACCGCACGCCCTTGCCCAGCAGCGCCGTGACCAGACCCGCCGAAGGATTATCGCCCTTGCGCGAGGCAGGGTGCACCGCGTGGGCTTCATTCCGCAACAGTTCAAGGCCCGCCTTGCCATGCACCACCACGGCGAGGCGGATATTCGCGGGCGCAACCCCGGCGGCAGCGTGCATGTTGAGAAACCGCGCCGCGTTTTCAAAGCCGCGGTTGGCTGCGCCTTCGGCGGCAGGCGCGCTGACATCAAAGGCAATCGCAAAGCGTGCATTTTCGGGCAGTGCGGCCATGCCCGGCACAGGCGCGTGGGGGCCGAACACGGGGAGCACCGGCCCCGTCTTGAATGCGCTCATATCCTGCGCGGCAAGGGGGCTTGTCACCGCCGCACCAAGCGCAAAAACCATCATCCAACGCATCATGGTTTCTCCTATCCCGCCGCCTTCTTCAGCGCCACGCGGATCAGATCGCCCTCGCCCGCGCCTTCGCCCAGTTCGGCCAAGGCTGCCGCCACCGCCTGCGAGGCCACGGCAGGCTTGAAACCGAGATTCTCCAGAGCGCTTGCGGCGTCGGCACCCTTGCTGCCCGCTGGCGGTGCCGCTGCACTCACCGCAAAGCCGCCCGCACCGCCAGGCATGGCTCCTGCCTTGTCCTTCAATTCGTTGACGATCCGGCTTGCCAATTTCGGCCCCACGCCTTGCGCGCGCGCCACCATCGCCGCATCGCCGCGTCCGCAAGCCTCACGCAACTCGCCCGTCGCCAGCGCCGACAAGATCGCCAGCGCAACCTTGCTCCCCACGCCCTGCACCTGTGTGAGCAGGCGGAACCAGTCGCGCTCGGCGCTATCTGCAAAGCCCAAGAGGCGCATATCATTCTCGCTCACCTGCATTTGCGTGTAGACCGTGCACGCCTCGCCCACTGCCCCTAACGCGGCCAAAGTCCGGCTTGAACAGAACGCGAGGTAACCCACGCCATTGCAATCGACGATGGCCCAGTCCTCGCCCACTTCCGCCAGAATGCCCGATAGCCTTGCGATCATGGTTTGTTCTAGGCACATTCATGCCCGCTTGACCAGCCATTATGGACAGATGCCCACACCCCTGCCAAGGAACGCGCCATGAGCTGGAACACATTCGGACGGGTCTTGCGGTTTACCACCTGGGGCGAGAGCCACGGGCCTGCATTGGGCGCGGTTGTTGACGGGTGCCCGCCGGGCCTGACGATCTCGGAAGACTTCATCCAGCCCTTCATGGATGCGAGAAAGCCGGGCACCAGCCGCTTTACCACCCAGCGGCGCGAGGATGACCGGGTACGGATTCTCTCAGGGGTGTTCGAAGGCAAGACCACCGGCACCCCGATCAGCCTGATGATCGAGAACACCGATCAGCGCAGCAAGGACTATTCCGCAATCGCGCAATCCTATCGCCCCGGCCATGCCGATTATGCCTATGATGCCAAATACGGCATCCGTGACTATCGCGGCGGCGGGCGGTCATCCGCGCGCGAGACGGCGGCGCGGGTCGCGGCGGGCGCGCTGGCGCGGTTGATTATCCCGGAAGTCGCCATCACTGCTTACGTGTGCGAATTGGGCGGCGACCGGATTGATGCTGCGGCCATTGATTATGCCGAGATCGCCAACAACCCGTTCTTCTGCCCCGACGCTGCCGCCGCCAAGCGCTGGGAGGAAAAGGTCGATGCGGCGAGGAAGGCAGGCTCTTCTCTCGGCGCAATCGTCGAATGCGTGGCAACAGGCGTCCCGGCAGGCTGGGGCGCGCCGATCTATGCCAAGCTCGACAGCGATCTCGCTGCCGCGATGATGAGCATCAATGCGGTGAAAGGCGTCGAGATCGGTGATGGTTTCGCAGCCGCGCGCCTCACCGGCGAGGAAAACGCCGATAGGATGCGGCCAGGGCCGGACGGCAAGCCGCGCTACCTCGCCAATCACGCGGGCGGCACGGCGGGCGGCATTTCAACCGGGCAGCCGGTGGTATGCCGGGTGGCGTTCAAGCCGACTTCCTCGATCCTTACCCCGGTGGAGTCGATCAATTCGGCGGGCGAAGCGGTGGAAGTCGTGACCAAGGGCCGCCACGATCCTTGCGTCGGCATTCGCGGCACGCCGGTAGTGGAAGCGATGATGGCGCTGGTGCTGGCCGATCACAAGCTGCTGCACCGCGGGCAGGTGGGATAGCAGCGTAGCGGCAGGAACGCGCTCAGGTGGCGTAAGGCGAACGGGGGGCGTAAGCCAAATGGCGGCTGTGCCGTGTTTATGGAAAAAACTGCCGTCCAGGAAACGACCCCGAACTCGCCTTCCCCGTCACCCCAGCGCAAGCCGGGAGCTGGCGCGGCAGGCACTGCGTCAAGAGGCCCTGAACCAACACCAGCAGACCAAGCGCGGTATGCGCCGCACCGCAAAGCCCGATGGTGTCCCGCACGGCTGATCGAAAAAAGCGATTTGTGCAATCGCACAAATCAACTTTTTTGCGGCGCAACACGCGCTATTTGGGCAGGGTCAAGTTTCCTCTCAACCACCCAACACAAGGACTAACTCCACATGGGTATCATCGGTTCGACCATCCAGCCCTTCACCGCCACCGCTTTCCAAGCAGGCAAGGACTTCTTCACCGTCACCAACGAAGACCTCGCCGGCAAGTGGTCGGTGTTCTTCTTCTACCCGGCCGACTTCACCTTCGTGTGCCCGACTGAACTCGAAGACATGGGCGAGAAGTACGAAATGCTCCAGTCCATGGGCGTGGAAGTCTATGCCGTCTCGACCGACACGCATTTCAGCCACAAGGCCTGGCACGACACCTCGGAAAAGATCGGCAAGCTCAAGTTCCCGTTCCTCGGCGATCAGAACCACGTCCTTTCGAACAATTTCGGCGTGCTGCGTGAAGGCGTGGGCCTTGCCGACCGGGCGACCTTCGTGGTCGATCCCGATGGCGTGATCCAGATCATGGAAATCACCTGCGAAGGCGTGGGCCGCAACGCCAATGAACTCACCCGCAAGATCAAGGCCGCCCAGTATGTGCGCGCCAACCCCGGCCAGGTCTGCCCGGCGGCGTGGGAAGAAGGCGCGGAAACCCTCGCCCCTTCGCTCGACCTCGTCGGCAAGATCTAAGGTCTCACCTTACCCGACCGGCCAGCGCGGCTTTTTCCCTCCCCCCTCAAGGCCGCGCTGGCTGTAAAATCCCGAGAGCATGAAAGCCCTCGGGTCGTAGCCGGGATCGGCTGGCCACTTGCGACGCTCCCCTCCCCCCTTCTCGGGAGCGTTTCATCCGCCAGCCGATCCCGTGTTGCCCGCCTTCCGGTTTTCCCGCCATTCTTCAGGAATTCGCCATGCTCGACGCCAACCTTCAGGCACAGCTCAAGCAATATCTCGGCAATCTGCGCGAGGGTGTGGAACTGGTCGCCAGCCTCGATGACAGCGAAAAGTCGCGCCAGACGCGCGCGCTGCTCGAACAGATTGCCTCGCTGCATGATCTCGTCACCGCCCGTTTCGATGGCGATCATGCGCGCAAGCCCAGCTTCATCATCCGCCGCGCGAGCGATGCAGATAAATGGGTGCGCTTTGCCGGCCTGCCGATGGGCCATGAATTCACCTCGCTGGTGCTCGCCCTGCTGTGGGCAGGCGGCCATCCGCCCAAGGTTGACGCTGATCTGATCGAACAGATCCGCGCGCTTGAGGGCGATTATCACTTCGAGATGTTCTTCTCGCTCTCGTGCCACAATTGCCCCGATGTGGTGCAGGCCTTGACGCTGATGGCGCTCGAAAATCCGCGCATCACCGCGACCCTGATCGAAGGCGGCAGCTTCCAGGAGGAGGTCGACGCGCGCGGCATCATGGCGGTGCCTGCGACCTTTTTGAATGGCGAGCCGTTCTACAATGGCCGCATGGAGCTGGCCGAAATCCTCAGCCGTCTCGACAAGAACGCCGATGCCCGCGCGGCCGAGAAGCTCGCTGCCAAGGATCCGTTCGAAGTGCTCATCATCGGCGGCGGCCCGGCGGGCGCGGCGGCGGCGATTTACACCGCGCGCAAGGGCTTTCGCACCGGGATTGCCGCTGAACGCTTCGGCGGGCAGTTGATGGACACGCTCGGTATCGAGAACCTGCCCGGCACCACTTACACCGAAGGCCCCAAGCTGACCGACAGCCTGCGCGCACAGGTGGGCGAATATGATATCGACGTGATGGACTTGGCGCGCGCGGTTCAGATCACGCCTGCCAGCCAGCCGGGCGCTATGCACAGCGTCTTGATGGCCAATGGCGCGACGCTCCATGCGCGCTCGCTCGTGCTCTCGACCGGCGCGCGCTGGCGCAATCTCGGCGTGCCGGGTGAAGCGGAATATCGCAACAAGGGCGTGGCTTACTGCCCGCACTGCGACGGCCCGCTGTTCAAGGGCAAGCGCATCGCGGTGATCGGTGGGGGCAATTCCGGCGTTGAGGCGGCGATCGACCTGGCCGGAATCGTCGGCCACGTCACGCTCATCGAATACGACAGCAAGCTGCGCGCCGATGAAGTGCTCCAACGCAAGCTGCGCTCGATGCCCAATGTCGAAATCGTCACCAACGGTCAAACCACCGAGATTGTCGGAGACGGCACAAAGGTGAGCGGGCTGGTGCTGAAAGACCGGGTGAGCGGCCATGAGCGCCGCCTCGATCTGGAAGGCGTGTTCGTTCAGATCGGCCTTGTCCCCAACACCGAATGGCTGCGCGATATGGGCCTTGAGCTGTCGAAGTTCGGCGAGATCATCGTTGACGATCACGGCGCGACCAATCTGCCGGGTATCTATGCGGCAGGCGATTGCACCACCGTGCCGCACAAGCAGATCGTCGTGGCCATGGGCGAAGGCGCCAAAGCAGGCCTCGGCGCGTTCGATTACCTCATCCGCAACGAACCGGTCGAGGACGTGGCACAGGCGGCGTAACCCACGCGCTGAGACCCGGGCCCTTCCGCGAGCGGGCATCCTCGCTCGCATGGCCTGCGGGCGCCGGTCGGCCTTGCGGGCTCCCTGTGGGAGCCCGTTTTCGTGTCCGACGATGAATCAATAACTAATCGCTTTCCTCAATCAAACTCCGCGCGTTAATCGATTGGACGCGAGATCGCCAAAGAGTCATCCTCTCACCATAAGCTTGGCCGGAAAGGCTGAGTCACAATCAAAGAGAGGAGCGAGGAAAATGGACGCAAAAACCGGAGAAATGAGTGGGTGCCCGTTCCATGGCACCAGCGAAATGCGCAGCCTGCTGGGGCGCACCAACCGCGACTGGTGGCCCGAGTCGCTCCAGCTCGACATCCTGACCGAACAGGGCAAGAGCGCAAACCCCTATGGCGAGGATTTCGACTATTGCGAGGCGTTCAACGCGCTCGATTACAAGGCCCTGAAAGCCGATCTCACCGCGCTCATGACCGATAGCCAGCCGTGGTGGCCCGCCGATTACGGCCATTATGGCCCCCTTTTCATCCGCATGGCTTGGCACGCGGCGGGCACCTATCGCACGGGTGACGGGCGCGGCGGGGCGGGTAGCGGACAGCAGCGCTTTGCCCCGCTCAATTCCTGGCCGGATAACGGCAACCTCGACAAGGCGCGCCGCCTGCTGTGGCCGATCAAGCAGAAGTATGGCAAGAATATCAGCTGGGCTGACCTGTTCATCCTTGCCGGCAACGTCGCGATCGAATCCATGGGCGGCCCCGTTTTTGGCTTCGGCGGCGGGCGCGCCGACGTATACGAGCCGGAAAGCGTTTACTGGGGCACCGAAAGCCAGTGGGTCAACGAAGGGGTCGCCACCCGCATCCGCCCCAAGGACAATGCCAGCCTCGAAAACCCGCTCGCCGCGATCCAGATGGGGCTGATCTACGTCAATCCGGAAGGGCCGCAGGGCAACCCGCATGACGCCGAAGGCATGGCCCGCGACATGCGCGAAACCTTCGCCCGCATGGCGATGAATGACGAGGAAACCGTTGCGCTCACCGCTGGTGGCCACGCTTTCGGCAAGGCCCACGGCGCGGCGCCGTCTGATACCTTTGCAGGCGCTCCGGAAAGCGAAGACCTGCATCGCATGGGCTTTGGCTGGCTGGTCGATGAAAGCGAGATCGCCGCGGGCCATATCACCACTTCGGGGATCGAAGGCTCATGGTCGAACAACCCCACGAGCTGGAGCCACGACTATTTCCGCCTGCTGTTCAAGTATGATTACGAGCTCGTGAAGTCTCCGGCAGGCGCATGGCAGTGGACCCCGATCAATCCCGATCCGGAAGATCTGGCTCCCGACGCGCGCGACCCGAACAAGCGCGTGCCGACAATCATGACCACCGCCGACATGGCGCTGAAGAACGATCCGGAATATCGCAAGATTTCCGAGCGTTTCCTTGCCCATCCCGAACAGCTCGACGATGCCTTTGCCCGCGCTTGGTTCAAATTGTGCCACCGCGATATGGGGCCGAAGGTGCGCTACTTGGGCCCCGAGGTCCCGGCTGAAGACCTGATCTGGCAGGATCCGGTTCCCGCTGGCACCATGCCTTCGGAGACGCAAGTAGCCGCGTTCAAGACTGCGATCATGGCGAGCGGCCTCACTGTCAGCGAACTGGTGAAGGCGGCCTGGGCGTCTGCCTCGACCTATCGCAATTCGGACCACCGCGGCGGCGCGAACGGCGCACGGGTGCGGCTTGCCCCGCAGAAGGACTGGGCGGCCAATGATCCCGATGAACTGGCAAAGGTGCTGGACGTGATCGATGCGCATCGCGGCCCACTGAGCATGGCCGATGCCATCGTCGCGGCCGGCGCGGCGGCTATCGAGAAGGCAGCAGCCGATGCCGGCTTTGCCACCACCGTCCCCTTCACCGGCGGGCGCGGCGATGCCACGGACGCGCACACTGATGCAGCAAGCTTCGAGCCGCTTGAGCCCTTCGCCGATGGGTTCCGCAACTACCTCAAGACCAAGTCTGTGGTGCGCACCGAAGAAATGCTGATCGACAAGGCGCATCTCCTCGGCCTCTCGATCCCCGAAATGACCGTGCTGGTCGGCGGGATGCGGGTGCTGGGCGCGAACAGCGGCAACCGCAAGCATGGTGTCTTCACCGACAAGGTCGGCGTGCTCACGCCAGACTTCTTCCGCAACCTCCTCGACATGAATACCAAGTGGACCCCGGTCGAAGGTTCGGGCGATGAGGAATATGTCGGCACCTGCCGCAAGACCGGCGCAGAGAAATACCGCGCCACGCGGGCAGACCTCGTGTTCGGTTCGAACTCGATGCTGCGCGCTCAGGCCGAGGTTTACGCCGAGGCCGGCAACGAGGGCAAGTTCGTGAGCGACTTCATCTCGGCCTGGAACAAGGTGATGAACGCCGACCGTTTCGACATCACCCACGCCAAATATCACGCCTGACTTTTCGGGATGTGACACAGCAAACCCCCGGCCTCGCCCGCCGGGGGTTTTTCTATGCGCGGCGCTTCAGCACCAGATAGAGCGCACCCTCGCCGCCGTGGCTGCGATGGGCGCGGCGCACCGCCGCAATACTATCGGCATGGTGGCTTGCGGCGAGCCAATCGAGCAGCTTGGCGCGGATCGCCCCGCGCCTTGTCTGGCGGTCAGCGGGGTCAACCGGACGCTCGCGCCCCGCGATCACCAGCACCACCCGCGCGCCCATGCTGCGCGCCTGATCGAGCCCGGCCATGATCCGGGTGTAAGCAGCATCGAGCGAATGATCGTGGAGATCAAGCGTCAGATCAGGTTCGATCCGCCCGCTCCTGAAGCGGCGCTCCCAATGCGAATCGAGGCTGCCGCCCACCGGCGCCTGATGGGGCGCAGGGATAGGCGTCTTGCGCGCGCCCTTGGCAGGCAGGCCCGGATGCTGCTCGGGCTTGGCCGGGTGGGGATGGTGGGCCGGATCGACAGATTTGGCTGGCGCGGAAGACTGAGGCGGCGCGGGTGGCAGCCTGCGGCCCGGCAGCGGTGTGACGGTCTCGGCGACTTTCGCCCACAGCGCCAGTTCGCTGGCGGAAAGGCCGCGCGGGCCAGCGCGCCTCATCGTCCTCGCCGGTGGCGGGCGGCAACGCCCTTGGGCAGCAGCAGCAGCGCGCGCCCCCGTGCGCTCATGCCGCCTGCGATGGTGCGGGCTTCCTCGCCTGCGCCCCAGAAGGTGTCAAAGCGGTTGGCGCCCTTGATTGCCCCGCCGGTGTCCTGCGCCACCCACAGCCCGTTCGCCTCGCGCCGGTCCATGCCCGTCAGCACCACAGGTGCGCCAAGCGGCACAAAGGCCGGGTCCGCCGCAACTGAGGCCGACGCGCGCACCGGCACGCCCATCGCGCCAAGTGGCCCATCGCCCTTCAATTCCTGGAAGAAAACCCAGCTCTTGTTGAGCCGCATCAGATCGCGTCCCTCGCGCGGGTTGTCGCGGATATAGGCCATGATGCCCTGCATCGAGCCGGGATATTTCCCTGGCCCGCTGCCCAGCAGGCCACGCTCGCGCATGATGCTGCCGATGCCGACATATTCGCGCCCGTTCTGCCCGGCATAGCCGATCCGGATCACTTCGCCCTCGGGCGTCCGCAGGCGGCCCGAGCCCTGGATTTGCAGGAAGAAGAACTCGACTGGATCAGCCGCATAGGCGATGACCGGAGCCTTGCCGTTCAAGGCGCCATCCTCAATCGCGGCGCGATCATGGTAGAGCACGAAGCGGCCGCGCTCATCATAGCGGCCAAGCGGCGGGCGGCCGGTGCGATCCTGCGGGGGGACTTCATCGGGCCAGCCCCGCACCAGATCGGGCGGCATGGCGTAAACCGGCACTTCAAAGCCCGGCCTGCGGGTGCGGCTGCCCGCGATTTCAGGCTCGTAATAACCGGTCGCAAAGGCGCTGCCTTCGCCAACCTGCACCGCTTCGAAATGGGCGGCGAAGAAGTCGCGGGCACGCCCGGCTGGCCAGCTGCGCGCAGCATCACAGGCAGGCTGCCAGTCAGCCGGCTGGGTTAGGCCGCTCGCGTCAGGGCGGCGGAGCATGGCAGGACATGATTCGGCAAAACTGGCAAGCGCGCGGGCGGCAGCGCGATCCTCGATGCCGAGTGCGGCAAAGGCGGGGCCAAGCGACAATCCGGCGAGCACCGCGCTCGTCGCACCCGCGCCTGCGGCGGCCACGGGAGGCGTGCTGGCAACCGGAATCGCACGCCCACAGGCGGCCAGCAACACCACTAGCAGCAGCGCGAAAACAGCGCGCATTTCATGCTCCCCAGGCGGGTTTCAGACGGCAATCAGCGGGCCCGGATTTGCTCCGGTTTGTTGTGGCAGTGCGCTTAACCCTCGTCGGTTTCCTCAAGCACCCAATTCGGATCGCGTGATGCAACATTGCGCGAGAAAGTCCAGACATCGCGGCTTTCGATGGCATCATCAAGCGAGCCAGCGATGACATTGCCCGCGGCATCGCGCGTGACGGCCGCGATATCGGCGACAAACAGCACCGCGATACGGGCGATCTTGCCATCGAGCGAGGCGGAATGAATGCGGGTTTCCTCGATCCGGATCAGCGTGTTCTCAAGCGTTTCACCCGCCGCCTCGCGTGCATCGATCGCTGCGGCAAATCCGGCATAGACGCTGTCGTCGCACAATTCGCGCAAGGTATCCTTGTCGCCGTTCCAGAAGGCTTCGAGGATCATCCGGTAGGCACCGCGTGCGCCCGCGATGAAATGGCCGAGATCAAACTTGCTATCGGCAGCGGCAATCTCGCGGATACCGCGTTCGACTGCGGGCATGACCCCGGCGAGCTCCGGCGCACGCGGAGCGGGCACCGCAGCCGGCTGCGAAGCGCCAAGGGGCGCGGCGGCAGGGGCCGCGCTGTCTGCTCCGTCAAAACGTTGCGGGATTGACTCCTCCTCATGCTCGGCACGGCGACCCAGCACCGAATAGAGCCTGAGCCCCAGGAAAGCGGCGACCATGGCGAGGAGGACGATTTCGAGCACTGTTTCTATTCCGATCTGTCACGCGGCCCCAAAGGCCGCCTTGTTGCGCAGGGCCGGATGGTTGGCTCACCATTCTTCCCTGCGGAAATCCATCGTGCCTCAAATGGGCATCAATTACAATTCAGCAACACCCAATCGGTTGCATTGTGCGATGTTCAGCCTGAACCCGCTGCCCAGGCCACCGCCGGCGCGCGCTCATGTTGCGTCGCATCCCAGCGGCTGCTAGGCGCGCGCGGCTGCACTTGACGTGAACAGAGCTGCGCCAGTGCTCATGAAACCTCCGCAAGACCCCTTGCGAAAAGCGAAAGACATCCACAATGGCCGAACCCGAAGGCATCATCACCAATCTCGACAATGCTGGCGAAGGCAAGCCCAACGGCGTTGACAACCAGCCCGCTGCCGGGATCATCACGCAATATGTGAAGGACCTCTCGGTCGAGAATCCCAACGCCCCCGAGGCTTATCAATGGACCGAAGCGCCGCAGGTTGATGTCCAGTTCAACATCGGCGCCGAAGCGGTCGGCCCCGAAGTCCATGAAGTGGTGCTCAAGATCACGATCTCGGCGAGCTGCGAGCGCGGCCAGCTTTACATCGTTGATCTGGCCTATTGCGGTCTCGTCGGTATTCGCAACGTGCCCGAGGATCAGGCTCATGCCTTCCTGTTTGCTGGCGCGCCGAGCCTGATCTTCCCGTTTGCCCGCCGCGTGATTGCCGATGCGGTGCGCGATGCAGGCTTTGCCCCGCTGATGATGGACCCGATCGACTTCAACGGGCTGTACATCCAGCAGTTGCAGGCGCGCCAGGCCGAAGCAGCCGCTGGCGGCGCACCGATTGCGCCGGTGACCGGCGGCAGCAACTGACTTCGCACGGCAGCCGCCCGTCATGAGCCTGCTGAAAAATGTCGGCACGATTGGCGGGCTGACGCTGGTGAGCCGGCTGTTCGGGTTTGCCCGCGACATCCTGCTCGCCCGCGTGCTGGGCGCGGGCGGGGTGGCAGATGCCTGGCAGCTCGCTTTCCAGCTGCCCAACCTGTTTCGCCGCCTGTTTGCCGAAGGCGCCTTTGCATCCGCCTTTGTGCCGCTGTTCAACCGCCACATGGCCGAAGATGAAAGCGCGGCCAAGCGGTTTGCAGGCGAGGTCCTGGCCGTGCTGCTGCCCATTCTGGTGGTGTTTGGCGCGGTGATGATGCTGGCGATGCCGTGGGTGCTCTATGCCTTCGCCAATGCCGAATTGCGCGGTAACGAAGTGTTGTTCGCGCAAGCGGTGCTGATGGGCCGGATCGCCTTTCCCTATCTCGCCTTCATGAGCCTTGCGACGCTGATCGCGGCGATCCTCAATTCGCTCTCGCGCTTTGCCGCTGCTGCTGCCGCACCGATCCTGCTCAACATCTGCCTCTTGGCCGCGCTGATCTGGGGCGCGTTGCAACCGGCGAGCGGGACTGCCGGAGAGGCCGCGCGCGCCGCAACGGGTGTCGGCCTTGCGATTGCGGTATCGGTGAGCGGGCTGTTGCAATTGATCTGGCTCTACTGGTTCATGCGCCGCGCCGGTTTCCGTATCCCGCGGCTTACCCCGAAAGTGACTGCGCGGGTCAAGGAAATGGGCGTCCTCATCGTGCCTGCGGTGTTTGGCGCAGGCGTCTATCAGATTGCGCGTTTCATCGATCTTGCCTTCATCCGCATCCTGCCCGACGGCAGCCTTACCTACATCGCGATGGCCGACCGCTGGAACCAGCTGCCGCTGGGCATCATCGGGATTGCGCTGGGCACGGCGATCCTGCCCGCGCTGTCGCGGTTCATCAGCCGCGCGGAGGATGACGAGGCAACCCGCCTCCAGGCCAATGCGATCGAGCTTGCCATGCTGCTCACCCTGCCCTGTGCGGTGGCGCTGTTCGTATCGGGCTTTGCCTTTGTGAAAGCCTTTATGGAAGGGCAGGCCTTCACGGCAGACGATGCGCGCATTACCGGCAATGTGCTGCAAGCATTGGTGGTGGGCCTGCCCGCCTATGTGCTGGTGAAGGTGCTCACCCCCAATTTCTTCGCGCGCAAGGATACCCGCACCCCGGTTTACACCGCTGGCGCATCGCTGGTGGTCACGGTAGGAATGAACCTTGCGCTGGTGCCGGTGCTGGGCGTCGTCGGCCTCGCGCTGTCAGGCGCGGTGGGGGCATGGGCAAACATTGTCATGCTGAGCGTGGTGCTGGCCCGGCGCGGGTTCTTCCGCCTGCCTGCGCGCGTCGTGGGCCGGCTGGCGCGCATTGCCCTTGCCAGCGGCGTCATGGGTGCAAGCCTGTGGGGGCTGATGCAGGTGCTTGAGCCCTGGCTCACAGGGGCCATGGTGATGCGCCTTGCCGCCATCGGCGCGATCATGGGGGTGAGCCTTGTCACCTATGGCGCAGCGACTGTCATGCTGGGCGTTCTCGACAAGGCCACAGTGCAGCGCCTAATGCGCCGCCAGACGTGAACAGGAAAGCAAGCCTCATGCGTATCGTTTCGGGCATCCAGCCCACCGGCAATCTTCACCTCGGCAATTATCTCGGCGCAATCCGCAACTGGGTGGCGATGCAGGATGCCTTGGAGCCGGATTCAGAAGCCTTGTTCTTTCTCGCTGATCTTCATGCCATTTCGATGCCGCATGATCCGGTGGCCTTGCGTTCGGGCACGCTGGAAATGGCCGCCGCACTGGTGGCTTGCGGGATTAATCCGGATCGCGCGATCCTGTTCAATCAGGCGCAGGTGCCCCAGCACGCCGAGCTGCAATGGCTTTTGAACGGCACGGCACGGATGGGCTGGCTCAGCCGGATGACCCAGTGGAAGGACAAGGCGGGCAAGAACCGCGAGGGGCAATCGGTGGCGCTCTTCACCTATCCGGTGCTGCAGGCGGCCGACGTGCTGATTTATCAGGCCACCCATGTGCCGGTGGGCGAGGATCAGAAGCAGCATCTCGAACTTGCCCGCGACATTGCCCAAAAATTCAACAATGATTTCTGCCCTGAGGACGCGCCCGTCTTCACCCTGCCCGAGCCGATCATCCCGGCCGAGGCCGCGCGCATCATGTCCTTGCGCGATGGCAGCGCCAAGATGAGCAAGTCCGATCCGTCGGACATGAGCCGGATCAATCTGGTCGATGGCGACGATCTGATCGTCCAGAAGATCAAGAAGGCGAGGACCGATCCCGAACCTCTGCCCTCGGAAGCAGCGGGCCTTGAAGCGCGGCCCGAGGCGCGCAATCTGGTGGGCATCTATGCGGCGCTGTCGGGCCAGTCGGTCGATGGAGTGCTGGCCGAACATGGCGGCAAGGGGTTCGGCGCCTTCAAGCCTGCACTGGCTGATCTGCTGGTGGCAACACTTGGCCCGATCCGCACCCGCTTTACCCAGCTGATCGCCGATCGCGAAGCGCTGGACGCGATCCTCGCGCGCGGCGCAGCCAAGGCGCGCGAGCGCGGCAAACCGACGCTCGATGCCGCCTATGCCGCGCTCGGGCTTGTGCGCGGCTGAACACGGCTTGCAAAAACCGTGGTTGGTGCAGGCAAAGCGTTCAATTGCGGTTCAGCCGTCCAGCCTATAGTTTCGCAAGTGATACGCGGAGCATGAAGCAGGCTCGCCTGCTCCCCCCGCCATAGGATAAACCGACGATTATGACGACCGCCTCATCCTTTCGCTCGCTGCGCCTGATGCTGCCGCTGTTGCTGGCCATGCTTCTGGCGGCCTGCGCCACGCCTTTCAAGGCCGATGTCTCGCGTTTTTCCAAGCCGTTGCCCGCGCCCGTGGGCACGAGCTTTGCCATTGTGGCGGATAATCCGAATTATGCCGGCGGCCTGGAATTCGGCGCCTATGCCGATCTTGTCGCCGCGCGCTTGGAGGAAATCGGCTATACTCGCGTCGAGGATCCGGCACAGGCCAACATGCTGGTGCGCTTCGATTACGGAGTGGACGGCGGGCGTGAACGCATCCGCACCGATTTCGTGGGCGGTGCGGGCTTTGTAAACCCGTGGTTTGGTCCGTGGGGCGGGATTGGCCCGTGGGGCGGCTTTGGTCCGTGGGGCCCGGTCGGCTTTGGCCGTGGCGCATGGGGCTGGGGCTTTGCCGACCCCTTCCTCGGTGCGCCCGACGTACGCAGTTACACCATCTATTCGAGCGCCATCGCCCTCAAGATTGATGATGCTGCCACCGGCAAGCGCCTGTTCGAAGGCAATGCCCAGGCTGTCTCGCGCACCAACCGCTTGCAGGAACTGGTGCCCAATCTGGTCGAAGCGATGTTCACCGGCTTCCCCGGCAATTCGGGCGAGGTTGTGCGGATCACGGTTCGGCAGTAAGGAGACTGTCGGCGATCAAGTTACCCTTGGACGGGAATGAGAAGGCGGCGCGGGGGATCGCGCCGCCTTTTTTCCAGGAACCGCCCGCACAGGCTTGTTTACAAAGCGCCTCGCGCCCGTTCCAGCAAGGCCAGCGTGTCGGGATGAGCCGCATTGGCAGCCGATGAGGCATCGAGGATTGCCTGCCCGTCGAGCTTGCCGCCTTTGGTGAACAGCACCATCACATCGCCCTCTTCGGCCTTGGAGAAATACTCCGCGCCGGAGTAGCCGCAGATGCTGAACTGCCGATCATAGCGCAGCTTGAGGCGGCCGGGCAGCGCCATGCCGCGCGCCATCGTGATCGGGCGCAGCACGATTTCCATGGTGCGATGGGTCGGGTGCTGTTTCTGGATGCGCGGCGCGGCGAGCACCGCGACAGCCACCACGCGCTCAGCGCTGTCCCACAGGCTGGATTCCCACTTGAGACGCGCTGCCGCAGCCTCGGCTTGCTCGCGTTCCTCGCGGGCGCGCTGTTCGGCCAGCACGCGGGCCCTGTATTCCTCCTCGCTCTCGCCATAGAGCGGCGGCGGGGGCGGGGGCGGGAAAGAGGGCTGGCATGCATGGGCCGCCTGCGGCAGGGCAAGCATCCCGCAGACCGCAAAGCCGAGCCCGGCCTTAAAGGCGCGCATGGCCGCCGGTGGAACCAAACCCGCCTGCGCCGCGCGCCGTTTCATCAAGGCCATCGACTTCCTCCCATTCCGCCTGCACCACCGGGGCGAGCACCAGCTGCGCGACGCGATCCCCGCGCGCGATCGCGAAAGGTTCTGCCCCGTGATTGATCAGCAGCACTTTCAATTCGCCGCGATAATCGCTGTCGATGGTGCCGGGCGTGTTCGGGACAGTAATGCCGTGCTTCAGGGCAAGGCCCGAACGCGGGCGCACCTGGATTTCAAAACCTTCAGGGATCGCCAGCGCAAGGCCGGTTGCAACCGGATGCCGCGCGCCCGGCGCAATCACCACATCCTCTGCCGAAACCACATCCATGCCGGCCGCGCCCGGCGTGGCATAGGCTGGCAGCGGCAGGCCCTCGCCATGCGGCAAACGCTTCAGCTTGACAGCAACACTCACTCGGCAGCCTCTGCCCGCAAGGTTGCCGCAATCCTTTCCGCCAGCGCCATGGCAACCGCGCTCTTGGGCATCTGATCGAGGCTTTCGACGCCGTCTGCACTGATGATATGCACGCGGTTGTTATCGCCGCCCATCACATCACCGGAAACGTCGTTGGCGATGATCCAATCGGCCGCCTTGCGCTTGCGCTTGGCACGGGCGTAATCGATCACGTTCTCGGTTTCCGCTGCAAAGCCGATCACCAGCTCGGGCCGCTGGCGGCTGGTGGCGAGGCTGGCGAGGATATCGGGGTTTTCGGCAAGGATCAGCGCAGGCGGCGCCGAACCGCGCTTCTTTATCTTCTCGCCCGTGTAGTCGCGCGGGCGCCAATCGGCGACAGCGGCCACCATCACCGCGACATCGGCAGGCAGCGCATCGCGCACCGCGCTTGCCATGTCCTCGGCGCTTTCGACATCGATGCGGTTGACGCCGGGCGGGGTCTTCAAGGCAACCGGCCCCGCCACCAGCGTCACTCTCGCGCCGAGCGCGGCGGCAGCAGCCGCGATCGCAAAACCCTGTTTGCCGCTGGAACGATTGGCGATGTAGCGCACCGGATCAATCGCCTCCCAAGTCGGCCCGGCGGTCACCAGCACATGGCGCCCCTCAAGCGGGCGATAATCGGCAGGCGCGTCGAAATCGCCGCCGCCTGTCAGATCCGCAAGATCAGCCTCGATCTCCACCGGGGCAATCGGCATGATCCGTTCGGGCGCTGCCTTGCGCGGATCGACCATGTGGTTGATCGCCGCCAGATCAATCGGCGGGGCAGCACCGGCAGCGCCTTTCTTGGCAAGCAATGGCCTGCCTGCCAGATCAGGCAGGCTTTCGGCAAGGGGCTCGGCGGGCAGCGGATCTTCGGGCGGCAGTTCTTCGGGCAGGAGGGCGCTTTGTTCAAGCGCTGCATATTCCGCCTCGATATCCGCGTGGCTGCGCCTGGCCGTCGAACGCGGGATCAGGCGCGAGAGCAGACCGCTCAGCCCGCCCGGCGCGGTTTCTTGGGCTGCGGGCAAGGCGGCGGCTTCCTCGGCCTCGGCGAAATCCTCTTCCGGCTCCAGCGCCTCGACTTCGATCACCGGGCGCGGCGCGGGGGCTGCCACCTCAAGGCCCAGATGCTGGGCGATGGCCTGCCAAATGGCCTCGGGCTCGGGCAGGCGGCCATAGCCGAACTCGCCGCAGGCCATCGGGCCTTCATCGGGGTGGAGCACACTCACGCCCGCTGTCCGCAGCAGCGCGATATTGCGCTGGGTGGCGGCGTGTTCCCACATCCGCACATTCATCGCGGGCACGGCCAGCACCGGCTTGTCGGTGGCAAGGATCAGCGTGGTTGCCAGGTCATCGGCAATGCCGGCGGCCATCTTGGCCAGGAGATCGGCGGTCGCCGGGCACACCACCACCAGATCAGCCTCGCGCGAGAGCTGGATGTGGCCCATCTCGGCCTCGTTCTTGAGGTCAAAGAGATTGGTGTAAACCTGATTTTCGCTGAGCGCGGCGAGCGCCATGGGGGTTACGAATTGCTGCCCGCCCTTGGTGACAACGCAGGTCACGCTGCCACCGCCCTTGCGGATAAGGCGCACCAGCTCGCACGCCTTGTAGGCCGCGATGCCGCCGCCCACGACGAGCAGGATGCGGGGTCCGGTGCTGCTCACCACCCTCTTTCCTCGTGCCTGAAGCCGCAGCCTCGCATATGTCGCCTGTCTCCCCGCCGGTGGCACGTCCACGCGCGCGACTGCCTTTTGTGCCGACTTTGGTTAAGATAGAGCTTACGCTGGACGCTTACTAGCCCAGCAGACCGCTTACGAACAGAGCCCACATGGCACCAGCGCCCGCCAATCCGGCGACCACATAGCCGATCAGCGAGGGGCCTTCGCGCCTGTCGGTGATCAGCGGGATTTCGGGCAGCGGCGGCGGTTCGGGCGCGCCGCCCTTGGGCGGGAACATTTCCTCCACCCGGCGAATGAGACCGGGCAGGCGCAGCAGGGTTTCAGTGTCCTGCTTGAGCCGATCAGCCAGCGCTGCTTCCGGCCCCAATTCATCGCGCAGCCACGAACGCACATAGGGGGCAGCCGTATCCCACATGTTGATATCGGGGTTGAGCTGGGTCGCGATCCCTTCGACCATCACCATCGTCTTTTGCAGCAAAAGCAGGTGCGGCTGCGTTTGCATGTCGAAATCGCGGGTTATCGCGAACAGCCCGTCGAGCATCTGCCCGACGCTGAGTTCCTTGACAGGCTTGCCGCGCATCGGTTCGCCCACGGCGCGCAGTGCGGTCGCGAATTCGCCGACCGAGTGATAGCTTGGCACATATTGCGCCTCGAAATGGATTTCCGCAACGCGGCGATAATCGCCGGTGGTAAGACCATAGAGGATTTCCGCGAGCCATTGCCGCGCGCGGCGATCAATCCGGCCCATGATGCCGAAATCGATGGCAACAATCGTGCCGTCATCCTCGACGAAGAGATTGCCCTGATGCATGTCGGCATGGAAAAAGCCGAGGCTGATTGCTTGGGTGAGGAAACTGATCACCAGCTTCTGCGAAATCGCATCCAGATCATGCCCGCGCGCACGCAGTTCCTCGACCCGGCTGATCTTGACCCCGTCGATCCATTCGATGGTCATCACCCGGCCATTGGTGCGGTCCCAGTCGATCGCGGGAATGCGGTATCCGCCAACACCTGCCATCTCCTGCGCCAGTTCCGAGGCCGAAGCCGCCTCGCGCCGCAGATCAAGTTCGGAATTGGTCCAGCGCTTGAAATTGGCGATGGTCAGGCGCGGGCGCAGGCGCGCAGCCTCCCCGCCCATCGCCTCGAGATGGGCCGCGGCCCATTCATAGGTCGCTATGTCGCGGGCGAATTTCTCGCGGATGCCGGGGCGCAGCACCTTGATGGCGACCTTGCGGCCATCGGTGGTTACGCCCTTGTGGACCTGCGCGATGGATGCAGCGCCGACGGGCACCGGATCAATTTCCGCAAACAGCTTGTCGATCGGCTGACCAAAGCTGCTCTCGATCACCTCGCGGATCTGCGCGAAAGGAACCGGCGGCAGGCTGTCCTGCAAGCTCAAGAGATTGTTGGCGGCTTCCTCGCCCACCAGATCGGGCCGGGTCGCAAGGCTCTGCCCCAGCTTGATCGCGGCAGGGCCGATGGCGCGGAAGGCGCCGGCATAGTCGCGCGGGCCCGATTTGCCGGTCAGCGTAACCAGCCGCGCCAGCTTGACCAGCCTTCGCAAGCCGGCCGGCGCGTTGGGATCATTCTCGATCCCCACCAGCGCGCGGCGGCGCGCCAGCGTCACGCCCCAGCGCGCGAGGCGAGAGAGATGCGTTACAGACGAGGTCACGCGTTAGATCTTCCACCCCGAATGGATCGCCACCAGCCCGCCCATGATCGGCTCGACCTTGGTGTTCACGAAGCCCGCCGCGCGGATCATGCGTTCAAACTCGGGCATCTTGGGAAACTTGCGGATCGATTCGACGAGATAGCGATAGGATGCGGCATCCCCCGCAATCACTTGCCCCATGCGCGGCAGCAGGTGCTCGGAATAAAGATCATAGGCCTCCTTGAGGCCCGACCATTCGACAGTCGAGAATTCAAGGCAGAAGAACCGCCCGCCCGGACGCAGCACACGATGCGCTTCGGCCAGGGCGCGGTCGATATGCGTCACGTTGCGGATGCCGAAAGCGATGGTGTAGGCATCGAAAGTGCCGCTTGCGAAGGCCACTTCCTCGGCGTTCTGGCGCGTGAAGACAAGGCTGCCCTCCCCTGCCGCGCTGCCCCGCTGCGCCGCGCGTTCGGCGCCGACATCGAGCATGTCCTGATTGATGTCAGCCACGGTAATATCCGCGCCGCGCGCAGCCATGCGAAAGGCAATGTCGCCCGTGCCGCCTGCCATGTCGAGAATCTGCTCGCCCGGCTGCGGCTTCACGCGACGCACAAAGCGATCCTTCCACAGCCGGTGCATCCCCCCCGACATCGCATCATTCATGATGTCATATTTGCGCGCGACGCTGGTGAAGACCTCGCCCACGCGGCGGGTTTTTTCTTCGGGCGTGACTTCGGTGTAACCGAAGGAAACGGTGGCAGGTTCGGATGGCTCGTTCATGCGCCTCCACCTAGAGGCAATTGCTCCCAAGGCAAAGGGTGTTAGAGGCATCTTTTGTGTGATCCGGGCCGCCCCCGCCCCCGCCCTTCCGCCCGGAGCCTGCCGGGTTAACATCCGGGCGGAAGGGCGGGGGCGGCCCGGACCGCGAGCGTCAGCGAGCCGAAAAACAAATGCCCGAACTGCCCGAAGTCGAAACCACCGTGCGCGGTCTTGCGCGTTTTCTCGAAGGCGAGGTGGTGACCAGCCTCACCCTCAATCGCCCCGATCTGCGCCGCCCTTTCCCGGCCGATCTGGTGCAGGTGATGGTGGGTGCGCGGATCACGCACCTTGCGCGCCGGGCGAAATATGGCCTCATCCATACCGACCGCGCGGCCACCATGATTTTCCACCTCGGCATGAGCGGGCGCTGGCGAATCGATCCCGCCAGTCCTGAGACGCATGATCACTTGCTGCTTACCACCGCGCAGCACCGCTTTGCCTTGTGCGATCCGCGCCGCTTTGGCTCGGTCGACCTGGTCGAGACGGCCGCACTGGAGACCTGGCCGCCCTTTGCCGCGCTCGGGCCGGAGCCCTTGGGCGATGGCCTGTCAGTCGCGCATCTCGAAACTGCGCTTGCCGGCAAGCGGCCGGCAATCAAATTGTGCCTGCTTGATCAGCGGATTATCGCGGGGCTGGGCAATATCTATGTCTGCGAGGCCCTGTGGCGGGCCCGCATCAATCCGCGCAAGGCAGGCGGCAAGGTCACACGGCCCCAGCTTGAACGCCTCGTGCCTGCGATCCGCGATGTGCTGATCGCCTCGATCCGCGATGGCGGCTCCAGCTTGCGCGACTATGCCGCGCCCACAGGCGAGCTGGGCTATTTCGCCGCCAGCTTTGATGCCTATGGCCGCGAGGGAGAAGCATGTCGGCGCAATGATGGCGGGATCATCCGCCGCATCGCGCAAGGCGGGCGCAGCACCTGGTATTGCCCTGTCTGCCAACGCTGATGGCGTGCCCGTCCTCGGCGCTGCTCCTCCGCTTGCGCTCCGGGCGCCTGTGGGCGCACGCTTGCGCTGGCGGCGACTTGATCGCCGTTTGAGGGAATCATTGACCTTGCTCGCGCTTCGGACTATGTGCGCGCCTTTCCGGCGACCAGGCAGGTGCCTGCTCGCCCCATTGAGCACACCTGAAATATCACACCTTGAGTATCACACCGGCCGCCTGACGTGGCCTTAAACGAACGCGAGACAGACGAGACATCATGGCCAACACGCCGCAAGCCAAGAAGCGCATCCGCCGCAACGCCCGCCGTGCGGAGATCAACACCGCCCGCATCAGCCGCATCCGCACCTTCATCAAGAAGGTCGAGGCAGCCTGCGAGATGGGTGACAAGGAAGCAGCCGCAGCCGCACTCAAGGCCGCCCAGCCGGAAATGGCGCGCGGTGTTGCCCGCGGCGTGCTCCACAAGAACACCGTCGCGCGCAAGATGTCGCGCCTGACCCGCCGGGTCGCCGCGCTCTGATTCGCCGGAACTGAACGATTCGGATACCCTGACCAAGGGTGTTTACGGATTGTTCGCAGGGCTCAATCCCAAGGGGCTGCTCCTGGAAAAGGTGCGGCCCTTTTGTTTTGTGACCCTTGTGACCAAGGCCAGTCCGCAGAATGTCAGGATTTTCCACGATTCGCGCGTATGAAAGCATAAAATGCGTTTCTTTTCATACCTTTGAACGCAATCCCTAGGGGTTGCACCGAGTCAACAGGATTATTTCAGTTTTTTTAAAACTCCTCGCTTGCACAAAGTCGGCGCGCGTTCTTTACTCACCCCTCACCCGGGGAGGGACACCGCGGGCCATTTACAAGCAAGCCGATCAGGGGGGGCTTCGCCCGGAACTTCAGTTCCGGGGAAGGGCAGAGCTTTGCCTGACGCACAAGATAGCAAGCCGTTCGGGTCAAGGCTCCGGGCGCATAGTGGTAATGGGGAAGACGTGGTGCACAGAAATGACAAAGCGCGGGCGACGCGCCGCCATGCCGATGAACATCTGATGGAAGATGCCGAAGCCGTGAACCTTGCCGCAGACTGGGCGGATATCAGCCAGGGGCTTCGCAAGGATCTGGGTCATCAATTGCACAGCCAGTGGATCAAGCCGATCCAGCTTGGCAATCTCGACCGCGAGAGCGGCACGCTCGATCTGTTCCTGCCGACGGAGTTTTCGGCCAACTGGGTTCGCGACCGCTTTCATGATCGCCTGCAACTGGCCTGGAAGATTGCGCGCAGCGAAGTGCGCAAGGTGAATATCCAGGTCCAGCCCGGCCGCCGCCAGCTTCCTGAACTCAGGATCGATGATGGTCGCCGCCCTGCCAATGACGGGGTAAGCGCGCTCGCCATGGCGACCGGCGCGGTGGCTGATGCCGGTTTTACCAGTTCGATCGGGCTTGATCCCACGCTGACCTTCGCGGCCTTCATTACCGGCGAGGCCAATGTGCTTGCCTGCAATGCCGCCCAGCGCATGGCGGCACTGGAAGCCCCGCAGTTCTCGCCGCTCTATCTCAAGGCTGCGACCGGACAGGGCAAGACGCACCTCTTGCACGCGATCGGCCACGGCTATCTCCATTCGCACCCGCGGGCACGGATTTTCTACTGCTCGGCCGAACGCTTCATGGTGGAATTCGTGCAGGCCCTCAAAGCCAATGAGATGATCGAGTTCAAGGCGCGGCTGCGCTCCTTTGATTTGCTGCTCGTCGATGACATTCAGTTCATCATCGGCAAGGCGAGCGCGCAGGAGGAATTGCTCTACACCATTGATGCGCTGCTTGCTGAGGGCAAGCGGCTGGTGTTTGCCGCCGACCGCGCCCCTCAGGCTCTGGATGGAGTCGAACCGCGGCTGCTTTCGCGCCTGTCGATGGGGCTGGTTGCCGATATTCAGGCAGCCGATATGGAACTGCGCAAGAAGATCCTTGTTTCCAAACTGGCGCGTTTTGCGCCGCTTGATGTGCCCGAGGATGTCGTCGATTTCCTCGCCCGCACCATCACTCGCAATGTGCGCGAGCTGGTCGGCGGCCTCAACAAGCTGGTCGCCTATGCCCAGCTGACCGGCCAGCAGGTCTCGCTGCAACTGGCCGAGGAGCAGCTCACCGATATCCTCTCGGCCAACCGCCGCCGGATCACGATTGATGAAATCCAGCGCACGGTGTGTCAGTTCTACCGCATCGACCGGTCAGAAATGAGCAGCAAGCGGCGCGCCCGTGCGGTGGTCCGCCCGCGGCAGGTGGCGATGTATCTCTCGAAAGTGCTCACCCCGCGCTCTTATCCCGAAATCGGGCGCAAGTTCGGCGGGCGCGATCATTCCACGGTGATCCATGCCGTGCGCCTGATCGAGGATCTGCGCGCGCGCGATGCCGATATTGATGGCGATGTGAGAAGCCTTTTGCGCCAGCTTGAAAGCTGACGGCCGCCATTCAAGGCTCGTTCACAGGCACCTTGGTAACGCCCCGGCAGCAAGGAGGAGAGACCATGTTTAACAGCTGGAGCCGTTCTGCCCTCTTCGTCTTAGCAGGAGCGCTGGCAACCCCCAGCGTTGCCGCGCTGGCCGCACCGCCCCCGCCTGCCCCCTCCGCGCAAGCTGAAGTGGTCGATGACACGATACCGGCCGCACAAGCAAGCCCTGGTGCATCCACCAGCGAGGGTCTGGGATCACCACCCTTGGTGCAAGGCCAGTCCAATAACCGCGGCTATGTTGTGGGCGCTGGCGGCGTGGCGCGCCGGGCCAATCGCAGCAGCAGCAATGGCGCCGATCCGGCATCACCCCCCGTGATCGATTCCCGCAAGGCGCCGATCGGGGTGAACGAGCCGGGGGTCAACCGCCGCGCGCCGCAATAATTCGTCGTCCAAATTCTATCGACAGGCTCTCCACAGCCTGCCAACAGGCTTGTCGCATGAGCCTGCCGCCCGCCCGCCTTGAACGCTTTGCCCGCCACATCGTGCTGCCCGAAGTGGGCGGGGCGGGGCAAGTGCGGTTGGCGCAGAGCCGGGCCGTGGTCATCGGGCTTGGCGGCATTGGCTCGCCGGTGCTGCAATATCTCGCCGCATCGGGCATCGGGCACCTCAGCCTGGTTGATAACGATGTGGTCGATGTCTCGAACCTGCAACGCCAGACGATCTTCACTGCCCGCGATGTCGGCCACGGCAAGGCGGTTTCGGCGCGGCGCTGGCTCGCGAATTTCGACGATGCGCTGCGCATTGATGTGTCAGACGCGCGCATCACCGCTGCTAATGCCGCCAGCCTCATCGCAGGCGCTGATGTGGTGGTGGACGGGACCGACAATTTCGCGACGCGCCTTGCGGTATCAGATGCCTGCGTGGCCGCCGGGATTCCGCTCGTGTCCGCCGCAGTCGGCCGGTTTCAGGGACAGGTCGCAGCCTGGGCCGGGCACCTTGCCGATCAGCCCTGCTACCGCTGCTTTGTCGGCGATGCCTTCGATGCCGAGGACTGCGACACCTGCGCGGATGACGGCATGCTGGGCGCGATGGCAGGATGGGTCGGGACCTTTGCCGCCATGCAGGCGATCAAGGTGCTGCTGACAGGTGTGAGCGCGCTGGGCGATCCGGGCTGGGGCAAGCTGCACATTCTCGACGGGTTTGCTGCGGGGATGCGGACGATCCGCATCGCCAAGGACCCGGCCTGCAAGGGGTGTGATTGGGTTTGACCCGAAATCAAGACTTAGAACATAAAGATTTCATCAACTTAAATCTGCCACCTTATGAAGATGGGATTTGAACCTCATCTCGGCAAGAGCGGTAACACAACCGAGCGGCTAACCCGAAGCATCGCAGAGAGCCGCGATGTATTTTCCCATGTGATATGGCCGCTATGGTCTACGAGCTTAAATTCTAAGCAGCTGTTGAGTACTGAAGCCAGTGAGGCATGCTTAGAGCGCGAAGCGGATTTCTCAGGTACAGATGGTTTTTTTGTTCGGAAAGAAACAGGTATACTCATACCAATTGCCTCACGGATCGAATATTTTGATAAAGTTCGAAACAATCCATTTGTCCGTAAATATTGGGATCATTATCCGAGATTTACAACACGAATTGCAAAGCGCCGACGAGATGGATCATTAAATTTTGATGTCGAGTGCCAAAAGCGAATTGCTGCACTTGATGACGATATTTCAAAGAGATATTTACCCCTTTACACTTTTCAATCTTTAGTCATCCGTGAAGAAATCGGCTATTCCGTCATTCAATCTTCAGTTGTTGAGACAGAATCGCTTTTTCATTATGTCAGGGAAAGAAATCTCTTTGACATATCGAGAGGGTTGCCCTCATACACGAAACGCGAAAAGGACATCTACAGGATTGTTACTGTTGAGAAATTGAGGCGGGCTGGCATTCCCGTTAAGGTCATCGACCGTCGTCCTCATTTAGCCCCCTAGCACCTCATCCACCCACGCCGGCACCAGCGCGCTGGCCGGGCCGAGCCGCGATTCGTGGAACAGCCGCGATCCTTCGCTGGGTTCAAGATTGAGTTCGAGCGTGCGCGCGCCGCTGCGCCGCGCTTCCGCGACAAAACCTGCCGCAGGATAGACCGCGCCCGATGTGCCGATGCTGACGAACAGATCGCATCGCTCCAGCGCCTGATAGATGCGCTCCATCTGGTAGGGCATCTCGCCAAACCACACCACGTCAGGCCGCAAGCAAGGGGCCGCGCAGACCGGGCAAGGCGGGCGGTCGATCATGGCGGTGAGCCACGGCGAGCGTGTTCCGCAGGCAGTGCACAGCGCGCTCTTCAATTCGCCATGCATGTGCAGCACCCCAGCGCTGCCGCCGCGTTCGTGCAAGTCATCGACGTTTTGCGTCACCAACAGAACTTCGCCGGGAAACTCCCGCTCCAGCCGCGCCAGCGCCTCGTGTGCCGGATTGGGGGCGACATTTGCTAAAGCGGCACGGCGCATGTCGTAAAAGCCCAGCACAAGGTTCGGATTGCGGGCAAAGCCTTCGGGCGTTGCGACATCCTCCACCCGGTGCTGCTCCCACAGCCCGCCCGCGCTGCGAAAGGTGTCGATCCCGCTCTCGGCCGAAATGCCTGCGCCGGTGAGGATGACGATGCGCTTGATCTGTGTCATGGCGCATATCAAACACTCACCCCACAGATTAGGCAATGGGCAGGACAGCGATGCGTTTCGGAGTGATCGGACACAAGGGCCGGATGGGCGAGGCGCTGGCTGCTGCCATCGCCGAGGCAGGGCACACCATGCAAGTGGGCGTCGATCAGGGCGGCAATCCCGAACCGCTGGCGGTGCAGTGCGATTGCCTCGTCGATTTTTCCGCGCCCGATGCGCTCGGCGTCAATCTGGCGGCGGCCAAGGCAGCGGGCATTCCGATCCTTGTCGGCACGACCGGACTGGACGAGGAGCATTTCGTCCTGCTGGCCGCAGCGGCAAAGTCTGTGCCGGTGCTCCAGACCGGCAATTTCTCCTTGGGCGTCACCCTGCTGGCCCATCTGGTGCGCGAGGCGGCGGCGCGGTTGGGGCCGGAGTGGGATATCGAAGTGCTCGAAATGCACCACCGCATGAAGGTCGATGCGCCTTCGGGGACGGCGAAGTTGCTTGGCGAAGCGGCGGCAAGCGCGCGCGGCATCACGCTTGCAGACAACATGGAAAGCGGGCGGCACGGGCATACCGGCGCGCGCGGGGAAGGTGCAATCGGCTTTGCTACGTTACGCGGTGGCACGGTGGCGGGCGAACATTCGGTGATCTTTGCTGGCCCCTCCGAACGGCTCACCCTCTCCCACTCCGCCGAAGACCGCATGATCTTTGCGCGCGGCGCGGTGAAGGCGGCCGAATGGCTGCGCGGCAAGCCTGCCGGGCGCTATACCATGGAAGACGTGCTCGGATTGTAGCCCCCAGCCCATGACCAAGGAGCAGATCTTCGAGTTTTTCCGCCGCCTTGCGGAAGATAACCCCGCGCCTCAGACCGAGCTGGAATATGGCAATGCCTATCAGCTGCTTGTCGCTGTGGTGCTTTCGGCGCAGGCAACCGATGTGGGCGTGAACAAGGCAACCCGTGCGCTGTTTGCCAAGGTCAAGACCCCGCAGGATATGCTGGACCTGGGCGAGGCCGGGCTCAAGGAGCACATCAAGACCATCGGCCTGTTCAACTCCAAGGCCAAGAACGTGATCGCGCTCAGCCAGATCCTTGTCGAGCAGCACGGCGGCGAGGTTCCCGACACGCGCGAGGCGCTGGTGAAGCTTCCGGGCGTTGGGCGCAAGACAGCGAACGTGGTGCTCAATTGCTGGTTCGGGCAGGAGACCTTTGCGGTCGACACCCACATCTTCCGCCTCGGCAACCGCACCGGGATGGCCAAGGGCAAGACGCCCGAATCGGTCGAGGCCAAGCTTGAAAAGCGCGTGCCCCAGCCATTCCGCCGCGATTCGCACCACTGGATGATTTTGCACGGACGCTATGTGTGCAAGGCGCGGACGCCGGAATGCTGGCGCTGCAAGGTTGCAGACCTGTGCAGCTTCAGAAAGAAAGTGCGTGAAGCCCCCAAGGCCCGCGCCGCCGCCCAGCCGGATTAAGCGCCGGTTCAAGCGGCTGTGCAATGCTCGGGCGTCTCAGGTGGAGTTTTGCCGATGATCCTGCGTGCCAGTCTGCTTGCCACCCTGCCCCTCGCGCTTGCCGGATGCGCCGCGAGCCCGCAGGACGCGCCTGATCGGAGCGCCCGCGTGCCCGCTGCCACAGTGGTGGGCGAAGCGCAAAGCTGCATCCCGCGCAGCCAGGTGCGCCAGTCGCAGGTGCGCAGCGATTCGGTGATCGATTTCGAGATGAGGAACGGCACGGTCTACCGCGTCACCATGCCGACCCGCTGCCCCGGCCTCGGCTTTGAACGGGCCTTTGCCTATCAAACCTCGATCGACCAGATCTGCGGGGCGGATATTATCTATGTCCTCATCAATATGGGCGGCGCGGTGCAGCAGGGCGCAGGCTGCGGGCTCGCCCCGTTCGTGCCGGTCGAATATGTCAAGAAGCCGAAAGGCTAGGCCCGAAAGCTAGACGTCGTCGGCGCTGATCATCTCGGCGCGGTCAAGCTCGCCCGTCAGGCTGGCAACGGTCACCGCCACCGCGCCATCGCCGGTGATATTGGTGGTGGTGCGCATCATGTCCATGATCCGATCAACCCCTGCGACAAAGGCTATTGTTTCCAAAGGCACGCCGACCGCGCCAAACACCAGCGCCATCATGATAAGCCCCGCCCCCGGTATCCCCGCCGCACCCACCGCGCCCAAGGTGCCGAGCAGCGCAATCATGCCGTAATCACCCCATGAAAGAGCAACCCCGAAGATCTGCGCGCCGAACAGGGTCGCAAGGCCCAGATACATCGCCGTGCCGTTCATGTTGATGGTGGCGCCAAGGCTGATGACAAAGCTCGCCACCGGCTTGGAGACACCCAGATTGCGCTCGGCGCAGCGCAGGGTGACAGGCAAGGTCGCATTGGAGCTGGCGGTCGAATAGCTCACTGCCATCGCGTCCACCATCCCGCGGAAGAACCCGATCACCGGCAGGCGCGCGATCAGCTTGATCATGCCGCCATAGATCAGCGCGATGATGAGGAAACAGCCAAGGTAATTGAGGAACACCAGCTTGCCGAGCGCGGCGAGCGCATCAAAGCCGAGCGTTCCTGCCACCCACGCCATCAGGGCAAAGACGCCAAACGGGGTCAATTCCATCACGATCGCGGTGACTTTCTGCATCACCACGCTGCCGCTCTCGAAGATTTTGAGGACAGGCTCACCTTCCTCCTTCGCCATCAGGATCCCGATACCGATCAGCAGCGAAAAGATGATGAGCGGCAGCACATTCACATCCGCCATCACCTTGACCGGGCTTTGCGGCACCATGCCGAGCAGCATTTCGCGCCAGGTCGTCTCGTTGGGTTCGGGCACCGCCCCCATCGCGATCGCCGAAGTATCAACTCCGGCGCCGGGTTCCAGCAGCGTGCCAAGGGCAAGGCCAAGCCACACCGCCATCTGCCCTGTCACTACAAAGATCAGCAAGGCGCGCCAGCCGACGCTGCCGAGCTTACGCAAGTCGCCAATGCTGGCAACGCCTGCCACCAGGCTGAAGAAAATCAGCGGCACCACCAGCATCTTGATGAAAGCGACAAAGATATCGCCAATGATCTTGATGCTTTCCGCCCCCGGCCCCCACAGCCGCCCCACGATGATGCCCAGCACCAGCGCAGCAATAACGCGTTGCCACAAGGGGATGCGAAGCCAGGTGCCCAAGCTCTTATCCTTCTTCCAGTGCCAGCGCCGCGCCGGCGATGCGGGCATAGATGCGCGCGAGCACATCAAGATCGGGGATGGCGACCGCCTCGTCGCGCTTGTGCATCGTGGCGTTGCACAGGCCAAACTCGATCACCGGGCAAACGCTGCGCAGAAAGCGCGCGTCCGACGTGCCGCCGGTGGTGCTGAGTTCGGGCGCGATGCCGGTTTCCGCCTCGATCGCCTGTGCCACCAATCGCGAAAAAGCGCCGGGTTCGGTCAGGAATGGCTCACCCGAAATCACGGGCCGCGCCTTGCCGCCGTGCTTTTCGGCAATCGCCAAGACCCGGTCGGAGAGGCTCTTGCCGGTGTGCAGATCGTTGAAACGGATCGAGATGCGCGCCTGCCCTTTGGCTGGAATCACATTGGTCGCCGGATTGCCGACACTGATATCGGTAATCTCCAGATTGGAGGGCTGGAACCACGCGGTGCCGGTATCCAGCGTGAGCGCATCGAGCTCGGCAAGGATCGCCACCAGCCGGGGCAGCGGATTATCGGCAAGGTGCGGATAGGCGACATGGCCCTGCGCGCCTTCCACGCTGATCCAGATATTGACTGAACCGCGCCGCCCGATCTTCACCATATCGCCCAGCTGCTTGACACTGGTGGGTTCGCCCACAAGGCACAGATCGGGCTGGTGGCCGTGCTCGTTCATGAAATCGATCAGCGCGCGCGTGCCATGGAGCGCGGGGCCTTCTTCATCACCGGTGATGATGAAGCTGATCGTGCCGGCCTCGGGCGGGACTTCAGCGGCAGCGGTGACCATCGCGGCAATCGCGCTTTTCATGTCGACCGCGCCGCGCCCGTGAAGCAATTCCCCGCGCTCTTGCGGATCGAAGGGGTCGCTCGCCCAGCCATCGCCGGGCGGCACCACGTCAAGGTGGCCGGCGAAGGCAAAATGGCGCGAGCCTTCCGGCCCTGCACGGATCGCGAAGAGGTTTTCAACCGGCGCCTCCTCGCTGCCGGGCGCACCTTCGCCGCGCACGAAGCGGTGGACGACAAAGCCCAGCGGCTCCAGCATCGCCTGCATCTCATCGAACACCGCGCCGGATGCCGGCGTTATGCTCGGCGCGGCAATCAGCCGCTTGGCAAGGGAGAGGGTATCAGCCATCGCGCAACGCCTAGCAGGACTTGCCGCCAAGGCCCAAGCGCGAACTTGTGCAGCGCCCCGCTGCTCTCACGCCACGCGCTCATATTGTTCGATGACCCATTGTTCGCCCTCAGCCCCGGAAATCCATTCCTGCATCCAGGCATGTTCGAGGATTGCGTTCATGTAGCTTTGGGCAAAGCCCGGAACGCCGATCCCGTAAGTGGCAAAGCGGGTTACGACGGGCGCATAGAAGATATCAGCCGCGCCAAAGGTGCCAAACAGATAAGGGCCGGTATTGCCATAACGCGCACGCGCTTCGGCCCATAGCTGGAGGATCCGCACGATATCGCGGCGGGTTTCATCCGACACGCCGGGCAGCGCGATGCGGCGGCGGATATTCATCGGCAATTCGCGGCGCAGTGCCTGGTAGCCCGCATGCATTTCGGCCACCATCGAACGCGCCATGCCGCGCGCGGCCGGATTCTTGGGCCAGAACCGCTCGCGCCCCACCTTGTCGCCAAGATATTCGAGGATCGCAAGGCTATCCCAGATCACCGCCTCATCATCCCACAGGATCGGCACCTTGCCGCTGGAGGGCTGCACCTCGCCCATTTCCTGTTTGATCTGCTCCCACTCCTCGCCCATGATCGGCACGGTGAGCTCATCGAAATGGAGCCCCGACTGCTTGAGCGCGAGCCAGCCGCGCAAGCTCCAGCTCGAATAGTTCTTGTTGCCGATGATAAGTTTCATCTCGTGCGTTTGCTCCACCTTGCAAAATCGCCCCGCTCGGCCCTAGTTATTCAGGATCGCGCTGTCGAGGCTGAACAGGCTCAGGCGCGGGGATTAAAGGAAGCGCGCCATGAACCTGCCCCCGTTCCACCTTGCCTTTCCGGTCGATGATCTGGAGGCTGCGCGCGCCTTTTATGGCGGGGTGATGGGCTGCGCCGAAGGGCGATCAAGCGATGAATGGATTGATTTCAATTTCCACGGCCACCAGATTGTCGCGCATCTGGCGCCGGGGCAGGCGGGTGACAGGGCGCGCAATCATGTTGATGGCCACGGCGTGCCGGTGCCGCATTTCGGGCTGGTGATGGAGATGGCCGAGTGGGAGGCGCTGGCCGAACGGCTGCGGGCGGGCGGGGCGGATTTCGTGATCGCGCCGACCATCCGCTTCAAGGGCCAGCCGGGCGAGCAGGCAACGATGTTCCTGCGCGATCCATCGGGCAATGCGCTCGAATTCAAGGCCTTTGCCGATATCGGGAAGCTGTTTGCGAAGTAAGCCGGGGAGCTCTCAAGCCCGCGCGGCGATTTCGGCGGCGTCGAAATAGTGGATGCGCAGCTCGCGCAGCAGCCCGTCTTCAAAGCACCCCGCCTCGCAGATCGTCTGGGTGAAGGGGGCAGAGCCGTCCTTGGGATGCATGGTGAGACGAATCACCATCACCGCCCAGGTGTCGCCCCCGGTGCAGTCGAGCATTTCGAGGCTGGTGTCGGCCCAGGTGCCATACATCGCCGCGGCGCAGCGTTGCAGCGCATCCTTGCCGCGCCATTCGCCCGCGAACGGCAGCGAGTTCGCCTCGTAGAGCACGAAATCGGGATGGATCAGCGCCTCGACCGCCGCCCAGTCGCGCGTGCCGGCGGTGGCATAAACCTTCGCCAGCATGTCTCGT
This sequence comes from Erythrobacter sp., assembly GCA_046296155.1. Lineage (GTDB taxonomy): Bacteria > Pseudomonadota > Alphaproteobacteria > Sphingomonadales > Sphingomonadaceae > Erythrobacter. The sequence goes on along the minus strand of JBKBLW010000005.1, from coordinate 28,832 downwards.
GGAGAGAGCCCTTGTTGCCCTGTCGCTTCGCTGCTCGAGGGCATGGCGCTCAGCCCTCCTCAATCGTCCCGATCAGATCGCCGACCTTGTAGACCGCCCCTTCTTCCCCAGTGGGGTGGATGATCCCGCTGGCCTGAGCCTCGATCTCGGTGGTGCTCTTGTCGGTTTCAACCGTGTAGATGATGTCGCCCTTCTCGACGCGTTCGCCATCACCGAACATCCATTCGACAAGGGTCATTTCAACCGCGCTCATACCGAGCTTGGGGATACGAATTTCCGATGCCATCTCAGAGCTTACCTACCGATGCTTTGATCTGCGCGACAATATCCGACTTTTGCGGGATCCAGGCCTGTTCAAGATGCGAGGCGAAGGGCACCGCCGAGAACGTCCCGCCGATGCGCCGGACCGGCCCCTTGAGGCTGTCCCAGCACTTTTCCTGAATATTGGCAGCGATCTCCGCCCCGGTGCCGAAGGGGCGCACCGCTTCGTGCAGGGTGAGCGCGCGGCCGGTCTTGCGCACCGAGGCAAGCACGGTCGCCTCGTCGTAAGGGGCGATGGTGCGCAGGTCGATCACCTCGACGCTGATACCCTCCTTGGCGAGTTCCGCTGCCACCTCAAGCGCATCCAGCACGGTGCGGCCATAGGTGATGAGGCTGATGTCACTGCCCTCGCGGGCAATCGCCGCCTTGCCCAAGGGCACGCGGTAGCCCGGGCCCGGGTCTTCCGCCTTGAGGCCGTAGCACAGGATGTTCTCGATGAAGATCACCGGATCATTGGCATCGATGCTCGCCCGCATCAGCCCGCGCGCATCAGCGGGGTTTGACGGCGTGACGACATGCATCCCCGCAACATGGGCGAACCATGCCTCCAGCATGTCCGAATGCTGCCCGCCAAAGCCGACACCGACCCCGGTGGTGGTGCGGATGACAATCGGGCACGGGGTCTGCCCACCCGACATGAAGCGCAGTTTCGCCGCATGGTTGACGATCTGGTCCATGCACACGCCGACGAAGTTCATCAGCATGATTTCGGCAATCGGGCGCTGGCCAGCAAGCGCGGCGCCCACTGCCGCACCGATGATCGCGGTCTCCGAAATCGGCGTCGCGCGGATGCGGTGTTCGCCATACTTTTCGGTGAGGCCCTGCGTGACCTTGAACACCCCGCCGCCCTGCTTGGCGGACACATCCTCGCCAAGGCAGAACACGCCGGGATCTTCGGCCATTGCCTCGTCGATGGCGAGGTTCAGCGCCTGGGTCATGGTGATCTGGGCCATCAGGCGGTCTCCTCCAGCACGTCCTTGTAGATTTCATCGGTATCCGGCAGCGGGGCATTGAGCGCATGTTCGACCGCTGCGTTGATCTGGGCGTCAATATCGGCGACGATGGCGTCGAGTTCTTCCTCGGTGAACTGATAATCAAGCATCACCTTGCGCAGCTTGGGCAGCGGGTCTTCGGCCTTCATTTCGGCGATGTGCTCAGGCGGCATATAGCTGAAATCAGAACCGAAGAAGTGGCCCATCATGCGGTAGCACATGGCCTCGATCAGGGTCGGGCCTTCGCCCCGGCGGGCGCGGTCGACCGCTTCTTTCACGGCGGGGTAGATCTGGTGGACGTCATTGCCGTCCACCCGCACGCCCTTCATCCCGTAGCCCTCGGCGCGCGCTGCGATCGAAGGGCTGTCGGTGTGATCGGCGTAAGCCGTGTGTTCGCCATAGCGGTTGTTCTGGCACAGGAACACGACCGGGAGCTTGTAGAGCTGGGCCATGTTCATCGCTTCGTGAAAGCCGCCGATATTGGCCGCCCCGTCGCCAAAGCTCACCAGCGTCACGCGCCCGTCGCCATTGTTCTGGCTCGCCATGGCGAGGCCATTGGCGATGGGCAGGCCAGAGCCGACTACGCCGGTTGTCACCATGATCCCGGTTTCGGGATCGGTGATGTGCATGGTGCCGCCCTTGCCCTTGCAGGTGCCGGTTGCCTTGCCGAGGCATTCGCCCCACCACTTTTCCATCGGGATGCCCTTGGCGGTCTGTTCGCCCTGCCCGCGATAGGTGCAGACAACGTAGTCCTCTTTCTCCAGCGCCGCCATGGCCGCGGCCGAGACCAGCTCTTGCCCGCGCACGCAGTAATACATCACCGCGACCTTGCCGCCCATCAGGAGCTCGCGGAATTTCTCGTCGGTGCGGTTCACTTTCATCGTGCGGGTGTAGATATCGAGCAGCTTGTCGCGGTCGATCTGCGCCATGGTTTGGGACCTTTCAGCGGAAGGGGATTAGAACTGGACGCGCTGGGTGAAGCCGCCATCCACAACGATGTTGGCGCCGGTCATATAGGGCACCGCCGGGCTGGCGACAAAGACGATGGCCTTGGCCACCTCCACCGGCTCACCGAAGCGGCCCATCGGCATCTTGGCGAGGGTGGCATCATAAAGCGGTTTCATGTGCTCCTCGATGATCTCCCAGTTGCCACCCTTGTAGTAAATCGCGCCAGGGCTGACGGTATTCACCCGGATGCCCTTGGGAGCCATCGCCTGACTGAGCTGCGAGGCATAGGTGATAAGCGCGGCCTTGATCGCGTTGAAGGGGTTGGGCGCGATGAAGGTTTCGAGCGCCGCCGTGCTCGACAGCATCACGATCGAGCCGGTGCCCGAGGCTTCGAGATAAGGCGTCAGCGTTTCAACCGCATAGGCTGCGCCCTTCAGATCCATGTCGAGACAGGCCTGCCAGTCGCCCGCCCCGCCCGTGCCCGATGCGCTCGCGGTGTGGACAAAGATATCGCAGCCGCCCAGTTCCTTCGCGGCCTTTTCCAGCCATGCCTGATAGGCCTCTGTGCCCGATGCCATGTCGAACACCTCGGCAAAGACCTTGCCGGGGCCGGCCGCGTCAATTTCGGCGATGGCGGCGGCGATCTTGTCCTCCTTGCGGCTGAAGAAAGCGACATCCGCCCCTTCGGCGGCAAACAGCTTCAATGATTGCAGGCCGAGGCCATGCGCCCCGCCGTTCATGATGACTTTCTTGCCCTTAAGTCCCAGGTCCATGGCGCGCCTCTCCCTTGCGATTGTGCTGGGGCCAAGGGATAGCCGAGCCAGCGCATCAGGCACACTCGTCAATTTTGTGGGGGTTGGGCTCATCGCGCACAGGCGCCATGCCATTATCATGGACGCTGGGGGCAAGATGGCGTATTTTGGCGCGGGGCGCAGCTTTCTAGGGGGTCGCTGGCACCACCTTGCTCGGAGGGATATTCCGGTGAAGCAAAGCCTCGTCAATCTGCTGCCGCCTGCCACATTGGGGGCGATCTGGGTCTTCTGGGGTCTTGCCCCTGCCGCATGGGTCGAGGCGCCTTACACCATCGTCATTGTCGGGCTGGTGGTGCTGGCATTCGTGCAGGTGATGGAACTCGTCTTTGAACGGCACGCAGGCTGGCGCATCAACCGGCAGGAGCTTGCCACCGATATCTTCTATGTCGCCTTTGGCTACGGGGTGATCGGGTTCCTTTCGGAAAGCCTCATCAACTCGCCGCTGCGCGAACTGAAGGCCGATCTTGGCATTGCCACGCCGTGGCTGGCTGACAGCCCGTTCATGGTGCAGGTGCTGGTGGTGATGCTGGTTTTCGAATTCGGCCAGTACTGGATGCACCGCGCGATGCACAACTGGCACCCCCTGTGGCTGACCCACGCGCCGCACCATCACATCACGCAGCTGAATGCGATGAAGGGCTTTATCGGCAATCCGATCGAGCTGTTCCTCATCAGTCTCGGGGTGATCGCGCTGCTTGATGTGGACTTGAACGCGCTGTTCGCCGCGATCACCGGGGCCGGCGCAATCGCGGCCTATGCCCATGCCAATGTGCGCGCCGATCCGCCCATCTGGTATGGTTTCCTGTTCACCACCATCCGCAATCACAGCCTGCACCACACCGCCTTGAGCTACGAGGACACGCGCTGCAATTACGGCAATTCGGTGATCCTGTGGGACCGGGTGTTCGGCACTTATCGCGAGGGCGAATCGGAAGTGGTGGGGCAGGATGATCGCCGTCGCCTCTCGATCAAGGAGCAGTGGCTGTTTCCGTTTCGCGGCTGGATTGAACGGCCGCGACCCAAAGGCGGCTAGCACAAAAGCATCATCATGGCGTTGACGCCCTCAGCCTCTCGGCTAACCTCCCGCCGCCCATGCGCCGCGCTTTGAGATGAGGGATGTGCCCCCGGCCTGCGTATGGGGTGGCGCATGGCAAGAGGAAGGTGATGGATCTCGAGAGCAATCTTGCGCGGCTTGGCGCCGCACCGCTTCCCGACCTTTCGGGCCTTGATGGCGCTGCGCTGGCGCTGCGGGCGCAGGCTGAGGTGCGCACAGCGCGCGGCGCCATGGCGCTGGCGCTGGTGGCAGCACTTGGCATCGGGATGATCGGCGGGATGCAGCCCCCCGCCACGGCAGAAGCGCCGCTTGCTGCCTTTGGCCCTGCGCCTGCCCTCACCCCGCTGATCGGGCTGGCTGCGGGATGAGCCTTCCCCGCTGGGCCTTGGCCTCAGTGCTGGTGATCGCGCTCGCCCTGATCGGCGTGCAGATCGGGCGCATGATGCAGCCCCGGCCCCACCATAGCGGGGCCGAACTCCATGCGCTGATGCATGACGGGCTCGATCTTGATCCCGCGCAGGAAGCCGCACTCGACAAGCTCGAACGCGATTTTGCCGGGCGGCGCGAGGCGCTTGAGGCGGGGCTCAAGGCCGATAATGCCCGCCTTGCCGAAGCAATCGCGGATGAACACCGCTATGGCCCGCGCGTCTCGGCTGCGGTCGATGCCACGCACATCGCGATGGGCGAGCTGCAAAAGGCGACACTCGAACACATATTTGCGATGCGCGCGATCCTGCGCCCCGACCAGCAGGCGAAGTTCGACGCGGCACTCGCCAAGAGCCTCGCGCAACCGGAACAGTGAGCGGCGAAAATCCGGATGCAGCGCTGGTGCGCGGCGCGCTGGCGGGCGAGCGCCAGGCCCAGCGCGCGCTCGTGGAGCGCCACCGCGAGAGCGTCTATCGTCTTGCGCGCGCCGCAAGCGGCGATGGGGAAGAAGCGTTCGACATCATGCAGGAGGCCTTCATCGCCGCATTTGCTGCGCTGGCGCGCTATGATCCGGCGCGGCCTTTCAGAGGGTGGATCGCCGCAATCACGCTCAACAAGTGCCGCGACCGGGCGCGGCGGCGCGCGGTGCGGCGCTGGCTCGGCCTGCCCTTGCCCGACAATGCTGGCGAATGGGTGGCCGATGCGGCGCCCTCACCCGAAGCGCAAGCCGCCAGCCGCGATGAACTCGCCGCCACCGCCCGCGCGATTGCGGCCCTGCCCGCCAATCTCAAGGACGTGCTGATCCTCAGAACCATCGAAGGCATGAGCCAGCAGGAAACCGCCGCCGCGCTCGGCATCAGCGCCAAGGCGGCCGAAACGCGCCTGTATCGCGCACGGCAGAAATTGGCCGAGGCCGTAAGGGGTGTGCCGCGCCCGCGCGTATAGAAGGCCATGATTGCCCCCCCGATCACCCGCCGCCGCCTTTTGGGCGCAGCCGGTTCTGCTGCCTTGTGCTCCGCGCTGCCCGCCTGGGCGCAGGGCCACTCGCTGGGCCATGCCGGTGGCCATTTCGGCCGCCGCATGAAAGGCGGCACGCCGATCCGGGCGGGCTTTGACGAGGTGTCAGGCAGCGTGATCGACCTTGCCGTGGGCCACGGCCCGCGCGTGGTGCAGGGCAGGAAGGGGCACGGCATCGCGGTCAATGGCAGCGTGCCGGGGCCGCTCATCCGGCTGAAGGAGGGGCAAAAGGTTCGTCTCAATGTCACCAATCACCTGGCCGAGGACACCTCGATCCACTGGCACGGCCTGCTGGTGCCGTTCCACATGGACGGCGTGCCCGGCATCAGCTTTCCCGGCATCAGGCCGGGCGAGACCTTCGCCTACGAATTTGCGGTGCGGCAGGCCGGAACCTACTGGTATCACTCCCATTCCGGGCTTCAGGAGCAGCAGGGGCATTACGGCCCGCTGATCATTGATCCGGCAGGCGTGGAGCCTGTGGCATACGAGCGCGACTATATCCTGCTCCTCAGCGAATTCACCCCGCGCCATCCACACAGGATCATGGAAAAGCTCAGGAAGGGCGATGGCTATTTCAATTACCAGCAGACCAGCTGGGCAGATGATTACCCCCTGTCCGCTGCCGATCGGCGGATGTGGGCGCAGATGCGGATGCCTGCAACCGACATCGCCGATGTGACCGGTTCGACCTATACCTATCTTGCCAACGGACGCGGGCCGAAAGAGGGGCTGGAATATCTCTTCACCCCCGGCGAGCGCATCCGTCTCAGGGTCATCAACGGCTCAGCCATGACCTTCTTCAACCTGCGCATTCCGGGCCTGCCGATGACAGTGATTGCCGCAGACGGGCAGAATGTGCAGCCGGTTGAGGTCGATGAATTCCAGATCGGCACGGCCGAAACCTATGACGTGATCATCACTCCCACCGCAGGGGCCTACACCATCATTGCAGAAAGCATGGACCGGTCCGGCATGGCGCTTGCCACGCTGGCGAGCAGGCCCGGCGCGCGCGCGCCCATCCCGCCGCTGAGGAAACCCCCGCTGCTCGATATGGGCGATATGGGCATGAATCACGGCGATCACGGCGGCTCGCACAGCATGAAGGGGATGAAAATGCGCGACACCCTGCTGCTGCCGCCAGATGTCAAGATCGGCCCCGGCATCGACATGGTTGCGATGGAGCCAGTCGACAAGCTCGGCGATCCCGGCCTTGGCCTGCGCGATGTGCCGCACCGCGTGCTTAACTACCGGATGCTGCGGGCGCTTGCACCCAATGCCGACACCCGGCGCCCTTCCCGCCTGCTGGAGCTGCATCTCACCGGCAACATGGCGCGCTACATGTGGTCCTTCGACGGCGAGATGTATTCCGCCGTCCACGATAAGCCGATCCGGTTGGCGTGGAATGAGCGGGTGCGCGTCAAGCTCGTCAACAACACGATGATGGCCCATCCCATTCACCTGCACGGCATGTTCTTCGAGCTGGTCAATGGCGCCGAGCCCGCCCACCAGCCGAGAAAGAATACCGTGATCGTGCAGCCGGGCGCGAGCGCGCAGTTCGATCTCACCGCCAATGAACCGGGAGACTGGGCCTTTCACTGTCACCTGCTCTATCACATGCATGGCGGGATGATGCAGACTGTCAGCGTGATGGGGCCACAGGCGGCTGCATGAGAGGCGCACTTGCTCTGGCCGCGCTGGCGGGTGCGGTGCCTGCCGCAGCCCAGCACCAGCACCAGCACCAGCACCAGCACCAGCACCACGGGCATGGCGAGCCGAAAGCGCCGGCCGCCGATCCTTCTCCGGGCCCGACGATCGCAACCCCGCCGCCGCCTGCCGCCGGAAGCGGACCGCCCCGCGCAGCTGACGCGATCTGGGGGGCAGACGCCATGGCCGCCTCGCGCCGCGAGCTGCGCCGCACGCATGGCGATTTTCCCGTCTTGTGGTTTCAGGGCGATCGGCTGGAGAGACAGCTGCGAGAGGGCCGGGACGCCTATCTCTGGGACATTCAGGGCTATTACGGCGGGCCGACGCGGCGGCTCTGGTTCAAGTCCGAGGGTGAAGGCACCTTCGGCTCCGCCCCCGAACAGGCCGAGGTGCAGGCGCTCTATTCCAAGGCCTTTGCGCCGTTCTGGGATGTGCAGGCGGGCATCCGTCACGATATTGCCGGGCCTGATACCACCCATGCGGTGATCGGCGTGCAGGGCCTTGCGCCCTATATGTTCGAGGTGGACGCGGCGTTGTTCCTGAGCACCCGCGGCGACGTTACCGCCCGCATCGAGGCCGAGATTGACCAGCGCATCACCCAGCGTCTCATCTTTCAGCCGCGCATCGAGGCCAATCTGGCAGCACAGGATATCCCGCTGCTGGGCATTGGCGCGGGGCTTGACCAGTTCGAGGCAGGCGCGCGGCTGCGCTACGAGTTTGCGCGCGAATTCGCGCCCTATGTCGGCATCGAGCAATCCTGGCGCACCGGTCGCAGCGCCGCCTTGGCCCGCGCGCGCGGTGAGGCCATCGCCGCCACCAGTTTTATCGCCGGCATCCGCTTCTGGTTCTGATCACCCCCCAAAGGACACCCTTCTCATGCATATCCCTGCCTTCCTGATTGCCCTTGCCCTGTCAGCGCTGACCCCCGCGGCAGTCCTCGCCCATGTCGAACTCGCCGCCTCAACCCCTGCTGCCGGAAGCGCGGTGAAGGCGCCGCAAGCGATCAGCCTGACCTTCAGCGAGCCGGTCGATCCCGCCACGACTGCGGCCAGCATTATCATGACGGCAATGCCGGGCATGGCGAACCACGGTGAAATGCCGATCCGCAACTTCACGGCAAGCTGGTCAGGCGATGGGCGGACCATGACGCTCACCCTCAGGAAGCCGCTTCCGACCGGCAGCTATGACGTGCGCTGGCAAGCCGCCGCCAGCCACGGCCATGTGATGAGCGGGACTGTCACCTTCGATGTGAGGTAAGGGGTGTTCGCTGGCGTGCCGCACGAGGACAGCGGCGCCTGGGGCAAGCACAGCTCCCGCGCCCGGCGCACGCGGTGTCTCGGGAGGCGCGGCGCCGCACACGGGACCGCTGAACTTGTCGCTCACGCGGCGCCTGATCGCATCTCACGCGATGCGATGCTCGCCCCGGATCCAGCGCGCATTTGTGTTGGCCGTGCGCAGGACCGTTGAACTTGTCGCACACGCAGCGCCTGATCGCATCTCACGCGATACGATGCTCGCCCCGGATCCAGCGCACGGTGCCTGACGAAGCGCGCATCACCACGCTTTCGGTGGTCATGTAAACCTCGCCCGTCGGCCTCCGGCGGCGCTTCACCCCATCAAGCAGCGAGCCGCTGGTGACACCGGTCGCCGCGAAAATGCAGTCACCCTTGGCAAGGTCTTCGAGCTTGTAGATGCGGTGCAGATCTTCGATGCCCCACTTGCGCGCGCGGGCCTTTTCATCCTCATTGCGGAACACCAGCCGCCCGTTGAACTGGCCGCCAACGCAGCGCAAGGCCGCTGCAGCGAGCACGCCTTCGGGCGCGCCGCCCTGGCCCATGTAAAGATCGATGGTGGTGTCTTCATCCGTCACCGCGATCACGCCTGCCACATCGCCATCGCCGATCAGCACCACGCCGCACCCCAGTGCGCGCAGTTCTGCGATCAGTTCGGCATGGCGCGGCCGGTCGAGCACGCAGACATTGATCTGCGAGGGCTCAACGCCCTTGGCAGCAGCCACTGCACGCACGTTTTCGGTGGGCGACTTGGCCAGATCGATGATGCCTTCGGGATAGCCGGGGCCGACCGCCAGCTTGTCCATGTAGACATCGGGCGCGTTCAGGAGGCAGCCTTCTTCCGCCGCCGCCAGCACGGCGAGCGCATTGGGCCCGGCCTTGGCGGTGATGGTGGTGCCTTCGAGCGGATCCAATGCAATGTCGATCTTGGGCCCCTTGCCCATGCCGACTTTCTCGCCGATGTAGAGCATCGGCGCTTCATCACGTTCACCCTCACCGATCACAACCGTGCCGTCGATATAGAGATTGTCAAAGGCGCGGCGCATGGCTTCGACGGCGGCGGCATCGGCGGCCTTTTCATCGCCGCGCCCGATCAGCTGTGCAGCGGCAAGGGCAGCCGCCTCGGTGACGCGCACCATTTCCAGCACCAGCACGCGCTGCATCGCACCATGGCCGGCTGCTTGCGCGCCTGCCGACGGGTCAGTATCGTGAGGAACGTTCATGCGTGTGTCAGCCTTTGCAGATCATAAGGTATGGCGGTGCGCTTAAGCCCAAGGAGCAGGGTTTGTCGAGCAATGCTGTGCCCTTCGTGAAACATTTGCGCCCTGCTGTTCTGGCAAGTGTGGTGGCAGGCGCCCTGTGGATGCCGCCGCTAGCCGCTCAGGATGACAAACCGGCGACGAGAGCGCCAGCGACCTCGGGCGCAGCAACCCCGGCCCCGCCAGCTGGCCGCATCAATATCATGGTCACGCGGCCGCGCGGCGAGGTCAATCAGGCGCAGGTACAGGAATGCATCGAGCGCGCCGATGCCGGCACCATCAGCGGCGAGATCGTGGTGTGCCGCCAGATCGGGGAGGATCCTGCCAACACCTTCAGCAGTCCCGACGAAGCGCGCAAACGCTATGCCGAGGCAACCGCCAACAAGAATGCGCCGCCGCCGCCCAATGTGTTCGGAATCGGGGATGGCAACTTCAAAATCGGGATCGGCGGTGTGCCGCCGCCCGCGCTGATGATTGATGTGGCGGCGCTGCCGCAGGCGCCCGCAGGCTCGGATGCGGACCGGATCGCGCGCGGCCTGCCGCCCTTGGGTCAGGACCTTGAGCTGACCGAGGAACAGGAAAAGGCCCGCCGCGAAGCCATGGGGATCAAGCCTGCACCGACGCTGATCGTGCCGCCGAGCAGCCCCAAGAAAAAGCGCTGAGCCGCGCCTTGATGATCCCTTCAGCGCTTGCCTGCCTGATGGGGCTGGCCGCTGCCCTGCTGGCAAGCCCCGGCGCCGCGCAGCAGCGCATCCCGATCGATCTCGGCCCTGATGCACCAACCACGGCAAGCCCACCCCGAAAGATTGATCTGACTGCGCCTGCCCCGTCCCCCGCCCCTGCGGAGCCTGCGGCCATCAAGGCGTGCGAAGAGCGCCGCGAGGCGGGCGTGGTGGCGGGCGAGATCGTGGTCTGCGGCGAGCCCGAACAGGGCACCGCGCAATTTTACAGCGGTAGCCGCGAGGCTTGGCTCAAAGGCTATGCCGAACGCACCCAGGGGGCCAATACCATCGCCACCCCTGATGTTGCCGGTGCGGGCATCTTTCGCGGCCCTGCTACCATCGCCGGGCTTTGCCTCATTCCGCCCTGCCCCAAGCAGGCCGCGCTCATGATTGATGTTGCCGCAATCCCGCCGCCGCCCGCAGGTTCGGATGCCGAGCGGGTGGCGCAGGGCCTTGATCCGCTTCACGGCGACGATGCGCCTCTTGACGAAGAAGCCCGCCGCCGGATCGACACGGAACTCGGGCTGCCGCCCGTCCCGCCTGCCCCGCGCCCCTGAGCTAAAGCGGCAGGATCGGCAGCACCAGCGGATCGCCGGTAAGGCTGTCCGAACCGGCCAGCAGATCAAGCGCGCGGCGCACGTTCGCCTCGGGCCCTTCATGCGTCACCATCGCCACCATCACATCAGCCCCTTCATCGAGGCCGCGACCCTGCTGGATCAGGCTTTCGATCGAAACCGCGCCGTCGCGCATGGCGGCAGTGATTTCGGCAAGCACCCCGGGGCGATCCTTGACCATGAAGCGCAGATAGCTGCGGCCGATGCGATGACCGGCTTCGGCAGGTGGCAATGCGGCAAGGTTCGCCACGGGAATCGAGAACGGCGCGCCCACTTCATCGCGCGCAATGTCGATAAGATCGGCTGCGACCGCGCTCGCGGTCGGCCCGTCGCCCGCGCCTGCGCCCTGGAACAGCAGACGACCCGAAAAATTGCCTTCCGCCACCACCGCATTGGTCGGCCCGTCAACCGCGCTCAAGGGGTGGCCCTTGGCCACAAGGCAGGGGCGCACCCGCTGGAGCAGGCGCGCGCCTTGCGGGGTTTCCTCGAGATCGGCTTCGCCGATGAGACGAATGACAAAGCCCAGCGCGCCTGCCTGGGCTATATCACCCGCGCGCACGCCGGTAATGCCGCTGACACGCACCGCGTCGAAATCGATCCGCGTGCCGAACCCGATCGCGGCAAGGATCGACAGCTTGTGCGCGGCATCCACGCCCTCGATATCGAAGGCCGGGTCGGCTTCGGCAAAGCCCAGACGCTGCGCTTCGGCCAGCACCTCGGCGAAATCCGCGCCAGTGCGCTCCATGGTGGAAAGGATGTAATTACAGGTCCCGTTGAGGATGCCGTAAACCTTGGTGAGCCGGTTGGCGCTGGTGCCTTCGCGCAGCCCCTTGATGACGGGAATGCCACCTGCCACGGCCGCCTCGAACTTGAGCGGCGCGCCCGTGCCTGATCTGGCCCCTTCGGCAAGCTCGGCCAGTTCCAGGCCGTGATGCGCGATCATCGCCTTGTTGGCCGTGACCAATCCCTTGCCCGCCCCCAGCGCCGCGCGCGAGAGCGCCAGCGCCGGGCCGTCCGAGCCGCCCACCAGTTCGACCACCACATCGACATCATCGCGCCGGGCAAGCGCAATCATATCGTCTTCCCAGGCAAAGCGCGTGATATCAACGCCGCGATCCTTGCCGCGGTCGCGCGCGGCCACCGCCACCACTTCGATGGGCCGCCCGGCGCGCGCCGCGATCAGATCGCGGTTGGTGTCGAGCAGGCGGATCACGCCAGCGCCCACCGTGCCAAGCCCGGCAATCGCGATACGCAAGGGGTGAGAAACGACAGACGCGGCGTCAGGCACGGCTTGGGGCAAGGGCGGTTCTCCATCCGGATGGTTGCCCGAGGCGCTTAGCCGCGCTGTTCCTGCGCCTCAAGCCAGCAGAATGCCTCTTCGCGGCCGGCTCGCTCCCTATTGCGGGCGGGTGATGCGCCGCTCGCACGGGCCGAGTTGTTCGAGCACAAAGCCATAATCCGCCATGGCAAGCCGCCGCGCAGCGGCATCGCGGGCGAGGTTGGCGTTGCTCGGCAGCTGGCGCGGCAGCGAACAGGCGAGCCGGAACCAGCCAATCGTCTCGGGGCGCGGCGGCCGGGCCGCCGAATCGATGATCTCGCCCCATGACACGCCCCATTCGGGCCGCTGCGAAGGGCGCCGCAGGATCGTGAGCGAAGCAGGTGAGCGGTTGGTGGTGGCAAGGAAGATCTGCGTCTCCGATTCGCCCACCAGCGTGCCAGGAACCGCCAGCGCATCGCTGATGCCGGTGATTCGCGGCGGCGCCTTGCCGCTTGCCAGCTCGGTCAGCACCGGGCGCAGGCGTGCTTCGAGGGCAGGCGTGAAGGCAAGCTGCGCCTGCTCGCTCACCAGCTGCAATTCGCCGCTACGGCCCGGCACCGCGCGGGCGAACAGGACGACATCACGGCCTTTGAGCCGCGGCACCTTGCCCTTGGCATCAAGCGGCACGTCAGCCAGATAGGTCACGCGCGCGGGCAGCGCGGTTGTGCCCGCGATCACTGCAATCGTATTCGCTTCGATAAAAAGGCGGGCGAATCCCGGTGCAAGCCCGGGAGCGCGCTCGGGTTTCAGGGTCGTGACGCGGCGAATCTGGGCCCGCACGACCATCTCGCTCTGGTCGCTGAGCATGGCGAGATCGGCATAGGTGGCAATTTGACTAGCCTCATCGATTCCGCTCGCCAGCGGCTGGGCAAAGGCCGCCGAAAACCCGCCGCCGAGCACCGCCGGGGTTGCAAGGATTGCAGTTACCAATCTGAAATATTTTGTTAATTTGCTATTCATCAAAATCCCCATGGCACCGCCCCACTCGCTCGCCCCGGGTGCAGTTCACACCCCTTACAATCAACCTCTTGCCGCGTGAATTGGCGCTGAACCGCAAAAGCGTTTGATCGGCTAGGGGATGCCCGTTAAAGCCCGCGCTGTCGGGTACGGGATGTGGGTTTGTCTCGTGCCCTGATCGGGCTTGATGATCGTGCGAATCAACCGCATGATATCCATGAGCCGGCGGGGCGTGAAATTGTGGCGCGGCAAGCGTTTGCTGTGTCATAATCACTACGCAGCCAGTCCGGGTCGGGATGCCCGTTTTTGGGATCTGTGCTCTTTCCCCTGGGGGCAGGGCACGGGATATCCGCCGGGTTTTCCCGGCGCGAGAATGGAGAGAAAGCGCTGGATGTCCTACGCTGAGCAACAACAAGGATTGACTGGCACCAAACTCATTTCGCTGATAATCGCGCTTTCGATTGTCGGCGGGATCGGAGTGGTCATGGTCGTCGGCCTTGCGATCAAGGCTATCAAGAATGAGATCGAGCGGGTGACGACCGTCGACATCGAGGAGCCCCCGCCCCCTCCGGAAGAACCGCCGCCGCCGCCACCGGATCAGCCGCAGGCACCGCCGCCGCCGGTTGCACCGCCGCCGCCGATCAGCATTGCTCCGGCGCCGCCGCCGATCCAGACGCAGGCGACCATTCCGCCGCCCGCGCCGCCTGCAATCACGATTCCGCCGCCCGCGCCGCCGGCCCCGCCGGCTCCGCCGCCTGCGCCGTCACAGGCCCGCGCTGCGACCACCAAGAACGAGCGCAGCTGGGCGGCCCGCATCCAGGACAACTATCCGGCCCGCGCCCTGCGCGAGGAACGGGAAGGCACCGTGGGTTTGCGGGTGACCGTGACGCCCGCCGGCAGGGCCGCCAATTGCCAGGTCACCTCATCGAGCGGATCGCCCGATCTCGATCAGGCCGCCTGCCAGGGGATGGAGCGCTATGCGCAATTCAATCCCGCGCTTGATGCCGCAGGCAATCCGACTGAGGGCTCCTATTCGACCAGGATCACCTACAGGATCAATTAGTGCAGTGTTGGGATCACGGCTGACACAGCGGCACGTGATCTTGGGGACAATTTTTCAAGAGGACTACTCGCAATGAACCTTACCTACCTTGCGGCTGCTGCCACCGAAGCGCCGGTCAACGAATTCGGCTTCATGAAGGCCATGGAAGAAGGCGGCCCCGTCGCTTGGTCGATCCTCACGGTGATGATCATCATGTCGGTCGGCACCTTCTACATCATGTTCACCAAGCTGTTCGAGCAGAACAAGATCTTCAAGCAGTACGATGCGGTGAAGACCCAGTTCTGGCGCGCCGCCAGTCTCAAGGAAGCCGCTGCCAAGCTCGAAAAGGACAGTGCATGGCGCCAGATCGCCGATGACGCGGTCAAGGCGCAGGAAGATCATGGCAAGATGGCTGACGCGCTCGAATCGCATGATTACATGCACGGCACGCTCCAGCGCTCGCAGGATTCGATCAACTCGGTGCTCGCAGGCGGCCTGCCGTTCCTCGCGACTGTCGGTGCGACCGCGCCGTTTGTCGGTCTGCTCGGCACCGTGATCGGGATCTATCGCGCGCTCATCAACATCGGCATCGAAGGCTCGGCCTCGATCGACAAGGTGGCAGGGCCCGTCGGTGAAGCGCTCATCATGACCGCGATCGGCCTGCTGGTCGCCGTGCCTGCGGTGCTCGCGTTCAACTGGCTGCAGTCGCGCAACCGCCGCATCTCCGAACTGCTCAGCGGCTTCTCGACCGACATTCTTGCCTACATCAACTCGAACGGCGCGGTGAAGCCGGTGGTGACTGCGGCTCCGGCTGCCAAGCCCGCCCAGCCTGCCGCTCCGAAGAAGGCCTGATTGCGCAAGCGGCGAAGGGCCGGATCCGCGGCATAACCGCTGCATGGTCCGCCCTTCGTCCCGGCTGCCGACAATGGCCGCCGGTGCGGATTGACCTTGGCGAAAGGCTTGGCGGGACTGCCGGGTTTGACCTGGCTCTCGCCTCCCGCCGCCAGAGTTAAACGCAAGGGTTCCACGCCAAGCCGATTGGCGCCAATATTTTTAGGGTAGGAATTCACAATGGCGATTTCGACGGGAGGCGGGGGCGACACCCCCATGTCGGATATCAACACCACGCCGCTCGTGGACGTGATGCTGGTGCTCCTGATCATCTTCCTTATCGCGGTTCCAGTGGCGATCCAGACCATCGAGAAACTGGAAATCCCGGTGTTCACTTCGGTGGAATCGAAGAACAAGGTGGAAAACCTGTTGCTCACCATCAGCACCACTGATGCAAACGGTCGGAGCGCGGGTGAGCCCGGCTTTGAAGGCGCCTATCGTGGCGGCGAGTGCCGGGTCTATTTCAACAACATCACGCCTGTCACTTCGGAAGAACTTTACGACAGGGCTTTCGCGCGGCTCGATGCGATCGTGACGCGTGCGGGCGGCCCGGAAGCGATCATGCAAGACCCCGATCAGATCCCGCAGGTGCACATCCGTGCCGACGTGAATGCGCCATGGGGCTGTGTGGCAGGCGCGATCTACAACGTGCAGGCCGCAGGCTATCCGACGGTCGGCTTCATCTCGAACCCGGTCAAGCCGGGCATCTGATCCGGCCAGTCTGATTTAAGGAGTATTTGACATGGGTATGTCCGGAGGCAAACTCGACGGCCAACCGATGATGGACATGAACATGACGCCGCTGATCGACGTCTTGCTCGTGCTGCTGATCATGTTCATCATCACCATCCCGGTGGCGACCCACTCGGTCGATATCGACCTGCCGCAAGGCAATCCGCCGCCGCAGGACGTTGTGGTTGATCCGATCAAGAACAAGCTGATCCTGACCGAACAGGATGTGATCCTGTGGAACGGCACGCCGGTGAACGAAGGCCAGCTGGTTACGCTGCTGGCCGAAACCACCCAGATCAACCCCGAGCCCGAACTGCAGTTCGAGCCCGAGCGTTTGGCAAGCTATGAAATTGCCGCGCGCGTGCTCAACGACATCAAGGCCTCGGGCGTGACCAAGTTCGGTTTCGTCGGCAATGAACGCTATCGCACTTTCGGCAAAGGCGGCCCCGGCGCGGGCGGTCAGGACTGAACTGCGGTTGTCTTGATTTGACAAGGGGCGGTGCCGGTTGGTGCCGCCCTTTTTCTTTGGTGGGTCACTTTCCCGCAAACGGCATATCGGGCCGCATTGCGGCGGCGGCGAGGCTCTCGGCCTCCAGCAGCAATTCCTCGTCCACTGCGCCTTGGGGCACTGTCTCGCGTCCGATCATGGTCATCACCGGCACAGCGAGCGGCGAAACGCGCTCCAGCGCAACGTGCACCAGCGCGCGCGCTGAACGCTCAAGCAGATCGGCGAGCCTGCCCACATCCGTCATCCGCGCCCGCGCATCGGCCCAGGCGGCCTCGATCAGGACGTGGTCGGGCTCGTATTTCTTGAGCACATCATAGATGAGATCAGTCGAGAATGTGACTTGCTTGCCAGTCTTCCTCTGGCCGGGATGCTGGCGTTCGACCAGCCCGCTGATCACCGCCACTTCGCGAAAGGCGCGGCGCAGCAGGTGGCTTTCTGTCACCCATTGGGTGAACTCATGCGTCAGGATATCCGGCGACAAGAGGGGCGTGGGATCCTGCACTGGCTTCAGCCCCCACACCGCAAGGCAGTAATCATTGGCAACGAACCCTGCCGGCATCAGCCCGCGATCCTCCATTCGCCGGGTAATCAGCATTCCGAGGCTCTGGTTGGCGTTCCACCCCTCGAAGGTGTAATAGGCCGTGTAATGCTTGCCGCCATGGGGGAAGCTTTCGACCAGCAATTCACCGGGCGCGGGCAGGCGAGAGCGGCAATCCTGCATCTCCAGCCATTCGCGAACATCATCGGGGAAGCGCCCCCAGCCTGCGCGGTCGGCCAGCATGGCCTGCACCCGCTGCGACAGGTGCGTGGTAAGCGGCAGGCGCAGGCCGCCATAACTGGGGATCATCGCCGATTTCCTGGCCGCGCGCACGATCAGGTCCATGTCCTTGAGGCTTTCCACCTCAAGGCTCATCCCGGCAAAGAAGAAGGTATCGCCGGGCGATAGCCGGGCGGCAAAGCGTTCCTCGACCTTGCCAAGGCTGCGCCCGTTCCTGAAGCGCACCACCAGCATTTCGCTGTCGACGATGATCCCGGCATTCATCCGGTGACGCTGGGCTTGGCTGGGATGAGCCAGCCGCCATCGGCCCGATTTGTCGCGCACGATCCGCTTGAAGCGATCATAGGCGCGCAAGGCATAGCCGCCATCGGCAACAAAATTGAGCACGCGCGCGAAGATAGCCTCATCGACCCATGAATAGGCAAGGGCGCTCCTCACCTCAGCAAGCAGCGCGGCCTCGTCAAATGGCCCGGCGCAGGCGCAGGCCATGATATGCTGGGCCAGCACATCGAGCCCACCGGGACGAAACTCCTCGCCATCGCGCTGCCCTGCATCGACCGCATCTTTCGCGGCCATGGCTTCGAGAAACTCAAAGCGATTGCCCGGCACCAGCAAAGCGCGGCTTGCCACGTCCAGCCGGTGGCCTGCGCGCCCGATCCGCTGGAGCAGGCGTGATGAACCCTTGGGCGCGCCCATCTGCACCACCAGATCGACATCGCCCCAGTCAATCCCGAGATCAAGGCTCGCCGTGCACACCAGCGCGCGCAAGTCGCCGCGGCCCATCGCTTCTTCGACCTTGCGCCGGGCCTCCACCGACAGGCTGCCGTGATGGATGCCGATCGGCAGATGCGCCTCGTTCTCCTCCCACAGGCACTGGAAGATGAACTCGGCAAGAAACCGCGTATTGGTGAAGACGAGCGTGGTGCGGTTCTCCTTGATCAGTTCATAAAGCCGCGGCACCGCCCAGCGCCCGGCATGGCCTCCCCAGGGCACGCGTTCTTCCTCGGGCAGGAGGATTTCGAGCTGGGGCGCGGCCCCTTCCTCGCCCAGCACCAGGTCGGCCGCGGCAATCTCGCCCGCCGCATCGGCTTGGGGCGCAAGCCATTCCTGAAAGGCGCGCGGATCAGCCAGCGTCGCCGACAGCGCGACCCTTTGCGCAGCGGGTGCAACCGCGTGAAGCCGCGCCAGCGCCAGCGCGAGCAAGTCACCGCGCTTGCCCGCCGCAAAGGCGTGGATCTCGTCGATCACGATGCGCTTGAGGCCAGCAAACAGATCGGCGCTTTCCGGGTAGGAAAGCAGCAGCGAGAGCGATTCAGGCGTCGTCAGCAGGACATGTGGCGGGCGCTCGCGCTGGCGTTTCTTGCGGTCCGAAGGCGTATCGCCGCTGCGCGTTTCGACGCGAATGGGAAGCCCGATTTCCGCAATGGGCGTGAGCAGGTTGCGCTTCACATCCTGCGCCAGCGCCTTCAGGGGCGAGACATAGAGCGTGTGCAGACCATCGGGCGCAATCATGCCCTGCCCGGGCACAAAATCGCACAAGGTCGGCAGGAACCCGGCAAGCGTCTTGCCCGCGCCGGTATCGGCTACAAGCAGCGCGTGGCGGCCCGCACGCGCTTTCTCCAGCATTTCCAGCTGATGCCGCCGCACCCGCCAGCCACGCGCATCGAACCATGCGGCGATTGCGGGTGGGAGGGAGAGCTGCGGCGGCGTCACCCCGTCTTGATGGCGCGCACCGCCCGCCAGTTCAATGGCCGACGCTTTCCCCCCGTTCGAGGCCCGAGGCGGCAAGCTGCGCGTCGATCTGAGCGATCAGGCGTTCAAGGCCTTCCGCGCTGTCGCTTTCCGCTCGCGCCACCAGCACGTCCTGCGTGTTCGAGGCGCGCAGCAGCCACCAGCCATCGGCGGTGTTGACCCGCACCCCATCGGTTGCATTGACACTTTGCACCTCCGGCCCCGGCGCGGTGGTGAGCCGCTCGGTGATCTCGGCCATGGCCGCGAACTTGCGGCTCTCATCGACCTGAAAGCGCATCTCCGGCGTGTTGAGCATCGGCGGCACCGCGGCGCGCATTTCGGTGACCGATTTGCCCAGCCGCGCGCTCGCCGCCAGCAGGCGGACGCCGGCATAAAGCGCATCGTCAAAGCCATAGTAATCATCGGCAAAAAACACGTGCCCGCTCATCTCGCCAGCGAGCGGCGCGCCAGTTTCCTTCATTTTGGACTTGATCAGCGAATGCCCGGTCTTCCACATCAGCGGAACGCCGCCCAGCTCCGCCACCCGGTCAAACAGCGCCCGGCTCGCCTTCACATCAGCGATGATCGTCGCATTCGGGCGGGATTTCAGGACATCTTCGGCATAGATCATCAACAGCTGATCGCCCCAGATCACCCGGCCCGTGCCGTCAATTGCGCCGATCCGATCGCCATCGCCGTCAAAAGCCACTCCGAAATCGAGGTTCTTCGCCGCGACAAGCGCGCGCAGATCAGCAAGATTGGCCTCCACAGTCGGATCAGGGTGGTGGTTGGGAAAATGTCCATCAACGTCGGTAAACAGCAGGTGATGCTCTCCCGGCAGCCGCTTGGCGAGCGCTTCGAGCGCGGGGCCGGCAGCGCCGTTGCCGGCATCCCAGCCGACCTTGAGACTGGCGAGAGCGGCAGTATCAACCCCGGCCAATCCCTGGAGCAATCGCTCGACATACTCGCCCAGAATGTCGCGCGCCGTGACGCTGCCCGATCCGCTGGCGAAGTCTCCGGCTGCTGCCAGTTCCCCGAGCTTCTGGATATCGGCGCCGAAGAACGGGCGCCCCTGAAATACCATCTTGAAGCCATTGTAATTGGGGGGATTGTGGCTGCCAGTTATCTGAATGCCGCCATCCACCTGTTCGCTTGAGGCTTCCGCGTAATAGAGCATCGGGGTTGGCCCCATGCCGATCCGCACGACATCGCAGCCGCTTGTGGTAAGCCCTTCGACCAGCGCGTGCTCCAGCATGGGCGAAGATACCCGCCCGTCATAACCCACCGCCACCGACTTGCCGCCAGCGCGCCCCAAAAGGGTGCCGAAAGCGCGCCCGATCGCACGGGCATCATCCGCGCCCAGCGTCTCGCCGATCACACCGCGGATGTCATATTCGCGCAGGATCGTGGGGTGGAAGATGTGATTCATGGGTATGAGGCTCCTGAAGAACTGACCCCCACCAAGGGCGCCAATCACACTTGCGCCTGCGACTGGGCATTAATTGTGTCAATCCCGAGTTATTTCTGATCCGGCTCGATGACAGAGGCACATTCTGCAAGGAGCAGGTCGCGCGCGGCATTGGCTTCCCGCAAGGCATCATGGCTGCCGCCACGATCGGGGTGCACAAGTGCGGCAAGGCGGCGGTGCGCGGCGATGATCTCCTCGCGGCTGGCATTGTTCGCCACCCCAAGCAGCGCACGCGCCTTGTCCAGAGCTGAGCCGCGCCTGCGGCCAGTGCCCAGAAGATTGGCCCACGGCCATTCGCCAAAAGCCCAGCGGAACAGCACACAGCCCAGCAGCAGCAAAATGGCGATCCGCAGCAGCATCAGGCGAACTCAAGCTCGGCCTGTTCGCGCGCGATGCCGGGCAGTGCGAGCGCCTTCACCAGCGCGCGCAGTTCCTGCCGCGCCACCAGATGGCTGGTGCCGAGCTCCCCCAGATGCCCCTTGTCCAGCAAGGTCAGTCCCGAGGGGAACAATTCGCGGTAGATCACGCGCTCCGAGAGGCCGTGCGTGACGCGAAACCCCACCCGCTTCGACATTTCGGTGAGCGCCTTTTGCAGACGCGCCATATTGCGCGCCTCGACATGCCCGGTGCGGTTTCGCACCACGATCCAGTCCATCTCGGGGCGGCGCTGTTCGATGGTCATGCGGCTGCGCTTGAGGCGCGCTTCCCAGATCAGTTCGGCAAAGAACGAGAGCTTCTTGACCTTGAAAGTTTCAGCCTCAACCTGCCCGATCAGGTCGAAATCGACAAAGCTGTCGTTCATGGGCGTAACGAGGGTATCGGCGTGCTCGACGGCGAGGCGGGCAAAGGGATCATCGCGGCCCGGATTGTCGATGATGAGGAAATCGTAATTGGCCTCAAACCGCCGGATTGCGCCGATGAGATCGCCGGTCGTCTCGCCGCGAAACACCTCGCAATGGGGGGTTGGCAGGGTAAGGCCGCGCTTTTCCAGCGTGGCCATGCGGTTTTCGATGTAGCGATGCGTGGTGCGCTGGCGCGGATCAAGATCGAGTGCCGCCACCCGCGCACCCTGATAGGCAAGCGCAACCGCGACATGAACCGCCGTAGTCGATTTGCCGGTGCCGCCCTTTTCATTGGCGAACACTATGCGGTGGGCGTGGTGACAGGCGGGTTTGCCGGAGGGGGCTCCTGTGTTCGCCAGAGTGTCGTCGGCAGGAGGCATGGCAGCAGGTTTTTCCATCACTTGGGCCATCGGCATGGCAGGCAGGAACGGGCGGCTTGAAATGGGACACTGGGCCGCTAGAGCGACCGCACAGGCTTTATCCTTGGAGACGCAGCGGTGCAAACGATCAAGTCGCTGGAGATGTTGAGAACCGC
This sequence comes from Erythrobacter sp., assembly GCA_046296155.1. Taxonomy (GTDB): domain Bacteria; phylum Pseudomonadota; class Alphaproteobacteria; order Sphingomonadales; family Sphingomonadaceae; genus Erythrobacter. Next base: position 6,869 of record JBKBLW010000005.1, on the reverse strand, counting down.
TTTGGGACAGTTGCGTGCAGGCGGCGGGCGGATCGCGCTGGTGCCAACCATGGGCGCGCTCCACGAAGGCCATCTCACGCTGGTGCGGCGTGCGCGCGAGATGGCCGATCACGTGGTCGCCTCGATCTTTGTGAACCCCAAGCAATTCGGCCCCAACGAGGACCTTGACGCTTACCCGCGCCAGCTCGCCCAGGATACCGCCATGCTTGAAGCCGAAGGCTGTGCGCTGCTCTGGGCGCCTTCGCCAGATGTCATGTATCCGCCAGGCTTTGCCAGCACCCTCAGCGTTGCAGGCGTGAGCGAAGGGCTGTGCGGCGCGGCGCGGCCCGGCCATTTCGACGGGGTGGCAACCGTGGTGTGCAAGCTGTTCAATCAGGTGCAGCCCGATATCGCGCTGTTCGGAGAGAAGGATTACCAGCAGCTCGCCGTGATCCGCACCATGGCGCGCGACCTTGATCTCACGCAGCCCCATGCCGGCAATATTATCGCAGTCCCGACTGTGCGCGAGGCCGATGGTCTCGCGATGTCGAGCCGCAATCGCTATCTCAGCCCCGATCAGCGCGCCGCCGCTGCCGCCTTGCCGCGTGCGATGCAAGCCGCCATTGCGGCGATCACGGCGGGCAGCGCTCCGCATGATGCGCTCACCCGGCTGGAGCATGATCTTATCGGGGCCGGCTTTGCCAGCGTCGACTATGCTGTGCTGGCCGATGCCGCAACGCTCGCCCCGCTGACCGCGCTTACGGGCCGACCGGCCCGTCTGCTGGTAGCAGCCCGGATCGGCACCACGCGCCTGATCGACAATATGGCGGTGAGCGCCTGAAGCCTTACGCCGCGTGTGCTAGGAGTTGAGCGCGTTGATCGCCTGGTGGACCCGCGCTTCGATCTCCTCGCGCGGCAGACCTGCTGGAATTGTCTCGCCCACCTTGTAGGTGATCTGTCCGGCGCGCTTCAGCACCCGGTGATAGACCGGGCCACTGTTCACCGCGACTGGCACGACTGGCAAGCCGAGCAGTTTATAGAGCCCGGCAAAGCCAGCCTGCAGCGGCGGCGCACTGCCATGGGGAACGCGGGTGCCTTCGGGAAAGATTACCAGCGGACGACCTGCCGCGGTGCGCTCACGGGCGCTCGCGATCATCGCGCGCAAGGCCCGGGCACCCTCGTCACGCGCCACCGGCACCAGCCCGTAAACCCGCGCCGAATAGCCCCAGCCGGGAATGCGGAACAGCTCCTGCTTGGCAAAGACCGCAGGATAGGCCAGCAGGCGCGGTGTGTCGATCGCCTCAAAGAAGCTTTCATGCTTCATTGCGATCAGCACCGGCTCGTCCGGGATGACGCCCTCCTGCACAACTGCGATGCCTAGCAGGCGTTCCACGCACCACAAGTGCCAGCGCCCCCAGATGCCGACAATCGGGCGCAGCCACGCGCGGCGCACCAGCACGGCAACCACCGAGACGATCACCAGAACGGCGCTCACCCCGTAAAACAGCGGATAGAAGGCAAGGTTGCGAAGCAGTGTCATGACCTGCCTCAATACCCCGCAAGGCCCGCCGCACGGCTGGCGAGGAACTTGTTGTATTCAAGCAGCAGAAGGGGGAAATTGCCTTCGGTGGGCACCGCATCGCGGATCACCTGCACATGGGGTGGCAGCGCGCGGTCAAGCTCACCGGCGGCGCGGCGCATGTGCCAGTCGCTGGTGACCAGCCGCAGCGAGGCAATGTCGTTCTGCGCCACCCACTTGGCAGTTTCCGAAGCATTGGTGCGGGTGTCGACCGCACTGAATCCGAGCGTGACGCAGCATGCCATCTGTTCGGGCGTGACCGCAAATTCTGCAGCGAATTCGCCTGTCTTGACCTCGGGATCAACCCCGCTGACAAGCAGCTTGTCGGCAAGGCCCGCATTGAGGACCTCAAGCCCCCGCGCGATCCGGCCTGCGCCGCCCGTTGGTACGATCACCGCATCGCTGCGTGTCGCATCCCCGGCCGGCCCCGGCAGGGTAAGCACGAACCACAGGAATCCGATGGCCCAGCCAAGAAACAACAGAGCAAGAGCGCGCGCGAACATGCGAGCGCCTAGAGCATGGCTTTAAGGGCCAGCGCAATGGTTATCCGCGCCGTCGCAACCGCCAGCAATACTCCGGCCACAGGAACCGCCGCCAGCAGCAGCCAATCCGTAGGGGCAAGCCCGCCGCCTGCCACCAATCCGCTGCCGAGCGCGGCAAATTGCTGGCCCAGCAGCCACACCGCGCTTGCGCCGAGCGCGCTGCCCAGCGCCGCACCAAACACCGCTTCGCGCAGCACGGATCGCGTGAAGATGGCGGTGACCTGATGATCGGTGCCCCCGAGCAGGTGCAAAATCTCGACAGTCTCGCGGTGGGTCGCAAAGGCATTGCGCGCCGCCAGCCATACCGCCGCGCAGGTCGCCAGCGCCACCAGCGCGATCAGCGCCAGAGCGAGATATTGCAGCGCACCGAGCGCTTCGTGCACCGGGCGCAGCCATTCGCTCTGGGCATCAACGCGCAGGCCCTGCCGCGCGCCGCCAGCCTCATCGAGCACGGCGGCAATCGCGGCAAGTTCGGAAGGGCTGGCGCGGCGGGTCAGCTCGACATCGATCAGCGCCGGGATCGGCACCTCCTCGGCGCTTGCCCCTGCCCCCAACCATGGTTCGAGCAACGCGGCCAGTTCCGCCTCGGGCACCACCCGCACCGATTGGACGAGCGGAGCCTTGGCCAGCAGCGCGGCGACTTCGCGGGCGCGCGCTGCGCGAAGGCCCGCGTCAGGCTCAATCACCTGCACACTGACAGCGGCTGCCAGATCGGAGCGCGACGCATCGGCGAGGTTTCTGAGAGCGAGCCCGCCGGCTGCCGCGATCAGCATCAGCGCAATCAGGATTGCAATCACCCAAGGCATTGGTCCTGTCAGCCGCGGCTGCGGGAGCAAGGCAGCCGCACCGCGCGGCACGGGACGGGGCGCAGCTGCGGCGGCGTATTGTTCTCCGATCACAGGGACTTCGCCCGAACTCATGGCCCGCGCTCGCCGCTCATGCGCGGCGCTGCCGGACGCGGCGGATAGCGCAGCGCGCCGGTGGGATCGGATAACTGCCCCTTGTGAAGCCGCATGATGAGCGAATCGGGAACTTTCTTGAGCAAGTGCACGTCATGCGTCGCCACCACCACAGTGGTGCCGACCCGGTGGTTGAGCGCTTCGAACAAGCGCAGCAGCTTGAGCGCCATTTCCGGATCGACGTTGCCGGTCGGCTCGTCCGCGATCAGCATCCGAGGGCGGGCAATCACCGCGCGGGCAATCGCGACGCGCTGCTGCTCCCCTCCCGACAGCCTTGTCGGGATCGCATGGGCCCGGTGCGCAAGGCCCACCCAGTCGAGCATGTCGTTCACCGATTTTACCACCTTGGCCTCGGCAGCACCCGACAGGCGCAGCGGCAGGGCGACATTATCGAAGGCCGACAGGTGTGGCACCAGCCGGAAATTCTGGAACACCACGCCAAGCTGCCGCCGCACCATGGGCAGGCGCGCGCGCGGCATGGTGATGAGATCCTGTCCGAACATCCGGATCCCGCCGCGAGAAGGACGCTGAGCGAGATAGAGCAGCTTCAAAAGGCTCGTCTTTCCCGCCCCGCTGGCACCGGTGAGGAAATAGAAACTGCCGGGAAACAGCGTGAAGCTGATATTGCTCAGCACCTCAGGATCGCTGCCATAGCGCAGGCCGACATTGTCGAACTTAACGATTTCGTCCGGCCGCTCGCTCATCCGCCTGCCCCATCATGCCTGCGGAATTGGGGGAAGTTTACGCCCACCGCAAGCGCTCTTGGCCCGCCAACCATGCGAGCAATGTGGAAAAACGCGCCGATTTGGCGCTTGGCAAGGCCCATGCCCTTGTCTCAGGCTTGGCGAGGGACCATGCAAGAGACGCAATGATCATCGCCTGCCCCGCTTGTGGAACACGCTACGCAGTGCCCGACACTGCGATCGGCCCCCAAGGGCGGACAGTGCGCTGCGCCAAGTGCAAGCACAGTTGGTTTCAGGAACCGGGCGAGGTCTCGCAGCCGGCACCCGCTGCCGCAGCGCCTCCAGCGGCTCCGCCGCCCCCGCCGCCTCCACCGCCGCCCCCTCCTCCCGCACCGGGGCCTGAAGTCGCCGAGGAACCCGGGCCGAGCGCGCCTCCTGAACCCTCGATCAGCCACTGGCGCAGCGAAGACGCCGCAGCCGCCGTGTCCCCCGCGCCTGCTCCTGCCAGCGAGGATGCTCTTGCCTCAGTGGCAGTGCGTGCGCTTCGTCAGGGGCGCGTTGATGCGACCACGCCTGCACCGCTTTCCGAAGACCGCGAGGAAGACCGCGTTGCAGCGCCCGTCTATGACGATACCGAACCGCCCGTCTATGAGGAGGACGACCAGTTCGACTACAGCGCGCCCTTCACCCGGCGCCGCAATCCGGCCAAGATGTGGACGCTGGCCGCAGCGATCTTTGCGCTCCTTGCGACCGGCACGATTGTCGCGGCCAATTACTATGGCCTGCCTGACTGGGCGCCGTTCAGCAAACCGACTTTCGGGATCGGCCAGCCCGGGCTGAAGCTGGATTTCCCACCCGAACAGAATCGCAGCGAGACGCTGGATAATGGCGAGGCGATCTTCCGCGTGCGCGGCACCATCAGCAATACGGCACGCGAGACGATGGCCGTGCCCAATCTCCTCATCGTCTTCCGCGACGAGCGCGACCGGCAGGTGGCAAACTGGGTGGTGACGCCTGCCAAGGAACGCCTTGCGCCGGGCGAAACCCTGAATGTCACCGAAGCAATCGCCGATATTCCGCCCGCAGCGGTGTTTGCCGAAATCGGCTGGGCGCCGCGTTGAGACCGGCAGGGCATGGCCGGAAAGCGCGCGTTTGCAAACCCGCTTCAAACCGCTTGCACAGAGCCTGAGTGCTTGCTAGGGGCGCGCTCCTACCGCGGGGCCATGGCAGCCGGCCACCCCGAGAAACCCGAGTGCGGTCGTGGCGGAACTGGTAGACGCGCAACGTTGAGGTCGTTGTGGGCGAAAGCCCGTGGAAGTTCGAGTCTTCTCGACCGCACCATTTCCGGTCAAAGCTGGGCACTCCTCCCTTTGACCGTGCGACGCTTGCGGCTGCTCTTGCCAAAGCATTGCAATCGCCGGATATCTTGATGTCTGTCCCTATACGGACCTGACTGATGAATGCCCGCGCTATGTTTTGACGAGCGCTGGCATCACCATTGTGCAGACGATCCCGCACGATTTCCCCAAATCTGCGCACGGCGTCAGGAGTGATTCTGCTTGGTCCCCGATCCAGCTGCTGTTGAAGTGTCCGCTTGGCAGCGTTGAGATCGTCGATCTCGATGCGCACGGCCTTGATGCGCGCGCTGACCCCATCGTCACGGACCGAGATTACCCCTGTTTCGATAGCATCGAGCAAACGTGACTGACGCTTGCGGGCTTCTTCCAGTTTCCCCTCGCATTGCTCGAGTTCGGCCTGTTTGCGCTGGCGCGCATCATCGGAAGTATCGAGGACCTTCTCAAGAAGTTGTTCCAAACGATCCTCGGAGAAGATTTGCTCGGCGACTGCATCCATGACGAGAGCATCGAGTTTTTCCGCCCGGACGCTGGGGCAGGTGCACGACGATGCGCCTCGGTTCACCCGCGCATTGCAGGCATAATATTTGTATCGTCCAGACTTGCCGGTGCGGATTGTCATGCCTGAACCACAATCGGGAATGCCGCATTTGGCAAGACCGACGAGAAGGGTTGGCCCAGAGACCACGCGCGGAGGCGTCTGGCGCGGCGATCGCACCGCTCGCAGGGCCGCGATGCGATCAAACTGTTCGCGCGAAACAAGCTGAGGGCATTCAACCCAGGTCCACTCCTCCTCTGGGAGCAAGTTTCCGTCGTAGTCATATTTGTTGCCGACAAAGCGGCCCAGGTAGTGATCTCGACTGAGGATAGCAGCGACAGAAGAGTTGTGGAATTTCTTGCCGCGACGGGTGTAGCCGTGGGAGTTGAGATATTTCGCAATTTCCCGCCCGCCCATAGGAGTGCCATCAAGGCCCTTTTCGGCAAGGTCGAAAATCAACCGGACAATCTTCGCTTCGTCTTCCTTGATGAAAAGCCTCTTCTTTTCCTTCTTGCTGCGGATTTCGACGATGCGGCTCTCATAACCAAGCGGGACGATGCCGCCAGTCCAGAAACCTTCTTCAGCGGTGCCGCGCAGACCACGTCTTGTGTTCTGAGCGCCCTTTTTGATGACCCCCTCATCTTGCCATGCGTTCAGGAAGCGCATCAGCTTACCTTCGTGGCTGCCGTCAAATTGTTGGTAGCAGAACTCAAGTTTCACATCGGTTCTGAGCAGGGCATCTTCGGTGATCAATTGAAAGGATGCATCGCGCGCGATGCGGGACGTGTCTGTAGCCACGATGACATCGACAGGATGATCGGCACCTGTGGCCAGTAGAAACATCCGGTTGAACTCAGGGCGGGATCGGTCCGTGCCAGATTTGCCCTCGTCCACGAAAACCCCTTCGACCGCGATGCCGTTGTGCTCGCAATGCTGGCGGCAATCGCGTTCCTGCTGAGCGAGCGATGTCTTGTTTTCGGCTTGCTCCTGGGTGCTGACGCGGACGTAGATGTAGCCGCGTCTCTTTGGTCTTTTGGTGGGGTTTTGCATATTTATCTCGAGGTCTCCTTGCCGAGCTCCACGAGAAACCGAATCCTTGGGACAAGATGCCTTTCTGTAGATTTCCGTTGAGATTTGACCCGGGAGTGCGGTGAGTTTTCATTGAGATTTGACCCATGTTTTGACCCGTTCCTTGCTGTGAGCAGCGAGGGAGACAGGAGTGATCGACATGGCG
>JBKBLW010000004.1:46678-307570 GCA_046296155.1 Erythrobacter sp. | reverse complement strand
AAAACCAAAAAGGAGAATGTCCAACCCTTGACCAAACCCAAGTCCGAGCGGACATAGCTACCAACAACCCGGGTCACTTCTCGATGAAAATCCCGGGTCAAATCTCAACGGAAATCTACACGCTAGCCCCTCGGAGGCAACGGAACCTTTGCAATGACCCAGCCCAAGAAGATGATCGTCCGCGACATGACCGTAAACGAGGTATCGACCGTTGACCGCCCCGCCCAGCTGGGAGCCGTCGCGGTGATCCTGAAGAGCGGCGCGGTCGATATCCGCAAGAACGCCTCCGAGGTTGCCAGCGGGGCGGCCGCGCCGCTGTATAAGGCGGCCGAGTACGGTGATGCCATTATGGCCCGGGCCGAGGAGATCGGGCTGGCGAAGGGCATCTCCGCTGGCAAGGCGCTGATCGACTATTCGGTGTCCGACACGGTGTTGCAGGACCTTTCCTGCGCTGAGCGGGTGGCCGAGGCCGGGTCGCGCAAGGCGCGCAACGACGCTGTGTTTGAGGCCAGCGACAAATGGAGCTGAGCCCCGAGAGCGTCCGCAACGGATATCTGGCCCTGTTCGATGACAACACGCGCGCAGCCCACCACGCCGCCCTGATCGACGCGCGGTTGAATGAGCGGGGCCGATGGCCCACGGTCGCCACCGTGCGCAAGATCGCGGCGTTGTTCGGGGTCGATGTGGCCGATCTGGGTGCGTTCTTTGGGCTGCTGCGTCTGCCCGGCGGCCGGGGGGAGGTGTGGGTGGATATCGTCCGCTCGCCCCACGCTGCCGAGCTCGTCGCGGTCGAGCGCCTGTCCCGGGGCCAGCTCCGCGCGCTCGGGATGATGCGCTCGCTGGTGGCGTAATGGAGCGGCCCTGTTCCTACAGCAAGTGCCGGGGCCTGTTCGACGAACTGGTCGAGACGGTGACGCGGCCCTGCCTGCACTGCCACCTTTCCTCTGAGAGCCAAGGCGCACCCTATCGCCTATGTTTGCCGTGCTCCAGCCGTGCCCGGGAGGTGGGTCCTCACGCGGTGTAGCGAACCAATACAGAACAAGTGCTTGAACAGCTTTGACTCCATCTTGTTTCGGAGTCAGTTATTCATTCATGTTCAAGAAGATCGTCATTCACAACGTGGGGGTACTGAAGGCATTTGAGGCCGGTACATCCCCTCCGCTCTCTCAGCTCACGATGTTCTATGCTCGCAACGGAAGGGGCAAGTCCACGCTGACTTCTGTAATGCGGGCGGCTCGGGATGGCTGCTCGAACACCGTGATGGCGCGGCGCTCGTTGGGCAACAACGCAGCGGACCCCAAGATCACGCTCATCTCGGACAGTGGCAACCGGTTGTTCAAGGGCGGCAAGTGGCAACACAAGCGAGCGCCCATCGAGGTGTTCGACTCAACATTCATTGCCGACAACGTGTTTGCCGGGGAGATGATCGACCTCCCACAGGATCGGGGGCTGTTCTCGGTTATTATCGGTGAGGAAGGGGTCCGGCTCGCCAACCTTCTCGAGCGCTTCAATGCCTATGCCAAAGCGGCGGCAACGAAACTGAAGGAGGCTGAAGCGGCGCTGGCAGATGACCTGCCTTCAGATATCAGCCGGGAGGCCTTCTTCGCACTCGCGGCCAACCCCGCCTATGCAGACCGCCTCGACAAAGCCGAGAAAGCACTCAAGGCGGTGCAGCAGGCCGACAAGATTGCGGCGCTTAAGCAGCTTGACATCATCACTGCGCCAGAGCTCCCCGCCAACATGACGACTGTCCTCAGCGCGACAGTACCGGACATTGACGCGGCAGCGCGCGACAAGCTGGCCGACCACTTCCGACAATTCAAGCTCGGCAAGCAGGGAGAGGCGTGGGTCAACTACGGCGTGGAGCACATCCATGATGATGCCTGCCCGTTCTGCGCCCGGCCGAACGTGGACGAGCTTGGCATGGTCACGCTTTACGGACAGATATTCGGGGAGCAGTACAAGGCCCACATGACGACCATTACCGACGCGGCGACCGCACTGGACGACGCGTTGGGTGAGGATGCGCGGACGGCGATTACGGCGACGCTGGCGGCTAATGTCGCCTCGGCAAATGCGTGGGGGCAGTACGTTCAACTCGGTGTCGAATTGCTCGACTGCGTGGACCTCGGGGCTGACCTTTCGGAGGCCCACGCCGCCGCGAAAGAGCTTTTGGACCGCAAGCGTCAATCCCCGCTCGATGCCATCGAGGATGCGGAGTTGACCGCGAAGGCTAGCGCGGCCCTCTCCCGGGCCGCTGCTACGCTGACTGCCTACAATACCGCCGTCGAGACCATCAATGCCGCTACTAAGACAGCTCAGTCCGCGTCAGCGATTACTGAGGACGATGCGAAGCGGGCGGTCACGAATGCGAAGCGCCGAATAGCGCGCAACGAGGACCCGGGCGTCCAGCGCCGCATTGAAGAGTACCTCGCTGCATCGCGGCGAGATGAGCGCGCGAAGAATGCTCGTAAGGCGACACAGAAAAAGCTCAAGGACGCCAACGAGGCGGCGGCCGATCACTACCACCTCCGTGTGAACCACTACCTCGAGCGCTTCGGGGTCTCGGCTCGGATCACGCGGCCCACGAACAGCATGGCGGGCAACGCCGGATCCTCCGATTACTCGTTGGTCATCCGGGGCGAATCAGTGCCGCGCGGCCGTGGCCCCGGAGCCACGCCAATACCGAGCTTCCGCAATACGCTCTCAACCGGCGACAAAACCACGCTCGCCCTAGCCTTCTTCCTCGCCAAGCTCGACCGCGATGGGGCACTGGACCAGAAGGTTGTCGTCTTTGACGATCCGCTCGCCAGTCACGACAGCCATCGTCGGGGAAAAACGGTCGAGGCCATCAGGGACCTCTGCGGCCGCTGCCTTCAGCTCATCGTCCTGTCCCATGACGAGTATTTCCTCCGGGATGTCGAGAAACTTTGCGTCGGCATTACCAAGGCCTCGTATCAGATGGAGTACAGCGACGGGGACGAGTGGTCGGCCGCAAAGCACGTTCGCCTGACGGACCTGTGCCGCTCTGATCACACTAAGCGCCTCGACAAGCTCGCTGCATATGTGGACCACCGACAGGGTGACCCGGACGACATTGTGCTTCACGTGCGACAGGTGATCGAGACGCACTTCCGGCGCTCGTTCACCGCCTACTTCCCTCACAACCGCAACCTTGGGCAGATGGTGCGGGACATCGACGATCATGTCGGACCTCATCCCTGCGATGGGGTGCGAGACCGGATGGACACGCTCAACTCCGCCACTTGCGACAATCACCACGGGGACGATGCCGATGTTATGCCCAAGAAGGGCATTGATCCCGACGAATTGAAGGTGATCGTCGCTGACGCTTTGGAACTGATAGGGGCGCGTAAGCCGGGGACGGGATCATCCGCTCTGGCTCCGGCTGCGAGCCCCGCCGCGGCATCGGCCGCTCCCATATGAATCGCGGTAAACCGGCTCCGTTAGCGGTAACCTAGCCGGTAACCTTAAGGCCCGGCCCGACGGCCGGTAAGTCGCGAAGGTCTTGGAAAAACTGGAGCGGGCGAAGGGATTCGAACCCTCGACCCCAACCTTGGCAAGGTTGTGCTCTACCCCTGAGCTACGCCCGCTCACTAGCGCTACCAGCCGTTCTGCAAGTGCCGAAAGGCTGCTGGGGTGGCGGGGCGGTTAGCAGCGAGCATCGGAGGCTGCAAGAGCAAAATTGCGCTTCGTGCCAATCCCCGCGCCGCGCGGCGCGGCCGCGGCAAATCAACGCTTCACATTGGCGCGAAAACGCCCACATTGGGCGCAAGCCACAACGCACACCAATTTCAGGAGCATCCCCTTGGCCAGCATGGGTCTGAGCATCGACGAACAAAAGGCGGTTGAACGCTTCCGCAAGCACGTGGTCGAGCCTTCGCAGACGAACCTCGTCATCCTCGATTTCTGGGCGGAATGGTGCGGGCCGTGCAAGGCGCTTGCTCCGGTGCTCGACAAGATCGCCGCCGAATATGCCGACAAGGGCGTCGTGCTCGCCAAGATCAATGTCGATGAGGAACAATTCATCGCCGCCCAGTTCCAGGTGCGCTCGATCCCCACTGTCTATGCGATGTTTCAGGGACAGCCGGTCGCCGATCTCACCAGCGCGCGCAGCGAATCGCAGCTGCGCGCCGTGCTCGACCAACTGCTCGCGCAGTTGCCGGTGCAGCCGGGTGCCGGCACGAACGGCGATCCCAACCGCCTCTCGTCCGAACAGCTCGCGCAATATCTTGCCATGGCGGACGGAGCGCTGGCGGCGGGCGATGCCCAGCGGGCACACAGCATCTTTGCCCAGCTCATCGAAATGGCGCCTGATAATGCCCCCGCCCACGCGGGATTGGTGCGCGCGCTGATCGGCCTTGGTCAGGTGGAGGAAGCGCGCGAGGTGATGACCAGCATCGAAGCCGATGCGCGCCTTGCCGCCGACCCGGCGATGGCGCCCGCGCGCGCCGCGCTCGACCTGGCTGCAACCCGCGTCGATGATAGCGAACTGGCTGCCCTGCGCGCAGCTGCCGCTGCTGATCCGGCCGACATGGCCGCCGCCCTCGCCTTTGCCGAAGCAACCTTTGCCGCTGGCAACCGCGACGAGGCCGCCGATACCCTGCTCGCCATGATCGCAGCCGACCGCGAGTGGAACGAGGGTGCGGCCAAGGCGCGGCTGCTGAAGATTTTCGAGGCGACCGGACTTGAGGATGAATGGGTCATCGCCACCCGTCGCCGCTTGTCGCGCATCCTGTTCGGGTAAGGGTGGGGCACGCGCGCATGACCACCCGGCTTTCGATCTTCCCGCTTACCGGCGCCGTGCTGTTCCCCGGCTTGCAGCTGCCGCTGCACATCTTCGAGCCGCGCTACCGCGCGCTGGTCGGCAATGCGCTGGTGCGCGACCGGCGGATTGCGATGATCCAGCCGCAGCGGCCCACCGAAGGAGCGCCGCTCTATCAAGTCGGCTGCGTCGGGCGGATCGGCGAGATTCAGGCGATGGAGGATGGGCGCTATAACCTCATCCTCGAAGGCGAACAGCGCTTCCGGCTGGTGCGCGAGCTCGATGTCACCACCGCCTTTCGCCAGGTCGAGGCCGAACTCCTCGATGAAAACGATGATGAAACACTCTCGCACGCCCAGCGCGGCGGATTCGAACGCGAAGCGCGGCGGTTTGCCGAAAATCAGGGCTACAGCGTGGACTGGGATTCAGTTGCACGGCTCGATGATCGCTCGCTCATCAACGGCGTGTCGCAGATTGCCCCCTTCGATCCGGCCAGCAAGCAGGCCCTGCTCGAAGCGCAGAACCTGGCCGCGCGCTGCGAATTGCTGGTGCAGCTGATGCAGTTCTATGGCCGCCACGACGGCGGGGAGGAAATCGTGACGCTGCAATAGGCGGATGTCGAAGCAAGGAGGTCGCACATGCTTCGGAAAATGTTGAAACTGGCATATTATCTGGCCTTGCCGGTTTTCGGGTCTTTGCAGACGCCTGCTTGGGCGGAAGAGGGGCGGGACCGGATTCCTGACGAGCCGGAGATTTTTGTCGGCGGCGGTCTCACGGATCGCGAACTATCCCAACATTATGTCCAATCGCTCGGCATGGGGCCGGCCGACCAGCAGATCGCGCGCTGGGAAATGCCGATCTGCCTCTCCGTGTTGGTCAACTCCGAGCCCATCGCTGCACAGCTGGAAGATCGCTTCAGGGCAATCGCAGAACAGGTCGGCGTGAAAGTCATACGGGGCAGGTGCAAGCCTAACGTGATGATCATCCTGGCCGAGGATGCCAACGGCACGGTCGCTCGATTGACCCGGCGCTCACTCACAAGCATGGCCGGGATTCCGCGGGACAAACACCATCTGATGACCGACGAAGAGGCGCCGATCCGGTGGTGGTACGACTTCATCGTGACCTCTCGCGATGCCCACCTTCGGCTCGAAAACTTCAGCAGCAGCAATATCCAGACCAACACCCTTCGACAGCTCACCCGCGTTACCGTGGTCATCAATGTGCCGCTCGTGACAGGGAGAGCGGTCGATTCGCTGGCGGATTACGTTGCGCTTGTGACGCTTGCGGAGATGTGGCCTGACAGGGAGCCGCGCTCGGTGGGATCGATCCTCGATCTGTTCAGGGAGGAGCCGTCCCTCGATCTTGCGACCGCGGGCGTGTCGGTCCCGAGGCTCAGCGCATTCGATCGCCGCTTCCTGTGCGAAGTGTACCGCATGCCGCTGGCCCGTGCCGGGCAATACCAGCGTCAGCATCTCGTCAACATGCTGAGCGCCGACCGGCCATCCTGCATCAAATGAAGGGGCTGCGCGCAACCTCGGGTCTGGTTGCGGCCATTAAGGCGTCGGTCAGCTTCCGGACCAGACCCGGCCGGGGGCTGCGAGCGCTGCTCGCCGTATGCGCGGCACTGGCGTCGGCGGCCTCGGCACAGGAGGACAGCATGGCGCCAGAGGAAGCCGGCCGCGAGATCCTCGTCAGCGCAGCACCCGAAGATATCAACCGCGCCCGCAGCTACATCACCGCATTGCAGGTGACCGCCTTCAACCAGCAGGCCGCGCGCTGGGCCGATCCGATCTGCGTTGGCGTGACCGGCACCTCGCGCGCCATCGCCGAGCGGCTCGCCGGACGGATCAACGCGGCCGCAGGGCAGATCGGGGCAAAGCGCGCCGGGCCAGGCTGCAAGCCCAACCTGCTGGTGGTGTTCACGCAGGACGCCAGCGCCTTCATGGCGCAGACGCGGCGCAAATCGCCCGAGCGCCTGCAAGAAGTCCCCAAGCGGCGCGAGGCCTTTACCTTCGGCACGAGCGCGCCGGTGCGCTGGTGGTACACCACCGATGTAACCGGCAGCGATGGCCGCCCGCTGACCGCAGGCGCGACGGGCCTTGTGGCTTGTGCCGGCCCATGCGCGCTGCCCTCGCTCGGGCCCAACGTCCGCTCGCAGAACACCTATAGCAGCAGCATCGTGCGCCTGCCGACCATCCGCCGGATCATCAACGCGGTGGTGGTGATCGACGTGCCGCTGGCAGCCGGGCGAGCGGTCGATTCGCTCGGAGATTATGCCGCGCTGGTGGGGCTGGCGGAAATCTGGCCCACCGAAGGCGCGCTGCCGCCAGGCACGATCCTCGGCCTTTTCGACAGGCCGCCGCAGGATGGGGATAACGCCCCACTGCTCAGCCCGATGGACCGCCGCTTTCTGTGCGAATTGTATCGCCTGCCGCTTGATCGGACGGGCCTTTACCATCGCGGGACGCTGCAACGTGCGGTCAGCCTGCCGCAGGAAAGCTGCATCGACCGGGCGGACACGGAAGGCAGCCAGTAACCCGCCCCGCCGCAGGGCTACCCCATTGCGTCGAGCACATCTTCCAGCCGCGCCGGATCGCCCAGCGCGATCACGGTGCCATCACTGCCCGCATCGAGCGGATTGCCCTGCCAGTCGGCCATCATCCCGCCTGCGCCTTCCACTACCGGCACGAGCGCGGCATAATCATACAGCTTGAGGCCCGCCTCGATCACGATATCGACATGGCCGGATGCGACCAGCGCATAATTGTAGCAATCGCCGCCGAACACGATCTTCTTGTGCGCGACCTGCTTGGCGACGGACATGAAAGCATCGGCCTCCTCGTTGGTGAAGAGATGCGGGCTGGTGGTGGCGAGCACGGCTTCGGAGAGTTCCTTTAGCGGCCTAGTGGTGGCAGGCTTGCCGTTGAGCAGGGTGGGCGCGCCGATGCGCCCGACCCAGCGCTCTCCCGAAATCGGCTGGTCGATAATGCCAAGCACCGGCCAGCCATCCTGCAGGAGCGCGATGAGCGTGCCGAAGATCGGGCGGCCCGCGATAAAGCTGATGGTGCCATCGATGGGATCAAGCACCCATTGGCGGCCTGCGCCTTCGTTGCGGGTGCCATATTCCTCGCCGACAATGCCATCGGCGGGGCATTCCGCCTCGATCAGCTTGCGCATCGCCGCCTCGGCCGCGCGGTCGGCTTCGGTCACGAAAGAGTGATCGGCCTTGCGCTCCTGGCTCCACTGGCCACGAAACAGCGGGCGGATAGCAGCGCCCGCCGCATCTGCGAGCGCCAAGGCAAGCGATAGGTCTTTGTCTGTCATGGCGTGCCCCAATAGGCGAAGGCCTCGTTTTGCCGAGCCGCGATATAGCGCCGCGCCTCGCTCCCCTCCCAGTCCAGCGGGAGATCATCATGCAGCGCCGCGCGCGCGACGAACCAGCCCTGCCCCGGCAGTCCATCAGACTGCCGCACCACCAGCACGGCAAGGCCCGGCTCGCCTGCCGCGCGGCCATCCTCGTCGATCGCATCCAGCACTTTGCAAAGCTGGCGCATCAGTGGCCGGGTAAAGCGGTGGCCGAGCGCGCCCAGAACTTGCGCATAGGTCAGCGCGATGCGCTGCTCGGCCGCGCTGATGAGCATCTGCCGGATTTCGTCCGGCGGCAACATCAATCGAACAGGCTCGACACCGAGCTTTCATCGGCAATCCGGCGGATCGCCTCGCCGATCAGCGGCGCGATGGTGAGGATGCGGATCCGCTCGGATTGTTCGGCAGCCTCGGTCGGGCGGATCGAATCGCTGATGACCAGCTCCTTCAGGCGCGAATTGTTGATCCGCGCCACCGCGCCGCCTGAAAGCACGCCATGGGTGATATAGGCCGCAACGCTCGCCGCGCCATTATCAAGCAGCGCTTCGGCGGCATTGCACAGGGTGCCGCCCGAATCGATGATATCATCAATCAGGATGCAGTGGCGGCCCGCAACATCGCCGATGATGTTCATCACTTCCGATTCGCCCGGCCGATCCCGGCGTTTATCGACAATCGCCAGCGGCGCGTTGTCGAGCCGTTTGGCCAGCGCCCGCGCGCGCACCACCCCGCCAACATCGGGCGAGACGACCATCAGGTCCCGATCACCATAGCGCGCCTGGATATCGGCGGCCATGACGGGGGCGGCATAGAGATTATCGGTCGGGATATCGAAAAACCCCTGAATCTGCCCTGCGTGCAAGTCCACCGCCAGCACCCGGTCAGCCCCGGCCTCGGTGATGAGGTTGGCAACCAGCTTGGCGCTGATCGGCGTGCGCGGCCCCGGTTTGCGATCCTGCCGGGCATAGCCGAAATAGGGCACGACAGCCGTGATCCGCTTGGCCGAGGCGCGCCTGAGGGCATCGATGCAGATCAACAGCTCCATCAGGTTGTCGTTCGCCGGAAAGCTCGTCGGCTGGACAACGAAGACATCCTCGCCGCGGACATTTTCGTGGATTTCGACGAAGACTTCCTCGTCGGAAAAGCGCCGGACGCTCGCATCGGTCAGCGGGATTTCGAGATAGGCGGCAATCGCCCGGGCGAGCGGCAGGTTGGAATTGCCGGACATGATCTTCATCGGCTTGCGAATCCCCGTTGTTGCGTCCCCGCTCCCGCCTAGCGCCCCGTCATGGAATTGCAACGCGGCAGGGCATGGTTTTGCGGGACAAGCGCGGGGCGAGGACGCTCGCACGTCCGCTCACCTGCTCACCCCGGATGGGCAGCAATCCATTCTTCCACCACCGGCGCGACCTTGGTGCGCCAGCGGCTGCCATTGAAGATGCCGTAGTGGCCTGCGCCTTCGGCCATGTAGTAGCGCTTGTGTTCATCGGCGAGGTTCGGCGTCAGCTTGAGCGCAGCGCGCGTCTGGCCGAGGCCGGAAATATCATCGCGCTCGCCCTCGATCGCCAGCAGCGCGGTGTCGGTGATCGCGCCGAGATCGACAATCTCGCCCTTGTGGCGGAACTCGCCCTTGGGGATCGAGTGCTTCTGGAACACTTCTTCCACGGTCTGGAGGTAAAATTCCGCCGTCATGTCGCACACCGAGCGATATTCGTCGTAGAAATCCTTGGTCGCCTGCGCGGATGCCTCATCGCCCACGGTGAGATGCTTGAACATCTCGTAATGGCTCATCATGTGGTTCGCCAGGTTCATGCTCATGAAGGCCGAAAGCTGCATGAAGCCCGGATAGACCCGGCGGCCTGCGCCCTTGTATTTGAGCGGGACAGTCGCGATCACCGACTGGCGGAACCATTCGATCGGCCGCTGCATCGCCATGTTGTTGACAACGGTGGGACATTCCCGGGTGTCGATCGGCCCGCCCATCATCGTGAGCGTCAAGGGCGTGGCGGGCGACTTGTGGAGGTTCATCAGCGCGGTTGCGGCAAAGGCGGGCACGCTCGGCTGGCACACGGCCATCATGTGGATGCGCCTGCCGCCATTGGTCTCGGTGATGAACTCGGTGAATTCCATCAGATAATCAATGTAATCATCGAGATCGAACTTGCCCGCCGAAAGCGGCACATCGCGCGCATCGGCCCAGTCGGTGATGAAGACCTCGCAGCTTTCGAGCATCCGCTCCACCGTGCCGCGCAAGAGCGTCGCATAGTGCCCGCTCATGGGGGCAACGATCAGCAGCTTGGGCCGGTCATGCGCGACGCCTTCGACGCGGAAGCGCAAGAGATCGCCGAAAGGGCGCTTCATCACCGTGGATTCCACCACCGGGTGCGAGGCGCCTGCAATCTCGACATGGGTGATGCCGAATGCGGGCTTGCCATAATGGGCGGTGGCGTGCGCGAAAACATCGAGCGCGCTCGCCATCACCGGGCCCATCCCGAAATAATCCAGTGACTTGGCAGGCCCGCCCAGCATGTTGGCGCTGATCGCGGCGAGCGCGCTGGCGCTCGACATCCAGGTGCGCTGAAGTTCATAGGCGTGATAGAGCATGTGCGGCCCCTTGCAGACGAAACGAACAACTGCGCCTCTCGATGGGGCGCTTCAGCCAAGCAGATGGGCCTGTTTAGGCAATTGTGCAACGCACAAATTGCGCGCGCGGCGCATCGCTGCCCCGGGATTTGCGCTTTTTGCGCGTGAAATTCGCGCGGTTCACGCCTAGATGGGGGCGCAATGAGCGGTGAAATCAGCGACAGCGGCGCAGCAGGCGCGGCCCCCGAACTGGCACAGGCCGGCGAAAGCGAGGACAAGGCATCGCGCTCGCGCAGCCTTGCCCCCTTGCGCATGGTATTTCGCACCGCCGCGCAATACCCCAGGCAGATCGGCTTCGCGCTGCTCGCGCTGGTGACTACGGCAGCAGCAACGCTGGCTATTCCCTGGCGCTTCAAGGTGATCGTCGATGAAGCCTTCAGCGGCACCTCGACGCCCGAGGATATTGGCCATGCCTTTCAATATCTGCTGATGATCGTGGTGATACTCGGGATCGGCACGGCGATGCGGTTTTATTTCGTGAGCTGGCTGGGCGAACGGGTGGTCGCTGATATCCGCTTGAAAGTGCAGCGCAATCTGCTGCGCCTTTCGCCCGGTTTCTACGAGGAAAACAGCCCCAAGGAAATCTCCAGCCGCATGACCAGCGACACCGCGATCATCGAGACGGTGGTCGGCACCACGGTTTCGGTGGCGCTGCGCAACACCCTGACCGGGATCGGCGGCACTCTGCTGCTGCTTTATCTCGCGCCGGGGCTGACCATCGGGCTGCTGATCGGCATTCCGCTGGTGGTGGCGCCGATCGTGTTCTTCGGACGCAAGATCCGCGCGGTCTCGCGCAGCAGTCAGGACCGGATCGCCGATGTCGGCGCCTATGTCACCGAAGTGCTTTCAGCGATGAAGATCGTCCAGAGCTTCGGCCAGGAACAGCGCGAGGCTGAGCGTTTTGCCGTGGTGGTCGAGGGCACATTCGAGACCGCCCGCCGCCGCATCATGCTGCGTGCGGCAATGACCGCGATTGTGATCCTGTTGGTATTCGGCGGGGTCACGCTGGTGATGTGGCGCGGCGCGCTTGCCGTGGCTGAAGGCGCGATCAGCGGCGGGACGATCGCAGCCTTCGTCATCACCGGCGGGTTTGTCGCCGGTGCGTTCGGCGCGCTCACCGAAGTTTACGGCGATCTCCTGCGCGGTGCTGGCGCGGCCAGCCGCCTGGCCGAATTGCTCGAAGCCAAGCCCGCGATCGCGCCCCCTGCCCGGCCTGAACCCCTGCCTTCGCCGCCGCGCGGCAGCCTGTCTTTCCGCAATGTCACCTTCCGCTATCCGGCACGGCCTGACAGCCCGGCCTTGAAGGACTTCACGCTCGAGATCGAGCCGGGCGAGACGATCGCGATTGTCGGGCCTTCGGGTGCCGGCAAATCGACGATTTTCCAACTGGTTGAACGCTTTTACGATCCGCAGATGGGCACTATCCGCCTTGATGGCGTGCCGCTCACCATGGCGGACCCGGCCGATGTGCGCGCCCGCATTGCGCTGGTGCCGCAGGACGGGGTGCTGTTCAGCGCCAATGCCCGCGACAATCTGCGCTATGGCAAGTGGGATGCAACCGACGAGGAAATCTGGCAAGCCGCCCGCGCCGCGAATGCGGAGAATTTTCTCAAGCGCTTGCCCAATGGCCTTGACACCTATCTCGGCGAAGGCGGCACGCAATTGTCGGGCGGCCAGCAACAGCGCGTCGCCATCGCCCGCGCGCTCTTGCGCGATGCGCCGATCCTGCTGCTCGACGAAGCGACCAGCGCCCTGGATGCCGAAAGCGAGCAGCTCGTCCAGCAGGCCCTTGAAGGGCTGATGAAGGGCCGCACCACGCTGGTGATCGCGCACCGGCTCGCCACCATCCGTGCGGCTGACCGCATCATCGTGATGGATGAAGGGCGCATTGTCGAACAGGGCACGCACGAAAGCCTGTCGAAGGCAGGCGGGCTCTATGCGCGGCTCGCCACACTGCAATTCACCGCCGAGGCCGCGGCCTGAGGCGCGCAGGCAGGATTTTCGACCAAGCGCGCAAATCACCCGGCCAGCTGCGCTGCGTTGACGCCGGGCCTTGTGTAGATCACGCAGCCAATTTCGCACGCACTCGGGGAGAGTAACCATGATCCGCACCGCCGCCCTTTTCGGCGCCAGCCTTGCAGCCCTTGCGCTTGCCAGCCCTGCCTGCGCGCAGGACGGGAGCCATGCCGCGCATGACGCGGGCGCAGTCCATTATTTCCTCGCGCAGGCTGACGCAGCCACCCCCGCGGCTGCCGCCGCGGTGCCGACCATGAGTTTTGGCGAGTGGGGTGTTGATCCCAGGCTTTTGTCCACCACAGTCCACCCGGGCGACGATTTCTTCGCCTACGTCAACAAGCCTTGGCTTGATGCCAACCCGCTGCCGCCAGAATTCAGCCGCTTTGGCGCCTTCACGCTGCTCAGCGAAAAGAGCACGCGCGATGTCAAGGCGCTGCTTGATGAACTCATCGCCAAGCCCGCCAAATCGCTGAGCCATGACGAACGCCGCATTGTCGAGGCCTACAAGGCCTATCTCGATACCGACGCCATCGAAGCGGCCGGCATGGCGCCTGCGATGCCCTATCTTGAGCGCATCCGCACCGCGACCAGCCTTGAGGCCTTGGTGGAGCTGTGGGCCGAGCCCGGCTTTGCCAGCCCCATCAGCGGGGCAGTCACAGTCGATGCCAAGCAGCCCGATCGCCATATCGCCGCGCTTGGCTTTGGCGGGTTGGGCCTGCCCGACCGCGATTACTATCTCGATGAAAGCGAAAAAGGGCGCGCCATCCAGGGGCAGTACAAGGCCTATCTCGCCTTCCTCTTGGGCGAGGCGGGCTATGCCGATCCCGCCGCAGCGGCCGAAGCGGTCTATGCGCTGGAAGATCGGATCGCGCGCACCGTGGCATGGGATCGCACCGTGCAGCGCAACCGCGACCTCACCTATAATCTGCTGACCGCGGATCAGATCGCCGCTTTGCCGGGCGCCGCGCCGCTGGTGGCGATGCTGGCCAGGACCGGCCTCGACAAGAGCCCGGGCTTTGTGGTCTCGACCATGCCCCCCTCCGATGAACGCGCCGCCGAGCTTGGCCTTGATGCCGCCACCCGCGCCAAGATCGGCAGCGGGCTTCCCGGCATGCTCAGGCTGCTGGCCGAAACCCCGGTTGCGACGCTGCAGGCATGGATGGCCAAGCAGTTCCTCAACGGCAATGCCGCCATCCTGCCCAAGCGGTTCGACGAAGCCAATTTTGCTTTCTATGGCAAGGTGCTGAGCGGCGCGCCCGAACAGCGTCCGCGCTGGAAGCGCGCGGTTGCCGCCACCGAAGGGATGCTGGGCGAGCGGCTCGGCGCGCTCTATGTGGCGCGCTATTTCCCGCCCGAAAGCAAAAGGGCGATGGATGAACTGGTTGCCAACCTGCGCCTGGCGCTGGCTGAATCGATCAACGAAATCGACTGGATGAGCGAGGCCACCAAGACCGAGGCCCGCGCCAAGCTTGCCAGCTTTGATCCCAAGATCGGCTACCGCGAAAATCTTGAAACCTATGATGGCCTCGAAATCACCCCCGGCAACCCGATTGCCAACCGGGTGGCAGCGGCCAAGTGGGCCATGGCCGACAATATCGCGAAGCTCGGCAAGCCGATCGACCGCACCGAATGGTTCATGCTGCCACAGACAGTGAATGCCTATTACAATTCAACCAAGAACGAGATCGTCTTCCCGGCCGGCATCCTGCAGCAGCCCTTCTTTGGCCTTACTGCCGATATCGCGGTGAATTATGGCGCGATTGGCGGCGTGATCGGCCATGAAATCGGCCATGGCTTCGACGACCAGGGTTCCAAGTCCGATGCCGAAGGGCGCTTGCGCAACTGGTGGACCGACGAAGATCGCAAGGCCTTCGATGCCCGCGGCGATGCGCTGGTGGCGCAATACAATGCCTTCTGCCCGCTTGATGAGGGCAAGACCTGCGTCAATGGCCGCCTGACCCTGGGCGAGAATATCGGCGATCTGGGCGGGCTCAGCCTTGCCTATCGCGCCTACAAGATCGCCACCAAGGACAAGGACGTGCCGGTGATCGACGGGCTGACCGGCGATCAGCGCTTCTTCCTCGGCTGGGCGCAGGTGTGGCGTTCGACCCAGCGCGAGGCGAATTACCGCACCCGCCTTCGCACCGACACCCACAGCCCCGAGGAATATCGCGTCAACGGGGTCGTGCGTAACCTGGATGCCTGGTACGAAGCCTTTGGCGTCACCCCCGACCACGCGCTGTATCTCCCGCCGGAAAAGCGCGTGCGCATCTGGTAAGCCCTATAAAGGCCCGCCCTACCCCAAGGGCGGGCCTTTTCGGTTTGACAGGATGGGCCCACTCGGCAAAGCGGCCTTCCCATGGGCGAAATCATCACTGCAATCCTGCTCGGCATCCTTGAAGGCCTGACCGAGTTTCTCCCGGTGTCCTCGACCGGGCACCTCATCATGGCGACCGAATTGTTCGGCTATGATGCAGCCCAATGGGCGCAGTTCAATGTGGTGATCCAGCTTGGCGCCATCCTGGCCGTGGTAGTGGTCTATTTCCGCACCTTGTGGGACATGGGGATGGGCTGCCTCAGGCTTGAGCCTGTTGCCCTGCGCTTTGTCCGCAATCTTTTGATCGGCTTTCTGCCGGCGGCGCTCATCGGCCTGATGGTGAAAGACCAGATCGCGGTGCTGCTCGAAACCCCGATGGTGGTGGGCTGGGCATGGCTGATCGGCGGGATCGCCATGCTGGGGCTCGAACGCACCATTCCGCCAAGCGCCGATAGCGGCGTGGCGGATATCCCCTTGAAGAAAGTGATCGGCATCGGCTTCGTGCAATGTCTTGCGATGATCCCCGGCACGAGCCGTTCGGGCGCGACCATTCTTGGCGCGCTCGCCATGGGCGTGGGGCGCAAGACGGCGGCCGAATTCAGCTTTTTCCTTGCCATTCCCACCATGCTCGGGGCCGCCACGGTCAAGATCCTGTCCGAGCCGGAAAAGCTCCTGTCGGGTGGCGCCTTGATCGGGTGGAGCGAGATTGCCATCGGCACGCTCGCGGCCTTTCTCACCGCGCTCGTGGTCATCCGCCTGTTCGTGACCCTGGTCGGGCGATTCGGTTTCGCCCCCTTCGGCTGGTATCGCATCGCGATCGGCATCGCGGCGATCACCTGGCTGACCTTGCGCTGAGCGCAGCGCCCCGGAACCAGCGCGCCGCTGGATGGTTGCAAACCCGTTACAAGGCAAACTTCTTTACAAGGAATTGATCGGGAAATGGCGCTGTTGGTGTTGATCGTGCTGGGGGTGACTTTGGGCTGGCTGGCCTCGATCCTCGCGCGGACCGAGGCGCCGGGCCAGATTTTCCGCCAGATCGGCGCGGGCGTGGCGGTGTCGCTGGTGGCAGGCGTGCTGCTGAATGATGGCACGGTGCTGGGCAGCCTCTCCTTCCTCGCCCTCGGCGCGGCGCTGGCCGCGACCACGGTGACGCTGGTGCTTTACCACGCGATTTCCGGCCGCCGCAAAGCCGAAGCCTGAGCCAGGATTCAGACGGGCTGGGCCCCACTCCCCCGGCCCCCGCGCAGGTGATATTCCTGCGTGCCGCGGTGCAGCACATTGTCGACATCGATCACCGCACTATTGGCATAGGTGAAACCGGCGGGCAGGCTGCGATAGAGCCGATCAAAATCACGGTCCACCGTCTGGCGGTAGAGATCGGCGAAGCTCTCGATCACGAAATAGGTCGGTTGCAGATCGCTGATGACATAATCGGTGCGCATGACGCGATCGACATTGAGCATGATGCGATTGGGGCTTTGCGCTTCCACGGCGAACCTTGCTTCGGTCGGCCCTGACAGGATCCCCGCGCCATAGGCGCGCACGCCGCCCGCTTCCACGATCAGCCCGAATTCGACCGTGTACCAATAGAGCGCGCCAAGCGCTTTCAACCGGTTGTAGCGCATCGCCTTCCACCCGGCGCGGCCATATTCCTGCATGTAATCGGCATAGACAGGATCGGTCAGCATCGGGACATGGCCGAAGACATCATGGAACACATCGGGCTCTTCGATGTAATCAAAGGTCTCGCGCGTGCGGATAAAATTGCCCGCCGGAAAGCGGCGGTTGGCAAGGTGCCAGAAGAACACGTGATCGGGGATCAGCATGGGGACGGGCACGACGCTCCAGCCGGTAAGCTGGCCCAGTTCCTCCGACAGCGCAGCAAACTCGGGAATGCCGCCGCGCCCCAGATCGAGCTTGTCGAGCCCGGCCATGAAGGCCGAACACGCCCGCCCCGGCAGAACCTCCATCTGGCGGGCAAACAGATCATCCCACACGGCGTGGTCCTCGGTGGTGTAATCGGTTTGTGCAGGCTCCAGCCAGTCCTCCCCCACATGCGCCGGGCGCGCCAGCGGCGCGGTGAAGACATCGGCTGCCATCTCTGGCAGGGTGGCAAAATCGGGGGTGGGGTCTGCAAGGGTCGCCATATTGTTGCAGGTGATACTCCCTTCACGCCCCAAGGACAATTCGAGGAGAGATGCCCATGGCCATGAAACGCAAGGATTACGAGGAGGCCCTGGCGCCGCTGACGCTGGAGCTGGTGAGCATGGCGCGCTGGGTGAAGGCCACAGGCGCGCGTCTTGTGGTGATCTTCGAGGGGCGCGACACCGCGGGCAAAGGCGGCGCGATCACCGCCGTGCGCGACAAGCTGAACCCGCGCCAATGCCGCACCGTGGCGCTTGCCAAGCCGACCGAGGCGGAAATGGGCCAGTGGTATTTCCAGCGCTACATCGCCCACCTGCCCACGGCGGGCGAGATCGTGCTGTTTGATCGGAGCTGGTACAACCGCGCGGGCGTGGAGCGGGTGATGGGCTATGCTTCGCCCGCGCAGGTTGCAGCCTTCCTTGCGCAAGTGCCGACCTTTGAAAAGCTGCTGGTGGATGATGGCATATTGCTGTTCAAGTACTGGCTCGCCGCCGATCAGGCGCAGCAGGAAGCGCGCCTGCGCGAGCGGCTGGAAGATCCGCTGAAACGCTGGAAGCTCTCGCCGATCGATCTCGCCGCGCGCGAGAAATATGATGACTACACCGCAGCGCGCGAAGCCATGCTGGCGGCGACGCACACGAGCCATGCGCCCTGGACCATCGTGGATTTCAACGACCAGCGGCGCGGGCGGCTGACGCTGGTGCGCGATCTGCTCTCGCGGATTCCGGATACCCACGAGGAGCCCGACCTGATCGACTTTCCCGAACTGGGCCGCGAGCCCGCCAAGGAGACATACCAAGTCCTGAAGCCGATTGCGGATTTCCCCCTCCCTTGAGGGATGGGGTGAGGAGGAGGGCGCTCGACATGGGATGGGAGGCAGAACCCCCACCCCCTCCCCGCGGGGAGGGGAGTTAAGTGGCCGCGCTTGCCGCTGTCACCTGTCGGCCATCACCGGCAAAGGCGGCCAGCTCGTAGCCGCCATCCCTGGCGCGCATCACCAAATGCAGCGCCTCGCCGGCGATCGCAGGGGAAAGGCCGCGAAAAGCGAAATGACGCAGGCGATTGTCACCCAGTTCGCGCGCCGCCAGTTGCAGCAGCAGGCTCGCGGTCAGGGGCCCGTGCACCACCAGCCCGCGATAGCGCTCAACCGCGCTCGCATAGGGCGCATCATAATGGATGCGGTGGGTGTTGAAGGTGAGCGCTGAATAGCGGAACAAGAGGCGCGCATCGGGGGTGAGGGCGCGGTGGGCATCCCAGCCCTCGGGCGAGAACTGGGCCTCGCCCGGCGGCGGCGGGCTGAGCGGCGCTTGCGGATCGGCCGCCTCGCGATAGACCAGCGTCTGCGTCTCCACCACGGCGATGGTGCCATTGGCGCGGGTGGTGTGTTCGACATCGACAAAGGCAAGGCGGCCCGTGCTGCCGGCCTTCTCGCTTACCGCAGCGACCCGGCTGGTGCGCTCTATCGCGGCGCCAATCGCGATGGGAGCGACGAATTGCATCTTCGATGAAGCCCACATCCGCCGCAGCCCAGAGCCCAATTGGGGGAAAGGCGGCAGGAAGCTGTCGGCGCTGTCATCGCGCGCCGGGTGGCCATCCGCGCCGAGCCTTGCGGTCGGCGCATCGGGGGTGCACAGGGCAAAGTGGATGCCCTGGGGCATGATTGCCGGATGCGGCCTCGGAAGGTCAAAGGTGGCGAGCCAGCGCGCGGCCAACCCCTCATCAAGCCGGTCGGTAGCGCGCTGCTCGCGGCCGATCCACGCCTCGTAATTCATGTTGCCAGCTCGAACACCGCGGCGATCCCCTGACCGCCCCCGATGCACATGGTTTCAAGCCCGTAGCGCACGGAGCGCCGGCGCATTTCATGCGCCATATCGGCAAGAATCCGCCCGCCCGTCGCCCCGATGGGATGGCCGAGGCTGATGCCCGAACCATTGACGTTGAGGATTTCGCGGCGGCTGTCGTCGTGTGACCAGCCCCAGCCCTTGAGCACCGCAAGCACCTGCGGGGCGAAGGCTTCGTTGAGCTCGACAAGGCCGATATCGTCCCAGCTGTAGCCGCGCCGTTCGAACAGGCGTTCAACGGCGGGCACGGGGCCGATCCCCATGCGCGAGGGATCACACCCCGCCGCCGCCCAGCCGCCAAACCACAGCATGGGGCTGAGGCCCAATTCCTCCAGCTTGTCCTCTGCCACCACAAGGCACGCTGCCGCTGCATCATTCTGCTGGCTGGCATTGCCGGCGGTGACGATGGCTGCGGGATCGCGGCGCAGGTCGATGGGGGTGAGCTTGCCCAATGTTTCCATGCTGGCATCGGCGCGGTAGCCCTCGTCGTGGTCGAAGATGACGGGATCGCCTTTACGCTGCGGGATTTCGACCGGCACGAGCTGCTCGGCAAACTTGCCTTCTGCCCACGCCCGCGCCGCGTTCTGGTGGCTGCGCACCGCGAAGGCATCGGCCTCCTCGCGGGTGATGCCGTAATCCTTGGCGAGGTTTTCCGCGGTCTCGATCATCCCGGTGATCACCCCGAAGCGCTCGATCGGCTGGCTCATCACCCGTCCGCGGCTGAGCCGATCATAAAGCACCATGTCGCCCATCCGCACACCGCCGCGCGCAGCCAGCGTGTAATGCTCCACATGGGACATGCTCTCCACGCCGCCTGCCACGACGACATCGGCCATGCCGGTCTCGACCATCATCGCTGCCGTCGCCACCGCCTGCACGCCCGATCCGCAGCGGCGATCCAGCTGGAAGCCGGGGACTTCGATGGGCAGCCCCGCCGCGAGCCACGACCAGTGGCCGATCGCGGGCGCCTCGCCATTGCCGTAGCCCTGGGAGAACACCACGTCGTCAACGCGGGCCGGATCGATGCCGGAGCGCTCCATCAACGCCTGCAAGATCACCGCGCCCAATTGGCCTGCGTTCATGCTGGAGAGCCCACCGAGGAACTTGCCCACCGGCGTTCGCAGGGGTGTGCAGATGGCAACGCGTCTGGTCATGTTCTGTCCTTGTCTGAAAGTGCCACTGTCCCTGCATCCACCAGCTTGCCGATAGCGCCCGATGACAGCCCCAGTTTCTCGGCCAGCACTTCTTCGGAATGCTGCCCCAGATAGGGCGCAGGCGCGGGGTCGCCCGCCGCGCGGCCCGGCAGGTTGGCAAAGGAACGGGTGGCGGGGTAAGCAAACCCGCTTGGGTTGGCAGGCGGAGGGCCGAACAGGGGGTTGTCCGCCACCAGCACCGGATCGTTCGCGGCCTCGTAAGCGGTGCGATAGCGCTCGAATGTGCAGCCTTCGGCAGCCATGCGCGCTTCGAGCGTGGCATAATCCATCGTCTCCGCCGCCTGCTGGAACAGCGCGAAGAGGCGCTCGCGGTGCTGGAAGCGCGGGGTGTCGCCATCAGCGAAGCGCACGCCGAGTTCAGCCTCCAGCGCGGCGATATTATCCTGCAATCCGAATGCCTTGACCAGCCCCGACCACTGCTTGGGGGTGAGCGCAGCGACCATGAAGCGCACCCCGTCGCGCGCGCGGAAGTCGCGCCCGAAGGCGCCCCAGATCGCATTGCCAAGGCGCTCGCGGTCGCCGCCGCGATAGAGCACTTCGGCGAGCAACCCCGCATTCGCCATGGTGCCAATCGCCACATCACCCAAAGGCAGGCGCACTTCGCTGCCCCCGCCCGTGTGCTCGCGGTGGCGCAGCGCGGCGAGCAGGGCAAAGGCGCCGTAAGCCCCGGTGATGAAATCCCATGCGGGAAGCACCTGGTTGACGGGCGGCGCGCTCGCCGGGTCCCACTCCTCCGGCCCGGTCATCAGCGGATAGCCGACCGCCGCATTCACCGTGAAGTCCATCGCCTGGCGCCCATCATGCCAGCCCATCACGCGCAAGGACACCATGTCGGCGCGCTTGGCGGCCATCGCGGCATGGCTGAGGAACGACTGCTCCGGCAGGTTGGTGATGCACTGGCCCACCCTGGCCGCCAGTTCGACCAGCAACTCGCGCCCCGCGGCCGATTGCAGATCGAGCGCAACCGATTTCTTGGCGCGGTTGAGATTCTCCCAGCTCAACGAGCGCCCCTCGGCCGTCAGCATGTAGCGGTTGTAATCGAGCCCGCCCGCCTTGTGATCGACCCGGATCACCTCGGCTCCCAGCTGGGCGCAATAGAGCCCGGCGGTGGGCGAGGCGACGAAGCTGGAGACTTCGACGATGGAGAGATCGTTGAGGAGCTTATACATGAAACCGCGAGCCAAGCGTGATGAACGCGCTGTATCGGCCCGAAGGGCCGCAAGGCCGAACGGCCGCCCGCAGCGCGGCGACCTTGAGGTCGCATGAGCGAGGATTTCGCAGCCCGTCCGGGCTGCGGAACATCAAGAATCCCTCCATTCGCGCAGCATGTGCTTGGCGATCTGGAGCTGGAGGATCTGCGTCGTGCCCTCGTAGATGCGGTAGATGCGGGCATCGCGGAAGAACCGCTCCGCGTCATATTCGGCGAGATAGCCCGCGCCGCCATAGATCTGCACCACGCGGTCAACCACGCGCCCGCACATCTCGGAGGCAAACACCTTGAAGGCGGCGGCCTTCACCAGAATGTTCTCGCCCGCATCAGCGCGCGCGGTCACATCCTTCATCATGGCCTCGGCGGCGTAGATTTCGATCTCGCTGTCAGCGAGCATCTGCTGGATCAGCTGGAAATTGGCGATGGGTTCGCCAAAGGCCTTGCGCTCATTGGCATAGCGGAGCGCGGAATCGAGCGCGCGGCGGGCATAGCCGGTGGCCGCCGCACCCACCGAAATGCGGCCATTATCAAGGCTCTTCATCGCAAAGACAAAGCCCTTGCCGGTCTCCCCGCCGAGCAAGGCATCGCCCGGCACACGCACATCATCGAGCATGATATCGCAGATGTGACTGCCTGCCTGCCCCATCTTCTTGTCCGGGCTGCCGCGCGAGACGCCGGGGGTGTTCATCGGCACCAGAAAGGCGGAAACATGCGCGTTCTTGGGCAGGGGTTCCTTGTTGGTGCGCGCCATGATGAGCGCGACATCGGCATAGGGCGCGTTGGTGATGTAACGCTTGGTGCCGTTCAAGATCCAGCCATTGCCATCGGGATCGGGCACGGCGGTGGTGGCCATGGCAGCCGAATCGCTGCCTGAACCAGGCTCGGTCAGGCCGAAGCAGGCGATCTTGCCTTCGACCAGCTGCGGAAACCATTCGGCGCGCTGGGCCTCGGTCGCGCCGTTCTTGAGCGCACTCGCAAACATCCCGACATTGATCGAGAAGATCGAGCGGAAGGCAGGCGCGGCGTAGCTCATGATGTTCACCACGCGGGCATATTGCGTCATGTTAAGACCGGCGCCGCCATATTCCTCGGGCACGGTGATGCCGAACAGGCCCATCTCGCGCATTTCATCGAGGATATCCTCGGGCACGCGATCTTCGGCGATCACCTGGGGTTCAGCCGGGATCAGGCGCTCGCGGACATAGCGCGTGAGCTGCTCGGCGAATTGTTCAAAGACATCCTCGTCCATGCCGGGATTGCGCGCCGGGGTGCTCATCATCGGGGCGTTCATGATCGCTTGCTTTCCTCTCGGGTGGCGAGCGGTTCCTCGCCGGGTTGGTTGTTTGCCGGCACGCGTGTTGCGCGCTCAGCGCTGGGTGTCGCCTGCCATTTCTGCAGGCTCGGCAGGCGCAGGCGGCGAAGCCAGGGCTTCGGCCGGCACCGCGCCTTCCGGCAAGGTGCGGGTCTCGTCGAGCATTTCGGCGGCTTCGGCAAGGGCTTCGGCCTCGCCCTTGCTGATCCCGCCCGCAGGCTGCGGCGCGCCGCTGTCGCATCCCGCAAGCGCCAGCGCAGGCAGCGCAAGCCAAGCGATCAACGGGTAAGCAGGCGCGCGCATGGGCCGGGCTTAATCAGCCGCCACCGCTTCGGCATTCGCAGCAGCAGCCGCAGCATCAGCCGCGACATTGGCCGCTGCCTCGGCCGCTTGCTCGGTGGTCTGGTTGGTGGTTGCACCCGGGTCCTGCGCGGCCGCCGTGGGATCGGCAACGGGTTCCTCGCTCACCGCTTCGAGCGCTTCATCGGCGGGCATTTCCACCGTGTCGGCGCGGGCCTCGGTCGAGGCATCATCCGAACTGCCGCAAGCAGCCAGCAACAGGGCCGCGCCGGCAGCAGCAGCAAAAGCGGGGATCGTTTTCATGGGGGTTTTCATGGCGCGTGCTCCTTGAAGAATGGTATCGCGCGGCGGTTTAGCCACGCACAGGGGGCAAGGCCAAGAGAGAATTGCACGGAGCGCGCCGGCAAGGCCACTTTCAACGCCGGTTAACACTCGCCAGTTATGGATAAGGGCATGAGACCAAGCCCCTTGCTTGCTGTCAGCGCGCTCGCAGCGGTGTGCGCCGCATGGCCGCTGTTTGCCCAGAGCAGCACCAGCGCGCCCTTCCGTGTGGCCGAGACCGGGCGCGCCTATCGCACCTTGCAGGCGGCGGTCGACGCGGTTGGGGCCAGCCGCGCCACCATCGTGATCGCGCCGGGCACCTATCGCCAGTGTGCCGTGCAGGAGGAAGGTGTCATCACCTTTCTCGCCGAACAACCCGGCAGCGTCACCTTGGCGGGCACGGTGTGCGAGGACAAGGCCGCGCTGGTGCTGCGCGGGCGCGGTGCCGAAGTGCGCGGGCTGAGCTTTACCGGCATGCGCGTGGCCGACTTCAACGGCGCGGGCATCCGGCTCGAACAGGGCGATCTGATGGTTTCGGACGCGCGCTTTGCCGATAGCCAGCAAGGCATCCTTACCGCCAACGGGGTGCGCGCGCGGGTGACGATTATGCGTTCGACTTTCAGCGGGCTCGGCAATTGCGACGATGAAGACGTGGGCTGCGCCCATGCCGTCTATATCGGCGATTATGGCGCGCTGGTGGTGCGCGAGAGCCGCTTTGAACGCGGCACGGGCGGGCATTATCTCAAATCCCGCACCGGCGAGGTGGTGATCGAGAACAACTCCTTCGATGATTCAGCCGGGTTCGAAACCAATTACATGATCGATCTGCCCGCCGGTGCGCGCGGGCGGATTGCCGGCAATTTCTTTGTCCAAGGGCGCAGCAAGCTCAATTCATCAGCCTTTATCGCGCTGGGGACCGAGACGATCCTGCACCCCTCCGATGGCCTGGTGGTGGAGCACAACGAGGCGCGCTTCGTGCCGGGCCTGCGCCGCCAGAGCGCCTTGCTTGCCGACTGGACCGGCAGCCGCATCGTGATGCAGGGCAACCGGCTGATGGACGGGATCGTGCAGTATCAGCGGCGCTGAGCTTATGTGAGCAAATGGCCCGATTTGTCGCGTTTCGTGGCGAGATAGCGGGCATTGTGCGGGTTTTCGGGGAGCTGATGGGGCACGCGTTCCGCCACTTTAACGCCTGCCGCCTCCAACGCTGCGACTTTCGCCGGGTTGTTGGTGAGCAGGCGGATCGTGCGCGCGCCCAAGAGTTCGAGCATCCGTGCCGCAACCGGAAAATCGCGCGCTTCATCGGGCAGGCCGAGCCGCTGATTCGCCTCGACCGTATCAAACCCCTGATCTTGCAGGCGATAGGCGCGCAGCTTGTTGATCAGGCCGATCCCGCGCCCTTCCTGCCGCATATACAGAAGCACGCCCCACCCGCCGCCATCGCGGGCCTCCTGCGCCATGGCGCGGAGCGCGGCATCAAGCTGCGGCCCGCAATCGCATTTGAGGCTGCCGAGGATATCGCCGGTGAGGCATTCGGAATGCAGCCGCACCAGCGGCAAGCGGTCGCCGGTCTGCGTGCCGATAATCAGCGCGACATGTTCGCGCAGATCGGCGGCTGAACGAAAGGCAACGATTTCAGCATCTTCACAGGCACTCACCGGCAGGCGCGCGCGGGTGATGAGCTGCAGCGCGCCGCTCGCCTGATAGGCGGCAAGGTCCGATGCGGCGATCGGCTGCGGCTCACCCGCGGCTTCGGGATTGACCATGAAGGCCGGCAGGATCCCGGCAATCCGCGCCAGTTCGAGCGCGGCGGCAGCGGTCTCGGCCCAGCGCAATTCCTCCGCCTTGAAGGGGCCCTTGAAGGGGTTGCCAAGATCGAGCGCCGGATCGGCAATCGGCAGCGCTTGTGCGAGGGTGAAAGCCTCGCCCCCCGCAATCAGCACCGGCGCATGGGGGACAGCGGCCGCGCGCTGGTTCGCCAGCTTGAGCGTCGCGGCACGCGCAGCCGAAATCAGCATCTGCGGCGCGCTGGCTCCGCGCGCAATGGCGGTCTCGACGGGCAGGAGAACGGGCCCGCCAGCAAACGCCAGCGGCCAGCCATGGCGCAAAGCGTCCACCGCCTGCGCCGCGCGGCGTGCGGGAGAAGGCGCGCTCAGAGGTCGAACTCCGTGATCAGCGGCACATGATCCGATGGCTGCTCCCAGGCGCGGGCTTCCTCAAGAATATGATGCGCACGTGCCTGCGCGGCGACCTCCTGGCTCGCCCACATGTGATCGAGGCGGCGGCCCTTGTCGTTTTCCTGCCAGCCGGGATTGCGATAGCTCCACCACGAATAATAGCGCTGCGGATGGGGCACGAATTGCCGCCCGAGATCAGCCCAGCCGTGGGCTGCCTGCAACCGGGCGAGCCGTTCCACCTCGACCGGTGTATGGCTGACCACTTTGAGCAGCTGCTTGTGGCTCCACACATCGCTTTCGAGCGGCGCGATGTTGAAATCGCCGACCAGCAGCGTGGGACGATCCAGCCTGTCCGACCAGCGCGTCATGCGGTCGAGAAAATCGAGCTTCTGGCCGAACTTCGCGTTGACCTCGCGGTCGGGCACATCACCGCCAGCGGGCACATAGACATTGTCGATCGTCAGCCCGCACCCTGCCACCTCGACGGCGATATGCCGCGCCTCGCCATTGGCCTGCCAGTCGTGGCGGTGCACCTCGCGGATCGGCACGCGCGCGATGGTGGCCACGCCGTGATAGCCCTTCTGCCCGCTCACCGCCTGATGGGTGTAGCCAAGCGCGGCCAGCGCTTCGCCCGGAAACAGGTGTGTCTCGCACTTGATCTCCTGCAGGCACAGCACATCGGGCGCGTGCGCGGCGAGAAACTTGGCAACCAGCGGCAGGCGCAGGCGCACCGAATTGATGTTCCAGGTAGCGACTTTGAGCATGAGCGCCGACTTAGGGACGCTTGGATGAAAACGCCACCTTTCACTTTATTGTCGCACGCCGAAGCGATAGCGCATCTGCAAATCTCAGGAGACACGCCCATGCCCCGCACCCGCCCACTTGTTCTGCTCATTGCTGCCAGCCTGCTGCCGCTGGCCGCCTGCACCACCACCGATGGCACCACCGGGGTGGCAAGCGCCAGCACCGCTGCCCCAGCAACAGCGCAAGCGAAGAATGTCATCCTCTTTATCGGCGATGGCATGGGGATCACCACCATCACCGCTGCGCGGATCTATGAGGGGCAAAAGCGTGGGGAAACGGGCGAAGAGAACAGCTTGAGCTTTGAAAAGTTTGAGAATGTCGCGCTCGTCAAGACCTACAATACCAACGCGCAGGTGCCCGACAGCGCGGGCACGGCAACCGCGATCCATTCCGGCACCAAGACCCGCATTGGCGTGCTCGGCATCGGGCCAGAGGCGGTGAAAGGCGTTTGCGCCGATGCGCTTGCCCACCCGCTGCCCTTGCTGGGCGAGGAGGTGAAACGGCGCGGGGCCGGGCTCGGGATCGTCACCACCACGCGCCTCACCCATGCGACTCCGGCCAGCGTCTATGCCCGCAGCGCCGACCGCGACTGGGAAGCGGACAACCAGATCCCCGCCAATCAACGAGACAAAGGCTGCAAGGATATCGCGCTGCAACTGGCCGAGGCGGATTTCGATGTCGCGCTGGGCGGCGGCACACAGGTGATGTTCGGCCGGGACAAGGGCGGAAGTCGCGGGGTGGCCAGCGCCGATCTGCCGGGCGACTGGGCACGCCGCACCGGCGGCAGCGTGGTGCTGAGTGCGGCGGATCTTGCCAAGGCGCCCAAGGACAAGCCGGTGCTCGGCCTCTTTTCGCCGAGCCACATGACCTACATGGCCGAGCGCAAACCCGATTCGCCCGAGCCCACCCTCACTGAAATGACCGCAGCCGCAATCGAACGGCTGCAAACCCATCCGGGCGGCTATTACCTGATGGTCGAAGGCGGACGGATCGACCACGCCCACCATGATGGGCGCGCAGGCTATGCTCTGGAGGAAACCATCGAAATGGCGCGGGCCGTGCAATACGCGGTTGACAACACCAACCCGGCCGAGACGCTGATCATGGTTACGGCCGATCACAGCCATGCCTTCACCATGGCGGGCTATCCGCAGCGCGGGAACGATATTCTGGGACTGGTGGTGCCGCCGCTTGGCCGCGGCGAGGATGGCGGCGATGGGACTGCGGTGAAGGCCGCCGATGGCAAGCCTTACACCACGCTTGGCTATGCCAACGGGCCGGGTGCGGTGGGGCATCTCAACGGCCGTCCCGATCCGCAAACCGGAATTGCGGCACGCCAGCAAGCGCTTGTCCCGCTCGGCAGCGAGACGCATGGCGGCGAGGATGTTGCGCTGTTCGCCACCGGCCCTGGCGCTGAACGCGTGCGCGGGGTGATTGAACAGAACGTGATCTACCAGATCATCCGCAAGGCGCTGGGCTGGCAAGAATAGGCCCGCCTGCGCCGCGACAACGCGCCGATCCGGTCGCACAGCGATCGCAAGCGCGACTGCGCGCCCGCGCTTGTGCGAGGAAAGCCAGGCGGGCCGGATGGCCCGCGCCCGGCGCACGAGGGCAAAACAAGGCAGCGCCCACAAAAAACCCCCGACCCGGGGGCGATGGGTCGAGGGTTCCAAAGCAGCGTTCGTCACGCTTTGTTGTGAGGCGATCTTCAGCGAAGGGTGGGCAACAGGGGGGAACCCGCCTTCGACCGCCTCATGCACACGGGATAATCCGCGCTGCCTTTCGCCTGCATGAACGTGGCGGTCAGGATGTCGTTTTCATACAAGTTTTTCCGGCGACCCGTTCAACCCGGACGACGAGTTGCCTTGCGCGGATCGCGGAACGTGAAGGTGCTTTCGGCAACTTCGAGTCCATAGCGGTGATTCGTCAGCCTGACAGTGGTGCGGTTGTTCTGGGCATCGAGCGCCACCCAATGGCTGAGTTGCAAACCGCCCGGTGCCGCCGGATTTTTCACAAAGATCATGGTGATGACGCCGAATTCGGGCTTGGCCGGATCGCGCACCTCGACACTGATGACATCGCTGTTGCCGGTCGGCAGCAGCTTGCCAAAGCGTTTCACATCGCGCGAAGGATCAAACAGCGCGCCAAGCGGTGAATTGGTGATCGGCCAGCGTTCGACCTGATTGACCTGGTAATCGACAACGAAAAGTGACTTGCCGTTCGAAACCACAAGAAAGTCGGCCTTCTTGCCATAGTCGAAGCGGATCTTGCCGGGGCGCTTGAGTGTCATCACGCCGCTGGCCACGCCGCCTTGCCGGTCGGTCTGGGTAAAATCGGCCTGCATGGTGGAAATGCCGCGCAGCGCTTCGACCACCTTGTCGAGATCACCGGCATGGGCCTGCGCCGCGAGCGGGGCAGGGGCAAAGGGCCAGGGCAGCGGCAATGCAGAAAGGGCCAAGGCGCCTGCGCCAAGGCCCACAACCAGCGAACGGGCGAAGATGGTCTTGTTCATGGCCCGCACATAGGCAGGCGGGATTGAACTGTCGATGAATTCCGCGCGCAAGCGCAGCGAGAATGCCAGACCTTACTTGATCTTGGCTTCCTTGAACTCGACGTGCTTCTTGGCCACCGGATCATACTTGCGGAAGCTCATCTTCTCGGTGGTGTTGCGCGGGTTCTTCTTGGTGACGTAGAAAAAGCCGGTGCCTTCGCTCGAAACGAGGCGGATCTTGACAGTTGCGGGCTTCGCCATGGCGGGTTCCTGATCAGAATAAGGCGGCCAGTGCGGCCATAAACAAAACGGGCGGCATGCACGGGTTGCCCCGGAGCGCCGCCGACAGGGCCGCGCCAATGGGCGAATCATGGGGAAAAGTCAAGGAATGAAGCGCGCAGGCCCATTACCAGTCCGTGCTGCTCGGCCGCCCGCGCCCGGCCTTGATTGCGCCGCGCGCTTTCTTGACCTTCAACCGCTCAGTCTTGCCGACGCGGTTGAGCCGGGTCTTGGCGCGGCGCTTGGGCTGGATGTGCGCCTCTGCCAGCAGGGCTGTGAGCTTGGCGCGCGCGTCCTCGCGATTGGCCTCGCGGGTGCGGTGCGCCTTGGAGGTAAGGATAAGATCGCCGTTGCTGGCCAGCTTGCTGCCCGCCAGTTTCCTGAGCCGCGCGAACACCGGCGGGGCGAGGCGCAGGGCGAAGATATTGACCCGCAGTTCGACTTCGGTGGCGACCTTGTTGGCGTTCTGCCCGCCAGGGCCGGAGCCTGCGAGGAAGCTTTCCTCTGCCAGCTCCAAGGCGCGGGCCAGCACCGCTGCGGGCTGGGCCTCAGCCATCACTCACCCCATGGGCGAGAAAATCCGCCGGCAGGGGCGCGCGCGCCTCGACCGGGGCCTTGCCCGCGCGCGTCACCACAAGGCTTTCGGCATGGAGCATGGTGCGCCTGGCCGCGCCTTGGGCGCCTTGGCCATA
This sequence comes from Erythrobacter sp., assembly GCA_046296155.1. GTDB lineage: Bacteria > Pseudomonadota > Alphaproteobacteria > Sphingomonadales > Sphingomonadaceae > Erythrobacter. Next base: position 277,653 of record JBKBLW010000004.1, on the reverse strand, counting down.
GACCGGATCGCCCAGCAGCGCTGCGCCGAGGCCTTTCAAGGCATGGACGCGCAGCTGGTGTGTGCGACCTGTTTCGGGACGAAAGCGGATCAGGCTGTGCGCACCCAGCGTTTCCACCAGTTCCCAGTGCGAAACGGCGGGCTTGCCTTTCTTGGCCACGATCATCCGCCAGCCTTTTTCGGCCGAGCTGATCTTGGCCAGCGCCAGTTCGATGGTTCCCTGCGTGCCCGGTGGGTGGCCGGCCAGCAGCGCCAGGTAGGTCTTGGCGACGGCGCGTTCCTCGAAAGCGCGATTGAACCGGGCGAGCGCCTTGGGATTGCGCGCCAAGAGCAGGCAGCCGCTGGTGTCGGTATCCAGCCGGTGCACCGCCACCGGCTCGCGCTGGAACCCCAGCCGCAGGGCATCAAGGTGATTGGCAAGGCTCGGCCCGCCCTTGCGCGGGCGGTCAATCGGCAAGCCCGCAGGCTTGTCGATCACCAGCGCCTCGCCGTCTTCATAGAGGATCGGCAGCGTCATGAAATCTGCCCCTTGATCAGCCCGCGCACAGCATTGCCGAGCCACAGGCGCCCTGCGGCGGATGCGGCAGCAACAGCATCGAGCGTCAGTTCGGCTTCACGCGCGCGGCCTTCCTCGAGCAGATGCGCGCGCAGCACGCCGGGCAGCAGGCCGAGATGCGCGGCCGGGGTGAGCAGGATGCCATCCGCCCCTGCGATAAACACGCTGGTAAAACTGCCTTCCGTCACCAGGCCATCGCCGCGCACCAGCAAGGCCTCGTCCGCGCCAAGCCGCTTTGCTGCCGCCAGCGCGTCCTCGTAAAAGCCGCGATCGGATGTCTTGTGCGCCAGCCGCCAGTCGCCCGGATCGAGCAGGTTCGGCAAGGCAATGCAGGCCAGCGGAGCCGCGCGACGCGCAGGCAGCGGCCCGGCCTCCAGCGCCGTCGCGCCGCTGCGTGACAGCAGCAGCCGCACCCGGGCGGGTGCTTCCAGTTCAAAGCACAGCGCCTGGATCTGGTTGCGCGCAGCGTGGCGATCAAAGGCAAAGCCAAGGCTCGCCGCACTCGCTTTCATGCGCGCAAGGTGCTTCTCGATCAGGGCAATGCCGCTGTCAGGTTCAAACCGCATCGTCTCGATGAGATCAAAGGCAGGCGCAGGCAGACCAGGCCCGGAGCGCCGCACGAACCCTGCCTTGATCTCGCATTCGCGCCGCTCGGCCTCACTGTCGCTATCCGCCACAATTGCCGAGCCGATGCCGAGCACCGCAGCCCCCTGCCCGTTCTCGATCGGGGTCAGGCGCAGGGTGCGGATCGCAACATTGAAGGCAGCGTTGCCGCCCCCCTGTTCATCGGGTGCATCAATCCGCCCGATCGCCCCGCAATAGGGCCCGCGCGCATCGCGCTCGACCTGGGTGAGCAGTTCCATCGCCCGGATCTTGGGCGCGCCGGTGATCGAGCCACAGGGAAACAGCGCGCGGATGAGGTCCATCGCGCCCATGCCGGGGCCGAGTGTTGCGCGCACGGTGGAAACCATCTGGTGCACGGTCGGATAGCTTTCGATCGCGAACGGCGCATTGACCTGCACGCTGCCGGCCTCGGCCACGCGGGCGAGATCATTGCGCATGAGATCAACGATCATGAGGTTTTCGGCGCGGTCCTTCTCCGAATTGCCCAGTTCGACCGCGGCGGCGGCATCGGCCGCGGGATCGGGAGAGCGTGGCCGCGTGCCCTTCATCGGCTTGACCTTGGCAGCTCTCCCTTCAAGCGCGACGAACAATTCGGGCGAAAAGCTCAAAAGCCAGTGCGTGCCATCGAAAATCACCCCGCCATAGCCGGCCGCAGCGGCCGGGCGCAGCGCGCGGTACAGCGCCAGCGGATCGCCGCGGTACGAGCCTGCAAGGCTGTAGGTGAGATTCGCCTGATAGATGTCCCCCGCCGCGATTGCCTCGCGCAAGGCGGCAAAGGCGGCCCTGTAACCGCCAGGCGAAAGCTGCGGCTCCATCGGGCCAATGCCGGCGCTGCCATCAGCCTGCTGTGCAAGCCAGGCGGGCACCGCAGCAGCAGGAATCCGGCGCGGGGCATCGAACAGGCCAAGCCAGACGAGCGGGCCCGCTGCACCGCTGCGCTGATCGGCCAGCGCGGCAAGACGCGGTTCGAGGGCGAGCCCTGCCTCATAGGCAAGATATCCGGCCAGCGATCCGCCAGCTTGCGCGCGCGCCGCATCAGCCGCGGCCAGCACCCCGGCAACATCCCGGGCGCGGGTTGCGACGAAGACCTCGCGCGGCGCTTCGTAAAGCAGCGCATCAGCCGCGCCCACGCCGCCTGCGGCAATGGGGCGGGCATCGTCAAGCAGCACAAACGGCAGTTTCTGACCCATCGCCACCACTTAGCCCAATTCCCGGCCAAGTCGAGAACTTGACCGCTCGGACAAGCCGCTCCACATCTTGTCGCGAAGCGATTTGCAGGACGAGAGGCGCACATGGCCGATACGGAAACGGCAATTTATCTGGGGCTGGGCGGGAATGGCGAGCGCCAGATGCTTGCTCTTTCGCGGGCCAACCGCCACGGGCTCATCGCAGGCGCGACCGGGACCGGCAAGACTGTCACTTTGCAGGGCATTGCCGAGAGCTTTTCAGCGGCCGGGGTGCCGGTGTTTGTGGCTGATGTGAAAGGCGACCTGTCGGGCATTGCCATGCCGGGCTCGCCCACTTTCAAGCATGCCGCGAGCCTCGAAGCGCGCGCGGCCGAGCTTGGCATCACCGATTATGCCTACGCCGATAACCCGGTGATCTTCTGGGACCTGTTCGGTCAGCAAGGCCACCCGATCCGCACCACGATTTCGGAAATGGGCCCGCTGCTGCTCGCCCGCCTGCTGGATCTCAACGAGACGCAGGAAGGCGTGCTCCAGATCATCTTCCGCTATGCCGATGAAAACGGCTTGCTGCTGCTCAATTTTGCTGATCTGCAAGCGGTGCTGCAATTCGCCAATGAAAACGCCGCCGCGCTCTCGGGCAAATATGGCAATGTCACGCGCCCTTCGGTGGGCGCGATCCAGCGCCAGCTGCTGAGCTTCGAAGCACAGGGTGCGGGCAATTTCTTCGGCGAGCCCGCGCTGGAGATCGACGATTTCCTCAAGGTGGACGAACAGGGGCGCGGCTACATCAATGTGCTGGCCGCCGATCAGCTGATGCGCAGCCCCAAGCTTTATGCCACCTTCCTGCTCTGGCTGCTGGCTGAACTGTTCGAAAGCCTGCCCGAGGTGGGCGACCCGGAAAAGCCCAAACTGGTGTTCTTCTTTGATGAAGCCCACCTCCTGTTCGACGATGCGCCCAAGGCCTTGCAGGACACCATCGAACAGGTCGTGCGGCTGATCCGTTCCAAGGGCGTGGGCGTCTATTTCGTCACGCAAAACCCGATCGATATTCCCGAACGGGTCGCAGGGCAACTCGGCAACCGGGTGCAGCACGCGCTGCGCGCCTTCACCCCGCGCGATCAGCGCGCGATCAAGGCAGCGGCCGAGACATTCCGCATCAACCCCGATCTCAAGGTCGCAGAAGCGATTACCGAGCTGAAAGTGGGCGAGGCGCTGGTCTCGACGCTCGATGAAAAGGGCGCCCCCACCATCGTCCAGCGCACGCTGATCAAGCCGCCGCGCTCACGGCTTGGCCCGGTTAGCCCCAAGGAGCGGGCGATCATCCAGTCGGTGAGCCCGCTGGATGGCAAGTATGACACGCTGATCGACCGCGAAAGCGCTGCCGAGGTGCTCGCGGCCAAGGCCGCCGATGCGGCTGCCACGGCGGCCGAGGTTGCGGCCAAGGGCGAGGTTGAAGTCGGCAAGCGGGCCCGCACCCACCCTTCCTTGTGGGAGAAGGCCGGGAAGGCCGCGCTTGGTGCTGCGGCAAGTTCGGCGGGCGCGATGGTCGCTGCCAAGGTCACTGGCAAATCCAGCCGCGCCAACCCAATGAAAACCGCCGCCACTTCAGCCGCCGGCACTATTGCCACCCAGATCGGCGGGGCGAGCGCCGGACGTTTCGTGCGCAATCTGATCGGCGGGCTGATGCGGTAAGGCACACAGGGCCCGCGCTTACTGCGCTGCGCCCATGCAGAAGGCATTGAGCTTGTTGCCGCAAGGATCACGGAAATAGGCAGCGTAGAACACATTGCCCGCCGCATCCGCTTCGCCGCGCGGGCCGGGTGCGCCTTCATCGCTTCCGCCATGCGCCATCGCGATATCGTAGATGCGGCGCACCTGCGCTGGATCCTGCGCTTCGATCGCGACCATCACCCCGTTGCCGGCGCTTGCCGCCTCGCCGTTGAAGGGCTTGGTCAAGGCCACGCCGCAGCCGCCGCCCCATTCGCCCCAGGCGATGAAGCTATCAAATTCCATAATCCGGCCCACGCCCATTTCCTTGGCGATGGCATCGTAACAGGGCGCGTGGGCCTTGGGGTCGTCGCTGCCCAAAGTCACATAACCGATCATTGTCATCCTCCCTCGCGGCGACTCGACCCGAAGGAACATTAGAGGAACATCGGCGATGCCACAAGCGGATTACAGCGGCGCGGTCTGCTCCTCGAGCCAGGCCCGATCATCGCCCGCCAGCATCGGGCCGACCCGTTCGCGCACCATCGCGTGATAGGTATCGAGCCACGCAATCTCGGCTGGCGTGAGCAGCGATTTTTCGATCAGCTTGCGATCAATCGGCGCAAAGGTGAGCGTTTCGAACCCGAGCCAGCGCCCCTCGGCCCCGGCGATCTGGCGTTCTTCGACCAGCACGAGGTTCTCGATCCGGATGCCATAGGCGCCATGCTTGTAATAGCCCGGCTCGTTGGACAGGATCATGCCCGCGTGCAGTTCCTGCGCGGTCCCTGCCTGCCCGCCGGTCGGCTTGGCGATGCGTTGCGGACCTTCGTGAACGCTGAGAAAGCTGCCGACGCCGTGCCCGGTGCCGTGGGCGTAATCAACGCCCGCGTCCCACAAATATTGCCGCGCCAGCACATCGAGCTGCCCGCCGCAGGTGCCTTGCGGGAACACCGCGCAGGCCAACTGGATATGGCCCTTGAGCACGCGGGTGAAGCGATCCCGCATTTCCGCGCTTGGCTCACCCGGGCCAATCCACACCGTGCGGGTGATATCGGTGGTGCCGCTGCCTTCCGCGGTCACATATTGCCCCCCTGAATCAACCAGGTAGATCGAGCCTGGCGGGATCGGAATATTGCTGTCTTCATCCACCTTGTAATGCGGCAGCGCGGCGTGTCCCGCGGCTGCCGAAATGGTGTCGAAGGAGAGATCTTTGAGTCCCGGATCCTCAGCCCGGAAGGCGGCAAGACGCGCGGCGGCAGAGAGTTCATCCACGCTCCCTTTGGGCCCTTCGATTGCGAGCCAGCGCAGGAACTTCGAAACCGCCGCCCCGTCGCGCACTTGTGCCGCCCGCTGGCCGGCCTGTTCGACCGGGTTCTTGACGGCCTTGGCAAGGATCGTCGGGTCCTGCGCGAGCACCACCTCGGCACCTGCCGCCTTGAGGGTCTGGGCAATCGCGGCAACACCGAAATCGGGATCAACCGCGACGCGCTTGCCCGCAAGCTCGCCGAGCCCGGCCACAAACGCGCTGCGCTCCCGCACGCGGACCGCATTGCCAAGGTGCCGGACCAGTTCGGGCGTGACCTTTTCGGGCGCGATGAACAGCTCGGCGCTGCCATCCTTGTGCGCGATCACATAAGACAGCGCGACCGGCGTATGCGCGACATCGCTGCCGCGAATATTGAGCAGCCAGGCAATCGAATCGAGGGCGGGGATGACCACCGCATCATGGCCCTCAGCGTTCAGCCAATCGGCGATCTGGGCGCGCTTGTCCGCGCCGGAGCGCCCGGCAAGGGCCTCGTCATGGACCAGCGCAGGCGCTGCCGACGGGGCGGGCCTGTCAGCCCACACGGCATCGATCGGATTGCTCTCTGCCGCGACGAGCGCGATGCCTTGGGAGGCCAGCGCGCGTTCGAGTGCGGCGGCCCATCGCGCAGTGTGGAGCCAGGGATCATAGGCAATCCGCGCACCTTGCTCGCACGTCTTGGCGAGCCATCCCGCAAGGCTGTCAGCAGGGATATTGCAATAATCGAACAGCTTGCCATCGACCTGCGCGCGCACCTGCACAGTGTAGCGCCCGTCAACAAAGATCGCCGCGTTGGTCAGGGTGACGGCGGCAAAGCCGGCCGAGCCGCCGAACCCCGTCAACCAGCCAAGGCGCTGGGCATAATCGCCGACATATTCGCTCATATGCTCATCCGAGATCGGCACGATGAAGCCGTGAACTCCGCGCCGCTGCAATTCCTCGCGCAGAGCGGCAAGGCGGGCTTCATGGGTTTGCATGAGCATGTCGTCGATCCTCGGATGCCTGCGCGAACCCCTTGCCGCGCAGGAATGTATCACTAGAAGCGGCAAGATAGGTGCAAAGCCGCCGCCTTTCCAGCCGAACACTGCACAGGGATCACCCTCCATGACACACCGCGTGACCCATTCGATCAGCGCTCTGGCGCTTGCTGCATCGCTTGCCCCCGCCGCCATTCAGGCCGCCACCCCAGAGGAACAGCCCCGCGTGAACACAACTGCCACTTCTGCAACTTCTGCCGCCACCGACATCAAGCCGCCGCGCGCGGAAAAACGCCCGCACAGCTACACCCACCACGGCATCACCATCGAAGACCCCTACGACTGGCTCTACGACAAGTCCTATCCGGTGGTGGATGACGAAGACGTGCTGAATTACATCAAGGCCGAGAACGCCTATTTCGAAGCCAAGATGGCCGGCCAGGCCGCATTGACCGAAGCCCTGTTCACCGAAATGCGGGCGCGGATCAAGGAAGACGACAGCACCGTTCCGCAGAAGGACGGCAACTGGCTCTACTGGTCCGAATTCGAAGAAGGCGCGCAGTATCGCAAACATTACCGCAAGCCAGTTGCAGGCGGCGCGCCGCAGCTGCTGATCGACGAAAACGAACTCGCCAAGGACCATGAATATTTCCGCCTTGGGGCAGCCGCGATCAGCGAGAACGGGCGTTATCTCGCCTATTCAACCGACACCAGCGGAGCAGAGCGCTACACCGCGCGGATCAAGGATCTCGAGACCGGGGAACACCTCCCCGATGTGCTCGAAAACCTGCGCGGCGATCTGGTCTGGGTAATGAATGATACTGCGCTGGTCTATGGCCCCTCGACCGAGGAATGGCGGACGCTCGAAGCCAAGCTTCACGTGATCGGCACGCCCAACGCGCAGGATGTGACGCTCTACAAGGAAGAAGACCAGAGCTTTGGCGTTGGCGCCGCGCTGTCCGCTCAGAAAGACTGGCTGATTATCGCCACCGGCGACAATGAAACCAGCGAAGTGCGCCTTGTGCCCGCCGCAAACCCCACGGCTGCACCGATTCTCGTGAAGCCGCGCCAGAAGGGCGTCGAATATTCGGTCGATGTGCGTGACGGGGAATTGTGGGTGTGGACCAACGACAACCACATCAATTTCCGCCTCGCCAAGGCATCGCTCAAGAGCCCGGGCGATTGGCAGACGGTGATCGCCGGATCGGATGATTTCTATCTGACCGGATTTGATCTTTACAAGGATTTCTTCGTCACCCAGGGCCGCCTCAATGGCCTCGACCAGATCCAGCTGCGCCAATACAGCGATCCGGCGAAGATCACGCCAATCAGCTTTCCGGAAGCAAGTTACACCGCCGGCCTTTCGAACAATCCCGAATATGACGTGGCCAAGCTGCGGCTTTCCTATCAGTCGATGGTCACGCCCGCCACGGTGTTCGATTATGACGTGAAGACGGCCAGGCTGATAACACTCAAAACGCAGGAAATCCCGAGCGGCTATGATCCGGACCTTTACATCACCGAGCGTCTCACCGTGCAGGCGCGCGACGGCACGATGGTTCCGGTCAGCATCCTGATGCGCAAGGACCGCGCCGCAATCCTCAACAAGGCCGGAATCGAAGGGCCGGGCCCGCTGCATCTCTATGCCTATGGCGCCTATGGCTATGCCGTCCCGCCGGGCTTTTCGACCACGCGTTTGAGCCTCGTTGATCGCGGTTTCGCCTATGCCATCGCGCATATTCGCGGCGGGGACGATCTGGGGCGGCGCTGGTATCTGCAGGGCAAGCTGTTCGCGCGCACCAACACCTTCAACGATTTCGTCGATGTCGGCCGGGGGTTGATCGCCAGGGGCTACACCGCGGAAGGGAAAGTCACCGCGAGCGGCGGCTCGGCGGGCGGTGAGCTGATGGGGGCGATCATCAATCAGGATCCCGCGCAATATGGCGCGATTGTCGCCCATGTCCCGTTTGTCGATGTGCTGAACACCATGCTCAATGAAAAGCTCCCGCTGACGCCGGGCGAGTGGCAGGAATGGGGCAACCCGCTCACCTCCAAGGCGGCCTTTGCCTACATGCTGTCCTATTCGCCCTACGATCAGGTCGAGGCAAAGGCATACCCGCCCATGCTGGTGACCGCTGGCCTCAACGATCCGCGCGTGACCTATTGGGAACCGGCCAAGTGGGTCGCGAAGCTGCGCGAGCTCAAGACCGACGACAACCTGCTCTTGCTCAAGACCAACATGGGCGCAGGCCACGGCGGGCAGTCGGGCCGTTGGAACGCCTTGAAGGAGACAGCAGAAGAGTTCGCCTTCATCCTGTGGCAGATGGGCATGGCCCCCAAGGGCGAGGGCGAGTGAACCGCTTCACCCGCAGCTTCGTGGCCGAGCCTCATCACATCGACGCGCTCGGTCACGTCAACAACACCGTGTGGGTGCAGTGGATCCAGGACATGGCCACTGCCCACTGGGACGCGGTGGCGCGGCCGGAAGATCGCGCGGCATTCTTCTGGGTGGTGGTGCGGCACGAGATCGACTATCGCGGGAATATCTCCGAAGGCGCGCGCGTGACTGCCGAAACCTGGATCGAAGACCCGGCGATGGGGGCAAAGTCGCTCAGGCGCGTGGAGTTCTGCGATGCAAACGGCAAGCGGCTCGTCAGCGCCGCGACGACATGGGCGATGCTCGACAAGGCGACCGGTCGGCTGGCGCGGGTGCGGCCTGAGGTGCTGGCGCCCTTCCTGTAAAGGTCAAGCCATCCACGCCGCACAACCCCACCTGTCCACCAATGATGCCATCGGGACATGACCTGGTTGCGCGAGACACAAATCGGCCTGCCTGGTAGCTTGCGCCGCCCGCCAGGCGCCCGATGAACAAACTAAGCCGCCCGCTCCTGCGTTCTGGCAGTCTTTCCGGCCTCGCGCCCGCCAGGTGCTTTGCTGAACACAGTCAGGCGTTCATAGGCCATGCGATTGCGCCCGCTCGCCTTGGCTTCATAAAGCAGGATATCGGCGCGGGCGTAGAACTCGGCAAAGCTCACCCGCGTGCTGGCGGCACGGGGCATTTCGATAAGGCCCATGCTGGCAGTGACCGGCAGGCCGAGCCCCGGCACATCTGCGGCAATGCGGCGCGGGATCGCCTGCCGCAGCGCTTCGGCGCGGGCAATGGTCTGCTCGCCGCGCAGCAGCACCACGAATTCCTCACCGCCAAGCCTTACCGCAACCGAATCGCGGTCTCCGCCCACGGCTCGCAGCGCCGCCGCACAGGCAACCAGTGCCGCATCCCCGACCTGGTGGCCGTGGACATCATTGATCGCCTTGAATCGATCAAGATCAAGCAGCGCGAATGTATCAAAGCCCTGCGCCACCAATTCTTCGAAGCGCGCTTCGATCGCACGGCGGTTCATCAATCCCGTTAGCGAATCGCGGGTCGAAAGCTGTTCCAGCATCCGCGCCTGATCCAGCGCTGCATCGCGCTCGTGGCGGATGGCGAGGAAGCGATCGGCAATCGCAAGGCTGATCACCACCACCTCGGTGCCGGTGGCCAGGAACAACAGCTGATCGAGGCTGGAAGGCGCGGCATAAAGGCCAAACCCGCGCGCCAGCCGTTCAAACGAGGCCAGCAGCAGCGGCGCCCAGGCCACCGCCACGAACCGCGCCGAACGGCTGCCGCGGCACACGGCTTGCACAATCGCAGCGGTCGCGATCAGACCTGATGGGCTGATCGTGAGGAAATAGGCCGTGTCATCAAAGGCCTGCGTCGCGTGGAATTGGAGCGCAAACAGGCTGGGAACCACCATGGTCCAGATACCGCCCCACTTGGTGATCTTGGCCAGCATCGGCGACAAGGCGCCGCGTTCGAGGAACAAGGTGAGAAACAGCAATGCCGCACCGCAAGCAATCGACCATGAAAGCGGCGCCATGATCGCCAGCACCGCGACCGGCAGCGTGACGAGCAGATTGATGAGACCGCCTGCAAACATCACATAGCTCATCATCCCCACCACCATCGTGGCATGGGCCAGCACAAAACGTTCGCGCAGCACGACCCAGAAGGTGATATCGAACAACAGCGGCAGCACCAGCATCCCGAACACCAGCGGCAGCAGCATCATCTCGAGCAGCGACCAGTCGGTGTTGGCGCGGTCGTGCGCCAGCCGTGCCTCGGTGAGCAGCGGGATCGAATGGGGCCGCGCGATCCGCACCAGCACCGCTTGGGTCTGATCGGTGATTTCCGGCAAGCGCAGCGAAAACACCGGCCCCGCGGCAAAGGGCTCGCCGTCGCTCTCGCGATAATGCACCATGCGGATCGCGCCATCGGCATCCAGTGCCGCCAGCGTGATCGTCTCGTGGCGCGCGGTGCGGGTGAAGAAATAGCGCGGCACGGCCTCGCCCTGCCACTGCGCGGCATCAAAGCGCAGCCAGCCCAGCGGCAAGCTCGATCGCCAGCCCTTGCTGGTGCAGTTCCACATGCCCGCCTCGAGCATGTCCTTCATCGTCACGCCCGCTTCGGTGGCGGCATGGCAGGTTGGGCTGAAATTGCCCCCCCTTGGCGCATCCGCCAGCGCCGGACGCGCCACCAGCGCAGCCAGCGCGGCGACAAGCAGCACCAGCGCACGAAGAAGCCCGAACAAGATAGCCTGCGCACCCATTGCGCCCGGCTAGCACAACAGGATTACCCCGAAGTTAAGCCATGTCCGGTGATGTCCAGCAGAAATCACGGGAATACAATCTTTTGCAGGCTTTCAGGGAAGATGCGCCGTCGATTGCAGAAAGTCTTTGGCCGGCGCTTGATCTTGGCACCTGCTTTCTGGCACGTCACGGCGCTGTCACATGCGCTCTCTAGCGCTGGCGTCAGGATATTTGCGCGGGATTTTCGATGCTCACCAGCCCCCTTGCCCGATTTTCCGCAATGCTCGTCGTGGCGGCGACGCTCTCGCTTGGCGGATGCGACAATGGCGGCGGCGCCCGCAATTCCGTGCGGGCTGTGGGCTCATCAACGGTCTATCCCTTTGCGACCGTGATCGCGGAAAATTTCTCGCGGGCCAATCCCGAATATGCCTCACCGCTGATCGAATCGACCGGCACCGGCAATGGCATCCAGCTGTTCTGTTCGGGCCTTGGCGCGAACACACCCGACATCGTCAACGCCTCGCGTCGGATCAAGCCGAGCGAATTCGAAAAGTGCCTGGCCAATGGCGTCAAGGACGTGATCGAATTGCAGGTCGGGCTTGATGGCATTGCCTTTGCCTCGGCCAAGGGCGGGATCATGCTCAACCTGTCGCCCAAGATCGTGTATGAAGCGCTCGCGGCGCGGCCCTATGGCGGCGAACAAAAGGCGAGGCTGTGGTCCGATGTCGATCGCGGTCTGCCTGCTGTGCCGATCCTCGTCTATGGCCCGCCCAGCACCTCGGGCACGCGCGATGCGCTGAAAGAACTGGTGCTTGAAGTCGGGTGCAACAGCAATCCGGCGATGAAAGCGCTCAAGGACAGCGATGCACAGGCCTATCAGCAGGTGTGCACCGAAGTGCGCGCGGACGGCGCCTATTCCGATCAGGGCGAGCAGGACAATCTGATCGTCCAGAAGATCGAGGCCAACCCGCGCGCCGTGGGTGTTTTCGGCTTCTCCTACCTTGAGGAAAATGCCGACAAGGTACAGGGGCTGCCGATGAACGGGGTGCTGCCGACGTTCGACAATATCGCGAGCTTTGCCTATCCCGGCGCACGTCCGCTCTACATCTATGTGAAAAAGGCGCATATGCGGGCCATTCCGGGGCTTGAAGCCTTTGTGCAGGAATGGGTGAAAAGCTGGGGCAAGGGCGGCCCTCTGGCGCGGGTCGGGATGGTGGCGATGCCCGCAGATACGATGGCGCTGAACGCGCGCAAGGCCAAGGAATTGACGCCGCTCACGCTTGAAGAGCTCACCGCGACGCAATGATTGCCGCTGGCGCGCTGCTGGGCTAGTTTGCCCGCATGGGGGTGCGCAAAATCGAGGCATGGCACAAGGCCGGCGTCATTGACACCGCCACACGCGACCGCCTGATCGCCTATGAAGCCGATCATGCCCGGCCCATCGCCTTGTGGGCGGTGTTTGGCATCGGCGCGCTCGCGATCGGTCTCGGCCTTGTCTCGGTGGTGGCAGCCAACTGGGAAGATATTCCCGGCCGCCTGCGCCTGGCCGTCCATCTGGCGCTGGTTGCAGGCGCGCTCGCCACCCTCGGCTGGCGCGAGCGGGAGCTGGCAGGGCATTCACCCTATGCCGTCGAAGCCGTGCTGTTTGTCACCGGAGCGCTGGGGCTCACCTTCCTTGGCCATCTCGGCCAAGTCTATCAGACCGCATCGCCGCTGTGGCAACCTCTCCTCCTGTGGCTTGGCCTGTTTGCGCCGCTATTGCTGGCGACGGGACGCGGCTGGCCTGCGGCAGGTGCGCTGATGGGTGTGCTGGTGTGGGCGGTGTGGGATTATGCCGGTCGCGGATCGCAGGCAGCGAGCACGGCGCTTGCGCTATGGCTCGCGCTGGTCACCGCCTTGCCGGTGCTCGCCGGCCCGGTGGCAGGCTGGCTGCGCGGCGGCTCGCCGCGTGGCCCATTCTGGCGGCAGATCGAACAGCTGGCGCTGGCCTATGCGGTGGCGGGCGGATCGCTGGCTGCGGTCTTTGCCAGCAGCGATGCCTTTGCCCGCCCGGATATGCTGGGCAGCCTCGCCGCGATGGCGCTGCGCGGCGCAATCGGCGTGGCCGCGGGGCTGGCGCTGATAGGGCTGCGGCCCGGCAAGTCCGGGCGCATGGCAGGCGCGATCATGGCTGGCGCCGGGCTGTGCCTGCCGCTTGCCTATGCCCTGAGCGGCTCGGATATCCTTGCAGCCGCGCTGTTCATGGCGCTGTGGACGGGGATTGCAGCGGCCGCGTTCACGGCGGGCTGGCGCGGCGTGTTCCAGTTGGCCGTGGGAATGATTGCCTTGCGGCTCATCATCCTCAGCTTTGAACTGGCGAGCGATCTGTTGCTGAGCGGCTTCGGGCTGATCCTTGCAGGTCTCTTGATCCTCGGCATCGGCTGGGCCGCGCTCAAGGTCTCGCGCCGCTTCGCCCCCGAGGCCGCCGCATGAGCCGCGCTGCGCGCCTTGCTGTGCTTGCCTTGCCGCTTGCGGGGCTGGCGGGCCTGTGGGGGTGGAGCGATCACCTCAGCCGGCAAGGCACGGATTGGGAAGTCCCCATCAGGGGCTATGATCCGCGCGATATCCTGCGCGGCCATTATGTCGAGTTCCGATACGATTGGCCCGGGATTGAGGAGGATGACTTTGGCCCACCGCTGACGGGCCTATGCCTGACCGGCCGCGCGCCCGCCATCGCCCACGCCGCGCGGGCAGAGGGGGCAGCGCTTGACGCCTGCGCCCATCCGGTGCGGGCCAATCCTGACGGGGTCCATGGGAGAGAGAGCCTCAGGCAAGGCCAGCTCTATGTCGGGCAGGAGCGCGCGGGCGTGCTTGAGCAAGCCCTGCGCGATCCCGAACAGCGGGCGTTCGTGCGCTTCCGCCTGCGCGCTGACGGTACGCTGACACCGCTCGATATCGTGCTGCGCCCCGAACAGGCGGCGGCGCAATAGCCGCCGCCTGCCGGGAGCCTGGCGCGCTCAGAACCGGGCGCTCGCCTGAATGCCGAAGAAGCGCGGCTCGCCCGGAATGAAGGTGGGGATGGTGAAGGCCCCGCCGGTATTGCCCGCATCCAGCAGGAAGTCCTGATCGAAGGCATTGCGGATGAAGGCGGCGACTTCATACTTGTTATTCGCAAGGCTCACCCCGGCGCGCGCGTTGACGAGCGTGACAGGGCCTTGCGCGATCAGCGGATTATTGGGCACCTCGAAGAAGATGCGGGTGCGGTGGGTGATGCTGGGGGTGGCAAAGAACCGCGCCCCGCCGCCGAGATCGGCATTGATGGTGAACCCGCCCGAGGCCTGGAATTCCGGCTGCAAGCGGAAGCGCGCCCCCGAAAAGGCCGGCGAGAAAGCCCCGTCCCGATCGATCCCGCCTTCGATATAACCAAAATTGCCGAACAGCTGGAGCCAATCAGTCGCCCGCACGAACAGCTCGGCCTCGACGCCGAGATTGCTCGCGCTGCCCGCGCTGGCGGTGATGAAGGCGCCCGTCGGATTGCCCTGCGCGTCGGTTTGGGCAATCGACACCTGGAACTTGTCATAGGCCTGGTAATAGACGCCCAGCGTCCCCGAGAAGGCGCCGGACGCGAACTTGGCGCCGCCTTCGTAGTTCCACACCACTTCCTCATCGACATCGACGCGGTTGGGCACCGGATTGCCGCCCGCATCACGCCGTGCGTTGAGTTGCACCACCGGCGAACGGCGGCCCTTCGAAATCGTGGCATAGAGATTGAGATCATTATTCACGCGGTAGAGCGCGTTGAAACGCGGCAGCACGGCGAAGAATGTGTCGCTCGCGGTGAAGGTCTGGCCGCGCGTGTCGATCTGTCCGGGGATGAGCGGGGCACCGCTCAACACGCTGTTCGGCACATTCGCGAAGAAACCCGAGCGGCGATATTCGTGCATCAATCGCACGCCTGCGGTGAGTTCCAGCGATTCGGTGGGCAGATAGGTGACATCAGCGAACACCGAATAGGCTTCGTTGCGCCCCTGATTTTCGAACACCGAGCTGTAAGCAAAGGGCGCGAGCCCCAGGCTTGGCACGCTGCCATCGGGCGCAACGCAGGGCGTGGCGCCGAACGGGCGACCTGCCGGCGGAATGCCGAACAGCGTGGTGAGACACTGCAGGAAGACGCCTTCTTCGGTGGCGAAAGGCACGTTCTGGCGGCCGTCTTCGATAAAGACGTTCCACCCCGCGTTGGCGCGCAAGCGGCCGCCCGAATAGGTAAAGCGTCCCTCGTGGTTGATCTGCCAGCCGTCGGCCAGTTCCGTGAATTCAAGGAACGGCGCGGCGGTGCCATCGGCATCGAACACCTCGCGGCTGTCAAAGCGGCGGTAGCCGTTGACGGTGGTGAAGGTCCAATTATCCGAGATCTGATATTCGGCTGTCAGGTTCAAATCATAGACATCGCGCACCAGCCCGAGCTGATCATCGCCGAGCACCGCAGCAGCAGCAGGATTCCCGCCGAGATTGGCGCGGCCGGTGAAGGCATTGGCCGGGCCGCCGGGCGCACCGGCAAAGCCGGGGAAACGGGCCGAAATGAAGGGCGTGCCCCCGTTGCGCTGGCGATCATAGGTGCCGATCAGGTCGAAAGTCAGATCCGGGGTGGGGGTGTAGCGCAGCGAGGCGCGCACACCCAGTTGATCCTGTTCGTAAAGGTCGCGGCGCTGGGCAGGGTTGATGTTTTCGACATAACCATCACGGGTGCGCCATTCGAAGGCGAGACGCGCAGCGAATATGTCCGAGCCGCCATTGAGGAATCCGCCCAGCAAAGTCTGGTTGAAATTGCCGAAGCCGGCAGTCACCTGCCCTTCGAAACCCGGCTTGGGCCGGGCCGAGACCATGCTGATCGCACCCACCGCCGAAGCCGTGCCGAACAAGGTTGCCTGCGGCCCCTTGATCACCTCGATGCGCTCCAGATCGTAAATCGCCTGATAGGACCCGCGCGAGCGCGAGATATCAACGCCGTTGTAATAGAGCGTGACGCGCGGGCCCTGCTGGGCCGAGCCGCTGTCCGAGGTGATCCCGCGGATCACGATGCCGGGGTTGTTGGCGCTCTGCTCCTGCACCAGCAGGCCGGGGATGTAATAGGAAAGCTCATCAAGATCGGTAACGCCGAGTTCTTCGATCCGCTTGCCGGTGACCGCGCTGATCGTGATCGGCACATCCTTGAGCAATTCGGCACGCTTCTGCGCGGTGACGACAATCTGGTTGCCGAAATCGGGCTGGCCGCCGGTCTCAGCGCTGTCCTGCGCGAGCACAGCCTGCGGGGCGAGAATGAGCGAGGTGGCAAGCGCGGCGTAGGATACGCGCGCGAAGTGGTTGCGGAACATCTCTGGGCTTCCCTGTTGCTTGGAGAGAGGCCATGGCGCTTGACACCACAGCGTGACGCTATCACGACCACGCAATTAAGTTTCAATGACGAACGTATTTCAGATTGAAGACGTTGCCGCCCTGCATCAGCAAGGCAGCCGGGTTACAGCGGGTTACCATCCCGATCGCGGTAGATTTCGCGGCGGCCGACATGGTTTGCAGGGCCGACGAGGCCATCTTCCTCCATCCGCTCGATCCACTTGGCAGCGGTGTTGTAGCCCACCCCCATCTGTCGCTGGAGCCAGCTGCCGGATGCCTTCTGGTTTTCGATCACGATCTGGCAGGCCTGACGATATCTGCGCTCCTCGGGATTGTCGGACGCGGTGAGATCATCCTCGAAGCCGAAGCCGCCATCTTCGGGCTCTTCGGTGACGGCATCGACATATTCGGGCGCACCCTGCGAACGCCAGAAATCAGCGACAGCTTCCACTTCCTCGTCCGATACGAACGGGCCATGCACGCGCACCATCGCGCCGGTATTGGGCTTGTAGAGCATATCGCCCTTGCCCAGCAGCTGTTCGGCCCCCTGTTCGCCAAGGATGGTGCGGCTGTCGATGCGGCTCGTCACCTTGAAGCTGATGCGGGTGGGCAGGTTTGCCTTGATGACGCCGGTGATGACATCGACGCTGGGGCGCTGGGTGGCCATGATGAGGTGAATGCCTGCCGCGCGGCTCTTCTGGGAAAGCCGCTGGATCAGCACTTCGATTTCCTTGCCGACAGTCACCATCAAGTCGGCGAGTTCATCGACGATCAGCACGATCTGCGGCAGCGGTGCATAATCGAGCTGTTCTTCTTCATACAACTGTTCGCCCGTATCGGGATCAAAGCCGGTCTGGACGCGGCGGCCCAAAGGCTTGCCCTTGGCGATCGCGGCCGAGACTTTCTCGTTGAAGGAATTGATGTTGCGCGAATTGACCGAGCTCATCATCCGGTAGCGCCGCTCCATCTCCTCGACCGCCCATTTCAGCGCGCGCACCGATTTGTGCGGCTCGGTGACAACGGGGGAGAGCAGATGCGGAATATCGTCGTAGGTTTTCAGCTCCAGCACCTTGGGGTCGATCAGGATCAGGCGCAGTTCGCTAGGCGTGAAGCGGTAGAGCAGCGACAGCAGGATCACGTTCAGCCCTACCGACTTGCCCGATCCGGTAGTGCCCGCCACCAGCAGGTGCGGCATCGCGGCAAGATCGGCAATCACCGGATCGCCCGCGATATCCTTGCCCAGAATGATCGGCAGATTGCCGCGCGCCTCGGCAAAGGCAGCGCAGGCAGCAAGCTCTTTCAGCATCACCACCTGCCGATCCTTGTTGGGCAATTCGATGCCCATCACGGTGCGCCCAGGAATGGGCGAAACCCGCGCGGAAATCGCGCTCATGTTGCGGGCGATGTCCTCGGCCAATCCGACAACGCGGCTCGCCTTGATGCCCGGCGCAGGCTCCAGCTCGTACATTGTCACCACCGGCCCGGTGCGAACCGCGGTGATTTCACCCTTCACATTGAAATCATCGAGCACGTTTTCCAGCAGGCGCGCATTGCGTTCCAGCGCCAGCTTGTCGAGCTTGGGCGCGGCTTCCTTGGGCGGCTCTGCGAGGAGATCAAGGCTCGGCAGGTTGAAGGCTGCGAACATGTCGCGCTGGTTCGCCTTGGCAGGCTGGGCGCGCCGCGGCGGAGCCGACGGATCGCTGATTTCGGGCGCGCGGCGGGGAACAAGATCAACCTCCACCTCACGATCAGGGCGCGCCGCGCGCCGCGCCTTGGTGGCAGGCGGCGCGTCATCGCCCAAGTCTTCGGCAGGATTTGCGGGCCGCGCGCGGCGGGCGAAGGGCAGCACCCGCGCCAGCGGCGCAATCAGCGAGGCGCCGCCAAGAAATTCGGGCAGGGTCATCAGCACCCGCCAGTCGATCGCGAAAATCCGCGTCACCAGCGCTGCGCCCGCACCAAGGCAGGCCAGCGCGAGGCCGAGGATCACCCAGCCTTCCGCCGCACCGCCAAACCGCGCTGCAACCGCCTCGATCCCGGCCTTGCCAAGCAGCCCCGCCACCCCGCCGACCTTGGCCGGCAATGTGCTGGCAGTGTCGCCAAATGCGAGGCTCAGCACCGTGGCGATCAGCGCCATCGCCATGATGAGAAGTCCGGCCGGGATCCACCAGCGGGTGGTCTCGGGCACGTCATCCTGCTCATACCCGCGCCACAGCTTGCGCCCCGAAATATAAAGCAGCGGCAGCAGCAGCACGGCAGGCCAGCCGAAGACGAGCAGCACACCATCGGCCACAAAAGCTCCCGGCGCGCCCATCCAGTTGCCGATCTGATCGCCCGCCGCTGCGGTGGAAAAACTTGGGTCGGTCTGGGTGTAGCTGACAAGGGCGAGCGCGAGGAACCCCATCGCGCTCCACAGGCCGAGCGCGCCGGTGAGCTGGGCGATACGGCGCAAGGAGCGGCGCAGGCCCATGCGCCACTCGGCATCGGCAGAACGGGCCTGAGGCTTGCGGGGGGTGACGGCGCGGGACGCCATGGACTGTCTCCTTGCAAGAACACATCATGAATCCTTCCCCCTGCGCGGTCAAGGAAAGAGCGACAAGGCAGGGTTTCAGCTCAACCCGTCAATCGCGGCCCAGCACGGCCAGTCGAGCGCACGGGCGCGGGCATATGTCATCCCGCCAAGCGCGATGACGGGCACACGCGCCAGCCTTGCAGCCAGGCGAAAGCGCACCGGCCCGAGGCTCTTGCCGCCCGGATGGCTGCGGGTCGCGAACACCGGCGAAAGCAGCACGGCGTGCGCGCCCAGCCGGTTCGCCAGCGCGATCTCGTGGGCGTTGTGGGCGGTGGCAAGATGCAGAACGCCCGCACGGCGTGGCACCAGCGCACGCGGCGCGCCATAGATCCCATCCGCGCCCCATTCGCGCGCGGTCAGCGCTGAATCCGCCAGCACCACCACATGCCCGCGTGCTCGCGCCGCGCGCCGCAGCGCGCGGAACCGCGCCAGCCGCTCCGGCCCGGCGAGATGATAATGCCGATAGATCACCCCCGAGCCGCGCGGCAGCGCGGCGAGGGCCCGCTCCAGCACAGCATCATTGCGCTGGTCGGTGATGAGCCACAGGCGCGGGAGGGGCTTCTTTCGCATCGCCCAGCCGCTATAGAGCGCTCCCATGGAAAACCCAGCATCCCGACTTGATGAGGTTCGCGCCAAGATCGCGCGCGTGTGCAAGCCTGCGCGGCGCGATCCCGCCAAGATCACCCTGATCGCGGTCAGCAAGACGCACCCGGCCGAACGCATCGTGCCGCTGATTGCCGCCGGCCAGCGCGTATTCGGCGAGAACCGGGTGCAGGAAGCGATAGCCAAATGGCCCGCCTTGCGTGAGGCTCACCCAGATATCGCACTCCATTTGATCGGCCAGCTGCAATCGAACAAGGCGCAAGAGGCTGTCCAGCTGTTCGATTGCATCCATTCGCTCGACCGGCCCAGCCTGCTCACCGCGCTTGCCAAGGCGATGGACAAGGCGGGGCGGCGCGTGCCCTGCTTCGTGCAGGTCAATATCGGCGACGAGCCGCAGAAGGGCGGCTGCCCGATTGCCGGCCTGCCGGATTTTCTCAGCACAGTGCGCGCGGCTGATATTCCGCTTGCCGGGCTGATGTGCATTCCGCCGGCCGGGATCGAGCCCGCGCCGTTCTTTGCCCTGCTTGCGAAACTGGCGGCCGATCATGGTCTTGCAGGGCTCAGCATGGGGATGAGCAGCGATTACGAGACCGCCGTGATGCTGGGCGCAACCCATGTGCGGGTTGGTTCCGCGCTGTTCGGCGCGCGCAGTTAGCTTATCCCTGCGGCCCTTCATGCATCGTGCAAGGGCCGCTGCGGGCAGCCGGGCGGCCTTGCGGTCGCGGGCGCAAGCTGACGCTGCGGCCAACAGTGGGCGAGAGCCACGAAAAAGGGCGCCCCGTTGCCGGAGCGCCCCTTTTTTGCCTGACACGAGGTCCGGGTTAATCAAAACTCGAACATGAGTTCGAGGCCGATATTCCGGCCGCGCATCAGCGGCGAGAAGGTGCCGCCGCCGGGGAACTGCTGGAACGGGGTCTGCACGCCGTTCGAACGCGGGCCAGCAATGACACCGCCCGGCAGCGGGCCGCCAAACGGAACCTGCGTGTCGCCGCCTTCCTGCACCTGATCGAAAAGGTTGCGGCCATAGAGCGAGAGCGAGAGGCCCGGCACCGGGGTCACCCAGGTGATGTTGGCCTCCAGCATCGACAGGTCGTTGAGCCAGCCGAAATTGTCATCGGTATAGGCCGCCCTGTCGCGATACTGGTAGTTCACGCGGGTCAGGAACTGGCTGCGGCCCACGTTCAATTCGTGGATCAGGCCCGCGCCGACGGTGTAGGGCACCACCCGCGGGATCGCCAGCGCGAGGTCCTTTTCATCGACCCGGCCATCGCCAGAGATGTCGAACAGGACCTTGTCATAGTTTGCATCGATCAGGCCAAGGTTGGCGGTGAACACCAGCGAAGGCGATACGCGCATGCGCGCTTCGGCTTCGAAGCCCTTGATCGTGGCATCAGCCGTGTTGAGGATGTTCTGCACCACGCCTGCGCCCGGATCGGCGAGGTTCACTTCACGCTGCATATTGCCGATCTTGGTGACATAGGCTGCCACGTTGAGCGTCAGCGAGCGATCAGCGGTCTGGAACTTGCCGCCGATTTCGAAGCTGTCGACCTGCTCTTCATCAAAGCCGAGCGCGCCGGTCTGCTCGAAGGCGCGGTTGAACACCGCCACGTTGGTGATGCGGAAGTTGTACCCGCCCGAACGGAAGCCGCGGCTCCAGTGACCATAGATCTGGCTGTCGGCAAACTCATACTGGAGGCCGAGCTTGGGCGAGAGGTTTTCAAACTTCACATCGTCGGTAAAGCCGTTGGTCTCCACGCCCGGACGGAACGGGGCAGTGCCGGTCGGACAGGTGTTGTTGAGCACCGAACAGGGCGCGCGCGGAGTGATGAAAGTCACCCCTGCATCCTTGGTTTCCTGGTTCCAGCGGATCCCGGCAAGCACGGTGAGCGAGTCGGTCAGCTTGTAGTTGAGATTGGCGAACAGGCCGAGCACTTCATGCTCCTGACGGCCGCCACCGAAGAACTGCGGGGGACGCACAGCCGGGGGAAGATCACGGCGCAGTTCGCGCGATTCGTCATAGGCAAGGTTCTGGTTGAAGTAGAACCCGCCGAACACGAGGTCATAACGGTCGCCCGAAATCGCGTAGCGCAGTTCGTTCGACCACTGCTCCTGCGCGGTTGCCGAATTCGAGTGGAACAGGAACAGCGGGGTTGCATCAATATCACCGCGCGTGCGGCTGTCGAACTTGCGCCAGCCGGTGATGTTGGTGAGCGTGCCGGGGCCGATATTGAGCGTCGCGGTGAGCGAGCCCGTCCAGATCTCGTTCGAATAGAAGCCCGGCTCATCAATCGAGAAATCGAACGAACGGCGATCAAAGAAGGCGCGGTTCTGGGCCGAGGGGCCATCGCCTTCGCTGGTGAAATAGTCGAGCTTGCCGCGCAGGGTCAGATCGCCGAAGCGGCCCTCAAGTGCGCCGCGCAGGATCTTGGTTTCTGCCGCGCCATGGTTCGAACCATCGAACAGGTTGCGGAAATAGCCTTCGTCCTTGTTGTAATAGGCGCCGATCTTGAACAGCAGCTTGTCTTCGACGATCGGGCCCGAAACCACACCGCTGACAGTGTAGTTGGCGCCGCCGCGGCCCGAATCAATCGGGCCATCAACCGCTGCGCGGAACTTGCCGCGGAAATCTTCGGTCGGGTTGCCGGTGTTGATGACAACCGCGCCGCCGGTCACGTTGCGGCCGAACAGCACGCCTTGCGGGCCGCGCAGGATTTCCACGCTCGAAAGATCGAACAGGTCGAACACGACGCCGCCGTTCACGCCGAGGAACACGCCGTCGACGAACACGCCGACAGTCGGGTCAATCGAGGGGATCGAGGAGTTGATGCCGATGCCGCGCACGGTGAAATTCGCGGTGCCGCGGCTGGTGCCGACCTGATCGAGGCTGACATTGGGTGCCTGGAACGAGAGCCCCTGGATGTCGCGGATCTTGAAGGCTTCGAGCGTCTGCTCGCCGAAAGCGGTGACGGCCAGCGGCACGTCCTGCACGTTTTCGGGGTTCTTGGTCTTGGTACCGGTGACGATGATGTCACCGATGGTGTCGAGCACGCTGCCGCGCTCCTGGGTGGTTTCGACTCCGGCGTCCTGCGCCTGCGCCGCGACGGGAACAAACGCGGTGGTGGCGAGCGCGAGCGCAAGGATGCGCCGCAGATTTGCGGGGGTGTTCATGCTAGCTCTCCCTATTGAACAACGCGCTCCACTAGCGTTGCGTTTGCGAAATGCAATGTGACGTAACGGAAACCAATCGCCTGTTTTTGGCGGACTGTTGCTAAATTGTTTCAACTTCGCGCTGGCGCTGGTCGCTGGCGGCTTCGAGCAGGGCCGCCTCGATTTCGGCAAGGCGTTCCGCCGCCTTGACCTTGGAGCCGGTCAGATCGGTTACATAGAAGGTATCTGCTGCGCTTTCGCCATAGGCGGTGATATGTGCCGAATGGACAATCAGGTTGGCCTTGAACAGCGCATAGGCGAGCCGGTTCAGCAGTGCCGCGCGGTCGCGCGCTGTCACTTCAATGACAGTAAAGCGGCCCGAGGCTTCGTTGTCGAAAGTCACCCGCGGGGCGACATCGAATGCCTTGGCCCGTGAATGGGCGAGCGGGCGGGCGGCGAGTTTGGGCACCAGTTCCACTTTGGCGAGCAGCGCGTTGCGGATGCCCTGCTCGATGCGCGCCATCTGCTGGGCTTCGCGGAACGGCTGGCCATGCTGGTCCTGCACGAGGAAATTGTCGAAGGCATAGCCATTGGTGGCAGTGTGAATGCGCGCATCAATGATGTTGGCACCGGCGAGGTGGATGCCGCCCGCCATGCGGTAGAACAGCCCGGGATGGTCGGCCGCGATCACGCTCACGCGCGTGGCGCCGCGCACTTCATCAAGCGCGCAAGCGATCGAGAGCTGCTCGCCAGCGCCCTGGCTGGCGGCATATTGGGCAAGATTGCTGGCGATGATGTCCTCCGGCTCGGCAATCCAGTAGGCATCGCGCAGCAGCGCGCCGACATCGTCCACCAGGTGCGCCTTATCGCCCAGCAATTCGGCGACGCGGGCCTTTTTGGCAGCCACCTTGGCACCGCGTCCCTGCCGCATGTGGCCAAGCCTGAGGCGCTCTTCGGCGGCATCATAAAGCTCGCCCAGGAGCTGGCCCTTCCAGCTGTTCCACGTGCCCGGCCCGACTGCGCGGATATCAACCGCAGTAAGGATCGCCAGATTGCGAAGACGTTCAAGGCTCTGCACCTTGCCGACGAAATCCTCGATCGTCTTGGGATCGGTGAGATCGCGCTTTTGCGCGGTGCGGCTCATCAGCAGGTGGTGCAGCACCAGCCAGGAGGCCAGCTCGGTTTCCTTCTCATCAAGCCCGAGGCGCGGCCCGAGGCGCCCGGCGAGCTCGGCGCCAAGGATCGAGTGATCCCCGCCGCGCCCCTTGGCGATATCGTGCAACAGCACCGCCACGAACAGCGCGCGGCGCGAGGCGATCTGGTGAATGAGCCGGGTTGCCCGCGGGTGATCTTTCTTGAGCAACCCGCGCTCGATCTGGCTGAGCAGGCCAATCGCGCGGATGGTGTGTTCATCGACAGTGTAGTGGTGATACATGTCGAACTGCATCTGCGCGTTGACCCGGCCGAAATCGGGCACGAAGCGGCCGAACACGCCTGTCTCGTTCATCCAGCGCAGCACGGTTTCGGGATCCTTGCGACCGCACAGCAGATCAAGAAACAGCGCGTTGGCGCGCTTGTCGCGCCGCACCTCGCCGGTGATCAGCCTGGCATCGCGATCGGCCTGCCGCATCGTCTGGGGATGGATTTCCAGCCCCTCGGCCTCGGCGAGCTGGAACACCTCGATCAGGCGCACCGGATCGGCGGCGAACCAGTCATCGCCCGGCGCGCGAATGCGGCCGCCCTCGATGACATAGCCCTTGAGCATCCGGGGCCTGGACTTCCAACCGGCAAAGAAGCCCGAACGCGTGCGCTTCTTGGCAAATTCGGCATCGAGCGCAGAGAGGAATACGCCCGACAGGCTGCCCACGCGTTTGGCTTGCAGGAAATAATACTGCATGAACCGCTCGACCGCGCTTTTGCCGGGGCGGTCAGCGAATTGCATGGCTTCGGCAACCTGCCGCTGGAGATCGAAGGTCAGCCGGTCCTCGGCGCGGCCCGTGATGATGTGCATGTGGCAGCGCACCGCCATCAGAAAGCCTTCGGCGCGGCGGAAACTCCTGTATTCAGCCGGCGTGAACAGCCCGACATCGACCAGCTGCGAGGCGGTTTCCACGCGGTGCATGTATTTGCCGATCCAGTAGAGCGTTTGCAGATCGCGCAGGCCGCCCTTGCCGTCCTTGACATTGGGTTCGACCACATAGCGCGAATCGCCCATCCGCTTGTGCCGGGCATCGCGCTCCTCGAGCTTCTGGGTAAGGAATTGCCGTTCGCTGCCACGTGCCACTTCGGCCCAGAAGCGGCTGCGCAGTTCTTCGTATAGCGCGGTGTCGCCCCACACCAATCGTCCTTCGAGCAGCGCGGTGCGAATGGTGAGGTCTTCCTTCGCCAGCCGCATGGTGTCGGCGACCGTGCGGCTCGAATGGCCCACCTTGAGGCCCAGGTCCCACAGCAGGTAAAGCATCGCCTCGATCACCTGCTCGCACCAGGGCGAACGCTTCATCGGGGTGATGAAGGCAATGTCGACATCCGAATGGGGCGCCATCTCGGCGCGGCCATAACCCCCCACCGCCAGCACCGCGAGGCGTTCGGCAGCGGTGCGGTTGGAGGCAGGATAGAGATGGGTCGTTACGTAATCATGGATCACGCGGATGATCTGATCGACCAGGAAGGAATGGCCGCCGACGCATTCGTGCCCGGCCGAGGGCGCTTCGGCGAGCCGCCGCGCGAGTTCCTCGCGCCCCTGATCGAGCGCGCGGCGCAGCGCTTCGAGCACCGCGCCGCGCGCGCCCGCGCCGCCGGCAAGCGCCAGCGCGGTGATTTCCTCACTCAGCATCCGCCGGTTGAGAATGGCGCGCTGGCCCGAGATGCGCTTCACGTTCACGCGGGGACATCCCCCGCGCCAACCCTGGCGCATCCCGGCCTGATGGTGAGGCGATATGTCAGCGGATCAGGCAGCCACCAGTTCGCCAGCAAATTGCTGGCGCACGGCGCGCTTGTCGATCTTCTGGGTGCCAAGGCGTGGCAGGCTTTCATCGGCAATCCAGATATGCTCTTCCAGGGGCACCTTGAAGGGGGCGATGCGCGCCAGCAGGAACTCGCGCAATTGCGCCTTGCTCATCGGTGGGCGGCCTTCCTTGAGGTTGAACACCGCGGCGGGCACTTCGCCAAAGCGTTCATCGGGCAGGCCGAACACCGAACATTCGGCGATATCATCATGCGCGTAGATCGCATCTTCCACCTCGATGCAGGAGATATTCTCGCCGCCGCGAATGATGATGTCCTTCTTGCGATCGACGATGAACAGGTAGCCATCCTCGTCGAGATAGCCGAGATCGCCGGTGCGGAAGAATTGCGTCGCGGTAAAGGCGGCCCTGGTGGCCTCCTCGTTCTTCCAGTAGCCGCGGAAATTGGCAACCGAGCGGATGCAGACCTCGCCGACCTGGCCCTGCTGCAATTCATTGCCGGCCTCGTCAAGAATGCGCAGGTCAACCATCGGCTGGCTCGCCTTGCCGGTCGAACCGGGCTTGGCGAGATAGTTCTCGTTGAAATTGCCGCAGCCCACCGCATTGGTTTCGGTAAGGCCATAGCCCAGAAGCGGGAAGCCTTGCGGAAAGGCCTGCTTGATCTTGCTGACATGCTCCACCGGGCGCGGCGCGCCGCCTGCGGCAAAGCTCTTGCAGGCCGAAATGTCATATTTGGCAAGGTCAGGATGGCTCGCGATCTCATAGCTCATCAGCGGCACGCCGACGAAATAGGTGACCTTTTCATCCTGCATCAATTGCAGCGCGTGGGTGGCATCCCACTTGGGCATCAGCACCAGCTTGCGCGCAATCGCGAAGCTTTGCAGGAACAGCGGCACTTCGCCCGTCACATGGAACAGCGGCACGGCCACCAGCGCGCAAGGCTGGGCCGACAGATCCTCGCCCTGCTTTTCGAGCAGGATCTTGGCCATGGCCGACTGGCTGACATAGCTCATGACCCCATGCACCACGCCGCGGTGATCGGACCAGGCGCCCTTGGACTTGCCCGTCGAACCCGAAGTGAACAGGATCGTGGCGAGATCATCCGGGCCGATTTCGGCCAGCAGCGCGAGGGCCACCGGGCCTTCCGCACCCGGCGCGCGCCACACATTGGCCAGGCCTTCCGAGGGCGCATTGCCATGTTCGAACAGCACCACCTTGGCATTGTGCGCATGGCCTTCGAGCCGCGCGGCGCGGCCTGCATCGGCGAGCACGAGAGTGCATTCCGCCAGATCAATGCCGTAAGCCAGTTCATCACCCGACCAGAAACCATTGAGCAGCGTCGCGCAGCCGCCGGCCATGACGATGCCCATGTAGGCGATCATCCAGTTGGCCGAATTGCGCGCCGCAAGGCCGATGCGGTCGCCCTTCTGGACGCCGTGATCCTTCACGAGGCTTTCCGCCACACAGCAAGCAGCAGCATAGGTCTGCCCGAAAGTCAGGCGGACATCGCCATCAACAAGGAAGGGCACATCCTTGTGCTCGTTGCAGAAATGGGCGAAGTAATGCGCCAGCGAGGGGGGGGCGGCGGCAAAGGCGGGCATTTCCACGCCGCCGCGCTCGAACGGCACGGTGGCAAAGGGCATTCCCGGCTTGGTGAGTTCGGTGATGATCGCGTCAAGCGCCATGTCCAGCGGGGTGGGCATGCGGCATTCTCCTCTCTTCTTATCAATCCCGAGGAGCACCGCACCCAGTGGCGCGCCGCTCCCCAATCCCATGGCCCATCGACCGCCCCTGCCTCTTGCCCCAAGGCCCTTTCCTCGTGGGGCGCGCTGTGCCAAGAATGCGCCCGCGCCCGAGCCTCAACAGGCTTATCGATATGGCATGCCTATCACCATTAAGAGGTTCGCCCCTTGCTGTCACTACTTGCTGCAACCGCTGCGGCCGATCCGATCCAGTGGGCCGATCTGGGACTGAAACCCGGCATTGATCTGGGGTTTTTCACCCTGCGCTATTATTCGCTGGCCTATCTGATCGGCGTGATCTTTGCCTATTGGCACACCAGCCGGGCGCTGCGTGAACCCGGCGCACCGATGGCGCAGCGCCATGCCGAAGACCTGTTCTTCTATTGCACACTGGGCGTCATCATCGGCGGCAGGCTGGGCTATGCCGCCTTCTACACCGGCGGCGAAACCGGCATTCCGAGCGCTTTCACCGATTTTTCGGCCGAGGGGCCGATCCGCTGGCAGTTGTTGCGGGTGTGGGATGGCGGGATGAGCTTCCACGGAGGTCTGATCGGCGTGACATTGGCGATGGCCTATGTTTCGTGGCGCGGGAAGCTGAACTTCATCCGGGTGGTTGATTATGTGAGCGTCGGCGTGCCGCTGGGAATGCTGCTTGGGCGGCTTGCCAATTTCATCAATGGCGAGCTTTACGGCCGCGCCGCCGACGTGCCGTGGGCGATGGTCTTCCCGAGCGATCCGGCCGCCCTGCCGCGCCATCCCAGCCAGCTCTACCAGGCAGGGCTCGAAGGGCTGGCGCTGCTGATTGTCATGCTGCTGTTGTTCTGGAAGACCCGGGCGCGCTATCGTCCCGGCCTGCTCGCAGGCGTCTTTACCACCGGAATCGGGCTGGCCCGCTTCATCAATGAATTTTTTCGCGAGCCCGATGCACAACTGGCTGACTTTGCGATGCGGACCGGGCTATCAATGGGCCAATGGCTGACGATACCCGTGATACTGGCTGGCTTGATTGTCGCAGGCTACGCGCTGAGGCGCCCGATGCTGGCGAGCGGGGTGACGAAGACGGCGTAGCGCGGGGCGCCCGGCGCGAGTGGCGCCCGGCCGGATTGCGCCTGATCGAGCCTGCGAGGCCGCGCCCCGCGCGCAAGGCGGCCCAAAGCGCCACCGAAGCCGAAGCCGAAACCGAAGCTCGCGCTTCGCGAGAGGCCGCGGAGCGGCGCAGGGCGGACGAACGCGCCCGCGCCGAGCAAGCACGGCAAGCCAAGGCGCAGGCGGAAGCGAAGGCGCAGGCCGAGGCCGCAGCGAGAGCCCGCGCCGAGGCGGAAGCCAAGGCCCGCGCCGAAGCGGAAGAGCGCGCCGCAGCGGAAGCAAAGGCGCAAGCCGAAGCCCGCGCCAAGGCCAAGGCCGCAGCCGAACAGGCACGGCTTGAGGCCGAAGAAAAGGCGCGCCGTGAAGCTGCCGAGGCTGAGGCCGCAGCCGCGAGAGCCGCTGCCGAAGCAGAGGCGCAGGCCCTGGCCCTGGCACAGGCCGAGGAGGCAGCGCGGCGCGCCGCCGCAAAGCCGGCAGAAGCCGAGGCCGCCACTGCTGCGCCACCCACCCCGCCCGCCGATCCCGTCGCCGCCCCGCCCGCCGATCTGGCCGCAAGCCTGCGCCGTCTCATCCGCGAGACCGGGCCGATCAGCCTTGCCCACTTCATGGCCGAGAGCAACGCGCGCTATTACACCACCCGCGATCCGCTCGGGGCGGAAGGCGATTTCATCACCGCGCCCGAAGTCAGCCAGATGTTCGGCGAACTCGTCGGCCTGTGGCTGGCGGACCTGTGGCTCCGCATGGGCGGCCGCAAGCATATCCACTATGTCGAGCTGGGGCCGGGGCGCGGCACGCTGGCCAAGGATGCGCTGGGCGCGGCAGCGCGCTATGGCTTTGCTCCCAAGGTCCACTTTGTCGAGACCTCGCCCGCGCTGCGCGCGCTGCAAGCGGCCGCCTTCCCCGATTGCCAGCACCACCACGATCTCTCGACCCTGCCGACCGACGCGCCGCTGCTGATCGTCGCCAATGAATTCCTTGATGCGCTGCCGATCCAGCAGCTGGTACGCAGCGCCGAGGGCTGGCGCGAAAGGATGGTCGGGCTCAAGGGTGATGAACTTGTCTATGTGGTTGGCGATGCCCCGGTGGATCATTTGGTGCCTCCAAGCTGGCGCAAGGCGCCGCAGGGCACGCTGATCGAAACCAGCCGCGCAAGTATTGCCGTGGTGGCCGAGATTGCACTGCGCCTGAAAGAGCAGGGGGGAGCGGCGCTGATCATCGATTATGGGGCGCGCGAACTCAGCGCAGGTTCGACCTTGCAAGCCTTAAAGGCGCACACCAAAGTCGATCCGCTCAAGTTTCCGGGCGAGGCGGATCTCACCGCCCATGTCGATTTTGAACTGCTCCAGGCGGTGGCGGTGCGCTATGGCGCGCAAGTCATGGGGCTGGCCACGCAAGGCGACTGGCTGCGCCAGCTGGGGATCGACACGCGGCTTGAAGCCTTGACAAGGCGCAACCCTGCTGATGCGGCCAAGCTCAAACGCCAATATGATCGTCTGGTGGATGATGATCAGATGGGGTTGCTGTTCAAGGTGCTGGGCCTCACCGGCAGGCGCTGGCCAATCGGAGTGGGATTTGAATGATGCGTTTCGCGATGAGTGCCGCCGCCGTGCTGCTGGCCGCCGCTCCGGTGCAGGCCGCCGATGCGATTGCGGGCCGCTGGGTCACGCAGGAGCAAGACGCCGTGGTCGCGATCAAGCCCTGCGGCCCCAAGACCAAAGGAGCGCTGTGCGGCACGCTCGAACGCTTTCTCGTGCTGCCTGCGGGCGGCAAGGACCAGCGCGATGTCAACAACGCCGATCCGGCCAAGCGTGAACGGCGCATTCTCGGCCTCACCATCCTCAGCAGCCTGACCCCTGACAAGGATGTGTGGCGCGGCGAGATCTATGATCCCAAAAGCGGGCGCACCTACACCTCGGAAGTGCGCCGGAAGAGTGCGGAGGCGCTCGAAGTCAAAGGCTGCTTTGGCCCGCTGTGTCGTACGCAGGAGTGGAAAAAAGCGTCTTGATCGAGGGACGCCCTCCGGCGCGGGCCCTATCCTCGCTCAGCCTGCCAAAGACAGCATCGCTGCGGGCGGGCGACTGATCTCTTGGGCGGCCATGCCGGCCTTCGGCGGGGTCGCACACGTTGTCCTCCCCCCGCTTGCCGAAGGGGTTGGGAGTGGGCCCAGAGCTATAATCCGGCTTTTTTCGCCAATGCCGCCGCCGCTTGGCGGGGCGTGAGCTTGGCGCCATCCTCGCGGTCAACCGCAAGGTTGGCCTCGCGCATCGCCGCAACGCTGATCGCGCCAATCAGCGGCTCCAGCGCCCCGCGCACCCCCGCATCGCCCGCCATGCGCGGGCTGAGCAGCAGCAGCGCGTCATAACTCGGCAGCGCCTCCTTGGGATCAGCCAGCACCACCAGCTTATCCGCCGCGATTCGCCCATCCGAGGTATAGGCGCTGATCACGTCCGCCTCGCCCGATTGCAGCGCATTATACATGAAGGTCGGCGCGAAATTGCGGCTGCGCGCGAATCTGAGCCCATAGGCATCGCGCACCGCAAACCATTCGGGCCGCTCGAAAAACTCAGGGTCCCCACCCACTGTCAGGCGGGGGGCGGCGGCGGCGAGATCGGCGAGACTGGTCACACCCAATGCGCGCGCCCGATCCGCGCGCATGGCGAAGGCATAGGCATTTTCGAACCCCAACCTGCCCAGCACTTTCACGCCGTTCTCGCGCGCTTCCCAGTCTGCAATCGTCCGGTACATCGCCTCGCGCCCGGGATTATCAGTGCGCTTCATGAAATTGGCCCAGATCGTGCCGGTGTAATCAATCGCGATATCGACATTGGACGAGGCCACCGCCGAATGCACCACGGCGCTGCCCAGCCCGTCGCGATATTCCACTGCGTATCCGGCCGCTTCCAGCCGGGCGCCAATCAGCTGGGCAAGGATATATTGCTCGGAGAATTGCTTGGAGGCGATGATGATGCGGCGCTCATCGCTGCCCGGTTGCGACAGCAGCGCAGCCGCCACGCCTGCCGCCACCACCATGAGCGCGCTTGCCCATTTCCAGCGCCTGCGCTCATCAATCCCGCGCTCGATCCACCACAAGAGCCAGTCGGCCGCCAGCGCCAGGCCCGCGCTGACAAGGCACCCGGCGAGCACCAGCGCCCAGTTCTGGGTTTGCAGGCCGGCAAAGATCGGATCGCCAAGGCTCGGCTGGCCGATGGTCGTCGCCAGCGTGGCCGCGCCGATTGTCCACACCGATGCGGTGCGGATGCCGGCCATGATGAAGGGCGCGGACAAGGGCGCTTCGACCAGCGTCAATTTCTGCCACCGGGTCATGCCGACGCCGTCAGCGGCTTCCAGCACGCCGGGATCGAGATGGGCCTGCGCTGTCACCGCGTTCCTGAGGATCGGCAGCAGCGCATAGAGCGTGAGCGCCATGAGCGCAGGCAGAAAGCCCAATGTCGGCAGGCCCGCCCCGAACACGGCGCGCAAACTCAAGAGCAGCGGGAAGAACAGCGCCAGCAGGGCCAGCGCGGGGATCGTCTGGACGAGGCTGGCGAGGCTGAGCGCGAGCCGCGCCACCACCTTCGAGCGCCCCGCCCACACCGCCAGCGGCAAGGCGATCAGGAGCGCAAGCCCGATGGCGCTCGCTGACAGCACCACATGGGCGGCAAGCTTGCTGCCAAGGCCGGGGAGAATCTCCCAGATGGCGCTCACCCTTCGCGCTCCATCGCCGCCAGCCGTTCGGCCTGCTCGCGCGGGACGCTGACGAGGCGCTGTGCCACCGCACCGCCTGCACCCGCCAGCAGCGCGCGCGGGGTTTCATCGGCCACCAAAACCCCTGCATCCATCACCAGCACGCGATCGGCCAGCAGCAGGGCTTCGGCCATGTCGTGGGTCACCATCATGGTGGTGAGGCCGAGCGCCTCGTGAAGTTCGCGCACCTTGCGCCCCAGCGCGTCGCGGGTGACGGGATCGAGCGCGCCGAAGGGCTCGTCCATCAATAGCAGCTGCGCCCCGCCTGCCAACGCGCGCGCGACACCCACCCGCTGGCGCTGGCCGCCGGAAAGCGCATCGGGCATCCGGCTGGCGAGGGCCGGGTCGAGCTCCACCAGCGCCAGCAATTCGGCAATCCGTTCGCCCGCCAGCTTTTCGCCGGTAAGGCGCGGGCCGATGGCGATGTTCTCGGCTACCGAAAAATGCGGGAACAGCCCGATGGACTGGAACACATAGCCGACCCGGCGGCGCAGGGTGGCGGGCTTGAGGCTTGCCACGTCCTCGCCCCCGAACAGCACGCGACCCGCCGTCGGCACGACGAGTGTGTTCACGGTCTTGAGCAAGGTCGATTTGCCCGAGCCCGAGGCCCCCACCAGCGCGACAAAGCTGCCCGCCGCGATATCGCACGACACGCCGCCAACCGCAGTAACCGCGCCAAAACGGCAGATTACCCCATCAAATCGGAGCAAAGGCGGGCTCATCATCATGTCAGGGGTGATTAGCGCGGTTCCCGAGCCAGCGCCACTTCTGCCCGATTGGCCTTTGGGCAAGGCCTTGCTATGCGCTGCAGCCAGAACAATCATTTCACTCGCAGGACATAAAATGCGCGCCACCCCCGATTTCGACTTCCAGCTTGGCGAGGCCGCCGCAATGATCCGCGCCACGACAGCGCGGTTTGCGGACGAGCAGATCGCACCCTTGGCCGAGCGCACCGACCGCGAGGACCGCTTCCCGCGCGAATTGTGGCAACCGATGGGGGCGCTGGGCCTGCACGGCATCACTGTGGAGGAAGAATGGGGCGGGCTGGGCCTCGGCTATCTTGAACACGTGATCGCGGTGGAGGAAGTGTCGCGGGCGAGCGCCAGCGTGGGCCTTTCCTACGGCGCGCATTCCAACCTCTGTTTGAACCAGATCCGCCGCTGGGGGAATGACGAGCAGAAGGCGAAATATCTCCCCAAGCTGATCTCGGGCGAGCATGTCGGCAGCCTCGCCATGTCCGAGGCCGGGGCGGGCAGCGATGTCGTCTCGATGAAATTGAAGGCCGACGCCGTGCAGGGCGGATACGTGCTCAACGGCACCAAGTTCTGGATCACCAACGCGCCTGAGGCCGATACGCTGGTGGTCTATGCCAAGACCGATGGCAGCGCGGGCAGCCGCGGGATCACCGCCTTCCTGATCGAAAAGGGCGATGAAGGCTTTTCCATCGGTCAGAAGATCAGCAAGGTCGGCATGAAAGGCTCGCCCACCGCCGAACTCGTCTTCACCGACTGCTTCATCCCTGAAGACCGCGTCATGGGCCCCGTCAATGGCGGCGTCGGCGTGCTGATGAGCGGGCTGGATTATGAACGCGTGGTGCTCGCCGGATTGCAGCTTGGCATCATGCAGGCATGCCTCGATTGCGTCATCCCCTACCTGCGCGAAAGAAAGCAGTTCGGCAAACCCATCGGCTCCTTCCAGCTGATGCAGGCGAAGGTCGCCGACATGTATGTCGCGCTGCAATCGGCGCGCGCCTACACCTATGCGGTGGCCAAGGCGTGCGACGCTGGGCAGACGACGCGGTTTGATGCGGCGGGGGTGATTCTGCTGGCGAGCGAAAACGCCTTCAAGGTGGCAGCGGAAAGCGTTCAGGCGCTGGGCGGGGCGGGCTACACCACCGACTGGCCGGTGGAGCGCTATATGCGCGATGCCAAGCTGCTGGATATTGGCGCAGGCACGAACGAGATCCGCCGGATGCTGATCGGGCGCGAGCTGATCGGGGCGGCGGGGTAAGGCCATGACCGCCCCCACCCTCACCACCAAGCTCGACCGGACAAGCCCTGAGGCCAAGGCCCGCTTCGCGCATAACCAGGCTCTCGCCCAGGAACTGCGCGCCCGGGTCGCCGAGGCCGCGCTGGGCGGGCCGGAAAAGCACCGCGCGCGGCATGTGAGCCGCGGCAAGCTGCTCCCCCGCGAGCGGGTCGAGCGGCTGCTCGATCCGGGCTCGCCCTTCCTTGAGATCGGGCAGCTGGCTGCCCACGGGATGTATGAGGGCGATGTGAATGGCGCCTCGATCATCACCGGCATTGGCCGCGTCTCGGGCCGCCAGTGCATGATCGTGTGCAACGATGCCACCGTGAAGGGCGGCACCTATTACCCGATGACGGTCAAGAAGCACCTGCGCGCGCAGGAGATTGCGGCAGAAAACCGCCTGCCCTGCATCTACCTGGTGGACTCCGGCGGCGCGAACCTACCGCATCAGGCCGAGGTTTTCCCGGATCGCGACCATTTCGGGCGGATCTTCTTCAATCAGGCGAACATGAGCGCAGCTGGCATCCCCCAGATCGCCTGCGTCATGGGCAGTTGCACCGCCGGGGGCGCTTACGTTCCCGCCATGTCGGATGAAACCGTGATCGTGCGAAATCAGGGCACGATCTTCCTCGCCGGCCCGCCCTTGGTGAAGGCCGCAACGGGCGAGGAAATCAGCGCCGAAGACCTTGGCGGCGGCGATCTGCACGCCAGAAAATCGGGCGTGGTCGATCACCTCGCCGAAAATGACGCACACGCGCTCACCATCGTGCGCGATATTGTCTCGCACCTCGGCGCCAATACCGGCGCGGCCAAGGACGTGGCGCGACGCGACCCGCGCCCGCCCAAGTTCGATGCGGAAGACCTCTACGCCCTCGTCCCCGAGGATGTGCGCGCGCCCTATGACGTCAAGGAAGTGATCGCGCGGCTGGTGGACGCATCCGAGTTCCACGAGTTCAAGGCGCATTACGGCACAACGCTGGTGTGCGGCTTTGCCCATATCTGGGGGATGCCCGTCGCGATCCTTGCCAACAATGGCGTGCTGTTTTCGGAAAGCGCGCAGAAGGGCGCGCATTTCATCGAACTGGCCTGCCAGCGCCGTATTCCGCTCTTGTTCCTCCAGAACATCTCCGGCTTCATGGTCGGCGGGAAGTATGAGGCCGAAGGCATCGCCAAGCATGGTGCAAAGCTGGTGACGGCGGTTGCCACCGCCACCGTGCCCAAACTCACCGTGGTCATCGGCGGCAGCTTTGGCGCGGGCAATTACGGGATGTGCGGGCGGGCCTATTCCCCGCGCTTCCTGTTCACCTGGCCCAATGCGAGGATCAGCGTAATGGGCGGCGAGCAGGCGGCGGCGGTGCTGGCGACAGTCCACCGCGACGCTGACAGCTGGACGCCTGATGAGGCCGAGGCCTTCAAGGCCCCCATCCGCCAGAAATACGAGGACGAAGGCAACCCCTACTACGCCACCGCCCGCCTGTGGGACGACGGCGTGGTGGACCCGGTGCAGACCCGCGACGTGCTGGGGCTGGCGCTGGCGGCCTGCCTCGAGGCTCCGATTGCGGAGGCGCCCCGCTTTGGCGTGTTCAGGATGTGAGCCATGGCACTGCACTTGCCCGGCGCTGAGGTGGTCGCAATTGGCAATTCGTCTGAACTTGCAGAGGCCCTCTCGGCGCTCGCGGCGATCCCTCCGGGTGAAGTGATCGAGCTAAAGGCGAGCGAACAGCACACTATCCGCACCAAACGGGACGATGATTACAGGATTGTCACTGCCAAATGCCCCGGTTGGTGGTTCCGCCAGCCGCTGACAACCGGCGACTGGATCGATCCGGCAGGGCGCGCGCCGTCGGTTCTGGGGGCCACGCGGCACCTTAACCGATGCGAAGGTTCGCACAGTCTTCCGCGCGTTCTTCGAAGGCAGGAAATTCCGCCAAGACGCTGAAGGCGCCTGACTGAAACCGCCACACTTTCCCTTGCGTAACTTCCCCGGTTGCGGGAAGACATAGGCGCGAGAGAGGACCCATACATTGCCGCAAAACCACACCCGCAAGCCCACGCTGCTGTCGCGCATCGTGCGGCGCATCATTCTTGCGATCTATCACCTCAAGGGCTGGAAGATCGATGGCGGCCTGCCCAAGCATCTGAAGAAATATGTGATCGCGGGCGCCCCGCATACGTCGAACTGGGATTTCGTGTTCTTCACCGGCGCCACCCACGAAGAAGGCATCCGCCCCAACTTCATGGGCAAGCACACGCTGTTTCAGGGGATCATGCGCAATTTCATGCTCGATATGGGCGGTATCCCGGTGGATCGCCGCAAAAGCGCCAATGCGACCGAGCAGATCGCCGCCGAATTCGCCATGCGCGACGAACTGGCGCTGGTGATCGCCTGCGAAGGCACCCGCAAGAGCGATGGCAAGTGGAAATCAGGGTTTTACCACATCGCCCGTGCGGCCAATGTGCCGATTGTTCCGGCCTTTGCCGACAATGCGCGCATGATCCTCAGCTTTGGCCCGCCGCTGATGCCCACCGGCAATTATGGCGAGGACTTGCTCACAATCGCCGAATGGTTCCGTTCCAAGCTGCCCGATTACGAGCGCTTCAAGGTGCTTGAACAGCAGGCGCGTGACATTATTGCAGGGCGCAATGATGTTTGAAGGCCTTGCCCTGAACGCCGCGATCCTGCTGGCGCTGGTGCTGATCCAGTGGGCGATCAGCGTGGCGATCAATGATGTGAGCTTCATTGATGCCTTCTGGGGCGCCGGGATGGGCGTGCTGGCCGTGGTGAGCTGGCTTCAGCTTTCCCGGCCAGGCGCGCTGGCGACGCTGCTGATGGTGATGACCGCAGCCTGGGGCTTCCGGCTCGGCATTTACCTCATTCGCCGCTGGCGCCACGAGGGCGAGGACAAGCGCTATAAGCTGATTCTCAAGAAGGACCGCGAGGCCGGGCGCTTTGCTCAGGCCGCGCTCACCAAGGTCTGGCTGATGCAGGCGGTGCTGCTGTTCATGGTGTCCAGCCCGGCGCAGGTCGGCATTCTCGCCAGCAGCGCGCCGGCGCCGATCACCGGCCTCGCCTATTTCGGGGTGGCGATCTACGCGATCGGCATTTTCTTCGAATGGGTGGGCGACTGGCAGCTTGCGCGCTTCAAGGCCAATCCGGCAAACGCGGGCAAGGTGCTTGATACCGGGCTGTGGCGCTATACCCGCCATCCCAATTACTTCGGCGATTTCGCCGCGTGGTGGGGCATCTGGCTGGTGTGTGCCAGCGCCGGGTGGGGCTATGCGCTGGCCACCATCATCGGGCCGCTCTTCCTCAGCTTCACGCTCACGAAATGGTCGGGCGTGGCCTTGCTGGAGAAGGGTCTCGACAAGACCAAGGGCGACAAATACGCCGCTTACAAGCGGCGCACCTCGGCCTTTTTCCCGCTTCCGCCGAAGGCTTGATCGACGAACCGCCTTGCTGCGCCGCACAAAAAGATGCCTGCCGCTCTTTAAGGGCGGCGCTCAATGGCCTATGTTGCGCGCAACCAAGGAGACGCAAAGCTCATGCCACTGACCAAGACGGCCCGCGAAGCCGAGCGCGAGCGCATGGCGCAGCGCGTGCTCGATCTGGTCAAGCAGCGCGGCTGCGAGATCCCCTATTCGGTGGCGATGGCTGAAAGCGGGCTCTCGCGCGCACGGTTTGAAGCGCTGTTTGCCGATTATGACGATCTGTTCGATGCGGTGGCCCAATTGTGGCTCGCCCCGCATATGGAAGCGATGGAAGAAGTCATGGCGACTTCGCTTCCCCCGCAGCGCAAGATGTATGAATTCTTCCGCCGCCGCTTCGAGATTTCCCGCGCGCGCTATGCCGCAGACCCCGAATATTTCACCATCATCTGCGAAATGGGCGCGGCCAATTTCGAACGGGTGCGATCATATGTCGATCTGGCAGATCACTACCTGTGCGAGCTGATTGCCGAAGCGCAGGCCGAAGGCTTCTTTGCCGGGCTGGAAATTGACGAGGCGCTCTCGCTCATCAACCAGATGATCTCGACCTATACCCTGCCCGATGCGATGATCTACATCGGCCACAAGCTGAACGAGCAGAAGCTCGCACGGATCGTCGATACGATCTTCATCGGCCTGTCGGGTGAGGCGGGAACGCAGTCCTCGGGCACCAACACGCTGAAGGTTGCCTCCTAGAGCATGTTCCGATCAAACGGGATCGGAACGTGCGGCAGGCCCGCGCCGCGCCCGAGCCTTGCTGTCCCGTTCGCGCCCGCTTGAACGCCAAACGGCCTAGGTTATCCCCGCTTCCCACCACGCGGTGGAAGGATCATCACTGCCGCGCGCGCCGCGCCGCTGGAGCCCGTCAAACAGTCCGCCCGCGATCTGCATCGTGGCAGGCTGGGTGCGGTTCCAGTCCATCACATAGAGCCGCTCGGCGATGCGCCAGATGCCGTCGTCCTTGACGAGCGTGTCGAGATAGCGTCCGCCAACCACCAGCTCGATCTGCGTCCCATCAGGGCCGGGCAGGATATGGGTGGCAACGCAATAGGTTTCGGCCTTGGCGCGGCTTCCGGCGATCCGGCAGATCGTGTTGCTGATGGCATGCTGGGTGAGGCGCATGGCGCCGAGGCCCTGCATCAGCCCGGCGATGGTCTCGGCAATCGGGGCCGCGCCGCTGCCGTAATCGAGGATAGCATCAGCGGTGAAGACCGCGGCCAGCTCGGCCGCGTCGCAGCGATCAATCCCCCGGCAATAGCGTGCCAGCACATCAGCAATGGCGAGGCGGTCGGCGGTTTCGATGAGATCCATGGGCGGAAAGGTAAATCACACCGCGATGCGGCGCGACTGATACAAGCATCAACGCCGCTTGCCGCCCTTGAACTGCAGGACATTGGCAGGGCGGCGGGGGCGTCTTTCGGCCAGAGCGATCTTGAGGCTTGCCCCCACCATCGCCGCCGACAGGGCCAGAAGAGCGGCCGCCCACAGCCAGTGCGGCAGGCCGGTGAGCGCGGCCAGCTGCCCGGTGTCGGACAGGATGAGCTCGCCGTTGATGGTGGCCTCTTGGGTGAAGAGATAGTCGAAATCGCGCAGCATGCTCATGGCCGCGAGCAGACCGATGAACTGGAGCGTGAAACGCACGAGCGCCGGCTTGCCGCGCCAGGCGACAAGGCACAGCAGCGCAGCCACCAGCGGCAGCACCGCAAAGCCTGTCGCCGAGCGGACATAGAGGATGACGCTGGTGAAGATAGCACCCGCCATCAGCCACAAGGCAGGCCGCCACAACCGCTCGCGCGCGCTGGCAAGGATCAGCAGCGCCCCCACCATGCTTGGGCCGAGAGGGCCTCCGGCTGCGATCGCCATGCGCGCCCACACACCGGCATCGGCAGCCACCGCGCTCTGCGCGACGCCCGAACCATCGGCAAAGATCATCAGCTGCTGGAAATCCTGCCCGGCGCCAAGCGCGGCGAGACCATGGCCCATCTCGTGAAACCAGGTGGTCAGGATGACAAAGGGATAGACCAGATAGGTGCCAAACGGCAGCGCGGGCAGAAACACCACCACCAGCCCGGCCAGCACCAGCCGCCCGACCTGTTCGGTCTGGCTGCCGGGGCGCACGTGCCAGAAACCGGGTGTGCTCACGCGGCGCTCAGCCTTCGCCCGACACCAAGGCAGCGGCAAATGCTTCCTCGCGTTCGCGCTGCTCGCGCAGGATCGACCAGCAGGCAAGGAACAGCCCGCCCGCCAGCGGCCCGATGACAATGCCGGAAAAGCCCGCAAGGCTGATCCCGCCCAGAGTCGTGATCAGGATGATCCAGTCGGGAATGCCGGTATCGCGGCCGACAAAGATCGGGCGCAGCACATTGTCGATATTGCTCAGCACGACAAAGCCGAAAACCAGCACGAACAGCCCCTGCCAGAAACTGCCCGCAATGATGAGCCACACGCCGGCAGGCACCCAGACAACCGCCGTGCCCACCACCGGGATGATGGCGAGCACCACCATCAGCACACCCAGCAGGAAGGCCGAGGGCACCCCCACGAGCGCCAGCATGATGCCGCCCACCGTGCCCTGGATGAGCCCGACCAGCCCGGTGCCCTTGATCGTCGCGCGCACGATCCGCAGGAACCGGTCTGCCAGCCGATCGGCAATGCCGCGCTCGATCGGCACGCTTTGCAACACCGTCTCGCCGATCGTCTCGCCGTCGCGCAGCAGGAAATAGACGACATAAAGCCCGATCACGAAAGAGAGCACAAAGCTGAGCGCGCCGCCGCCGATGGAGACGGCACTGCTGGCGATGATGCCGCCGCTCTCGCGCAGCAATTCCTGCAGGCGCTGCTGGGCGATGGCGGTGTTGGTCCAGCCGCTGTCATCGATGAATGTCTGCGCCTGCGCGGGCAGCATCGCATAGAGCCGCTGATAGAGCGCGGCGAGATCAATCGGGTTCTGCTGGAGATTGGCGATGAGCGCAACCGCCTCCTCGATCACCAGCGAGATGATGTAGAGCGCGGGCACGAGCACGGCAAAGAAGATCACCAGCAGGGTAAGACTGGCCGCCAGATTGCGCTTGCCCCCGACCCGTTGCAGTATCCCCTGATAAAGCGGCTGGAACAGGATCGCGGCCAGCGCTGCCCACAGGAGCGGCGAGGCAAAGGGCCACACGATCACCAGTGTCATCAGGCTGACCGCAGCGAGAATCAGCAGAAAGCTCGCCTGATGCAGATCGCCGATGCGTTTGGGCTGATCGCTCATAGAAGTTCAGACATCAAGGTTCGCCACATTGAGGGCATTGTCCTGAATGAACTCGCGGCGCGGTTCGACCACATCGCCCATCAGGCGCGTGAAGATTTCGTCGGTCACGTCAGCATCTTCGACCTTGACCTGCAACAGCGCGCGATTTTCCGGATCGAGCGTGGTTTCCCACAATTGCTCGGCATTCATTTCGCCAAGGCCCTTGTAACGCTGGATCGAAAGACCCTTGCGCCCGGCGGCAAAGATCGCATCGAGCAGCTGGGTGGGCCGGGTAATCGCGCCGTCCTGGCTGATGACAGGCGCGGCCGCAGGTTCGTCGGCCTCACCGGCGAGCGGATCGGCGGCGACGGGGGCGGGATCGGCCTCGGCCTCCTCGGCGCTCGCCTCGCCGCCGCGCACCAGCCGCACGGGCTTTTCATAGGCCTCGGCCTGTCCTGCCGCGAGGCTGTGGAGCTTCATTGCCTCGGTGCTTGCAAGAAAGCGGGCTTCGATCTCGTGCACATCGGTCACCCCGCGCCACAGGCGTTCGAACAGCACCACGCCATCCTCACGCACGCGGGCCGACCATGCCGCCTCTCCATCGCCCGACTGGAGGCGGGCGGCGGCCCGGGCAAGCGCGGCATCAAGGGCTGCGCCGGCAAGGCCGGGCGCGAAAG
This sequence comes from Erythrobacter sp., assembly GCA_046296155.1. Classification (GTDB taxonomy): domain Bacteria; phylum Pseudomonadota; class Alphaproteobacteria; order Sphingomonadales; family Sphingomonadaceae; genus Erythrobacter. Next base: position 236,027 of record JBKBLW010000004.1, on the reverse strand, counting down.
CGCCTGCCAGCGCCATCTGTTCGATAATCGCCGGATCATAGCGGCGCGGCACAAAGGCAAGCAGGTTCTTGAGCCGCAGCGCCGCCTCCACGATCTGCCGCAAGTCCTCGCCCCAGCGGGGCCCTTCATGGGTTTCGAGCACGCGGCCTGTAAGCCCGGCATCGACGAGATAGCGATCAAGCGCCGCCTGATCCTTGAGATATTGCTCGTGCCGGCCCTTGGCGACCTTGAACAACGGCGGCTGGGCGATGAAGAGATGCCCGGCCTTGATGATCTCGGGCATCTGGCGGTGGAAGAAGGTGAGCAAGAGTGTGCGGATATGCGCGCCGTCCACGTCGGCGTCGGTCATGATCACGATCTTGTGATAACGCAGCTTATCGAGCGTAAACTCATCGCGAATGCCGGTTCCCAACGCCTGAATGAGGGTGCCGACTTCCTTGGACGAAATGATCCGATCAAACCGCGCGCGTTCGACATTGAGGATCTTGCCCTTCAAGGGCAAAATCGCCTGCGTCTTGCGATCGCGCCCCTGCTTGGCGCTGCCGCCTGCCGAATCGCCCTCGACGAGGAAGAGTTCCGACTTGGCCGGATCGCGTTCCTGGCAATCCGCCAGCTTGCCCGGCAGGCTGGCGACGCTCATTGCACCCTTGCGGCTCATTTCGCGGGCGCGGCGGGCGGCTTCGCGGGCGGCGGCGGCATCGATGATCTTCTGGATGATCGCGCGCGCTTCATTGGGATTTTCTTCCAGCCACTCGGTCATCTTCTCGCCCATCAGCGATTCGAGCGGCTGGCGCACTTCGGAAGAAACCAGCTTGTCCTTGGTCTGGCTGGAAAACTTCGGGTCAGGCAGCTTGACGCTGACGATGGCGGTCAGCCCTTCGCGCATGTCCTCACCCGAAAGGCTGACCTTCTCCTTTTTCAGCATCCCCGAACGCTCGGCATAATTGTTGAGCGTGCGGGTGAGCGCGGTGCGGAACGCCGACAGGTGCGTCCCGCCATCGCGCTGCGGGATGTTGTTGGTGAAGGCGAGCACGTTCTCGTAATAGGAATCGTTCCATTCGAGCGCGACATCGATGCCGATGCCGTCCTTTTCCGCCGAAACCGCGATCGGCTCGGCGATCAGGGGCTGCTTGTTGCGATCGAGATATTTGACGAAAGCGGCAATCCCGCCCTCGTAGTAAAGATCATGCTCCAGCACTTCCTCGTGGCGCTTGTCGCGCAACTTGATCCGCACACCGGAATTGAGGAAGGCCAGTTCGCGGTAGCGGTGCTCGAGCTTGTCAAAATCGAACTCGGTGACGTTCTTGAAGGTGTCGTGGCTCGCCTTGAAGGTGACGCGGGTGCCTTTCTTGAAGCCGTTTGCGTCCCCATTGCGCTCGACCTTGGGCGCAGCGCCTTTGACAACCAGCGGCGCGACGGCATCGCCGTGTTCAAAGCGCATCCAGTGCTCCTTGCCATCGCGCCAGATGGTGAGTTCGAGCCATTCGCTAAGGGCATTCACCACCGAAACGCCGACGCCATGCAGGCCGCCCGAAACCTTGTAGGCGTTGTCATCCGAGGTGTTCTCGAACTTCCCGCCGGCGTGAAGCTGGGTCATGATGACTTCGGCAGCCGAGACGCCTTCTTCGGGGTGCATGCCGGTCGGGATGCCGCGCCCGTTATCCTCCACGCTGACGCTGCCATCGGGGTTCAATTCGATCAGCACCAGGTCGCAATGCCCGGCCAGCGCCTCGTCAATGGCATTGTCGGAAACCTCGAACACCATGTGATGCAGGCCCGAGCCGTCATCGGTGTCGCCGATATACATGCCGGGCCGCTTGCGCACGGCATCCAGCCCCTTCAGAACCTTGATCGAATCCGCGCCATATTCATTGGTGTTGGGGCGCTTTTCCGGGGTTTGCGAATTGTTGTCGTCCATGCCGAGCATATAGGCGCAAACGTGCGCAAACCCAACCTTGCGCGCAGCCGGCAGAGCGCTTTTCCACGGAAGCGGCGGGCAGCCCGACAGCAGGTTCAGAAGGCGGGGCGGAAATGGACGCGCCCGCGCCACATGGTGGCATCAAACAGCGGCATCATGCCGGCACGGCTCGCGGCATCAAACTGGGTGACATGGCATGCCGCCGCCTTGCCTGCCGCCGCGAGATCGGCCGGCGTATAGGCAATGCTTTGGGTCAGCAGCGCGGGATCGGTAGTGGCCCAGCCCGCCATTTCCGGCACGGGCGGCAGCTGGCCTGCGGGAATGGCGAGATAGAGGAGCCTGGGCCGGGTTTCGGGCGGGCGCGCCTGGGCGATTTGCGTGACGATGGCGCTCACCATGCGGTGATCGGCATGGCCATAGCCGCCATCGGGCCCCCAGGTGATGATCGTGTCGGTTTCCGCCAGCCAGCCGGTAAGATCGCGGAGCAACTGCCGTGCTGCGCTGCCTTCGCGGTGGCTATCGCTGCCCAGCTTGCCATCGCCGCGATCGAGGCTGGCGACCGAGGCAACCCCCAGCGCATCGGCCGCGCAAAAGGCTTCCTTGAGGCGCACTTCGCCCAACGCCTTGCCCGGCGCCATCCCCGAGACACCCGGCCCGGCATCGCCTTGGGTCGCATAGGCAATTTCGACCCGCGCGCCCTGCCGCGCCAAGGCCGCGAGCGCCGGAGCCATCGGCAATTCATCATCGGGATGGGCGAGCACGACTGTAACCCGTCTCACGGTGTCGCTTTCATGCTCGTCTGCCGCATGGGCGGCGCCGCTCGCCGCCAGCAGGCCCGCCAGCAGCGCTGCCCCTTTGCCTGTGCCGATCACGCGCCTCTCCTCCCTTCAGCGTCTCCCGCCATCATCACACTTGTGGAGGAGGAATGCCAAATCCTTTTGCTTGCGGGCTCACGCTGGCTATGCATCGCAGCCATGATTATCCCGCCCCATGCCGATCAGATCGCCCATCGCCTTGCCGAACCTTTCGGCTCTTTCTCCGATATCCTGGTGGAATGGTCGCGGATCAGGGGCGATGATCTTGCATTGGTGGACGAACGACGCGAGGTCTATTGGGCGGAACTCGTCGGCCTCGTCGAACGGCTGGCGGCGCGGCTGGTGGAAACGGGCCTTGCGCGCGGGCAAGCGGTCGCCATCCTCGGGCAATCAAGCGTCGAATATGCGCTGGTGTTTCTGGCGGCGGTGCGCGCCGGGGGCGTGGCAGCACCGCTCACCACCAGCGCCTCGCCGGAACAGCTTGGAGGCATGGCCCGCGATTCGGGCGCGCGCCACCTGTTCATCGACGCCGCCAAGGCGGCCGAGCTTGGCCCCGATTTCATGGCCGATCTGATCCGCGTGCCGCTTGAGAGCATCGAGCAATGGATGGCGCCTCCCGGAGCGCGGGCGCCGGACTTCACACCGGAGCCCAAAGACCCCTTCAACATCATCTATTCGAGCGGCACCACGGGCATTCCCAAGGGCATTGTGCATTCACACCAGATGCGCTGGCGGCAGTTTGCAGCAACTGCAACCAGCTATCTCAAGGCCGGTTTTCCGGTGCGCTCGCTCGCCTCGACCCCGCTCTATTCGAACACCACCATGGTCGCCTTCCTGCCGGTGCTGCTGGCAGGGGGCATGGTGCGGGTGATGGGCAAGTTCGATTGCGCGCGCTGGCTCGGCCATGCCCAATCTGATCGCACCACCATCACCATGCTGGTGCCGGTGCAATATCAGCGGCTGATGGATTTTGCCGGATTTGACGACTTCGACCTGTCCTCGCTGGTGCTCAAATATTGTACCTCCGCACCCTTTTCCGCCGACCTCAAACGGCAGGTCCTGGCGCGGATGCCGGGCGGGCTGATCGAGATCTATTCAATGACCGAAGGCGGCGTCGTGTGCCTGCTTGCAGCCCACGAATTCCCCGACAAGCTCCACACCGTCGGCCGCCCCGCGCCGGGCAGCGAGCTCAAGGTGCTCGACGACGAGGACCGCGAAGTGCCCCCCGGCACGCCCGGCAACCTCATCGGCCGCAGCCTCACCATGATGAGCGGCTACAAGAACCGCCCCGACAAGACCGCCGAGGCGCAGTGGGTCGATCCCGCGACGGGGGAGGTATGGATGCGGATGGGCGATATTGGCCGGGTGGATGCCGATGGCTTCGTCGAACTGGTGGGCCGGGCCAAGGACATGATCATTTCGGGCGGCTTCAACATCTACCCCAGCGATCTGGAGGCCGAATTGCTGAAAGAACCGGGCGTTGCCGAGGCAGCCGTGGTCGGTGTGCCGTCACGCGCCTGGGGGGAAACACCGGTCGGGTTCGTGGTGCTGAAACAGGGTGCGGGTGATCCGCAAGCGATCCTTGCCGCGGTGAATGGGCGGCTCGGCAAGACCCAGCGGCTGGCGGCGCTTTATGACATTGCGGAAATGCCGAGGAGCCACATCGGCAAGCTGCTCAAGAGCGAACTGCGCGAGGAGGCCGAGCGGCGCGGCCCGGTCGCCTGATGCGCCAAGAGCGCGGCCCGGCGATCCACCTGACCAGCCGAGCCGCGCTCCGCGGTGGATTGGCGATCAGACAATCAGGACGTTGAACGCACCGGTGCTGATCGCGATGGCCATGACCAGGGCAATGGCCTTTTCCGTGATCTGACGCATGGGTTTTCTCCTTATGTTTTTGCGTGCATGATCGGCTGGCCCGCTGGGAGAGAGGGGAGAGGCGCAGGAGCGCCGCAGGCCAGCCGTCTGAGCATTTCAATGCACCAGACAACATGATTGTTCCATGAACGCGCAATAAAAAGTCTGCTTGGGGCCTTTTCCGTTCGGGCTGGTGCAAAGGAAAAAACAAGGCTCAGAGGCTGCACGGGCTGGTCGCAGGGTCCGCTCCTGTCTGATCGGCAAAGGGGCCTGGGTAATCGGCTGTGCCGTGCAGCTGCGACAACCCGTGCGCGCCGCGCTGAAGGCGCTGCATTCGGCGGCTCGCACGAGCGGATGTCAGGAGAGTGGAGGCGCGGCCACCGATTTAGGGGGGGGAGGGGTCGATGACCGCGCCAAACTCTTGGCATCACCAGACTGCCCGAAAGGCGCCTGAGCGACTGGGCCAGCCGCATGATGCTGTCACCACCGGGGCGCTTGAGGGCAATCCGGTGATCTCGACGCGCAGATGGTGACCGGGCGAGGCGAAGGCAAATGCGAAAATCTTGGAGCAGGTTGCATAAAATGCAATCAAGGAAGAGTGAGGCATTCCCGCCTGAGAGCGCAGGTGCCGCCCAAATTATTCTTGGGTGCCCCCCAAGTCGCTAATCCGGGATGGGAATCCCCTACAATGCAAGGTGCCGAGAATCGCAGGCGTTTCGGCAGGCTATCACGGGAGGGGGTATGAGGGTTTGGGTCGCCTTGCTGGCCAGCACGGCCTTGGTTTTCACCAGCGGATGCGGCGCGATCAGGGATCAGCTGCGCTATCCGGGCGGAGCGCCCGGCCGCTTGCTCGACAAGCGCACATTCGATGCATCCCATTCAAAACAGCTCGCGCTGATGCGGATGACGCTGGCGCTCGCGATCGCGGCGCGGATCGGCGAAGGCTCGGTCGCCACGCAGGATGCGGACGTTTTCGCCAGGCAGCTCGCCGAAGCCGCGCGCGAGATCAATTATGCGGCGGTTGATGCCGGGTTTGCGCCTGCCGATGGCAAAAACGGAAGGGTCTGCGAGATCGGCGCAGGCAAGCCGCGGCAAGATCCAACGCCAACGCCTCCATCTGTTGATTACCAAAAGCAGGATCAAGAATGCGCCGGATATTACGTCAACTTCGAAGCCAACATCGCCCGCATTGAAGCGCGGATCGTGCGCGCCATGCTGACCTCGCTGCCAACCGATAAGGCGCGCAAGTTCATCCAGGAATTGACGCAAGGCAACCTGATGTCTGCCCTGTGGTCGCTGACGCGCACGATGGGTGACGTGGCGGGCGCGTTCCACCGCGGGGCGGGCGTCTATCGCGCCGGGCTGGAGAACCTTGCGGCGTCCGTGCCCACGAGAAGCGAAAGGAAAATGTGCGAAGCCTTCCCCGCCCAGCTCAAGCACGCCTCCACCTACAAGCAAGAATACGACACCGTGCGGTTTGCGGCAGCCTGTCTTGGCCTGTCGGAAACCGCATTGTTCGACAACACCATGATCGAACCGCAAAACCTGCCCAACCGGCTTGATCCCAAGGCCTTCATGGCCCTGTTCCGGATTGCGCGAACCTCCTGCGTGGCCCTGCCGCTACGCAGCCTTCCGACGAAGCCTCAGGAGGAGCGAACAGAGCGCGAGGCGCGCAAGCTGGCCTGCGGCTTGCTCTATTTCGAACCTCTGCAGCGCCCCGACACGATCCTGATGCCGGAGGAAGTCCCAGTACGCCCAGAGCAACCCGCCGTGCAGTCCGCGCCAAACACGCAGCCTGGTGCCGAGCCGAGATTGGGCGAGGTGGAATAGATCGCACCTCTTGCATCACGCAAAAAGGCCGCCGGATCGCTCCGGCGGCCTCTCGCTATGGGCAGGCTGTCGCGGCTCAGTTGGCGGCGACTTCGCGGCCGCGGCGCTGCTCGGCAGCGGCAACGCGTGCGACTTCGGCCTTGGCAGCCGCGAGGCCATCGGCGACACACTTTTCATCGCGGATGGTGCGGTTGAAGTTGTAACGCGAGACGCCCTGCGACGCGCACACCTTGCGCAGCTTGGCAGCAACGCGCGACTCGAGCGCGGCACGGCCAGCTTCGCTGGTCACGTCGATATCGGCATAGGAGACGCGGACATCCACAACTTCCTCAGTCGCCAGTGCCGGAGTGGCAAGGGCGGCAAGCGCAATCAGGGGGAGAGTAAAACGCATGAGATAAGCTCCGTTCAAGAGAGGATGACGAAGAGATGACGCCGTTTGCCGGCATTCAGTTGCTATTCGAAACTCTGGTGCAACGCACAAGAGCATTGTGCAAATGCGAAAAGGTCCATTCGGGTTCCAAAAAAAGCAAACGGCCAAAGCATTTTTTCGGGAACCAAAGGCGCGTTCGGATAAGTGCCTGAATAGGCGCGGCGCCGCTTGCGACAACAGCAGCAGGCAGGCTTCGGGGCATCGGACTGGACAGAGGGCGGCGCGCTCCTTAATTCGCGGCCATGACAGCGCCCACCACACCGCCCGCCTCCGATTCCATCCTGATCGTCGATTTCGGCTCACAGGTGACACAGCTGATTGCCCGGCGTGTGCGCGAGGCCGGGGTCTATTCCGAAATCGCCCCTTTCACGCAGGCCGAGGAAGCCTTCCGCCGGATGAAGCCCAAGGGCATCATCCTGTCGGGCTCACCGGCAAGCGTTCCTGCCGAAGGAAGCCCGCGCGCACCGCAATCCCTGTTCGAAGCGGGCGTGCCGATCCTTGGCATCTGCTATGGCCAGCAAGTGATGAGCCATCAGCTCGGCGGCGAGGTCCGTCCGGGCCATGAAACCGGCGAAGGCGGCGAATTCGGCCGCGCATTTCTCACCGTAACCGCCGAATGCGCGCTGTTCGACGGGCTGTGGGAGGTCGGCAGCCGCCATCAGGTGTGGATGAGCCACGGCGACAAGGTCACCGCCTTTGCCCCCGGTTTTGAAATCGTCGCGATCAGCGATGGCGCGCCCTTTGCGGTGATCGCCGATGAGGCGCGCAAGTTCTATGGCACGCAGTTCCACCCCGAAGTGGTCCACACGCCCGACGGCGGCAAGCTGCTCGCCAATTTCGTGCGTCATGTCTGCGGCCTTGCGGGTGACTGGACGATGGCCGAGTTCCGCCAGACCAAGATCGCCGAAATCCGCGCGCAGGTCGGCGACAAGCGGGTGATCTGCGGACTTTCGGGCGGGGTCGATTCGGCAGTCGCCGCCGTGCTGATCCACGAAGCGATCGGCGACCAGCTGACCTGCGTTTTCGTCGATCATGGCCTGATGCGGATGAACGAGGCGCAGCAGGTCGTCACCCTGTTCCGCGATCACTACAATATTCCGCTGGTCCACGTGGATGCCGAGGAGCTGTTCCTCTCTGGCCTGGCCGGCCTCACCGACCCCGAAGCCAAACGCAAGTTTATCGGCAAGACCTTCATTGATGTCTTTGAGGCCGAAGCCAAGAAGATCGGCGGGGCGGAGTTCCTCGCCCAGGGCACGCTCTATCCCGACGTGATTGAATCCGTGTCCTTCACCGGCGGGCCAAGCGTCACGATCAAGAGCCACCACAATGTCGGCGGCCTGCCCGAACGCATGAACATGGCGCTGGTCGAACCCTTGCGCGAACTCTTCAAGGACGAGGTCCGCGCGCTTGGCCGCGAATTGGGCCTGCCCGATGCCTTTGTCGGCCGCCACCCCTTCCCCGGCCCCGGCCTTGCGATCCGCATCCCCGGCGAAGTCACCAAGGAGCGCTGCGATATCCTGAGGAAGGCCGATGCGATCTACCTTGAGGAAATCCGCAATGCCGGGCTCTATGATGCGATCTGGCAGGCCTTCGCGGTGCTGCTGCCGGTCAAGACGGTGGGCGTGATGGGGGACGGACGGACCTATGATTCGGTGTGCGCGCTGCGCGCTGTCACCTCGACCGACGGGATGACTGCCGATGTCTTCCCCTTCGATGCCGGGTTTCTCGCGCGGGTTGCCACCCGCATCGTCAATGAAGTGCAGGGGATCAACCGCGTGGTCTATGATTATACCTCCAAGCCGCCGGGCACGATCGAGTGGGAGTGATCCGCGCCCCCTTTCCGGCCCCCGCCCGCATCTGCTAACACGCCCGCGACAGATACTAGAGAAGGCTCTGCTCCGTGATTCACTCGCTCCGCCGTCTTGCCTGCTGCGCCGCCTTGGCCCTTGCGCTTGGCGCCTGTTCGCAATCGCCTGACAGCGCGGGCGAGAGCGCTGCTGCCACCGCCGCGCCTGCAACCGCAGGCGACTGGGTGGTCGATGCCGCCGCCTCGCATCTCGATTATGTTTCGATCAAGGCAGGCGAAGTGGCGGAGACCAACCGCTTTGAAAAGCTCACCGGCAGCGTCGGCGCGGATGGCGCAGCGCGCCTCGAGATTGATCTTGCCTCCGTCAACACCGGGGTGGAAATCCGCGACGAGCGCATGCGCGAGATCTTTTTCCAGGTCGCCGAATTCCCCACCGCGGTGATTACCGCGCAGCTTGATCCGGCGAAGTTTGCCGCGCTCGAAGTGGGGCAGGTGGTCGTCCAGCCGGTCACCGCCAAGGTCGCGCTCAAGGGGATGGAGGCCGATGTCGAGGCGCAGGTGCAGATCGCCCGGCTTGGCGATAACCGCGTGATCGCTTCGACCACGAAACCGATCATCATCACCACCGACATGTTTGGCCTGACCGACGAACTCGGCGAATTGCGCGCGCTGGCGCAGCTGCCTTCGATCTCGCCTGCCGTGCCGGTGACCTTCACGCTCGCTTTCACCCGCTCTTGAGCTGAGCGGCGCGCAATCCGCGCCGCCAGCCCCAGTGCGGCAAGCGCCAGCAGGAGACCGAGCGCACGGGAGGCGAGCATCTGGCTTGGCCCATGTTCAGCGAGCACCACCCGCGCCGCGCTGCCGGTGATGATGGCCGCGCCAGCGACGAAGCGCACAGGCCATGGCAGGCCCGCGCTGTTCGCGCTCGTCAGCACGGCCACGCCGAACAGAGCGGCACGGACCAGCCCGGAGGTCGAAGGCAGGCCGCTTGAGGCCGACGGCGCAGCCTTGCCATGAGGGCCACCCTCAGAGACCTCGCATCGGGCGAATTTCCGCGATCGCCGTGACGCTACGACATGGCGGGGTGTGGGCAAGGCCTCCCAAAAGCAGGCTTGAAACCACTGCGCAACTCGGCTTGTCTGCCGCGCGACAACGCTTTGGCAACCGGAGAGCACACGCCATGAAAACCGCCATCACCGAAATGTTCGGCATCCAGCACCCCATCATTCAGGGCGGGATGCACTATGTCGGCTTTGCCGAGATGGCAGCGGCCGTCTCGAACGCGGGCGGGCTGGGTATCATCACCGGGCTGACCCAGGGCACGCCGGAAAAGCTCGCCAATGAAATCGCCCGCTGCAAGGACATGACAGACAAGCCTTTCGGCGTGAACCTCACCATCCTCCCCACGCTCACCCCGCCCGATTATCCGGGGCTCGTGAAGGCGGTGATCGATGGCGGGGTCAAGGTGGTGGAAACGGCGGGGCGCAATCCGGTCGAACTGCTGCCGCCCCTGAAAGATGCCGGGATCAAGGTGATCCACAAGTGCACCAGCGTGCGCCACAGCCTCAAGGCGCAAGAGATCGGCTGCGATGCGGTGAGCGTTGATGGCTTTGAATGCGGCGGCCATCCGGGCGAGGATGACGTGCCCAATTTCATCCTGCTGCCGCGCGCGGCGGACGAACTGGAAATCCCCTTCGTCTCCTCAGGCGGGATGGCCGACGGGCGCAGCCTTGTCGCCAGCCTTGCCATGGGCGCAGCGGGCATGAACATGGGCACGCGCTTTATCGCCACCAAGGAAGCCCCGGTGCACGACAACGTCAAGCAGGCGATTCTTGCCGCTTCCGAACTCGACACCCGGCTGGTGATGCGCCCCTTGCGGAACACCGAACGCGTGCTCAACAATGCTGCCGTGGAACGCCTGATCCAGAAGGAGAAAGAGTTGGGCGATGCCATCACCATTCAGGACATCCTGCCCGAAGTGGCCGGGGTCTATCCCAAGATCATGATGGAAGGCGCGATGGATGAAGGCGCGTGGAGCTGCGGCATGGTGGCAGGGCTCATCCACGACATCCCGACCTGCCAGGAACTGATTGATCGGATCATGCTCCAGGCCGAAGAAATCATCGCCCGGATGCATGCAATGGCGCGCGCCTAGGGCAGGCGCGCCTCAGCCGCGCGGGGTGCGCGTATAGGGGATGAAATCCTCGAAGATCACCGAAGCGCGCGGCACGCCCAAGGCGCGATCGAAGGTTTCGGCTACATCGGTGCGGCAGATCTCGACCCCGCTGGTGGTCTCCTGCCGCTTGATCGAGAGGGCAAAGCGGCGCGAGATATCCTGCGGCCGGGTGGTGCGCTGGACATAGATGGTATCGCCCTGGCCGAAAATATAGGCGGTGCCATCAATCGTGCGCATCGGCTGGCCAAAGCCGAGGCTGCGGATGCAGCGCAGCGGCGCACCCGCCTCGCGCCCTTTGAGAACCCGCGCAAGCTCGGCCTCACCCTTGGTCGGGGCTGCGGGCGCATCCTGCGCCGCCAGCGCCGGAAGCCCTGCGCCAAGCGCCGCCGCCATGGCCACTGCCGCCGCCAGAGCACGCCTTGTCACGGCTGCGAGCCTTTCGCCGAGGCAGTCTTCGCCACGCGGGTATAGGGGACGAAATCCTCGAACAGCACGCCGCCGGTGAAGAACCCTGCAATCGGATCCACCGTGCTGATCACATCCATCTTGCACAATTCGCCGCCGCTGAAACGCTGGTTGATCAGCGCCCAGCGGCTGTTGATGTCTTCGGGACGCGTGGTGCGCTGGACATAGATGGTCGCGCCCTGCCCGAAGACATAGGCCGTGCCGTCGATCATCTGCACCCGTTGCTGCCGGCGCGAGGGAATGCAGCGCACCGGATCGCCAGCGACCCGGCCTTCCAGCAGCTTGGCAAGCTGTTCCTCGCCCTTGGTGGGGGCATTGCCGGTTTCGGCAGCTGTCGCAGCGGCAGCCATGCCAACAAGGGCTGGCACCATCAGGGCGGCACAGACAAGGCGCTTCATCACCAACTCCTTGAACATGATGTCAAATCATGCCGCGCGCTGGCTGAACGAAGGCTGACTGCGAACCTCAGCGCCGCGCCGGGCTGGCGCCTGCGGAAATATCGGGAAGGCTCGCCTGATCCGCGCCGTCTGCCGGCCCGCCGCGCAGCACAAAGCGGCGGTCGCAATAGCCGCAATCGACATATCCGTGCTCGTCGATTTCGAGATAGACGCGCGGGTGGCCGAGCGCTGCCGGGCGGAAGCCGTGACCGCCGCGAATGCCGCTGGCGCCATCGCAGCTCACGCGGGGGGTATCGACCAGCAGAACTTCAGGAGGTGCAATCATCATGGGTTGCGGCGATAATCCACGCCGCGCCGCGGCGCAATTCCCTTTGCACGCAGCCCCCGGCTCACCTAATGCGAAAACCGCCATGACCAGCGACCCTGCAATCCGGATCGAGAACCTCACCAAGCGCTATGCCCCGCCCAAGGGCGCCAAGGGGGCTGACGCGGCGGGCAAGCTGGCGCTTGACGGGGTGAGCTTCGATGTGCCGCAGGGCACGATCTTCGGCCTGCTGGGCCCCAATGGCGCGGGCAAATCCACGCTGATCAACACGCTCGCGGGCCTCGTCAACAAGACCAGCGGCAGGGTCGAGATCTGGGGCTTCGACATTGATCGCGATCGCCGCAACGCCAGCCGCGCGATCGGGATCGTGCCGCAGGAAATCGTGTTCGACCCGTTCTTCTCGCCCTTCGAGGTGCTGGAAAATCAGGGCGGCTTTTACGGCATCCCCAAGGCTGAGCGCCGTAGCGAGGAACTGCTCGCCGCCGTCCACCTCTCGGACAAGCGCAACGCCTATGCCCGCGCGCTGTCGGGCGGCATGAAGCGGCGCCTGCTGATTGCCAAGGCGATGGTGCATTCGCCGCCCATCCTCGTTCTGGATGAGCCGACGGCGGGCGTCGATGTCGAACTGCGGCGGCAATTGTGGGAGCTGGTTGGCGAATTGAACCGCGAAGGTGTGACGGTGGTGCTCACCACCCACTACCTCGAAGAGGCCGAGGAATTGTGCGATACCATCGCGATCATCAATCACGGCCGCCTGATTGCCAACAAGCCAACCCGCGAACTGGTCGCCATGGCGCGCGAAAAGATCGTGCGGCTTGAAGTCGCCGATGACATTGCTGCCCTGCCCCAGGCCGAGGTTTTTGCCGCTTGCGAGCGCATCGGCCCGCGCACGCTGGAAATCATCTACGACCGCGATCTTGCAAGCGCAGGGCAAGTGCTCGCGCTGGTGCAGGCGGCCGGTCACACCATTATCGATGTGACAACGCGTGAGCCTGATCTTGAGGATGTGTTTGTTTCCCTGACCAGCGCAGCCGCCTGAAACACCGGCGTGCCAATGGCTTACGGCGTCAGTCGCGGTCGCGCGCCTTGCGCCAGGTCTTGCGCGAAACCCGCACGACTTCACTTCCGCAATGGCGGCATTGTCCACGATAGGTCTTGCCATCCCATTCCACCTCGCGCCGCCGGGGATAGTGCCGTCCAAGAGCGCACATCATGGTTGAAAACAGCGACATGGGAGGGGGTGTCCTGTTCGGGTGATTTCTTACATAGAGCGGCGGTTTTTCAATGGTTTGTACATTAGTTCTGCGGATGGGCCCGATTCTTGGCCCAAGGCTGACAAGACACCGGCAGACATAAAACTCATATAAGTAGGATTCCTTACACAGGGCCGGGGAGCAAGCGGCGTGCGCGGCGGCGCTTTGCCCGGCCTGCCGTGCATCGCTCTTGCCGACTGGCCGGAGGCGGGGCATGGCTTGCGGCATGAACCAGCCGTCCGAAAGCCATTCCGCCGCCCCCCGAGCCTCCCGGCTTGCACCGCATGACGTGATCATCATCGGATCGGGCGCGGCGGGTCTTACGGCGGCGCTCGAACTGGCGCAGGAAAAGCGCGTGCTGGTGCTGGCCAAGGGTTCGCTTACCGGGGGCTCCACCGCCTGGGCACAGGGCGGGATCGCCGCCGTGCTCGATGCCGGCGACACTTTCGAAAACCACATCCGCGATACGATGGTGGCAGGCGCGGGCCTCAATGATCTGGCTGCCGTCCAATTCGTGATCGAACGCGCCCCGCAAGCGATTGATCGCCTGTGCGAGCTGGGCGTGCCCTTCAACCGCGAGGAGCATGCGCTGCATCTCACCCGCGAAGGCGGCCATTCGCACCGCCGGATCGTCCATGTCGATGATGCGACCGGCTGGGCGGTGCAATCCGCACTGCTGGCCGCTGCCGAGGCGCACCCCAATATCACGCTGCTGGCCGGGCGCACCGCGATTGATCTCATCACCGATCGCCACCGCGAACAGTTTTCGGCAGCGGGCCGGGTGTGGGGCGTCTATGCGCTCAACGAAGAGACCGGCCGGGTCGAGAGCCACGTTGCGCGCGCCACCATCCTTGCGACCGGCGGCGCGGGCCGCGTCTATCAATTCTCCACCGCGCCGCGCGGTGCAACCGGCGATGGCATCGCGATGGCGTGGCGGGCCGGGGCGCGGGTCTCCAACATGGAGATGATGCAGTTCCACCCGACCTGCCTCTATCATCTCGAGGTGAAAAACTTCCTCATTACCGAGGCGGTGCGCGGCGAGGGCGGACGGCTCATCAACCCGCGCACGGGCAAGCGCTTTATGCAGTTCTACGATCCCGAACGGCTCGAACTTGCGCCGCGCGATGTGGTGGCGCGCGCGATTGATGCCGAAATCAAGCGCTTCGGGCTCGATTTCGTGCACCTTGATATCAGCCACCAGCCCGCCGATTTCGTGCGCGGGCACTTCCCGACGATCCATGACAAGCTGTTCGGGCTGGGCATTGATATGACCACGCAGCCGATCCCGGTGGTGCCGGCACAGCATTACACCTGCGGCGGGGTGGTGGTGGATCTCAAGGCGCGCACCGATATTCCGGGGCTGTGGGCGGCGGGCGAATGCACCGAAAGCGGGCTGCATGGCGCGAACCGCCTCGCGTCCAATTCCCTGCTCGAATGCTTTGTCTTCGGCGAAGCGGCGGCCGAGGACATTCTCGCGCGGTGGGACGAGCTGGCCGAACCGCCCGCGATCCTGCCGTGGGATGAAAGCCGGGTGACTGATTCGGACGAAGAGGTCGTCATCAAGCAGAACTGGACCGAAATCCGCCGCTTCATGTGGAACTACGTGGGGATTGTGCGGACCACCAAGCGATTGGAACGCGCGCAGCACCGAATCCAGCTCCTGAAGCGCGAGATCGAGGAATATTATGGCGCCTTCCGCGTCACGACCGATCTCATCGAACTTCGCAACCTGCTGCAATCGGCCGAACTGATCGTGGAAAGCGCGCTGCAACGCAAGGAAAGCCGGGGCCTGCACTACACGCTCGACTACCCCGATCTGGTCGATCCCCCGCGCGATACGGTGCTGGTGCCCTAGGGAGGCAATGGGAGCTTTCTGCTGGCCTCATGCATTGCCTGTAAATGGCGCCGCAAGGCTGGCGCTGGCATGGGACGCACATGATGCAATCATCGCTTGGACTGCTGGGCCTGTGTGCCCTCACTCTCGCCGCGCCGCTGGCCGCGCAGGAGAACGAGCCCGCGCCCACTTCCGCCAATGCCATCGTCGTCACCGCGCAGCGTTCGGGCGCGCCGATGTGGACGATCGAGACGCCCAGCGGAATCGTCATCCTCGTGGGCGAAATGCGCAATGTGCCCAAATCGACCCCGTGGCAGCCCGAGCGGCTTGAGGAAGCCACCGCCGAGGCCAGCCGCGTCATCCTTGGCGTGCAGCCCAAGGTTTCGCCCGGCGATATCCTGCGGCTGATCTTCAAGGGCGGGCAGTTCACCAAGCTGCCCGGCAAGACCACCGCGAGCGATTACCTGAACGCCGAGCAGCTGGCGCGCCTCGCCGCGCTTGAGGCCGAATATGACAAGGATTTCGCCCGCAAGAGCTTCCTGATGACTTCGTTCGATTTCCTCACCAAGCGGTTGCGCTTCAACAAGGATACGGCCGATGATGCAGGCGATGTGGTGAAGAAGGCCGCCAGCCGCGCCAAGGTGCCCACCACGCGCGCGGGCGCGATCCGGGGCAAGGACATGCTCGACAGCCTCGCATTGGCCGAGCCTGCCGATCACATCCCCTGCCTCGAAGCGGCCATGACCGCAGCAGAAATCGGCCCGGAACTGGTCGAACAGCGCGGGCGCGACTGGCGCGCTTTCCGCATCCCCGAAGTGATGAACAACCCGCTCGAAATTGCCCTGTCCAAGTGCTGGCCCTGGGCCGATCCGGATGTCGGGGCCGAGCTTCGCACCATCTGGGTCGAGCAGATCACCGCTGCCACCCAAGCCGAAGGCGTGACGCTGGCGGTGGTGCCGCTGCGCGTGCTGGCCGAGGAAGGCGGCGTGCTCGATCTGCTTGAGGAACAAGGCCTGCCGATTGGCGGGCCTGTCTGGCGCAAGTGATCGGCGCGCGCTAGGCTGCCCCGGCTAACAGGGGAGAGACGCACCAATGCCCACCGCCATCGCCAACGGCATACCGATCCATTACGAAGACCACGGCGATCCCTCCGCCCCGCCGATCCTGCTTATCATGGGCTTCGGCGCACAGCTGACCTTGTGGCCGATCGAGCTGGTCCAAGCGCTCACCGCGCAAGGCTTTCGCGTGATCCGTTATGACAACCGCGATATCGGCCTGTCGCACAAGCTCGACGGGGTGAAAGCGCCCGGCGTGGTGAAGCTCACGCTGATGGGCAAGCTGGGGCTGACCCCGCGCGTGCCCTACACCCTTTCCGACATGGCCGATGATGCTGCCGGGCTGCTCGATGCGCTCGGCATCGAAGCTGCGCATATTGCGGGTGCGAGCATGGGCGGGATGATCGCGCAGCGCTTTGCCCATCGCCATGCGAGGCGCACCCGTTCGCTCATCAGCATTTTTTCAACCACCGGCAATCCCAAGCTTCCCCCGGCGCGCAAGGACGCCATGCAGGTGCTGATCAAGCGGCCCGACAGCATGGAGGAAGAAGCGCTGGTCGCCCACGGGATGAAGCTGGCCCGCACCATCGGCTCGCCCGGCTTCCCGACCGACGAGGAACGCCTGCGCGCCAATGTGACAGCCGCCGTGCGCCGTTCTGTCTATCCGCAGGGGCCGACCCGCCAGCTCGCCGCGATTATTGCCGATGGAGACAGGCGGCGCATCCTCCAGAGCCTCGATGTGCCGACACTGGTGCTGCACGGCGAGGATGATCCGCTGATTCCGGTTGCCGCCGGGCACGATACTGCCGCCAATATCCGCGGCGCGCGGCTACGGACGATCCCCGGCTGGGGGCATGATCTGCCGCTGGCGCTGGTCGGGGAACTGGCTGACGAGATCGGCGGCCACGCGCGCAGGGCGGGGTAGGCAGAGCCGTTCAGCGCCGCTCCCGGAAGAATGCGCGCAGCAGTTCGGCGGCCTCATCCTCCCCCATGCCGGCATAGACTTCGGGGCGGTGGAGGCACTGGGGCTGGTCGAATACCCGCGCGCCGTGCTCCACTGCGCCGCCCTTGGGATCGCTGGCCGCATAATAGAGCCGGGCAATCCGCGCATGGGCAATCGCGCCGGCACACATCGCGCACGGTTCCAAGGTCACATAAAGATCGCAGCCGGTCAGGCGATCATCGCCCAAAGCCCGTGCGGCGATGCGGATCGCGCGCAATTCGGCATGGCCGGTGGGATCGGGTGGCTGCCGCGTGGCATTGCCTGCAACCGCGATCACATCCTCGCCCCGCATCACCACGGCGCCCACCGGCACCTCTCCCGCGGCGGCTGCATCACGCGCGGCTTGCAAGGCGAGCCTCATCGGGGCAGGGAGCGGCCAGCGGGTCATCACGCCGCCCGCGCTAGCCCCGCAGCGCTGCGCGCGCAACTTGCTTGACGATTCGCGACCGGGCGGTTATGCGCCCCGCTTTCCCAGCACCTGCTGCCATTCGAAACGAGAAGAGATCAATCATGTCGCGCATCTGCGAACTGACCGGCAAGGGCCGCCAGGTCGGCCACAATGTGAGCCACGCCAACAACAAGACCAAGCGCGTCTTCCTGCCCAACCTGCAGAACGTGACGCTGATGAGCGAGAAGCTGGAGCGCAGCTTCAAGTTCCGCGTCTCGACCCATGGCCTGCGTTCGGTGGAGCACAATGGCGGGCTCGACAACTGGCTGCTCAAGACCAATGACGACAAGCTCTCGCCGCGCGCGCTCAAGGTGAAGCGCGAGTTGGTGAAGGCGCAAGGCGCAGCCGCCTGATTGCGGGCGCTCCCTCCTGCGGGAGCAGCACAGGCCAGTGGGGCGCTCGGGCAACCGGGCGCCCTTCGCTTTGGCGGATCAGCCGTTTGGATCAAACACCAGCTTCGCCAGCAATGTCCGCTGGAACACGGACAGATTATCGTCGGCAATGATCCAGACATCCACGCGCCCATCGCCGCGCGCGCGCACGGCAAGGCCTTCATAGTTTTCGCGCGGAAGCACATCCTCAAGGCGCAGGACAATCTCGGGGGCAAAGGTGCCGCCCGCTTGCGGTGCATCGCCAATCGCCAGCAGACTCCCAAAGGGCGGCCAGGTGCGCCGCGATGGCCGCTCCACCTTGCGCATCAGCGCCAGCAGGCGCCCATCGGGCAATTGCTTGGCCCCGGTAATCACAAAATCCCTGGCCGGGGCGGTGATGGCGAAGCTATCGGGCGCACCACCCTCGACCGGATCAGCGGCAAACAGCAGCCCGCGCGGCTGACCTTCGGGCAGGATCACAAACCGGCCATCGCTGAGCCGCACCATGGCCTCGATGCCCGCATTCACCGGCCAATCGACGTCCCCCTTGAGATCGCGCACCCCTGCAGGCTGGCTGGCGAGGGTGAAGCGATGGATCGCATGGTGGTTTTCATACCCCAGCCAATAGGTGCCGGTGGCTGGATCGCGGGTGGCGGCCTCGATGTCCCACAGGTCATTGCCCCAGCCGCGCTCCACCAGCTGGAGCCGAACGCCGGGCCGCGCTCCTTCGGGCGGCAAGCCGGCGCTGTCCGGCTCTGCCAGCGTGAAGCGATAGCCGCGATCCGAAAAGGCGCGCAGCTGGTTGCCACGAAGCGCCAGCAGCGCGGAAAATCCGCCGAAACTCAGCCCCTCGCCCTGATAGTGCCACACGCCCACCCGCTGCCATTGCGGCGATCCGGTGGCCGCAGGTCCGGCGATTTGCGTGACGCTGACATCCTGGGACGGTTTGCGCGAGACCTCGGTTCGCAGCATGGTGCCCGGCGCGCACATGAGGGCAACGGCAAGCGCCGCGATGATCCTGCCTTTGCTGCGCACCTTAGTTCATCGGGCCTGTAAACAACAGCGGATCAAGCCGCGCCTCGTGCCATTTGAGGCTCCAGTGGAGATGCGGCCCTGTCACCCGTCCGCTGGCGCCGACATGGCCGATGATCTGGCCCTGCCGCACGCTTTCGCCCTCGGCGACGAGGATTTTGGCGGCATGGAGGAACGCGCTGTTGAGCCCCGCGCCGTGATCGAGGATGATGAGGCTGCCTTCGAGGCTGAAACCGCTGCGTGCCAGCACCACCACGCCATCGGCGGGCGCGGCGAAGGGCGTGCCTGCGCCGGGCGCGATATCAAGCCCGGTGTGAAAGCTCGCCGGTTCGCCGCGATAGATCCGCTGGCGTCCGAACAGGCCCGAAATCCGCCCCCTGACGGGCCAGATGAAGTCCTGCTGCCAGCCCTGTGCCGGCGTCCGCAGGGCGCGCGCGGCAGCGATGAGATCAAGCTCGGGCTTGCGGCGCTCCCAGAAATCGGCCGGAGCAGCGCTGCCGGTGAACGGCGCATCGACATGCTGGATGCGCCACGCGCGCGGCGCAATCGCAAGGCCGCGCGCCTCCTCGCGCCCGTCCTTATAGGTAAGGCGCAAGGTCATGCTTGGTCCGCTGTCGCGATCAAAGGCTGCGAAAAAGCGCCCATCAGCAGCGATCTGCAAGGGGGTCTCGCCCAGCAGCGCCGCGCGTGCTCCGGAAGGCACTTGCCCGCGGATAAAGCCGCCCTGCGTGAGGTGCCCGGTGAAAGTGAGCCCAGCCTCGGCTGGCGCGGGGACAGCAGCCAGAGCCAGCGCGATTGCCAGCAGCCTGCCGCACCAGCCCTTCACCGCTGGGGCAACTCCGCCAGCCCCAGCAGGCGCTTGGTCGCGATTTCGCAGGAGGCATAGGCCTCCTGCCGCTCGGCGCTCCAGTAGCGCAGCTCCTCCAGCGCGATCGGCTCGCCTGTCACCGCGCACAGCACATAGCGGCCGGGCCGCAGCACACGAAAGCTTGACGGGCCATAGTAAAGCTTGGCCGCCTTGTCAGAACCGGACATCAACATGATGGCGCTCTTAGCACCTTGGCGCTAGCCGAACAAATCATCTTGTGCCGGGTGTGAGGGCCTGGCGGGCCGGGGGGCAGCGCGGGGCGCAGCGGCGGGGGCAGGGGCCGGGTTTGGCCCGATAGGGGCGAGTGCGATGCGGCCATCTGCAAACTCGGCGGTGAGCTGCGGGTGGGTGGCAGCCGCCATACGGCTGGTAACAGGCTGGCCTGCGGGATCAAGAATGAGCGCAAAGCCGCGTTCGAGAGGCTTTTTGGGGTGCAATTGCTGCGCCAGCCGGGCCAGCGCATCGAGCCGCTGCTGCGCTTCGGCGCGCGGGCGTTCGATCAGGCGAGGGATGAGGCCCGCGCGCGCCAGCCGCGCCCGCGCCTCGCCATGCTGGCGGGTAAGCAGCGCCGGGGAAAGCCGCGCAGCCGCCCCTGCCAGCGCCTCGCGCCCCAGCCCCGCGCGCGCCGTCAGGGCGCGCCGCAGCCGTTCGGCAAGGTCATCAAGGCGCTGGGCCTGGGCGGCTATCAGGGCCTCGGGCTTGGGAAGCAGACGCGCGCGCGCGTCCAGCCGCTCACGCCCCAGTTCGAGCGGGCGATAGACCGCGCGGCGCTGGCGGGCGCCAAGATCTGTCAGGGTAAACACGAGATCAGCCCGCACCGGCACCGCCATTTCAGCGGCGGCCGTAGGCGTGGGCGCGCGGCGATCGGCGGCGTAATCAGCCAGCGTCGTATCGGTTTCGTGCCCCACCGCCGAGATCACCGGAATGGTGCATTCGGCAATCGCGCGCACCACGGGTTCCTCGTTGAAGGCCCACAAGTCCTCGATCGAGCCGCCCCCACGCGCCACGATCACCAGATCGGGCCGGGGCACCGGCCCGCCGGGCGCCAGCGCGGAAAAGCCGCGCACCGCAGCCGCCACTTGTTCCGCTGCGCCCTGCCCCTGCACCAGCACCGGCCACACCAGCACGTGCGAAGGGAAACGATCCGCCAGCCGGTGCAGAATATCGCGGATCACCGCGCCGGTGGGCGAAGTCACCACCCCGATAACCCGCGGCAGGAACGGCAAGCGCCGCTTGCGTTCAGGCGCAAACAGGCCTTCGGCGGCGAGCCTTGCGCGGGTCTTTTCGAGCAGCGCCAGCAAAGCGCCCTCGCCCGCCAGTTCAAGGCTGTCGATCACGATCTGATATTTCGAGCGCCCCGGATAGGTTGTCAGCTTGCCAGTGGCGATCACTTCCAGGCCGTCTTCGGCGCGAAAATTGAGCCGGGCGGCACTGCCCTTCCACATCACCCCGTCGATCACTGCGCCTTCATCCTTCAAGGCGCAGTAGAAATGGCCCGAAGCCGCCCGCTTCACCCCCGACAATTCGCCGCGCAGCCGGACATGGCCGAACCGATCCTCGACAGTCCGCTTGAGCAATTGCGAAATCTCGGTGATCGAAAGCGGCTGCGCATTGTCGCCTTGGGCGCTTCTCGCTACCAGCCCGGAGGTGTCATCAAAGTTGGGCGGAGGGGCCATGAATATCCTGCTGCTGGGTTCGGGTGGACGCGAACATGCGCTCGGCTGGAAGCTGGCGCAATCCCCGCTGACCGATCAATTGTTCGCAGCCCCCGGCAATCCGGGCATCGCGGAAATTGCCAAATGCGTGCCGCTGGGCGTGAAAGATCATGATGCGGTGATCCGTTTTTGTGCCGAAAACGCGGTCGGCCTGGTGGTGATCGGGCCGGAAGCGCCGCTGGTGGATGGCCTGTCGGACAGCTTGCGGCTGGCGGGATTGGCGGTGTTCGGGCCTTCACAGGCGGCAGCGCAATTGGAAGGCTCCAAAGGCTTCACCAAGGACCTGTGCGCGCGCGCCGGGATCCCCACGGCAGGCTATGTCCGCACCGCTTCGCTGGAGGAAGCCCGTGCCGCGCTCGCCCGCTTTGCCGCGCCTTACGTGCTCAAGGCCGATGGGCTGGCAGCGGGCAAGGGCGTGGTGATCGCAGAAACGCTGGCCGAAGCCGAAGCGGCATTGGCCGACATGTTCGGCGGGGCTTTCGGAGAAGCAGGCGCCGCAGTGGTTATCGAGGAATTCATGGTGGGCGAGGAGGCGAGCTTCTTCGCGCTCACCGATGGGCGCACCATCATCCCCTTTGGCAGCGCGCAGGATCACAAGCGGGTGGGCGATGGCGATGTCGGCCCCAACACGGGCGGCATGGGCGCCTATTCGCCCGCGCCCGTGCTCACGCCCGATTTGCAGGCGCGCGTCATGGCTGAAATCATTGCGCCCACGGTTGCAACGATGCGCGCCGATGGCACCCCCTATTCCGGCGTGCTCTATGCGGGGTTGATGCTGACCGCCGATGGCCCCAAGCTGATTGAATACAACGCGCGCTTTGGCGATCCCGAATGCCAGGTGCTGATGATGCGGCTGGAAAGCGATCTGGTTGAGATCATGCTCGCCTGCGCGATGGGCAATCTGGCAGGCGTTGAGGCTCGCTTCAGCGATCAATGCGCGCTTACCGTGGTGATGGCGGCCAAGGGCTATCCCGGCACACCGGAAACAGGCGGGCTTATCGCGTTGCGAGACGCCGAGGCCGACGGCGCGAAGGTGTTTCACGCGGGCACCGGAATCCGGGACGGCGCGCTGGTGGCAAGCGGCGGGCGGGTGCTCAACGTCACGGCACTGGGCGCGAGCGTCACCGAGGCGCAGCAACGCGCCTATGCGGCGGTGGATCGCATCGACTTTCCCACAGGCTTCTGCCGCCGCGATATTGGCTGGCGCGAAGTGGCACGTGAGGCTGCGAGCAAGGAGCAACCGAGATGATCCGCACCACCTTCACCCTTGCAGCAATCGGCGCCTTGACAACCGCCTGCCAGACCACCCTTCCGCAAACCTCCGCGCCCAAGCCGCCTGCCTTTGTCGAGGCGGCCTGCGGCGGGTGTCATGCGACAGAGCCGCCGTTCCTCTCGCCCAATCCGGAATCGCCCAGCTTTGCCGCCATTGCCAACCGCGAGGGCCTGACCGAAGCCACCCTCGCCAGCTGGCTCTACGACGCGCATAATTATCCCGAGCAGATGGATTTCACGCTGACGCGCGAACAGGCCGAACAAATCGCCGACTACATGATCACCCTGCGCCGCGCGGATTACCGGCCGGAGCAGTGACCTGAGGCGTGACGGATATTATCGCGCCCGCAGCGCTTGGGCCCACAGGGCTTGAAACTGCGCCGAGGACGCTCGCCCGGAGGGGCGAGTGCGTAACATCAAAGCCGCTCGGCCATGAGCGCCTGCATGTCGGCCTCGGGACGCGGGCCATAGTGCGAGATGACTTCCGCAGCACAGATCGCCCCGCGCTTGAGGCACCGGGTCAGCGGCTCTCCCTTGGCATAGCCCGACAGGAAGCCGGCAGCGAACTGATCGCCTGCGCCGGTCGTGTCCACGACCTTGAGCACCGGGACGGCGGCCACTTCCGCGCGCTCGCCATGGGCAATGGCGACTGCGCCCTTTTCGCTGCGGGTTGCAACCAGCACCGGCACCTTGTCTTGCAGCCATTGAAGGCCTGCCTCGAACTCCTCCTCGCCCGTAAGGGTGGCGAGTTCGCTTTCGTTGACGAAGAGGATGTCGATCACGCCATCATCGAGCATCTGGCAGAAATCATCGCGGTGGCGCTCGATCACGAAGCTTTCCGAAGCGGTGAAGGCGACCTTGCGGCCCGCCGCGCGCGCAACTTCGATGGCGCGGCGCATCGCGCGGCGCGGCTCTTCCGGGTCCCACAGATAGCCTTCGAGATAGAGAATGCCGGCGCTGGCAATCAGATCCTCGTCAAGCGCGGAAGCCGGGAGATACTGGCCCGCGCCAAGGAAGGTGTTCATGGTGCGCTCGCCATCGGGGGTGACGAAGATGAGGACGCGGCCCGTCGCCGGTTCGCCCGACCGCGCGGGCGTGTCGAAATCAATGCCGGTCGCGCGCATATCGTGGCGGAACACCTTGCCGAGCTGATCATCCGCGACCTGCCCGATAAAGGCGCATTGCAGGCCGAGCGTCGCCAACCCTGCCAGCGTGTTCGCGGCCGAGCCGCCCGACACCTCGCGCGCCGGCGGCATGGCTTCGTAAAGCTCATCAGCGCGCGCCTCGTCGATCAGGGTCATGCCGCCGCGGCTCATCTGAAGCTCTTCGATCAGCTCCTCCTCGCACGAGGCGATCACGTCGACGACGGCGTTGCCGATAGCGATGACATCATAACGGGGCGCGGTTGTGTCGGACACGGGCATGGGTTCCTGTTGCTGGAGACTGCGGTTCAGTCAGCCCGAGCGCCTAGCCCGCTTGTTGCCGCTCGCCAAGTGCTGCTTGTCCGGTTTGTGGATTGACTTGGGCATCGGCGCCTCGCATCGCTGGCGCGCGATGATGCTGCGCCCTGCCCTGATCCGCCCGCTCGCCGCGAGTGCGCTGGCACTGCTGATGGCAGCCTGTGCGAGCGCCCCTTCGGCCAAGCGCCCGGTGGTGGCCGGAACCCCCGGCAGCGCCATCATCCGCCTGCCCGAAGTGATGCAGGCGGCGGGCCTTGAGAGCGTGATCGGCGCGCCGGCGGCCTCGCTCACCCGGCGGCTTGGCGAGCCGCGGCTCGATTGGCTCGACGGGGACGTGCGCAAGCTGCAATTTGCCGGACGGGCCTGCGTGCTCGATATCTATCTCTACCCGCTCCAGCCCGGTGGCGAGCCGGTGGCGACCCATGTCGAGGCGCGGCTGCGCGAAGGCGGGGCCGCCGTCGATCGCGGCCAGTGCCTCAGCGAGATTGCCCGCAGGTAACGCCGTCTTAAGGCTGTTTATGCCATGGCAGCCTGCAAATAGCAGGGATGAAGCAGCGCCATGACGACCTATTTCAGCCAAATCGCCGCGCAGGCTGCCGCCGACGGGCAGATCACGCCTGAGGAATTGGGCGAATTGCGGCGCTATCTGTGGGGCGACGGGATCGTCAGCCAGGCCGAGGCCGAAGCGCTGTTCGCCGCCAACCGGGCGCTCAAGGAGCGCACGCCGGAATGGTGCGATTTCTTTGTCGAGGCGATCGGCGAATTCGTCCTCAATGGCACGCCGCCGCGCCTGCAATGCTCAGACGATGAGGCCAACTGGCTGATCGCCCAGATCGACCATGATGGCGTGATCGAGAGCATGGCCGAGCTCGAAGCACTGGTGCGCATCATCGAGCGGGCCCAGAACGTGCCGGTGCGCCTCAAGCATTATGTGCTCGGCGTGGTCGAGCGCGAGGTGCTCTCGGGCGTCGGCCCAACCCGTTGCGGCGGCGCGCTTTCGGCAACCCACATCTCGGCTGCGGAATGCCGCATCATCCGCCGGGTGATCTTCGCCAGCGGCGGCCACGGCCCGGCAGCGGTCAGCCGCCATGATGCCGAAATGCTGTTCCGCCTCAAGGATGCAACCCTCGCCGAAGAAAATGCCGCCGAGTGGGACGAATTGTTCATCGACGGCGTTGCCAATTTCCTCAAGGGCTTCACCCTGCCTCATGCCCAGATCAGCCGCGAACGCGCGCTCGAGCTCAAGGCGTTTGTCGAGGATGCCAAGCCCAATGTGCGCGGCTTCATGGGCCGCATGGTGCGCGAGGTGCCGGGGGTTCGCAACCACTTCGGCAAGGTTTTCGGCAAGCGGGCAGGGGGGCCCGACTACGCGGCGATTGCCGCCGCGGGCGAGGCTGTTACCGACTACGAGCGCGCGTGGCTGGAAGCGATGATCGATGCCGATGGCGAGGTGGACGAGCTGGAAAGCCGCCTGCTCGCGCGGCTGGCTGCGGGGGATTGATCTCGCACGCGCAGCTTACACCATGAAACTTTCGCCGCAGCCACACGCACCCTTGGCGTTCGGATTGTCGAAGACGAAGCCGGCGCTGAAATCATCCTCGCGCCAGTCCATCACGCTGCCCACCAGATAAAGCACCGAGGCGCCGTCGATGTAGAAAACGCCGCCGGGCGTGACGATCTTCTCGTCAAACTTGGCCTCGCTGGTGACGTAATCGACCGAATAGGCAAGGCCCGAGCAGCCCCGGCGCGGGGTGGAAAGCTTGACGCCGATGGCGCCTTCAGGGGCCTTGCTCATCAGCTCGGCAATGCGCTGCTCGGCCGAAGGGGTCAGCGTGACCGCGGCCTTGGGCGCGGAGCGCGGGGTGGTTGTCGCCTCGGTCATCACAGCATCCCCAATTCGAGCCGGGCCTCATCGCTCATCTTGTGCGGGCCCCAGGCCGGTTCCCACACCAGATTAACCTCGGCATCGCGAATCCCCGGCACGGATGAAGCGCGCAGTTCCACCTCGCCCGGCATGGTTTCGGCTACCGGGCAATGCGGGGTGGTGAGCGTCATGGTGATGGTAACGTCGCACTGATCATCCACCTCGACCCCGTAGATGAGGCCGAGATCATAGATATTGACCGGGATTTCCGGATCATAGATTTCGCGCAGCGCCTCGATCACGGCGGCCTGCAAATCGCTGCCCGGACCGCCCGGCGCATCCGCGGGCGGCTTGGCGGCAAGAAAACCTTCAAGATAGTCGCGGCTGCGCGGCGCAGTGGCGGCGGCGGGCACGTCGGTATCGACGGCATCCTCCACCCGGGCGCGCGGCGGCTTTTGTACGGTCATGCCGGAAGGATCGCTGGTGCTGTCCATCACTTTCATCCTTTGCCAAAAATCTTGCGGGTGCGGGCAATGCCCTTGAGCAGCGCCGCGACATCGGCCTCTGTCGAATAAAGCCCGAAACTGGCGCGCGCAGTGGCCGGCACGCCGAGATAGTCCATCAGCGGCTGGGCGCAGTGGTGCCCGGCGCGGATCGCGACATTGCTCTCGTCAAGGATCGTGCCGAGATCGTGGGGGTGAATGCCGTCGATGGCAAAGCTGACGATCCCGGCGCTGTCTTCGGGGCCGAACACGCGCACATCATTCATCGCGGCGAGTTCGCGGCGCAGGTGCTTGACCAGTTCCGCCTCGCGCGCGTGCAGGGCGGCAAGGCCAATCCTGCTGACATAATCGACCGCCGCACCGAAGGCGATCGCCTCGGTGATGGCAGGGGTTCCGGCCTCGAAGCGCTGCGGAGCGGGCGCATAGGTGGTGCGTTCAAAGGTCACCCGGTCAATCATCGCGCCGCCGCCTTCCCACGGCGGCATGGCCTCGAGGATGTCAGCGCGCGCCCACAGCGCCCCGATCCCCGTCGGACCATAGAGCTTGTGGGCGGAAAAGACGTAGAAATCGCAATCCAGCGCCCGCACATTCACCGGCATGTGCGGGGCGGACTGGCAGCCGTCGAGCAGGAGTTTGGCACCAACCTTGTGCGCAAGCGCGGCGGCGCGGGGCGCGTCGAGCACCGAGCCGAGCACGTTCGAGACATGGCCGAAAGCGATCAGCTTGTGCGCGCCTGTCACCATGGCTTCCGCCGCATCAAGATCGATTTGGTGATCCTGCGTCAGCGGGCAGACATCAATCACCGCGCCGGTTTCAGCGGCGATCATCTGCCAGGGCACGATGTTCGAATGATGCTCCAGCTGCGACAGCAGAATGCGATCACCCGGCTTGAGGTTCGCGCGGCCCCAGGTGTTGGCGACAAGATTGATCGCTTCGGTCGCGCCGCGGGTGAAGACGAGTTCCGCCTCGCTCCCGCCGATGAAGCGCGCCACTTTGCGGCGTGCCGCCTCGAAGGCCAGCGTCATGTCGGCCGAGCGCGCATAGACCCCGCGATGCACCGTGGCGTAATCCTCGCCCATGGCACGCGCCATCGCGTCGATCACGGCGCGCGGTTTCTGCGCGGTCGCGGCCGTGTCGAGATAATGCCACACCTTGCCGTCAGCCGTGCTGAGGCCGGGGAAGTCAGCGGCAAAATCGCGGGTGAGAGTGGCAGGCGCGTTCACAGCTTCGCGCCCTCCAGCGCCGCCAGTGCAGCATCGAGCAGCCTGCTCCGCTCGGCCTCGTCCTCCAGCGCGACAAGGGCATCGCCGATGAAGGCCTGCACGAGCAAGCGCTGCGCGGAAGCCGGTTCGAGCCCGCGCGCCATCATGTAGAAGCGCGCCGCCTCATCGAGCGCTCCGACAGTCGCACCATGCGCGCATTTCACATCATCGGCAAAGATTTCGAGCTGCGGCACGGCATTGGCGCTCGCCCCTGCTTCAAGCAGCAGGCCCTTGAAATCCTGCGCGGCGTCGGTCTTTTGCGCGTGGCGCGCGACCTTGATCTCGCCGAGGAAATTGCCGGTCGCACCGGCCCAGTGCACGGCGCGGATCGTCTGGTTTGACGTCGCCTCGGGTTCGGCATGAACGACCTGCGTCACGAATTCGCGGGTCACCGCGCTGCCGCCGATGGTCACCCCGCCGAATTCGAAATGCGCAGTTCTCGCGAGGTGCGCCTCGACCTCGAAGCGGGTGTAATCGCCGCCGCGGTTGACGACGAAAAACGCCGCCCTGGCCCCTTCGCCGAGGCTCACGCGCAGGCGGTGCAATTCCGGCGCATCCGAACCGATGACGAGACAGCGCGTCATGCTCTCGCCAGCGGGAACATCAATCGCCTGCCACTGATCGAGCGCTGCGAGGCCAAGCCGCGCGAGCGCTGCCATATCGGCATAGCGCCAGGCCTCATCGCGGCGGGTAGGGAGCGTTGCCAGCATCACGCCATCACCGCGTCATAGCCTTCGGCCTCAAGCCTGAGGGCAAGCTCCGGTCCGCCGGTTTCGACGATGCGGCCATCGGCAAGAATGCTCACCCGATCGGGCGTGACCACATCGAGCAGGCGCTGGTAGTGGGTGATCAAAAGCACCGCCTTTTCGGGCGAACGCATGATCGCGTTGATGCCAGCGCCCACGATCCTGAGCGCGTCGATATCGAGGCCGCTGTCGGTCTCGTCCAGCACCGCGAAGGCCGGATCGAGGATGCCCATCTGCACCATCTCGGCGCGCTTCTTCTCGCCGCCCGAAAAGCCGACATTGACCTGCCTTTTCAGCATTTCCATGTCCATCTTGAGCAGCGCGGCCTTCTCCTTGGCGAGCTTCAAAAACTCCCCGCCCGAAAGCGGCTCCTCGCCGCGGCTTTTGCGCTGGGCGTTCAATGCCTCGCGCAGGAACTGGACGTTGGAAACGCCGGGGATCTCGACCGGATATTGAAAGCCGAGGAACAGCCCGGCAGCGGCGCGTTCATGGGGCTCGAGGCTGAGCAAATCCTGCCCGCGGAAGGTGATGCTGCCTTGCGTCACTTCGTAGCCGGGCTTGCCGCCCAGCACATTGGTGAGGGTCGATTTGCCCGCGCCATTGGGGCCCATGATGGCGTGAACTTCGCCCGCGGGGATGGAGAGGGTGAGGCCCTTCAGGATCGGCTTGTCGCCAACAGAGGCGTGAAGATTGGTGATTTCGAGCATGTCAGTTCTTCCGTTCCTCGCGGCGCTTGGGGCGCTCATAGGTCTGCTTGGGATTGGCCGCCTTGTGGGCGCGGGCAGCCTCTTTTTTCTCGGCGATGCGCTCGCGCATCACTTGGGTGAGCTGTTTCAGCACCGCGTCGATGTCCGAGAGAATATCGGATGCCGGAATGCGCATCACTCTTATGCCGACGCTTTCGAGGCTCTTGTCACGGCGCCTGGCGAGGCGATCATTCTGCCCTTCCTCGTCGATCGCCAAGGCAAGGCCCAGATTGTGGCAGTTGAAATCGACAATCGCCGAGCCGACCACGGCGTGGCGCTTGAAGGTGTAGCGGCCCATGTCGGCGGCGGCGAACTTGGCCGCGAGCGCCTTGTGCGCCTCGGACGAATGGCGGCGCAGCTCGCGCGCCTGTTCGTGCAGCGCATCGAGCCGCTTGTCCGAAATCTCCCACCCGCGCCCCTTTTTCTTGAGCGCGGGGGCTTCGGCGGTTGCGGCCTCGGGGTTGAGGGCGAGGGTTTTACGCTCAGTCACGTCTAGCAATGTCCTTCGTCATTCCAGCGAAGGCTGGAATCCAGAGCGGCAAAGTGCAGCGCCTCATGGTCTGAGGGCCCGGCTTGCAATGGGGTGACGATTGTGATGAAGGCGGCGCGGATCACCCCACGCTCCCCTCAAGCGAAATCGCCAGCAGCTTCTGCGCTTCCACGGCAAACTCCATCGGCAGCTCCTTGAGCACTTGCCTGGCAAAGCCGTTGACGATCAGCGCCACGGCTTCCTCCTCGCCCAGCCCGCGCTGCATCGCGTAGAACAGCTGTTCGTCGCTGATCTTGCTGGTGGTCGCCTCGTGCTCGATCTGCGCGGTGGGGTTCTTCACCTCGATATAGGGCACGGTGTGCGCGCCGCATTGATCGCCCAGCAAGAGGCTGTCGCACTGGGTGAAGTTGCGCACCCCGCTGGCAGCAGGCCCGACGCGCACCAAGCCGCGATAGGTGTTGTTCGACTTGCCTGCCGAAATCCCCTTGGAGATAATCGTCGAGCGGCTGTTCTTGCCATTGTGGATCATCTTGGTGCCGGTGTCGGCCTGCTGGTAATTGTTGGTGACCGCGACCGAGTAGAACTCGCCCACGCTGTCTTCACCATTCAGCACGCAGGAGGGATATTTCCACGTCACCGCCGAGCCGGTTTCGACCTGCGTCCAGCTGACCTTGGAGCGATCCCCCTGGCACAGCGCGCGCTTGGTGACGAAATTGTAGATCCCGCCCTTGCCTTCCGCATTGCCGGGATACCAGTTCTGCACGGTCGAATACTTGATCTCGGCATCGTCCAGCGCGACCAGTTCCACCACCGCAGCGTGGAGCTGGTTTTCATCGCGCATGGGCGCGGTGCAGCCTTCAAGATAGCTCACATAGGCGCCCTTGTCGGCAATGATCAGCGTGCGTTCGAACTGGCCGGTGTTTTCGGCATTGATGCGGAAATAGGTGGAAAGCTCCATCGGGCAGCGCACGCCTTCGGGCACATAGACGAAGGTGCCGTCAGAGAAGACCGCGCTATTGAGGCAGGCGAAGTAGTTGTCGCGCACCGGCACGACGCGCCCAAGCCATTTCTGCACCAGTTCCGGATATTCGCGGATCGCTTCGGAGATCGAAAGGAAGATGACGCCTGCGCGCTGCAATTCCTCGCGGAAGGTGGTGGCGACAGACACGGAATCGAACACCGCGTCCACCGCGACCTTCCTCGCGCCCTCGACACCGGCGAGCACCTCCTGCTCGGCCACCGGAATGCCGAGCTTGTCATAGACCGCCTTGATCTCGGGATCGAGTTCATCGAGGCTGGCAATGGTCGGCTTCTTCTTGGGCGCGGCGTAGTAATAGGCGTCCTGATAGTCGATCTTGGGATAGCCGATTTTGGCCCAATCAGGCTCTTCCATGGTCTGCCACAGGCGGAAGGCCTTCAAGCGCCATTCGAGCATCCATTCCGGCTCGTTCTTCTTGGCGCTGATGAAGCGGATGGTGTCCTCATTCAGGCCCTTGGGCGCGAATTCGGTGTCGATATCAGCCGACCAGCCATGCTCGTACTCGGCCACCTTGGCGGCGGCTTCGCGCGCCTCGCGGTCCTGAATGTCGATATCCTCGCTCATGCCAGATGGTCCTCGATTGGGGTGGGGGTGCGCGCCGGGGGAGTGCGCAGCTGGGCAAGGGTAACCCCCGCCAAGGCGCCGCGCAGCGCGTCATTGATGATCGGCCAATGCGGGCGCATCGAACAGCCCGCCGCGAAATCACACGGGGAGTGATCGACACAGGCCGTCAGCGTGATCGGCCCTTCGATCGCCTCGACAATATCCGCCACAGTGATCGCCGCTGCCGGACGCCCGAGCTGCAGGCCGCCATGCGCGCCGCGCAGCGAACGCAGCAGGCCCGCCGCCGTCAGCCTGGAGACCAGCTTTTGCACTGTCGGCACCGGCAGGCCAGTCTCAGCCGCCAGTTCCGCCGCACTCACCCGGCCTTCACCACAGTGCAGCGCAGCCTGGCACATCGTGATGACGGCATAATCGGCAAGGTTGGACAGGCGCATTTGCGAGCGGTTCTCAATTCAGACAGATTCGGTCTGAATTGGAAATAGGAGCAATGTGCTCCGAAATCAACCGCCCTTCTGTTCTGCAGCTTCGCTGGCGCGAACTACAGGCTCCCGCCCCGCCTCCCGCCCCGCCTCCCGACGCGGCGACCATGGCCTGATGGTATCATGGGCGGCCGGGCGGGGAGGCGGGCAAGGGTCAGAACCGCGGGTCAACGCGGTGAAAGCGTTCCCACCCAGCCGCGCACATTCTCTTCCATGATCGAGAGCGGAACCGGCCCGCTTTTGAGGATCACATCGTGGAAAGCGCGGATATCAAAGGCATCGCCCAGCTCCTTGCGCGCCATTTCGCGCAGTTCCATGATCTTGAGCTTGCCGATCATGTAAGCGGTCGCCTGGCCCGGATAGACGATATAGCGTTCAATCGCCTTTTCGATATCGCCAGGCGGGTTCGGCGTGTTGTCGGCGAGCCACTTGATCGCCTGCTCGCGGCTCCAGCGCTTGTGGTGGATGCCGGTATCAACCACCAGCCGCCCGGCGCGCCACAATTCCATGCCGAGCCGCCCGAAATCGGAGTAAGGATCGGTATAGAAGCCCATGTCCTTGCCCAGTTCCTCGGTATAGAGGCCCCAGCCTTCGGAATAGGCCGTCACCCCGCCAAAGCGGCGGAAGGCGGGCAGATCGCCGAGCTGCGTCTGCACCGAAAGCTGCAAGTGGTGGCCGGGCAGGCCTTCGTGATAGGCGAGCGCTTCGAGCTCGTTCTTCGACATATCGCGCAGATTATAAAGGTTCACGTAATAGATGCCGGGGCGCGAACCATCAGGCGCGGGACGCTGATAAAAGGCCTTGCCTGCGCTCTTTTCGCGGAAGGCCTCGACCGCGCGGATTTCGAGCGGATCGGTGGGGAGCGTCGCAAAAAATTCCGGGAGCTTGGCTTCCATCGCGGCGAGATACTGGCTGGCATCCGCCAGGTAATCCTCGCGGCTGGTATGGTAGAAGCGGTCATCGTCGCGGGTGAAGGCGAAAAATTCCTGCAAAGTGCCCGTAAAGCCAACCTTGGCCATGATGTCGCGCATTTCATCATGGATGCGCGCGGTTTCGCGAAGGCCGATTTCGTGGATTTCGTCAGCCGTGAGATTGGTGGTGGTGTAGCTCGCCAGCAGCGCGGCGTAATATTTGTCGCCATCCTCGAAACGCCACACGCCATCATCGGTGCCAGCCAAGCGCTGCTGGCGCTCCATTTCGGCGGCGAGGCGCTGATAGGCAGGCAAGGCCGAGGCATTCCAAGCCGCCTTGGCGCGGGCGGCCAGGTCGGCCTGCTGTTCGGCGGGCAAAGCGAGCGCGGCAACCTTCTTGGCAAAGTCTTCGAGCACCGCATTGCGGTTCCCCGCCTCGATCAGATTGGCGATGTCGGAGAGGACATAGGGATAGACCCATTTGGGCGGCATCACCCCGTTCGTGGCGCGGGCGGCGGCCTCGGCGGTGAGCGCGTCGAGCTGCGGGCCCATGCCTGCGATGCGCGAAACATAGGCTTCGGCCTCGGCAAGATTCGCCACGCGGTGGGTGCTGATGAGGAAGGCGGGCATGCGGCTTTGCGCGCCGTTCATCTGATCGAAGATATAGCCCAGCTTGCGGTAGGGCTGGAGCGAGGCGCGGCGCGCTGCCAGCTGTTCGAACAGGCGGTAAGACAAGGCCTGCTGCGCGGGCAGGCGGGCAGGATCGAAGCGGGCGCGCATCCTGGCAGCGGTATCCTGAAGGCGCGCAAACTCGCGCTCTGCCGCCTCGTCCGAGGGATCATCCCACTTGCCGTAATCCGCATCGCGAATGCCGCGCCCGGCCTTGGCCAACGGCGAGGCGGCAAGCCCTGTTGCATCATATTCGGCAAACAGCGCATCGATCGCGGCCGCCTCGGTCTGGGCAGCAGCAGCGGCGGGCGCCTTGTCTGCGGCCGCAAGGGCTGCGGGCGCAAGCGCAAGCCCAAGGGCAAACAGCGAAGTATTCCAACAACGGCGGGGCATTGGCACTCTCTCGGCAAGGTTGTGTTGTGAGGCGCGCTCTAACCGCGCGAGGCCCTGCCCGCTAGCCCCGAAGCTCGCGCAGGTTCTTGGGATCGATCATCTCGGCGAGATAGGGGGTGGTCTTGTCTGCAAGGCGCGCCGGCGTGCGCCCGACAAAGCGGGTGATCTCGCGGATCATGTGCGACTGATCGAAGAAAGCCTCGGCAAGCTCGGCCTCGGATGCGGGTGAGAGCGTGGGGAAGGCGAGCAGCGCCGCTGCCCGCAAAGCACGATATTTGCGCGCGAGTGCCTGCGGCGGGAGGCCGAAATAGCGCTCCACCAGCCGCTGCACCTGGCGCTGCGAATAATGGGCCCGTGCCAGCAGATCATCAATCGCGGGATTGAGCGAACTTCCGAGCCAGCGGTTGACTTCGCGGATCAGGCTCTGGTGGCGCGGATCGACCGGCTTCACGCTGCGCGCAATATAATCCCCCAGCGCCAGCGCCGCAGCGCGCCCCGTGATGGCACCGCTGCGATAGCCGGCAATCAGGTCTTGGCCCACCGCGGCAATCTCGGGCCCCAGCACCTCGGCCGCCGGGTGCATGCGATCCCGGTGATCGC
This sequence comes from Erythrobacter sp., assembly GCA_046296155.1. Lineage (GTDB taxonomy): Bacteria > Pseudomonadota > Alphaproteobacteria > Sphingomonadales > Sphingomonadaceae > Erythrobacter. The sequence continues at coordinate 201,432 of JBKBLW010000004.1, read as the reverse complement.
CCGCGTGCAGCCCCGTCAGCGCCGCCCAGCCGAGCGGCGAAAGCGCAGCGCCGATCGCATGGAACGGCCCTGCAACCACCATCGGGCAAGCCGCCGAAAGCGGGGTGAGCACCGCCACTTCGGGGTTGGGATCGCGCCGCCCGCCGGGCAGATGCAATTCGCCCTTGCCATAAGGGAACAGGCAAAGGTGACCGACGGATGCCGGCTGGATGTCGCGGATCTGCGGTTCATCGCAGCGGAAGTGATAGAGGATGGTGACATAGTCGCTGATCGCAGCGGGAGCTGCAATGTAATCGACATGGATCAGTGCGGCGGCCGTGAGTTCCGCCTCGCTGGCCGCAGGCAGCTTTGCCCCACTCGCCACAGCATGTGCCCCCCTTGATCGGTTGTGTCCCGCCGCTGTTCAGCGAATAGGGCGCTGCAAGGTTCCCGGCAACCAACCGAAACAGCCCCCAAGAAAATATGGTGCGCCAAAAAAGAGGGCGACTTCCCATTGGGGAAGCCGCCCGCATGAGTTGAGGAACTCTTAGCATTGCTGCATCGAGCCCTTCGGGTCGCAAGGAGACTCATAGCGCGCGAGACTTGCAAAGAATTGTAGCTAAACGACAAGGCACATTTCATTCTGCGCCATCCGGCTTATCGACAAGCAGGCCAAGCTCGCATAGGCGCCAAATCCATGCTGTTCCGTCTGCTGCGCCCGGCGTTGTTCACGCTTGATCCTGAAACCGGCCACCGGCTTGCGCTTGCCGGGTTGAAAGCCTTGCCGCTGCGCGCACCAATGCCGCTGCCGGCCAGCCTCGCCATGGAGGTCGCGGGGCTGACTTTTCCCAATCCCGTCGGGGTGGCAGCAGGCTTCGACAAGGATGCCGAAGTGCCCGACCAGATGCTCGATCTCGGCTTCGGTTTTGCCGAGGTCGGCTCGATCACGCCCTTGCCCCAAGCGGGCAATCCCAAGCCGCGGCTGTTCCGGCTGGTCGAAGATGGCGCCGTGATCAACCGCATGGGGTTCAACAATCAGGGAGCAGACGCCGCGCTCCCCCGGCTGCGCGCACGCCGCGGCCGCAGCGGGATCGTCGGGGTGAATATCGGCGCCAACAAGGACACAGCTGACCGCATCGCCGATTATGCCACCATGACGCGGCTGATGGCGCCGCTTGCCAGCTATCTGTGCGTCAACATTTCCAGCCCGAACACGCCGGGCCTGCGCGCATTGCAGGATGAAGGGGCGCTGATCGCCTTGCTTGATGCGGTGATGGCGGCACGATCAGAGGCCATGCCCAGCGGTGCGCCGCCGGTGTTCCTCAAGGTCGCACCCGATCTTGAACCTGCCGATATTGACGCGATTGCCCGCATCGCCATCGAAAAGGGATTGGGTGCGCTGGTGGTGTCGAACACGACGATCACGCGGCCTGCCTTGCGCTCGCACCATGCCGGTGAGACAGGGGGCCTGTCGGGCGCTCCCTTGAAAGCCCTGGCGCTCCAGCGCTTGCGGGATTTCCGCAAGGCAACCGGCGGCGCGCTGCCGCTGGTCGGTGTCGGCGGCATTGCCAGCGCCGCGGATGCCTGGGAGCGCATCCGCGCCGGTGCCAGCCTGGTGCAGCTTTATTCCGCGCTGGTTTACGAAGGCCCCGGCCTTGGTGTCCGCATCGCGCGTGGGCTGATTGCATTGATGCAGCGTGATGGTTTTGCCAGCATTGCCGAAGCGGTGGGAAGCGAATAGCAAGGAGTGCCCATGAAAACCATCGTCTCAGCCTTTGCCGCGCCCCTCGCGCTTGGCCTTGCCAGCCTGCCCGCCCTGCCAATCGCCGCGGCCGAAACGCCCGCACCTGCGGCCCATTCCGGGGCGGTGAGCAGCGCCGATCCGCGGGCAAGCGCCGCGGGCGAGGCGATCCTTGCAGCGGGCGGATCAGCGGTGGATGCCGCGATCGCGGTGATGCTGGCGCTCACTGTGGTCGAACCGCAAAGCTCGGGGATCGGCGGCGGCGGCTTCATGGTGTACGCCGATCCTGAAACAGGCGGCATCACCACCTATGACGGGCGCGAAACCGCCCCGGCAGCGGCCACGCCGACGCGCTTTCTCGACGCAGCAGGCAAGGTGCTGCCGCGCGAGGTTCGCGTCTTTTCAGGCCTCAGCGTCGGGGTTCCCGGCAATATCGCGCTGGCTGCCAAAGCCCACGCCGCACATGGCAAGCTGCCCTGGGCCAAGCTGTTCGAACCCGCGATTGCACTGGCCGAGCAGGGCTTTGTGATGAACCCGCGCCTTTACACCTCACTGAAGGGCAACAAGGGCCGCGCCGACAAGTTCGCTGCCGCCAAGGCGGTGTTCTTCGGGCCGGATGGCGAGCCTTTGCCGGTTGGCACCACCGTGCGCGTGCCCGAGCTTGCCGCCACCTTCCGCGCGCTCGCCACCGAAGGGCCAGAGGCGATCTATGGCAGTGCCGCCGCAGCCGAGCTTGCCGCCTATGTCGCCGCCGAAACCCCGCAGGATGGGCGGATGAGCGCTGCTGACGTCACCAGCTACACCGCCAGGGAACGCGCCGCCGTGTGCGCGCCCTACCGCGTCTATACCATCTGCGGCATGGGCCCGCCCTCGTCCGGCGGGATCGCGGTGGTGCAGATGCTCGGCCAGCTGGAACGCTTCGATCTGGCGGCGATGGGGCCAGAGAGCGTCGCCTTCTGGCACCTCTTCATCGAAAGCCAGCGCCTCGCCTATGCCGACCGCGAGATGTATGCAGGCGATGCCGATTTCATCGCCGTGCCGGTCGAAGGCATGGTCGACAAGGCTTACATCGCGAGCCGTTCGGCGCTGATTGCGCCCGACAAGGCGATGGCAAAAGCGCAGGCTGGCACACCGCCCGGAGCACCGCTGGCCCGCGCCACCGGCCCTGCCGAACCCGAAAACGGCACCACCCATTTTTCCGTCGTCGATGCCAAGGGCAACGCGGTGAGCTACACCTCGACGATCGAAGGCGCTTTCGGATCGGGGCTCTATCATCGCGGGTTCTACCTCAACAATGAACTGACCGACTTCACGCTCATCCCCGAAGCCGATGGCAAGCCCGTCGCCAATCGGGTCGAAGGCGGCAAGCGCCCGCGCTCCTCGATGGCGCCCACCGTGGTGTTCGGGCCAGATGGCAAGCCCATGCTGGTGATCGGTGCTGCCGGAGGCCCGACCATCCCCGTCACTGTCGCACGCGCGATCATCGGCGTGATCGATTTCGGCCTCGGCGCGCAGGATGCGCTGGCGTTGCCGTTTGCGATGTCTTTCGGCGAGAGCCTGCTCATCGAGGAGGGCAGCCTGCTGGCCGCGATGCAGGAGCAGCTCGCAGCGCTCGGCCATGGCACAATCCGCGTGGCCCCGGCGCCGATCAAGGCCAATGCGCTGGGCCGCCGCAAGGATGGCAGCTGGGAAGTGGCAACCGAACCGCGCCTTGTCAGCACCGTCACGCCCTGAGCCAGCGCAGCCCCATCCTCAAGCTTGCCGCTAGGGAAATCCGCGCCTAACTTGGCCTGATACGGGGCAGCCCGATTGCCCCATTTGAACAATCTCACAAAGGGATCAGGAGCCTTTGCCCGTGCACGCCCCCCAAGCGGCCTCGAAAGTCCGCAGTCTCGCCAATCCGGCGGATCACCAGATCCTGCAGGACATTGATAAGGCCCGCAATCTTGTCGACCTGTTCCTGAGGCGTGCCGATCAGAAGGGCGCTGCGCCCTTCCTCGGCCACAAGGCAGGCGGGCAGTGGGTGACGCAGAGCTGGCGCGAGGCGGCGGACAAGGTGTGCCTGCTGGCGGAAAGCTTGCGCCGCCTTGGCCTTGAGAACGGGGATCGGGTCGCGCTGGTTTCGGAAAATCGCCCCGAATGGTGCATTGCCGATCTGGCGATCATGGCGGCCGGCTGCATCACCGTGCCGACCTACATCACCAATACGCGGCGCGATCACGCGCATATCCTGGATAATTCCGGTGCGCGCGCGGTGTTTGTTTCCAATGAAAAGCTCTTGAAGCCGCTGGCCGAGGCGATCACGCAAACGGGCCTTGTCGAACATGTCATCGGCATCGAGGATTTGCACCGCCAGCAATCGGGCAGCTTCGATTTCCACGATTGGGCCGCCCTCATCCAAGGCGATGCCGCCGCCGCGCGCGCTGCGGTGGACGCGCGCATCGCGCTGATCGGGCGCGATGATACCGCCTGCCTCATCTACACCAGCGGCACGGGCGGCGCTCCGCGCGGCGTGATGCAGCACCACGGCGCGATTCTCTGCAACATTGCAGGCGCCGCCGAAGTGCTGATCGAGGATTTCGGCGTGGAGGACGAACGCTTCCTCTCGTTCCTGCCGCTCTCCCACGCCTATGAACACACCGGCGGGCAGTATCTGCCGATCAGCGTGGGCGCGGAAATCTTCTATTCCGAAGGGCTGGAAAAGCTCGCCTCGAACATCGAGGAAACCCGCCCCACGATGATGGTGGTCGTCCCGCGCCTGTTCGAAGTGCTGCGCACGCGGATCATGAAGCAGGTGGAAAAGCAGGGCAAGCTTGCCAATTTCCTGATGGATAACGCGCTCAGAATCGCGGACAAGGCGAAAGACGGCAAAAAGCGTCTGCGCGATAGGCCGATGGATTTCTTTATCGAGAAAACCCTGCGTCCCAAGATCCGCGCCAAGTTTGGCGGGCGGATCAAGGCGATGGTTTCGGGCGGCGCGCCATTGAACCCCGAAGTCGGCAATTTCTTTGAAGCCATGGGCCTCACCATGCTGCAAGGCTATGGCCAGACCGAAGCGGGCCCCGTCATCAGCTGCAACCGGCCCAAGGTCGGCCTCAAGATGGACACCGTCGGCCCGCCCTTGCGCGGGGTCGAGGTCAGAATCGCCGAGGATGGCGAGATCCTGTGCCGGGGCGAATTGGTGATGCACGGCTATTGGCGCAACGAGGCCGAGACCGCGCGCACGCTCAGGCTTGATCCGGGTGATCCCACGGGCGGCCCCTGGCTCCACACCGGCGACATCGGCTATCTTGACGAGAAAGGCCGCATCAAGATCACCGACCGCAAGAAGGACATGATCGTCAACGACAAGGGCGACAATATCGCCCCGCAAAAGGTTGAAGGGATGCTCACCTTGCAGCCCGAAATCGCCCAGGCGATGGTGAGCGGGGACAAGCGGCCCTATATCGTCGGCCTGATCGTGCCCGATGCCGAATGGGCCTTGGAATGGGCGCGCGCCCATGGCGAGAAGTTCGATCTGAAGGCCTTGCAGGAACTGCCCGCCTTCCGAAACGCGGTGCGCGCGGCGGTGGACCGCACCAATGCTGACCTGTCGGTGATCGAAAAGGTGCGCCAGTTCGCCTTTGCGGACGAGGCCTTCACCATCGAGAACGAGGAGATGACGCCTTCGATGAAAATCCGCCGCCACAAGATCCGCGAACGCTATCAGGAACGGATTGACGGGCTTTACCGGGGGTGAGGGGCTAAACCCCTTCCTCCGTTATTGCGGAATGGTTCCGGGGTTTGGCTTGTGCTTCGCCACAACTGCGGGTTTAGCCTTGGCCGCCAAGGCCTTGATGTGGCCAAGCTGCTGATGAAGCAGCGCCTGCACCTGCTCCAGTTCTGCGAGGATCGTGAGCATCTCGATCCGGCTAAGCTGCCGGGGCGGCAGGCGCTTTTCGGTCTTCCCGTCATATGTCGTGTGCTGGACCACGACCCCGCTACCCGATGCTTTTACCGTTCCGTGCGCCAAATAGGCGCGCAATTCGCAGGCCTTTTCCCAGCGGCTGATGCGCGTCCTTGCGGCCTTGCCGTGTCCACCGAAATCATGACTGGCGATGCAGGCGCTCAAGGCCTTGAGGCGCGTGCCCGCAAAAGGGTGGCGCGCATCCTTGCCCATGGCGATGCCCGCTTGTTCGAGCGCGCGCAGACAATCTGCCACTGAATGTTCGGCCCGCGCAAACACCTCAAGGCAGCACCCGCGCCACGCGCAGACCGCGACGGACCATTCATCCAGTCCAAAGAAGCTGATCTTGCTGACATCAAATTGCGCCGTCATACAGAGCGCTTAGATCACAAGCGATTAAGCCTTTGTAACCGCCTCAAGCCGCTTCCACATGCTCGACATATTCGGGATAGAAGCTCGGCTCGCGCGGGGACCAGCCGGGCGCGGTGGCGGCGGCTTCTGACAGGGATTGCAGCAGCAGCTTGCGGCGTTCCGGGCGGATTTGCGGCAGGGCAGCCGCCGCGCAAAAGGCGGCGGGAAGCCACGGGCGCACCTTTGCGCCCAGCAGGCGTTCATAAAGAAAGCGGAAGGCGGCAAAGCTGGCGAGGCGTTCCTGTTCGAGATCAAAGGCGGCCAGCCGCACCAGCTTGCCAAGCAGGTGTTCAACCTCGGCGGCGCTGCCTTCCTGCGGAATCATCACGCGCAGGGTTTTCAGATCCTGGTAGGCGACATATTGGCGGCGGATCGCGGTGTTCTCCGCCTCGCCCCGGCCCCACAGGCGAAAGGCATCGCAGCGGGCAAGACCAATATCGAGGCTGCGCTTGATATAGCGCTGCTCAGCAGGCGCGAAGCTCGCAAACTCCCGCATCTCGGCAATCGGCATCATCATGGCCTGCACTCCTGTTTCGGCACACAGGACGTTCGCAGACGATGGTTAATTAAGCGTTAGGTAAAGAAAGCGCGACGGCCCGCTCGCAGACGGGCCGCAAGGGCGACCGCCCGTCGGCCGTTAGGCCGCCCCCGCGGAGGCGACGGCGAAGCCGTCCGGCCACGAGCGCAAAAGGCTCAAATCAATCCGGCAAGCGGGCTGGAGGGATCAGCATACATCCGCCGCGCCATCCGGCCGGCAAGGTAGGCCTCGCGCCCGGCCTCCACCGCCAGCTTCATCGCGCGGGCCATGCGGACGGGGTCCTTCGCCTCGGCAATGGCAGTGTTCATCAGCACCCCATCGCAGCCCAGCTCCATCGCCACCGCCGCATCCGATGCCGTGCCCACACCTGCATCGACCAGCACCGGAACCTTGGCCCCTTCGACGATCAGGCGGATGGTGACGCGGTTCTGAATGCCAAGGCCCGAACCAATCGGCGCGCCCAAGGGCATGATCGCCACCGCGCCGGCATCTTCCAATTGCCTCGCTGCAATGGGATCATCGGCGCAATAGACCATCGGCAGAAAACCTTCCTTGGCGAGAACCTCGGTCGCCTTGAGCGTTTCGCGCATATCGGGATAGAGCGTGCGCGCCTCGCCCAGCACTTCGAGCTTGACGAGATCCCAGCCCCCCGCCTCGCGCGCAAGACGCAGCGTGCGCACCGCCTCCTCGCCGGTAAAACACCCGGCAGTATTGGGCAGATAGGTGATTTTCTTGGGGTCGATATAGTCGGTGAGCATCGGCGCCTTGGGATCACTCACATTCACCCGCCGCACCGCGACTGTGACAATCTCCGCGCCCGAAGCCGCCACGGCAGCCGCGTTCTGTTCAAAGCTCTTGTATTTGCCCGTCCCCACGATGAGCCGCGAGGTGAAAGTGCGCCCGGCGACCTGCCAGGTGTCGCCAGCATGATCGCCGCCGCCCACGAAATGCACGATCTCCAGCTTGTCGCCATCCTCGAGCGGCGCCTCGGCGAGAGTCGAGCGCGGCACGATCTCGCCGTTGCGCTCGACCGCGACCTTTTCGGGCGCCAGTTCAAGTTCGCGAACAAGCTCGGCAATGGTGGCAGCGGTGGTGCGGCGCGGATCGCCGTTCAAGGTGATGGTCTTGGGGCTAGTCATGGCGCGAGACATAGGCGCTCCGCCTGCGCGTGCAACCGCAAGTTTGACAAGTTTCAGCGCGAGGCGCGCAGGTTGAGAATATGGCCCAGCGAAACCAGCCCCACGCCAGCGAGCGTCAGGAACAATTCGCCCGCACCATGTTGGCCAACCAGCGCAGCCGCCATAAGGGCAATGCCCGCAGCAGCCACGACAAGCGGCGCCATCAGGCGGTGACGCAGAAAGCCCCAGCCAATCGCGCCAACAGCCACGATCAAGGCCAGCGCAAGGCCGGTACGGTGGATGCTTTCGGCCAGCAGAAAGTGGCTGCCCAGCCCCAGCGCCGAAACAATCAGCAAGGTCGCCAGACAATGCACGGCGCACAGGCCCGCAAGCGCGATCCCGACATGATCGAGACGGCGGCGCAGCGAGACGCGATTCGCAAGGGGCGCGGGCGAGGATGCCATGGTTCGCCCCTATGTTATGTTGTGACATTTCGCAAGGCCATTCGGCTTCCGCTTGCACACCGCGCACGGGTGTTTGCGGCAAACAGGCTTGCAGTTTGCCGCGCTTGGGCACATGGGCCGCGAACATGGCCACATCTGCCCGCCTTGCTGATCTTGCTCCGGCCTCGACTGCGCCCCGCGCGCGTCCGCTCGCCATTGCGCGCTGGCTGGAGGTGGTGGCCTTGATGGTGGTGATGATCGTGATGGTGGGCGGGATCACGCGCCTTACCGAAAGCGGGCTGTCGATCACCGAGTGGGAGGTGGTGACAGGCATTCTCCCGCCGCTTACCGAAGCGGCCTGGGCGGAGGAGTTCGCCAAGTATCAGGCAACCCCGCAATACCGCTTGATGACTTCGATCGGCGGGATGAGCCTTGCCGATTTTCAGTTCATCTACTTCTGGGAGTGGTTCCACCGCCTGATCGCCCGCGTGATCGGGATGGCCTATGCGCTGCCGCTTTTGTGGTTCTGGGTGCGCGGCGCGATCCCTGCAGGGTTCAAGCCGCGGCTGGTCGGCCTGCTGGCGCTGGGCGGGCTTCAGGGCTTGTTCGGCTGGATCATGGTGCAATCGGGTCTGGTCGGCGACATGGTCGCGGTGAGCCATTTCAAGCTCTCGCTCCACCTGCTGACGGCGCTGCTTTTGCTGGCGCTGCTGGTGTGGACGGCGCGCGACATGCGCAGCCTCGCGCGCGATCCGCAGGCGCAGCCCGCCCGCTTGACCGGTTTGGCCGCGGTCGTTGCAGCCGTGTTGTTCATCCAGCTGCTGCTTGGCGCCTGGGTCGCAGGGCTGAGGGCAGGCCACGCCGCCTATGACTGGCCGCTGATGAACGGGCGGCTCGTGCCGCAGATCGATTGGTCGGGCGGCGTCTTGTGGACGCTCACCCATGATCCCTTCCTGCTGCAATTCCTGCACCGCTGGTGGGCCTGGGTGGCCGTGGCAGCGCTGATCGTGCTGGCACGCCGGGTGCGCGCGGCTGATCGGCGCGCCTCGGTTGTCCTCAACATCACTTTCGGCACGATGGTGCTGCTTGGCATCGCAACCGTGATGAGCGGCGTGTCGCTGTGGGTGGCCGCCGCACACCAGCTGGTCGGCGCGCTGCTGGTTGCCAGCACCGCGTGGGCGATGCACGCGCTCGGCACGCGGCGCCCGGCATGAGCGGGGCGGCACTGATCTGGTGCCCCTTTCCCGATCGCGACACGGCGCGCGCGGTCGCGGGGCAGTTGCTGGCTGATGGGCTCATCGCCTGCGCCAACATCTTCCCCGAGGTGGAATCGCTGTTCATCTGGGAGGGCAAAGCCGACAGCGCGCGCGAAGCCGGCGTGCTGTTCAAGACCACGCCGGCCAAGCTGGATGCCGCGATCGAACGCCTCGGTTCGCTTCACCCCTATGAAACGCCCGCCATCATCGGCTGGCACGCCGATGCCGCGCACCCTGCAACCCGGCAATGGCTCGGCGGTTGCGGCGGGGCCGTGTAGCGTCAAGGTATTATTTTACCGGCCCGCAAAGCGGCGGTTTTGCTTGACTTTGGCGCCCTCGGACGACAAATGCCCGCCACTTCGTTGATGCCGGGATGCCCCGGATAAAGCGATTCTCCGGCGTGCGAGGATCCCTTGCCGCCCGATATTCGAACCTTAAGGACACACAAGCCATGAAGGCGCTCAGCAAGCAGACCCGGTCGATCAAGCCGGCCGAGGTCGAAAAAAACTGGCACATTATCGATGCCGATGGGCTGGTGGTCGGTCGTCTGGCCGCCATCGTTGCCAACATCCTGCGCGGCAAGCACAAGCCGAGCTACACCCCGCATGTCGATTGCGGCGATCATGTCATCATCATCAATGCCGACAAGGTGAAGTTCACCGGCAACAAGATGACCGACAAGGTCTATTACAAGCACACCGGCCACCCCGGCGGCATCAAGGAAACCACGCCTGCCAAGGTGCTGGGCGGCCGTTTCCCCGAGCGCGTGCTGGAAAAGGCGGTTGAGCGCATGATCCCGCGCGGCCCCCTTGGCCGTCAGCAGATGAAGGCGCTGCACCTCTATGCCGGCACCGAGCATCCCCACGCCGGCCAGCAGCCGCAGGTGCTCGACGTTGCTTCCATGAACCGCAAGAACAAGGTCACCGCATAATGGCTGACGACAACAACACCGTCTCGGATCTCGCCGATCTCAAGGAGATCGCTGGCAATGCCCCGCAGGGTGATGCCGCCGAAATCGCCCGCGTGACTGCGCCTCTGCGTGAACGCGAAGTCGATGCCCAGGGCCGCGCCTACGCCACCGGCCGCCGCAAGGATGCGGTTGCGCGCGTGTGGGTGAAGCCGGGCACCGGCAAGATCACCATCAATGGCAAGGATCAGGAAACCTATTTTGCGCGTCCGACCCTGCGCCTCATCATCAACCAGCCCTTCGAAATCACCGACCGCGTCGGCCAGTATGACGTGATCGCCACTGCCAGCGGCGGCGGCCTTTCGGGCCAGGCCGGTGCGGTCAAGCACGGCATCGCGCAGGCGCTGAGCAAGTATGAGCCGGAACTGCGCGGCACGGTGAAGGCTGCCGGTTTCCTCACCCGCGACAGCCGCGTGGTCGAGCGCAAGAAATACGGCAAGGCGAAGGCTCGCCGCAGCTTCCAGTTCTCGAAGCGTTAAGCGCGCTCCACGAACGGACATCGAAAGGGCGGCCCCAAAGGGTCGCCCTTTTCTTATGCGATAATGCGAAGTTCAGTCGTGATCGGCTGACCGAGCACGCAGGTGATCACGCGGTACGAAGGCGGGGCGCCGTGGCGCAGACGGGTCGAGAGCGTGCCCGCGCCAATCATCCGCATCACGTGGCCGCCGCGTTCCCGTGTCTCGTCAAGCGGAACATGGACATGGCCCGATAGCACGGCATCCGCGCCCGCCGCTGCCAGCGCGGCAAAGGCGGCATCGCCGCCGATGGTGGGATTGGCGCGCGCATCATCCGGCCCGAGCAAGGGGTGGTGGGCAATCACCAGCTTGTGGCGCGGATCCTCGCGCAGGGCTGCAAGCGCCGTCACGGTCTCCGCCAACGCCGCCCGCTTCACCACGCCGTCCGACCACGGAAAGCGCCACTGGGCAGACACTGTCGTCAACAGCGGGACCAGCGCCACATCGGCTGAATCGAGCGCCATGCCCACCGCCGCATCCAAGCGCCGATAGCGCCGGAACGGATCGGCAAAGCGCTCCCACGGGTTGTAATAGGGCATGTCGTGATTGCCCGGTTGCAGCACCACCGGCACGCCGAGCCCGGCAAACCAATCACGCGCGGCGGCATATTCGGAATGCTTGGCGCGTTGGGTGAGATCGCCGGTGCACACCACCGCCTCAGGGCGCTCCGCCGCCACCGCACGCGCCACCTCGGCCAGCGCGGCGCGGTCCTCGACCCCGAAATGCACGTCCGAAATGTGAAACAGCCGGGTTGCCATCGCCCCGCTCAAACCCGCCCGCTCAGCATCAGCCACGAGGCAAGGCCATTGCACAAAGTATAAACCGCGTAGGCAAAGGCAAACCCCGGCCAGCCATTGCTCGCGAGCATCAATGCCAGCAGCAGGACAAGAAATTCGGTGCCAAAGGCAATCCGCCGCCCCAGCGGATGGGCAAACCCCGGCCAGGCCCGCAGCAGCGGGTGGCCGCTTTCCATCACCGCGCGGTGCATGGTGAAATTGCCGATCCCCAGCACGAAGATGATGATCACAGCCACATTCATGAGGCGCGCAATATGGGCACGCGCCGGTCGGTTGAAAACCACCTTTTGTCGGCGGATTTCACGCTTCCATCGCGGCTGCCCCACGCCAGTCGGATGCATCGGCGGGTTTGGTCGAGCAAGCGGTGAAGCGCCCTGTTCCCTGGCGTAAACAGTCCTCAGCAGGCCTTCCGGCATATCCCGCCCGGCCCCCGCCCGGTCCCGGCAAGGCCTGCACCATGGAGGAAGAGATGAAACTGATAGCACTTGCCCCTGCCGCCCTTGGGCTGGCTCTGGCCGCGACCCCCGCGCTGGCCCAGTTGCCTGAGCAGCGCACAGTCACGTTCACCACCAGCGATATCAACCTTGCCACCCCCCGAGGCCAGAAGGAGCTCAACTGGCGGATCGACCGCGCCATTCGCCATGTCTGCCAGCTGGGCCACCGCGACGCCGGTTCACGCATTCTGACAGATGACGCCAGGACCTGCATCACCAAGGCGCGCAACAGCGCGCAGCAGCAGGTGGCCGCGCTGATGGCGGCAGAAGCCAGGAAGGGCGCCTGAGCCCCCGCTTGCCAAGACCCGGCTGCACCGCGCTTCCACCCCACCGCGGATGCAGCAACCTGGCCCGGCGTGCAGCAAAGCCTGTGCGCCGGGTCATTCTTTTGCCGGTGGCCGTATCAGATGAGGCGCACCTAGCGCCCGGCCATCGCCTTGACCTTGGGCAGATAGGTGCGCCCGATCCGCAGGGCCTCGCCATCGCGCAGTTCAGCCGACCACACGCCCAGCCCATCATGGCGCAGGCCCCGGATGACATCACGCCGCAGGATCGTCGAGCGGTGGATGCGGATGAAGCGTTCCGGATCAAGCCGCGCCTCAAGCCCGGCAATCGTCTGGAGCAGCAGATAAGACCGCGGCGCCTCGGGTGTGCCGACATGGAGGCGCACATAATCGCGCTCGGCATCGATGCGGTGAACCTCGCTCACCGCAATCCGCAGCAGCTCGGAGCGGTTGGGCACCCATAATTCATCGAGATAGCGCCCGGCCCTGGACTTGGCCGGCCCGCGCCGCGCCAGTGCACGCTCGATCGCGCGTTCGAGCCGATCGGCGGCGACGGGCTTGAGCACATAATCAACCGCCTCCAGATCAAATGCCTCGACCGCGAAATTCTCATGCGCGGTCACGAAAATCACCGCCGGGGCGCTGTCACCCGCCGCGGCCAGCGCGCGCGCCACGCTGAGCCCGTCGAGTTCGGGCATGGTCATATCGAGCAGCACCAGATCAGGGCTGAGCTTTTCGGAAAGCCTGAGCGCGGCTGCACCATCGCTGGCGGTTCCGACCACCCGGATCGCGGGGATTTCCGCGCAGATGACCTGAATGCGTTCAACCGCAAGCGGTTCATCATCGACAATCAGGGTGCGAAGGGTGCGCTGCTCTTCACTGTCACTTGCCATGGCCGGCCTCAATGCGGGTCAGGGGAATGCGGATTTCGGTGCGATAGCCGCCATTGCCCGCACCGGAGACGAAACCGACTTCGGGCCCGAAGCGCGCCTGCAACCGGTCGCGCACATTGGCAAGCCCGATGCCCAGCCCGTGCGTCGCGCCTTTCGGCACCCCCGGGCCATCATCGCTGACCGTGATCACCAGCGCATCCAGATCCTCGCGCGCGGCGACCTTGATCGTTACCGGACGGGTCACGGCGGAGACCGCATATTTGACCGAATTTTCGACGAGGGGTTGCAGGATCATGCCCGGCACGCGCGCATCGGCCAAGGCTGACGGCAGATCAAACTCGCACCGCAGGCGTTCGGGAAAACGCACCGCTTCGATATCGAGATAGAGCTTCTGCAGATCGAATTCATCACGCAGCGCCACATCATTGGTGAGTTCGTCAGCCAGGCTGTGACGATAGAACCGGCTCATCGTCTGGATCATCGCCTCGGCGCGGTCGGCCTTGCCCGTCATCACCAGGGCGGAGAGCGAATTCAGCGTGTTGAAGAGGAAATGCGGGTTGACCTGATAACGCAGACTGCGAAGCTCGGCGGCCTTGGCGGCAGAGCGGAATTGCTCCTCGCGCCGCTCCGCCTCGCGCGCCTGCACGCCTGCGAGCAGCGCAAAATAGGTCGACGCCCAGGCAATCAGCAAGAAATAGCGCCCCAGCGCCACATCGAGCAGCCGCCGCCAGAATTCGCCATAGGGATCAGCCGGGGCGATGATCACGCTTTGCGAGCCTTGCTGGCCATCGACCCTTTCGGCGTCCGGCAGCGACGGACGCGGCTTGGCCTCACCCTGCTGCACCGGCACATCGACGAGCAGGTTGCCCGCCTCGTCGCGCCGCAGGTTGAGATTGTATTTCTTGGCATAGGCCTGATAGCCGGCCGCTTCCATGTCGCGAAAGACGACATAATTGACCTGCCCGATCGCGAGCGCGACCGGCATCGCCAGGACTGTCGCAGCAGCAATCTTGATGGCCAGCGTCTGGCGATCGAACAGCCGCAGGAACAGCCACAAGACCACCGTCAGACCAATCCCGATGGCCGAGACCAGCGCACGCCGCCACGCCATTTCATATTGCAGACCGATGTCCATCACCAGCCCGCGCAGCGTGGTGAGCAGGAAATAGGTCGCCCACAGCGCCACCATTGAAAGCAGCACTGTGCGGAAGGGCACGCTCACACCCGCAGGGCCGGGAGTGGTTTCCGGTTCAACTGTCGCCATGACAGGGACAGGGGATAGCGCTGCTGCCCGACAATGACCACCGCTGCGGGCGCGCATTATCGGGCAGCATCGCTGCTTGGTCGAATGACGAACGACCGTTGAGGGCCGACGAATTGCGCTGGCCCTTGCCAGCGTCAATCGCGCCTCAGTCGCACCTCAGTCGCACCTCAGTCGCACCTCAGTCTCTGGGCTTGATCATGTCGGACGGCACAACCCACTGGGCAAACTGCTCTTCGGTCAGCAGGCCCAGGGCGAGCGCTGCCGCTTTCAACGTCGTCCCTTCGGCGTGGGCTTTCTTCGCGATCTTGGCCGCATTGTCATAGCCGATATGCGGATTGAGCGCGGTTACCAGCATCAGGCTTTCATTCAGAAGCTGGGTGATGCGGGTGGTGTTGGCCTCAATCCCGACGACGCAATTATCGGTGAAGGCATGGGCGGCATCGCCGATCAGCTTGATCGATTGCAGCACGTTGTAGATGATCACGGGCTTGAACACGTTGAGTTCAAGATGCCCGTGCGATCCCGCCACTGTCACCGCGACGTGATTGCCCATGACCTGGGCTGCAACCATTGTCATCGCCTCGCACTGGGTCGGGTTGACCTTGCCCGGCATGATCGAGGAGCCCGGTTCATTGGCGGGGAGCGAAAGCTCGCCCAGGCCGCTGCGCGGGCCGGAGCCCAAGAGCCGGATGTCGTTGGCGATCTTCATCAGGCTGACCGCCAGAACATTCAGCGCGCCCGACATCTCGACCATCGCATCATGCGCTGCGAGCGCTTCGAACTTGTTGGGCGCCGTCACGAAAGGATAGCCGGTCTCGGCGGCAACTTCGGCGGCAAAGGCGACATCGAAGCCGACCTTGGCGTTGATCCCGGTGCCCACGGCCGTCCCGCCCTGCGCCAGTTCCAGCACCCGCGGCAGCGCGGCTTCGACGCGCTTGATGCCGTAGTCAACTTGCGCGGCATAGCCCGAAAACTCCTGACCCAGCGTCATCGGGGTCGCGTCCTGCAAGTGGGTGCGGCCGATCTTGACGATATCGGCAAATTCGTCCGCCTTGGCCGCGAGCGCAGCATGCAGCTTCTTCAAGGCTGGCAACAGGTGATCCATCGCCTCGAGCGCGGCTGCAATATGCATGGCAGTGGGGAAGGTGTCGTTCGATGATTGCCCCATGTTGCAATGATCATTGGGGTGAACGGGCGACTTGCCGCCCTTCTTGCCGGTAAGGATTTCGTTGGCGCGGCTGGCAATCACTTCATTGGCGTTCATGTTCGACTGGGTGCCCGAGCCCGTCTGCCACACGACCAGCGGGAACTGATCGGCAAGCGTCCCGTCGATGACCTCGCGCGCGGCCTGCACGATCGCCTCGCCGAGCCGGGGATCGAGCACGCCCAGCTTCATGTTGGCGCGGGCTGCCGACAATTTCTGCACACCGAGCGCACGCACCAGTGCCGGCGGCATTTTCTCGCCGCCAATCGGGAAGTTGACGATCGAGCGCTGGGTCTGCGCGCCCCAGTGAACATGGGCGGGAACCGCCACCTCGCCCAGCGAATCGGTTTCAATCCGCACGTCTGACCCTGTGTGCGTCGTCATGTCACTCATCGAAGCTATCCTTATACCGGTCGATGCAGGCTCCCCTAAACATGGCAGGGCGGGCAGGTCAAAGGTCTTGAATGATCCGGCGCGAGAGCAAACCGCTTGGAACAATCGCACGCCGTGGCTAGAGAGGGGCTTGATCTACTGTATTGCAGACCTAATACAGTGGGCCGGAGTGAATATGACCAAAGCCACCATGACCCAAACACCCCCCCTGCCCGACAGCCAGACCGCCCGGCGCGCGATGATCGACAGCCAGCTGCGCACCAGCGGCGTGAACGAGGAATTCGTGCTTGCCCGCATGCTCGCGGTCCCGCGCGAGGATTTCCTGCCGGCCGAGAAGGCGGCACTCGCCTATATTGACCGCGCCATCACGCTCGCAGACGGCGCGCATCTGGCAAGTCCGCTGTTCTACGGCAAGCTGCTGCTCGAAGCCGCGCCCGCGCTTTCCGACCGCGTGCTCGTGGTCGAAGGCGGCACCGGCTATCTGGCGGCTTTGCTGCGCCCGCTGGTGGCGGAACTGGCAACGCTCTCGGCCGCCGATGCGGCAGCGGGCAAAACGGCAAGCGGCGCACCGTTTTCGCTGATCGTGATCGACGGGGCGGTCGAAGAGGTGCCCGATGCGCTCGCAGCCCAGCTTGCCGATGACGGCCGGATCGTCTCGGGCCTGGTGCTGCGGCAAGTGACGCGGCTGGCCTCGGGCCGCCGGATCGACGGACGCGTGGCGCTGCGGCCGGTCGAGGATCTTGGCATTCCGGTGCTGCACGCGTTCGACAGGCCCAAGGGCTGGTCCTTCGCGTGAGTGTGGCGCGCACCATCGCGCAGCTTGCCACAGGGGCGAGCGTGCTGGTGCTGGCGGCAAGCCCTGCCGCGGCCGAATCGCTGCGTGATGCGCTGGCGGCGGCCTATTCCAACAACCCCACGCTGGAAGCCGCACGGGCCAACCAGCGCGCCGTGGATGAAGGGGTCGCGATCCAGCGCGCCCGAGGCCTGCCCTCGGTCGACATCACGGTGACCGAAACCGAGTTCATCCGGCAATCGCTCAATGCTTTTGCCGCGCCGGACCGCAACCTCAATGTCGCAACCCAGCTGCTGGTGCCGGTCTATTCAGGCGGCGCCGTCCGCAACGGGGTTGCCGCCGCCAAACAGCGCGTCGAGGCCGGGCAAGCCGATCTTCGCAATACCGAAAGCACCATTTTCGCTCAGGTTGTGGCCGCTTACATGGACGTGCTGCGCACCGAAGCGCTGGTGGGCCTTGCCGCCAATCAGGTCGAGGTACTGCGCACCAATCTCGAAGCCGCCTCCGACCGCTTCCAGATCGGCGATCTCACCATCACCGATGTGGCCCAGTCGCGCTCGCGTCTTGCGGTGGCGCAGGCCGATCTGCAGCAGGCCGAGGCCAATCTGATTGCCGCGCGCGAGACCTATACGCGCCTGGTCGGGAGCAGCGCGGGCGTGCTTGATGCCCCGCCCCCGCTGCCGGGCCTGCCCGAGCGGAGCGATGAAGCCGTGCTCATCGCGCTCGAACACAACCCCAACCTGATCGCGGCCAGGGAACGGGCCGAAGCAGCAGGGTTCGACACCAAGGCGGCAGGGGCTGGCCGACTTCCCACCGTCGCCCTGTTTGTAAACGGCCAATACAACGACTTTTTCGGAACGCTCGGCGGCCCGATTGCGGCCAATTTCGTTCAGGCCGAAGCCACGGCGAATGCGGGCGTGCGGGTGACGATCCCGGTGTTTCAGGGCGGCTTGCCGGCAGCCCAGCAGCGTCAGGCCGGTGCCCGTGAAAGCGCGGCGCTCGAAGATCTGATCGCCGCCCAGCGCCAGGTCATTGCCGAAACCCGCGCGACCTTTTCGAACTGGCAGGCAGCCAATGCGGTGATCCGCAGTTCGCAGGCCGCGGTCGAAGCAGCCGAACTCAGCCTCGAAGGCGTGCGTGCGGAAAATTCCATCGGCAATCGCACCATCATCGAAGTGCTCAACGCCGAACAGGAACTGCTCCAGGCCCGTGCCCAGCTCGTGACCGCGCGGCGCAATGCCTATGTCGCGGGCTTCAACCTGCTGGCGCTGATGGGCCGCGCCGAAGCGCGCGATCTCAATCTCGACACCGGCGGGGTGCTTTATGATCCGCAGGACAATTACCGCCGGGTCAAGGGCAAGACATGGGACTGGGACCGCGATCCCAAACCCACCCCGAAATCGACCAGCACCGTTGACATTCCCGGCGCCACGGCAAAGATCGGCCCCGAAATCGACGGGCTCTAGGCGCGCTTTCCCGATTCGGGACAGGAACGCAGGCCCGAGACGCGAAGAAAAGGCGGGGCAATATGTCGCAGGGCGGGGAACCTTCGGTCGAGGAAATCCTCGAATCGATCAAGAAAGTGATCGCGCGTGACAACCGCGCCGTGGCGCTCGAAGCACGCCGCCGCCGCGAAGGTGCCGCAGTGGCCGGCGATGGGGCGATGGCAGACGAGCCCGAAGCGGCTCGCCCGCACACGGTGCGCGATGAAGCCGATGTGCTTGATCTGGCAGACATGGAGCTGGCGGCCAGCGAACCGCCCCTTGCGGCAGCAGCCCCGGCGGGCGAGGATGCGCCGCTGATCACGCCCGCCGTGCGCGAGGCGATGCAGGAAAATCTCGCCGCGCTCGCCATGCTGGCCGAACCCGGGGCGCGCCCGCAGATCGTGCGTTCGGGCGAAACCTCGCTCGAAGGGCTGACCCGCGATCTGCTGCGCCCGATGCTTGCAGAATGGCTCGATGCGAACCTGCCCGCGATGGTCGAACGCATGGTGCAGGCCGAAATCGCGCGGATTGTCGGCAAGCGGGTGTAACCGCCTCTGGCCATTGTCAGCCGCGCGCGTTAAGTCGCGGTTCCATGGATTGGATGACCCGATTTGGCGCGGCTCTCATGGCTGCTCCCGCCGCTTTGATCGCAACCCCGCTGGTCGCGCAAGGCACCCCTGCCGCCAGCGCGCCCGCGATGACAGCGCGCGATCTTGTCACCCTGCCGCGCCTCGGCGCTCCGGTTGGTGCGCCCGATGGCAGCTTTGCGGTCTACGCGGTGACCGAAACCGACCCTGTGAGCCTTGATCGCCAGCCGGCGTTCTTCCTGCTCGATCTCATGACACCCGGCGCCCGGCCACAGGCGCTTGCGCTGCCGCTGCGCGCTTCGGGGCTGGCGATCGGCACCGACGGCTATCTTTATTTCCTCAGCAGCGAGCACACCGACCACGCCGAACCGCGCCGCGCCCGCGTGTGGCGTATCGCGATCTCTGGCGCAGGCCTTGCGGGCGAGCCGCAAGTCGTCGCCGCGTTTCCCGATATCGACATTGCCGGGTTCAAGCTCGCGCCTGATGCCGCCCGCATCGCCTTGTGGGGCAGGGTGCCGCGCGATTGCCCGACTTTCGGCTGCGGCGAGCGGATCAGTGCCCATCTTCCCGGCCCCGGCAGCGGGCGGCTTTACGAAGGGGGGCAGGGCTTTGTGCGGCACTGGGACACCTGGAGCAATCCGGGCGCCCCCAACCGCGTCTTTGCCTTTGATCTGGTCGATGGCCGGGTGAACGGCCCGGGCATGCCGCTGGATGGAGGCAGTGCCGAGGGCGCCATTATCGCCAACACTCCGACACTCCCCTTCGGCGGGGGTGAGGACATCGCCTTTTCGGCCGACGGCAAGGGCATCTATTTCACCGCGCGCCTCGCCAACCGCGAAGAACCCGGCTCAACCAATCTCGACATCTATTTCAACGATTTGTCGGGTGCGGCGCCACGCTTGCTGACGGGTGACAATCCCGCGCATGACAGTCATCCCACGCCTTCGCCCGATGGCCGCTATCTGGCCTGGCTTGCCATGGCGCGCCCCGGCTACGAGGCGGATCGCATGGTGGTGAAGCTGCGCGATCTTGCAAGCGGGGAAACCCGCGCCCTGACAGCGGGGGTCGATCTCTCCTTCGGCGAGCTCGCGTGGAGCAGGGATGGGAGCTATCTTCTGGCCACCGCTGGCGAAGTGCTTGATACCCCCGCCTACCGGATTGATCCTGCCAGCGGCGCTGTCACCCGGCTCGATCTGATGGCCGGCAATGAGGCGCATATCGCCAATCTTGCCCCGCTTCCGGGCGGGCGCCTGCTGTTCACGCGCGATTCGATCGGGCAGCCAGCGGAACTCTACCTGTCCACCGGCCTCGCGCAGGCCACACCGCTGACCAATGTCGTCACCACCCGAATGGGCACGATGGCCCCGACGGTGACGACGCGCTTCAGCTTCAAGGGCGCGAACGGGGATATGGTGTGGGGACAGATCACCCGGCTGAAAGACCAGAAGGGCAAGATCCCCGCGCTGCTCAACATCCATGGCGGGCCGCAGGGCAGCTATAATGACAGCTGGTCAACCCGCTGGAACCCGCGGGTTTTCGCCAGTCAGGGCTTTGCCGTGATCTCGATCGATTTCCACGGCAGCACCGGTTACGGGCAGGCCTTTACCGATGCGATCAACCAGGACTGGGGCGGAAAGCCGCTCGAAGACCTGCAAAAGGGGCTTGAGTATGCGCTCAGCCTTGATCCCCAGATCGACGGCGCGCGCGCCTGCGCCATGGGGGCAAGCTATGGCGGCTACATGGTGAACTGGATCGCGGGCCAGTGGCCCGATCGGTTCCGCTGCCTCGTCAATCACAACGGCCTGTTCGATACCCGCGCCTTTTATTATGCAACCGAGGAATTGTGGTTCCCGCGCTGGGATTTCGGCGGAACCTATGCCGAGGCGGCGGCAACCTACGAAAAGTGGAACCCGGTGAACCATGTCGACAAGTGGCGCACCCCGATGCTGATCGTGTTGGGGGAAAAGGACTTCCGCGTCCCCTATACGCAGGGCCTTGGCGCTTTCACCGCCTTGCAGGAACGCAATATCCCGGCGCAATTGCTGGTCTTCCCCGATGAAAACCACTGGGTGCTGGGCGCGAAGAACTCGCTGCAATGGCACGAGACCGTGTTCGCATGGCTGAAGCGCTGGCTGGCCGAGGACAAGCCGCAGACAGGCCCATGAGCGAGAACCTGCCCCTGATGGCAGCGCAGTCAGCGCTGGCGCGCCATTATGGCGGAGACAAGCCGGGCACGGGGGTTGCGCGGCACATCTTCCTGTGCGCGCTGTCGGACAAGCAAAAGTGCTGCTCGCACGAGCAAGGCAAGGCGAGCTGGCAGTTCCTCAAGGAGCGCTTGAAGGAGCGCGGGCTGGTGGGACCGCTGCGCGGCGGCGATCACCCCAAGGGGCCGGGCGGCGGCATCCAGCGCACCAAGGCGGACTGCTTTCAGGTCTGCGGCGCAGGGCCGATCGCGGTCGTGTGGCCGGACGGGGTGTGGTATCACTCGTGCAGCCCGCAAGTGCTCGATCGTATCATCGAGGAACACCTGGTAGGCGGCGTGCCGGTGGAGGAATACCGGCTTTACCCGCTGCGTTAATTCCTCTCTTCAGGCGTCCACAATTCGTCGCGCCCCGGCATCCGGTTGTCGACCGATTCGTCGTGGCCCGTCCCGTTGGAAAGGAACGCAAGGCCCATCAACCCGCCGCCCAGCAGCATCGTGAAGCTGATCCCCAGCGCCACGGCGATGTAATAATGCACGGAAATCGCACCATTTGTCGCAAACAGGAGAGCCAGTGCGAGCGCCACTGTGGCAACAGTCACGCCCATCAGCACTTTCATGATCTGGCGGTAGCGTGCCCAGGCGTGGGCAGCGTTGATCGGATCATCGAGCGGGGATTTCTGCACCATGGGCCTCTCATGCGCTTCCCCAGCCCGCTTTGCAACGCCTCTGCCGCAAAGGCGCAATGGCAAGATTCGCTTTTTGCTCGCAAAAGTGGCATTCTGCCGCACGGGGAAGAGGGAGAATGCCATGAATATTGCTGCCATCATTGCCGAACGCCGCGGCCAGCCGATCATTTCCTGCAACGCCGACACCCCGCTGCTCGAAGCGATCCGCATGCTCGGACAAAAACGCATCGGCGCCATGCCGGTGCTGCGTGAGGGGCGCGTGGTCGGCATCATTTCCGAACGCGATGTCATCTATTGCATCGCCGATGATGCAGGCGCCTGCCTCAACCAGCCGGTCGAGGCGCGCATGACTTCGCCGGCGATCACGGTATCGCCTTCGACCAGCATCGACGAGGCCCTGAGCCTGATGACGCGGCGGCGGTTCCGCCATTTCCCGGTGGTCGAGGATGGCGAATTGATCGCCTTCATATCGATCGGCGATCTGGTGAAGCACAAGATGGACGAGATCGAGCACGAGGCCGCAGCGCTGCGCGATTACATCCAGACAGCGTGAGCCCCTTGAGCATCGCGCGCGCCTGACTTACATCTGCGGCATGGCTGAAGCTGTCACCCTCACCGCCGCGGCGGCCGCGCGCATCGCGAAAATTGCTGCCAAGCAGACACGCCCCGCAATCCTGCGGCTGTCGGTGGAAGGGGGCGGCTGTTCGGGTTTTCAATACAAGTTCGATCTGGCCGATCATGCCGAGCCGGATGACTGTATCACGCAAACCGATGGCGTGACGCTGGTGGTCGATCCGATCAGCCTTGATCTGATTGCAGGCAGCACCGTGGATTTCGTCGAATCGCTGGGCGGGGCGGCCTTCAAGGTTGAAAACCCGCAAGCCGCCGCAGGCTGCGGCTGCGGGGCGAGCTTCGGGATTTGAGGGAGAGCGTTTTTCCGCCCCGGGGGCATCACCCGGCGCCCGGGAAAACGCGGCAAAGCAAACACTCAAGGCGGTTGGTCTGGCGCCACGAGATCGCAAGCCGCTCGTGACGCTTTGGGTTAGACAGGCGCGCTCATCCGGGGCATCAAGCGCGCCATGAAAATCGCCACTTTCAACATCAACGGGATCAAGGCGCGGCTGCCGCGGCTCAAGGAATGGCTCAGCGAAACGCGCCCCGCGGTTGCATGCCTGCAGGAAATCAAGAGCCAGGATGATGGCTTTCCCGCCGAGGAGTTTGCCGAGCTGGGTTACAGCGCGATCTGGCACGGGCAGAAAAGCTTCAACGGGGTGGCGATCCTGGCTGATAGCAATGCCGGGCTGACGATCACCGAAGTCCAGCGCGGGCTGGGCGTGCCCGGCCCCAATGACGGGGAGGGCGAGCAGGCGCGCTATCTCGAAGCGGATGTCGGCGGCGTGCGGATTGCCTGCCTTTACCTGCCCAATGGCAATCCCCATCCGGGGCCGAAATTCGCTTACAAGCTCAGGTGGATGGAAGCGCTGCGCGAGCGTATGCGGACGATCTGGGCCGAAGAAGTGCCCGCTGCAGTGCTGGGTGATTTCAACGTCATCCCCGAGGATGACGATGTCTGGTCGGTCAAGGCCATGGCGAGCGACGCGCTGATGCAGCCCGAATCGCGCGCCGCCTATGCAAGACTGCTTGGCGATGGCTGGACCGATGCCATCCGCACCCGCAACCCGCGCGGGGGCGTGTGGACCTATTGGGACTATCAGGCCGGTGCCTGGGCGCGCGATCACGGCTTCCGGATCGATCACATCCTCTTGTCGCCCGAATGCGCCGACCGGATGGAAGCCTGCGGTGTCGACAAGACCTATCGCGGCCGCGAGAAGGCCAGCGATCACGCGCCTGTTTGGGCACGCCTCAAGGCGTGATCCTCGCCGCGTTGTGCCCTTCGGGCGAGCAGCTGCGGGCCGAGGTGCGCAAACCCGCCCTCAAGTAGCCCTCAAGTAGCGAAGCGATAGGGCAGAAAGGAGCCCTCAAGTAGCGAAGCGGTAGGGCGGCAAGTAGCCCTCATGCAGCGAAGCGATAGGGCAGCAAGGAGCCCTCATGCAGCGAAGCGATAGGGCAGCAAGGAGCCCTCATGCAGCGAAGCGGCAGGGCGGCAAGGCCTGGCCGAGGATTAGCGATAGAAAATATGGGTGCTGATCTGGGCGAGGCGCTGTTTGCGCTGGCTCCAGCCGGGCCGAACATAGCGGGCGTGGAAGAATACCGCGTCATCCGCTTCGGACTGCCACAGGCCCTGGTGCGCGATTTGGGCAATGGCGCGGGCACGGGCCCAGGCGGGGGAGTGTTCGCGGATGTGCGGCATCCGGCCGTTCCTGATGAAGGAAAACTGCCCGGGCTGCATCACCACCGCGCAATAGCTGGCGGGGAAACGGGCATCTTCGGTGCGGTTGATGATCACCTGGGCAACTGCCAGCTGGCCTGCAAGCGGCTCCCCGCGCGATTCGAAATAGACGGCCCCTGCAAGGCACTTCATTTCCTCGCTCAGCGGGCGGCGCGTGTCGATCTGCTGCACCAGCTCGGCAAGCGAGGCCGCCGCTGGCGCGCTCGTGGTGGCAGGTTCGGGAAGGGGCTGGATCACTTCACGCGACACGAAAACCGGCAGATGAGGGACAATCTCGATCCCGTCCTCGTCCGTTTCGAGAGGACTGGCGATGACTGGCGCGCTCTTGATGTCGACTGTTTCGGCTTCAGCGCTGTTGGCGCTGGAGAAAATCACGTTGGCGATGGCAAAAGCGGCCATCGCGCCAAAAGAAAAGGTCTTGCGACTCATCAACTATCACAATCTAGGCGGTGAGCGCGCACAGACGCAGGCGGGAACCTGTTGCGATGTTTCGCAAGCATGGGAGAGGGTGGTTCGCGTTAAGCCTGCCGGCTGCTCCCCGTCTGCGTGCTGTCCGAAGGGCCGAATTGCCATCCGATCAGCCTGCGCGAGAAGAATGAGGCGGGCCGATAGCGATCAGCCGGGCGAGGTCAAGCAATTATGGCAAAATTGCGATGAAGCGTTCCGGGTTGTCGATGTCCACCTCGATAATCCAGATATCCGGATCCTGACGGCGGCGCCGTTCGAGATATGCGGTAAATTCTGTAGGATCGTCAGGATCTTGCGATTTGGTCGCAACAAACTTACGCGATCCATCAAGCTCAGGCATCCTTTCATAGAGCTGCGCCGGCCCGCCACGACACAGGATTACCAGAAGGATAGTCCCGGCGTCGCGCTCGCCGCGCGCCAGCACTGTGGCGAAACCGCCCAGCGATTGGGCGAGCCTCAGGATGCCGGCCGCCTCAAGGTGGGCAGGAAGGCGGGCGTCCATTACTGGGCCGTGCTGCTGTAACCCGGCAGGCCCGAGAGCGCGATGCGCGAGCGCATGAAAGTGCCGGTGCCGCGCCCGATTTCCTCGCCTTCTTCATCGATGAGTCGCGCCTCGGCCACAAACACCCGGCGCTTGCCGCTGATCCAGCGCCCCTCGGCAACCACCTGCCCGGCGCGCACCGGCTTGGTGAAGTGGAGGTTGAACCCGGTGGTGAGCAGAAAGCGATCGGTCACCAGGGTGTTCGCCGCATAGAAGGCGGCATCATCCAGCATCTTGAAATAGATCGTGCCGTGGGCAGCACCCGCCGCGTGGTAATCCGCCTCGGTGATCGCGAAAGTCAGCCGCGAGAGCCCCTCGCCCGGAATATGCAGGCTGGAGGCGAATTTGCGGTTGATGGGCGCCGAAGCATAAAGCTGCTCCAGCGCGCGGTAATGCAATTCGGCCCCCACTGGGCCCGTGCCCGAATGCCCAGCGCTCATGGTGTCATGCACGAGGCTCAGGCCGCGTCCTGCAGAAACTGGTTGGTGAGGAGGGCATAGAGCCCCTCGGGCGTTTCGGCATCCATGAGCAGTTGCAGCATGGCCTCGCTGCGGGTGAGACGCGAGATCGTGGCGAGCGCATGGAGATGCGTCGCACCGGCATTTTCGGGCGAGACCAGGCCAAACACCAGGCTCACCGGCACGGCATCGGGCGAGCCGAAATCAACCGGGTTCTCAAGCTTGATGAGCGCCAGCGTCGGCCGCTTGATGCCGGCAAGGCGACAATGCGGAATTGCGACGCCGCGCCCGAAACCCGTGCTGCCCAGTATCTCGCGCTGCTCCAACCCTTCGAGCACGCTGGCAGCATCGAGACCATATGCCGCGGCAAAGGAGGCAGCGAGCGCGGCCAAGACCTTGGGCTTGGCATCGAGGCGCGCAAAGGTCACGGCCTCTGGCAAAACGACGAGATTGATGTCCATTGCGTAGGTAGTCCAGACTTGATGTGCCCCCGGTGACGGGCGGATAGTCGCCTTGGCGACTGGCGTCCAGTGCGTGCCAGTTCGCCGGGGCGAGGCGGAAGTCCCTCCTGCATCCGCCGACCGGGCCTTCTGATCCGAAATCCGGGCGTCTGGCCCGGCGAGGCCCTAGCGCGGTTCGACCCATCCGATCGAACCATCGGCACGCCGATAAATCATATTATGCCGCCCGGTGCCAGCATTTTTGAAAAACAGCGCGGGCGTGTTGCGCAGGTCCATCAGCATGACGGCATCGGCAACCGTGGCGGTGGGAATGTCAACGCGGGTCTCGGCAATCACCAGCGGGGCATCGACAGTGACTTCGTCTTCCTCGTCATCGGGCAGGGCGAAAATGGTATAGGCCGCCTCTTCCTCGGCGCGGCTGGCGAGCGCCTGCTGGTGGTGATCGGTGAGGCGGCGCTTGTAGCGACGCAGCTGCTTTTCGATTTTCGCAGCGGCATCATCGAGCGCGACATGAGCATCCTGCGCGGCGCCCTGGGCCTTCAAGATCAGACCCTGCATCACATGGGTGACGATATCGCAGGTGAAACTGCCCGCTGGTGCCTTGCCAAAGGTTATGTGGCTGGAAATCGCGCGGTCGAAATATTTGCCGACGATAGCGCCGAGCTTGTCGGCAGCATGTTCCTGGAGCGCGGCTCCGGTGGCCATCTGGTGGCCGGAAATGCGAATATCCATGGCAATACCCCCTTTTCCAAGCGGTTGGCGGGCCGTCCCTTGCCCGCGAAAATTACGTCCCTAGCGCGTCCACAGCGCCTCCTTGATTTCAGCGACAAGGAAGGCCTCCCAGCGCGCACGCTCTTCGGGTGTGGCGGCATGGGGGCGCGCAGGACGCGGCTCACGCGTGGATCGCGGGCGGTGCCAGGCACCATTGTCGCCCGGCGCGTCCGCGGTGGCATCATCCACCAGTTCAAGCCCGATCTGCCGCCCGCCGGTCAGCTCGACATAGACCTGCGCCAGCAATTCGGCATCGAGCAGCGCGCCATGCTTGACCCGGTGCGAGCGATCAATGCCATAGCGGGTGCACAGCGCATCAAGACTGAGCTTGGCGCCCGGGTGCTTGCGCCGCGCGATGGCAACAGTGTCGATCATCCGCGCCATGTCGATGGGCGCGCGGCCACACAGGGTCAGCTCGTTATTGAGAAACCCCATGTCGAAGCCCGCATTATGCGCCACCAGCGGCGCATCACCCAGAAAGGCGAGCAATTCGTCCGCCACCTCGGCAAAGCGCGGCTTGGTTGCAAGGAAGGCAGACGAGAGGCCGTGCACTTTTTCAGCCTCGGCCGGCATGTCGCGTTCAGGATTGAAGAAAGCGTGAAAAGTGCGGCCTGTCTCGACCCGGCCGATCATTTCGACACAGCCGATTTCCACCATGCGATCGCCCGCCATGGGATCAAGCCCGGTGGTTTCGGTGTCGAATATGACCTCGCGCATTTGATGCACTATCTGCCTTGCTTGCATCAGACGCAAGCGAAGTTTTCAATCGGCCTGCGTAATCGCCGAAGCAAGCAGTTCATTAACGAGGTCAGTCACTTGTGCACGGGTTTGGGCGAGAGTGGTGCCGGTATCGATCACATGGTGCGCGCGCGCGCGCTTTTCGGCATCGGGGGTTTGCAGCGTGAGGATATGGGCGAATTTCTCTTCGCTCATGCCGGGGCGGGCAAGGACGCGCGCGCGCTGATGATCGGCGGGCGCCGAGACAACCACGATGGTATCAACCGCACTGTGGCCACCACGTTCAAACAGCAGGGGGATATCAAAGACGACAGCGGGCTTATCGGCATGGGCCGCAAGAAAGGCGGCCCGCCGCGCGGCGACGGCAGGGTGAACAATCGCTTCCAGTCGGGCAAGCGCGGCCTTGTCGGCAAACACCTGATGGCCCAGCCGATCACGATCCACACCTTGCGGCCCCGTCGATCCGGGGAACGCGGCCTCGATCGCGGGCAGCAATTCGCCGCCTGGCCCCTGCATCGCGCGCACTTCGGCATCGGCATCAAAGACAGGGATGCCGCATTCTTCAAACATCGCAGCGACTGTCGATTTGCCCATGCCGATGGAACCGGTGAGGCCGATGATGAGAGGTTTTTTCATCGCGTCAAAAGCTCCCGCAATTCGGGATCACAGGCGCGCGGCGGGGCTTGTCCGAAGAAGCGTTCAAAAGCAACCGCGGCCTGTCCGATCAGCATCGACAGCCCGTCAATCGTGCGAAAGCCTGCTGCGCGGGCAGCAGCCAGAAGCGGCGTTTCGAGCGGGCTGGTGACAATGTCATAGACAATGCTGCGCGGCGGGGCATGGCTGAGATCAAAGGCCAGCGGCGCCTGGCCCCGCATGCCGAGCGACGAGGCATTCACCACCAGATCGCAGCATCCTTCGCGGTCATCAAAGGCGAAATCGGTGGGGGCGGCGAAGTGGGCAAGGTGGGACACATGATGTCCGCCCCCCGGAGCCAGTTCATCAAGCAACGCGCGCGCCTTGGCCGGATCGCGGCCCGCCACCACCAGCGTGAAGCCTGCTGCGGCAAGCGCGGTGATGATCGCACGGGCCGCCCCGCCCGTACCGATGATGCGGGCCATGCGGAAGTAGTGGGTCTGCCCGAGTTCGGCGGCGAGCGGCTCAAGGAACCCTGCCGCATCGGTGTTGGTGCCTTTGAGCCCGCCCGCGCCAGTGGGCAGCACCGTGTTGACCGCGCCAATCGCATCAGCAGGCGGTTCGATCACATCCAGCCCCGCCATCACCGCCTGCTTGTGCGGCATGGTGACATTGCAGCCGCGCCAGTCGGGATCGCGGCGGCGCTGGCTGAGGTAGTCGGCCAGCTCATCGGGTCGAACATGGGCAGCGCGATACTCCGCATCGATTCCCAGCTTTGCGAGCCAGAAATTGTGGATGGTGGGGCTTTTCGACTGGGCGATCGGATCGCCGATCACTTCTGCATAGGGCCTGCTCATGCGCGCAAAACCCTTGCCTCGCGCAGCGCCCCCAGGACAGGCAGCAAAGGCATGCCGAGAATGGTGAAATGCTCACCCTCGACCCGCTCGAACAGCTGCACGCCGAGCGCCTCGATGCGGAAACACCCGACAGTATGGCTGACGGCGGGCCATTCTTCATCGAGATAATGCGCGATGAAATCCTCAGACAGCGCGCGCACATGGAGCCGCGCGAGCGCATTGTGGCGCCATTGGCAGGTTTGGCCGCGCACCAGCGCTGCCCCGCTGTAAAGCTCCATCACCCGCTGCGAGAAGAACCGCAGATGTTCAGCCGCCTCGTCACGGCTCGCTGGCTTGTCGAAGCGGCGCCCGGCACAGACCACCAGCGAATCGCTGCCCAGCACCAGCCTTTCAGGATGCAACGCCGCCACTGCCGCGGCCTTGGCAAGGGCAAGCGCTTCGGCGACGTGGGCCGGCGAGGCGCCTTCGAGCCCTGCCTCCAGCGCGCGTTCATCAACCGTGGCAGGGATGCTTTCATAAGCAACGCCCGCTGCATCGAGCATGGCGCGGCGCGAGGCCGATTTGCTCGCCAGGATGAGCACGCTCATATCGGCTTGCCCACCCCGTCAAGCTGCGCTTCGCGGCGCTGGCGTTCCTGCACCAGCCGGATGATCGCCGCCGCGCTTTCCTCGATCGAACGGCGTGTCACATCAATCACCGGCCAGCCATTATCGGCAAACATCCGGCGGGCAAATTGCAGCTCCTCCTTGACCTTTTCATTATCGACATAGGCGGTCTCGCCCGTCTCGTTGAGCGTCAGCAGGCGGTTGCGGCGGATCTGGATGAGGCGCTCGGGAGCGGTGGTGAGGCCCACCACCAAGGGGTGTCTCAACCCGAACAATTCGCGCGGCGGCGGGCTTTCCACCACCAGCGGGATATTCGCCACCTTGTAGCCGCGATTGGCGAGGTAGATGGCGGTCGGCGTTTTCGAGGAACGCGAGACGCCCGCAAGCACGATATCGGCCTGCTCCCAATCCTCGTGAGCAAGCCCGTCATCATGGGCAATGGTGTACTGGATCGCTTCCACCCGGCGGAAATATTCCGCATCCATGGTGTGCTGGCGGCCGGGCTTGTGGAGCGGTTCCTGCCCGAGATGGGATTCCAGCGCCGCTGTCACCTGATCGAGCACCGGCAGGGCAGGCAGGCCGAGGTGGCGGCAATGCTCTTCCAGCCGGGCGCGGGTTTCCGGGTTCACCAGCGTGTAAAGCACCAGTCCGGGATTGAGCGCGAGATCAGGGGCGATGCGGTCAAGATGCTGCAAGGATCGCACCATCGGCCAGAAATGGCGGTTCACGGCGGGATTGTCGAACTGGGCCAGCGCCGCCTTTGCGATCATTTCCAAGGTCTCGCCGGTCGAATCCGACACGAGATGGAGATTGATTCGGTTGATCATCAGCCAGCACCGCTTACAAGATCGCCCGCCTGTGGACAGCTCGCCGCATAAACCACGGGAGCAATCCGTGGGCAAGGTGTGGAGCACTTTTCCTGCCCGCTACCGGGATTTTTCCGGGGCACCTTCTCGACAGGGCCGCGATCCTATCGACAGGCTGGGGACAATGGGGATATCTCGGGCTTGACGGCGCATTGGTGCAGAGTCGAGAGGGGACGGGAGGACGCCTCCACCACCGGATAAATCAGGCAGCAGCGGGCAATTCCCGCTATCCACAGGGCCAACAGAGTCCCGCAATCCTTTTAAAATCATCTTATATTTGCTTAGAGGAACTCCATGCCCGGCCCATTGCTCGACACGCTCAAAGGTATTCGTCAGCCCACAGCGCCGGTGTGGCTGATGCGGCAGGCGGGGCGTTATCTGCCGGAATACAGGGAGTTGCGCGCGCAAAAGGGCGGTTTCCTTGAACTGGTCTATGACAGCGAGGCAGCGGCCGAGATTACGATCCAGCCGATCCGGCGGTTCGGCTTTGATGGCGCGATCCTGTTTTCCGACATCCTCATCGTGCCGCACGCGATGGGGCAGGGGCTGGCCTTTCTGGCAGGCGAAGGGCCCAAGCTCTCACCGACGCTGCTCGAGGTGGAGCTTTCCGATTTTGCGCCTGCGCTGCATCATTTCGATCCCGTGTATGAAACTGTCCGGCGCACGCGGGCCCAATTGCCGGATAATGTGACGATGCTGGGCTTTGCGGGGAGCCCCTGGACGGTGGCGACTTACATGATCGCCGGCGAAGGTTCCAAGGATCACGGCCCGGCGCGGCTTTTGGCCTATCGCGATCCGGCCCGGCTGCAGGCGATCATTGATGCCATTATCGATCATTCAGTCACCTATCTGCGCGGCCAGATCGATGCCGGCGCGGAAGCCGTGCAGCTGTTCGATAGCTGGGCCGGCAGCCTTGCGCCTGACGAGTTTGAAAAGTGGGTGATTGCGCCGAATGCGCGGATCACGGCGGCCTTGAAAGAGAGCCACCCCGATACCCCGGTGATCGGCTTTCCCAAGGGCGCGGGCGCCAAGCTGCCCGCCTATGCGCGCGAGACTGGCGTTGATGCGGTGGGCCTTGATGAAACGCTCGATCCGGTCTGGGCGCACCAGAGCCTGCCTCAAGGCATGCCGGTGCAGGGCAATCTCGATCCGTTGCTGGTCGAAGCGGGCGGCCCGGCACTGCCCAAGCGGGTCAAGGCGATCCTTGCGGCCTTTGAAGATCGCCCGCATGTCTTCAATCTGGGCCACGGGATCGGGCAGTTTACCCCTATCGACCATGTCCATGAACTTCTCGCCGCAGTAAGGGGCTGACATGCAGGACGCGCTGCTTTCGATCTACCTGTTCCTCAAATCGGGGCATGTGATCTTCATGGTGTTCTGGCTGGCGGGGCTGTTCATGCTGCCGCGCCAGATGATCTACATGCTTGATCATGCGCCCGGATCGGACGGCGAGGCGAAATGGGCGACACGCAGTGGCAAGCTTCGGAAAATCATCCTCACCCCCAGCCTGATTATCGTCTGGGTGCTGGGCCTCACCCTGGCCTATGCAGGCGGGCATTTTGCCTCGGGATGGTTTCATGCAAAGCTGACTTTGGTGCTGGCGCTGTCGGGCTTCCACGGCTGGCTGGTGGCGAAGTCCAAGGCCATGGCGCGCGGTGAGCGTCCGCTCACGGAAAAGACCTTGCGTTTGGTGGGTGAGGTGCCCGGGCTTCTGCTGGTGCTGATTGTGGTGCTGGTCTATCTCAAACCGTTCTGAGCCGCGCTTTAGGCAATTGACCTTGTGCAGGGGCAATTCTATGGCCGGGACCATACCTTCCGGTAGTCCGGGACGCTGACGATCCTGGCGGTCTGCTTTCTCCAAGCCCGGCCTTGCTGCCAAACGCGCAAGGCACCTTGCTTATCCAAGCGAGGCACTGACCATCCGGCCCACCTTGCTCCTTCACGGATAGACACGACATGCACCTGAAAGACCTCAAGAAAAAAACCCCGGCTGAACTGGTCGCGATGGCGGAGGAGCTGGGCGTTGAGGGCGCCTCGACCATGCGCCGGCAGGATCTTTTGTTCTCGATCCTGCGCGAACTGGCTGAGGACGAGGACTATAACGAGCCGATCATGGGCATCGGCACCATCGAGGTGCTGCAGGATGGTTTTGGCTTCCTGCGCAGCCCTGAGGCCAATTATCTCGCCGGCCCGGATGACATCTATGTCTCGCCCAATCAGGTGAGGAAGTGGGGTCTGCGCACCGGCGATACGGTCGAAGGCGAAATCCGCGCACCGCGCGACGGGGAGCGCTATTTCGCGCTCACCAGCCTTGCCAAGGTCAATTTCGATGATCCCGATGCCGTGCGCCTGCGCACCAATTTCGACAACCTGACCCCGCTTTACCCGGATTCCAAGCTGATCCTCGATCAGCTCGATCCCACGGTGAAGGACAAGAGTGCGCGGGTGATCGATATCATTGCGCCGCAGGGCAAGGGCCAGCGGGCGCTGATTGTCGCGCCGCCGCGCACCGGCAAGACGGTGCTGTTGCAGAACATCGCCAAGGCGATCACCGATAACCACCCCGAGGTGTTCCTGATCGTGCTGCTGGTTGACGAGCGGCCCGAAGAAGTCACCGACATGCAGCGCAGCGTGAAGGGCGAGGTCGTCTCCTCGACCTTCGACGAACCCGCCCAGCGCCATGTGCAGGTGGCCGAAATGGTGATTGAAAAGGCCAAGCGCCTGGTCGAGCACAAGCATGATGTGGTGATCCTGCTTGATTCGATCACCCGCCTTGGCCGCGCCTACAACACGGTGGTGCCATCCTCGGGCAAGGTGCTGACCGGCGGTGTCGATGCCAATGCGCTCCAGCGGCCCAAGCGGTTTTTCGGTGCTGCGCGCAACATCGAGGAAGGCGGCAGCCTCTCGATCATCGCTACCGCGCTGATTGATACCGGCAGCCGCATGGACGAAGTCATCTTTGAAGAGTTCAAGGGCACCGGCAACAGCGAAATCGTGCTCGACCGCAAGGTTGCCGACAAGCGGATCTTCCCGGCGCTCGATGTCGGCAAATCCGGCACCCGCAAGGAAGAACTGCTGGTGCCCAAGGACAACCTTTCCAAGATGTGGGTGCTGCGTCGCATCCTGATGCAGATGGGAACCGTAGATGCGATGGAGTTCCTGCTCGACAAGATGAAGGATTCGAAAACCAACGAAGACTTCTTCAATACGATGAATCAGTGATATTGCGCTATCAGGAAGACCCGGCGGGGGGTCAGTCAGCGGGACGGGAAAGCGGGTCAGCCAGTGCTCAGTCAATATCTCTACATCAGCACCGCACCCACCTTGTCGCGTGACGAAGTGGATGCCATTCTCGCCACCAGCGCACGCAACAATCCGGCGCGCGGGATTACCGGGCTCTTGCTCTATAATGGGCGCAATTTCCTCCAGCTGATCGAAGGCGAGGAGGAGGAGCTGGTGGCGCTGATGCTCAAGATCACCGAAGATTCGCGGCACAGCGGGATCACGCTGCTTGATCGCCGCAGCATTGAAGAGCGCAGCTGCCCGGACTGGGCGATGAAGCGCGTGCTGATTGCCGAGAGCGTCGCGAGCCGCCGCGAAATGCTCGATGCCGAACTGCCCGAAGGGCTCGCGCCGGATATCCGCAAGATGATCATGAACTTTGCGGTGCTGAATTAGGCGCCGGGCGGGTGGTGCGGCATGTCGTCCTGACGGGCGCACCCGGAGCGGGAAAGACCACCTTGCTGCAAGCCGCTGCCGATGCGGGGCTTATGACTTCGCCGGAAGTGGCACGGCAATTGCTCCGCGCGCCCGGCGGCATGGCTTTGCGGGCAGAGGATCCGCAAGGCTTTGCCGAAGCCATGCTGGCTGCCCACCGCCGCGAATATGAGCGTTTTGCCGACCATCCTGGCCCGGTGGTGTTTGATCGCGGTTTTCCCGATGTGGCGGGCTTTCTCGACTTTGAAGGGCTGTCCGTGCCGCGCGCGGTGGATGAGGCTTGCCGCGCTCTGCGGTATGAGGGGCGCGTCTGGCGCGCGCCTGCGTGGCGAGCGATCTATCGGCAGGACAGCGAGCGCATTCAGGACTTCGCCGAAGCGGTGGCGAGTGACGAAGCGGTGACGGCCGCATGGCGGCGCTATGGCTATGAGGTGAGCGATCTGCCGCTGGCCCCGGTGGCCGAACGCCTCGCCATGCTGCGCGCCGGGCTTTAGCCCTTGGCGGCCGCCAATTGCGCGGCCATCATCTCCCAGACCTTGTTGATCGCCTTGAGCGGGCGCACCATCACCTTGAAATCATGGATTTTCCCGTCCGCGCCCCAGCGGATGATATCAACCCCGTTAACGGTGATGCCGTCCATTTCGGTGATGAATTCGAGCATCATCTCGTCACCATCCACCAGCTCGCGGACATAGTGGAAGCTGTCATTGCCGAGCGTCTGGCTGGCGGCCACGAGGTAGGCCATGACGATAGGCTTGCCCACCTGCGGCGTGTGAACCACGGGGGAGTGGAACACCGCATCATCAGCCAGCAACTCGGCCAGCACCGCCGGATCGCTTCCGCGCTGGATATAGGCATGCCAGCGCGCAAGGTTATCCGCGCTCACGCAAGATGTTCCGCGAAGAAGGCGCTGGTGCGGCTGTCGGCAAGGGTGGCAGCGGCTTCATCGCGGCGTTTGCCGATTTCGGTTGCAAAGCCGTGATCCAGCCCTTCGTAATCGTGCAAGGTGACCTTGGGGTGATCATCAAGGGCGGCGTGCATGGCCGCCTGCGTTTCGGGTGGCACAAACCCATCATTGGTTGGGATGTGGAGCATCACCGGATTGGCAATCGCATGGGCCTCGCCCAAAAGCCCGTCGATGCCCACGCCGTAATAGCCAACGCTGGCGTCGATATTGGTGCGGGCGGCCGTCATGAAGGCGAGCCTTCCGCCGAGGCAATAGCCGACGCAGCCGACTTTGGCCGCGCCCTCTTCGCTTCGCAGGTAATTGATCGTCGCCTGAATGTCGCGGATGCCCGCATCCTGATCGAACTGGCCCATCCAGTCGAGCGCCTCGGCAAACTCGGCCTCGATATCGGGATCCAGCGTGATTCCCGGCTTCAGCCGCCAGAACAGATCAGGCGCGAGCGCGATATAGCCTTCGGCGGCCAGCTTGTCGCATTTCTGCCGGATGCCCGGATTGACGCCGAAAATCTCCTGGATGACGATCACCGCTGCCTTGGCAGCGTCTTCGGGCCGCGCGATATAACCGGTGAAGTGGGCATCACCTTCAAGGGTGGGGATGGTCACGCTGGGCATCGCAGGTCTCTCCTTGGATTGTGTGATGCACTCCTATCTATTGCCTTGGCCGCTTGCCAACCCCAAATAGAGGCATGTGGCCATGCGGCGGACGGGAGAGACCTTCATGAAGATCAACATCGAAATCGAATGCACCCCCGAAGAGGCCCGCAATCTTATGGGCCTGCCGGATGTCAGCAGCGCCAACAACATCTATGTCGAGAATATTGCCAAGGCGATGAAGGGGGTGTCGAACCCCGATCAGTTGCAGGAATATGCCCAGGCGCTTGCACCCATGGGGCAGGTCGGGCTCAAGCTGTTTCAGAGCTTTGTCGAAGGCGGCATGAAAGCAGCTGCCGCCAAGCGCGAGAGCAGCGGTAAGTCGGACGACTAGCCCCGCGCACCCCGCCTGTGACATCGCCCGATACCATCTTCGCGCTATCTAGCGGTGCGCCGCCTGCGGCGATTGGCGTGATCCGGGTGTCCGGGCCGCAGGCGGCAATGGCATTGGAGACCTTGGCAGGGGCCTTGCCAGCGCCGCGCCGTGCGCGCCTTGCGATGTTGCGTGACAGCGCTGGTGCGGCGCTGGATTCGGCGCTGGTGTTGTGGTTTCCCGGCCCGAATACGGCCACCGGGGAGGATCTGGCGGAGTTGCATTGTCACGGCGGCCGCGCCGTCATTGCCGCGGTCGAGGGGGCGCTGGCTGCGCTTTGCGGCTTGCGCCGGGCCGAGCCCGGAGAGTTTACCCGCCGCGCTTTCGCCAATGGCCGGCTTGATCTGGCCGAGGCCGAGGGGCTGGCCGATCTGCTTTCTGCTGAAACCGAATTGCAGCGGGCTGCGGCGCTTGGTGCCATGCAGGGCGCGCTGTCGCGGCAGGTCGAGGCGTGGCGTGGGCAGGTGCTTGTCCTGTCAGCGCAGCTCGAAGCCGTGCTCGATTTCGCCGACGAGGAAGACGCGGCTGACTTGCCGCAAAGTTTCACGTGGAACATTGCGGCGCTCGCGGGAGAGCTGGAAGAGTGGTGCGCCCGGCCACGTTCCGAGCGCTTGGGCGAAGGCTTCCGCGTCGTGCTGGCAGGCCCACCCAATGCCGGTAAGTCAACACTTTTCAATGCTTTGGTTGAAAGCGAGGCCGCGATCACCTCGCCGATCGCGGGCACAACCCGTGATGTGATCGAGCGTTCGGTCGCGATTGCCGGGGTGCCCTTTACCTTTGTCGATACGGCGGGCCTGCGTGATGAAGGCAGCGATGCCATCGAGGCAATCGGGATTGATCGGGCGCGGGGGCAGATGGCGCGGGCGGATGTGGTCTTGTGGCTCGGGCCCGAAGGTGAGGGCCCGCAAGGCGCCTGGGAGATTGCCGCGCAGGCGGATCGTGCCGGCTTTGTCGCCAAGGCAGCGGCTTGCCACACGCTTTCCGCTACGACCGGTGAGGGGGTGGCAGCGCTTAAATCGGCGCTGGTCGATGCGGCGCGCAGTGCTTTGCCCAAGCCCGGAGAGGCCACGCTCAATGCGCGCCAGCATGCGCGATTGTCGGAGGCAGCCGAGGCGCTGGGCGCCGCGCAGGCCTTGCACGATCCCTTGCTGATCGCGGAGGAATTGCGCCGGGCGCGGCTCGCCTTTGATCGGCTGGTTGGCCGCGCGACCACCGAGGATATGCTCGATGCCCTGTTTGCACGCTTCTGCATTGGCAAGTAGCGGCGTCCAGGGGATGATGTTTCACGTGAAACAGGCTTGGCAACAGCTTTGACGCAACGGCCTGTTGCTTCTATTTGGCCTCGCTATGCAGCAATTTGATGTGATTGTGGTCGGCGGTGGCCACGCCGGTGTCGAAGCGGCATGCGGCGCGGCCCGAATGGGCGCGCGCACTGCGCTCGTCAGTTTTGATCTCACGGCCATTGGCGCAATGAGCTGCAATCCGGCAATCGGCGGGCTCGGCAAGGGCCATCTCGTGCGCGAGGTCGATGCGCTCGACGGCGTGCTCGGGCGTGCAGCGGATGCAGGCGCGATCCATTACCGCATGCTCAATCGCTCGAAGGGAAGCGCCGTGTGGGGGCCGCGGGTCCAGGCTGACCGCGTGCTGTTCAAGGCGGCGGTGCAAAGGCAAGTGCGCGGGCAGGCGGGGCTTACGCTGATTGAGGGCGAGGCAGCCGCGCTGGTGCGCAAAGGCGGGCGGGTTGCCGGGTTGGACCTCGCCGATGGCACGCGGCTCGAAGCAGGCCGTGTGGTGCTGTGCACCGGGACTTTTCTGGGCGGGGTGCTGTTCCGCGGCGAGGAACGCTTTGAAGGCGGGCGCATCGGCGAGAGCGCCGCCCATCGTTTGGCGCAGCAGTTGCGCAGCGCCGATCTGCCGCTGGCCCGCCTCAAGACCGGCACGCCGCCGCGGCTTGATGGACGCACGATTGATTGGGCGGCACTGGAGGAGCAGCCATCGGATGAGGACAGTTGGACGATGTCGCCGCTCACGCCGCAGCGGGTCAATCCCCAGGTGTTCTGTGCGATCACGCGAACCACGCAGGAAGGCCATGATGCGATCCGGGCCAATCTCCACCGCTCGCCGCTGTTTTCGGGCGCAATTGCCGCAGCGGGACCGCGCTATTGCCCCTCGATTGAGGACAAGATCCATCGCTTTGGCGACCGCGACGGGCATCAGGTGTTTCTCGAACCTGAAGGCCTGACAACACATCTCGTCTATCCCAATGGCATCAGCACGTCGCTACCGACCGATGTTCAGGAGGTAGTGGTGCGTTCGATGCCGGGCTGTGGCCGGGCGGAGATCGTGCAGCCGGGCTATGCGGTGGAATATGATCACGTGGATCCGCGCGC
Organism: Erythrobacter sp.; assembly: GCA_046296155.1. Classification (GTDB taxonomy): domain Bacteria; phylum Pseudomonadota; class Alphaproteobacteria; order Sphingomonadales; family Sphingomonadaceae; genus Erythrobacter. Next base: position 162,591 of record JBKBLW010000004.1, on the reverse strand, counting down.
GCTGACTCCGGATTTGCAGCTGCGGGCTATTCCCGGCCTTTATTGCGCGGGGCAGATCAATGGCACCACCGGTTATGAAGAGGCTGCTGCGCAAGGGCTTGTCGCAGGGCTGGAGGCCGCTGCTGCAGCGCTGGGCAAGCGGGCGCCTGCGCTCGATCGGGCCAATTCCTATATTGCGGTGATGGTGGATGACCTGACCTTGCAGGGCGTCTCCGAGCCTTACCGGATGCTCACCGCGCGCGCCGAGTATCGCCTGCGGCTGCGGGCGAATAATGCGGCGACACGGCTCACCGGCCTTGGCATCGCGGCCGGGTGCGTGGGGGAGGAGCGCCGGGCTTGGTGGGAGCGGCGCGAAGAGACGCGCGCGATGTTCCACGTGAAACATGCACAGCGCGTCCATGCGCGCGAGCTTGCCGATCTCGGCCTCCCGGTGCGGCGCGATCATGGGGAGAAGCCGCTGTCGGAATGGCTGCGCTATGATGGCGTGACGCCCGCAGCGCTTGCGCCGTGGCTGGGCGAGGTCACCGCGCTCGATCCGCTGCTGGCCGAGGAAATGGCCGAAGATGCCGCCTATGCGCCCTATCTCGCGCGGCAGGATGCGGAATTGCGCGACTTGCGTGCCTCCGAGGCGCTGCCGCTGGCACCCGATTTCCCCTATGGCGAGGTGCCGGGCCTGTCGAACGAGATGGTCGAGCGTCTTTCGAAGGCCGCACCCCTATCACTGGCAGCGGCTGGCCGTGTGCCGGGGGTCACGCCCGCGGCCCTGTCTGCGCTGCTTGTTCACGCCCGCCGCCGAGAGCAGGCTGCATGACCATCACCACCGAAGCCGAGGCGCGCGCCTTTGTCGCGCAGCTTGCTGGCGCACTCGGTTCAGCCGAGGCCATGGATCGGCTGGACCGCTATGCCGCCTTGTTGCTGGAGGAGAACCAGCGGCAGAACCTCATCAGTCGGGCGAGCGAGGCGCAGCTGTGGCAGCGCCATATTGCCGATTCGGCGCAGTTGCTGCATTTTGTGCCGCGTGCGACCTTGGGCGGTGGGGCACAAGGGCCGTGGCTTGATCTGGGTTCCGGCCCGGGCCTGCCAGGGCTGGTGATTGCCACGATATGTCCGCAAATGCCGGTTATCATGGTGGAATCGCGTGCGCGCCGGGTGGCGTTCCTCGAAGCGTGCATTGCCGAACTCGCACTTCCCAAGGCGCAGGTGATCGGCGAGAAGTTGGAGCGCATCACGCCCTTTCCGGCCCGTGCCATTTCGGCGCGCGCCTTTGCCCCGCTTGCAACCCTGCTCAGCTTATCCGCTCCTTTCTCCACAGCCGCCACACGCTATGTCTTGCCCAAGGGGCGCTCGGCAGCGCACGAATTGGCTTCGCTCCGGCCGATGATTCGGAAAATGTTCCACGTGGAACAATCGCTGACCGATAAGGATGCGGGAATCATCCTGAAAGTATGATAGGTTGGCGCAAAGAGGTAGGGTCACGACTATGCTGACAATCGCGATTGCCAATCAGAAGGGCGGGGTGGGCAAGACCACCACCGCCATCAACATTGCAACCGCGATGGCGGCAACGGGGTGGCGCACCTTGCTGATTGATCTTGATCCGCAGGGCAATGCCTCGACCGGGCTGGGGGTGGGCAGCGCCGCGCGCGGGCTTTCCAGCTATGATCTGCTGGTCGATGAGATCCCGCTGTCGAGCGCCACTGTGCCCACCTCGATTCCCGGTCTTGATCTGGTTCCTGCGACGGTGGATCTGTCGGGTGCCGAAGTGGAGCTGGTCTCGGTCGAGGAGCGCACCGCGCGTCTCTCACGGGCGCTCGCCGGGCACAAGGGGCACGATATCTGCTTTATCGACTGTCCGCCCTCGCTGGGTCTGCTGACGCTCAATGCGCTGTGCGCGGCCGATACGCTGCTGGTGCCGCTGCAATGCGAATTCTTTGCCCTCGAAGGGCTCAGCCAGCTGCTGCAGACTGTTGAAAAGGTGCAGCAATTGTTCAATCCCGCGCTCGGGATCATCGGCGTTGCGCTCACCATGTATGATCGCCGCAACCGCCTCACCGATCAGGTGTCAGAGGATGTGCGCGAATGTCTCGGCAATCTGGTGTTCGAAACCGTGATCCCGCGCAATGTCCGCCTTTCCGAGGCGCCGAGCCACGGGCTCCCGGCGCTGGTCTATGACCATTCCTGCGCAGGCAGCCGCGCTTATATTGCCCTCGCGCGCGAATTGATCGGGCGCTTTCCGGCAGAAAGGCAGGCGGCATGAGCGACGGCCATGATATTCCGGTGCGGGTGAGCGCGGAAAAGCCCAAGCGTCTGGGGCGCGGGCTGGGGGCCCTGCTGGGCGAGACCCGCCGCGAAGAGCCGCTGGTGCTGGATCGCGAGGTGAGGGGGGGCGGCGCTGATGCTGCTGCAGCCGGTTCCGCGCCGCTCAGGATGGTTGCGATTGCTGCGATCAAGCCGCTGCCGGGCAATCCCCGCAAGCATTTCGATGAGGCCGCGCTGGATGAGCTTGCCGCCTCGATTGCCGCGCGCGGCGTGATCCAGCCGGTCATCGTGCGCCCTGCCGGGCCGGGCACCTATCAGCTGGTGGCTGGTGAACGGCGCTGGCGCGCAGCGCAAAAGGCGCGCCTCCACGAGATCCCCGCCTTGGTGCGCAGTCTCGATGATCGCGAAGTGATGGCGCTGGCGCTGATCGAAAACCTCCAGCGTGAGGATTTGAACCCGGTCGAGGAAGCGCGTGCCTATCAGCGGCTTGCCGAGGATGAGGGCATGACCCAGGCGGAAATCGCCAAGCTGGTGGACAAGTCGCGCAGCCATGTGGCGAATTTCCAGCGCTTGCTGACCTTGCCGGGTGCGGTGCTTGATCTGGTGGAGCAGGGCGCGCTCAGCATGGGCCACGCGCGGGCGCTGGTGGGCCGTGAGGATGCGGCCGAGCTTGCCGCCATCGCCGTGCGCGAGGGGTTTTCCGTGCGCGATGTCGAAGGCCTTGTCCGCAAGCTCAGCGAGGGCAAGGACGCGGCGGACGCTCCGCCAACCCTTTCAGGCACCAAGGCAGCAAGCGCGCCCGAAGGCCATGCCGATATCCTTGCGGTTCAGCAACATCTCGAGGAATTTCTTGGTCTTAACGTGCGGATCAAGCCTGAAGGCGATCCCCGCAAGGGCGTGATTTCGATCCGCTATACCACGCTCGATCAGCTTGATCTGTTGTGTCAGCGTCTCACCGGGGGAGAATTCTAGCCGGCGTGTCTTCGTGCCATGGCAAAGGGGTGCGGGTCAGCGCTGCGGGCGTTCATCCCCGCCGCGCCAATCCGGCCAGCCGCGCAAACTGTCTCAGCGCAGCTTGATCAGCTTGGTGGGACGCGGAGCCGGAATCACACGGGCTGCGCCGGGGACAATCTCCTCGCGCACCGTCTCGCGCACAATCACCTGCTGGGGCTGCTGGGTGCGGGTTTCGACCAGCACCTGCTGCGGCGGCGCATAGGCATAGGCGTAGGTCGGCGGTATCATCACCGGATAGGCATAGGCAGGCGGCGCATAAGCCGCCGGAATCTCGCGGCTGGCGATGCGCTGCACCGGCGTGCCTTGCGACATATAGGCATCGAGCGCCGCCTCGCAGTCGTAGCGGTTGCGCTTGCGGCCGTTGAACAGGCTGCCGATCAGCCCGCCGCCAAGCCCGCCGCCGACCGCGCCCACGACCGTGCCGAGCACCTTGTCACCGGTCCCGGCAATCAGATTGCCACCCACGCCGCCGCCAATCGCGCCCAGCAGCGCGCCAATGATGGTGCCGGTATTGTCGCGGCTTTGCCCGGCGGTGCGGCGGCGGCATTCCTCGATCCACTGGGCGCGATCAAACACGACTTGCTGCATCCCGTAACCCATCGGCAGCATGGCAGGTTGCGCGCCCGGATAGGCGGTGTGCGGGGGCGTGTGGGCGGGAGCGGCCATGCCTGCGGCTGCGGGCGCGGCGATATAGCGGGTGCGGGTGATCGTCTCGACGCCATCGGCGCCGATGGTGCGCTCGGTGCGGTCTGTCATCGCAGGCGCGGTCCGGTATTCCGGCGGCAGGGTGTTGACCTCGGCAGGGCTGAGGGGCTGGAGGTCTTGCGCTGCAGCCACGCCCGCCATCATCAGCGCAGCCCCGCCAAGACCGAGGCCGGCCGCACCCCTGAGAGCCATAATGCGAAGTTCACGACGAGTGGTCACGGGCAGGAATCCCCCTCTCTGGGACCGCGGCGGCAGCAAGTGCGATTCGCCTGCACTGCCAGCGACGGCCAAATTGTTAGCAGGCGGTTTACCATCACCTGCGCTCCGCGCCCAAGCCGTGCCTTGGGAGCTGTGCCGTTTCGGGGCGATTGCTGGCGAAGCGGTTAGACGCGGTCAGCCAGCAGCGCTGCGAGCGCCTCGAGCCCTGCGGCATCTTCGGCGGTAAAGCGCGCGGGCGAGGGGCTGTCGAGGTCGATCACCGCCACCACCGCGCTCTCGCGCAGCACTGGCACCACCAGCTCGCTGCGGCTGGCTGCATCGCAGGCGATATGGCCGGGGAAAGCGTGGACATCGGCCACAAGTTGCGTGGCGCGACTTTGCGCCGCCGCGCCGCACACGCCCTTGCCGAAAGGAATGCGGATGCACGCCGGGCGGCCCACGAACGGGCCGAGCACCAGTTCATCGCCGCTGCCATCCTTTGCCGGGGCGACCCGATAAAAGCCCGCCCAGTTGAGATCGGGCAAAAACTCCCACAAGAGCGCGGCGACATTGGCCATATTGGCGACCGCATCGGGTTCATCCGCGGTCAGCGCATCGGCAGCAGCGCACAGATCGCGGTGGATTTGCGCGGGATCGGCCCCGGCGGCGGGTTTGAAATCATACATGCCATGCACCCTTCGACGCGTTCGCCCATTGCCGCAAGCGGGCGCGGGCTTTATCGCCTCCCACATGGGCATTCTTCGCAAGATCGCAATCGCGCTTGGCGTTCTGGTTCTCCTCGCCGGGGCCGCGCTGTTTTTCCTCGCTCGCGGGCAAACCGCCGCTCTGGCGGTGGACGATGTGGCGGGCACCGACCCGACCCTTGCCAAGCCACAGGCGCAGACCTTTCCCACTGTGCAGGTCGCGCAGCCGGTGGGTTGGGCCGCGGGCGAGATGCCCGAGGCGGCCGAGGGGCTTGCGGTCAAGCGCTTTGCCGAAGGGCTCGAGCATCCGCGCACGCTCTATACGCTGCCCAATGGGGATGTGCTGGTGAGCCTGACGCGCGCACCGAGGCCGACCGAAGCGCCGAGCGGAATCATGGAACGGATCGAGGCCTGGGTCGCGGGATACCTCTTTGCCAAGGCAGGCTCTGCGGGCGCCTCGCCCAACCAGATCGTGCTGCTGCGCGATACCACTGGCGATGGGGTGGCGGACAAGCGGGTAGTGCTGCTTGAGGAAGGGCTCGATTCGCCTTCCGGCCTCGCCTGGCGCAACAACACGCTTTACGTGGCGAACCACAATGCGGTGCTGGCCTTTGATTACACGCTTGGCACTGACAAGGTCAGCAGCGCCCCGCGCAAGCTGATGGACCTGCCGGCAGGCGGCGGCCACTGGATGCGCAATCTCAAGCTGCATCCCACCGAAGCGCTGCTCTATGTCGCGGTCGGCTCGGTCAGCAATATCGGCGAGAAGGGGATGGAGGTCGAGGAAGGCCGCGCCATGATCTGGGAATACGACTTGGCGGCAAAGCGCCAGCGGCCCTTTGCGCTCGGCCTGCGCAATCCCAACGGGCTCGATTTCTCGCCATGGAGCGGGGAGCTGTGGACCACGGTGAACGAGCGCGACATGCTCGGATCAGACCTTGTGCCCGATTACCTGACCAACGTGCCGGTGGGCGCGCATTACGGCTGGCCGTGGGTCTATTACAAGAACAATTTCGATCGGCGGGTGGAGCATCCCATGCCCGCCTTCCTCACCGAATATACCCGCAATCCCGAATTTGCGCTTGGGCCGCACGTGGCCGCGCTTGGCATGGTGTTCACGAAGGAAGGGCACCTCATGGGTGAGAAATTCGCCAGCGGGGCCTTTATCGCGCGGCATGGCTCGTGGAACCGCAAGCCGCCTTCGGGCTATGACGTGGTCTATGTCGCCTTTGACGCGCGCGGCAATCCCACGGGCAAGCCCGTGCCCGTGCTGACCGGGTTCCTGCAGGGTGACGGCAAGACGCGCGGGCGGCCGACCTGGGCCGAATGGGCCGGGGATGGTGCGCTGCTGATTTCCGACGATACGGCCGGGATTATCTGGCGCGTCGCGGCTCCGGGGGCGGAGCCGGGAGCGGGGATTGCCCGGGTGAAGAGCGAGCGCCTGCCGCCGGCGCGCGAGCTGCGCGATCCGACCCGCCAGCGCGAGGCGGATTACCTGCGCCGGAATCCACCGCAGCAGCCAAATTAAAGCGCCCGGCCTGCCCGCCCCGCAATCTCGGTTGCAAATTGCAGCGCCGTGCGGCCGGAACGATTGCCGCGCTGGATTGCAAAAGCCATCGCCTCTTCCTCGTCAAAGCCAAGGCCAAGCGGGGCAAGATAGCTGCTTATGATGGCAAGGTAGGCTGTGCGGTCTGCCGGGTGGAAGGCGAGGCTGAGCCCGAACCTGTCGGCCAAAGCCAGCGCATCGTCGCGCTCGTCGCGCTCGTGCAGCGCCGCGCTTTCATCGGTGCTGCGGCTGACGATGCCGCGCCGGTTGGACGTGACCGCCACGCGGATCTGCGGCGGGCGCGGGATGATGCCACCGTCGAGCAGGCTCCTGAGCGCGAGATTCTCCGCCTTGGCGTCAGCGCCGAAGCCAAGATCATCAATGAACAGCACAAAGGCGCGCTCTACTGCGGCGAGTTCGCTGATCAGCCGGGGAAAGCTGGCGAGCGCACCGCCTGCCAGTTGCACCAGCGCGATGCGACCTGGATGGGCCTCGGCGACATCGGCCACTGCCGCGCGCACCAGGGCTGACTTGCCCATGCCGCGCGCGCCCCACAGCAGCATGTCCTGCGCGGCCGCACCTTCCGCCAGCCGGGCGAGGTTGGCGCGCACCGCAGCCTTCTGCGGCTCGATCCCGATCAGCTTCGCCAGCGGCAAGGTGGCAAGTGCGGGAATGGCGCGCACGCTTTCGCCATCCCACCAATAGGCCGGCGCGGCCAGCCAATCGGTGGGCTCGGGCGGCGGCGGTGCAAGCCGTTCAAGCGCAGCCGCGATGCGTCCCCATACCGCGCTCTCTTCGCTCATCAGCTCGCCAGCTTCTCGGCGGTGAGGGTGTAAAGCAGGTCTGCCCCTGCCGTCGCGCCTGCCTTGAGGCCAAGCGCTTCGGGCACGATGCGATCAACGAAGAAGCGCACTGTCACCGGCTTGGTTTCCGCCAGTTCGGGCGCGGTGCCAGCGGCCACGGCGTGCAATTGCCGCAGCAATTGCCAGCCCGCCACGCACACCGCTGCCATGGTGCAGAACGGCACGCTGCCTGCGAGGCGATCATCAAGGCTCGCTTCATCGCGCATCCAGCGCGCGATCCCGGCGCATTCGACGGCAAGCCCGCTCAGCGAGGGTTCCCCCGCCGCTTCGCGGGCGATGGTTTCGAACAGGGCGACCATCGCCTCGCCGCCCGCAAGACCGAGCTTGCGGGTCACAAGGTCTGCCGCCTGGATGCCATTGGTGCCTTCATAGATCGGGGCGATCCGCGAATCGCGCCAATGCTGCGCGGCGCCGGTTTCCTCGACAAAACCCATGCCGCCGTGGATCTGGATGCCAAGGCTTGCCACCTCGACGCCGATATCCGTGCCCCATGCCTTGAGCAGCGGCACCACGATTTCCGCACGATTCCTGGCGGCCTCATCGCCCAGATTGCCGCGATCGACCTGTCCGGCGCAGTAATAGAGCAGCGCGCGGCATCCCTCGGTGAGGGCCTTCATCCTGAGGATCATGCGGCGCACATCGGGGTGTTCGATGATCGCCACCGGGCTCTTGTCGGGCGAACCTGCGCGCGCCGATTGCACCCGATCGCGCGCATAGGCGAGCGCCTGCTGGGTGGCGCGTTCGGCAATCTGGGCGCCCTGATTGCCGACATTGATGCGCGCATTGTTCATCATCGTGAACATCGCGGCGAGGCCCTTGTTGGGCGCCCCAACCAGCTCGCCGATGCATTCGCCGTTGTCGCCGTAGCTCATCACGCAGGTCGGCGAGGCGTTGATGCCGAGCTTGTGTTCGATACTGACGCACCTGAGATCATTCTTCGGCCCCAGCGAGCCATCATCATTCACATGATATTTGGGCACCACGAACAGGCTGATCCCGCGGCTGCCCTCGGGGGCGCCCGGCAGGCGGGCGAGCACCAGGTGAATGATGTTGCTCGACAATTCGTGCTCACCCCAGGTGATGTAGATCTTCTGGCCGGTGATCCTGTATTTGCCCGCATGGGGACCGGTTTCGATGGGCTGCGCGGTCGAGCGCAGCGCGCCGACATCGCTGCCGGCAGCCGGCTCCGTCAGGTTCATCGTCCCTGACCATTCACCGCTCACCAGCTTGGGGAGATATTTCGCCTGCTGGTCCTTGCTCCCGTGATGTTCCAGCGCCTCGATTGCACCGACGCTCAGCATGGGAAGCAGGTTGAAAGCCATGTTGGCCGCGCCAAGGTTTTCCAGCACGTTGCACGCAAGGGTAAAGGGCAGGCCCTGACCGCCAAACGCGATAGGTGAGGCAATCGCGTTCCATCCCTGCGCGACATAGGCATCATAGGCGGCCTTGAAGCCTTCGGGCAGGCGCACCACGCCATTTTCGAGCCGCGCGCCTTCCAGATCGCCGACGCGGTTCAAGGGCGCGAATTCTCCGGCTGCGAATTGCCCGACCCCTTCGACAATCGCTTCAACCAGATCGGGTTCGGCATGGGCGAATCGTTCCGTTTTGCTCAGTTCCTCGATCCCGGCATTGACGCGAATGGCAAGCAGCTGGTCGGCGGTGGGCGGAGTATAGGCGTTCACGGGGTCATCCTTGTCGCGTAAGGCTGGGAAACGGCGAGCCGCACTTGGCAGCGGGCGGCTTTGAATATAGCGCCTTGGCATGAGCGGCAAGAACGTTACGGAAGTGGTGCTGGCAGATGCTGCGGGGATCGCGCGGGCAGCGCGAATCCTCGAATCGGGCGGGCTGGTGGCGGTCCCGACCGAGACTGTCTATGGCCTTGCCGCAAGGGCGGATTGCCCTGCGGCGGTGGCGCGGATTTACGCCGCCAAAGGCCGCCCGAGTTTCAATCCGCTGATCGTCCATGTCACCGGCGCCGCGCAGGCCGAGCGTTACGCCCGCTTGTCTGACGCGGCGCGCGCCTTGATGGCGGCGCATTGGCCCGGCCCGCTCACGCTGGTGGTGCCGCGCCGCGCGGATGCGGGGCTGGCAGACGCGGTGACAGCAGGGCTTGCGACAGTGGCCCTGCGCGCCCCTGCGCACCCGGTTATGCGCGAACTCCTGGCCGCGCTCGATTTCCCGCTTGCTGCGCCCTCGGCCAACCGCAGCGGCTTCATCAGCCCGACCTGTGCCGCCCATGTGCTGGCCTCGCTGGGCGGGCGGATCGACATGGTGCTCGATGGCGGGCCGTGCGAGACGGGGGTGGAATCGACCATCCTCGCGGTGCGGGACGATGGGCGGATCGATGAATTGCGGCCCGGGCCGGTGCAGCGGGGTGTGCGTCCGGCGGGGGATGCTTCGCCCGAAGCGCGCATCGAAGCGCCGGGCCAGCTTGCCAGCCACTATGCGCCGGGAAAGCCGGTGCGGCTCAATGCCGAAGCGGCTGAGGCGGATGAGTTCTGGATCGGGTTCGGCGCCTTTCCCGGAGACATCACGCTGTCAGCCAGCGGCGATCTGTCTGAGGCTGCGGCGCGGCTTTATGCCTGCTTGCACGAAGCCGCGCTGGCACCGCAGCCGCGCATCGCGGTCGCGCCGGTGCCGCGGCACGGGCTGGGCCTTGCGATCAATGATCGCTTGCGGCGGGCAGCGGCCTAGAGAGGCAGGCCAGCGCTGTCAGCGCGGCGGCTGGAATGTCGCGCGCAGATCGGCCATCTGCCGTTCGATCGCCGCCACCCTGTCACACGCGCGGGCATCGCCTGCATCGCAGCGTTTCTGCTGGCGCGCGCGGTCTTTCTCAAGCTCGCGCAGCGCTTCCTGGCGTTTGCGCAATTCGCGCCCGCGTCGCTCGTCCGCCTCGGACTGGCTGACAGTCGCCATGTCGATAGCCCCGCTTGCCACCCGTACCGGCGCGGTCACCACCTTGGTGGCGGTGCGGGCAAGGCAGCCTGAAAGGGCAAGGGCGGTGATCGCGACAAGCGCGGCATGGTGCAGTTTCATACCGCGCTTCATCGCCTGGTTTTGCGTCCGTGCAAAGACCGAATTACGGCGCTTCGGCGGTGTCTGGGGCGGCGGGTTCGCAAATCAGCTTGCCCGATCCGAAGCTGTTGGCAGTGCACTTGGCCCGGCCCGTGACCCTGACCGTGCCCGAGCCTGCGATGTTGGCCTCGACTGTTCCATCCGAGGCGAAGGCGACATCGCCGCTGCCGCCGATGGACACCTCGCCGCGCTCGGTCTTGAGCCCGGTCAGATCGACATTGCCCTTGCCGCCGATGTTGATTTCAAGCCGTTCGGCGGTGCCTGCGCCCTTCACCTTGCCGCTGCCGCCGATGCTGATTTCCAGCCGCTCGCCGGTGAATTCGGTGAAGGTGATGGTGCCGCTGCCGCCGATGGCCAACTCGGCTTTCGCAGCAAGGCGCTGGGCTTCGATGGTGCCGCTGCCGCCGATCATCAATTCGCCGGGCGCGGCCATGGTGACGCGGATCGTGGCGGGCGCGCCGTCCCTGGTGGTGAAAAGGCCCGATTTGCGCCCGATGCCGAGCAAATCCTTGTCGCGGACAAAGCGCAGGTCTTCGCGGGCCTTGTCGTCACCTTCGATTTCGATGCTCAGCCTGTCGCCCTCGGTCAGAATGACTGTGTCCCCCGAACCAAGCGCGATGCGGGTGGGGACAGGGCCGGTGAGGTCAAGCGCGGACAGCGGCACACCCTCGCCATTGCCCATTTTCACCTGCACCCCCTCGCAGCTCGACAGGGTAAGCCCCATGCCCATCACGACCAGCGGGGCCATACCCTTCAGGAATCCTTCGAAACTCATCGCGGCAACACTCCTCACCATTCCAAGTGTGTTAGCGATTTAATACAGCATGGCAGAAATTTCAACCGTCCTCCGCAACTTTCCGTGCCGCAAACAAAAAGGGCCGCCCGCTTGGGGCAGCCCTTGATGGTCATTGGCGAGATGGCCTTAAGCCTCTTCGCTGCTTTCGTAGTATTGCGGGGCGTGTTCACGCAGCACCGCGAGAATCTTGTTCAGTGCGGTGGGTTCATCGGTTTCTTCCATCGCCGCCAGTTCGCGGGCAAGGCGACTCGAGGCCGCTTCGAAAATCTGGCGTTCGGAATAGGACTGCTCGGGCTGGTCTTCGGGGCGGAACAGATCGCGGGTCACTTCGGCAATCGACACGAGATCGCCCGAATTGATCTTGGCTTCGTATTCCTGCGCGCGGCGCGACCACATGGTGCGCTTGACCTTGGGCTTGCCCTTCAAGGTTTCCATCGCTTGCTTGAGCGTCTTGTCCGACGACAGCTTGCGCATCCCGATTGATTCGACCTTGTTCACCGGCACCCGCAGCGTCATGCGCTCTTTTTCGAAACGCAGCACATAGAGTTCGAGCTTCATCCCGGCGATCTCTTCGCTCTGGAGTTCGATCACCCGTCCCACGCCGTGCTTGGGGTAAACAACGTAATCACCAACCGTGAATGCGTTTGCGACGCTTGCCATGCGAGTTCCTTTCTTCAGGCGTGCTGCCAGCATGAGAGCGGACAAATCTTGTCCCGGCACGGCATCCTTGGAAGGGAGGCAGGCGCCAGGATTTCATCATCCGGGTAAAAGGGGGTTGCTGGTGCGTGGCCTTTCTGGTTTTCGACACCTGCGCGCGGGATTCCCGGCGCGGTTGACGATCCTATAACACGTTTGCAAGATTATTGCGAGTCGCCTGTTTGCAGGCCTGCGAAGGCTTGCAGGCAGGGTGCGCCCGGCGCTGGCGGGGGCCGGCGATCAGGCGCTGAGGATCAATCGCCCTCGCCCGGCTCGGCGCTGAAATATTTCTCGAACTTGTTCTTTTCGCCCTTGTGCTGATCGGCATCCTCGGGCGGTTCCTTCTGGCTGGTGATGTTGGGCCAGATCGCGGAATACTTGGTGTTGAGTTCGAGCCACTTCTCGAGGCCGTCTTCGGTATCGGGGAGAATCGCTTCGGCCGGGCATTCCGGCTCGCACACACCGCAATCAATGCATTCGCTGGGATTGATCACCAGCATGTTTTCACCTTCGTAGAAGCAATCCACCGGGCACACTTCGACACAATCGGTGTACTTGCACTTGATGCAGTCTTCAGTGACGACATAGGTCATTGCGGGTCTTTCTGCGCAGGAAACAGGTTGGAAGAGGTGCGGTCAGCCGCGCCCGGAAGAAGGTGCTGCTAGGGCCTTTTCCCCAATGGGGTCAAGATTGCCAGTGTCAAGATTGGTAATGCTGATCTCGCGGTAATGTGCCCGGGCTTCGGCCGGCGAGCCGCGCCGCACGGGCAGGGCCGTGATTTCGACCACTCTCACCCCGCTTGCCAGCGCCAGGGTCAGCACATCGCCGATCCGCGCTGGTTCATTGGCGCGGCGCACCGGTTGGCGATTGCGGCGCACGCCATGCCCTTCGATCAGGGCACAGGCGGCCGAGCGGGTCTTGGCAAAGCGCAGATAGACCAGCAGCCGATCAAGCCGCATCGTCAACCCGGTGGGAGCGCCGGGCACTGCGGTCATTTCTTGAGCAGTTCCGCCAGAGCGTCAAAGGCGCCGCCTGCGCGTGCCGGGCCCGATTCCCCTGTGCGCGGCTGGGTGGGGCGGGGCGTGAACCGCGCTGGCGCTTTGCCGCTCGCCTTGCCCGGGCTCCTGTTTTCGGTCTTGCCGCGCGGCTGAGGCTTATGCTGCGCACCGCGACGGATTTCGCCGCGCTGCTCGGTGCGCTCCCTTGGCCCCTCGCTTCGGCGCGGGCGCCAGCTCCAGCGATCAGGCGCGGGTGCGCCATGGGCGCCTTCGGGCAGCGCGCGGGCGCGGTCCACCCGGAAACCTGCGCTTCCCAGCAGGCGGCGGGCATTATCCTCCGTCAGCCCGACCGAGATCGGCAGGGCGAGATCGAGCCGGAAATGCGGCGCCTTGGGATTACCCGCGCGTGCATCAAAGGCGGCGCGGACAATCTTCTCGGCCAGGTCGACGCGGATCGCCTGGCTGCCCGCCAGCCGGTATCCCGCCGGAAGCCGCCCCTTGGGCCAGCTTCCTTCGCCCAGCACCGAGACCATGGCCTCGCTCAGCGGGCGGTGATCCAGCCCGAGCGCATGGAGCAAGCGCCGCGGGGCAGGCTTGAGCAAGGGGGCGGCAAAGATATCCAGCGCACCAAAGGTGACGCCGAGCTTCCGCAGGAAGGGGCGCGCTTCCTTGGGGAGGTGCTGGAGGCCCGCTTCCTCGCGGCTGATGACCCCGCGTGCTTCGATCAGCGCGATCACCAGCGCGCGCGCTTCGGTGGCGGCAGCCGGATCGCGCGCGGCCGCGGCCAGCTTGCGCAGCGGTTCGAGCGGGGCGAGCTGTTCATCGAGCCATGCCGCCAACCCTGCTTCAAGCCGCCCGCGCGTGCCTTCAGCGAGGAGCGTGCAGTCGCGGGTAAGGGCAAGGCGGGGATTGCCGAAATGGCCGGGCATATTGCTGCCCGGAAAGGTGATCTCGGCAAGGGCGCGGCCCTGCCATCTGATCGCCCCGCCGCTGATCGTGAGCTCGCCAAGTCCTTGGGTCAGCAGCCATTCAACCCGCTCGGCCAGCAAGCCCGGCAGCGCCTTTTCGCCGGCCGCCAGCAGCATCCGCCGATCCGCGACGCCCGCCGCCGGATCGACCGTGAAGCGCAGCCCATCAAGCCGCCCGATCACCTCGCCTTCGACAGTCAGGCTGCCATTGTCTTCAAGGGCTACCGGCAGCAAGCTGGCATCCGCGCCAAGCGATTTCATCAAGAGCGTCGTCCTTCGGTTCACAAATCTTTCGGTCAGCCGCGCATGGAGCGCATCGGACAGCCGGGCCTCGACCGCACGGGCGCGGGCGGCCATTTCATCACGCGCCAGCACCCAGTCGGGCCGCTGGCAGATATAGGCCCAGGATCGGATCGCGGCTATCCTTCCTTGCAGGGTGTCGATATCGCCCCCGGTGCGATCAAGCTCGGCAATGCGCGCAGCGACAAAATCCGCGCCCAGATAGCCGCCGCGCAGATCCTGCCACAGCCGGGCGACAAAGCGGGCGTGGGGATCAGCCCCCACTTGCCGGAAATCGGGGAGCGAACAGGCTTCCCAGAAGCGCCGCACGCTCGCAGCTGCGCGAATGTCCTGTGCGAGCGGTTCTTCGGCAAGGCGTTTCAGCACTGCCAGATCAATCGCTTGCGGCGCGGGGCGCAGCATCGGCTCGTCGGGCTTTGCTTCGAGATCGGCGATCAGCGCGCCGAGCGAATCATACCGCGGCTCGGCCTCGCGCCAGAACAGGTGGGTGAGCGGGGCGAAGGTGTGTTCCTCGATGGCGTAGATTTCTTCCTCGGTGAACTCCAGCGCCTCTCCGCCGCGCTGATGGCGCGCGCCCATGCCCGAGAGCGTCCCGAACGTCCCGTCGCGCTGGTGCCGCCCGGCGCGCCCGGCGATCTGCGCCATTTCAGCTGGCGTCAGCCGCCGCTGGCGCTGCCCGTCGAACTTGGAGAGCGAGGCAAAGGCGACATGATCAAGATCAAGGTTCAATCCCATGCCGATGGCATCGGTCGCGACGATGTAATCGACCTCGCCCGACTGGAACAGCGCGACCTGCTTGTTGCGGGTTTCGGGCGAAAGCGCGCCCATCACCACCGCCGCACCGCCGCGAAAGCGCCTGAGCGCCTCGGCCATGGCATAGACCTGCTCCACCGAGAAGGCGACGATGGCGCTTCTCGGCGGGAGGCGCGAGAGCTTGACTGTGCCGGCATGGCTCAGCGTCGAAAAGCGCGGCCGGGTGACGATTTCGGCCTTGGGTATCAGCGATTTGACCAGCGGTTCGAGCGTGGCCGAGCCCAGGATCATCGTCTCCTCGCGCCCGCGCGCGTGCAGCAGGCGATCGGTGAAGATATGGCCGCGTTCAGGATCGGCGCCCAATTGCGCCTCGTCCAGGGCCACAAACGCGTGTTCGCCCGCGGTGCGCGGCATCGCTTCGGCGGTGCACAGAAAATAGCGCGCGTGCGGAGGCTCGATCCGTTCCTCGCCGGTGATAAGCGCGACGGACTTGTCGCCCTTCAGCTTCCGCACCCGGTCATAGACCTCGCGCGCCAGCAGCCTGAGCGGGAAGCCCATCACGCCCGAGGAATGACCGCACATGCGTTCAATCGCGAGGTGGGTCTTGCCGGTGTTGGTCGGGCCAAGCACCGCGCGCACGCGTTCATCACCCTTCGCGCCGGGTCTTTGGGGATGGCTCGGGGGCAGGCTCACGGGCTTGCTTGTGTCAGGCTTGAGCGTGGCGGGCAAGGGTTCCAGGCTTCGCGATCCTTATGTAAAACGCCTTAGCGCACGCCTGCATCGCTTGGCCGATGGTTAATGCGAACTTTACTTTGTTCCGGCAGAAAATGCGGGCATGGAATAAGGCCTTGCGCCGCATCATCGGGGACTGGCGGAACATCAGTGTTGGATAATTCCCAGAATCTGGCTGACCTGCCTTTTGACGAAGGTGCCGGTGCTGCCTCGCGCGAGGGGGGCGATAGGCCGCGCCAATCTGTGCCGCCGCAGCCCATCGCGCGCGAAGAGGCTGCAGCGCTGCTCCCTTATTTGCGCAACGCCCAAAAGCTTGCCCCGCCGACCCGCCAGCAGGTGATGAAGCGCAAGGTGCTGGCGCGCGCGCACACGCTGCGTGATCGCTACGAGAGCTGGCGGCTGGACGCCGAGGATTGGCTCACCCGGCTCGATCTGGCCCCTGATCTGGCTGAGGATATCGGCAGCCGCCGGTGGTTTCGCGGATTGGCGACCATGCTCGGGCTGGGTGCCTTTGCCTTTGCCTTCTGGCCCGATTTCACCCCGCTCGAAGCGCGCCCCGCGATGCCGCACAGCGATATGATCCGCGATGAGCTGCGCAGCCAGATGATCACGCCCCTGGCTTTGGGCGCCGATAGTGGCCGCCGCATGGGGCCGACGGCGGCGGTGATCCCCTTGCAGAGCGCTCCCGAGCGGCCACAGATCCAGTTGGTGATGACGCTGGCGCCCGGCGACAGCTTTGCCTCGATGCTCCGCCGCGCCGGGGTTTCGGGCGAGGACAGTGCGCGGGTTGTCAGCCTCATCGGGCAGGTCATGCCGGTGTCCGAGATTGCACCGGGCACCCAGATGGATGTGGTGCTGGGGCGGCGCTCCGGCCCGGATCAGGGCCGCCCGCTCGACAAGCTGGCATTTCGCGCGCGGTTTGATCTCGAACTGGAAATCGCCCGCCCACTGATTGCCCCTGCCGCCGAGGGCGAGACCCCGCGCCGCGCCGGCCCCTTGGCGCTCCAGCGCAATGTGATCCGTGTCGATGATACTCCGCTGCGGCTGCGCGGGCAGGTCGGCTCCAGCCTCTACCGCTCGCTGCGGCAGGCCGGCGTGCCGGGCAATGCGGCGCAGGAATATCTGCGCGCGCTCAACGACCAGATCGATCTGTCGCGCGACACCCGCCCTTCGGATGAGTTTGACATCATCATCGAGTATCGCCGCGCTGCGACCGGTGAACGGCAGGCGGGCAAGCTGATCTATGCCGGGATCGACCGTGCCGGCAAGCCGCAGACCCAGCTGCTGCGCTGGGGCAAGGAGGGGCGTTTTTACGAAGCCTCGGGCGTTGGCGAACAGCGCCGCGGGTTGCTCGCCCCGGTTCCGGGGGCGATTACTTCCGGCTTCGGGATGCGGCGCCACCCGATCCTTGGCTATCGGCGCATGCATGAAGGCCTCGATTTCAAGGCGGCCTATGGCACGCCGATCGTGGCGGTCACCGATGGCCGCGTCAGCGCCGCGGGCCGGGCAGGCGGCTGCGGCATCGCGGTGCGGCTTGAACATGGCGAGGGGCTCTCGACCCGCTATTGCCACATGAGCCGCATGGCGGTGAGCGGCGGCCAGCAAGTGCGGCGCGGCCAGGTGATCGGCTATGTCGGTTCCACCGGGCTGTCGACCGGGCCGCACCTGCATTATGAAATGTATCGCGGCGGGCGAGTGATCAATCCGGCGAGCGTGCAATTCGTCACCCGTGCACAGCTTACCGGCACCGAGCTCATCGATTTCCGCCGCCGCCTGATTGATCTGAAGGCCATCGAGGTGGGTGCAGCGCTCAAGGATCTCGACCCGCTCCCGACCGAGATCAAGGAGCCCACGCGCGAGATCGAGAAGGTCGACATGCTCGCGCGCGGGGGGCGCGGGCCGGGGCAATTCCCCCAGGGCTAGGCTCTTGTCGCAAGGCCGCGATTGCGCCTATGCCTGCCACCCATGACTGGCACTTACCCCCTCACCCGCCTGCGCCGCACCCGTGCGCGCGCGTGGAGCCGTTCGCTGCATCGCGAAAACCTGCTCACCCCCGCAGACCTGATCTGGCCCCTGTTCATCACCTCGGGCGAGGGCGTGGAAGAACCCATTGCCAGCCTGCCCGGCGTCTCGCGCTGGTCGGTTGATCTCATCGCCCAGCGCGCAACAGAAGCGGTCGCGCTCGGCATTCCGGTGGTCGCGCTGTTTCCGAATACCCCGCACGAGCTGCGCAGCGCGGATGGCGAGGAAGCGCATAATCCCGATAACCTGATGTGCCGCGCGATCCGGGCGATCAAGGCGCAAGTGGGCGATACGCTGGGTGTGCTGACCGATGTGGCCCTCGATCCCTATACCAGCCACGGGCAGGACGGGCTGGTGGATCAGGCAGGCTATGTGCTGAATGATGAAACTGTCGCCGCATTGGTCGATCAGGCGGTCAATCAGGCGCGCGCCGGGGCGGATATCATCGCGCCTTCTGACATGATGGATGGCCGCATCCACGCGATCCGGCAGGCGCTGGAGATGAACGGCTTTCCCAATGTCCAGATCATGAGCTACGCCGCCAAATATGCCAGCGCCTTCTATGGCCCGTTCCGCGATGCGGTGGGCTCGGGCGGCCTGCTCAAAGGCGACAAGAAAACCTATCAGATGGACCCGGCCAATGGCGATGAAGCGCTGCGCGAGGTTGCGATGGACTTGGCCGAGGGCGCGGACAGCGTGATGGTGAAGCCGGGGCTCGCCTATCTCGACATTGTCCGGCGGGTGAAGGATGAATTCGCGGTGCCGGTATTCGCTTATCAGGTGAGCGGCGAATATGCGATGATCGAAGCCGCTGCAGCTGCCGGCGCAGGAGACCGCGATGCGCTGGTGCTGGAAACCCTGCTCGCCTTCAAGCGGGCAGGCGCCAGCGGCATCCTCACCTATCACGCGCCCCACGCCGCGCGCCTCCTCAATGGCTGAGGTGGTGCTTGAGACGGCGCGGCTGGTGCTGCGCCAGATCGGCGTGGATGATCTGGAGCCCCATATGCGCCTGCTCAACACGCCTGCGGTGATGGCGCATCTGGGCGGCGTGCAGCCGCGCGCAGTGATCGCGGCCAAGCATCAGGCGGCGCGTGACGGGTTCGCCGCCGAAGGCTTCGGCTTCATGATGATGGAGGAGCGCGCCACCGGCGAGATTGTCGGCCATTGCGGGATGCGGCGCGTCTCTCATCCGCTTGCCCCCAACCCGCAAGACCACGAAATCGGCTGGATCGTCCGCGAAGATCGCTGGCGCATGGGCTATGCCCATGAAGCGATGCGCGCGGTGGTGGACTGGGGCTTTGGCGTCATCGGCGCGCCGCTGCTGGTGGCGCTCACCTGCGCGGCCAACACCGGCAGCTGGCGACTGATGGAAAAGCTCGGGATGGAACGCCGCCCTGACCTTGATTTTCACGATCCCGCGATGCCTGCATCCGGCAATCCGGTTATCCAATATGCGCTCACCGCGGCAAGGTGGGCCGAGACAAGAGAGGCAAAACCATGAGCCAGGACCCGCGCTTTCCCGGCGCCCACATCATCTCCATCCACGGCAAGACCCCGCAGATTGACGACACCGCCTTCATCGCGCCCGGCGCAGTCATCATCGGTGATGTGGTGATCGGGGCGGGTTCCTCGATCTGGTATAATTGCGTGGTGCGCGCGGATGTTTTCAGCATCCGAATTGGCAAGCGCACCAATGTGCAGGACGGCTCTGTGCTCCACTGCGATCCGCCGCGCCCCGGCGATCCGGATGGCTGCCCGCTGGTGATCGGCGATGACGTGCTGATCGGCCATATGGCGATGGTGCATGGCTGCACGATTGCGGATCGCGGGTTCGTGGGCCTCGGTGCGATCGTGATGAACAAGGCGGTGATCGGGTCTGACGCCATGCTGGCAGCGGGCGCCATGCTGACCGAGCGCAAGGTGATGGGCGAGCGCGAGCTGTGGGCGGGCCGTCCGGCGGTCAAGATGAAAGAGCTTACCGACGCAGCGATTGCCGGAATGCGGATGGGCGTGATGCATTACGCCGAGAACGCCAAACACCACGCAGCCGCAGTGCGCGGGGGCTAAGCCTCGATCTTTTCACGCTCGATCATGAGGGTGGCCAACCACAGGATGGTTGCCACCGCAAAGCTGGCCCACGCCGCGAGCGAGCGATCCGCCGCGCACAGCGCGCCGCCCGCTGCTGCGCCCAAGGCCAGCGCGCTCCACAAGAGGCCATAGCCGCGGGTGGAGGCAAGCGGCTCCCCGCCAAGGCGGGCGGCTACCCCTTGCCCGAATCTCACAAGCGCCCCGGTCATATAGGTTACGCCCACAGTGACTTCGCCATCGCGCGAGAAGACATTGTTTGCAAAGCCCATCGCCGATGCCGAAAGCGCGAGAAAGGCGATGGGCTGGCCTGCTGCCAGACAGGCTGCTGCCGTGCCCAGCAAGGCAGTGACAAGCCCCAGCAGCGCGCGCTTGTGCCGCCCGCGCCAGCGCCGCGCCAGCAGCGCACCGCCGATCACGCCTGCGACAAAACAGGCAATCAGGCCGAGCGGTGCCAGCGCGAGTGCGGGGCGTTCGACCAGTTCCACCCCCATGCGCGTGGTGTTGCCTGACATGAAGCTGGTGAAATAGCCGCCTGCCACCACAAAGCCCGTGGCATCAACCAGCCCGGCCAGGCCGGCAAGGCCGATGGCAAGGCGCTGGCGGGCAGGATCATAGCGGTGCATGGCGCAGGTTTTGCGCCGATGGGCGGCAAGATCAATCCCTCACAAGCGCGCGCAGGGCCTCGATCCGGTCGGCCTCATGTGCGGGCTTGTCCCAGCGGATGCGGTGGATGCGGGGGAAGCGCATGGCAAGGCCGCTCTTGTGGCGCTTGCTGGTGTGGACGCTATCGAAGGCCACTTCGAACACCAGCCGCCGCTCGACCTCGCGCACCGGGCCGAAGCGGGCGATGGTGTGCTGGCGGACATGGCGATCCAGTTCCTTCAATTCGGCATCGGT
Organism: Erythrobacter sp.; assembly: GCA_046296155.1. Taxonomy (GTDB): domain Bacteria; phylum Pseudomonadota; class Alphaproteobacteria; order Sphingomonadales; family Sphingomonadaceae; genus Erythrobacter. The sequence goes on along the minus strand of JBKBLW010000004.1, from coordinate 141,977 downwards.
GAAGCCCGAATAGGCCTTGCCGACAGGCAATAATTCGCCGCCCGCCTCAGGCTCGCCCGACCAGCAGCCGAAGGTGTAATCGGAATAGAAACTGCTGCGCTTGCCGCTGCCGCGCTGGGCATACATCAGCACGCAGTCCACCAGCAGCGGATCGCGTTTCCACTTGTACCACAACGCCGCCTTGCGCCCGGCGACATAAGGGCTATCGCGGCGCTTCAGCATCAGGCCTTCGATCGCCTCATCGCGCGCGGTCTCGCGGATGGCGGCAAGGTGGGCGAAATCCTTCGCCGCGACGATTTGCGAGAGGTCGAAATGGCTCGCGGGAAGGCGCGCCATCAGGCCCTCCAAAGCCCCGCGGCGCAACTCCCACGGCTCCTCGCGCCAATCGCGGCCCTCGGCCAGCAACACGTCATAAAGCCGCACGAAAGCGGGATAGTCACGCAGCATCCTGGCCGAGACAGTTTTCCTCCCCAAGCGTTGCTGGAGCGCATTGAAGCTGGCCGCGCCGCCTGCCTCACCCCCTTGCGTGGCTCCCCGCACCAGCAATTCGCCATCGAGCACCGCGTCAAACGGCAGCTTGCTCAGCAATTCGGGAAAAGTCGCCGAAATATCATCGCCCGAGCGCGAATAGAGCCGGGTTTCATTCCCGGCGCGCACCAGTTGCACGCGGATGCCGTCCCATTTCCACTCGGCCGCATACGCCTTGAGATCAACTTCGCCCTCTTCCAGCGGGTGGGCGAGCATGAAGGGGCGAAAGCGCGGCTTGCCGTGAAGATCAGGCGCGGGGCCGCCGGCCGCCCAGTTGAACAATTCGGCATAGGGGGGGTGGAGCGCGTGCCAATATTCCTCGACCTCCTCGACCGCGACGCCGAAAGCCTGCGCGAAACCCGTCTTGGCGAGCCGCGCCGAAACCCCGATCCACATCCCGCCGGTCGCGAGCTTGATGAGGGCAAAGCGGCCCTTGGCATCGAGCCGGTCGAGCAGCGCGGGCAATTCTTTCGGTGCAGTCGCGCGAGTGAGGGCGGCGAGGCGCTCCACCACCTCGCTTAAGGTAAGCGGCGGCGGCGGGACAGCGTGCTCAGGCGCGGGCCATAAGAGGCTCGCTGTTTCCGCCGTATCGCCGACGAAATCGCGGCTGAGCTGCCACAGCAGCGGATCGACCCGTTCCATCATCAGCGCCTTGATGGTCGAGGATTTGACGGCGGGAAAATCCAGTGCCTCGGTCAGCGCCGCCATGGCCCAGCCGCGGCAGGGATCGGGCGCGGTGCGCAGATAATCCGCGATCAGCGCCAGCTTGCGGTTGCGGCTGGTGGTATAGACGAGCGCATCGAGGAGAGCGGCAAACTCCTCCATCAGTCATCCTCGTCCTCATAGCCGACCAGCGCCAGCGCGCGGGCGCGGCGCTGGGAGAGTTCGCACCAGCGCAGCAAGGCTTCCTCGCGGCCATGGGTAATCCACGTTTCCTGGGGGTTCACCTCGGCGATGGTCTGGGTGAGTTCGTGCCAGTCGGCATGATCGGAGATCACCAGCGGCAGTTCCACCCCGCGTTGCCGCGCCCGCCCGCGCACCCGCATCCACCCGCTCGCCATGGCAGTGATGGGATTGGGCAGGCGGCGGCTCCAGCGATCATTGAGCGCAGAAGGCGGCGCGATCACGATGGCGCCTGCAAGATCAGCCTTGCCGGCATCGCTCACCAGCCTGAGATCACCCAGCGAAAGCCCATGCTCTTCATAAAGGCGGCACATCTTCTCCATCGCCCCGTGGAGCCAGATGGTATCCGAGTGCCCGGCCGCACGCAGTTCCGCGATCACCCGCTGCGCCTTGCCCAGCGCATAGGCGCCCACGAGCAGCGCGGAATCGGGATTGGCGGCGCGGGCAGCGAGGAGCTTGCCGATTTCCTCTGCAATCGGTGGATGGGTGAAAACGGGAAGGCCAAAGGTCGCCTCGGTGATGAAGATGTCGCACGGGGTGATGGCGAAGGGCGCGCAGGTGGGATCGGGCGCGCGCTTGTAATCGCCCGTGATGATGACCCGCTCGCCCGCGTGCTCCAGCAGGATCTGCGCGCTCCCCAGCACGTGGCCTGCGGGCAGGAAGGTCGCCGTCACCCCGCCGCCAAGCATCACTTCCTCGCCATAGGCAGCCGCGCGCGCTCCGGCAGAAGTTGCGTAGCGCAACTTCATGATCGCGAGCGTTTCCGGCGTGGCGATGGTTTCGCCATGCCCGCCGCGCGCGTGATCGGCGTGGCCGTGGGTGACGAGCGCACGGGGAACGGCCCGCGCCGGGTCAACCCACACATCCGCTGGCGCGATGTGGATGCCCCAGGGCTCGGGCCTGATCCATGAAAAGGGCGCGCTCATGCTTGCTCAAACGAAAGGGCGCGAGACAGTTTCCCGTCCCGCGCCCGCGATCATGGTTGTTCCGCCTCAGCCCTCGTCGGTTTCCGGCGCGGGTTTCTTCGCGGCAGGCTTTTTCTTCGCCGCCGCCTTCTTCGCCGGTTTCACCTTGGGCGGGGCGGGGGTGAGTTCGAAGGCGGGCTTGCCGTCCTTCACCGTCACATGCACCTCGCCGCCATCGGTGAGCTTGCCGAACAGCAGTTCTTCGGCCAGCGGCTGCTTGATCTGCTCCTGAATGAGGCGGCCCATCGGGCGCGCGCCATAGAGCTTGTCATAGCCCTTTTCCGCCAGCCAGGCCCGCGCGTCGCTATCGAACTGGATGTGGACGTTCTGTTCGGCCAGTTGCAGTTCGAGTTGCAGGATGAACTTGTCCACCACCCGCGCCACAGTCGAACGGCCAAGATAGCTGAAGGGCACGATCGCATCGAGGCGGTTGCGGAATTCGGGGGTGAACATCTTCTTCACCGCTTCTTCGCCCGCATCTTCCTTGGACACATCGCCAAAGCCGATGCCCTGCCGCGCCATGTCGGCCGCGCCCGCATTGGTCGTCATGATGAGGACGACGTTGCGGAAATCAACCGTCTTGCCGTGGTGATCGGTGAGGCGGCCATTATCCATGACCTGAAGCAAGATATTATAGAGATCAGGGTGCGCCTTCTCGATTTCGTCGAGCAGCAGCACGCAATGCGGGTTCTGATCGACCGCATCGGTGAGCAGCCCGCCCTGATCATAGCCGACATAGCCCGGAGGCGCGCCGATCAAGCGGCTGACCGAGTGCCGCTCCATGTACTCGGACATGTCGAAGCGCTTGAGTTCAATGCCCATGATGGCGGCAAGCTGGCGCGCAACTTCGGTCTTGCCGACGCCGGTGGGGCCGGAGAACAGGAAGGAGCCAATCGGCTTGTCCGGATCGCGAAGCCCTGCACGACTCAGCTTCATCGCGGTGGCAAGACGCGTGATCGCCTCGTCCTGCCCGAAGACGACGTGCTTCAGATCGCGTTCGAGGTTTTCGAGCGCTTTCTTGTCGTCCTTCGAAACCGATTTCGGCGGGATGCGCGCCATCGTCGCGATCACCTGTTCGATCTCGCGCGCGGTGATGGTCTTCTTGCGGCGGCTCGGCGGCACCAGCATCTGCATCGCGCCAACCTCGTCGATCACGTCGATCGCCTTGTCGGGCAGCTTGCGATCATTGATGTAGCGCGCCGACAGCTCGACCGCGGTCTTGATCGCATCGGGGGTGTATTTCACCTTGTGGTGATCCTCGAAAGCCGAGCGCAGACCTTTCAGGATCTTGATCGTGTCTTCGATGGTCGGCTCGTTCACGTCGATCTTCTGGAACCGGCGCAGCAGGGCGCGGTCCTTTTCGAAGTGGTTGCGGAACTCCTTGTAGGTCGTGCTGCCGATGCAGCGGATCGCGCCGCTCGACAGGGCGGGCTTGAGCAAGTTCGAGGCGTCCATCGCCCCGCCGCTGGTGGCCCCTGCCCCGATCACGGTGTGGATCTCATCGATGAACAGCACCGCGTTGGGCATCTGTTCAAGCTCCGAGACGACCTGCTTGAGGCGTTCCTCGAAATCGCCGCGATAGCGCGTGCCAGCCAGCAGCGCGCCCATGTCGAGCGAGTAGATCACTGCCTCTTGCAGCACTTCGGGCACATCCCCCTCGACGATCTTGCGCGCAAGGCCTTCGGCAATCGCGGTCTTGCCGACGCCCGGATCGCCCACATAGAGCGGGTTGTTCTTGGAACGGCGGCACAGGATCTGGATGGTGCGGTCCACCTCCGGCCCGCGCCCGATCAGCGGATCGATCTTGCCGCTTTCGGCCTTGGCGTTCAAGTTGACAGTGAACTGATCGAGCGCGGTTTCCTTCTTGTTGCTGTTGTCCTTTGCCGCCTCGGTGTTGTTCGAGGCCGCCGTGCCCTGATCGGTGCCTTGGGGATTTTTCGATTCGATCTGGCGCCCGCCCTTGCCGATGCCGTGGCTGATATAGCTCACCGCATCCAGACGGCTCATATCCTGCTGCTGGAGGAAATAGACCGCGTAGCTGTCGCGTTCGGAAAACAGCGCGACCAGCACATTGGCGCCGGTGACAGTGTCTTTCCCCGATGATTGCACATGCAGGATCGCACGCTGGATCACCCGCTGGAAACCGGCGGTGGGCTGCGGATCGGCACCATCCTCGGTTTTGAGCGACTGGTATTCCTGATCGAGATATTGCTTCACCACCTCGCCCAGTTCGGCCAGATCGACCCCGCAGGCGGCCATCACCTGGGCTGCATCCTCGTCATCGATGAGCGCCAGCAGCAAGTGCTCCAAAGTCGCATATTCGTGCCGCCGCTCGGATGCATTGCCGAGCGCGTTGTGCAGCGTGCGTTCAAGGTTCTGGGCGAAACTGGGCATGGGCTTGGCCTCGGTTAGGAAACGGCTGGGGCTCGACTGGGCCGAGCGGTGGGAGAGGTTTGCAAGTTATATGGGCGGACTTCGCGGAATTGCGAATCCTGATGCCCGCGAATTGTGGCGAGAGCGCGGTGAGCCATCAGCTTGTGCCTGTTTTCGGGCCCCCGAACAGGGCTTCAGCCGCGGCGCGGTGGGCCGCGGCGCGATCGCGGTGGGCGCGCGTGCGCGCTATCTCCGCTTCGAGTGCGGCGATCCGTGCGTCGAGTTCCGCCTGCGAATAGGGGCCGAGATCCTCCAAGGCGAGACGGCTCGCTGCATCGCCCTTGGGCCGCGGCAGATCACTATCATCCATCAATGTGCAGCATCGCAAGGGAACAGGCTTGCTGTCAATCCGGGAGAACGTTATGCGCCCGGCTAACTTATCAGCCTGAAACGGTGCATCTTTGCCTGTTGGCGGCGGGTCGGGGGGATATCGCGATGATGGGAGCTTCTGCAGGGCCTTTGCCTGCGACTATGCGTGCAATCGTTTTCACAGCGTCCGGCGGGCCCGAGGTGCTCCACCTCGGCGAGGCTGCGCTTCCCGATTTGCGTCCCGATGATGTGTTGATCCGTGTCGCCTATGCCGGGGTCAACCGCCCTGACTGCTTGCAGCGCGCCGGGGCCTATCCGCCGCCGCCGGGAGCCTCGCCGCTGCTCGGGCTGGAAGTGGCAGGCGAGGTCGTCGCTGTCGGATCGGAGGCTCCGCGCGAGATGATCGGTGCGCGGGTTGCCGCCTTGACGCCGGGCGGCGGCTATGCCGAATATTGCGCCGCGCCCTGGCAGCACTGCCTGCCGGTGCCCGATGACATGGCGCTCGCGCAGGCCGCGGCCTTGCCCGAAACCCTGTTCACCGTGTGGCACAACCTGTTCGAGCGCGGCATGGCCCGCGATGGCGAGCGCGTGCTGGTCCATGGCGGCACCAGCGGCATTGGCACCATGGCGATCATGCTCGGCAAGGCTTTCGGGCTCGAAGTGATCGTGACCTGCGGCGATGAGCCCAAGTGCGAGGCTGCGCGCGGCATCGGCGCTGATCTGGCAATCAATTACCGCGCGGCCGATTTCGTCGAGGTGATCAAGGCACACACCGGCGGCAAGGGGGTCGATATCGTGCTCGACATGGTGTCGGGCGATTATGTGCCGCGCAATCTCAAATGCCTTGCCGAAGATGGTCGCCATGTCACCATCGCGGTGCTGGGGGGCATGCAGGCGAACCTCAACATGGCCGTTATCATGAGCCGCCGGTTGACGCTGACGGGATCGACCTTGCGCCCGCGCAGCAACGCTTTCAAGGCGGCGCTGGCCGATGAGATCGCGGCCAATGCCTGGTCGCTCTTTACCAGCGGCGAGCTTGCTCCGATCATGGACATGATTTTCCCGCTGGCCGAAGCGGCCGCCGCCCATGCGCGCATGGAAGCGGGCGCGCATATCGGCAAGATCGTGCTCGAGGTTGCGGGCGGCTGAGCCTCTCACCCTCCATGAAGATCCGCGCAGCGGGCATTGCTCCAAGATCCGGCTGACGGCGGCGCTGCTCGGCCTGCCGCTGGCCCGGCAAACCTGCGACATCATGCAGGGCGAGACCCGCGCGCCCGCATTCCTTGCGCGGATCAATCCCCATGGCCGCATCCCGGTGCTCCAGATCGGAGAAGGCGAGGCGGCGCGGGCGTGAGCCTCGCCGACATTGCCCTGTTCGCCTATACCCATCCGGCTGACGAAGGTGGTTTTCGTCTCGCCGACTATCCCGCTCCGCTGGCCTGGTGCGGACGGGTGTGCGCGCTGCCCGGATTTGTGCCAATGGGATGACAAGGGCGGGCCTGTGGACGCGAAATCGTCACGCCCTTGAGAATCGCTTGTAACATTCGGCTGCTAGAGCCTGCGGCAGCCGATTTTGCCCGAGGCCTTCGCACCATGACCGGTTCTGCCCTGTCCGATCTGCCCGCCGATCTGTCGAACATTGCCAGCTTTCCCTTGACCGCTCCGCAGCGGCCCGAGCCCGAAGGCAACCCACGCCGCTGCTATCGCACCATCTGGATCAGCGACGTGCACCTTGGCACCAGGGGCTGCAACGCGGACTTGCTGATCGATTTTCTCGATCATACCGACAGCGAAACAATGTATCTGGTGGGCGATATCATCGACGGGTGGCGCCTCAAGAAGAAGTTCTACTGGCCGAGCAGCCACAATGACATCGTGTGGCGCATCATGAAGCGCGCCCGGCGCGGAACCCGGGTGGTTTATATCCCCGGCAATCACGATGAGATGTTCCGCCAGTTTACGGGTCTGAACTTTGGCGGGATCGAAATTCGCCGCGCGGCTTTCCACGATACCGCCGATGGCCGCCGCCTGATGGTGCTGCACGGCGATGAATTCGATGCGGTGATGCTGTCGCACCGCTGGCTCGCCTTCGTGGGCGATCATGCCTATCACTGGATGATGAAATGCAACGTGGCGGTCAACACCGTGCGGCGCTGGCTGGGCAAGCCCTATTGGTCGCTTTCCAAAGCGGCCAAGCACAAGGTCAAGAACGCCGTCGAATTCATTGGCCGCTACGAGGAAGTGGTGGCCCGTGCTGCCGGGGAACGCGGCGTGGATGGCGTGGTGTGCGGGCATATCCACACCGCCGAGTTCCGCAGCTTCGAACATGATGGCCGCAAGATCGAATACTGGAACGATGGTGACTGGGTGGAGGGCTGCAACGCGCTGGTCGAACACCATGATGGCCGCATGGAAATCCTCCACTGGGCCGACATTATCCACGCGCGCGGGCGCGACGAAGCTGCCGCCGAGCGCGCCCCCCAGGGCGAGCGCGCCGCAGCGTGAACCGGCATAGCACGTTTGGCGTTGACGGCGCGCTGCCGCGCTCGATCGCCATCATCACCGATGCCTGGCATCCGCAAACCAATGGCGTGGTCCGCACCCTCGCCACCACCTGCGCGATGCTGCGCAGCTGGGGCCATGACGTCACTGTCATCTCGCCCGATCAATATGCCTCGGTGCCCGCGCCGACCTATCCCGAAATCCGCCTCGCGTTCACGGCGCCCGGGGCGGTCGGGCGGCGGCTGGCAGCGATCCAGCCTGATGCGGTACATATCGCCACCGAAGGCCCGCTGGGCTTTGCTGCAAGGCGATATTGCGCGCGCCGCCGGGTGCCTTTCACCACCGCCTATCACACCCAGTTCCCCGATTATCTGGCGCGCCGCACGGGTCTGCCGGCAAGCGTGTTCTGGCCCTATATCCGCTGGTTCCACCGCCCGGCGCGCACCATCATGGTGGCCACCGAGACAATCCGCAGCCAGCTGCGCGAACAGGGGCTTACCCAGCTCACCCACTGGAGCCGCGGCGTCGATCTGGAATGCTTTTCCCCGGACGCACCGCCGCCGTCCGAATATGCCGGGTTGCCGGGGCCGATCCTGCTTTATGTCGGGCGGGTGGCGGTCGAGAAGAACATCGAGGCTTTCCTCGCCTGCGATTACCCGGGGACAAAGGTCGTGGTGGGCGATGGCCCGGCGCGCGCGGCCTTGCAGGCCAGGTTCCCCGAAGCCTTGTTCCTCGGCAAGCGGATGGGGCGCGAGCTGGCAGGCTGCTATGCCGGGGCGGATGTGTTCGTCTTTCCGAGCCGCACCGATACCTTCGGGCTTGTCGTGATCGAGGCGCTTGCCTGCGGCACGCCGGTTGCTGCCTTTCCGGTGCCCGGCCCGCTCGACATCGTGACCAACCAGGTCGGCGCGCTGTCGGATGATCTTGCCCGCGCGATTGATGCGGCGCGCTATTGCGATCGCGCCGCCTGCGCCGCGCATGGCGCGAGTTTCAGCTGGGAGGCGGCCACACGCCAGTTCCTGACTGCGCTGGCAGCGCTCGAACAGGACGAAGCTGTCTCGCTGGCGGCGGCGTCCGCGTTCTGAATCCATTCCTTGCCGTTTTCTCCGCAATCGCCTATCTGGGCGAGGCTAAGGCCGCTCCGTGAGGGGCGGCCCTTCTATTTTTGACGGAGACTCCCCATGGCCACCAAGGATCAGCCCAAGCCGCTGATGCCCCATGCCACCGCGACCTGGCTGGTGGACAACACCGCCCTGTCGTTCGAACAGATCGCCGAATTCTGCGGCCTGCACATCCTCGAAGTGCAGGCGATGGCCGATGACCTTGCCGGCAGCAAATATACCGGGCGCGATCCGGTGCACGCGGGCGAATTGACCCAGGCCGAGATCGAGGCCGGGCAGGCCGATCCCACCCACGTGCTCCGGATGCACAAGCCGCCGGTCGAAGTCACCCGCACCAAGGGGCCGCGCTATACGCCGGTTTCCAAGCGGCAGGACAAGCCCGATGGCATTGCCTGGATCATCCGCAATCACCCCGAGGTCTCGGACGCGCAGATTTCCAAGCTGATCGGCACTACCCGCAACACCATCACCGCGATTCGTGAGCGCAGCCATTGGAACATCGCCAATATCCAGCCCAAGGATCCGGTGACGCTGGGCCTGTGTTCGCAGCGTGAGCTGGACGCGATGGTCGCCAAGGCGGCCAAGCGCGCCGGTGTTGCCGAAGATGCTGACGCGCCGGTCAAGTCCGAGCGCAACGACCGCGAAAAGCTGATCGAGGAACTGCGCGCCGAACGCGAGGCACAGGCCAAGGCTGCCGGCCAGGCCGCGCAGGAGGCCGAAGCCGAAGCCTGGCTCGCCGCGCGCCGCGCTGCCGAAGCAGCTGAAGAAAAGATCGATCCGGAAAGCGGGTTTATCTGAGCCCGGCAGGGCAGCGAGATAGCTTGGCAGCCTGAACGAAGCCAAAAGCGGCGCGAATCCTGTGAGGTTTGCACCGCTTTTGCTTGCGCGTGGGCCTGACCTCGGCCAAACTTGCTGACATGGATGTAAGTAAACTGCCCTATTTCCACCCGATCCCCTATGCGACGCAGTTTGCGGCGCTGGCCTTGCCTGCCATGCTCGAGGGCACCACGCGCAAGGCGCCGGATGCACCATTCCTGCATTTCCTCGGGCGCACCTATACCTATAGCGAAGTCCTCTCTCAGGCGCGCCGCTTTGCCGCCGGCCTGCAAGCTGCCGGCATCGAGCCGGGTGACCGGGTGGGCCTGTTCCTTCCCAATGTCCCAATCTACGCCGCGGCCTATTACGGGGCGATGATGGCGGGTGCGATCGTCGTCAACTTCTCGCCGCTCTATTCGGTTGAGGAACTGGCCTGGCAGGTCGAAGACTCGGGCACGCGCCTGCTGGTGACTCTCAATGTCCCTGAGCTTTATGCCACGGCGGGGCAAGTGCTGGCGACCTCGCGCCTTGAAACGCTGGTGGTGGGCGAACTGGCTGCGATGCTGCCATGGGTGAAGGGCATGGCGCTCAAGCTCCTCAAACGCAGCCAGATTGCCGATGTCGCCTATGGACCGCATGTGCGCCGCTGGTCTGACATGACGCCCGCCGCGGTGCCCGCGCCGGTTGATATTGATCCGCACCGCGATCTGGCGCTGCTGCAATATACTGGCGGCACCACCGGGCGGCCCAAGGGTGCGATGCTCGGCCATGATCAGCTTTCGATCAATGCGCAGCAGGTCGCCGCGATCAATCCCTTTGCGGATCCTTCGGCCGAAGTGTTCATGGGCGCGCTGCCGTTCTTCCATGTGTTCGCCAATACCGCCCTGCTCAATCATGCGGTGGCCGCGGGCGCCTCGATCGCGATGGTGCCGCGCTTTGAGGCGGCACAAGTGCTCGCCACGATCCGGAAATATCGCTGCACCGGTTTTCCGGGCGTGCCCACCATGTTTCAGGCCATCCTCGATCACCCCGATTTGCCCAAGACCGATCTTTCCAGCCTCAAGGTGTGCATTTCCGGCGGCGCGCCCATGCCGGCGCCCGTCCACGCGCGATTTGAGGAGGTCACCGGCGTGCGGCTGGTCGAAGGCTATGGTCTCACCGAAAGCGCGGGCGTGGTTTCGGTCAATCCCTATGAGGGCACCCGCAAGCGCGGCACCATCGGGCAGTTGGTGCCGGGGACTGAAATCCTGCTGCTCGACAAGGAAGACCCTGCGAAACTTGCCCCCGAAGGTGAGCCGGGCGAGCTGGCGGTATGCGGGCCGCAGGTGATGCGCGGCTACTGGAACCGGCCCGAATCCGATGCCGAGACTTTCGTGCTGCGCGATGGCAAGCGCTATCTGCGTACCGGCGATGTCGCCAAAATCGACGCGGATGGATTCCTCGAAATCGTCGATCGCATCAAGGACATGATCGCCGTCGGCGGCTTCAAGGTGTTCCCCAGCGTGGTCGAGGACGTGATCCTCGAACATCCTGCGGTGAAGGAAGCGCTCGTGATCGGGGTGCCCGATCCCTACAAGGGCGAAGTGCCACGCGCTTATGTCACGCTGGAGCCAGGCGCGTCGGAGAGCGCGAGTGACTTGCGTGACTGGCTCAATGCGCGAATCGGCAAGCACGAGCGGGTCGATGAAATCGTGATCCGCGCTGCTTTGCCGCGCACCATCATCGGCAAGCTGGACCGGAAAGCGCTCAGAGCAGAAGTGCTCTGATCACGCCGCCGCCTCGGCGCCTGATGCGGGAAGCGCGACGAGCGGCTGGCGGCCATTGGGGGCAAAGCGGCCGTCCACTTCGGCACCCTGTTCGATGGTGAGCGCATCATAATGCACATCGCCTGCAATGCGGGCCGTCTTGAGGATTACCAGCTCGCGCGCGGTAATCGAACCCGTCACCTTGCCCGCGAGCCGGGCGCTTTCCGCGCTTACCGCGCCGTGGATGCTGCTGCCTTCACCCTGCACCAGTGCGGCGCAGCGGATATCGCCTTCGACCGTGCCGTCGATGTGCAGATCGGCCGAAGCGGCAATATCGCCCGTAATCGTGACATCCGCCCCGATCACCGAAAAGGTCGCCCCGCCTGCCATCGGCTTACTTGCCGCCCGGGGTGCTGGTGGTGCGGACGGGCTCTGGTCCGCGGGCTTCTTTGAGAACATCAGGAGCAACCTCCAGAAACGGGCGCGGGTTGATTGCGCGGTCGTTGATGCGGACTTCGAAATGCAGGTGCGGCCCCGTCGAGCGGCCGGTGCTGCCCATGCCGGCAATCCGGTCGCCTGCCTCGACGGCTTGGCCCGCCTTGACATCGAAGCGCGAGAGGTGGGCATAGCGGGTTAACATCCCGTTGCCATGGGTGATCTCGATGGTGTTGCCATAGCCTTGCTTCCATCCCACGAAGCTCACATGGCCCTTGGCCGCGGCATAGATCGGCGAGCCGACAGCGCCCTTGAAATCAAGCCCGGCGTGCATTGCACCGCGCCCGTTGAACGGATCGCGCCGGTAGCCAAAGCCTGAGGTGATGCTTTCATCGGTCGCGGGCACGACCTGCGGAATGCCTTCGAGCGCGCGTTCCAGCACCGCCATGCGGGCAAGGCTGAAGCCAAGCTTTTCAAACCTTGGATCAAGCGCAATGGCCTTGCGGCTGGTTAATGCCTCGAACGGGCCGCCCATCGCGTCGCGGGTTTCACGGGTCATCAGGCGGGGATCAAGATTGAGCTTGCGAATCGCGGCCTCGGCGCGGCGCGCGCGCGCATTGGCGAAACGGGTGAGCTTTTCGGCCAGCGCGACCTGGCGCGCTTCGAGTTCAGCAAGGCCGCGCGCCTTGGGGAACACCGCGCTGACCTTGCGGATGGTCTCGCGGGTCTCGGCGGTGGAATCCGTGACGCTGGCGTCGGTTTCGCCGGTGGTGACATCCTCGGGCAGCATCTGTGTCATCTGTTCGAGGAACTTCTGCTGCGCTTCGAGCTCGGCCACCACGCGATCAATATCACCCGCATAGGCTTCAAGCCGCTCGCTCGCGGTGGCGACGCGGGCCTTTTCATCAGCGAAAGATGCAAGATCCGATTCTGCGCGCCAGGTGTTCCAGCCCATCACTGCAAGCGTTCCCAGCCACAGGGCAAGCACGCCCAAAGCTGCCGCTGCAACCCGCAGCTGTAGGCGCGAGGAGAGCTTGATGAAGCGCACCTCTCCATGCGAGCGCATGAACAATTCGCGATCTGGGAACCACTCGGCAAGGCGGATGCGCCACGTGCGAGTGGGTATTGGTTCTGACACTGCGGCCCCGAGTCGTTGCTATTGTGTTTGGTGTCCCGGGCAGGCGCGCTAGCAGCGCCCCGCACAGGATGCGACTCGAGTCTTGCCCGGCAAGCCAAAGCGAAGCCAATTTGCGACGAGTCGCACCCCGCCCCGCCATCAGCGCGCCCCTACGTAAACTTACCTGGCTGACAGGCATACGGGACGCATTGCGAATCGGCTTGCTGGCTGCTCCGGACTGACACCGCGCGCAAGGCCTGCTAAAGGCATCGCCATGAACACCCAGTCCGCCCCCTTGTCCGCCCTCGACCCTGCCGAACTGGTCGGTGATTGCGCGCGCCGCGCGCGCCGTGCGCAAGGCCTGCTTGCCGCCATGCCGAGCGCCGCGCGCGCTGCTGCGCTCCACCTTGCGGCGAGCGAACTTCGCGCGGCGGTTCCGACGATTCTTGCTGCCAACGCGCAGGATCTCGCCGCGGGCAAGGCTAACGGGTTGTCGGGCGCCATGCTGGACCGGCTGGCGCTGGACGAAGCGCGCCTCGAAGGCATTGCCGCAGGGGTGGCTGCGGTGGCTGATCTGCCCGATCCGGTGGGGCAGGTAATCGATGCCTATGAACGGCCCAATGGCTTGAAAATGCAGCGTATCCGGGTGCCGATCGGAACCATCGGAATCATCTATGAAAGCCGCCCCAATGTCACCGCCGATGCCGCCGCCCTGTGCGTGCGGGCGGGCAATGCGGCCTTGCTGCGCGGCGGGAGCGAGGCGGTTCATTCCAACCGCGCGATCCATGCTGCGCTGGTGGCAGGGCTGGCGGCAGGCGGTGTGCCGGAAGATGCCGTCCAGCTGATCCCGACCCAAGACCGCGCCGCCGTTGGCGCGATGCTGACAGCCAGCGGCCTGATCGACATGATCGTGCCGCGCGGCGGCAAGGGGCTGGTTGCCCGCGTGCAGGCCGATGCCCGCGTCCCGGTGCTCGCCCATCTCGACGGCATCTGCCACACCTATGTCCATGCGGCCGCCGATCCTGACATGGCGCTGGCGATTGCATTGAACGCCAAGCTGCGCCGCACCGGCATTTGCGGCGCGATGGAGACGCTGCTGATCGATTCGGCCTATCCCGATGCGGCAGGGCTGGTGGCAGCGCTGATCAACAAGGGATGCGAAGTGCGCGGCGATGATCGCATCCGGGCGCTTGATCCGCGCGTGATCCCGGCCAGCGCCAATGACTGGGACACGGAATATCTCGATGCCATTCTCTCGGTCGCCTGTGTCGACGGGCTTGACGATGCGCTCGCCCATATCGCGCGCCATTCCTCGGCCCATACCGATGCGATCATCACCGCCGATGAAGCCGCCGCCGAGCGATTTCTGGCTGAGGTCGACAGCGCCATCGTGATGCATAATGCATCTTCGCAATTCGCCGATGGGGGCGAATTCGGCCTGGGCGCGGAGATCGGGATTGCCACCGGCCGCTTGCATGCGCGCGGCCCAGTCGCCCTGGAAGGGCTCACCACCTATAAGTGGCAAGTGCGCGGGAGCGGCCAGACCAGGCCCTGACCTCTGTTGCGCAGCGTTTACACCGGCCTCCTCGGCGGCAGCTTCAATCCGGCCCATGGCGGGCATCGCCGCATCAGCCTGTTCGCGGCTGACGCGCTCGGACTGGACGCGGTGTGGTGGCTGGTTTCGCCCGGCAACCCCTTGAAACCCAAACAGGGCATGGCGCCTTTGCGCGCCCGGCTGGGCTCTGCGCGCAGGCAAGCGCGGCGCGCCCCCATCATCCCCACCGCGATCGAGGCAAGCCTTGGCACGCGCTACACCATCGACACGCTGCGCGCGCTCAAGCGGCGCTATCCCAAGCGCCGCTTCATCTGGCTGATGGGAGCTGATAACCTCGCCCAGTTTCACCTCTGGAAAGACTGGCGCGCCATCGCGCGGACAATGCCGATTGCGGTGATCGCGCGTCCGGGCTATAGTGATGCGGTCATGACGAGCCCCGCCATGGCCTGGCTCAGGCGTTATTCGGTGTCTGCTGCCAGCTTTCGGAAACGGGGGCGAGGGAGCGCACCGGCACTGGTCTTCTTGCGTTTCGATCCGGATCACCGCTCGGCCACGGCCTTTCGCCGTGACCATGCCGGGTGGGCCGAAAATTACCTTGGAACCAGCGAACGACCTGCACCACCCTTGCGCGACCGCCTGACCCACCGCTGCATCACGGGTATCACGACAGCATGAAGCGCGATCGCCGCGTCTTGTTTGCTGTGTCGCCCATGCCGCGTTCGGCCGGGCCGACGAGCCCTGAACTCTGGAGACACTCACTTGCCGATAACCGAGGCGTTTTACGCATCCGTGCCGATGGGCGCGGTCAAGGCCGTTGCTGATTTGAACAGCCCTGCTGCCACTTTGCATGATCTGGTGCTGTCCCAGCTTGATGATGATCAGGCGCAGGACATCGTGTCGATCCCGCTGGCGGGCAAAAGCTCGATTGCCGATCACATGGTGATTGCGAGCGGGCGTTCGACCCGTCAGGTTGCCGCGATGGCGCAGAAACTGGCCGAGCGGATCAAGCAGGCGGGCCTTGGCCCGGTGCGGCTGGAAGGTCTGCCAGCAGCGGACTGGGTGCTGATCGATGCGGGCGATGTGGTCGTTCACCTGTTCCGCCCCGAAGTGCGCGCCTTCTACAATCTTGAGCGCATGTGGTCGTTCGAGGGTTCGGAAGCGGCAAGCGGCCGAGCGTAACGCAACTGTTTGCACGTTGGTGCGGCTTGCAAAGCAAGCCGCAAGGGCGGCTGCCCGCCGGCCGGTAGGCCGCCCCCTCGGCAGGCAAGGGCGCAGCCCTTTGCCGCGAGAGAAAAGGACACCGCCATTCTCCT
This sequence comes from Erythrobacter sp., assembly GCA_046296155.1. GTDB lineage: Bacteria > Pseudomonadota > Alphaproteobacteria > Sphingomonadales > Sphingomonadaceae > Erythrobacter. Next base: position 126,235 of record JBKBLW010000004.1, on the reverse strand, counting down.
CCATATCATCGCCCGCGGGAAGATCGGCCGTTCGCCTGAAGGCGAGCTGGTGGAGCGCTATGCCAAGCGGCTGACGTGGCCCGTCAAGCTTACCGAATGGCCCGATACGGGCGCTGGCAAGGCGGCAGACCCGCTCACCCCGCACAAGACCGTGCTGCTTGATGAACGCGGGCGTGCGCTGGCTTCCGCAGATTTCGCGGCGCTGCTGGGGCGCTGGCGTGATGATGGTGTGCGCGAGGCGCGCTTCATGCTGGGGGCGGCCGATGGCCACTGCGACGCCGAACGCGCGCGCGCCGATCTCCTGCTGGCCTTCGGCCCTGCCACCTGGCCACACCTGCTGGCGCGCGCCATGCTGATGGAACAGCTTTACCGCGCCACCACGATCCTTGCCGGACACCCCTACCATCGCGCGGGCTAATCGGGCACAATGACGCCATGACGCCGCGCCCTTTGCTTGCCACTGCCGCCGCCTTCGCGCTGCTCGGGGCCTGGGCTGTGCTGGGACCAGAAAGCCACGCCGCGGTTGCCCTCGTGTTGCTCGAACCCGAGGAGGCGAAGGACGAACTGGCGCGCGCTGCCCGCGAGAGCAAGGCCGCCGCCGCCCGCGCCGCAAGGCTCCAGCGCGAGGCCGAAGCCGCCAGCGAGGCAGCGACGCGTGCCGCCGCCGAAGCAGCGGCGCTGGCCGCGCAAATCCAGCAGGCCGAAGCGGATATTGCCGTCGCCGGGGCGCGCTATTCGCTTGCGCGTGCCGATCGCGCCCGGATCGCCGCGCGGCTTGCCGAAAAGCAGGAGCCGACCGCGCGGCTTGCCGCCGCTTTGCAAACCGCCGCGCGCCGCCCTCTGGCCCTTTCGGCGCTGCAACCGGGATCGCTCAAGGACATCGTCCACGTCCGCGCCGTGCTGGCGAGCGCGGTGCCGCAGATCCGTGCGCGCACCGCGGCCTTGCGCGGGGAACTCGCGGCCGGACGCGCCGCCGAAGCGCGCGCTGCCAAATCCCTCGACGACCTGCGTGGCCGCGAGGCTGATCTGCGCGCCCGCCGCCAGCAGCTCGCCAGCCTTGAGGCAAGCCAGCGTCTCGCCTCGCGCGCCGCGCGCGGCAATGCGCTGCGCGAGGAAGAACGCGCGCTGGCGCTGGCCGAACAGGCACGCGATCTGGATGGACTGGTCGATCAGCTTGATCGCCAGGCGAGCCTCAGGCGCGAACTTGCCGCGCTGCCCGGCCCGGTGCTGCGCCCCGCCGATCTCGCCAGCGCGCTGCCTGCCGCGGTGCCCGCCGCCAGCCCCACGCCAAGCGCCGCGCCGCGTTTGCAACTGCCGGTTGCCGGGCGCACACTCGCGGGCTTTGGCACCATCCGGGAAAGCGGCGCGCGCACCACCGGCATCACGCTTGCGCCGGCAGCGGGCGCGCAGGTGGTGGCGCCTGCCAAGGGCCGCGTTGCCTTTGCGGGGGCTTACAAGGGCTTTGGCCGGATCGTCATTCTCGAACATGACGGCGGCTGGACCAGCCTTGTCACCGGCCTTGCGCGGGTGGATGTGCGCGTCGGGCAAAGTGTCATCGGCGGCAGTCCCATCGGGGTTGCCGGCCAGCGCGACGCGCCCGTTACGATCGAGCTGCGCCGGGAGGGCACACCGGTCAATCCGCTGAGTTTCGTCGGCTAGTGTCAACGCTTTGACAAAGCGTCGCTGCGTCTAGCTGGCGTTAAGGCCTGCAACACTATACACCTTGCATCCATAAGGAGCTGAGCCAGACCCTATGAAACTCGCTGCATTGCTGCGGAGCGCTGCCCTCGTCACCGCCCTGGCGCTGATCCCGACGGCGACTGCCACCATGGCGCAGGTCGATGGCCGTGCAGGCCCCGAATTCGCGCGGCTGTTCGCCGTGTTCCAGCGCGTCAAGGCAAGCTATGTCGACAAGGTCGAGGATGATGTGCTGGTGCGCGGCGCAATCGACGGGATGCTGGCCGCGCTCGATCCGCATTCGGCCTATCTCGACGGCGCGGCGCTGCAACGCCTCGAAACCATGATCGACGGCAATTATTCGGGCCTTGGTCTGTCGGTGGTGATGGAACAGGGCGCGGTCAAGGTGATCTCGCCATTCCGCGGTTCTCCGGCAGAGCAGGCAGGCATCAAGGCGGGCGATTTCATCACCCACCTTGATGGCAAGCTGATCTATGGCGGCAACCTGGATGATGCGGTCTCGCAGATGCGCGGGCCAGCGGGCACATCGATTCAGTTGACAGTGTTCCGCCCGGGCCGTGATGAACCGCTCGAAGTTTCGGTGACGCGCGGCGTCATTACGCTTGAACCTGTCACCCATGAACTGGCGGCGGGCAAGATCGGCGTCATTGCCGTCAATGAATTTTCCGCCAATGTGGGCGCCAATGTCTTTGCCGCCTGGCAGGCGCTGAAAAAGGAGGCGGGCGGCAAGATCAACGGCTTGGTACTTGATCTCAGAAACAATCCGGGCGGCAGCCTCGATGAATCGGTTGCCCTGTCTGACCTCTTCCTCAAGTCGGGCCGCATTGTCTCGCAGCGCGGCCGCGCGCGGGGCGAGACGATCCTTTATGATGCCGAAAGCGTGTTTCGCGGCGACATGGCCGAAGGCGTGCCGGTGATCGTGTTGATCAACGCAGGCTCGGCCTCGGCTTCAGAGATCGTTGCAGGCGCGCTGCAGGATCACCGCCGCGCGCTGATCATGGGCGAACGCAGCTTCGGCAAGGGCAGCGTGCAATCCCTGCTGCCGCTGGGGCCGGATGCGGCGCTGAAGCTCACCACCGCGCGCTATTTCACGCCGTCGGGCCGCTCGGTGCAGGAAGGCGGGATCAAGCCCGACATTACGGTGCCGCAGATCTCCGATCCCGATTACGCCCGCCGCCAGAAATACCAGACCCGCGAAAGCGATCTGCGCGGGCACCTCATCAACGAGCTGGGGATCAAGGACGAGGAGATGGAGAAGGACAGCATCGATGATCCGCGCTTCCAGCTCACCGCCGCGCAGTTGAAGGAGCAAGGCATCGAGGATTTCCAGCTGCACTATGCGCTCGAAACCCTGCGTCGCACCACCAAGAGCACGGTGGCGCTGCGGGTGCCGCCGAAAAGCTGAGCATTTGCGATGGATGGTCTGACCAAAGCGCGCTGGCTGGCGCTGGCGGTGCCTGCGGCTTTGCTGGGGGGCGCTTACGTGGCGCAATATGGCTTTGGCTTGCCCCCGTGCGAGATGTGCTGGTGGCAGCGTTACCCGCATTTTGCCGCAATCCCGCTTGCCGGGGCGGCTTTCGTGATGCAACCGGCGCGGGTGTGGACAGGGCTCGCGGGTCTCGCGATCCTCACCTCCGGACTGATCGGCGGGTTTCATGCGGGCGTCGAATATGGCTGGTGGCAGGGGATTACCGGGTGTTCCACCATCCCTTCCGCGCTTGATGTGATGGACCCGCGCGCCGCGCCGCTTATTCGCTGTGACCGCGCGCCGTGGAGCCTCTTGGGCATTTCGCTTGCCGGGTTCAATTTCCTGATTTCTTGTGCAAGCGGTGCAGCCATTGTGGCGCTGGCCGCGTATCGCAGGTAAGATATCCGCCCAAAGGAGCCATTCATGGATCGCGCAGAACTCCACCGGATGATCCGGGTTGATCAGGCGGGCGAATTCGGGGCAACCCGGATTTACGAAGGCCAGCTTGCCGTAATGGGCGATCGCGGCCCGCATTCGGCGGAAATTCGCCACATGGCAGATCAGGAGGCCGAACACCGCGCCAAGTTCGATGCCTTGCTTGCAGCGCGCGGTGTGCGCCCGACTGCGCTCCATCCCTTCTGGTCGGCCGCGGGATATCTGCTTGGCGCTGGCACCGCGCTGCTCGGCCCCGAAGCGGCGATGGCCTGCACCGCCGCGGTCGAGGAGGAGATCGACAAGCATTACAGCGAACAGCTTGAGCGGCTTGCAGAAACCGGCGCTGATCCCGAGCTTGCGGAAATGATCGAGGCCTTCCGCGAGGATGAACGCGAGCACCGCGATGCAGCGCTTGCCAACGGGGCCGAGCGCGCGCCCGCCTATCCGCTGCTGGCAGGCGCCATCCGGCTTGGCTGCCGCATCGCGATCAAGGTGAGCGAGCGGGTGTAAACCCCCTGCTTCACAGGGCGTTCAGCCCCAAGGCTCTAGACAAGCGCGCGCGAATGGAGGCATGGCAGGCGCCGTGCTGTCACAACAAGGAACGGCCTGATGAAAGCGTTGATCCCCGCTGCGAGCGCTGCTCTGGCAGCAATTCTGCTTGCCGCGACCCCTGCAGGGGCACAGGGCCCTGCGGGTGAGCGCATCAACATGGTGATCGCCTACAGCGAAGACGAATGCCCCGTTGCCCAGCCCGGCGAGATCGTGGTCTGCGAGATTCTCGTCGAGGCGGATCGTTATCGCATCCCGTCAAACCTGCGCTTCAGCGACAGCCCTGCCAATCGCTCGCGCGCCGCGCAGCTTGATTCGATCAAATATGTCGGCGATTTCGGGGCGATGAGCTGTTCCCCTGCCGGCGCCGGGGGCTTTACCGGCTGCACCCAGAAATTCGTCGAGGCTTGGGCCAAGGACAAGTCCGAGGCCGAAGGCGTGCGCTTTGGCCAGCTGATCGAGAGGGCCCGTCAGGAGCGGTTGAGCGAAATCGACGAGGAGGCCGCCGCCGAGCAAGCGCGCGTCGAAATGATCGAGCGCGAATATATGCAGCGGCTGGAACGCGAACGCGCGGGCGAACTGCCGGGTGAGAGCGCTCTGCCTGATCCGGGCGCTGCGTCGGCTGCTGCCGCTACCCCGGCCCCTGCCCCGGCGGCACCCCGGCCTGCGCCGGTGGTTGGCCCTTCCCCAGACGAATAACACCTGGCCGCCTTGCGGCGCGATTCGTCTCTGGCTTACACCCCGTAATAATCGCGGTACCACGCGACGAACTGCCGCACCCCTTCACGCAGCGGGGTTTGCGGTGCGTAGCCGGTGAGGTTTTCCAGCAAGCTCGCATCCGCCCATGTCGCGGGCACATCGCCCGCCTGCATGGGAAGAAAGTTCTTGATGGCCTCGCGCCCGCATTCCGCCTCGATAGCGGTGATAAAATCCATCAGCCGCACCTTGCCGCTGTTGCCGATATTGATCACGCGGAAGGGGGCGGCGGGCGAAAGGCTGTCGCCTGCCGCGATCTCAGCCGGGCTGGCCGGGCGCTGCGGCGGCTCATCGATCAGCAGCGCGATGGCGCGCACCAGATCGCTTACGAAGGTGAAATCGCGGTGCATTTCGCCATGATTGTAGATGTCGATCGGGGTGCCTTCGAGGATCCCGCGGGTAAACTTGAACAGCGCCATGTCCGGCCGTCCCCACGGGCCATAGACCGTGAAGAAGCGGAACATCGTGGTCGGCAGGTTCCACAGATGGGCATAGGAATGGCCCATCACCTCGTTCGCCTTCTTGGTCGCGGCATAGAGTGTCAGCGGGGTGTCGGTTTTCTGCCCCTCATGGAAGGGCATCTCGCGGTTGGCGCCATAGACTGACGAGGTCGATGCCATCAGCAGGTGATCGACGCCCAGCTCGCGCGCGCACTCCATGACGTTGAAGGTGCCCACCAGGTTGGCATTCACATAGGCGCGGGGGTTTTCGAGGCTGTAACGCACCCCGGCTTGCGCGGCGAGATGCACGATCACCTGCGGCCGTTCTGCCATGGCAAGGGTGTGGAGCCGCTCGAAATCCTCCAGCATTCCTTGATGCGCGGTGAAAGCGCGATGCGCGCCGAGCATTGCGTGGCGCTGCTGTTTCAGCCGCACGTCGTAGTAATCGGTCATCCCGTCATAGCCCACCACCCGCCAGCCTGCCTCCAGCAGCAAGGCGGCCAGATGATAGCCGATGAACCCGGCGGAACCGGTGATGAGCACAGTCTTCATGGGCAGTTCTTGGCTCAGGACAGCGCGATATCGGGCGCGTCTTCCTGCTTCATGCCGATGATGTGATAGCCGGCATCAACGTGGTGGGTCTCTCCCGTTACACCCGAGGCGAGATCGGAGAGGAAATAGAGCGCCGATCCGCCCACATCCTCGATGGTGACATTGCGGCGGAGCGGCGAATTGAGTTCATTCCATTTGAGGATGTAGCGGAAATCGCCGATTCCACTGGCTGCCAGTGTCTTGATCGGCCCGGCGCTGATCGCGTTCACGCGAATGTTCTGGGGCCCCAGATCATTGGCGAGATATTTGACGCTGGTCTCCAGCGCCGCCTTGGCCACGCCCATCACATTGTAATGCGGCACAACCTTTTCCGCGCCGTAATAGGACAGGGTGAGGATCGATCCGCCGCTCGGCATCATTGCGGCCGCGCGCTTGGTGACGGCGACGAGCGAATAGGCCGAGACGTTCATCGTCAGCAGGAAGTTCTCAAGGCTGGTGTCGACATAACGCCCACGCAGCTCGTTCTTGTCGGAAAAGCCGATCGCGTGGACGAGGAAATCAATGCTATCCCAGCGCGCCTGCAAGGCGGCGAATGCGGCATCGAGCGAGCCCATGTCCGCAACATCGCAGGCAAAGGTGAAATCGCTGCCCAATTGCTGCGCCAGCGGGATCACGCGCTTGGCCAAAGCCTCGCCCTGATAGGAGAAGGCAAGGTCTGCGCCTTGCTCTGCCAGCTTTTTCGCAATGCCCCAGGCCAGCGACTTGTCATTGGCAAGGCCCATGATGAGGCCGCGCTTGCCAGCCATAAGTCCGTTCATAATGCCACCTCCTTGGCTGCCTCCTGCGCGTCCCCTTCGCGTGCGAGCGCCGCATTCAATTCCGCGCCGATAACGACCCCGAGCCCAATGAGCCAGAAAAAGAACAGCGTCACCATGATTCCGGCCAGCGAACCATAGGTGAGATCAAAACTCAGGAAATAGCGCAAGATCACCGGCAGCGCGGTCGCGACCGCGATCCACCACGCCGTGGTGGCGGCAGCGCCCGGCCATGTGGGATGGCCGCCATAGCGGTAGGGCTGGGGGGTCAGGCTGTAGAACAGCGCCCAGAGCGAAGCGCCCAGCAGCACCGCCGGCACCAGCCGCCCGATCCTCAGCAACGCGATCACTTCGCCGAGCTGCGGAAAGGCCGAAAGAATCACCTGCTGTGCAGCGCCAATCGCGACCTGCACAAAAAGCGAGAGCATCATTGCGATAACGCTGGCGAGAATGAGGCCAATCGAGCCCAGCCGATAGCGCCAGAACGCCGTGCCCCGACTGCCCGCGTCATAGGCGCGGCGCAGGATGTCGCGGATGGTCTCGATCAGGCTGGAGACGGTCCACAGCGCAATGATGGCGCCCAGCCACAAGACCCAGCCGGTGCGGGCGTGCACTGCGGCCAGTGCGGCCGGGCGGATTTCCTCGGCAACCGCAGGCGGCAGCCCCGCCACCACAGTGAGCACCAGCATTTCGGCCTGCTCCGGCCCGCCGATCAGCTGGAACAGCGCGGCGCCCAGAATAAAGAAGGGAAACAGCGCCAGCATCGCAAGATAGGCAAGATTGCCAGAATGGATGAAGCCATCCTCGAAGGTCCGGCTCACTGTCCGGCGGGCAACCGCAAAAGCGCGGCTGCCGGGCGCGAATTTGCCGCGCAAGGGAGTGTTCGCAGCCACTTGCCTATAGGCCGAACTTGTCCCGCACCCGTGTCGGATCAACCCAACCCTCAAGGCGCTCTTCCAGCTTGGCGAGATCCTTGGGCAGGTGGATGTGGAGGCTCACCAGCTGATCGCCGCGTTCCGGCTTGCCATCCTTCATGGCGCCGCCTTTCTTGGTCCAGCCCTTGCCCGCCAGGCGCATCACCGTGCCGCTGTTGGTGCCCGGCTTGATCGTGAGCATCACCGGCCCATCGGGCGTCGGACATTTCACCTTGGCACCGCGCACCGCTTCATCGAGCGTGATCGGCAGGTCCATGCGGATATTGTCGCCATCGCGCCGGAAGAACGGGTGCTGGCTGATCTCGATCATCACGATGCCATCGCCATTGCCGCCGGGGCCGGGGTGGCCCTTGCCCTTCAACCGCATCAGCGTGCCGTCTTCGACGCCTGGGGGAAGCTTGAGGCTGATCGTCTTGCCATCGGCAAGCGTGATGCGCTGCTCGCGCCCAGAGGCCGCATCGGCAAAGGGCACGGCGAGGCGATAATTGATGTCGGCGCCCTTTTTGGGCGGGGGCGGCGGGGCGGTGCGCTGGCCAAACCCGAAGCGCGAGCCGGGCGGCGGCTCGGCGCGGGCGCGCCCACCGCCGAACAGGCCTTCGAACAGGTCGGCCAGATCAACATCATCGCTGCCAAAGCCGCCGAAATCGCCCGGGCGTGCGCCGCCACCCGCGCCATAGGTGCCGCCGCGGCCCGGCCCGCCGCGCCCCATCCCGGCAAAGGGATGGGCAGGATTGCCATCGGCATCGATTTCGCCGCGATCGAATTGCGCGCGCTTGTCCTTGTCGGACAGGAGATCATAGGCGCGGGTTGCTTCGGAGAATTTCTCCGCCGCCTTGGGATTGTCCTTGTTGCGATCAGGGTGGAGTTCCTTGGCGAGCTTGCGATACGCGCGTTTGATCTCGGCCTCGGATGCCGTGCGAGCCACGCCAAGAGTGCTGTAAGGATCGAGCATACTCGTTAGCTAGGTGAGCCTCCCGCGCGGCGCAAGGTGCAAGGGTGCAATCATTGCAACACGATTTTGCATGCGGCGGCTTTGCCAGGGCAACCATCGGTGCCAAGAGCGCGTAGGGCAAAGACACGACAAGAGGTGAACGATCATGGATGAGAGCCAGGCTCTGAATGCCGCCCAACTGGCCGATAGCGTGCTGCCCGCAGGTGCCGACCCGTTCGACCTGTTCGAGGAATGGTTCGCTGCGGCCCACACAGCCGAACTGAACGATCCCAACGCCATGGCGCTTGCCACTGCGACGCCCGATGCTGCGCCTTCGGTGCGGATGGTGTTGCTGAAGGGGCATGGCAAGGCAGAGATCGCAGGCGGCGGCTTTACATTCTTCACCAATGCCCACAGCCGCAAAGGTGCACAAATCCGCGCCAATATGCAGGCGGCACTGCTGTTCCACTGGAAGAGTTTGCGGCGCCAGATCCGCATTGAAGGCCCGCTCAGCGAAGTCTCGCCCGAGCGCGCCGATGCCTATTTCCATTCGCGCCCCTACAAGAGCCAGGTTGGCAGCGCCGCATCCGATCAGTCGCGCCCTTTGCCCGATCGCCAGACCTATCTGACCCGTGTGCAGGAACTCTGGGCCGCCCACGAGGCGGAAGGCCGCGTGCCGCGCCCGCCGCACTGGACGGGCTTCACGCTTTCGCCCCGCCGCATCGAATTCTGGATTGATCGTGACAATCGCCTGCATGACCGCCGCGAATTTGTCCGCGATGCAGCCGATGCGCCGTGGTCTGATACCCTGCTTTATCCATGAGGCAGGCGATCCCCTATTGGCACGTCGATGCCTTCAGCGCGCAGGCTTTCGGTGGCAATCAGGCGGCCATCATGGTGCTGGATGAATGGCTGCCCGATGAGGTCCTGGTCGCCATTGCCGCCGAGAACCTCTTTGCCGAAACCGCCTTCGTGGTGCGCGATGCGAGCGGCGCGGCCGACTGGGAGCTCAGGTGGTGCACGCCGACCTATGAAATCGCGCTGTGCGGCCATGCGACGCTGGCGAGCGGGCATGTGCTGCTCGGGCGCGATGGCGGGGAACGGGTGACTTTCCGCACGCGAAAGTCGGGCATTCTGGAAGTTGTCCGGGCGGGCGAGGGTTACGAACTCGCGCTCCCCGCGATTGCGACCGCACCCGACACCGCCGCCCATCAGGCCGAGGCGATCCGCCTGCTCGGCGCCGCGCCGCTTGAGATTGCCCGCTCAGAACTGGGCTACAACATCTATCTCTACCCTGACGAGGCGGCGATCTGCGCGCTTGCGCCGGATATTCGCGGGCTGGAGAAGCTCGGCACCGATCAATTCATCGTCACCGCGCCGGGGAGCCGCACCGATATTGTCAGCCGGGTGTTCGTGCCGGGCGGCGGGGTGGATGAAGACAGTGTGACAGGCTCTGCCCACGCCGCGCTTGCGCCCTATTGGGCAGAACGGCTGGGGCGCGATGCTTTCACCGCGCATCAGGCGTCCCCGCGGGGCGGCGATCTGACCTTGAGACTGGAGAGCACGCGCGCATGGCTCGGCGGGCCGTGCGTGACCGTGGTCGAAGGGGTGTTCTATCTCACCGGATAGAGCGCCAGCACATCGGCGGCCTGTTGCAGCATCGCCGGGCGCTCCTTGCTGTCGGAATGGCCCAGCCGCACCAGCGTCACGCCCTGTTCGGGCGAGACGAGGACATATTGGCCCATGTGCCCGATCAGGCTGAACAGGCTGGCCGGCGCGCGCTCCGGGAACAGCGGGTGCTGGCCATCGCTGCCCGGAATGGGCCGGTTGAGCCAGATCTGGAAACCATATTGCGGCGAGCGCGGGCTGGGCGTCAGCATCGCCTCGACCCAGCGGCTCGGCACCAGCTGGGTGCCATCGGGGGTGCGGCCCTTGCGGCGCAGGAACTCGCCCAGCTTGGCCCAATCGCGCGCGGTGGCATGCATCAGGCTGCCGCCGATGAGCGTGCCTGATGCATCGAACTCCGGCACCATTGAAGTCATCCCCAGCGGGCCGAACAGCCGCTCGTGAAGATAGTCGCGCATCACGCGGGCACGGGTTGCCGGGTCCTTGCTGCGCGTGAGCGCGTTCGTGGCGATATCGGCCAGGATCACGCTGGTGTTGGAGGAATAGACGAACTTGTCGCCGGGTTCATATTCCAGCGGCTGTTCACGCGCCCAGCGCGCCATGTCGTCGCGCCCGTCGAGAAACAGCATCCGCACCTCGGAGGATTTGTAGGGCGGATCGCCGCTCTCGACATGGCGCAGCCCGCTGCGCATCTGGAGGAGGTGGCGAAGCGTGATCTCGGCACGCGGATCGCCGGGGCGCTGCCATTGCTCAACCGGCGCAGGCGTATCGAGGCTGAGCAGCCCATCGGCCACCAGCATCCCGATCAGCACCCCCGTCACTGTCTTGGCCATCGACCAGCTGATGAAGCGGGTGTCCTTATCGTAACCGGGGGCATAACGCTCGGCCGCCAGTTCGCCATCGGCCATTACCACCACCGCGCGGGTTTCGCCGAGGCCTTCCTGCGTGAACAGATCATCGATCTCGCGGGCGAGCTGATCGCGCGGTGCCCCTGCCTTGTCGGTGACAGCCGCGAGCGCGGCTTCGGTGAGCGGTGCGGGCGCGGGCGGCGCATTGCTGCACGCGGCCACAAGCAAGGCTGGCACAAGCGCGAGAGCGGGCTTAAGAAGCTGGTGAGGTCGCGACATCATCGCGCCTTCAATCCCTGATGGAACCCGGCTTGGCAATGACGAAAATGGCGGCGAAATCCCCCGCATCCTCCTCCCCTTCGCGCGCAGGATCGCTCGCCTTGTGGGGCTTGCTGATCCTTGCACTGGCGCTGGTCGGGGTGTTTGCCGCCTTTCGCGAACCGATCAAGGGCTATGCCGGGATCGCGACGGCCTATTCGGCGCGGGTCGCCTGTTCGTGCCGCTTTGTTGCGGGCCGCAGTCTTGCCGATTGCGCCAAGGACAAGCTGGCGGGCATGGAGCTGGTCACGCTGGTGGATGACCCGGCGGCGCGCAGTGTCACGGCACGCTTCCCGCTGATGTCCTCGACCACCGCGACCTGGCGCGAGGGCTATGGCTGCGTGCTGGAGACGTGGGAGAATTAACCCGCGACTTTCTCGGTCGTGTCGATCCAGCCGCCGCCGACAACGCGTTCCCCTGCATAGATCACCGCCGCCTGCCCCGGCGCCACGCCGAATTCGGGCGCGACAAAGCGGATCGTGGCGGGCGCGCCGTCTCCGAGGCTGCCTTCGAGCGTCACCGGCACGGGCTTGGCAAGGCTGCGGACTTTCGCAGCCAGCGGCGCATCGGGGAGCGGCCCGATGCGGTTGGTCTCGATCAGATGCGCAGCCTCGACCGCCAGCATCCGCTTGGGCCCGACCCGCACTTCACGCCGCGCCGCATCAACGCCGATCACATAGAGCGGTTCGCTCTGGCCGCCGATTTCGAGGCCTTTCCTCTGGCCCACGGTAAAGTGAATGATGCCCCTGTGTGTGCCCAGCCGCTCGCCGGTGGCGGCGTGGATGATATCGCCTGCCACCGCACCTTCGGGACGCAGCCTGGTGACGATCTTGGCATAGTCGCCATCGGGCACAAAGCAGATGTCCTGGCTATCAGGCTTGGCCGCATTCTTCAAACCGGCCTTCTCTGCCAGTTCGCGCACCCGCGTTTTGGGCAAGCCGCCCAGCGGAAAGCGCAGGTAATCCAGCTGGGCATCAGTGGTGGCGTAGAGGAAATAGGACTGATCGCGCGTGGGATCAGCGGCGCGGTGCAGCTGCGGCCCCTCGGGCGTCATCACCCGGCGCACATAATGCCCCGTCGCCAGGCAATCCGCGCCCAGCTCGCGCGCCATGCGGAACAGATCGGTGAACTTGGGCCCCATGTTGCAGCGGATGCAGGGCACCGGGGTGCGCCCGGCGAGATATTCATCAGCGAATTGTTCGACCACTTCCTCGCGGAAGGCGGTTTCATGGTCGAAGACATAATGCGCAATGCCGAGCCGGTCAGCCACGGCGCGGGCATCGCGGATGTCATCGCCCGCGCAGCATGCACCCTTGCGGCCCGTTGCCGCCCCATAATCATAAAGCTGGAGCGTAATGCCGATCACTTCGGCGCCGCTTGCCGCTGCCAAGGCTGCGACCACCGAACTATCCACGCCGCCGCTCATGGCGACGACGATGCGGCAGTCCGTGGCGGCGCGCGGCAAATCGAACAGGCTGGCGGCATCAAACCCGAAATCCGGGCTGGCATCAAGGATGGGGGCGTTATCCATGGGAGGTCGGCGCCCCTATAGCGTCCCGGCCGCCCTTGCGCCAGCCTTGCTGCTGGCCGCCGGAATAATCCTAAGGCGGGGTAAATGGCGGCTTTACCCGATGTTGACAACAGCGCGCTATGACATGCCGCTATGTTCGAGAAAACATCCTCTTATCAGGGCGTGTCGCCAAGACCTGCCGCGGGCAGCGAAGGCGATGTCCGCGCCGCCGGGCTGCGGCCGCGGCAAACCGCGCTCAAGGCGATCGAGTGGTGCGACCTGTCTGCCCGGCTCGAAGCCGCGCGCGACTTGCGGCTGGCGCTGCGCCACGAAGCGCGCCGCCACATCGAGGATACCGCCGCCAGTGTCAGCGATGCCGCCGCGCAGTATTTCCGCACGCTCGAACAATCCAAACGGCTTGTTAACCTTGCTGCTTCAGACGAGCATAAAGATTACGCCCCTATTGTTCCTGAAGCTGAGAGCAAGGCGGCGGCGGCTGCGCTGTGCGCGGGCGGCGTCGGGGATGATACGAAAGACGAGCAATGATTGAAAACCAGGACTTCCGCCCCGCGCAGGTGATCGGTCCGCTTGGCGAGCCGCTCACGCTTGCCGATCTTCCTCCCCCTGAAACCAAGCGCTGGGTCGTGCGGCGCAAGGCCGAGGTGGTGGCAGCTGTCACTGGCGGCTTGCTCACGCTCGATGAAGTGCTGGCCCGCTATAATCTGACACTGGAGGAGTTTGCCTCGTGGCAGCGCGCGGTGGAACGCTCGGGCATGAAAGGCCTGCGCGTCACCCGCCTGCAGGATTACCGCAAGCTCTACGAGCGCCAGTTCAAGTACTGAAGGGCGCTGCGGCGGCGTCTTTCCCCCGCCGCAAATTGCGCCTACACCTTTGCCCCGCTGGCACTGCGCCAGCGGGGTGGAGGCGTTGTGGTGGGCGATATTCTCGGCTTCGTGTGGTTTCTGGTGATGGGCGGCGTGGTTGGCTGGCTGGCCAGTCTGGTGATGCGGCGCGACGAAGACATGGGTCTCATCGCCAATGTCGTGGTGGGCGTGATCGGCTCGTTCATCGGCAATTCGGTGTTTTCCTTCATCTTCGGCCGCGGCCGGATCGGTGGCTGGCCGCCTGATCTCTCGGGCATTTTTGCAGCCGTTGCCGGAGCCTCGCTGCTGCTGGCGATCGTCAACCTGATCCAGCGCGGACGGCTGCGCTGAGCGCGCATGCGCCGGGCGCAGGCGGGAACCATTGCCCTGTGCGCTTCGTCTAGGCTCAAAGTCATCAGTCGATAACGCAATTGGCGACAGGCGCTCTTGCCCCTAACAGGAATTGCGGAAAGTGCCCTATTGGAGTAACACACCTCGGAGCAACACAGGGCGCAGGGTGGCGAGCGCAGGGTGGCAGCCTGACGGATGGCTGCCGCTCGGCTCTCGCGCGAAGGAACGGCAATGAATTACGAAACCACGATCACCGCCGATGTCATGGGCGAATTGGCGGATGGCGTCCCGGCAGATGTTGGCGCGCCTGCCTCGGCGAGAGGTCCGGCAATTCCCCGCGGCGTGATTATCGGCGGTGTGGGGATCATCGGGCTCCTGCTCGCGATTGCGGCCTATTTCGTGCTTTCAGGCGGTGAACCGGTGCCCGCGGGCGATGACAATTCGCAGGCCCCCGTGGTCACGGTGATCACGCCGGGCAAGACCACTGTGGCGGGCGAGATCGAGGCGCCCGGCACAATCGCCGCGCGTCGTCCGATGCCAGTTGGCGTGGTGGGCGAAGGCGGGCAGGTGCTGCGGGTGACTGTTGATGCAGGGGACTGGGTGCAGGCAGGCCAGGTGCTTGCGGTGATTGATCGTTCGGTCCAGTCCGAACAGGCCGAGGCCCAGGCGGCCCAGATCCAGGTCGCGCGCGCCGATGCGACCTTGGCGCAGGCCAATCTCGACCGCGCGCTGCAACTGGTCGAGCGCGGCTTTGTCACCAAGGCCAATGTTGATCAGCTCACCGCAACCCGCGATGCCGCGGTGGCCCGCGTCAAGGTGGCCGAGGCGCAGCTGCGCGAGCTGCGCGCCCGCAACGAAAGGCTCAATATCTATGCGCCCGCCGCCGGTTATGTGCTCCAGCGCAATGTCGAGCTGGGCCAGACTGTGGGCGCAGGCAGCGGTGCTTTGTTCACCATCGCGCGCGGCGGGGAGATGGAACTTTTGACCCAGCTGAGCGAAGACCAGCTTGCCCGCTTGTCCAAGGGCACGACGGCAATCGTGATCCCCACCGGATCGGAAAAGCAGTTTCGCGGCGAGGTGTGGCAGCTTGCGCCGGTGATCGATCAGGCCACCCGCCAGGGCACGGCGCGGATCGCGCTTGCCTTTGCGCCCGAACTGCGCCCTGGCGGCTTTGCCACCGCGCGCATCAACAGCGGCACGATTACGGCCACGATCCTGCCCGAAAGCGCGGTACTGGCCGATAGCCAAGGCAGCTTCGTCTATGTTATCGGCAAGGACAACAAGGCGGAACGCCGCGCCGTCAAGACCGGCGCCATTACCAAGGCAGGCGTCGTGGTGACCGAGGGGCTTTCCGGCAGCGAAAGGGTGGTGCTGCGCGCTGGCGGCTTCCTGACTCCGGGCGAAAGCGTGAACCCGAAGCTGCTCAAGTCGTGATTTTGAATTTCCTCAGCAACAGGCGGCACTTTTCATGAGCCTTCGTAACATCTCGGCCTGGTCGATCCGCAACCCGGTGATCCCGCTGGTGTTCTTTGTCGCCTTGCTGGTGGCGGGGATGGTCAGTTTCAGCCGCATGGATGTGACCAACAACCCGGATGTCGAATTTCCGGCCGTCACTGTCACCATCACCCAGCCGGGGGCTTCGCCGACCGAAATCGAGAACCAGATCACCCAGCGCATCGAAAGCGCCGTGCGCTCGATCAACGGCGTGGTCTCGATCCAGTCGACCGCGCGCGAGGGAAGTTCGACGACCATCGTCGAGTTTGAAATCGGCACTGATGTCACTGATGCCCTGAGCGAGGTGACGACAGCAGTCGGCGGGGTGCGGGGCAGCCTGCCCGAGGGCATTCTCGAGCCGCGCATCAACAAGGTCAATGCAGTAGGCGAGCCGATCGGCTTTGTCGCGGTTGAAGCCGATGACATGACGATCGAACAGCTCAGCTGGTTCATCGACGATACTGTCGCCAAGCGCTTGCTGAAGATCGAAGGCATGGCCGAGGTTCGCCGGTTCGGCGGGGTTGATCGCGAAATCGAGGTGATCCTCGATCCTGCCCGGATGCAGGCGTTGGGCGTCACTGCTCCGCAGATCAATGCCGTGCTGCGGCAGGTCAATCTCGATGCGGCAGGCGGGCTGGCCGAGGTTGGCGGCACCCGTCAATCGCTCCGCGTCCTCGGCAACAGCGAGAGCGCCTATGATCTTTCCCAGACCCAGATCCAGTTGGGCGGCGGACGCTCCGTGCGGCTCGCCGATGTGGCAACCGTGCGCGATGGCTATTCGGAACGCACCTCGATTGGCGAGATCAACGGCAAGGAAGTCGTCAATTTCTTCATGAACCGCGCGCGTGGTTCGTCTGATCTCACGGTCTATGACAACGCGATGGAGGAACTCGCCAAGATCGAGGCGGAGACGCCGGGCGTCAAGTTCATCAAGCTGACGACCACCACCAA
This sequence comes from Erythrobacter sp., assembly GCA_046296155.1. Classification (GTDB taxonomy): domain Bacteria; phylum Pseudomonadota; class Alphaproteobacteria; order Sphingomonadales; family Sphingomonadaceae; genus Erythrobacter. The sequence continues at coordinate 109,695 of JBKBLW010000004.1, read as the reverse complement.
TTACACCCGCGGCCAGTACAAGTCCTCGATCCAGGCGCTGATCGAAGGCGCGGTGCTGGCGGTCGTTGTCGTGCTGTTCTTCCTGCGCGACTGGCGGGCGACCTTCATTTCGGCGGTCGCCATCCCGCTCTCGGCGATCCCGACCTTCTGGTTCATGGAACTGATGGGCTTCAACCTCAATTTCCTCTCGCTCTTGGCGCTGGCGCTGGTGGCGGGCGTGCTGGTTGATGATGCGATCGTGGAGATCGAGAACATCGTGCGCCACATGCGGATGGGCAAGAACGCCTATCAGGCCAGCATCGATGCTGCCGACGAAATCGGCCTGCCGGTGGTGGCAACCAGTTTCTGCATCGTCGCGGTGTTTTTCCCCGTCGGGCTCATGCCGGGCATTTCGGGGCAATTCTTCCGCAATTTCGGCTTTACCGTGGTTGTAGCGGTGCTGATGAGCCTTGCGGTCGCGCGCATGGTCACGCCGCTCATGGCTGCCTATTTCCTCGAGGCCAAGGGCCATGCCGAACATGGCGGTGGCAAGTGGATGGACCGCTATCTGCGTGTGCTTGCCTGGACGCTGGATACTTCGCGCCTGCGCGCCCGCCGCGCCGGGCTTACCCCGCCGCGCGGCCGCACTTTCTATGTGCTCGGGCTGCTTGCGACGGTGCTTGCCCTGCTCGGCGTGACCGGCTTTGCGATGTTCAAGTCCTTCGAATTCGTGTGGTCGTTCAATGTGCCCAAGCAGATCGCCGGGGCCGTTTCGAGCGACACTTATGGCGCGGTCCACAAGGCTGTCGCCAAGGTGTTCGAGGTGCTGCTGCTGCTGCTTGTCTCGGCGGTCTCGTTCGCGGCGGGGCTGGGTCTTTTCAAGCTGATCGAGCTGCTGGGCAAGGGCGCGGGCCGCTTTGCCGAGAACGTGCGCTACATGACCGCGCGGTTTTACGATCACCGCATCTGGATGCTGGGCGTTGGCTGGTTCTCGTTCCTCGTGACGATCCTGTTGTTCGGCCAGATTCCGCCACAGTTCCAGCCCAGCATCGACAGCGAAAACAGCCGGGTTGAGGTCGAGATGGTGCCCGGCACCACCTTGGCTGAGGCAAAGCGTGTGGTGAACGGGGTTGCCAATCGCCTGCGCCAGGAACCTGATGTCGAACGCCTGCTCGAACGTATCCGGCTGGGCGAAAGCTCGAGCATCTTCATCAAGCTCAAGGAAGACCGCAAGCGTTCCTCGATCGAATTCGAGCGCCAGCTTGCCCCCGAGCTCGCCCAAATCCCCGATGCCCGCGTCCGCTTCCAGAGCCAGCGCAGCGGGTTCGGTTCGGGCCGCGACATAACCGTGATGCTGGCGGGTTCGGATCCGGTGCTGCTCGAACAGACCGCCGCCACGCTGGTTGAGCAGATGAAGGGCCTCAAGACCCTGGTTGCCCCCCGCATCAGTGCGGACATCAACCGACCTGAAATCATCATCACCCCGCGTGACAAGCTCGCCGCCGAACTCGGCGTCACCACCGCGGCCCTGTCGCAGACGATCCGCATTGCAACGCTGGGCGAGATTGAACAGAACGCGGCGCGGTTCTCGCTCTCGGATCGCCAGATCCCGATCAAGGTGCGCCTCTCGGATGCAGCCCGCGCCGATTTCCGCACCATCGAAAACCTGCCGGTGCAGACCCTCAATGGCGGATCGGTGCCGCTTGGCCGGGTGGCCGAGATCAAGTTCGGCTCAGGCCCGACCGCGATCCAGCGCTATAACCAGAACCGCCGCGTGCTGGTGGGGGCTGATCTCGCCGCAGGCGTGCTCAAGGGTGAGGCGCAGGCCGAGATTGACGCTTTGCCCATTCTCCAGAACCTCCCGATCGGTGTGATCCGCGACGTGGTGGGCGAGGACAAGTGGCAGGCCGAGCTGGTGGTAAACCTCATCCTCGCGATTGTCGCCGGTGTGCTGTCGGTCTTCGCGGTGCTGGTGCTGCTCTACAAGCGCCTCATGAGCCCGCTTGTGAACATGAGCTCGCTGGCGCTTGCGCCGCTTGGCGGGGTGTTCCTGATCTGGCTGCTTGGCCAGCCGCAGTCGATGCCGGTCTATATCGGCATTCTGCTGCTGCTCGGCATCGTCTCGAAGAACTCGATCCTGCTGATCGACTTCGCCATCGAGGAAATGCACAAGGGCGTGCCGCAGCTTGAAGCGATCATGGATGCCGGCCGCAAGCGCGCCCAGCCGATCGTGATGACGACGGTGGCGATGACAGCGGGTATGGTGCCGGTGGCGCTCTCGCTGTCGGGTGACGGGGCATGGCGCCAGCCGATGGGCATTGTGGTGATCGGCGGCTTGCTGCTCTCGACGCTGCTTACCCTGCTGATCGTGCCGGCCGGCTTCAGCCTTGCCGACAGCTTCGAAAAGCGCGCCGGGCCGTGGCTGTCCAGGAAGTTCCTGACCTTCAAGCCCGGCGATGATCAGCCGCGCCCGCTTGGCCCCCAAGCGCCCCAGCCCGCGGAATAGGCGATGCTTGGGGCGTGACCTCGCGCCGCGATTCCGGCTAAGGCGAACGCATGGCAAGCACACCTACCTTGCGGCCCCTCACTTTGGGCGGCGAACCGCTGAGCGCTGATCGCGCGCGCCGGATGCGCTGGACGGCAACCGGCATGCTCGCCGCGATGGCGGTGATCTTTTTCACCACCCATGGTCTGGTCGGGGGGCACTGGGCGTGGGGCTATGTCAATTCCTTTGCCGAAGCGGCCATGGTGGGCGGGCTGGCGGACTGGTTTGCGGTGACCGCGCTGTTCCGCCACCCGCTGAGCCTGCCGATCCCGCACACCGCGATCATCCCCAGGAACAAGGATCGCATTGCCGATACGATGGCGGCCTTTCTGCAGGAGAATTTCCTCACCCCCCAAGTGGTCGCGCGGCGGATGTCGAACATGAATGTCGCCAAGGCTCTGGGCGACTTTCTCACCGCCGCGCCCGAACGCGGCGCTGGCAGCGATCCGCGCGCGCGCATCACCAGCGGGGCTGCCGAACTGCTTGCCGAGGTGCTCGAATCGCTCGATCCCGAAAGGCTTGGCAATCAGGTGCGCGCGGGGCTGGCCGGGCAAATCGCCAAGCTGGAAATCGCGCCGCTGGCCGGCCGTATGCTGGAAACCGCGATGATGGATCGCCGCCACCAGCCGCTGATCGATGGCTTTGTGCGCTGGGCGGGCCTTACCATCGAGGATAATGAGGAGACCCTGCGCGAGATCATCCACAAGCGGGTGGCAGGCGTTTTGCGCTGGGCGGGGCTCGACAAGACGATCAGCGCCAATGTGCTCGATGGGCTCTACAAGCTCCTTGCCGAAGTGCTGGTCGATCCCGATCACCCCTTGCGCTTCAAGATCGAGGAAGGCCTGCAAAAGCTCGGGCAGGATTTGCAGCACGACCCCGAAACGCGCGAGCGGGTGGAGAGCCTCAAGATCGAGCTGATGGAAAATCCGGCGGTGGCGGAATGGTGGATGGGCGTGTGGGAACGCGCCCGGCTGTCGCTGATCCGCCGCGCGCGCACGCCCGATTCGATGCTGGGGCAGGAGATGCGCAAGAGCCTGGCCGATCTCGGCCACGCGCTCCGGCAGGATGCGCGGCTGCAACACCAGATCAACCGCTTTGCCCGCCGCACCCTGGTGGGGATTGCCACGCGCTATGGCGGGCAGATCGTCAAGCTGGTGTCAGAAACGGTGAAGCGCTGGGACGCGGTCACCATCACCGGCCGCATCGAAAGCGCAGTGGGCCGCGACCTGCAATTCATTCGCATCAACGGCACGCTGGTTGGCGGGCTGGTGGGGATGACGCTGCATTTCATTACGACTGTGGTGATGCGCTGACTCTAAAACCAAACCCCGCCACATCGGGCGATGCGGCGGGGTTTGCGATCGGCTTGGAATGATGGCTTACAGCGCGTTCGTCAATTCCGGCACCGCGTTGTAGAGATCGGCGACAAGGCCGATATCCGCCACCTGGAAGATCGGCGCGTCTTCGTCCTTGTTGATTGCGATGATGACCTTGGAATCCTTCATGCCTGCAAGGTGCTGGATCGCGCCTGAAATGCCGACTGCGATATAGACTTCAGGAGCCACGATCTTGCCGGTCTGGCCGACCTGATAGTCGTTGGGCACATAGCCTGCATCCACCGCCGCGCGGCTTGCGCCGATGGCGGCGCCAAGCTTGTCGGCGAGCGGCGTGATGACGGCTTCGAAGGTTTCTGCATCCTTCAAAGCGCGGCCGCCCGAGACGATCACCTTGGCGCTGGTGAGCTCGGGGCGTTCGCTCTTGGCGATTTCCGAGCTGACAAAGCTGGAGATACCCGCATCGCCCGGGCCGCTCACCGCTTCGATGACAGCCGAGCCGCCTTCGGTGGCCGCCTTTTCAAAGGCAGTGCCGCGCACGGTGATGACCAGCTTTTCATCGGTCGATTCGACCGTGGCAATCGCGTTGCCGGCGTAAATCGGGCGGGTGAAGGTCTTGGGGCCTTCGACCGAAAGGATTTCCGATACCTGCATCACATCGAGGTGCGCAGCAACGCGCGGGGCGATGTTCTTGCCCGACGTGGTGGCAGGTGCGAGGAAAGCGTCGTGATCTGCCATCAGGCTGGCAGCAAGCGGGGCGACGTTTTCAGCAAGGCCGTTGGCATAGGCGGCGTCATCGGCGACGTGCACCTTGGCAACGCCTGCGATCTTGGCGGCGGCTTCGGCCACGCTGCCGCAATTGTGGCCTGCGACCAGCAGGTGCACTTCGCCCAGCTTGGCCGCAGCGGTGACCACCGCGAGCGTCGCATCGTTCACCGTGTTGTTATCATGTTCAACGAGAACCAGAGTCTTCATGGGAATGTCCTCTCAAATACCGCGCGCAGCTCAGGCGATGCCGAGCGCCTTGACCTTTTCAACCAGCGCAGCAACGTCGGCGACCTTTTCGCCTGCCTGACGCACCGGCGGTTCGGCGACCTTGAGGGTTTTCAGACGCGGGGTCAGATCGACGCCGTAATCCGCTGCCGTCTTGACATCGAGCGGCTTTTTCTTGGCCTTCATGATGTTGGGGAGCGAGGCATAGCGCGGCTCGTTCAAACGCAGGTCGGTGGTGATGATCGCGGGGAGCGCGAGCTTCACCGTCTGCAAGCCGCCATCGACTTCGCGCTTCACCGTGACGCTGTCGGCATCCACTTCGACAGTGTTGGCGAAGGTGCCTTGCGGGCGGCCCATCAGAGCGGCGAGCATCTGGCCGGTCTGGTTCGAATCGTCGCTGATCGACTGCTTGCCAAGGATGATGAGGCCGGGGGCTTCCTCGTCCGCAATCGCCTTGAGGATCTTGGCGACCGCGAGGGGCTCGACGTCTTCCTCGGTCTCGATCAGGATCGCGCGGTCGGCACCCATGGCGAGCGCGGTGCGCAGCGTTTCCTGCGCCTTGGCCGGGCCGACGCTGACGGCGATGATTTCTTCGGCCTTGCCCGCTTCCTTGATGCGGATCGCTTCTTCGACCGCGATTTCATCAAACGGGTTCATGCTCATCTTGACGTTGGCAAGATCAACGCCGGTGCCATCCGCCTTGACGCGCGGCTTGACGTTGTAATCGATCACCCGCTTGACGGGGACGAGGATCTTCATGGGGTGTTCCTTCCTCTCACAGAATCACGGACAGCACTTCGGTAGAGCCCGCCTAGCTTGCGTTTACGTAAACGTCAAGCTGCGCGGTCAGTCATTGCCACGTAACTGCAGGCACCTAATGTCCTGAGTATTCGCTCGTGTCAGGTTGCTTGTGGAGATGCAATGGCGAAAAGCACACCACGTGTCACGCTGGAAGAAATGGCAGTTTTTGCGGCTCTGGCCTTTGCGCTGGCATGGGGGTGGTGGGGCTGGTTATGGGTGCAAGGCGCTTTGGTCGAACCGGGATCGCATGCAAGCCATCTGCCCGGCCTGCTTGCCCCGATGGTCGCGGCCACCTTGGCGCGCGCGTGGTTCGGGGGACGCAAGGCGTTGGCCGCATGGATTGTTGGCCTGTTGCGAAGCTGGCCGCTGCGCCGCGCCGACTTGTGGGTGCTCTTGGTAGCGCCGCTTGCGGTGGCGTGGACGGTGTGGCTGGTGAGCGGTGCATCCGGGGCGGACGCCTTGCTGCGCTATCCGGGCTTGCCCGAGACGATCTCGCCGCTCGCGGGTGTTGCGCTCGTTCTTGTTGTGAACGGTTGGGGCGAAGAGGCGGGCTGGCGCGGCTTGCTTCATGCCGGATTGCGCCAGCGCTTCAGCCTGCCTGTCACCGCGCTCCTCGTCGGGCTGGTCTGGGCGCTGTGGCACGCGCCGATATTTGCTATCCACAGCCAATTCGCTGCGATGCTTGGCTGGCCGCTTATGGGCTGGCTGATCTCGCTGCTGGCGGGCGCACCGGTTTTGGGCTGGCTTTTTGAACGCAGCGGGGGCGCAGTCGCCTACGTCGCATGGTGGCACACGCTGTTCAATTATGCCACTGCGCCGCCGCCGCTGGTCGGGGCAAGCGCAATGGTGGTATCGGCCTTGGTGCTGGTGGGCGCGCTCGCTATCCTTCGGCAGGAGCTTGGCTAGAGCGTTTTCAAGCCGGGTGGAACCAACCGGCGACTCGGAAAACGCGGTAAAACAAACCAATAGAGTGGTCGATCTGATGCAATCAGATCGAAAAAACCGCTCTAGCGCGCCCGCGTTCGCTCACGCCGCCTTCTTCACCGCGGCGACGATCTTCTTCGCGGCATCGCCGAGGTTGTCAGCAGCTACGATAGCAAGGCCCGACTGGTTGAGGATCGCCTTGCCTTCGTTCACATTGGTGCCTTCAAGGCGCACCACCAGCGGCACTTGCAGGTTCACGTCCTTGGCGGCCTGCACGATGCCATTGGCGATCACGTCGCACTTCATGATCCCGCCGAAGATGTTGACGAGAATGCCTTCGACCGCCGGGTCCTTGAGGATGATCTTGAAGGCGGCCGTCACCTTTTCGGTGGTCGCGCCGCCGCCGACATCGAGGAAGTTCGCCGGGAAGGCGCCATTGAGCTTGATGATGTCCATCGTCGCCATGGCGAGCCCTGCGCCGTTCACCATGCAGCCGATATTGCCATCCAGCTTGATGTAGGCGAGGTCATATTCGGATGCTTCGACTTCGGCCGGGTCTTCTTCCGTGATGTCGCGCAGGGCTTCGATGGCCGGGTGGCGATAGAGCGCGTTGGAATCAAAGCTCATCTTGGCATCGAGAACCAGCAATTTGCCATCTTCGCTTTCGACCAGCGGATTGATTTCGAGCATCGAACAATCGGTGGCGATGAAGGCCTCGTAAAGCTGCTTGGCCAGTTTCTGCGCCTGCTTGTTGAGATCGCCCTTGAGCTTGAGCGCAAAGGCCACCGCGCGGCCATGGTGCGGCTGGAAGCCCTGTGCGGGATCGATCGTGAAGGTGGTGATGAGTTCGGGCGTGTCGTGCGCGACGGCTTCGATATCCATGCCGCCTTCTGTCGACACCACGAAGGCGACGCGGCCCGACGCGCGGTCAACCAGCAGCGAGAGGTAATATTCCTTCGCGATATCGACGCCATCGGTGATGTAGAGGCGGTTCACTTCCTTGCCCGCTTCGCCGGTCTGGACCGTCACCAGCGTATTGCCGAGCATTTCGCGGGCGTGGGCCTCGACTTCCTCAAGGCTCTTGGCAAGGCGCACGCCGCCCTTGGCGTCCGGGCCCAATTCCTTGAACTTGCCCTTGCCGCGCCCGCCGGCGTGAATCTGGGCCTTCACCACATAAAGCGGTCCGGGCAGCTTCTTGGCCGCCTCGACGGCTTCCTCCACACTCATCGCGGCATGCCCGGCGGGAACGGCGATGCCGTATTCTGCGAGCAATTCCTTGGCCTGATATTCGTGGATGTTCATGGCGATGTGATCCCTTCCTTGATCTTCCTTGGGGAGGATGTGTCCGGCGGCGGCCTAAGCACGGATCGCCCCTCTTGAAAAGTGCTCTCGGTGCAGCCAACGCTGCTTGGCAAGCATGATTTGGCAAAAATGATAGACAACGCTCGTCTGCTCCAGATTGTCCGTGAAGCGGGCCGCATTGCCTATGCGCGCTGGCCCGGGGCAGGCCATGCGCTGGAAAGCTGGGACAAGACCCCGAACAACCCGGTGAGCGAGGCCGATCTGGCGGTGGACCGCTTCCTGCGGCGCGAGCTTGGTGCGCTGCTGCCCTCTGCCGGATGGCTTTCCGAAGAAACCGCCGACGACAAGGTGCGCACCGCAAGCGGCCTGATCTGGCTCGTCGATCCGATTGACGGCACCCGCGATTTTGTCGCGGGGCGCAAGGGCTGGGCGGTTTCGGTCGCGCTGGTCAGCAGCGGGCGGCCCCTGATCGGGATCCTTGCTGCGCCTGCCCGCGATGAGGAATGGGTGGCCATCGCGGGTCAGGGCGCCACGCTCAACGGCGCACCGCTGCGCGCCAGCACCCGCAGCCAGTTCGCCGGCGCCCGCGTGCCCGTTCACACGCTCCCCAAGGAGGATCTGGATCTGGTCGCGGTTGAGCAGCCCAATTCGATTGCCCTCAGGATTGCGATGGTTGCCGATAACCGCGCTGATCTGGTGGCGACAGTGCGCTGGGGTTATGAATGGGATATTGCCGCTGCCACCCTGATTGCGCGCGAGGCGGGAGCGGAGGTGAGCGATGCTTTCGGCAATCCGCTCAAATACAACAAGCATGACCCGCGCGCCTTCGGCCTTCTGGTCTGCTCGCCCGCGATCCATGCTGCTGCGGTGGCGCGTTTGGCGGAACGCGCTGCAAGGCTGAGCAAGACCAAGGCTTGATCCTGCGCAGGGTGCGTTGTTCCGTTCAAGCTGGCGCGAACGGAACAGCAGCGCTTAGGCACCGCGCGGGCTTGTGGCATGTTCCGATCCCGTGTGATCGAAAGATGATCTGACCATGGGGGCCGCCCTCAAAGGCGGCCCGTTGCTTTCCTGCAAGCGCGCTGGCTTACCGCCCGCGTGCGGCGTTGACCTGTTCCTGGCTGATCGGGATAATCTTGATTTCCACGCGGCGGTTGCGCGGTTCATCGACATTGTCGCCAGTGGGAATGCGCAGATATTCGCGCTGCTCGCCAAAGCCGCGCGTCTCGATGCGCGAACGCGCCACGCCGCGCGCAATCAGATAATCGGCAACGGCCTGCGCGCGCTGTTCGGACAGGCGCTGGTTGGTCGCCGGGCTGCCCGTGGTATCGGTAAAGCCGAACACGTCGATCAGGCTGTTGGGATAGCGCATCAGCGAATCCGCGACAGAATTGAGCGTGTCGTAGAAGCCCGGATTGATCGAGGCCGAGCCGCGCGCAAAGGTTACCCCGTCGGGCAAGCGCACCAGAATGGCTTCGTTGTCGCCCACTTCCTCGACATCGACGCCGCTGCCTGCGGTCTGCTCCTTGAGCTCCTTGATCTGGCGGTCATATTGCTGGCCGATCACCGCGCCTGCCGAACCACCGATCCCGGCGCCGATGATGCGCCCGGTATTGCCGCCGATCGCGCCGCCCAGAAGATAGCCGAGCGTGCCGCCAAGCCCCGCCCCCATGGCGGTGCGTGAGACTTTCTGCTGGCCGGTATTCGGATCGGTCACACAGGCGCTGGTGGTAAGCAGGGCAAGCGCGGCCGTGCCCGATACAAGAATTCGTGAAAGCTTCATTGTCCCGTCCTCGCTCTTTGTTCTCGGCTCTCAAGATGACATGCTGCGCCAACCACGGCAAGCCAACATGAACGCCTTGCCGCGTGTGTCGGCCATTTAATCTTAGCCGCAGTTGAACGGCGCCCTTGGGATGCCGCCGCGCTGGACGGGCGATGGCTGGCAGGGGCAGGGAATTGTGCTAACGGCAAGGTTGTGACACCCTTTCCCTGGACAGATCTGGTCATCATCATTGCGCTGGTTGTGCTCAATGGCGTGTTTGCCATGTCCGAACTGGCGATCGTCTCGGCCAAGACATCAACGCTTGAAACCCGTGCCGAAGCCGGTTCGTCCGCAGCGCGCACCGCGATTGCCCTGGCGGCTGATCCGGGCAAGTTTCTCTCGACGGTTCAGGTCGGCATCACGCTGATCGGGATCATCGCCGGCGCCTATTCCGGGGCGAGCCTCGGAGCGCCGGTTGGCGAGCGGCTGGCCCTGCTGGGCGTGCCTGGGCGTTTCGCCAACGAGGCGGGCTTTGCGCTGGTGATTGCCTTTACCACCTATCTCAGCCTCATCATCGGCGAACTGGTTCCCAAGCAACTGGCGCTGCGCAATGCGGTGGCAGTCGCGATGGTGATGGCGCGCCCGATGGCGCTGCTCGCCCGGGCGGCGGCGCCGCTCGTGTGGGTGCTTGATAAATCCTCGGCGCTGGTGATCGGGCTGTTCGGTCTGCGTGCCAGCAACCAGGAGACTTTCACCGCCGAGGAGTTGCAGATCATCTTTGCCGAGGCAACCCGTTCCGGTGTGATCGAGGCCGAGCAGCACCAGATTCTCACCGGCGTGGTGCGCCTTGCCGAACGGCCCGTGCGCGAAATGATGACCCCGCGCACCGAAGTCGACTGGATCGAGGCGGATGCCGATGATGAGGAAATCCGCAAGACCATCGCCGAGAGCCCCCATTCGCTGCTGCTGGTGGCCGAAGGCTCGCCCGATCATGTGCTCGGCGTCGTCAAGGTGCGCGACGTGCTGGCAGCGCAGGTCGCAGGCGAGGCCGTGTCGGTGCGCGCGCTGACCCGCAAGGTCGAAGTGGTGCCCGATCAGCTGGATGCGATGGATGCGCTCAGGGTGCTGCAAGGCGCCGACGTGGCGCTCGCGCTGGTGCATGACGAATACGGCCATTTCGAAGGCATCGTGACGCCCATTGATCTGCTCACCGCGATTGTCGGCAATTTCGCGAGCGACCAGGATGCAGGCGACATTCCCCAGATCATCGAACGCGAAGATGGCTCGCTGCTGGTCTCGGGGGCGCTATCGGCCGATGTGCTGGCTGATCGGCTCGACCTTGAATATGGCGAAGATCGCGAGTTCGGCACCGCGGCAGGCTATGCTCTCTCGGTGCTCAGAAAGCTGCCCATCGAAGGGGAGGTGTTCCGCGATCAGGGCTGGCTATTTGAGGTGGTCGATATGGATGGCCGCCGCATCGACAAGTTGCTCGTGCGGCGCGAGGACCCGCGCTAGAGTATTTCCCGGTCAAACCGGATCGGATCATGCGACAAGCCCGCGCGGCGCCTGAGCATTGCTGTTCCCGTCGCGCCCGCTTGACCGCGAAAGCCTCTAGCGGTTTTCCGGTTTCGCACTCAAGCTCCGGGCGCCCGATATCCGCTCGCCTTGGCTTTGGCAGCCCCAGCCGCGGCGGCCGTTCGGCCCTGCGGGCGCTTCGCAATCAATGTCAGCACCATTCGTCGGCGGCCTGGTCACGCGCTCGGAATGACGGCCTGCGCCGCTGCCCCGTCACCTTCGGGGGCGGCGATGATATCGCGGGTGACACGGCCCTTGGCCACGGTGTTGGTCTGGCTGTCGCCCACGGTGCTGCGGATGCTCGGCGCGGGGCTGCCGGCGCGATCAAGCACGCTTGCCTCGATCCGGCTGCGCGGAGCCGGGCCGCCGAACAGCACATCAAGCGCCTGTTCGGCAGCCGTTCCTTCCACCGGGCGCGGTGCGCCAGCAGCAGGCGGGGTGAGCGAGAAATCGGGCGGCACCACCAGCGGGGCCTGCCGCTGCACCGCGAATTCATCGGGCCGGTCGCGGTTGAACAAGCCGCCTCCGCCACACGCCGTCAGCAGCATCGCGCCAGCGCCAAGAGCAAGGACAGTCTTCCGGTTACGCATGGTCATTTCTCCGAGACAGCATCAGCCGCTTGGGGCTTGCTGTTTGCATCGCCCTTGTCGCTCACCAGCAGGCTGCGGGCAAGGATTATGACGACGCCGATGGTTATCGCCGCATCCGCGACGTTGAAAATCAGAAAGGGGCGGAATGTCCCGATATGGAAATCGGCAAAGTCCACGACATAGCCGAGCGTATAGCGATCCCAGATATTGCCGATCGCCCCGCCGAGGATCAGCGCCAGGCCAAGGATATCGCCGAGCCGCTTTTCCCGCATCAGCCACACCAGCACTACCACCGCGATGCCGAGCGTCATCAGCACCAGCAGCCAGCGCATCTCCATGTTGTTCGCCTGCAACATGCCCAGGGAAATGCCGCGGTTTTCGGTATAGGTCAGATCGAAGAACGGCAGCAGGTCGATATGCCCGACCCGCCGCAGATCAAGCGGGCCGGTGACATACCACTTCGACAGCTGATCAATCGCCGCGATGCATGCCGCCAGCGCCAGCCCGATCAATCGGTTCGGGGTAAAGGGATTGCTCACGCGCCGACCACGTCCGCACACCGCCCGCACAGCGCGCCTTCGGCCTCTGTCACATCGGGCAGATGCCGCCAGCAACGCGTGCATTTGTGGTAGTTGGTTTTGGTGACGCTCACGCCTTCACCCTGGTGGCGGGTAACTGTCGCGGTGATGAACACCTCGGCAAGTGTTTCATCGCTGACGCCGTGGGGCACGGCGGCGGCGGGCACCTGCACCTCGGCCTCAAGGCTGGAGCGGATCGTCTTGTCGCGCCGCAGTGGCTCAATGGCTTCATTGACCGCGTCGCGCAGGGCGCGCAGGGCCTCCCACCTCGCGCGGTCGATCGGTGCGGCGGGCACTTCGGGCCATTCGAGCAGATGCACGCTTGTCCCGTCGGGATAGCGCGAGAGCCACACTTCTTCCGCCGTGAACACCAGGACCGGCGCGGCATAGCGCACCAATGCGTGGAACAGGGTGTCGAGCACCGAGCGATAGGCGCGCCGCACCGGGTTATCCGCGCTGTCGCAATAGAGGCTGTCCTTGCGGATATCGAAGAAGAAGGCGCTAAGATCCTCGTTGCAGAAATCGACCAGCAGGCGGGTGTAGAGGTTGAAATCGTAACTTTCCGCCGCCGCGCGCATCTTGCCGTCGAGCTCGCCCAGCAGCGCGAGGACGTAGCGCTCCAGCTCGGGCATTTCCTCCGCCGCGAGCCGCTCATCCTCCGCAAACCCGTCGAGCGCGCCGAGCAGGTAGCGGAAAGTGTTCCTGAGCTTGCGATATTGATCGCCCACGCCTTTCAGGATTTCATCGCCGATGCGGTGATCTTCGGTGAAATCGACGCTCAAGGCCCACAGCCGGATGATATCCGCGCCGTAGGTTTCCATCACCTTCAAGGGATCGACGGTGTTGCCGAGGCTCTTCGACATCTTCTTGCCCTTGGCATCCATGGTGAAGCCGTGGGTGAGGATCTGATCGTAAGGCGCGCGGCCGCGGGTGGCCGAGGATTGCAGCAGCGAGGACTGGAACCAGCCGCGATGCTGGTCGGAGCCTTCGAGATAGAGGTTCGCAGGCCAGGTGAGATCGGGCCAGCGCCCGGATTCCAGCACGAAGGCATGGGTGCAGCCCGAATCGAACCACACATCGAGAATGTCGGTGACCATCTCGAAATCGGCGGGATCGTAATCGGGCCCGAGGAAGGCGGCCTTGTTGGCGCTGTTCCACGCATCCATCCCTTCCGCACGCACCGCCGCGATGATGCGGGCGTTGACGGCAGGGTCTTGCAGGTAGGAGCCGTCAGGCCGCACGAACAGCGTGATCGGCACGCCCCAGGCACGCTGGCGCGAGAGCACCCAGTCGGGCCGCCCTTCCACCATTGCGCCGATGCGGTTGCGGCCCTTTTCGGGGATGAACTGGACGCGCTGGATTTCCTTCATCGCGCGTTCGCGCAAGGTGGGCGAGGCGCAGCGGGTCTCGTCCGCCGGATCGACCGCGCCGCCTTCGGCCTCCCACGCCTTTTCCGCCGGGGTCTTGGCGGGGAGGTGGGTGAGCGGCTTGTCCATCGGCACGAACCATTGCGGGGTGCAGCGGAAGATCACCTTGGCCTTGGAGCGCCACGAGTGGGGGTAGGAGTGCGCGTAATCCGCACTGGCCGAAAGCAGCGCGCCCGCTTCGGCGAGGTCGGAGCAGATCGGGCCATCGGGCGCGTTGAACCTGGGGTTGATGACGCTCATGCGCCGCTCGTCCGCGCCGCCGAGCCATGGCCAATCATCGCGGTAGCGCCCGTCGTCCATCACCGCGAAGACGGGGTCCAAGCCGTTCGCCTTGCACAGCGCGAAATCGTCCTCGCCATGATCGGGCGCCATGTGGACGAGACCGGTGCCGCTATCGGTGGTGACGAAGTCGCCGGGCAGCAGCGGGCGCGGGGTGGCGTAGAACCCACCAAGATGGTGCATCGGGTGGCGGGCGAGGGTGCCGGCGAGGTCGGAGCCTTTGCCCGACCACGCATCATTGGGCCGAACCGCGCCGACCCTGATTCCTTGACCCGGATATTTGGCTTCGATCTGCTTCGTTAGTCGGTCAGCCACTTCGGATTTCAGAAGTGAGGCAACCAAAAACCACGCATTATGGTGTGAATTGCCCAACCAGAAAAACTCTGGATCATTCAGATAGTCAGTTGTTGTGCCGCTGTCTTGCGTTGTCCAAAACTGGACGATCTCATACTCAACCTCCGGCCCATAGGCCAAAGCCTGGTTCACCGGGATCGTCCACGGCGTCGTTGTCCAGATGACCGCGTGCGCGCCCACCAGTTCAGGGATCGGACTCTCGACGATCTCGAACGCCACGTCGATCTGGGTCGAGGTGATGTCCTCGTATTCGACCTCCGCCTCGGCCAGCGCGGTCTGTTCCACCGGCGACCACATCACCGGCTTCGAGCCGCGATAGAGGTTCCCCGCCTCGGCCAGCTTGAGGAGTTCGGCGACGATCACCGCCTCGCTCTCCTTCTGCATGGTGAGATAGGGGTGGTCCCAATCGCCCATGATGCCGAGGCGCTTCAATTGCCCGCGCTGCACATCGACCCAGTGCTGCGCATAGGCGCGGCATTCGTCGCGGAAGGCTTGCACCGCCGCTTCGTCACGATCCTTGCCGGTGAGGACGGGCTTGGCCTTCTTTGCCTTGCGGTAGGCTTCCTCGACCTTCCATTCAATCGGCAGGCCGTGGCAGTCCCAGCCGGGCACGTAAGGCGCATCATAGCCCATCAGGTTGCGGGTGCGGCAGACCATGTCCTTGAGGATGTGGTTCAGCGCATGGCCGATATGCATGTCGCCATTGGCATAGGGCGGGCCATCGTGGAGGATGAACTTCTCGCGGCCCGCCCGCGCTTCGCGCAGCTTGTCATAAAGCCCGATTGCTTCCCAGCGCGCGGCAATGCCCGGCTCCTTGGCGGGAAGGCCTGCTTTCATGGGGAAATCGGTCTTCGGCAGGAAGACAGTATCCCGGTAATCTCGTTTGGTGTCGTCGCTCATGGCGACGATGCGCTTAGAAGGCGGCGCGCCTCGGCGCAATCCTTGTCCATCTGCGCCATCAGCGCCTCAAGCGAATCGAACTTCGCCTCGCCGCGCAGATAGTGGTGGAAGGCAACCTCGATTTCCTGCCCGTAAAGATCGCCGGAGAAATCGAAGAAGAAGGGCTCGAGCAATTCCTTGGGCGGTTCAAACTGCGGGCGGATGCCGATATTGGCGGCGCCTTGCAGCACTTGTCCGGTAGCCAGAATGCGGCCCGTGACAGCGTAAATCCCGTATTTGGGGCGCAGATAGTTCTCGATTGCGAGATTCGCCGTGGGATAGCCGATGGTGCGCCCGCGCTTGTCGCCGTGTTCGACAATCCCGCGGATGGCAAAGGGGCGGGTGAGCAGCCGCGCGGCGAGTTGCGGGTCGCCTTCGCGCAAGGCGGCGCGGATGCGGCTCGATGAGACGACTTCATCGCCCTCGGCCACGGCTGCGACAACCCGCGATTGGAGGCCAAGCTCTGCACCGCGCGTCCGGAGCAGATCGACATTGCCTTTCGCACCTTGGCCAAAGGTAAAGTCGCCGCCTGTCACCACGCCATGCGCGCCGAAGCGGGCAATGAGGATGTGGGCGATGAAATCCTCCGCGCTGGTGCCTGCCAGCTCCGCATCGAAATGGAACACCAGCATCGCGGTGGCGCCTGCGGCGAGATACAACTCCTGCCGCTGTTCGAGCGTGGTCAGCCGGAAGGGCGGGGCATCGGGGCGGAAAAAGCGCACCGGGTGCGGATCGAAGGTCGCAATGATCGAGGGGCGGCCTTCCGCCTTGGCCCAGGCGATAGCCTCGCCCGCCACGGCCTGATGGCCAAGATGGAACCCGTCAAAATTGCCGAGCGCGATGACCGCGCCGCGCAAGGCCGCAGGGACGGGATCGCGGTGATCGAGCCAGCGCATCAGGTCGCCGCGCTCTTGCGGAAGGTCTGGAAGGTGAAGGCGGGGTGCGCGCCTTGCGCTGGGTGATGCTCCTCGGCCACCAGCGCCCAGTTGGGGCCGGGCGCTTTCATGAAGGTATCGCCCGGATAATCCTCGTGAATCTGGGTGAGTTCGATCCGCGTGGCAAGCGGCCAGAACAGATCATAGATCGCCGCCCCGCCGATCACCGCGATTTCCCCTGCGTCATTGTTCTGGCTGGCAAGCGCGATGGCCTTGTCGCGCGAGGCCGCCATTTCCGCCCCCTCAGGCCGCCAGTCGTCGCGCTGCGACAGCACGATGTGGCGGCGGCCGGGCAGGAGGCCGGGCAGGCTTTCAAAGGTCTTGCGGCCCATGATCATCGGCTTGCCCATGGTCAGCGCCTTGAACCGCTTGAGGTCGGCAGGCAGGCGCCAGGGCAGATCGCCCTCATTGCCGATCGCGCCATTGGCGGCGCGGGCGTAGATCAGCACGATTTCGGGGCTCATTTCAGCGCGTGCCCCACGCGGGTGACATGGCCCATCTTGCGGCCCTCGCGTGCCTCGCGCTTGCCGTAAAGGTGCAGGTGCGGCTCGCCCGGCTCGGCAAGGATCTGGTGCGCGTTCAGGGCTTGCGGCCCGACGATGTTGCGCATCTCGATGCTGGCAAAGCGGGTTGCGGTGCCGCCCAAGGGCAGGCCGGCAATCGCCCGGATGTGGTTTTCGAACTGGCTGGTGGCCGCGCCTTCGATGGTCCAGTGGCCGGAATTGTGCACCCGCGGCGCCATCTCGTTGAAGACAGGCCCATTGGCAGTCGCGAAGAATTCCAGCGTCAAAACCCCGACATAGCCGAGCGCTGCGGCGACCTTGGCGGCCAGCATCCGCGCCTCGGGCACCTGTGCCTCGATCAATGCGCCCGCGGGAAGCGTCGCGCGGGCCAGCATCCCGCCTTCGTGGTGGTTGGCGGTTGAATCCCAGAACCGCACCTCGCCCGCGGCCGAGCGCACCAGAATGACCGAAAACTCCGCTTCGAAAGCGACCATGCCCTCATAGATGCAAGGCTGGCCCGGAAAGCGCACGCCCAAGGCATCATGCGATGAGGCGATCCGCCACTGGCCTTTGCCGTCATAGCCTTCGCGCGCGGTCTTGAGGATGCCGGGAGTACCGATGCGCTCGATGGCGCGGGCGAAATCCTCGTCGTTTTCCACGCGCGCATGGGGGGCAGCGCGCCCGCCGAGATTTTCGGCAAATTGCTTTTCGGCCAAGCGATCCTGCGCCACTTCGAGCGCGCGCGGCGGGCAGGCCAACAGGTGTGCCGGCAGGGCCGCAATCGCGGCAAGCGGGACATTCTCGAATTCCCAGGTCACCACGTCGCAGGTCTGCGCGAATTCGGCGAGCGCGCTGCGATCATTCCAGCCAGCCTCCCAGAACCACCCGCTGACCTCAAGCGCGACATTCTCGCCCGGCGGCGCAAAGCCCGCGACCCGGTAGCCAAGCTGCACGGCTGCCATGGCGAGCATCCGGCCAAGCTGGCCGCCGCCCAGAATGCCGATGGTGGAGCCGGGCGCGAGCATCAATTCTCCGGGACTTCGGCAACGCCTGCGCTTTTCGCAGCGCGCCAATCCTGCAAGCGTTCGGACAGGTCCTTGTCGGACAGGGCAAGGATGGCGGCGGCCATCAGCCCTGCATTCTTTGCCCCGGCCTCGCCAATCGCCAGCGTGCCGACCGGTATCCCTGCGGGCATCTGGACGATGGAAAGGAGGCTATCCATGCCTGACAGCGCCCGCGACTGCACCGGCACGCCCAGCACCGGCAGGTGAGTCATGCTGGCGATCATGCCGGGCAAGTGCGCCGCGCCGCCTGCGCCTGCGATAATCACGCCAAAGCCTTCGCCCTCTGCGCCCTTGGCAAAGGCGGCCATGCGATCAGGGGTGCGGTGGGCCGAGACAATGCGCGCCTCATAATCCACCTCAAGCTCGTCGAGCACCTCTGCCGCTGCCTTCATGGTCGGCCAGTCCGACTGGCTGCCCATGACAATCGCGACGCGCTGCCCTTCGGTGGCGGCGGCTCCTGTGTCCATCAGGCGTCCTTCAGATAATAGCGCTCGCCCGGCACCATCTGCTCGTCGAAATCATAGATGATCGGCTGGCCGGTCGGGATTTCAAGGCCGGTGATTTCGTCATCCGAGATGTTCGAAAGGTGCTTGACCAGCGCGCGCAAGGAATTGCCGTGCGCCGAGATGATCACCGTCTCGCCTTTGGCCAGCATCGGCAGGATGTCGCTTTGCCAATAGGGCAGCACGCGTTCGATAGTGAGCTTGAGGCTTTCGGTGGCAGGCACCGGGATCCCGGCATAGCGCGGATCGGTGCTGAGATCGAATTCGCTGCCCGGCTCCATTGGCGGCGGCGGCACATCGAAAGAGCGACGCCAGATCCTGACCTGATCCTCGCCATGCCTTGCTGCCGTCTCGGCCTTGTCGAGGCCGGTGAGCCCGCCGTAATGGCGCTCGTTGAGGCGCCAGTCCTTGATCACCGGGATCCACAAGCGGCCCGCTTCCTCCAGCACCAGATTGAGCGTCTTGATCGCGCGGGTCTGGAGCGAGGTGAAACCGATTGTCGGCAGCACGCCCTTGGCTTTCATCAGTGCGCCTGCGGCCTTGGCCTCGGCGATGCCCTGTTCGGTCACATCGACATCCCACCAGCCGGTGAACCGGTTTTCAAGGTTCCACTGGCTCTGGCCGTGGCGGATCAGGATAAGCTTGGGCATGGGTTGCGATGGTCTCCAAAAGGCCTGTAGGCGCGTTAGCTGCCCTCGAGAGGCTTGGAAAGCGTTTGTGAAGCCGAATCGCGTGGTGCGGCACCCATTGCCCGGGCTTGCGCCTTGCGGCGGCGCAGATTTTCGCGCAGCTGGGCCGCGAGCCGCTCCTGGCGTGTAAGATTGTTGCGGGTCTGATCGCTCATGCGAAATGCCTAGCCTCCAAGATGCCCCGCATTCAAGCCCGCGCTTGACATTGCGTCCCGGCGCGACAATAGCGCGCGCCTGTCTGCGGCGCTGCCCCATCGCGCGCCGCCCGGCGCTGCTGTAGCTCAGTGGTAGAGCGCACCCTTGGTAAGGGTGAGGTCGGGAGTTCAATCCTCCCCAGCAGCACCATCTTTTCAATAAGCCGCAAGAGATGATGCCGGTTTCCATGAAAAACAGGAAAACCGGTTCGCTCGGCGCAAAGTGTCGTGACCTCATGCTTTATGCAAGCGGGATTAGGGCCCCGCGGCTGGTTTGCGGCTGAGCGCTGCTGCAGCAATGGCTGCGCGGGGGAGCCCGCAGGGCACCGCGAAGCAGGCCATTGCTTGGCAAGTGTGACGGCAAGCGCTGCGGGGCTTCGTTACTCGCAGGACGAAGGCAGCCTGTCCCGGTTGCGATCTTCGATGCGGGCGGCCCGGCCGATCCGTGGATTTGCGGCGTTGCCTGGCCGTCTCCCGATACGGCAACCATCCCATATTTCTGGCCTTGTCCGATTGATCGGTGTGGGCGCACGATCAGCCCTGCAACCATTGACGCAGCCTTATCGGCACTGCGGTTCCTGCTTCATATTGTCCTCAAGCCGCCAGCGATGGCACCGGGCCTTATCGTCCTTCGCTGCACGTCCGCGCACCGGGAGGTCCTCATTGTCGATAAGGCGATAGGGTTGATTGAGGCGGTGCCGGGCAGCCCATACAAGGCTGCATTCGGCAGACCTGGCATGGTGCGGGGGTCAGTATGGCCGCATGGGCTTATGGGGTGTCCATCGCGGCGCTGTCGCTCTCAGGCCTCGATGCAGGACGGTGACTGGTTTGCGATGTGGTTGAGGAGTGGGCAATGAGCGAAGCGGACCTCTTGCTTGGGGGCCTGATCCTTGTGGCGGCGGCGCTTTATTCATCGGTGGGGCATGCCGGGGCATCCGGATACCTTGCGGCAATGGCGCTGTTCGGTCTCGCACCCGAAGTGATGCGCCCGACAGCCTTGGCGCTGAACATTCTCGTCGCCTCCCTCGCCGTCTATCGATACTCCCGGGCCGGGCAGAACGACTGGCGGCTCCTGCTCCCGTTTGCGGCAGCATCTGCCCCTGCCGCATTCCTCGGCGGAATGATCGCGGTTCCGCCATGGCTTTACCGCCCGCTGGTGGGAGCCATTTTGCTGTTCTCCGCTCTCCATCTCGTCCGCACGGCACAGCGCTCCGAGCAGAGCGATGCCGCGGCACAGCGCCCTTCAATCCCGGCTGCGCTGATCTCCGGTGCTGGCCTTGGCCTCCTCTCGGGCCTGACGGGTACGGGCGGCGGGATCTTTCTCAGCCCGCTGTTGCTGTTCATGCGCTGGGCCGGGACCCGCCCGGCGTCGGGAGTGGCGGCGTCCTTCATCCTTCTCAATTCGATCGCAGCGCTGGCCGGGACTTCGTTTTCTGCCAGCGCACTTCCGGCGGCCTTGCCGCTTTGGGCGATTGCTGCATTGCTTGGCGGCCTGATCGGCACGCAGCTGGGCACGCGCACCTTGCCTCTTCCCGGTGTGCGCTATGCGCTCGCACTGGTATTGGTTGTTGCAGGCGCGAAGATGATCCTAACGTGAGAGGAGCCGGGTTGCTTGTCGCCGTGTGAGATGATGCCCCCGCTGTCAGGGCCAGCATATTTGACGTTGTGACGAGCGACCCTGCTCGCTCTCCCTCACTGGCGGAGCCCGCCGGCTGCATGATGGGTGTCTGATGGCTTGCCAACCGCTTCCCCGGACGCGCCGAACACAAGGCATAAAGGGCGCTCGGGGATCATGGTCGGGACGCGGCCAATTTCGTGGTGCGCCTCCCGCAAGATGCCAGGCTTGATCGCCATGGCGAAGAAATTGCCAAGGCGCACCGGTTTGAGCGGCCGGCGCGCCGTGGCTGGATGCCCTGCCGCGAAACAGTGCGCGGTGGTTGCGGCTTGCCCGAAGGCGGGGGCAGACGGATCGGTGCAACATCGTCCGACTTGATCCCGCTGGTGAAACGGGCCTGCCTTGATGCCTCCTCAGAACCGATAAAACATCGTCAGGCTCGCGATGTGATCGAACCGATCTTTCCCCCGGCGGAATACCGCCTGATTGAGATATCCCGGCTCAAGCGTGATGCCTTGCGCCACGGGCAGCGACACGCCGACAAAATTGCGCCACCGGTCCATTCCCTCGCGCGGCCCCCAATCGGCATCATTGAGGTTGAGAAAAGCCTCGCTCCACACCACCAGAAGCGGGCCCTTGGCCTGTTCCAGCGGTATCTGCGCGCGCACCTGCTGCCGGAAACGCCATGCCAGATCATCAGCGCCCACGACCGTGCGTGCCTCCATCCGTGTCCGCGCCGTAACGGTTACGTCTCCAACCTCCCCGAGCTGCATCACAATGTGCTGATAGAACCGGTTTTCATCGAACGAAGGACGATCCACAGGATCGGTGCCGACGAACATGTAACCGACGAACACCGAGGCCTTTTTGCTCACGCGGTAGCCGATCGCTTGGCTGATCTGGAACTGCCCCAACCGGCTCGCACCATTGGTGAGGCGTGGTTGGATTTCTGCCTGCACCAGCAGATCATCCCTGATCGGCCCTTGCGCGACCAACAGGGTCCATTGCTGAAAATCATGATCCTGCGCGGCCAGGGGACACGGCCCAAGACCAAGCCGCAATGCTGCAAGCAGAAGCCCAATCCGCCAGCACTGGCCGCGTGCTGATGATGCCTGCTTCATGGAGCCCCCCGCAAATGGCGTCCGCGCCGTCGCGTTTGCTAAGATTTTGCTGCGATCCCGGCTGTCTCAACCGGGGTTGCAACCGGACGATCGCGTTCGACCCGTTCGGAATAGCGATCGACCAGCAGCTTGGCATGGGGGCGCAGCAGCACGGTGAAGCGCACCAACTCCTCCATCACGTCCACGATCCGGTCGTAATAGGCCGAAGGCTTCATCCGTCCGGCCTCATCGAATTCCTCATAGGCCTTTGCAACCGAGGACTGGTTGGGGATGGTGAACATCCGCATCCAGCGCCCCAATATGCGCAGGGTGTTGACGGTGTTGAAGCTCTGCGACCCGGCGTTGACCTGCATCACTGCCAGCGTGCGCCCCTGCGTTGGCCGCACCCCCCTGTAAGCGAGCGGCAGGTGATCGATCTGCGCCTTCATGATTCCCGTAATGGTGCCGTGACGTTCAGGGCTGCACCACACCTGCGCTTCCGACCACAAGGCGTGTTCGCGCAGTTCGTGGACCGCAGGGTGATCATCGCCCGCCAACTGATCGGGCAGTGGCAGATCGCAGGGATTGAAGATGCGCGTCTCGCAGCCAAAGAATTGCAGCAGCCGGGCGGCCTCCTCCACCGCAAGGCGCGAGAAGGAGCGTTCGCGAAGTGAGCCGTAGAGCAGCAGGACGCGCGGCGGCGGATCGATCACCCCAAGGCCGCTTGCCGGATTGCGGTGCACGTAATCAAGGCGCAGCGCGGGCAGATAATCGGGATCGCTGAGCGGGCGCAGATAAAGGTGTTCAGTCATATTCTCGCAGGCTTCTTTACGCGCTTGGCGCCAGGAGGAGGATGAAAGCCGCGCCAAGAAAGCGGATCACGGCGGCGGCGAAATCCCCTCGGTCATGCGGCTGGCTTTTGATGACCCACTGCCAAACGCGCGACGCGGCGAGGCAAACCCCGCCATGGGCGGCATGGGCGCGCCCTGCTGCATCGGTTGGTGCAAGTGTCAGCATCACGGCGAATGCCCGCAACCAAGCCACCCCCGGCGCGCGCCACCATGCCGATTCGCCCAGCTTGAGCCATGTCCGCAACGGCGAGGACGTGGCCATCTCGAACAAGGCCGCGGCCAGAGAAATCACCAGGGACGGCAGGGCCACAAGGTTCATGCGGGCCTATCCTTCGGGGAAACGATCACGGGTGCGGTTGGCAAAGGCGACCAGTGACAGCATCACCGGCACTTCGACCAGTACGCCTACCACCGTTGCCAGCGCCGCCCCGCTGCCAAGGCCAAACAGCCCGATGGCCACCGCCACCGCCAGTTCGAAAAAATTCGATGTTCCGATCAGCGCGCAGGGTGCGGCGATATTGTGCGGGACCTTCCACGCCATCGCAGCGGCGTAAGCGACCGCGAAGATGCTGTACGACTGGATGATGATCGGGATCGCAATCAGCACAATCAGCAGCGGGTTGGATAAAATCGTGTCCGCTTGCAAGGCGAACAACAGCATCACTGTCACCAACAGGCCCATGATTGACCACGGCTTGAGCCTCGCAGTGAATGCCTCCACGCCAGCCTCATCGCCGCCATGCGACGCGATGACGCGGCGACGGGTGATGGCCCCGGCCACCAATGGCACGACAACATAAAGCATCACCGACAGCAGCAGCGTCTCCCACGGCACCACGATGTCGGTCACCCCCAGCAGCAGCGCCACAATGGGGGCGAAGGCCACGATCATCACCAGGTCATTCACCGAGACCTGCACCAGCGTATAGGCGGGATCGCCCCTGGTCATCTGCGACCACACGAAAACCATTGCGGTGCAGGGCGCGGCACCGAGCAGGATCAGCCCCGCAATATACTGATCGGCTTCGCCTGCGCTCATCAGCCCGGCGTAGAGGTGGCTGAAGAAGAACAATGCCAGCGCTGCCATGGTGAACGGCTTGACCAGCCAGTTGACCACCAGCGTGATCACCAATCCCTTGGGCTTTCGCCCGATGTCCTTGATGCTGCCGAAATCGACGCCGACCATCATCGGAAAGATCATGGCCCAGATCAGCACCGCAATGACCAGATTAACCGAAGCGTATTCGAGCCCGGCGAGCACCCCGACTGCATCAGGTGCCGCCAGCCCCAGTCCCACCCCTGCCAGAATGGCAAGCAGGACCCATATCGACAGGTATCGTTCGAAGGTGCCGAGCGGAGGGGCAACCGTTCCGGAATGGGCGAGAGTCTGGCTCATTGCACAAGCTGCCCCCGGGCATCGCCAATCCTTTCGCCGGTTTGCTTGGCGCCAGCGCCCGGCTGACCGGCCGGGCGCAAGCTGAGCATTTCCTGCCAGGGGCGGCAAAGCCTCACCCCAGGCAGGGACACCGCCAGCGGGCGGTTGACCGGGATCGGATGAGCCATCATCCCATCGCTCAGCGGCGCATCGCTCAGCGGCGCATCGCTCAGCGGCGCATCGCCCAGCGCGGGATCACCCAGCACCACACCGGCAAAGGGCGGGCGCTTCGCGCGCAGCAAGGCACAAGGTGTAAGCCCGCCGGTGCGGATCAAGGCCGGCGTGTGCCGCGAAGTCTCCCATTCGCGATCGAGAGAGATGACGCCAATCTCGGGGATCATTGGGTGTTCTTGGCCTGGCTGCTGGCCCCTTCCTCGCGCCCGATTTCAGTCAGCCTGCGGCGCATGGCCAACTCGTCGATGCTTTTGATCGGCAGCATGACAAAAAGATCGATGCGGCGCTTGAGGTAGCGCAAGGCATCCCGAAATGCCTCGCGCTGGCCCGCCCCTTCGACGGCGGCGGGATCTGCGATGCCCCAATGGGCGGTGATCGCCTTGCCCGGAAAGACCGGGCAGCTTTCCCCTGCGGCATTGTCACAGACGGTGAAGATGAAATCGAACTCGGGCGCACCGGGCCGGGTGAACTCGTTCCAGCTTTTCGACCGCAGGCCGTCGGTCGCAAAACCGCACTCATTCAGCACCGCGATCGCCATCGGGTGGACTTCGCCCTTGGGCTGGCTGCCAGCGCTGTAAGCGACAAAGCGGCCTTGTCCCAGGCTGTTCATCAGGGCTTCGCCCATGATCGAGCGGGCACTATTGCCGGTGCACAGGAACAGGACGTTGTATATCTTCTCGGACATCGGCAGCCTCAGGCATTGACGGATTGATCATTGGTGCAGGCAATTTCAGCCAACAGGTCGCCGCACATTGCGGGTGCGCCTCGACAACAGTCCTGCATCAGGAAAACCAGCAGACGGCGCATACCGGCAAAGTCGGCGCGATAATGGATCAGCCGGCTTTCACGCTCCGACTGGACAAGACCGGCGCGCTCAAGCGTCGCAAGGTGATGGGACATCGTGGATGGCGGCACGCCCTGATGTTCCGCGATCGCGCCAGCGATCATCCCGTCTGGCCCCGCTTGCACAAGGGCCCGGAATACTGACAGGCGGGTTTCATGCGCAAGCGCGCCGAGTGCATCGACTGCCCATACCTGCGCGTTCAGTTCGTCCACGAACACCACCTTTCGAAAAATATGGAAATAACGAAAGGTTTGGCTCAGTCAATCGACAATTCGAAATTCATCGAACAAATGATGGAGCCTTGGACGACCGATAACGTTGCTGTGCGCTTGTCAAAATCGGCCAACCGCCTGCATCTGATGCTTCGCGATGCAACGGCAACAGGCACCCGCGGCCCTCACTTGCGCGGTCACCGCATCAATCAGTCGCTTGCGCTCATCACGGGCGCGACAAGGATCCCGGTGCCTTTGCGTATTTTGGGATGCGCCCGGCGCTTCGTGCCATGCAGCATCAGTGCTTGGCGCAGGACATCAGCGCGAAAGCTCCTGAGACGCTTGCGCCAGTCTTGCAGGTGATGCCAGGCAAGCTCTTCCCGCCCAGTGTGGTGATGGGGACGGCCCAAAGCTGCCGCATGAAAACACTTTCGGCCATTGGCCTCATCTTGCCTCTTGGCAGGGCGAAGGCAGGGCGTTCCGTCCTGCCGGGGCGCACTGCTGGTCCCTGGGCATCGCCGCGTCGGGTCAGAAGGTTCTGCCCGCGGCCTGAAAAAACAGGCGATAGGCAAGCTCGCCCTATTCGCTGATCCACGAGGCCATGATCGTGCCCCTGTGCCCTTGCGGGGCAAGCGCGGCGCGCAGGGCTTCGAGCAGCGGCGGCAGGTTTTGCGTAAAGGCATAGGGCGGGTTGATGATGAACAGCCCCGCGCCGTTATAAATGCCGGGCTGATCGGTATCATGGAGCCAGTGCTCGATGCTCATGAACTTTGCGATGCGTGTCTTGCGCAGCTTGTCCTTCCAGCGTTCATGTTCGGCGCGGTCCTTGAGCGGATACCAGATCGCGGTGACGCCGTGCGCCCATTTGCGGTGGGCCGCGATAAGGGTCGCGGTGATCTGTGCCCGTTCGCCGGTCTGCTCATAGGGCGGGTCCACCACCACCAGACCGCGGGCGGTCCGGGTCGGCAGCAGCGCGAGCCACAGCTCATAGGCGTCGCGCTGGTGCACGGCCGCCGGTGTGCCGCGCATCGCAGCACGCAAGGCGCGGGCGTCTTCGGGGTGCTTTTCATTGAGGATGAGAGCATCCTGTTCCCGCAGCAGCCCGGCCAGAATGCGCGGGCTGCCGGGGTAGAGGCGTGGCGCGGCCGCTGTCTTGTCCGTTTCGTTCACCGCGCGCACGGCGGCGCGATAGTCCTCAAGCAGGGGGCTGGCATCGGCAAAAGCCCGCATCACGCCGTTCTGCGCCTCGCCGGTGCGTTGGGCCGCATCGCCCTCGAGATCATAAAGGCCGCAGCCCGCATGGGTGTCGATCAAAGTCAGCGCGCCGGGTTTGATCTGCAGGGCCTTCACCAGCGCGATCAGCACGGCATGCTTGACGACATCGGCGCTGTTGCCGGCATGGAAGCAATGGCGATAATTCATCCGGCGATCTCGCGCGTCTCGCCCGGCGCGATCCCATCGAGCGTCCACTCACCGATCGACCAGCGCACCAGCCGCAAGGTGGGCAGGCCGACGGCTGCCGTCATGCGGCGCACCTGCCGGTTGCGCCCTTCGCGCAGGGTGATCGCGAGCCAACAGTCGGGCACCGATTTGCGCACGCGGATTGGCGGGGTGCGCGGCCACAGTTTGGGCGGGTCGATGCGCTGTGCGCCTGCGGGCAGGCTCATTCCGTCCTTCAGCCGCACCCCGCGGCGCAAGGGTTCGAGCTGCGCATCGCCTGGATCGCCTTCAACCTGCACCAGATAGGTCTTGGGCAGTTTGAAGCGGGGATCGGCAATGCGCGCCTGCAGCCGCCCGTCATCGGTCAGCAGCAGCAGGCCCTCGCTGTCGCGGTCAAGTCTGCCGGCGGGATAGACGCCCGGCACAGTGATGAAATCTGACAAGGTTGCGCGCGCGGTCGGCGAAGCACGGTCGGTGAACTGCGAGAGCACACCATAGGGTTTGTTGAACAGGAGAAGCCGGGCCATGCGGCGTCCATATCGCGGGCCCGCCGCGATGTCTTTAGACGACCTTGGCGTTGGCGACAGGCGCGACGGCGCCCGGCACGCTGATGCGCCGTTCGCCGCCAAACTCCTCGCGCACCACGATCAGCCCGCTGCGTTCGAGGTGATCGAGCATCCGGCGCACCCGGCTCGGCGAGGAACTGCCGTAAAGCCGCGCCAGTTCATCCTCGTCCGGCATCGGCTCGCCCAGCGCGGCAGCGACCAGCATCGCCAGATAGGGGGCCAGCACATCATCCTCGACGCCTGCGATCATCGTCTCGACCTGCGCCCGCCGGGGCTCATCAAGCCGGTCGAGCCCGCCCACCGCACAGGCAAACAGGCGGCGGAAGCGCGCAATGTCGATATGCGCGCTGGCAATGCCGCGCTGACGGCAGCGGATGGCGAAATCGCGGAACAGCTGGGTGATGGGGAGAAAGGTGGCCCCATCCTGCGCAGCCAGGGATCGCACGACATCGGCGATGCTGGCATGGCTGTTGTCCTCGGCGGTGACGGGTGGTGTCGCGGGCGGCGGCGCAGGCGGAGGGGGCGCGGCCTTGGGCGGTTCGCGCAGCGCGGGCAGCGCGGCTGGGCTGGCGGCTGACAGCACGCGCTCGATTTCGGCAGCAGGCCGCGGCGGCGGTGGCGGCGTGCGAGGCGCGGCTGCCTCGTTTACGGCCTCGCTCAGGCGTTCGGTCAAGAGCGCTTCCATGGCATCACCCGAGGCATCCGGCAGCGGCACCAGCACCTGCGCTGCGCCGCGTGCCCTGGTGCGAACCGGGCCGACCTTGACCGCCACCGGGCGGCGGCTGATGGCCGGGCCAAGTCCGATGAACTGCCCGCGCTCAAGATCGCGGATGCGCTCGGCCTGCCGCCGGTCCATGCCGAGCAGATCGGCAGCCCTCGCCATGTCGATATCAAGAAAGGTGCGGCCCATCAGGAAATTGGAGGCCTCTGCCGCCACGTTCTTGGCGAGCTTGGCCAGGCGCTGGGTTGCGACAATCCCGGCAAGGCCGCGCTTGCGGCCCCGGCACATCAGGTTGGTCATGGCCGACAGCGTCAGGCGGCGGGTGTCATCGCTCATCTCGCCGGCCACCGCGGGCGCGAACATCTGCGCCTCGTCCACCACGACGAGCGCGGGATACCAGTGCTCACGCGGGGCATCGAACAGCGCCGTGAGGAACAGGGCGGCACAGCGGATCTGCTGTTCGACCTCAAGCTCGTCGAGCGCCAGCACCACCGAGGCGCGGTGCTGGCGAACCCGCAAGGCCAGCGCCTCGATCTCGCGCGGAGCATAGGCCGCGCCGTCGATCACGACATGGCCGAAATGGTCGGCAAGCGTCACGAAATCGCCTTCGGGATCGATCACCACCTGCTGCACCAGCCCTGCGCATTCCTCGAGCAGGCGGCGCAAGAGGTGCGATTTGCCGGAACCCGAATTGCCCTGCACCAGAAGGCGCGTCGCGAGCAGTTCCTCAAGATCAATGGCAAGGCTCTGCCCGCTGGCGTCTCGGCCGATATCAATGGGTGCACTCACCAGCCCGGATTAGGCAGGCGTGCGCGCTCCTGCAAAGGCGCGCTCCGCAGTTTTCCAGCGATTCGAATGCAGCATTCAGGGATGCTGGCGCGTTTGCGGCTGTTTCGCCGGGTGACGCGCGGCGGGCTTGCCGCCTGCGGGTGGGGCGGATGCGGCGCGCGGGTGCGGTTTCTTGGCGAACGTGCGGGCCACCGGCTTGGCTTTGGCAAAGCCTTTATCCGGGCTGCGGCGCGAGGGGCGGCGCTGGCGATTGGTGCGGGCCATCTCGCGCGGGCCTGCTTCGCTGCGTTCGATGACCAGCGCTGCCTCATCGCTGTCCGCCGCGCCCGTGCGGGCGGCAGCAGCGGCGAACTTGTCGGCAATGGCCCGCGGGATCTGGAACCAGGTTTCCGCGTGAGCGATGCGGATCGCGCCGATTTCATTGCGGGTAATGTGGCCGCGGCGGCACAGCAGCGGCAGGATCCAGCGCGGATCGGCATTGTCGCTGCGCCCGATATCCATGCGGAACCACACCGTGTCCTCAAAGCCGGGGCGGCGGCGTTCCTTCTCCGCCTCGGCGCGGGCCCGCGGGGTGTGGGCGATGATGTCTTCGGGTTCGGGCAGGCTGGCACGGTGGGCGTGGACCAGCATCGCGGCGATCTCTTCCGGCGTGCGTTGGGCAAGCAGGTGCTGCGCGAGCGCGCGGTCGGCATCCGCAATCTCAACCGGGACGAGCAGCTTTTCCAGCAGCCGCGCGCGGTCGCGTGCCCCAATCGCCTCGCGGTCGGGCACGTCCTGCCATTCTGCCGCAATGCGCGCCCGGCCGAGCATTGCCTCGGCCCGGCGGCGCGCCGAGAAGGGCACGATCAGCACGGCCACGCCCTTGCGGCCCGCACGGCCGGTCCGGCCCGAACGGTGTTGCAGGGTTTCAGCATCGCGCGGAATATCGGCGTGGATCACAAGGCTCAGCGTCGGCAAGTCAATCCCGCGCGCGGCCACATCGGTTGCCACACACACCCGCGCGCGGCGATCGCGCAGGGCTTGCAACGCCTGATTGCGCTCGGACTGCGAATGCTCGCCCGACAGCGCGACCACACCAAAGCCGCGCTCCTGCAAGGTGGCATGAAGGTGGCGCACTTTCTCGCGCGTGGCGCAAAACAGGATCGCGGTTTCCGCCTCATGAAAGCGCAGCAGATTGACGACCGCATTCTCGATCTCGGTCGGGGATACGGTGACAGCCTGATAGGCAATATCGCCATGCCCGCGCCCTTCGCTGATGGTGGCGATTCGCAGGGCATCGTGCTGGTAACGCCGGGCCAGCGCCGCGATCGGGCGCGGCATGGTGGCCGAGAACAGCAGCGTGCGGCGCGCTTGCGGGGTGGCATCGAGGATCGCCTCAAGCTCCTCGCGAAAACCCATGTCGAGCATTTCGTCGGCTTCATCGAGCACGGCCACCGCGAGCGATGACAGATCAAGCGCGCCGCGTTCGAAATGATCGCGCAGACGCCCCGGCGTGCCGACCACGATGGCAGGGCCGCTGCTGAGCACCTTGCGCTCCGCCGAGGGGTTCATCCCGCCCACGCAGGTTGCCACGCGCGCGCCGGTGCGGCCATAGAGCCAGGCGAGCTCGTGGCTCACCTGCAAGGCGAGTTCGCGGGTCGGGGTGATGACGAGCGCCAGCGGCGCAGGCGCAAAGCCGATATGGCCATCCCCGTCCAGCAGATCGCCTGCCATCGCAAGCCCGAAGGCAACCGTCTTGCCCGAGCCGGTCTGGGCCGAGACCACCAGATCGCGCCCTGCTGCTTCGGGGCGGAGCACTTCGGCCTGAACCGGCGTGGCGCTGGCATAGCCGCGTTCGGCGAGCGCCGCTTCGATCGCGGCGGGGAGAGCGGGAAAAGTCGTCATATCGGAAAGCTCGAATCATGGGGTTCGCAGGCGATGCCGGCGAAGGTTGCGCAGCACGGTGCGAGGATGGGCGTGCGGGCGGTCAGGGGCGAAAGCGCAGACCAGAGCCCATCGCTTTTCGTGAGGTTCAGGGCGGCCCCTAGCGCAATTTGGCGCGCACGGCTTGCGAAAACTTCGTGCGCGCACGGCAAGGAACACAATTTGTCGCCGGTCAGCTTGCCTCACGCGCTTCGAGAGCGGGTCCGGCGGCGAGCCAGCCCGCTGCGGCTGCGGCCAAGCCATCGGCGGCGACAGCCCGGTCGGTGAGGAGCTCCTGCATGGCCGCGCCCGCCTGCCCGCACCATTGCGCCCGATCAGTCCGACCCGCGCGTCCATCGCAACGCTTGCACTCGCGCGGTCAAGAATGGTCCGGCCGTCATGCCGCACGAGTTGCCAAACCAGCGCCAGCGGGTCAGGGTCTCGCCAGTGCCCTTGAACCGCGTTGAGCCTGCCGATCATGACCACGCCTGCCCTGCCCAAAGTCCTCGCCTTTGACGTGTTTGGCACAGTGGTTGACTGGCGCCGCTGCGTCGCGCGCGAATCGGCGCAGTTTCTCGCCGCGATCGGCGCCGCGAACACGGATGGCGCCGCCTTTGCCGATGCCTGGCGGGCGCAATATATCGCCGCCATGATCGGCATGAGGAAATCGGGCCGGGATTTTGTGCCGCTCGACGTGCTCCACCGCGAGATGCTGGAGGCGACCTTGCAGGCGTGGCGCCTTGATCCTGCCACTTGCGATCAAGCGCTGCTCGCGGACTGGAACCGGGTGTGGCACCGGCTCGATCCGTGGCCCGACAGTGTCGCCGGGCTGACCCGGCTCAAGGCGCGGTTCCCGATCGTCACGCTGTCCAATGGCAATATTGCGCTGCTGATGGCGATGGCGCGCCGCGGCGGCCTGCCATGGGATGCGCTCCTCGGCGCCGAGGTGAGCGGGGCTTACAAGCCTGATCCCAAAGCCTATTTGCACACCGCCCAGGTGCTTGGCATCGCGCCCGGCGAACTGTGTCTGGTGGCCGCGCATCACGGCGATCTGGCAGCGGCGCGGGCCTGCGGCCTGCTCACCGCCTATGTCGATCGGCCCGATGAATATGGCGGCGCGCCGGCGCCCGATGCCCATCACCAACAGGCCTGGGAATGGTCCGCCGCCAGCCTCACCGGCCTTGCCGACAGTCTGGGCTGCTGACGCCCGTTTGGCGCAAGCGGCGTGGCGGCTGTTGTGTTGCGGCACGCCATGCAAAGGTTTTTATGGCGCCTTTCTGCAAGACATCGCGCCTTCAGGCAGGCATGATGCACGCCTGAGAGCCGGGTTGAGGGGGAATTGTCCCGGCCTTGTCGGTGGGCTGCGTGACCAAGCATCCGCAGGCACGATCAAAGGGGGGGTATCAGCATGGGGGTTTCCAAGAAAGCATCGGATCTGTTCATCGAGTGTCTCGAAGCCGAGGGCGTCGAATACATCTTCGGCGTGCCCGGCGAGGAAAACCTCGATTTCCTCGAAAGCCTGTCGCATTCCAAGACAATCAAGCTGATCCTCACCCGCCACGAACAGGGCGCAGGCTTCATGGCGGCCACTTACGGGCGCCACACCGGCAAGACGGGGGTGTTTCTGGCAACGCTTGGCCCCGGCGCAACCAATATGGTGACCGCGGTCGCCTATTCGCAGCTGGGCGGGATGCCGACGCTTGCGATCACCGGGCAGAAGCCGATCAAGAAATCGAAACAGGGCCGCTTCCAGATCCTCGATGTGGTGGCGATGATGAGCCCGATCACCAAATATGCCCACCAGCTCGCCAGCGCCGACAACATCCCCAGCCGCGTGCGCGAGGCGATCCGGCTGGCCGAAGAGGAAAAGCCGGGCGCGGTGCATCTCGAATTTCCCGAAGACATCGCCGAGGAGAAAACCACCAGCAGGCCGCTTGCCCCCTCGCTCGCGCGGCGCCCTTCGGCCGAGGCCAAGGCGGTGCGCCAGGCGGTGCTCGCGCTGGAACAGGCGGCGAGGCCGATCCTCGTGATCGGGGCAGGCGCCAATCGCAAGATGACGGGCCGGATGCTGCGCCAGCTGATCGACAAGACCGGCATACCCTTCATCACCACGCAAATGGGCAAGGGCGTGGTCGATGAACGCCACCCGCTGTTTCTGGGGTGCGCCGCGCTATCGGCCGGAGATTTCGTTCACCGCGCCATCGAAGATGCTGATTGCATCGTCAATATCGGCCATGATGTTATTGAAAAACCGCCATTTTTTATGAAGAATGATGGTGATGGCCCGATCGGTTCGGACAGCCCGCCGATAGTCATCCACGTCTCGACCAAGACCGCCGAGGTCGATCCGGTCTATTTCCCGCAGATCGAAGTGATCGGCGACATCGCCAACGCGATCTGGCAGATCAAGGAAGACATCGTCCCGCAAGGGCGCTGGGATTTCAGGCGGATGCTCGAATACCGCGCGGCCGAAGTCGCGCACACCGCGCCGCTTGCTGCCGACACCCGCTTTCCGATCTTCCCGCCGCATCTGGTCGCCCAGGTGCGCGGTGCAATGCCCGAAGATGGCATCATTTGCCTCGATAACGGGGTCTACAAGATCTGGTTTGCCCGCGGATACACCGCCTATCTCCCCAACACCGTGCTGCTGGATAATGCGTTGGCGACGATGGGCGCCGGCCTGCCGAGCGCGATGATGAGCGCGATGCTTTACCCTGATCGCAAGGTGATGGCGATTTGCGGCGATGGCGGGTTCATGATGAATTCGCAGGAGATGGAAACCGCGGTGCGATTGGGCCTCGACCTGACCGTGCTGATCCTGCGCGATGATGCCTATGGCATGATCCGGTGGAAGCAGGCGAACATGGGCTTCAAGGATTTCGGCCTCACCTATGGCAATCCCGATTTCGTCAAATATGCCGAGAGTTATGGCGCAATCGGCCACCGGGTGACATCGTCGGCGCATCTTGCCGACCTCCTCCAGCATTGCCTCGCCACGCCCGGCGTGCATCTGATCGATTGCCCGGTGGACTATAGCGAAAACGACCAGATCCTGAACATCGACATCAAGCGCCTCTCGAAGCAGCTTTGACCCGCAAGTTCCCCTTTCGCTTGCGGGAGGGGGGAAGGACATGCCTATGCCCATGCTCAAGGAGACCTACCCGCTCTACCTCAACAACAGGGCGGTGCAGCCCAACACCGATCTTGCGGTGACGGACAAATACACCGGCAAGATCGCCTTCCGCACCGCGCTGGCAACGCCTGACATCATCGAGGAAGGGATCGCAGGCGCCGTGCGCGCAGCCGAGCCAATGGCGCGGCTTGCCTCTTACGAAAAGCAGGATGTGCTGATGCACTGCGTCCGCCGCTTCCGCGAACGCTTTGACGAGCTCGCCTATGCCCTGTGCGTCGAGGCGGGCAAGCCGATCAAGGATGCCGAAGGCGAGGTCACGCGCCTTATCGACACTTTCCGCATCGCCGCCGAAGAAGCGGTCAGGAACTATGGCGAAGTCCAGCCGCTCGATATCTCGCCGCGTGCGCGCGGTTATCAGGGGATGTGGAAGCGCGTGCCGATCGGGCCGTGCAGCTTCATTTCGCCGTTCAACTTCCCGCTCAATCTCGCGGCGCACAAGATCGCCCCTGCGATCGCGGTCGGCTGCCCCTTCGTGATGAAACCCGCGTCCAAGACGCCCTTGGGCGCGATCATCATGGGCGAAGTGCTGGCCGAATGCGACATTCTGCCCGAAGGTGCGTTCAGCATCCTGCCCGCCAGCCGCGACGGCGCGGAGCTGTTCACCGAGGATGATCGGCTGAAGCTCCTCTCCTTTACCGGCTCGCCTGGCGTGGGCTGGGACTTGAAGGCCAGGGCGGGCAAAAAGAAGGTCGTGCTCGAGTTGGGCGGCAATGCGGCGGTGATCATCGACAAGGATGCAAACCTTGCCGACGCGCTCGAACGGGTGATCTTCGGCGCCTTCTACCAGTCGGGCCAGTCGTGCATCGGGGTGCAACGCATCCTGATCCACGATGCGGTTTATGATGCCTTCAAGGCGATGCTGGTGGAGCGGGCCGGAAAACTCGTCGCGGGCGATCCCAAGGACCGCGCCACCTTCATCGGCCCGATGATCTCCGATGGCGAGGCCAAGCGCCTCAAAGGCTGGATCGACGAGGCCGTGGCCGCGGGCGCGACGCTGCTGTGCGGCGGGGGCCTGACGCGAGGCAATATGCTGGAGGCAACCTTGCTCGAAGGCGTGCCGGACAATGCCAAGGCGAAGAACGAGGAAGCCTTCGGCCCGCTCGCCATTCTGCAGCGCTTTGCCCATTTCGATGAGGCTCTGGAGGAGGTGAACAACTCCAGGTTCGGGCTGCAAGCGGGGATCTTCACCCGTGACCTGTTCCAGATGTTCGAGGCCTGGGACCGGCTGGATGTCGGCGGCGTGGTGATCAATGATGTGCCGAGTTACCGGGTGGACAACATGCCCTATGGGGGCGTGAAGGATTCGGGGCTGGGCCGCGAAGGCGTGCGCTTTGCCATGGAGGACATGAGCGAAATCCGGAACCTGATTGTCCGGCGGGTCTGAGCGCGGGGCGCTCTCGGCCGGCCGCGGCAGCGTGATGCATGCTGCGCTCAGTCTCTGACTAGTCGCCAGTTCGGGGCATCGTTGGCTGAGCACAGTGCAGCAGCGCGAAAACCCGCTTGTGATTTGTCGATGGGAAAAACGAACCCGCGAGCGGTTTTGTCGAGGGCGTAAGCCCTTGAGGCAAAGCGCGAAGCGGTGGCGCACCCGACAGGATTCGAACCTGTGACCTCTGCCTTCGGAGGGCAGGCGTGGTGGTTTTTCCCCTGTTTCCCGCCTTTTCATTCTGTTTCCTATAGTCCCGATTTTCCTAGCTTTTTCTTCTATCCTCTGTCATTCTGTCACTCTGAAATTCCGATGCGGTGCTGACATGGTGCTGACTCGGTGCTGACTCTGGAGGCGATCAAATGGCAAGCGGCAATGGTGGCGAGCGGATAACCAAGCGGCTCGTGGATGCGGCCCAGCCGGGCGAGCGGCTTTACCGGGTTTGGGATGCCGAGCTGAAAGGCTTTGGCCTCAAAGTGACGCCAGCCGGGGCCAAGACGTATATTGCCAGCTATCGGGCTGGCACTGGCAGAGGCGCACCCCAGCGCGAATTTACGTTGGGGCGGCATGGGGTGCTGACGCCCGAACAGGCCCGCGAGCTGGCCCGCAGGGTGCTGAGTGAGGCCCGGCTGGGCGGTGATCCGCAAGGCGAGCGCAAGCGGCTGCGGGGCGAGCGGACAGTGGCCCAGCTCTGCGACCTTTACCTTGAGGAAGGGGCGAGCGGCAAAAAGGCCACTACGCTGGCAACCGATCGCTACCGGATAGAGGCCCATATCAAGCCGCTGCTGGGCAAGCGCCCGCTTTCCTCTGTCACCGCTGGCGATGTGGAGCGGTTCATGCGCGATGTTGCGGCGGGGAAAACAGCGGTGAAGCGGGAACGGGTTGGACCGCGCGCCTTCACCCAGCCGCGCGGCGGCAAGGGAACCGCCAGCCGCACTGTGGGCCTGTTGGGCGGCATTTTCGCCTTTGCGGTTCGCCACAAGCTGCGGCCCGATAATCCGGTGCATGGGGTGGCGCGTTACAAGGATGGGCGATCGGAGCGGTTCCTTTCCGCGCAAGAGCTGGCCAAGCTGGGCGAGGCCATTGCGACGGCTGAGGCCGAGGGCCGGAGCGCAATGGGCCTTGCTGTGATCCGGCTGCTGGTGACGACCGGCGCGCGCAAGGGCGAGATTGAGGCGCTGCGCTGGGATGAAGTGGATTTCGAGCGATCGGCCCTCAGGCTGCGGGACAGCAAGACAGGGGCCAAGGTGGTGGCGATCGGTGCGCCAGCTCTGGCGCTGCTGGCCGAGCTGGCCGAGCGCGCCAAGGCCGAGCGGATCGCAGCGGAAGCCGAGGCGATGGCCAAGGGTGAGATATTGCCGCCGCCCTCGCCCTATGTCTTTCCGGCCAGCAGGGGAGCGGCCTTGCATTGGACGGGAACGAAACGGGTTTGGGAATCGGTGCGGGAGAGAGCGGGCCTTGCCGATGTGCGGTTGCATGACTTGCGGCACACCTATGCATCGCTCGCGGTGGGCGCGGCTGGTGGCGGGCAATCGCTGGCGGTGATCGGGAAGCTGCTGGGCCACAAGGACGTTCGGACCACGGCCCGCTATGCTCACCTTGCGGATGATCCGGTGAAACAGGCGGCGGACAGGATCGCAGCGGCGGCGGCGGCTGGCCTCTCTGCCAGGGCAGGTGAGGTGGTGAGACTCGCCACGGCCAAGCAAGGCCGCAAGGCATGACGCTCGCGGGGGAGAGGGTGAAGGGGGCCACAAGCGCGCGGCCTTTCAGGGGCAGGCAGGGGGGTGGGGCAGCCCTTCGGCCAGCCTCGGCCCGATCTGGTGTCAAGCCAAGTGGGTGGCAGCGGCCAGCCGGACAGAGGAAGGGCGAACAGCCCAGAGGCAGGGGGGCGGGCAAAAGGCTGGGGCTGACCAAGCCGGAGAACCTCCGCCCCTATCATCCGCGGCTTTTTTTCTCATTCACCGCGAATTTCCGAACGCCGGGCGCGGTTGGCTGCAACGCCTTGCACGGGCAGGTAATCCGATGCGCCGCTATCCAACAGGGGGCGCGGCGAGCTGGGCCATTATTTTACATTTTCCATGATCGCCCCAGCCGTTTGGGTCCTTCCCGGCTTCGCCGCGTATACGGGAGCCGAAGGCCTGGCGAACGCGAGAGTGGCCGGAATTTTTGCACCTCTCGCTTTTTGTTCGGTTTTCGGTCTGGCCGAGCTGACAAGTGGCGAGAGAGGCAAAAAGGCAAGGGAACAGTGGGAACAGTGGGAACACTCTTTCTAACCCACTGCCACGGCTGGTCTTTTCCCCGATCCTGCTTGTTCCCACTTGCGATTTTCAGAGTGGGAACAGTGGGAACACAAGGGCGGCGGGCCGCGAGGCAGGAAAATTGCGCGCTTGTGGCTTCCCCTGCCCGCGCGCACCGCAGCGGCGGGGCTGAATTATGAGCGGCGGCGATGGTGGCGAAGCTGGGGAGCTTCGCATGATCCATGGGCTGCTGGGCGAGGCCTTCGCGGCATTGGAGGACCCGGCGAATCGTGAGGCTGACGGCAAAGCGGAGGCGCTGGCCGTCCTTACCCATGGCGCGCGGAGTCTGGCCCAAGCCCTACGCCGCGCGCGTTTGACCTATGGGGATACGGCCCTTGATGATCCGTGCCCTACCGGGCTTGGGTGGGACCCTGAGCTTGACGGGCCGCAGCTATCGCCGGTTGCCAGCCGGGAGGCGGTCTTTGCTGCCACGATGTTCTTGAATTTGATCGGGGACCTTTTCGCCGGGCCGGATGATCCCGATTGGGATTGTTCGCTGGCGTTCGCGCCGAAGCTGGTGGCGGCAAACGGGTGGCAGCGGCAAAAGCCGCTAACGAAGGGGCAGCTACGCCGCCGCGCGGCGGCAAAGCGCGTCTATCAACTCATGGGCCGCAAGGCGGTTTCGACGGGGCGGAAGCCCAGCCAAAAACAGGCGATCGGGACTGTTCGGGAGGAAACCGGCCTGCCCGTCTCCAAAATCAAGCTGGGTCTGAGCGAGTATCGGGCCGCGCAAACGGAGGCGACAAAATTCTGGCAAGGCCTATGGGACGCGCCGGCCGATGAGCTGCGCGCCCGCACTGAGTATCGCTTGGCGCAAGAATCTATGCAGCAAGCCTTGTGGGACCAAGAAAGTCCCCCCGAAACCGGCAAATGATGCCTTTCGCGGGGACTACACTCTTGCAGACAAGCGGATGATTTAGCGTATTTCAGTTGGCCTCTTACGGAAACAGGAGGCCACAATGGACAATGAAACTCCCTACATGAAAACCGATGAGGCGGCCCGCTATCTGGGCCTTTCCTCATCCCTACTCAACAAGCTGAGGCTGACAGGCGGCGGGCCGGTGTTTGTGCGGCTGGCAGGCCGGGCGATCCGCTACCGGCGCGGCGACCTAGACGCATGGGCAAACGCCTCTGCCATGGCTTCAACCTCACAATCGCCGGGCGATGCTGGGGCGGTGCAATGAGCGGCGGGCCTGAGCGATCCAGCCGAGTGGATTTTGCCCGCGTCAATTCCGCTGCCCTGAGCGCCGCCGATGCCGTGGTGCGGGGCTTGTTGCCAGAGGGCCGCCGCGAGGGCCATGAGTGGGTGGCCCGCAATCCGCACCGGCCTGACAAGCGGCTGGGCAGCTTCAAGGTCAACCTGTCCACCGGGAAGTGGGCGGATTTCGCCACTGGCGACAGCGGCGGCGACCTTGTGGCGCTGGCCGCCTTTGTCGCTGGGCTGCCCCAGCGTGAGGCCGCAATTCGGCTGGCCGAAAGCATGGGGGTTAGCCCATGGGCATGAGCGAGGCAGAGCGGGCCAGAATCGACGCCGAGGGCCGCCAGCGCGCTTGGGAAAGATTGGCCGAATTGCCCGGCCCGCGCACTGCTGCGGCTTTGCGCTTGTTGCTGGGCCTTTCACCCAGCCGGGCGGCGCTGTTGGCGGGCCTGCCCGAACACGTAGTGACTGATTTCGAGCGCACCCAGCCTGGCGGTTTTCCCAGCCATGCGATCGCGCGCCGCTTGCATCAAACCTACGCGCGCTTGGGGGCAAGCTGGTGCGCGCCTGATCTAGATGA
Organism: Erythrobacter sp.; assembly: GCA_046296155.1. Lineage (GTDB taxonomy): Bacteria > Pseudomonadota > Alphaproteobacteria > Sphingomonadales > Sphingomonadaceae > Erythrobacter. Next base: position 70,085 of record JBKBLW010000004.1, on the reverse strand, counting down.
TGGGGCGTATTTCGTCGCGCTGGCCACACCGCGCGGGGCAGGCGATCGGCAAGCAATAGAAGCGGCCCTTGCACTTATGGGCCGCCGCGCCACACCGCCGCGCTACCGAGTGGGCCTTGACACACTGGCCCGGCGAATTGCCGGGCGGCTGGCTATCTCTCCGGCTGCGGTGCGGGCCGAGCTGGAAGGACGGGCAAAACTTTCCAAGTGGGTGCGAGCTGAGGCTTTCCGCCAGCTTGGCCGTGGGAGCGGCGGCGCGGGGGCATATTTCCGCCCGGCTGATGCTGGCGGTTGGCGGCTGGTGGGCGCGGATGTTGCGGGGTGCTGGTGGTGAGGGGAACGAAAAAGGATCCGTTCGGTGCGGTGGCCGAGGCGGTGGCGGCTGGTGAGGGCAAGGGCCAAGGCGGGAAGGGTAAGGCTGCAAAGGCCGCCCCAGCCGGGGAGTGGGTTGCGCCGGTTCCCGATGATGCGCCCCAGCCAAGGCGGCCCAGCGCCACCATGGGCCAGCCGGGCGAGGTGTGGGCCTATCGGGATGCGAATGGCCGGTTGCTGTCCTATGTGGCGCGCTTCGAAAAGGCCGAGGGCGGTAAGGACTTGCGCCCGCGCACCCTATGGCGGGAAGGGGGCAAGCTGGTTTGGCGGTGGAAAGCGCCGCCGCTTCCTCGCCCGCTCTACCGGCTTGACGCTCTGGCCAAAGCCCCAGCCGTGCCGGTGCTGCTGGTGGAAGGCGAAAAGGCAGCCGATGCCGCTGCAAAGCTGTTTCCCGCCTTTGTGGCGATGACTTGGCCGGGCGGAAGCAAGGCGGCGGGCAAGGCCGATTGGAAGCCGCTGGCCGGGCGGCGGGTGGTGATCCTGCCCGATGCCGATGCGCCGGGGGTGCAAGCGGCGGCTGAGGTGGCCGAGGCCGCCCGATCGGCTGGGGCTGAGGGTGTGGCAATCGTCACCCTGCCCGATGGCTTGCCGATCGGCTGGGATTGCGCCGATAGGTTCCCGGCCACCATGAGCCGGGAGGCGCTGGGCGAGCTGCTGGCCGGTGCGCTGGCCGAGGCCAGCCGAGGCGCGGTGAAGCTGCCCTTTGGCTTCACACTGTCCAATGATGGCCTGTTCTACACGGAGCGCCGGGGCGACAGCGAACATGACGTGCGGCTGGCCGATGGCTTTGAGGTGCTGGGCCTCGCCCGCAATTCAGAGGGGGGCGATTGGGCGGTGCTGGTGCGGTTCCGCGACCTTGACGGGCGGCGGAAAGAAATGGTTATCCCGCGCGCCCGGCTGGCTAGTGAAGCGGCGGCGGTGCGGGCTGAGCTGGCGGCGGAAGGGCTCTTTATCAGCCCCAGCCGGGGCAAGGCTGATCGCTTTGCCGCGTTTCTGGCCGAGGTTGGCCATTCGTGCCGGTGGACGCTGGCCCAGCGGACGGGCTGGGTTGATGGTCAGCGGTTCGCCCTTCCCGGTGATGTGATCGCCAGCGGCGACGGGGAGCCTGTCTATTTCACCGGCAACGGGGATGCGCTGCACTATCGCCAGCGCGGCACGATAGAGGGCTGGCAGGCCGGAATTGCCAGCCGGGCGATCGGGAACCGCCTGCTGGTTTTCGCCCTGGCATTGGCCTTTGTGGGGCCGATCATGCGGGCGCTGGCCCTTGAGGGCGGCGGCTTCCATTTTCGCGGCGCGTCATCATCGGGGAAAACAACGCTGGCGACCTCTGCGGGATCGGTATGGGGCGGCGGCGGCCCGCTGGGCTTCGCTTCGAGCTGGCGGGCCACCGGCAACGCTCTTGAGGGTGTGGCATTTGGCCATTCGGAAACAGCCTTGATCCTTGATGAGCTGGCGTTGGTCGATCCAGCCGAGGCTGGCAACGCTGCCTATGCGCTGGCCACCGGGCAGGGGAAGGCCCGCGCTAAACAGGATGGCGCGCTAAGGAAGCGGGCAGAGTGGCGCGTCATGGTGCTATCCACCGGAGAAATTGGGCTGGCCGATCATATGCGATCGGCGCGGATGGCCCAGCGCACCATGGCCGGGCAGGAATTGCGGTTGATTGACCTTGCCGCCGATGCTGGCGCGGGCATGGGCGCATTTGAACAGCTCCACGGCGCGGCTGGTGCTGCTGAATTTGCCGATGCGATCAAGGAAGCGGCGACCAAGGACTATGGCCTTGCCGGGCCTCTATTCGTTCGCCGGATGATCGCGCGCGGCCAGCCGAGTGGCGCGCGGGCGCGGGAGCTGCTGGCCGATTTCGTGGCCGAGGCGCGGCGGGGCGGTGACAGCGGGCAGATTCACCGGGCGGCGTTGCGCTTTGGCGCAGTGGCAGCGGCGGGCGAGCTGGCCGCCGAATTGGGGGTGCTGCCTTGGCCAGCCGGAACGGCGAAGGCTGCCGCCCTTTGGCTGTTCGGGCGCTGGGCCGAGGGATTTGGGCGCACCGGGTTGATGGAGGAACGGCAAGTCATCATCGCGGTTCGCAATGCGATCACGGCCAATCAAGCGCGCTTTGGCACTGTAACAGCGCGGCTGGTGGATGATGAGGACGACAGCCCCAGCCCGCGCGCTGGTGAGGCCCGATCGCTGGTGACGCTGGGCTATTTCCACTCGATTGATATGGAGCCGGTCTATCTCTTGCACGCTGCGGGCTGGGATGAAGTGCTGAAAGGCTTTGATCGCAAATTCGCCGCAAAGGCGCTAGCTGATGCCGGATACCTTTGGGCAGACAGCGGGAACCGCCACAAGAAAAAGGTGCGATTGGCCGGGAACAAGCCACAGCCCTTCTATGTGATCCGCGCCAGCATTTTGGAGTATGATGAGGAAGCAGGGCCAGAGGCCGAGGCCGATAAGGCCGGGCATGACGAATGGACCACCTCACAATGGCAGCCCGGCGATTGGCAGCCCGATGACGACTTTTATTGACGGCTAGCCGGGCGCGGGGGCATGATCGGAGCGGGCCGGAACGCTGCGGGAACAGCGCCCGGCCCTAACCGCAACAACCTGTCAGGAGGTTATTATGGCTGAATTTGACGTAGAACAGCGCAATGGGGAGCGCCAGCCGCCCGCCCTATCTCTTTACACGGCCAGTGTGGCCTTTGATGATTTGCAAAGCGATGCTGAGGAATTGGCGGCGCTGGCGTGGCTTGTCTCTGGCAATAAAGACTTTCTCGATGAGCCTGCCGCTAAAGCCTTGCGGGCAATCTGCACTCTTGCAGAGGGGCTGGCCCGCCGTGCCGGGGAGCTAGGAGAGGAATATATGGCTGCCAGCCGCGCCGATCGCGGTGCGAATGTGGCCGATTTTCCGGCGCGTTAACGCGGCTGGGTGGTGTTCCCACTGGCCGCGCTGGTGGGAACAGCAATTGCCCGGCGTGGGAACAGGAAAAGCGACGGAATTGCAGAGCCTTGGCTGGCCTGTTCTCACTGTTCCCGGTGTTCCCGCGTTTTCGAGAGATACTAGCAACCGCGAGGCCCAGCCGCGCCCGATGTGGCAAGGCGTTTTGCGGGTGCATTTTTCACCCGGTGCTGACTTGGTGCTGACTCGTCCTTGAACGCTGGCCGTAAATGGAAGCTAAGTGCCTGTAAATGCTGGCGCACCCGACAGGATTCGAACCTGTGACCTCTGCCTTCGGAGGGCAGCGCTCTATCCAGCTGAGCTACGGGTGCCTTGGTCGGCTGCGGCGGGCGCAATCCGATCATGCCCGGCGCGCTTAGCAAGCCTGTAGGCGCGGCGCTAGCCTCGAATTGTTGCGTTGCGCCTCGCCTTTGGCGCACCAGCAGGATCCGGCAAGAGTGCCTTAACCATTCTTCAAGGCGCGCAGCCTAAGGGTGGCCCCATGTCCGCGCTTCCTCCTGATGACATGCGAAACCTGCGCCAGACCGCATTTGCGGCGCGCCATCCGGTTGATGCAATGATCGCCCGCTGGCAGGCGATCGGCAGCGATGCGGCGCGCCTCGCGGGACTGGCCGCGGTTGGCCGGCGTCCGGTGATCGAGGACGTGTCTGAATTTGCCAGCGCGCTGGAACGCGCCAGTGATTGGCAGCGCGAGCTCGCCTGGCAGGGGGTCGAGGATATTTCCGCGATGCTCCAGGCCGGCATGGCGGCGCTTGATGTGCTGGCAGGCCGCGGGATCGACCCGCAGGTCCCAGCGCTTGCCCTGTGGCGCGAGGTGGACGCGGCACAGGCTGGTCTGCGCGCCATGCTCAGCCCTTCGGCCAGCAGCGAGACAGCTTCCTCCGCGCCTGCCTGAATGCATGCGCGGCTTGACCGATGTTCGTTGTATGTTCCATGTGCCGCGCATGGCTCACCCAGTTTCTGCCTCATCCGATTCGCCGCTCAGCGCTGCCGAGGTTGCGCGCGGGATTGCCCGCCTGTTTGCCCGCAATGACATCTGGTGCCTTGGCGAAGTGCCGCTGCGCCATGGCCGCCGTGCTGATCTGATGGGGATCGATGCGCGCGGGCAGGTGGTGATTGTCGAGATCAAGGTGGCGCGCGGCGATCTGCTCGGCGATGTGAAGTGGGCAGATTATCTCGATCATTGCGACCGGTTTTTCTGGGGTCTGCCGCCGGGGCTCGACCGCGCACCGCTCGAGACTGCGGCATTCCGGCCCGAGGCCTGCGGTGTGATCGTAGCCGATGGCTATGACGGCGAGATCCTGCGCCCCGCACCGCTGGCGCCGCTTGCCGCCGCCCGGCGCAAGGCCGCGGTCGAACATCTCGCGCGCACGGCGATGCGGCGCTATACGGCGGCATCCGATCCGCTGTGCGCCGCGCACGATTGAGGCTTGCGACGATTTAAGCGCTGTCCCGAACGCGCAAATTGCGCCATGGTCCGCGGCATGATCCCTTCGCATTGGCCTATTCCGCTGGCGCTGCTGGTCGCCGGACTTGCCGTGACCTTGATCGTGGCGCTGCGCTATTTTCTCACCAGCGGCCTGTTCGCCTGGCTGACGGGCCGGATGCGGCCAGGCCTGTACGCGGGCAGGCAGGTGCAGATCGGCAAGGAAATCCGCTGGTCGCTGATCTCGGCCGCGATTTACGGGGTTCCGGCGGGCATTGTGCTGTGGGGCTGGCGCAAGTTCGGCTGGACCCAGATTGCGCTCGAATGGGACGCGCTGCCTGCGTGGTATTGGCCGATTTCGGTGCTTATCTACCTGTTTGCACAGGACACCTGGTTTTACTGGACCCACCGCGCGATGCACCGCCCGCGCCTGTTCCGGCTGGCCCATGCCGTCCACCACCACAGCCGCCCGCCCACCGCATGGACCGCGATGAGCTTTCACCCGCTTGAGGCAGTGAGCGGGGCTGTTCTCATCCCGTTCATGGTGTTTGTGGTGCCTATTCATCTCTCGGCTCTTGGCGTGGTGCTTACCATCGCCACGGTGATGGGGGTGACCAACCACATGGGCTGGGAGATGTTCCCGCGCTGGCTGGTTCACTCCCGGTTGGGGGAATGGCTGATAACCGCCAGCCATCACGAGCGGCATCACGAGGATTACCAATGCAACTATGCGCTCTATTTCCGCTTGTGGGACAAGCTGTGCGGCACCGACAAGGGCCTCTCGCGCCGCATGGTCGAGGGAGCAGCGCGCCATCCGCGCCCTCCCGCAGGGATGCCGGCGGAGTGACGCGCGCAGGGCTTGCGGCGCTGTGTCTTGCCGGTGCTGCGGGAGCGGCAGGGGCCGCCCCGGCCCAGGCTGGTGAGGTGGTGATCACGGTCACAGACCTGCGCAACACCAAGGGCGTGGTGCGGGCCTGCATGACAGCGCGCGCCGATGTCTTCCCCAAGTGCATCAAAGACCCCGAATCCCACCGCGCAGTGGTTGCCGCAGGCGAGACCATCGAGATCCGCTTCACCGGGGTGAAGCCGGGGCGCTATGCGATTGCGCTGCTGCACGATGAAAACAACAACGGCAAAGCAGATCGCGCCGCTGGCATGATGCCCAAGGAGGGCTATGGCTTCTCGCGCGATGCGCCAGTGCGGATGAGCCCGCCCAAGTTCCGCGATGCGGTGTTCGATCACGGTGAGAAGCCTCAGCGCCTGACGATCAAGATGCGTTATTTCCTCTGATTGAACAGCCAGTTGCAACGAGCTGCCCACCCGCTTAACACTATATTTACCACGCCGCGCCACATTGCCCCCAAGATCTCGGAAAAGGGCAAACAGCGGCGATGGACAATTTGCAAAGCACTTTCGGTTCGGGCGAGCCGGGCGATGCTGCCAGTCTTGATGACGCGCTGCGCCATGATGACGATGCAGCCGGCGCGGGCACGACCGCCGAAGCGCCATTGCCGCCCTATCACATCGGTCAGGACGAGCGCCGGATGCAGGTGCGCGCCTATAATCACTGGGCGGGCCAGCTGGGCGAGCGGGTATTCCCGCTGATCGACGAGCTTGATCTTGCCGGCCTCGATGATTTTGGCCCCTACAGCGTGCTGATCGATTTCACCGATGGCATCGAAGACCCTGCGGTGCGCTATCTTGGCGAGCGGCTGGCTGCCGAATGCGGCAGCCTTGGCACCATCGCGCGGCTTTCCGATGTGCCGCCGCGGTCGCTGCTGTCGCGGATTACCGATCACTATCTCCAGATCCTCGCCAATCACGCACCCATCGGGTTCGAGGCGGAATTCGTCAGCCAGTATGGCGCCGCAACGCTCTATCGCGGCATTCTGCTGCCCTATTCGAGCGACGGCGAGGTGATCGATTTCCTGCTGGGGGTGATCAACTGGAAGGAAATCGCCGATCAGGTTGCCGCCGATGAATTGCTGCTGGAGATCGATCAGGCGCTCGATCTGGTGGAACCGCTGGCCGAAGAGGAAGCTGACGAGGCCGCACTGCCGCGCCGCGCGCCTGATGCGCTCACCACCTGGGCTGATTCGCCTGCCGGCGAGCGCGCCGATGATTTTGCCAATATCGCCCCGCTCGCCTGCGCTGGCGATGGGGACGGCGCGGATGACGATATGCCCGTGCCGCAATTCGGCGCGGATGCCGCCGCGCTCGATTTTGCCCAATACGCGCTTGATGATGATTACGACGAGGAGGACGAAAGCGAGGAGGATGATACCGCCTCCTATTCCTTTGCCTCGCTCGCGGATTACATCGAAGCGCCCGTCAAGAAAGCGATCGACCCAGCGCAATTCGTGCTGGCCGACGCGATGGCCTGTGAGCCCGAGAGATCGGGCGATGAAGACCATTCCGGCAGCGCGCATGACGCGGTTGAACTGATGCCGGACGAAGCCGTTGCCGATGGCGGCCTTTGCGCAGCAAGCTTGGTCGACGCGCTCATCGCCGATGATGCAGGGGGCGGCGATGCCACCCTTTATGATTATCTCGCGGCCGCGCGGGAATTGGCCCATGCGGCCGGCACAACCGAGGATCGCAGCCGCTCGGCGCTGTATGCCGCGGTAAGCCGCGCCTATGATTTCTCGCTGGCTGCACTGGCAGCGCCTGAGGATTATGCCGAACTGATCGCCGAGGCAGGCCTCACCGTGCAGGAACGCGCACCCATGACCCCCGTGGTCAAGCTGGTGTTCGGCCCCGATTACGACAAGACTCGCCTGACCGAATATGCCGCCGTGCTCAGCCACGCGCACCGCCTGACGCTCGAACGCGGCACGCTTGCCCGCTTCCTTGAAGAGTATGACGGCGGCCTCAAGGCGGTGGTCAAGGCGGAACGGCGCCTGCGCCGCGGCGAAACCGGCAAGGAGATCGCGCCAGCAGGCGCAGTGCGCGAAGCGCTTGCCCAGGCACTGCGTGAACTCGAAGCGATGACGCTCGAAGCACTTGATGGCGGCGGCCCCGAATTCGCGCTGGTGCTGGTGCGCCGCGACGAGGTGGGCTGCGTTGAAATCCTTGGCGAATTGCCCGAAGATATTGCCCTGATCGAACGCGCTGCCAAAAAGCTGGTGGGCTAAGGCGGGCTGCAAGGCGCGGCTTGCTTCAGTTTCAGTTCAGGGCAAAACCCTGTAAAGCTGCCGCCCGATGCTTGCCGCGCACCTCTTGTCACCGCTTCGCCTCATGGCCCGCGCGCTCGCCGCGCTGGCAACCGCCGCGCTCGCGGTGCAGCCCATTGCCGCCCAGTCGATCCTGCGCGATGCCGAAACCGAACAATTCCTGATCGATCTTGCCGCTCCGCTCGTCGAGGCCTCCGAACTGGAGCAGGGCAATCTTGAGCTGGTGCTGATCAATGATAGCTCGATCAACGCCTTTGTGGCCGGCGGACAGGTGGTGTTCGTCCATTCCGGACTCCTCAACGCAGCCGATACTGCCAATGAGGTGCAAGGCGTGATCGCGCACGAAATCGGCCACATCACCGCAGGCCATGTCAGCCGCTTTGAAGAACGCACCAAGACAGCGACAGGCATCAGCATCCTTTCCTTGCTGATCGGGGTCGGCGCGGCGCTTGCGGGCGCGCCGGAGGCGGCCATGGGCGCGGTGCTGGCAGGGCAGACCGCGGCGATGGGCAGCTTTCTCGCTTTCAACCGCGATCAGGAGGCCGCCACCGATCTCGCCGGTGCGCGCTACCTTTCGGGAGCGGGGATTTCCGGGCGCGGCATGATCCGCTTTTTCGAACGGCTGCGCAGCAATGAAATCCGCCGCGGTTTCAGCCAGTCGCAAGAGGCGAGCTATATGCGCACGCACCCGCTCACGGGCGAGCGTATCCAGACCCTGCGCGATCTCCTTGAAGAGGACCCGGCATGGAACGCGCCCGATGATGCCGAACTGCAAGAACGCTTCATCCGGGTGCGCGCCAAGCTTTACGGCTACCTTGCCGAGCCGCGCCGCACGCTGGCATTCTTCCCGCCGAGCGATACCACCATCGCTGCGCGCTATGCCCGCGCCTATGCCTATCACAAGGACGCGCAGATGGACAAAGCGCTGGCCGAGGTCGAGGCGCTGCTGCTGCGCGAGCCGGACAATCCCTATTTCCTCGAACTGAAAGGGCAGGTGCTGCTGGAATCGGGCCGCCCGCGCGACGCGCTGAAGCCTTTGCAGCGTGCGACCGAACTCACGCGCAATCACCCGCTGATCGCCTCGATCTACGGCCATGCGCTGATTGCCACCGAAGACAGCCGCTTTCATGGCGAGGCCGAACGCGTGCTGCGCGCTGCGGTTGCACGCGATCGCTACAATCCCTTCGCATGGTATCAACTGGGGGTCGTCTATGCCGAGCGCGGCGATATTCCGCGCGCGCGCCTTGCCAGCGCCGAACAGCAGGTGATGAACCGCCGCTATCCCGAAGCCTTGCGTAACGCGCAGGCGGCAGAGGCCGGCTTGCCTTATGGTTCGCCCGACTGGATCCGCGCACAGGATATCAGCTTGCAGGCGCGCGCCGAACTGGAACGCGTCCGCAAGCAGCGCTAAGGCTGTTTCCCGATGACTGACACCACCACCAATCCGGCGGGCGGCCTGCGCCAGACCTTGCTCACGGCTGCCCTCGCGCTGACCTGCGGTTTTCTGGGGGCCGCGATCTGGTCCTATTCGGGCTTGGCCGATAATCGCACCCGCAGCTTTCTGCTCGCCAATCCCGACATGCTGCCGCAGATGGTTTCGGCCTATGAAGCGCAGGAAGCCCAAAAGCGCCTGGCCGAAGTTGATGATGCGGTGTTCGTGCCCTTTCCCGGCGCGGTGCTCGGCAACCCGGAAGGCAGCAAGGTGCTGGTCGAGTTCACCGACTATAATTGCCCCTATTGCGAAAAGAGCCTCGAGGATGTGCAGAAACTGATCGCGGGCGATCCCGATCTGAAAGTGGTGATCCGCGAATGGCCGATCTTTGAAGGCAGCGATGTTGCCTCGCGCATGGCGCTCGCCGCTGCGATGCAGGGCAAGTACCGCGCTTTCCACGAAGCCATGTTCCGCATCGGCGATGCCAAGGCCGCAGCGCAAGCCGCCGGGCTCGACCTGGCGCGCGCCGAGGCCGATGCAGCCTCCGAGCCGGTGACAGTGGAACTTGCCCGCAATGCCGAACTCGCCCGCGCGATGGGCTTTTCCGGCACGCCTGCGTGGATCGCGGGCAAGCAGCCGATTGGCGGCGCAGTCGGGGCGGATGCGCTCAAGGCGGCTCTTGCCAAGAGCGGTGACAGCTGACAGCCCCCGCGAGAGCCCAAGCCGGTGAGAGCCACAGCCCGCCCAGTCCGGTGCATCCTGCGACAGCTGGTGCCGCTCCGGTTTGCAGCCCTGTTCGCCGCGCTGAGTGTCGGCCCGCTGGCAAGCGCGCAGGAGCCGGCAAATATCAATCTGGCTGCCGAACGCGCTGCCATTGCGCGGTTTCAGGATTTCGACCAGCGCTTGCAGGATATCGGCTGGCAGCTGGTGCGCGGCAATGCCGGGTTCTGTTCGCGCGTGATTCCCGCAATCGGCCTGCAATTGCAGGACGCCGCGAGCTATGGCAGGCCAGATATCGCGCGCGCAGCACTTGATCTCAGGGGCGACTTTGCGGTGCAGACCGCGGCCAAGGGCTCGCCGGCCGCGCTCGCAGGCGGTTTTACCCGCAACCGCGAGATCGTGCGGCTGGGGCGGTTTGATCCCAATGAATGGCCGCACGGCAAACGGATGGACTGGCAGCGCGTGGCGCGCGCGCATGATCATATTGATGCGCTGCTTGCTGAACATGCCAGCATCGAAGTTGGCTTTGCCGATGGCGGCGCGGCGCGCGTGCAGCCGGTGGAGGTGTGCGCCACACGCTTTGAACTGATGGGCGAGGGCACAGCGGCAGTGGCCGACGGCGCGCGCGTGGTGATCGGGATGGATTTTCCCGCCTTTGCCTATGAAGACGCGATGTTTGCCGCCCTTGTCGCCCACGAGCTGGCGCATAATTTGCTGGGGCACGCCGAATGGCTTGACCGCAATGGCCGCGCCTGGGCCAAGGTCAAGCGTACCGAGCGCGAGGCGGATCGGCTGATCCCCTGGCTGCTTGCCAATGCCGGCTATGAACCGGACGCTGCGGTGCGCTTCATGAAAGCGTGGGGGCCGCGCCACTCGGTCAAGATCCTGCGCTTGCCCACGCATGATGGTTGGCCCAAGCGGGCCCGCGCGATCGAGGAGGAATTGCCGCTGATCGCCGAAGTCACCATGCGCGAGGGCCGTGCCGACTGGGCCCGGCATTTCCGCCGCGAAATCGATCCCGGCCAAGGCCGATGATCTTTACCCCTCGTGCGATCAGCAGTGCCATATCCGCGAGGCGTGCCCGCGCGCTGGGCGCGAAAGGCGGTGCAGGCTGCCGGAAAATCGGCTAGGCTCGAAAGCCATGGCAGTTCTTGCGATCCAGCCCGCGCCGTTCTTTGCGAGCAAGAACCGGGCGTTCTGGAACCTCCAGCTGGCGGGCTGGGGGGGCGCCTTCGTGCTGCGCGGCGCATCCCAGATTGTCAGCGGACAGCCGCCCAGCGTGCTGGTGCTGATCCTGCTGACGACTTTCACCGGCTTTTCGATCAGCTGCATCCTGTCGGTGATCTATCGCCAGCTGATCCGCCGCCGGCCGCTGGTGACCTGGGGGGTGACGGCCTTGGTGCTGGTGGTGGCGGTGATCTGCCATGCCTCGATCGATGCCTGGGTGCAGGGCATCTATTATTCGGGCACCCGCGATGTGACCTTTGCCCAGCGCTTCATCGCGCTGATCCTGTTCCCGCTCACGCTGCTCGGCGGGTGGAGCGCGCTCTATTACGCGATCAATTACTTCCTCACTGTCGAAGAACAGGCCGACCGGCTGGAACGGCTCGAGGCGCAGACCACCGCCGCGCAGCTGGCGATGCTGCGCTATCAGCTCAACCCGCATTTCCTCTTCAACACCCTCAATTCGATCTCGACGCTGGTGCTCCTCAAACAGACCGAGCCTGCCAATGCGATGCTGACGCGGCTGTCGGGTTTTTTGCGCCACACGCTCATCACCGAGCCGGGCAGCCTTGTCACGCTGGCGCAGGAAATCGAGACCTTGCAGCTCTATCTCGATATTGAGCGCATGCGTTTCGAAGAACGCCTGCGGACCCATTTCGAGATCGAGGATGCCGCGCTGGCGGCGCAGCTTCCCTCGATGCTGCTGCAACCGCTGGTGGAAAACGCGATCAAATATGCTGTCACCCCGCAGGAGGAAGGCGCGCGCATTTCGGTGAGCGCGCGGGTGATTGGCGAACGCCTGAGGATCACCATCGAGGATACCGGCCCAGGCGTCGAGGAGCCCTTGCGGCTTGATCAGCTTGCCCCCGACAGGATGCGTGCCATCACCGAGCCGGGCCGTCCGGTTTCGACCGGCGTCGGGCTTGCCAATATCCGCAACCGGCTCATTCAGGCCTATGGCGATGCCCAGCTGTTCGAGACCCGCTCCGAGGCGGGCGGCGGATTTACTGTCCTCATCGAAATTCCCTATGTCCGGGCGGCCACGCCCGAGGCGGCAGCCCCCGCTCATGCTGCGGCCACCCCGTCCCGAGCTTCCGGCGCTGAATCGGGACGGGTCATCCCCCTCAATCCCCAGCGCTCCACGGGATCATAAGAGCATGACCATTCGCACCATCCTCGTCGATGACGAGAAACTCGCCATTCAGGGCCTTCAGCTGCGCCTCCAGCCGTTCGAGGATGTCGAGATCATCGACACCTGCGCCAACGGGCGCGAGGCAATCCGCAAGATCAAGACCGAAAAGCCCGACCTCGTTTTCCTCGACATCCAGATGCCCGGATTTGACGGCTTTTCGGTGGTCAAGGGCGTGATGGATATTGAACCCCCGCTGTTCGTCTTCGTGACGGCTTACGAAGAACATGCAATCCGCGCCTTTGAAGCCAATGCCGTCAATTACCTGATGAAGCCGGTGGACGAGCAAAAGCTTGCCGACACCATCGAACGCGTGCGCCAGCGTCTTGCCGAGAAGAAATCCGCCGAGAATGCCGAACAGTTGCGCGATGTGCTGGCCGAAGTCGCCCCCGACCTGGCGGCCGACCTTGCCGAAACGGCAGCCCCGGCGGTTGATGCCTCGGACCGCTTCGAAAAGCTCATCAATGTCAAGGATCGCGGGCAGATCTTCCGCGTCGAGGTGGATACCATCGAACATATCGAGGCCGCGGGCGATTACATGATCATTTCCACCGGGGACAATTCGCTGGTGCTGCGCGAGACCATGAAAGACCTGGAACGCCGCCTTGATCCGCGCAAGTTCCAGCGTGTCCACCGCTCGACCATCGTCAACCTTGATCTGGTGCGGCAGGTCAAGCCGCACACCAATGGCGAATGCTTCCTGGTGCTGGAATCGGGCGCTGAGGTGAAGGTGTCGCGCAGCTATCGGGACGTGGTGGCGCGGTTCGTGCATTGATCCTGGGGAGCGCGCCTGCGCGCGCTCATCCTCGGTGTTGTTCCTTTGCTACGCTTCGGGCACCTGCGGGCGGGCGGTCGCCCTTGCGGTCGCTGCGCGACCCTTTAGATTGTCTCCATGACCACCTTTACCCTGCCCGGCTTTGATCTTGCCAAATTCGTCCGCGAAACGCTGGCCGAAGACCTGGGTGAGGGCCTGCCCGGCGGCGGGCGCGATGTCACCAGCGATAGCGTGATCCCCGCCGCGGCGCGCTTTTCGGGCGTGATGGACAGCCGCGATGCGATTGTCGTCGCCGGGCTCCCGCTGGCCGAGGCCTTCTTCCGCGCGCTTGATCCCGATTGCACGATCACGCTGCTGGTGCATGATGGCGACCAGGTGCCGGCGGGCACTGATCTCATGCATATCGAAGGCAAGGCCCGGGCACTGCTGACGGCGGAGCGCAGCGCCTTGAACACGCTCCAGCATCTGTGCGGGATTGCCACGCTCACCCACGCCTATGTCACCGCGATGCGGGGCCCGGGGGGAAACCCCGCCTGCACGCTGCTCGACACCCGCAAGACCTTGCCGGGCCTGCGCTTGCTTGAGAAATACGCGACCCGTCAGGGCGGCGCGCAGAACCACCGCATGGGGCTGTGGGATGCGGCGATGATCAAGGATAATCACGTCGCGGTCGCTGGCAGCGTGGCCGAGGCCGTGCGCCGGGCGCGCGAGGCGGGCGTGGCACGGATTATCTGCGAGGTCGACACGCTCGATCAGATCGAACCCGCATTGCAGGCGGGCGCGCATCACCTGCTGCTCGACAATATGGATCCTGAAACCCTTGCCGAGGCGGTGGAGTTGGTGGCAGGCCGCGTGCCGACCGAGGCGAGCGGGGGGGTCAATCTTGATACCATCGCGGCCAAGGCAGCATCGGGGGTTGATTACATCTCGGTCGGGCGGCTGACCCAGAGCGCGCCGGCCGCCGACATCGGTCTCGATTTCCGGCCGCTATGATCCCGCTGTCGCAGCCGCGCCCGACGCCGATCAATATCTTCGCTGCCGCCTTTCTCACCGCCGCGCTGGTGCCGTTCCTTGATGGCATCAGCCAGCTTGGCCTCACCGAAACGCGGTTGCAGGTGGACTATCCCTATTTCCCGTGGAGCCGTGATTGGGTGATCATCTGGCTGTTCTCGTGGCTGACGATTGCGCTCATTCCGCTGGCGATGGTGTGGCTGATCGCGGCGCCGTTTGCGCGCTGGCTGGTGAGCGCGATGACGGTGCTGAAAGCGCCCGGCGCTTTTGTCAGCGCTGCCAGCCTGATGGGCGAGGCGGGCGGCGAGGGCGAAGGGCTGGTCAGCTTCGCCTTTGCCGTGCTGGGTGTCATCATGCTGTTCCTGCCCGCCAGCCAGCAATGGTTCGCGCGCGAGGCGGAGGTGGATCCTGCGGTGTTCGAATAGGCTTGTCGCCGCGCTGGCGCTGGTGCTGCCCGCCGCCGTCCAGGCGCAGGCCTATCAATGCCGCGCGCCCAAGGTCGCGAGCATTCCTGCCATTGCACCCGATGGCCCGCGCCGCGTGCTGGCGATCACCGGCTATACGCTGGCGCTGTCGTGGAGCCCTGAATTCTGCAAGCCGCGCGAGGGTAGCCGCGCCCACGCCTTCCAGTGTTCGGGCGATCACGGCAGCTTCGGCCTCGTCGTCCACGGCCTGTGGCCCGAAAGCGGGGCAAGCTGGCCGCAATGGTGCGAGCAGGGCGCGGGCCTGACACCGGCCGAAGTGCGCGGGGCGCTGTGCATGATGCCGTCTGCCCGGCTGGTGGCGCGGCAATGGGCCAAGCATGGCGCCTGCATGACGCGGCGGCCGGCCACCTATCTCGGTGTCACCCGCATCCTGTGGCAATCGCTGCAAATCCCCGATTATGATCGGCTGAGCCGCGCGCGCGATCTCACGGCTGGCGCGATTCGGGCTGCCTTTGCCGCTGAAAACCCCGGCTGGCCACCTGCCGCCATCGGTGTGAAGCTGAACGCGCGCGGCTGGCTCGAAGAAATCCGCCTGTGCTATTCCGCCCGCTTCCGACCTACCCGCTGCACCGCGGCACGGCTTGGCGCAAAGGACACAGCGCCGGCCAAAATCTGGCGGGGGATGTAGGCGCGCTGCGCCGCCTATTTCCCGTGCCCGCGCCCGAAATCGGGGCGTTCATCATCCTGCCCCTGTTCGATCACCTGACGCCGGATTGCGCGGGTGCGGGTAAACAGATCAAACAGGGTATCCCCGTCGCCCGAACGGATCGCGCGTTGCAGCGCGGTGAGATCCTCGGTGAACCGGCCGAGCATTTCGAGGACGGCGGTGCGGTTGGTCAGGAACACATCGCGCCACATCACCGGATCGGATGCGGCAATGCGGGTGAAATCACGAAAGCCCCCCGCCGAATATTTGATGACTTCGCTTTCGGTCACATCCTCCAGGTCGCTCGCGGTGCCCACGATCGTATAGGCAATGAGGTGGGGGATATGGCTGGTTACCGCGAGCACGAGATCGTGGTGGGCGGCATCCATCAACTCGACCTTGGAGCCGAGCGCGCTCCAGAACGCGCTGAGCGCATCGAGCGCTGCCGGATCGGCATCCTCGGGCGGCGTTATGATGCACCAGCGCCCGACAAACAACGTCGCAAAGCCTGCCTGCGGCCCGCTTTGTTCGGTGCCCGCGACAGGGTGGGCAGGGATGATCGTGTGACCGGGCAGCGCCCGGGCGAGCGCTTCGGCAACGGCCTGCTTGGATGAGCCGACATCGCTGATGATCGCGCCGGCCTTGAGCCCCGGCGCAATCGCGCGCGCGGCTTCTTCCATCGCGCCAACCGGCACGCACAGGATGACGAGATCGGCATCGGCCACCGCCGCCTCGGGCGTGTCATGCACCACGCCGACCAGCCCGAGCGCGGCTGCCTCGGCGCGCACTTCGGCAGAGCGATCATAGCCGGTGGTGGTGATCTGAGGCACGCGCGCCCTGATCGCCAGCCCGATCGAGCCGCCAAGCAGCCCCAGCCCGATGATCGCGACGCGGTGGATCGGTGTCATGCTGCCTCTCCGCACAGGCGTTTGAGGCACGCCGCCACGCGCACCATGTCTTCGGACTTGCCGATGGTGATGCGCAGCGCTTGCGGCAGGCCTTGGCCCGGCAGGTGGCGCACCGCATAGCCTTCCTCGCCCAGCGCCTCCAAGGCAGCCGCAGCGGTGATCCTGCCTTCAAACAGCACCAGCAGGAAGTTCGCCTCAGACGGCACGAAGCTGAGGCCGTGATTGCCGAGCATCGCGACCACCTCGGCAAGGCGCGCGCGCTCTTTGGCGTTGTGGATACGGCTTGCCGTGACGAAAGCCTGATCGTCCAGCGCGGCCACGGCCGCCGCCTGTCCGCTTGCCGTCACGTTGAACGGCCCGCGAATCCGGTTCAGCACATCGATCAGCGGGGCAGCGCCGGTTGCCCAGCCGATGCGTTCGGCGGCAAGGCCATAGATCTTGGAAAAAGTGCGCGTCACCAGCACGTTGGGATGCCGCGCCGCAAGCTCGAAGGCGCAGGACTGGTATTCGGGCGCGACATATTCGCCGTAGGCTTCGTCCACCACCAGCAGCACATCCGAAGGCAGGCCCGCGTGGAGCCGCGCGACTTCCTGCGGGGGCAGCCAGGTGCCCGTCGGGTTGTTCGGGTTGGCGAGGAACACCACCCGCGTGCGTTCTGTCACGGCGGCGAGCAGCGCATCGACATCGGCAGTGAAAGCGGTGTCGGGCGCCTCGACCGGGTGCGCCCCGCAGCGCCTTGCGGCAATATCGTAAACGGCAAAGGAGTGTCGGCTGAACAGCACTTCATCGCCTGCTCCGGCAAAGCCTTGGGCTGCAAGGTTCAGCAGTTCATCCGAACCCGTCCCGCACACCACCAGCGCCGGATCAAGTCCGTGCACCGCGGCGATCTTGGCGCGAAGGGCGCGCGAATCGGGATCGGGATACGTCGCCGCCTCGCTGCGGGCCGCGGTGAGCGCCGCGAGCGCCTGTGGGCTCGTGCCAAGCGGGTTTTCATTGGCCGAAAGCTTGACGAGCGGCTTGCCGCTCGCCGACTGCGATGTGCCGGGCTGATAGGCATGGATGCCTAGGATATAGGGCTTGGGCTGAGGTGCGGTGTTCATCACAAGGCCCGCTTATAGAAAAACAGCCCTTCGACAAGCGGGGGCCTTGCGGTTAAGGGGCGTTCTCAGAAAAAATCCGGTCGTGCCGAGCTCGCCGCGGTGCAGACCTCCTTTTTTGCAAAGCGTCACGTGTCGAACCCTTCTGCCGTGTTCCTGATCCCTCACGCCTTGCCGCTCGATAGCGGTCAGGTGCTTGAACCTTGTGAGATTGCTTATTGCACCTATGGCACGCTTGCGCCCGACAAGAGCAATGCGGTGCTGGTGTGCCATGCGCTGACCGGCGACCAATATGTCGCAAGCGAGCACCCGATAACAGGCAAGCCGGGCTGGTGGGAACGCATGGTCGGCCCGGGCAAGCCGATTGATACCGACCGCTTCTTCGTCATCTGCGCCAATGTCATTGGCTCGTGCATGGGATCAAGCGGCCCTGCCAGTCTCGCGCCCGATGGCGCGCCTTACGCGATGCGCTTCCCCGTGATTACCATCCGCGACATGGTGCGCGGGCTGGTCGCGCTGCTGGACGGCCTGGGAATCGACAAGCTGCATGGCGTGGTCGGCGGATCGATGGGCGGGATGCAGGCCTTGAGCCTTGCCGCCAATTGGCCCGAGCGCGCCGCGCGGGTGCTGGTGATTGCCTCCACCGCGCGCCATTCCGCGCAAAACATTGCCTTTCACGAGGTGGGCCGGCAGGCCATCATGGCCGATCCGGCCTGGGCCGGAGGAGATTATTATGCGGCTGATGCAAAGCCCGACAATGGCCTTGCCGTGGCCCGCATGGCCGCGCACATCACCTATCTTTCCGAGGCCGGGCTGACCGAGAAGTTCGGCCGGCGCCTGCAGGACCGCGAGGCCAAGGGCTTCAATTTCGATGCCGAGTTTCAGGTCGAAAGCTACCTCAGGTATCAAGGCAGCGGCTTTACGCGCCGGTTCGATGCCAATTCCTATCTCTATATCACCCGCGCGATGGATTATTTCGATATTGCCGAGGAACATGGCGGCAAGCTGGCCGATGCCTTCCGGGGTACGCAGGCGCGTTTCTGCATTGTCAGCTTCGATACGGACTGGCTCTATCCGACGGCGGAAAGCCGTCATATTGTGCATGCGCTCAATGCGGCGGGTGCCAAAGTGAGTTTTGTGGAGCTTTCGGCGCCCAACGGGCATGACAGCTTCCTGCTGGAGCACGACCAGCTTGACCGCGTGGTGGAGGGGTTCCTCGCATGAGCACCTTGCGCCCCGATCTTGCTGCGATTGCTGCCAATGTCGCGCCTGGCAGCCGGGTGCTCGATATCGGCTGCGGCGACGGCGCGCTGATGGCGGAACTGGAAAGCCGCAAGAGCTGCGATGCGCGAGGGCTGGAGCTTGATGGCGCGCTCGTCGAACGCTGCGTGGCGCGCGGCCTCAGCGTGGTGCAGGGTGATGCCAACCTCGATCTTGCCGATTACCCGGACAAGGCGTTTGATTACGCGATTCTCAGCCAGACGCTGCAAACCGCCACGCGGCCCGACAGGATGCTGGATGAGCTGCTGCGCGTCGGCCGGCGGGCCTTTGTCTCTTTCCCCAATTTTGCCCACTGGCGCACCCGCGCGGCGCTGATGTTCGGCGGACGTATGCCGGTAACCCGCGCCCTGCCGGTCAGCTGGTATGAGACCGAAAACATCCACCACGTCACCGTCGAGGATTTCCGCGACTTGGCCAAGCTCAAAGGCGCGAAGGTCGAGCAGGCGTGGTTCTTTTCCGGCGACCAGCAAATCGGCGCGACAGGGGCAAACTGGCGCGCCGAGTTTGCGGTGTTCGAACTCAGTCGGTGATCAGCCCGCCCGGTGCAGCATGCACAGCTTGTGGCCATCCAGATCGCGCACATAGCCGAGGTTCAGTGTCCCCATCGGGCCGGTGCGCGGGCCGGGCGGGTCTTCGATCGAGGTGCCGCCGGCTGCCACCGCCGCATCGTGGAATGCCTTGACCTGTTCGAGGCTGTCGCAGGCAAAGCCGATGGTCGAGCCGTTCGCGACGGTGGCGGGTTCATTATTGATCGGCTCGCTGATGCCGAACATCCCGCCCGGATGCACCCAGAAGGCGCGCTTGTGGCCGGTCGCCGCCACGTTGACCATCCCCGGCTTCACGCCGAGCGTCGCCAGCACCGCATCATAGAACGCCTTGGCGCGCTCAAAATCATTGGTGCCGACCATAATGTGACTGAACATGATAAACCTGTCTCCTCTCATAAGACAGGTTGCGGATTAGGACGGATCGCCGCGCGCAGCAATCGTCATCTGCGCCAGGATTGGCGGTAGCCAAAGGTTCAGCTTTGGCGGCATAGAAGAGGGCATGCCCATTGCTTTCCTTTCGGCGCTTGCCCCCGCCCTGCTGGTGCAAGCCGCGCCCGCCCCGCCGCCTGTCACCGATCTTGCCCAGCTGCCTGTCATCGAGGCGACAGGGCCGCGCTGCGCCCTTGCCTTTGCGATCGTCGGCCAGTGGCAGAAGGCCGGCGAGGCAAGGGGCGCGCAATGGCCCGATATGCAAACGGGCGGCGCGCGCGAGTTTTTCGTGCAGGCCATGGCCGGGCTGATGGAGGCGCGCAGCCTTGATCGTGAGGCGCTGCTCGCGATCGTTGCGCGCGAGTTCGAACGCTTGCAGGCCGCAGGCGATGCGGGGATTGCCGCGATGATGCCCGCCTGTCTCGCCGTGAAGCGCTCCGCCGGTCTATAACCACAGCCGCGCCCGCCCATCCCGCTGGATTTGCCCCGCCAATTCGGGCACAGCGTGGGGCACGATGTGGCTGCTTTATCAATTTCCGCTGTGCCCTTTCTCGCGCAAGATCCGCTTGCTGATGAGCGAGAAGAACATTCCCTATGATCTGCGCCGCGAAGACCCCTGGGCGGCGAGCGATCTGTTCTTCAATCTCAATCCGGCAGGCCGCACACCCGTCGCGGTGAACGAGGAGAAAAGCCTCGTGCTCGCCGATAGCCGCGCGATTGCCGAATATTTCGAGGAAACTGTCGATCACGCGCCGATGATCAATGGCACCGCTGCCCAGCGCGCCGAGATCCGCCGCCTGGTGGCTTTGTTCGACGAGAATTTCTACGCCGATGTCACCGCGCCCTTGCTGTCGGAGCGGATGAAAAAGCGGCTGGTGCTGCGCCAGCCGCCCGACAGCCGCGTGCTGCGCGAGGCGATGAAGCTGGCGCATGGCCACCTTGATTATCTTGACTGGCTGATCGACAACCGCCCGTGGGTGGCAGGCTCGACCATGAGCATGGCCGATCTCGCGGCCGCGGCGCAGATTTCGGTCGCCGATTACCTCGGCGGAATCGACTGGACGGGCCATGAACAATCGCGCGGCTGGTATGCCGTGTTCAAGAGCCGCCCGAGCTTTCGCCCGCTGCTTGCCGAACGCATGGACGTGATCAAGCCACCGGCGCATTATGCCCTGCTGGATGGTTAGGGTTGCTTGTCCTCTGCACCTCTTCCGGCGGAGGAAATCCTCGCGGTTTCGGGTTTGCTGCCAGACCCCGGGCGCTGGCCCTCCAGCCCATTTGGCTTTCGCGGCGTAAGGCGCGGCGGCCGTTCGGCCTTGCGGATGGCCTGAGACAATCCGATATCAGCGCCAACAGGAGAGGCGACAAGATGACCGAAGATCCCCGCACCATAACCGATGCCGAATGGCGCGAGCGGCTGACCCCGATGCAATATCACGTCCTGCGCGAGGCGGGCACCGAACGGGCCTTCACCGGCGAATATGACAAGTTCTACGAGGAAGGGGAGTATCACTGCGCCGCTTGCGGCACGCAGCTGTTCTATTCCACCGCCAAGTATAACAGCGGCTGCGGCTGGCCCGCTTTCACGCGGCCCGCCAGCGATGAAGTGATCGAAGAGCACCGCGATGTCAGCTACGGCATGATCCGCACCGAAGTGCGCTGCGGCAAATGCGGCGGACATCTTGGCCATGTCTTCCCCGATGGCCCGCCCGAGCATGGCGGCTTGCGCTACTGCATCAATTCTGCCGCGCTGATCTTTACGCCGGCACAGGGCTGAGCAGGACATCAGGCGGGGACACGCGCCTCTGCCCCTGTTCACGCAGGGTTAGAACGGGCCTATGCATGGGCCGCCACTTGCTTAACCGCGTGCGGGGACCGATCCGGAAATCATGTCGAGACGGGGCGATTCAAGACAGGACAAGGGGGAGCGCGGCGCGCGGCGTGCAGCAGCGATGCGCGAGGCGCGCGCCCACAAGGCATCGCCCGGCTCCGGCAAATCGCCGGCGCCGCGCTGGCGTGCTTGGCTGAAGCGCGCGGCCCTGTGGGGCGCAGCGCTGGCGGTGCTGACAAGTGCAGGCCTGTTCATCGCGGTGGTGATGGCCGCCAACACGCTTCCCGGCTATGCGCAGCTGCAATCGATCCAGACCGCGCAGACCATCGTCGTGCGCGCGCGCGATGGCACCGAGATCGTCGAGATCGGGCCAAGCTATGGCGAATGGCTGCGCTTTGACGACATCCCCGAGACCATGAAAAATGCCATGGTCGCGGTGGAGGACAAGCGATTCTATTCGCATTTCGGGATCGATTTCTACCGCACCGGCGCTGCTATTGTCGAAGGCTTCACCGGGCGCGACCGGATCGGCGGCACCTCGACGATCAGTCAGCAATTGGCGCGCAATGTGTTCCTCAATTCCAACCGCACCTTTGATCGCAAGGCGCGCGAGGCCTTGCTGGCGCTGGCGCTCGAATGGAAGTTCTCCAAGGAAGAGATCCTCGAGCTCTACCTCAACAAGGTCTATTTCGGCGGCGGGGCCTATGGGATTGATTCGGCCAGCCGCAAGTTCTTCAGCCACCCCGCGACTGATCTTTCCATCGGCGAGGCGGCGATCATTGCAGGGCTGGTGAAAGCGCCCTCGCGCTATTCGCCCACCGCCGATGTGCAGGCCGCGGTGGACCGCGCGACGGTGGTGCTGCGCCTGATGCAGGAACAGGGCTACATCACCGCCGACCAGGCACAGGTGGATGTCAGCGCGGTGCAATTGAAGCCGCAGAGCGGGCAGAACTCGGTGCGTTATTTCACCGACTGGGTGCTGCCACAGCTTGATATTTTCCTGCCTGAAACGGCTGAGCCCATAGAGGTGTGGACCACGCTCGATGTGGGTATGCAGCGCGCCGCCACCGCCGCGATCGAGGCCAATACGCCGGCTGCGGCGCAGGGGGCGCTCGTCAGCATGGATCGCGACGGCGCCGTGCTCGCGCTGGTTGGCGGGCGCGATTATGTCGAGAGCAATTACAACCGCGCGACCAATGCCTTGCGCCAGCCCGGTTCGGCGTGGAAATTGTTCGTCTATCTCGCCGCGCTTGAGGCCGGCTACACGCCTGACGATACTGTCGTTGATGAGCCGGTGACCATCGGCGGGTGGAGCCCGCGCAACGCCAATGGCCGCAATATCGGCGAGACGACCTTGCGCGCCGCCTTTGCCTTTTCGATCAACACGGTTGCAGCCCAACTCGGCAATGAGGTGGGTTTTGGCACAGTCGCCGCAATGGCGCGGCGCTTTGGCATTACCTCGCCGGTGACGACAGTGCCTTCCATGGTGCTGGGCTCTTCCGAGGTGCGTCTCATCGAGATGACGCGCGCCTTTGCCAGTATTTCGGCCAAGGGCATGAGCATCGAGCCCTATGGCATCGCAAGAGTGACAACCACCAGCGGCGAGGTGCTCTACAAGCGCGTTCCGCCGCCCGACAGCCAACTCGTGCCTGCCTATGTGATCGCCGGGATGACAGATCTGTTGCAGGCCGCCGTTCAAACCGGCACCGGCAGCGCAGCGCAGATCGGCAGGCCGGTTGCAGGCAAGACGGGCACCACTTCGGCCAACAAGGATGGCTGGTTCGTGGGCTTTTCCTCGGGGATCACCACGGGCGTGTGGATGGGCCGCGATGATGCCAAGCCGGTGCCGGGCCTGCAGGGGGGGGGGGGGGGGGCCCAAAAACTTTCCACCCCCCCACGCTACGTGG
>JBKBLW010000004.1:0-46668 GCA_046296155.1 Erythrobacter sp. | reverse complement strand
GCTGTTTCTTCAGTCCCTCCCCCCCCCCCCCCAGGCCTTTGCCGCCTATATGCGCTATGCGGTAAAGGATCGCCCGGTCGAGGAATTCGAGGTCACGCTCAACCTGCCCGACTGGATGGCCGAGCCCGATCAAGAGGCGATGTTCGGCGATCCGGAGGATTATTACTACATTGATGAAAACGGCAATCTGGTTGAGCCGGCACGCCGCCAGCAACCGCCCAACCCCTTCCCGTCCGAGGCAGAGCAGGGACGCGAACGCGAGCGAACACCGCTGCCGCTGCCGCCCTATCAGGAGGGGCGCCCGCAGCGGATGCCTCCGGCAGCGAGCGACGAGTTTCTGCAGCAGGCAACCGGCGCAGGCCCCCAGCCCCGCCCCAGCCAAACGCCGCCTTAGGGCATTTTTTCTGCAGGCTGACGCGAACGGGCAAGCACTGCTCCGGCGCCGCGCGGACGTGTCGCATTTGCCAAACCCGTTTTACCGGACCATGCCCCAATCATCGCTTGGCGCGCAAAAGCCTGCTTAGCAGGCAAAAGGCGCCGGAATTGCTCCCGGCGCCTTTCGTTTGCCGTGGCGCCCTGCCGCGCTGCGCCTGGCGCGCTGTTCCATTCACGCTGACGCGAACGGACAAGCATTGCTCCGGCGCCGCGCGGACGTGTCGCGCGTTCCGATCCTGCTTGATCGGAACGGGCTCTAGCGCAGCCGCACCGGCACAAATGCCGGCGGCTGGCCGCGCCGCTGGACCCTCAGCAGGATCGCATCGCGCTTTTCAGCCTTGGCGGCGGTGATCTGCGCCAGCAGTGCCTCGACACTGGTCACATCCTTGTAATTGGCCGAAAGGATCACATCACCCCGACGCAGGCCCTTGCGCGCTGCGTCGGAATTGGGATCGACCGCTGCCACGACCACGCCCTTGGTGTCGGGCGCCACGCCAATCGAACCCGCGATCTGCGGGGTCATGGCAAGCACCTGCAGCCCCAGGCTCTTCTCGATGGTCTCGTTCGACTGACCGGGCGAGACCGGCTCTTCGGAATCCGGATCGAAAGTCTGGGCCTGCTGGCGCAGTTCGGCCTCGCTCGGGCGCTTGCCAAGCGTCACGTTGAGCGTGAGCCGCTTGCCATCGCGCAGGACTTCGATCGGCACGCGCGTGCCGGGTTCGAGATTGGCGACAAGGAACGACACGCTTTGTTCCGCAGTCACATCCTTGCCGTTGATCTTGGTGATGATGTCACCCGACTTCATCCCGCCCTTGGCAGCCGGGCTGTCATCCTGGAGCGATTGCACCAATTCGCCGCGCCGCTTGGGCAGTCCAAGCGAGGCCGCGAAGTCTTCGTCAATCGGCTGCAACTGCACACCAAGGAAGCCGCGCTGGATTTCCCGGCCCGAACGCAGCTGGTCGACGATCGGCTTGGCAATTTCCGACGGGATCGCAAAGCCGATGCCGACGCTGCCGCCGGTCGGCGAGAAAATCGCGTTGTTGATGCCGATCACTTGGCCCTTCATGTCGAACAGCGGGCCGCCCGAATTGCCGCGGTTGATGCTGGCATCAGTCTGGATATAGCGATCATAGGCGCCGCCCTGGCCGGTGTTGCGATAGACCGCCGAGATGATGCCGCTGGTCACCGTGCCGCCAAGGCCGAAGGGGTTGCCGATCGCCACCACCCATTCGCCAACCCGTGATTTGCTGGAATCGCCAAAGGTGACAAAGGGAAAGGTCCTGCTCGCCTTGATCTTGAGCACGGCAAGGTCAGAGGCGGCATCCGCGCCCACCAGTTCAGCCTCATATTCGGTGCCGTCTGACAGGGTGACGGTAATCGATTCCAGCTTGGCGCGGTTATCGGGGGCAATCACATGGTTGTTGGTCACCACAAAGCCATCGGCCGAAATGATAAAGCCTGAACCCAGCGATTGCGCCTCGCGGGTTTGCGGCTGGCCGCCACCGCGGCGACTGAACAGATCGGCAAAGGGCGTGCCGGCAAAGGGATTGTTCACCACCTCGATGCGCTGCTTGGTCGCGATGTTGACCACTGCGGGCTGCAACTGCTCGGTGAGGTCGGCAAAGCTTGCCGGAGCCCCTGCCGCGGGCACGATTCGGGTCATCGCCGCGCCATCATTCTGCGCGACCTGGGCGCCAAGCGGCGATCCGCTGATCAGCGAAAGGGCAGCGCCGCCCACAAGCAACGCGCTCGAAAGTCCATAAACATACCGCACTTTGTTCACGTCCTCTTGTCCTTATCCTGTCGCTTTGCCCCGCAGCTGCAGGGCCTCTTGCAAAATTGTCCTTTTGGACCGCGAGGGCGCGGCCCGGGTGCGTCTGTCAAATGCGCTTTGGCCCGCTTAACCGCGATTGAATAAAGTCCCCTGTGCCCCCTTTGGCTGCACCGCTGGTCGGCGCGGTACGGCGGCTGGTCGATCACCCGCGCCGAAGCAGCGCCAGGCCACGGGGCGCCCTATTTCTTCCCACCGCGGAACTGGCGGAAATATTCGCTGTCTTCCGAAAGCACCATGGCCGAATTGCCTTCCCCATTCAGGAAGGTTTGGCGATAGGACTGCATGGCGCGATAGAAATCGTAAAACTCCGGGTCCTTGCCATAGGCATCGGCATAGATGCGCGCGGCTTCGGCTTGCGCTTCGGCCTGAATGATCTGGGCATCGCGCTGGCCTGCGGCACGGATAGCGGCGGCTTCTTCCTGCCGGTCGGTTTCCATGCGGGTGAAGGCGGCATCCAGCGGGCGGCCTTCGGGAAGGTCAGCCGCCTTGATCCGCACATCGAGAACCTGCGCGCCATATTGCCGCGCCTGCGCATCCAGGCTGCGGGTGATGTTGGTCATCGCCGTGCCGCGTTCGGCGCTGATGAGTGTGGCAAAAGGCCTGCGGCCAAGTTCTTGCCGCAGCACCGAGGTGAGGATCGGCGTGAGCTGCGATTCGAGCTGCGCCTCGTTGCCGGCGCGTTCGACAAAGCGCTTGGGGTCGATGATCCGGTAGCGCGCATAGGCATCGACCTGGAGCCGCTGCTGATCGGAGGAGAGCACCTGCGTGCGCTCCATGTCGAGATCGCGCACCCGGCGGTCCACCAATTGCACTTCTTCGATGAAGGGGATGCGGAAATTGATTCCGGCCCCTGTCTTGCCGAAGGGCACATCGGGCTTGAACATGTTGAAGATGCGAACCGGCTGACCGGTGCGGATCACCACCCCCTGCTGGGTTTCGGGGATGATCACCACGCTGCTCGCCAGCGCAACCAGCGCTACGATGCCGGCAATCAGTGCGATGCGATATTTCTGGAAGGTCATGTCCATTTTACTGGCCTTGCTTGAGCGTTGCCGCTTGCGCCGCGCTTTCGCGCGAGCGGCGCTGCAATTCGGGGAGCGGCAGGAAGGGCATGACATTGCCCCGCTCCACGATGGTCTTGTCGGTCTTCGACAGCACGGCTTCCATGGTTTCGTAATAGAGCCGGCGCCGCGTCACTTCGGGCGCGAGGCGATATTCGGCGTAGATGTTGTTGAACTCGGTCGCATCGCCCTGTGCGCGGGCCAGCACCTGCTGCGCAATGGCACGGGCGCGGTTGATCGCGGCATCCGCGTCCTGCTGGGCCGAAGAGACATCCTTGAAGGCTTCTTCGACTCGGCTGGGCGGGTCGGTCTTGTTGATTTCGATCCCCTGCACGGTGATGCCCGAACGATAGGCGTTGAGCCTGTCCTGCATCTTTTCGCGCACTTCCTGCTCGATTTCGGCGCGGCCTGCACCCGTGAGCACCACGTTGAGCGGCTGCTTGGCGACGGCGGCGCGCATGGCCGCCTCGCCAATTTCGAGCAAGGCGTTGCGCGGATTGGCGAGCTGGAACTGATAATTGGTGAGGTCCGAGATATTCCAGCGGATCACGTAGGACAGGTCGACCAGGTTTTGATCCTGCGTGAGGATCAGCTTTTCCTGGCCATTGGCCGGGATCGATTCGGAGCGGATCTTGGTGACGTTTTCCTTGGTTACAATCTGGATCGGGTAGGGCGCAGTGAAGTTTGTGCCCGAATCGAAAGTGCGCGAATATTTGCCGCCCAGCCAGGTCACCACCGCCTGTTCGCCCGGCTGGACGAAGTGGACGCTGGTGGCAGCAAGCCAGATCAGCGCGATGGCGCCGAACAGAACCGGCAGCCAGCTCTTGCCGCCGGGCCGCTCGGGGATGCGGAAGGTCGGGCCGCCGCCCCCGCCGCCCGCGCGGCGCGGGCCTTCGGGGCCGCGGTTCTTGAAGATATCCTCGATGCTCGCGGAACGCCGCTTGCCGCTATCGCCCGAGCCACCCCCTGGCAGCCAGGGATTGCGCGGCCCGTTTCCGCTCTCGCCACTGGGCGCGCCCTCGTCGCCGCCGCTGCCGCCGCCGCTCCCCCAGGGGTTGTTCTTGCCAGCCATGGCAAGGGCTTTGCCAGCCCAGCCAAGACGCTCTCTCACACCGTCGAACACTCGCATTCTGCCCTTATAGGTTGCCTTTGCGCGAAAAACAGGGGTCGCGCGCGTGAAAAAAGCGGCTTGGCCCGCCATGTCATTACGGCCTAGAGGCAAGGTGAGATGACAATGCCCGACGATCCTTCCCGTGCACCTGCTGCCGAAGAGGCCCGGCTGCGCGCTGCCCTGACGCCTGAAATCAACCACCGCGTGCGTTCGGCGCGGATCGTGGCGGGGCGCGCGGTGGTGGTTGCCGAGGCGGGCGATCTGCCTGCGCCTGCGCGCGATGCGCTGGAGGCGGAGATCCGCGCGCTCTTGCAGGAAATCGCCGGCATTGCCGAGGTGCGCGTGGCGCTTACCGGCGAGCGCCGCCGCACCCGCCTGATCGCAGTGGGCAGCGGCAAGGGCGGGGTGGGCAAATCCACGATCACCACCAATCTTGCGGTCGCATTGGCGAAGATGGGCCGCAAGGTCGGGGTGATCGACGGGGACATCTATGGCCCATCGCAGCCCAAGCTCCTCGGCACCGAGGGGAAAAAGCCGATGACCCAGGGCGACAAGCTGGTGCCGCTCGAAAGTGCGTTCGGTGTCAAGGTGCTCTCGATGGGGCACATTGTGGCGCCCGGAAAGGCGCTGGCATGGCGCGGGCCGATGACGGGCAAGGCGCTCTCCCAGCTGATTGATGCGGTCTGGGATGATACCGATATCCTGATGATCGACCTGCCACCGGGCACCGGCGATGTGCAGTTGTCGATGCTGTCGGCCCATCGTCCCGATGGCGCCGTTCTGGTGTCCACCCCGCAGGACCTGGCGCTGATCGATGCCGCGCGCGCCGGGCAGCTGTTTGATCAGGGCGATATCCCGATCATCGGCCTGGTCGAGAACATGGCAGGCTATTGCTGCCCCGAATGCGGCCATATCAGCGATCCGTTCGGATCGGGCGGGGTCGAGAAATTCGCCGCTGCGCTCGACATTCCCTTCCTTGGCCGGGTGCCGCTCACGCTCGAGACGCGCATGAGCGGCGATGCCGGAACGCCCCCTGCCGCAGGCGAGGGCGAAGTCGCAGGGCCGTTCATGGCGATTGCCGAGCGCCTCGCGCGCTGGCTCGATACCGGGCGCGTGTAGGCGCAATGCAGCTCACCCGGCGCGGGATCCTTGCAGGTGCAGCAGCAGGCGGCGGCCTGCTGGTCGCCTGGTGGCTGATGCCGCGGCGCTATCCCGCCCCGCTCGAAGCGGTCAGCGGCGAACACGTCTTCGGCGCATGGCTGCGGATCGGCGAGGACGGGGTGGTGACAGTGGCCGTCCCCCAGCTCGAAATGGGTCAGGGCATCACCACGCTGCTGCCCCAGATCATCGCGCAGGAACTGGGCGCGGACTGGCGGCAGATGGCGGTTGAGCCTGCGCCCGTTTCAGGTGCCTATGGCAATATTCCGCTGGCCAAGCGCTGGATTGCCTTGTGGGATCCGAGGGCGGCGGGCCTTTCCGATCGCACCGACACCCTTTTGGCGACACGCTTTGCCGGCGCCGCGCGGTTTATGACGACAGCGGATGGCACCGCTCTGGCGGCCTATGAAACGCCGTGCCGCGAAGCGGCTGCCGCAGCGCGCGCCATGCTCGCCCAGGAAGCCGCCAGCCGCTGGGGCGTTGCCTGGGAGGAATGCGAGGTGCAAGGCGGCCTCGTGCGCCATGGCGACAAACAGGCCGCCTTCGGCACGCTGGTGAGCGCAGCGGCGACGCGTGATGTGCCCGATCCCGCACCTCTGCGCCCCGAACCCCCGCGCGAGGAGCCGCTGCCAATGGGAAGCGAGGCGGCGATTGCCTTTCCCCGGCTTGATCTTCCGTCCAAGGTCGATGGTTCATGGCGCTTTGCCGGTGATGTCCGCTTGCCCGGCATGGTGTTCGCCTCGATCCGCCACGGCCCGCTGCTTGCGAGCGAACTGAAGAGCTTTTCCCGCGAGAAAGCCGCCGGCGTGCGCGGGCTGGCAGGCATTGTGGAAAGCAAGCGCTGGCTGGCAGCGGCGGCCACCACCTGGTGGGCGGCCGAACAGGCGCTGGATGCCATGCGGCCGCGTTTTTCGGTAAGCGCGCCAGTTGGCAGCGATGAAATCACCGCGCGCCTTGCCACCATGGTGCGCGGCGGGCCGGGCTTCGTGCTTGGCGAGAGCGGCTTTGGCCGCGCTGCGATGGCCCGGGTCGATCTGGCGCGCATCTACGAGATTGATCCGGCCTATGCTGCCCCGCTCGAAACCGCCACCGCGACGGCGCGGCTGACCGATGGCAGGCTCGAATTGTGGATCGCCGCCCAAGCTCCCGAACAGGCGCGCATTGCCGCAGCGCGCGCCATCGGCCTTGCTCCCGAGGATGTTGCGCTCTACCCGATGGCGGCAGGCGGCAGCTTTGATGCGCGGCTGGAGCACGATCACGCCATCGAAATCGCGCTGATTGTGCAAGCCCTGGCGAAACAGGGCATCAACGCTGTGCAACTGACCTGGCCGCGCCGCAGCGCCATGATCCGCGAACGCCCGCGCGCGCCTGCCCATATCATGATCGGCGCGCAGATTGCCCAAGGCGGCAGCGGTGCGATTGATGCGCTGCGCCTGCGGATTGCCACGCCGCCCGGTGCGCTTGAGTTTGGCGAGCGCCTGTTCCGCAATCTCACGCCCGCCGCCGCCATCCGGGCAAGCAGCGGGCGCAAGGACCCGCTCGCCTGCGAGGGTGCGGCAACGCCCTATGCGATTCCTTCGGTGATGGTGGAGCATGTGCCGGTGGAAATCGGCCTGCCGGTGGGGCGGGTGCGCGGCAATGCCCATGGCTATACCTGCTTTGCCATCGAAAGCTTTATCGACGAGGTGGCGGCGAAGTTCCGGCGCGAGCCGCTGTCCTTCCGGATGGCGATGCTGGGCAATGATGTGCGCCTGGCGGCCTGCCTGCAACGCGCCGCCAGCCTCGCCGGGTGGAACGGCGGCGCGGACCAGAGCGGCGAGGGGCTGGCCTGTGTGCGCCTGGGCGATGCCGCAACCGGCGCGCGCATTGCGCTGGTTGCCTCGGCCCGGCCCGGCGAAGGCGGCGGGGGCCTGCGTGTCACCCGGTTATCGGCTGCGGTCGATATCGGGCGCATCGTCAATCTGGATATTGCGCGCCAGCAGATCGAAGGCGGATTGCTGTTCGGCATGGGGGTGGCGCTGGGCAACACGCTGCGGCTGCGTGGCGGGATGCCCGAGCGGCTCGATTATGGTGCCTTTGGCTTGCCCGCCCTGCCCGAGTGCCCGGAAATCGCCGTGGAGTTCATCGAGAGCCAAGCGCCCCCTGCCGATCCGGGCGAGCTTGGCGCGATTGTCGCCCCGCCCGCGATTGCCAACGCGCTGTTTTCTGCTAGGCCCTTGCGGCTGCGGCGTCTGCCCCTACTTTCCGAAGGCCTATGACCCGGGCACTCATACCTTTTCCGTTCCGGGCCAAGTGGCGGCTGCGGATACCAAACTCCTGCCGCGCGTTGGGCCGATAATGACTTGGCAACCTCAAAGCCTTCCTCCCGATCACCCACCGGTGAACAGCAGCGCTGTCGGCGTCTTGCTGATCAATCTTGGCACACCCGACGGGCCTGATCCCGAATCGGTCAAACGCTATTTGAAGCAGTTTCTCTCAGACCGCCGGGTGATCGAGATCCCGCCGCTTGCCTGGCAGCCCATCTTGCGCGGGATCATCCTCAACACGCGGCCCAAGAAAAGTTCCGAAGCCTACACCAAGATCTGGACCAAGCGCGGTTCGCCGCTGGCGGACATCACCGCCAGCCAGGCCGAGGCGATTGCGGGCGCGTTTGGCGAGAATGTCATCGTCGATTACGCGATGCGCTATGGCAAGCCGTCAATCGAATCGCGTCTCACCAAGCTGATGAGCGAGGGCTGTGATCGTATCCTGATCGCGCCGATGTATCCGCAATATTGCGCGGCGACCACCGCGACAGTCTTTGATGAAGTGGCGCGGGTGCTGGCGGGGATGCGCTGGCAGCCGGCCTTGCGGTTTGTCCCGCCCTATCACGATGATGCCAATTATCTCGATGCGCTCGCCATGGATCTGACCCGGCAGGTGGCCGGCCTTTCCTTCAAGCCCGAAGTGATGCTTTTGAGCTTCCACGGGATGCCTTTGAGGACGCTCGAAAAGGGCGATCCCTATTACTGCCAGTGCCAGAAAACCGCGCGGCTCTTGCGCGAAAGGTTGGCTGCGCGGCCCGAGTTTGCAGGGGTGCGGTTCGAGGTCACCTTCCAGTCGCGCTTCGGCCCGGCGCGCTGGCTCGAACCTTCGACCGATGCGACGCTGATCGCCGAAGGGCAAAACGGGACCAAGCGGCTGGTGGTTGCCGCCCCCGGCTTTGCCGCCGATTGTGTCGAGACATTGGAAGAACTGGCGCTTGAGGGCCGCGATGAATTCATCGCGGCCGGCGGCACGGATTACGCCGTGATGGATTGCCTCAACGTCTCCGAGGCGGGCGTCGCCATGATCAAGCGGATGATCGCGCGCGAGCTTTCGGGCTGGATTTAGGCAAGAGCCTGTTTACACCTCGGCCTTACTTACACTAAAGTCAGTTGCAAACACGAACCTGATACGGAGCCACGCCCTCATGGCCACCCTTGCCGAACCCGCGAATAGCGAAGCCCGCGTGCTGCAGGGCTTCCCGCCGCAGTTCCAGCATTGGGGGCAGGGCCGCCTGACCGAGGCTGACCTTGCGCACATCCCCGGTGATGCGGGCTGGCCGGTGGTGGGCAACACCTTCACCATGCTGGCCGATCCCCATGCTTTCGCGCAGAGAATGATCGAGACCCACGGCCGCGTTTACAAAAACCGCGCCTTTGGCGGCTGGCAGGTGGCGCTGATCGGAGCCGAGGCGAACGAGCTTGTCTTGTTCAACAAGGAGAAGATTTTCTCCTCCGAACAGGGCTGGGGCCCGGTGCTCGATCAATTGTTCCCGCGCGGGCTGATGCTGATGGATTTCGATCATCACCGGATTGATCGCCGCGCGCTTTCGATTGCGTTCAAGCCCGAACCGATGCGGCACTATTCCGGCGCGCTCAATCGCGGGATCGCGGCCGAGGTGGCAAAGTGGGAGGGGCCGCTTGCGTTCTACCCCGCGATCAAGAAGCTGACACTGGATCTGGCTGCTGAAAGTTTCATTGGCATCCCTTGGGGGCCCGAGGCGGACCGCATCAATGCCGCCTTTGTCGATATGGTGCAGGCCTCGGTCGCGCCGATCAGGAAGCCCTTGCCCTTCACCCAGATGAAGAAGGGCGTAGATGGCCGCAAATATCTGGTCGATTATTTCACCCGCGAAACCTTGCGTCGCCGGGCCGAAGGGGGCGGGCAGGACATGTTCAGCCAATTCGCCACTGCCACGCGCGAGGATGGCTCGCTGCTGCCGGTTGACGAGGTGGTCGATCACATGAACTTCCTGATGATGGCCGCCCATGATACCATCACCTCGTCAGCCACCTCGCTGATCTACTATCTCGCGCGCGAGCCCCAATGGCAGGAACGCTTGCGCCAGGAAATCATGGCCGTCACCGGTGGGCCGGACGCACAGGGCAATCCCCGTCCGCTTGATTATGATGATCTGGGCAAGCTCGATCTGGTCGAGATGGCATTCAAGGAATCGCTGCGGATGATCCCGCCGGTGCCCTCGATGCCGCGCCGCGCGCTGCGCGAATTCGAGTTCGGCGGCTATCGCATTCCGGCAGGCGCGAGTGTCGGGATCAACATCTACTGGACCCACCATGCCGAAGAATACTGGGACAATCCCTTTGCCTTTGATCCGATGCGCTTCACCGCGGACAAAGTGCGTGATCGGCACAAATATGCCTGGGTGCCCTTCGGCGGGGGCGCGCATATGTGCCTTGGGCTCCACTTTGCCTATATGCAGGTGAAGATCCTCCTCGCCCATATCTTGCAGCAATACCGCATCGCGGTTGCACCCGGTTACAAGCCGGCGTGGCAGGCCTGGCCGATCCCCAAGCCCAAGGATGGGCTGCGGGTGGAATTCAGGAAGCTGTGACCCCGAGAGCGGTTTTCGATCTGATTGCATCAGATCCATCACTCTATTGGTTGGTTCTACCCCGTTTTCCCAAGTCGCCGGGTGATTCCACCCGGCTTGACAACGCGCTAAAAATCCCAGGCGATGCCGTTCTTCTCCCAATCGCCATAGCGGGTGGGAGACAACTCGCGCGGCTCGTTCTTGAGAGGATCAGTGGCCTTGGGCGCGGG
This sequence comes from Erythrobacter sp., assembly GCA_046296155.1. GTDB lineage: Bacteria > Pseudomonadota > Alphaproteobacteria > Sphingomonadales > Sphingomonadaceae > Erythrobacter. Next base: position 35,984 of record JBKBLW010000004.1, on the reverse strand, counting down.
CGCAGGATCGTTCGTCCAGTGCGCGGGCTTCCTGAAGGCCTTGGCGGCAGCGGATTTCTCTTTGGTCATGCCCCTGCAATGCGCGTGCTGGCGGTTTGTTTCAAGAGAGGATAGGGGCCGGGGATGCCCCAGACCCCCGGACTTGCCGTGCGCCGCGCCGCGCTTCAGATGCTCGATGCCGTGCTGCGCCGGGGCGAGACACTGGAGCAGGCCGAAGGGCCTGCGCTCGAACGTATCCGCAAGGCCCCCGACCGCGCGCTTGCCCGCGCGATCGCGGGCGAGAGCCTGCGCTGGCTGACTGATCTTGACGCCGCGATTGACAGCGCGACGAAGCAGCGCCTGCCCGATGATGCCAAGGCGCGCAGCGTCCTGCGGCTCATGCTGGCGCAGGCCTGGCGGCTCGATACGCCCGCTCATGCGGTGATCGCCACCGCCCTGCCGCTGCTTGAAGGCGGGCCGCGCAGGCTGGCGCACGGGGTGTTTTCAGCCCTGATGAAGCACGCTGGCACGTTTCTTCCGCCAGTCCCCACCTTGCCCGCGCGCGTTGCCGAGCGCTGGGGCGCTGACAAGGCGGCGGCGATTGCGCCCGGCCTTGCCTTCCCGCCCGAGCTTGATCTGGCATTGAAGGACGCTGCTGATACCGCCACACGCGCCGTGGCGATGGGCGGTATCACGCTCGCGCCCGGCCATGTCCGCCTGCCGCGTGGCAGCGCGGTGGAGAGCCTTGCCGATTTCAAGGCGGGCGAATGGTGGGTGCAGGATCTTGCCGCGCAGATCCCGACGCGCTTGCTGGGGCCGGGAGAAGGCCGGCACGCGCTTGATCTGTGCGCCGCGCCCGGCGGCAAGACGATGCAGCTGGCGGCCAGCGGGTGGAAAGTCACCGCGCTCGATATGAGCAAGCGGCGGCTCGATCTGCTGAAAGACAACCTCAAGCGCACGGGGCTCAAGGCCTCGCCGGTGCGCGCCGATGCGCTTGCCTGGGAGCCTCGGCACCGCTTCGACGCGATCCTGATCGACGCGCCCTGCACCGCGACCGGCACCTGCCGCCGGCACCCCGATGTGCTGCACCGGGTGGGCAAGGGGCAGATCGCCGAGATGGCCGAGCTGCAACGCGCGCTGGCGGCGCGGGCGGCGCAGTGGCTGAACCCCGGCGGGACGCTGGTCTATGCGGTGTGCTCGCTGGAGGCCGAGGAAGGCGAGGAGCAAGCTGCGTGGTTCAATGCTGAACTGGGCCTCACGCCTGCCTCTATTGCCGCTGATGAATTGCCCGCAGGGCTTGCCCCGACGCCCGAAGGGTGGCTGCGAACCCATCCGGGTATGCTGGCGGAGCAGGGCGGTTTGGATGGGTTCTTTGTGGCGCGCTGGGTGAAGTCCTGAGGCATCACCCCTTCACATATTTCTGAAAACTCTTTCGCAGCTTCATCAGCTTGGGCGGAATGACTGCGAGGCAATAGGGATTGCGCTGCCCTTCGCCCTCCCAGTATTCCTGGTGGTAGTCTTCGGCCGGATACCATTCGGCCGCCTGCACGCCGCCTGAAAGCCCTTCGATCGTGGTGACGGCTTGGCTGCCGTGTGCGGCATTCCAGCGCGCAATCGCGGCTTCGGCCTCGGCGCCCTGTTCATCCGACAAGGGGAAGATCGCGCTGCGATATTGCGTGCCGATGTCATTGCCCTGCCGGTTCAATTGCGTGGGATCATGGGTGCCGAGAAACACGTCGTAGATTTCGCCAAGGCTGATGACGGCGGGATCGAAGGTCACCCGGATGGCTTCGGCATGGCCGGTCGTGCCGGTGCACACGTCCTTGTAGGTCGGGTTCGGCTTGGTCCCGCCGATATAGCCGCTCTCCACGCTTGTCACGCCCACCACATCGCGGAACACCGCCTCGGTGCACCAGAAGCACCCGCCGGCAATGATCGCCTGCTGCAAACCGCTCATCGAAAATCTCCGTTGTTTTATGCGCGTCCGACATAGGCTAGCGTGCGCAGATTGCTACGCCCTTGCGGGCAGAATTGTTGCAAGCCGAGGAGAGACCCCCATGAAAAAGTTCCTGATCGCAGCAGCCGGTGCTGCCAGCGTGGCTGCCCTTGCCGCCCCGGCAGTTGCCCAGCACGAGGGCCACGGCCAAGGCCACGGCGCCATGGACGAAGCGCATATCCGCGACACCGCGCAGTTCCTCAAGATGCATGGCGAACAGCTTGCAGCGGCAATCAATCACCCCACCCGCAAGGATGACAAGGCCCGCGATGTGCATCGCCACCCTGCAGAAGTGCTCGCCTTCTTCCATGTCGGCCCGCACATGAAGGTGGGCGAATATTCGCCGGGCGGCGGCTGGTATTCGCGCCTGCTTGGCCATTATCTGGGCGGCGAGGGGCAGCTTGTCGGCCTGTATAACAACCCGCTTGCCGCCACGCCCGATCCCGCACGCCAGCAGCGCCTGCGCGATGCGGCGGCCGGCTTTGGTGCGGAAGTGGCAGGCTATACCGGGCTGCCCGCTGATCGCTTTTCCGGCCTCACGCTCGACAAGGCGGCGGAGCAGAAGGGCACCTTTGATCGCATTCTGGTGATCCGCGCGCTGCACAACATCACCCGCCAAGGGACAGCGGACACCGAAATCCGCGCGATGCGCGAACTGCTCAAGGATGATGGTCTCCTCGGCATCGTGCAGCACCGCGCCAAGGCCGATGCGCCGTGGAGCTATGCCAATGGCTCCAAGGGTTACATGAAGCAGCAGGACGTGATCGATTTCATGCGCCTCAATGGCTTTGAACTGGTCGCTTCGAGCGAGATCAACGCCAATCCCAGGGATACCGCCGATCACCCCGAAGGCGTGTGGGAAATGCCCCCGACGCTCGCCACCAAGCGCGAGGACTTGAAGGACAAGGGCGAGAGCGACCGGATGACGTTGCTCTTCAAGAAAGCGCCATAAGCAGCGCCTTTGATGGCCGCGATTTCCGAGCCGCCGGGTGTTCCACCCGGCTTGAAATCGCTTTATGGGGCGGCGGCATGAGCACCATCACTGTCGCCGCCCTTCAGCTCCCCCTCGGTTCCGAGGACGAGGCTGCCAATATCGCCGCTGTCACCGCGCTCGTGGAACAGGCAGCGGCTGAAGGCGCAAGGCTGATCCTGCCGCCCGAATTGTTCAGCGGCCCCTATTTCTGCCGCGAGGAGGACGAGGCGCTGTTTGCCCTCGCCCGCCCGACGCTCGAACACCCGTCCGTGATCGCGATGCGCTCGCTCGCCGCCCGGCTCAAGGTCGCGATCCCCACCAGCTTTTTCGAGCGCGACGGCCACCACTATTACAACACGCTTGCCATGATCGGGCCTGATGGCGCGGTGCAGGGCACCTATCGCAAGAGCCACATTCCCGATGGGCCGGGCTATGAGGAAAAATACTATTTCCGCCCCGGCAATACCGGCTTCAGGGTGTGGGATATCCCCGGCGATCGGGGGCAGAACGTGCGCGTCGGTGTCGGCATCTGCTGGGATCAGTGGTATCCCGAATGCGCGCGGGTGATGGCTTTAGAGGGCGCGGAACTCCTGATGTATCCCACCGCGATCGGCTCTGAACCCTATGATGCGAGCCTCGATACCAGCCGGATGTGGCGGCGCGCGATGATTGGCCATGCGGTCTCGAACTGCATGCCGGTGGTTGCTGCCAATCGCATCGGCACCGAGGGTGGCCAGAGCTTCTATGGCCACTCTTTCATCAGCGACGAATGGGGCGATCTCCTCGCCCAGTATGGCGATGGCGAGGCTGGCGTGCTGGTCGCCACTCTCGACCTGGCACGCGCGGCCACCCACCGGGCAGGCATGGGCTTTTTCCGCGATCGCCGCCCGCAGCTTTACGGGCGCATCGCCGAAGACATCTAGGCGGTGTCCGGCACCTATCTGATCGCGCTCGGCAGCAACCGGCCGCACCATCGCTATGGCAGGCCGGCCAGCATCCTGCAGGCAGCGATGGAGGAAATTGCCGCGCTTGGCACAGTGGCAGCGCGTTCGGATGTGGTGGCGACTGCGCCGCTTGGCCCGGCGCGGCGGCGCTTTGCCAATGGCGCGCTGGTGCTGGAAAGCGCGCTTGCGCCACCTGCGCTGCTGGCCGCGCTCAAGCGGATGGAGCGCGAATTCGGCAGACGCGGCGCCCAGCGCTGGGGCGACCGGGTGCTTGATTGCGACATCATCCTGTGGAGCGGCGGGCGCTGGCAAAGCGGCGCGCGCTCCATCCGCCTCACCATCCCCCATGTCGCATTTCGCACCCGCGCCTTCGTGCTTGGCCCGGCAGCGGCAATCGCCCCTGATTGGCGCGATCCGGTGAGCGGGCTTACCCTTGCCCAATGCAATGCACGCTTGACCCGGGCCCGCCCGCTCCCTAGGTGAGCGCGCCTGCCGCATGCTTTGCGGCCAGAAATGTGGGCCCGTAGCTCAGTAGGTAGAGCAGCTGACTTTTAATCAGCGGGTCACAGGTTCGAATCCTGTCGGGCTCACCAATTTTTCAGTCACTTAAGTTCCTGGCGAAGCATCCGTAAATTGATTGGGCTCCCAATTGGGTGCCACAGCGCCAGAACGCGTTCTCGCGGCTTCCTCCAGCTGAGCTTTGGCAGGCACGGAGCAATTGGCTACGCCGCCCTTCGGGTCATGTCCGCCAGCTGCATCGCTGCAACCATCATCTTCGGATTGCCGCAATAAGTCCTGGGCCCAGGTCATCCCACCACTGTTTTGCGCCGTGACAACCGCTCCGCCGTTCGTTGTGGCTCAGCCAAACCAGCGGTTTCCCACGAACGCGAGTGCAGGCAATCGCGGCGTCCGCTCCTCCTCGCGCCTGCCCTCGGTTCAAGTCCGGGGCAGGCTTGGGGGTTAGGGGTGGGCATTTTTTCAGCCCCCGCAGCCGCTTGACAGACAGCACGATCGCGATCTCCACGCGTGCGATCTTCCCGCGCAAACTGGGTTCTGAAAACGCCGCACTGGAGGGCCGTGTCGGGCATCCGTTAGCGCCGATTGCCCCCCTACGCATTTCCCCGGGGGTTAAGCCCCCGCGAGTGGAAACCATAGCTGCGGCATAGCCATGCCCATCAACCTCCCCGCGCGGCCAGCGCAACCATGGGTGCAGCCATGTTCGACCTTTTCCGGCGCTCTGGCGCTGCCATGTCCCCATCCGCATCCGCCAGCGAGGCGCCTGCACCCCGGCCCGATGAAGCCCGCTCGCAGGCAGAGGCCGCGCGGCGCGATCTGCTTGAGCGGGTGGCCGATTTCCTGTGCCAGCACGATCTCGCCGCCACGCCCGATAATCTCGCGCTCGTCTCGGCCGCGCTGTCAGGAAGCAATGGCGAGCTCGCCAGCGCCTTCACCGCGCGCCAGATCTCCGGGGCGCCGATTGACCAGCGCTGGCTCGACACTCTCGATCGGCTCAACCCGGCGAGCGAGCGCCGCACCGCCGAGCTCGAACAGCTGGTCGAAAAGTTCGATGATGCGCTGATGCGCTTTGGCCAGTCGGCGCGCTTTGCCCAGGATGCAACCAGCGACCATCGCGGCGCGATCGGCGCGCAGATCACTGTGCTGGCGCAAAGCGCGGTTCCCGAAGGCTCCTCGGCGGAGATGGGCCGCCTGCTCGATCTCTCGCAAGCGATGCTCCTGCGGCTTGAACAGATCGAGCGCGCGATGGAGCGCAGCCGCGCGGAAACCGATGAATTGCGCCGCAGCCTCGCCGAAGCCCGCATGGAGGCGGATATTGACCACCTCACTTCCCTGCCCAACCGCCGCGCCTTCGAGCGGCGTCTGGCGCTTGCTGCCAACGCGGCGCGCAGCCGGGGGGAACCTTTGAGCATTGCGTTCTGCGATGTCGATCACTTCAAACAGGTCAACGACACCCACGGCCACGACGCAGGCGACCGCGTGCTCAAGATCATTGCCGCCAGCCTCGCCGAGCATGCCAGCGAGGATTGCTTTGTGGCGCGCCACGGCGGCGAGGAATTCGTGCTGCTGATGCCCGGGTGCGACAAGCTGGCAGCGCGCGACAGGGTGGATGCGGCGCGCCGCCAGCTTGCTGCGCGCAACCTGATCAACCGGGCAAGCGGCAAGCCGTTCGGGCGGATCACCTTTTCCGGCGGGATCGCCGAGGTGACCGAGACCGAAGATGATCGCAGCGCGCTCGCCCGCGCCGATGCCGCGCTCTATCGCGCCAAGCAGGAAGGCCGCAACCGCATCGTGGTGGGCTGAGCCACTGCTTTTGCAGCACGCAAAAAAGCCCGGCAAGACCATGCAAGGTCTGGCCGGGCCATGCCGTCCCGCCGGGGACGCGGGACGGGTGTCGAAGGTTACCGCAGCAGCGAGAGCACGTTCTGCTGCGACTGATTGGCCTGCGCCAGCATCGCGGTCGAGGCCTGGCCGAGGATCTGCGCCTTGGCGAGCGCGGTGGTTTCCTGCGAATAATCGGCATCCATGATCCGCGAACGCGCATCCGACAGGTTGATGACGTTGTTGGCAAGGTTGGCAGCGGCTGATTCAAGGCGGCTCTGCGATGCCCCCAGCGTGGCCCGCGTGGTGTTGATGAGATCAAGCCCGGCATCAATCGTCGCCAGCACGGTGTTGTTGGCAGTCGTAAGGTCAATCCCCGTGACAGCGGTGATCGCCGTGTTGCCGGCAAGGTCGCCGAAGTTGAGCGTGACCACGTCCGCCGCATTGGCGCCGGCCTGGATGGTGACCACGCCCGAGGCGCCCGCCGAACCATCGAACAGGTTGACGCTGTTGAACTGGGTGTTGGCAAGAATGTCGGTGATCTGGGCGGTCAGCTCGGTGACTTCGGCCTGGATGTTGGTGCGGTCTTCGTCGCGATAGGTGCCGCTGGTCGACTGCACGGCCAGTTCACGGATGCGCTGCATCATGTTGGTGACTTCTTCCAGCGCGCCTTCTGCGGTCTGGGCCATGCTGATGCCGTCATTGGCGTTGCGGATGCCCTGGTTCATGCCGCGGATCTGCGAGGTCATGCTGCTGCTGATGGCCAGGCCTGCCGCGTCATCCTTGGCCGAATTGATGCGCTTGCCCGAGGACAGGCGCTCCATCGCCGTGCCGAGCATCTTGTTGGCCTGCACCCCGGCGTTCTGGGCGCGCAGAGCCGAGGAATTGGAATTGATCACAGTCATTGTCGAAACTCCCGAATGGTCATTGACAGCAAGCACACCCGCCGCTGCTGGCCCTAAGACCGGCCGATGATGCGGATGTTTAAGCGGGTTTTTTGCAGGGCGGCAGGCGCGGTGTTCCGCCGCATGGCGGCACTAAGCATTTCTACGAGAGCTTAAATTACCGCCTTGTTCGCCTTGCAGGCGGCAAATGTTGGCCCGTCGAAGATTGCAACAGGGGCCATCATGAACAGCGCGCAGCCACAGGTTTGCCATTCCGCCACGCGTGCCAACAGGTTTGGAGCGGAGAGCCCGGTTCATGCCCTTCATGGCGATCTGTTGGAGAACACCTTGCCGCTGCTGGCGCGCGGGTGGCAGCGTGATCGGCTGGTGCTGGGGGCACAGGGGCGTTTCGCGCTGCCTCACGGCCGGCGTCCGGCAGACGCGGTGGAACTCGATCTTGCCCATGCGGAGCGTCCGGCACTGACCAGCCTTGCGCGGGGGCGCATCCAGCTTGCCTATGATGTCCGCGCCCAGCGCGCGGCGCGCGCGGCGCTGCTCGCCTGCGCTGCCCAGGGCGGCTGGCCGATAGCGGGCGATGAGGCGAGCCTGGCGCTGCTCACGCTGGCGGAGCGCATCGCTGCGAGCGAGATTCCGGTGCTGCTCGAAGGGCCGACGGGCACGGGCAAGGAAGTGCTGGCGCGTTTCATCCACCGCCGCTCGCACCGCGCTGCCGGGCCGTTTGTCGCGGTCAATTGCGCGGCCATGCCCGAGGCCATGCTGGAAGGTCTCTTGTTCGGCCACCGCAAGGGCGCCTTTACAGGGGCAGGCGAAGCGCGCGAGGGGCTGTTCCGCGCCGCCGATGGCGGCACGCTGCTGCTTGATGAAATCGGTGAATTGCCGCTGGCGCTGCAAGCCAAGCTGCTGCGCACCCTGCAGGAAGGCGAAGTGCTGCCGCTGGGCGATACCACGCCGGTCAAGGTCGATGTGCGGATTGTCGCCTGCACCAACCGCACGCTTGCAGATGAAGTCGCAGCGGGGCGGTTTCGCGAAGATCTGCTCTACCGGCTCAACGTCTTCCCTCTCGAACTCGCCGCGCTGCGCGAACGCCCCGGCGATATTGCCCCGCTCGCCTTCGGGATGCTGCTGCGCCACGCCTGCCGCCCCGGCGCGCCGGGCTGGCTGAGCGAGGCGGCGCTGGCGCGGCTGGAGGCCCACACATGGCCGGGCAATGTGCGCGAGCTGGAAAATGTCATCCGCCGCGCGATCCTGCTGGCGGGCGAAGCGCAGGAGATCGCGGGCGAACACATCATTTTTGATCGGCCGGTGCGTGCGCTTGCCGCCAGCACAGCGCCCGCGCCTGCTGTCACAGCCGAGAGCTCCGCCTCGCTTTCGGCGGTGGCCTTTGCCTCCGAAGCCGCAGCGATCCGCACGGCGCTCGAACGGCACGGCGGCAACCGCGCGCGGACTGCGCGCAGCCTTGGCATTTCCGAACGCACCTTGCGCTATCGCCTTGCCTCGATGCGTGAAAACGGCCTGATGGCCGCCGCCGGAGGCCGGGCATGAGCGCGCTTCCCCCCGCCATCGGTGTTGGCGACATCATGGCCCTGCGCGCGCAGGTGATCGAACGCCAGAGCGCGCTGCGCGAAGTGCGCGCGGCGAGCCAGCCGAAGGCCGCCTATGCTCCCACTGCCCCTGCTGGCGGCTTTGCTGCGACGCTCGATAGCGCGATGCGGCAGGTCAGCGCGGTGCAGCAGCGTTCGAGCGATCTCCAGGCCGCCTATGAACAGGGCCAGGTCACTGACATTGCGCAGGTGATGATCGCCCGCCAGGAAGCCGGCATCGCTTTCGAAGCCGCGCTCCAGACCCGCAACAAATTGCTGTCCGCCTATCAGGACATCATGCGGATGGGGGGCTGATAAATGGCCGAGGTCGCAGCCTCCATCTCCCCTGATAGCAGCGCGCTGGTGCCCCAAGGTGCGCCCGCGCCTGCCGATTGGATCAGCCGCCTGCCGCAGCCGCTGGCAGGCCTTGTCGGCCAGCCCGCGGTGCGCCGCGCGCTGCCGGCGCTGGCAGGGGTTGGCGCGCTGGCATTGACGGGCGCGCTCTATCTCGCGCTGGCGCAAGGCCCGCAGCGGGTGCTCTACGCCAGCCTCACCGATGCTGAACGCGCCAAGGTGACAGAGACCCTCTCGGCCAGCGGCATCGCCTACAACATCGACAATGGCACCGGCGCGATTACTGTCGCGGAGGATGATATCTACCGCGCGCGGATGCTGGTGGCCAGCAATGCCGGGATTGCCGCGCCCGAAGGCGCGTCGGAAATGCTCGATGCGATCCCTTTGGGTTCTTCGCGCACGCTGGAAGGCGAACGCCTGCGCCTTGCGCGCGAGCGCGAGCTGGTGCTCACCATCCGCGAGATCGACGGGATCGAGGCGGTGCGGGTGCATCTTGCCACGCCCGAGCGATCCGTCTTCGTGCGCGATGCCAGTGCGCCCAGCGCGTCTGTCATGGTGCGGCTCGCCAGCGGGCGCAGCCTCTCGCAGAGCCAGGTCGAGGCGATTGTGAACCTTGTCGCCGCATCCGTGCCGGGGATGACGAGCGATCAGGTGCGCGTGGTCGATCAGAACGGGCGGCTGCTGTCTTCCCCGCGCGAGACCGGGGCCGAGGCGCTCAGCCTCCAGCGCGAGTTTGAAGCCAAGCTCGTCAGCCAGATCGATGCCCTGCTGCTGCCGCTCCTGGGCGAGGGCAATTACACCGCGCAAGTGCAGGCCGAGCTTGACCCCGAAGAAGTCACCCGCGCGCGTGAGACCTATGACAATCCGGGCGTGGTGCGCAGCGAAACCCAGCGCAATGCCACGCGCACCGGGCAAAGCGTGCCGGGCGGGGTGCCGGGGGTGCCCGCCAATACACCGCCGCCCGATCCCACGCTGGAGAACGGCGCGCCGCAGCCCACCCCGCCCGCGCAGGCCAGCGCCAGCGACACGGAAAGCGCGGTGCAGCGATCCTATGAACTGGGCCGCGAGGTTGCCGTCACCAATCGCCGCCCCGGCGGGCTGACCAAGCTTTCGGTCGCGGTGGCGGTGAGCGATGAGGCGCTCAAAGCCGCTGCCCCGCTGACGGCGGCGCGCCTGCAAACGCTGGTGAGCGCGGCCGTTGGCGCCAATGCCCAGCGCGGCGACATGGTGGAGGTGGTGCCGAGCAAGTTCGGCCCGGCCGATCTGGCGCAGCCGGCTTTCCATGAACAGCCCTGGTTCATGGCCGTGGTGCGCTATGGCGCGATGCTGCTGGCGGTGCTGCTGGTGCTGCTGCTGGCGGTGCGCCCGTGGCTTGTGCGCCTGCGCGAACGTGACAAGGCTGCCGCCGCTGCGGCTGGCGAGGAGCGCGCGCAGTTCGCCCTCTCGCTGGAACGGGATGACGCCGCGCCCGCGCCCGAACCGGGCAGCACGGCCAGCCTTGCCGCTGCACCGCAGGTTGATCTGCCGCAGCAGGTCGCACTTGCCCGCGAGTTTGCCGCCCGCCAGCCTGATCGCGCCGCGCTCGCGCTGCAACGCATGCTGCAAGCCCCGCCTGCGCCTGTCGAAGCGCCTGCCGGAGCGACCAGCTGATGAGCCTTGCCGAGCCCCTGCCCGCGCCCGAAGGCGATCCCGGCGCTGCCACTCTGCCCCAAACCCTGTTGACCCGGCCCGATCACGCGGCGGTGTTCCTGATGCTGATCGGTGATGCGGAGGCAAGCAGCCTGCTTGGCCGCCTCGCGCCTGCCGAGCTTGAACGCCTGGGCGCTGCCATGGTGGCATTGGGCGAAGTGGACGAGGCAGGCATGGCCGAAGCGCTTGCCGATTTCGTCAGCGAAGCCCAGCGCGAGGTCATCCCCGCGCGCGACCGGGCGGGTGAGGTGCGCGGCCTGCTCGAACGCTCGCTGGGGCTCGCCAAGGCGGAAAGCCTGATGCAGCGCATCGCGCCCGATGCGCGGCCCTTCTGCATCGAGGTCGCGCGCTGGCTGGCTCCGCACGTGCTGCTGCGGCTGATCGGGGATGAACACCCCCAGGTGATCGCTGCGCTGCTGCTGCTGATCGATCCCGAACCGGCTGCCGCCGTGCTTTCGGCCCTGCCGGCCGCAGTGCAAGGCCAGGTGATCGAGCGGATCGCCAGGGCCGGGCCGATCTCGCCGCGCGCCGCCGCCACCATCGACGCGCTGCTCTCGCAGCGGATCGGGGCCAGCTTTGGCGCATCGGCGCTGCTCTTGGGTGGCCCGCAGGAAGCGGCCAATCTCATCAATCTCGCCGCAGGCGAGGTCAAGGGCACCGTTTTGCCTGCTATCGCGGAGCGCGATGCGCCGCTGGCGGCTGCGATCGAGGACGCGCTGTTCACCTTCGAGATGCTGTTCGCGCTCGATCCGATGGCGATGGGCCGCCTGCTGCGCGATGTCGACTCGGCGCAGCTGGTCGATGCCCTGAAAGGCCTTACGGAGGAACAGCGCGCGCCATTCTTTGCCGCCATGTCGAGCCGTGCGGCCGATGGTATTCGCGATGAGATCGAATTGCGCGGGCGCCTGTCCAGGGCCGATGTGCAGGCCGCCCAGCGCGCGATTGTGGCGATTGCCAAGAGCCTTGCCGAACAGGGCGAGATCGTGATCGGAGCAGGCGATGGCGACTTCGTCTGAATGGCTCGCCGCGCTCGCCGCCCCGCCTGATGGCGCAGTGCCTGCGCCGCGCTGGTTCGAAACCTTGGGCCATCATCGCGGGTTTCGGGCAGGCATGCCGTTTGGCGCGCTGGCGCGGGCAGGTGATGCGGTGGAGGGTGAGGATGCGATGCCCCCGCCCCCGCTCCCAGGCCCCGTGCCCGATGGGCCGGTGCCCGATTGTTCGCAAGCAGCCCTCGCCCGCGCCTTTGCCGAAGGCGAATTGGCCGGGCGTGCGGCGGCTGCTGCCGAAGCCGCGCAGGATATTGCTCATGCCCGCGCGCTGCGGCTCAATTTCCGGGCGCTTGATGAAGCCGCACTCGGCGTGCTGGCCGCGGAATTGGCAGCAACAGTAGAGACTTTGTGCGCCCAGGTGCTGGGCGATTATGCGCTTGATTCCCGCGCGCTCGCGGCCCGCTGCGAGGCCGCCGCAGCGCGGCTTGGAAGCGGCTGGCAGGGCGCGGTGCTGCATCTCCATCCCGATGATCTGGCGGGTCTGCCCGAAGGGATGCTCACCGGGTGGCAGATTGCGGCCGATCCCGGTCTGGAGCGCGGCGCGCTGGTGATCGCGGGGCCCGATGGCGCGGTGCGCGATACGCCTTCCGACTGGCGCCGTGCGCTCGCCGAGGCGCTGCGGCCATGATTGCCGAATTGCAGCTCGATCTCGCGCGGATGCGCCGTTGCCGGTTGCGCGCCGGGCCGGTGTTGATCGGCCGGGTGGTGGCGTGTGACGGCGGGCTCATCGAGGTTGCGGGCCTGCCGCTGCCGATTGGTTCCTTGGGCGCGATCGAGACGAGCGACGGCAGCGAATGCCTTGCCGAAGTGATCGGATTTCGCGCCGGCCATTCGCTGATGATGCTGCTGGGCGATATGGTGCTGCTGCACCCGCACGCGGTGGTGCGTGCCGTGGGCCAGCCTGGCGAAGTGCGCCTTGGCGAGGCTTTGCTGGGCCGCGCGGTGGATGCCCTTGGTGAGCCGATTGATGGCGGCCCCAAGCTCGATCTGCCGTTCTCCTGGCCGCTCGGCGGCAAGCGCGAGAGCGCGCTCGAACGGGCCAGTGTCAGCGAGCCCTTCGATTGCGGCATCCGCGCGATCAATGCGCTTGCGACGATGGGTGTCGGACAAAGGCTGGGCATCATGGCGGGATCAGGCGTCGGCAAATCGGTGCTGATCGACACGATTGCCGGCCATGCCGAGGCCGATGTCACGGTGGTTGCGCTGATTGGCGAGCGGGCGCGCGAGGTGTCCGATTTCGTCAGCCGCCACATGGGCCAGGTGCGGCGCGGGGCCATTGTGGTGGTGGCGGTGCCTGCCGATCATGCGCCCAATCTGCGGCTGCGTGCAGGCCAATATGCGAGCGCTGTCGCCGAATATTTCCGCGAGCAGGGCAAGCGCGTGCTGCTGATCCTCGATAGCCTGACCCGCGTTGCCCATGCTGCGCGGGAACTCGCGCTGGTGCTGGGCGAGCCGGGGGCGGCGCGCGGCTATCCGCCAAGCGCGCTCGCCGCGATCACGCGGCTGGTCGAACGCGCGGGCAACTCGGCCCGGACGGGCGGGGCGGTGACAGGCATCTACACCGTGCTGGCCGATGGCGATGATGCCAGCGATCCGGTGGTTGATACTGCGCGCGCGATCATGGACGGGCACATCCTCCTCTCGCGCAGCCTTGCCGAGCGCGGGCATTACCCCGCGATTGATGTGCCCGCTTCGCTCAGCCGGGTGATGGCCGACCTTGTGACGCCCCAGCACGCCGAAGCCGCCCAGGCCTTGCGCGCGTTGATCGCCGTGCGCGAGCAGAACCGCGATCTGGTGATGATGGGTGCCTATCGCGCAGGCTCCGACCCGCTGCTTGACAGAGCGCTGCGCGCGAGTGCCGCGATTGATGCCTTTCTCACCCAGCCGCGCGGCGCTGCGGAAAGTCTTGCCGACAGCCAGGCCGCGCTGACGCGATTGATGGAGAGCGCTGATGCTTGAAGAACGCCGCCGTCTGGCACTGGTGCGCTTGCAGGCGATGATTGCCGGGCAGGCGCGGCGCGAGGCGATGCGCAGCCTTGCCGAAGCGATTGACGAGGAACGCCGCCGGAGCGCCCTGGCGATGCGGAGCGCGGCGCTGCTGGCGGCCTCGGGCGCGCCCGCCGGTGCGGCGAGCGGTGATGATCTGGTGCGCCGCGCCCGCTTTGCCAGCGGCATGGCGCAGATCGCCCGCGATGCCGCTGCTGCCCGCAGCGATGCGCTGCGCCAGAGCGAATGGCAGGCAGGCAGGCTTGCCGCTGCCGAGGCGCGTGCGCGCCGTCTGGCGGAACTTGAGATTGCCGCTGCCAGCGCGCTTGCGCGCGCGCGTGATCGCGTCGCCGCTCCGCTGCCAACCGCCATGGCACGCAAGTTGCATCTCGGCAGCTAGACCCTGTCTTGGAGAACTCGCCCATGCTGCCGATGCTCCCTCAGATGCCGCTTGATGGCCCGGCGCTGCGCTTGCCGCTGATGGCCCCTCTGATGACAGGCGAGGATCCTGCCAGCGCGCCTCACAGCGGTTTTGCCGAGCTGCTCGATGCCTCGTTGGCAGGAGCCGGGGCGGCACAGCCGCCTCCACCCCTCCCGTTTGCTGCGCCTGCCGCGCCCGAACTGCCCCCGCCGGCTGTCCCTGCAACAGCGCAGGCCCAAGGTGCATCCCAGGCAGAAACCCCGGGCGAGAGCACAGCGCCGCGCGCGACGCTGGCGCTGGTGCGGCGCGACGGCACGCTTTTGCCGCCCCGCCTGCCGGGCGGCAGCGATCTGCCGCTCCCAGCGCAGGCCGTGGCGCTAACCGCTATGCAGCCGGCGGCGGCAAGCCCGCTGGCGCAAGATGACGCTGCGCCTGCCGCGCGGGCCGCGCCGATCGCGTCCGCTGATCCCGCCGCGCCCGCGCCCGATCAGATGGCGGCGCTGCCCGCAGTTATCGCGGCGCCTGCACCCGTCATCATGGCGCTCGCGGTGCCGCACCTTGCGGCGGCTCCTGAGAGGCCCCGCGCAGTGCCCGCCGCGCCTGCGGTTCCGCCGCCCTTGCCCGGCCCTGCGGCGCAAATCGCCAACCCCCCGCATGCCTGCGCGCCTTTGCCTTCAGCCTTGCGCCACGGCGCAGGCTCTGCCGATTGGGCGGAGCCTGCTGCGCTCTCTGCCCCTGCCACTTCTTCCCCTCCCGCGCTGGCCGCCCCCTCCAGCGCCGCAGCGCCCGTCCCGGTTGTCGCCACGTCTCCGGCAATGGTCACCGAGGCGGGCGCTGCGCAGGGCGCCGCCCCCGAGATCGCGAGTGCGCGCAATAGCGAAGCGAGGCTCGATCAGATCGATGCCTATCGCGAGGCAGCGCGCAGCACCCGGCCCGAACTCACCTTGCGCCACAGCGAATTCGGCGCCGTGCATCTGCGGCTCGATGCCGCAGTCGGCGCCGCGGGGGAATGGCGCGCGCTGCTGACCAGCCGCGATCCGGGCTTCATTCCGGCCGTGCAGGCTGCCCTTGCCGAGCGCGCCATCGCGGCCGCCAGCGAGAGCGCGGGTCAGCAAGGCGCCCAGGCTGGCAGTGGACGCAGCGGTGAAGGCTCGGCCGCCCAGGGCCAGAGCTCCGGACAATCACCCTACGGGTCTTCCCCAGGGTCGGGGCAAGGTGCGTCTTTACCATATTCGGCGCAAATCGCGGGGGTAAGGCGCAGCGGTGATGGGCCAGCGGGCCAGGCTTCCGGTGAAGCCAGCCCCGAACCCGCGCCGGGCGGCGGGCTGTTCGCCTGATCGGGTCGCAAATCGCGCTGCGGCGCGTTTCTTCGGGGTAACAGGGAAAACGGATCGAGCATCATGGCCAAGGGCAAAGACAAGGCGGAGGATGAGAGTGCCAAGCCCAAAGGGGTCGCGCTCAAGATCGCGCTCGCCGTGGTGGCAACCCTCCTCGTCACGGCAGGCGGGGCTTACGGCGCCTATGCGGCAGGGCTGATTGGCGGCGGCGGCAAGGCGGGCGGGCCGGATGTGCCGCGGCTGGTTCCCAAGGGCAGCGCCGATCCCTATGCCCTGCCGCCTTCGGGCAAGGACAAGGAAGCGGCAGAAACAGTCCATGGCGAGGGCGGCAGCCAGTATCGCACGGCCTATTACGCCTTCGAGGAAGGCTTCACCTCCAATCTGGCTGATTCCCCCGCGCTGATCCAGGTTGAGCTCGCTGTCTCCACCCGCCGCGACGGGCGGGTGCTGCAATGGGTCAAGACCCACGAAATCGCGATCCGTTCGGCCATTCTGGCGCAGCTTGCCGCCACGCCCGAGGCCGATGTCTTCGATGTCGCCGGCAAGGATCGTCTCGCCAAGCGGCTGACCATGGCGGTCAATCGGGTGCTGGAGGAAAACGAGGGCTTTGGCGGTGTTGATGCGGTGCATTTTCGCGGGTTTCTGGTCCAATGAGGATGGCGCATGATTTCGGCACGGCGCGCCTTGCCGCGCAGCATTGCGCCGAACTGGTGGCACGCGGGCCGCGGCCCGAGGAGCGCGAGGCGCTGATCGGGTCATGGCGGCGCGCGCTGGCGCGGGCGCTCGGCGAGAGCCTTGGCGCGCTGCTGGCGGGCGACCGGTTGCACTGCGAAGTAACCGGGCCGGAATGGCTGATGGGCAGCGAAGCGCTGAACCGGATCGGGCCGGTGGCTGCCAACTGCCTGCTGCGCTGCGGGGCTGCCCGCAGCGCGGGTGCGGGGGCAGGTGCCGCGCACGGCACTGGCACGGATGTCCTGCTCTCGCTCGATCATGCCACCGTGCTGGCGCTGGCCGAGCGATCATTTGGCGGCGAAGGGCGGGTGGGCGAGCCCATGCTTGATCCCCTGCCGCGTTCGGCGCAGCTTTTGTGCGGCGAGGTGGCCGCCCTGGTGGCAAGTGCCATCGCACAGGCCTGTCTTGGCGAGGCGGCTGGTGCGGGCGAGGTTATCATCCGCTCGGAAAATGCCGCGCGGCTGCGCGCGCTCGATCCGGCGCGTCAGGCAGCGCTGTTCACCATCCGGCTGGCTGATGCGCGCGGGTGCGACTGGCACATGATGGTTGCGCTCGCAGCAAACCGCCTTGATGATCTGCTGCCCGCCCAAGGCGCCGCGCGTGCATCGGGCGCGGCCCGGCCCGTCGGCCATCCGGCCGCGGCATTCGGCGGCATTCCCCTGCCTTTGCGCGCCGTGCTGGCGGAGTTTGATCTGACGCTGGGCCAGCTCGACCGGCTTGCCCCCGGCGATACCTTCCCGATCCCGATGCCCCGCCACGTGCCCTTGCGGGCGGGCGAGGCGCTGGTCGCGCTCGGCAGCATCGGCACGCTCGATGAACGTCTCGCGCTGTGCCTCACCCAGGTGCCCCACGAGGCGCCTGGTGCGGCGCCAACCCAAGGAATTGCCCGATGACTGCGCCCTTTCCCGCTTGCTCGCCCGGACTTGCCCGGTTTGGCGATGTTACGGTCAGCCTGTCGGTGGAACTGGGCCGCACCGAATTGCCGCTGCGCGAGGTGCTGGCGCTGTCGGAAGGCAGCGTGGTGGCGCTCTCCCGCCTGACGGACGAACTGCTCGATGTCACGGCCAATGGCAAGGTGATCGCGCGCGGCGAGGTGGTGGCGGAAAATGGCCGCTTTGCGCTGCGGATCGTGAACCTGGTCGGCGACGAGACAGCGCCCGGCGCCGTTCACCCCCCGGCGCCTGCCGATCCGGTGCCGTCTGGCTTTGATGGTGGGCCTGCGGCATGATCCTCGTGGAATATCTCCTGCGGCTGGCGCTGCTGCTGCCGCTCTTGGGCGGGCTCATCTGGGGGAGCCTGTGGCTGACCCGCTATCTGCAAACCCGCATGGCAGGCGCGGCCGGTAGCGGTGCGGGTGGGCGGCATCTTGAACTCATCGAAACGCGCCTGATCGCGCCCGGCATGAAGCTGGCAGTGGTCCGCTTTCATGACCGCGAGATCTTGCTCGGCGCATCGCGGCACGGCCTGGTGCGGCTGGCAGAGACCGCCGCGCGCAACTGCGAAAGTGGCGAATAATGGCGAATAAGGCAGCTTTGCGGGCAGGCTTGGCAGCTATTGCCGCATTAACCATGTTTTTGGGGGCTGATTTCGCGCAGGCGGCAGCGCCTGCCGTCCCCGGCGTTGGCGCCGCGATCGAACGCGCGCTGGGCAGCGGGGGCGCGGGGGGCGATACCCCTTTGAGCTTCTCGCTCCAGCTCTTGCTGGTGATGGCGCTGCTCACCATCCTGCCTTCGCTCGTCCTGATGATGACAAGCTTCCTGCGGATCCTGGTGGTTTTGGCGATCCTGCGGCAGGCGATTGGCCTGCAAGGCTCACCGCCCGGCCAAGTGCTTGCAGGACTTGCACTTTTTCTCTCGCTCTTCGTGATGGCGCCGACGCTGGAGGTGGTCAACGAGACCGCCATTGCGCCCTATGCCGCTGGCACGCTGGAGGCGGACGCGGCGATTGCCAAGGGGGGCGAGGCGTTCCACGCCTTCATGCTGCGCCAGACCCGCGAGGCGAACCTGTTGATGTTCGCTGATCTTTCGGGCGTGAAAGGCTTTGCCAAGGGCGCAGATGTGCCCTTCTCGATCCTGCTTCCGGCCTTTGTGACGAGCGAACTCGAAACCGCCTTCCAGATCGGCTTCATGCTGTTCCTGCCGTTTCTGGTGATTGATCTGGTGGTGGCGAGCGTTCTCATGAGCCTGGGCATGATGATGCTCTCGCCGACGATAATATCCCTGCCATTCAAGCTGTTGCTGTTCGTGCTGGTGGATGGCTGGGCATTGCTGATGGGCTCTCTGGCGATGAGTTTCGGGTGATGGCGATCGATACCAGACTGCTCGCGCTTGCCGATCAGACGCTGTGGGTGACCGCGCTGATCGCGGCCCCTGTGCTGATCGCTGCGCTGGCGGTGGGGCTGATGGTGGGGATCATCCAGGCGGCGACCTCGGTGAATGAGCAGACCCTTACTTTTGTCCCCAAACTGGCGGTGACCGCACTGGTATTCGTGGTGCTGGGGGGTGCCATGCTGGCGCTGCTCAGTGACTTCACCCGCGAGATCATGGCGCAGATTGCGGCTCTTGCGGCATGAACACGCTTGATTTCGGCCTTGCCGGGCTTGAGGCGCAATTGTGGCAGATCCTGTTTCTGTCGGTGCGCTGCGCGGCGGCGCTGATGGCAGCCCCGGTGGTGGGCGGGACGGCGGTGCCGGTGCAATTGCGAGTGCTGCTGTCGCTGGTGCTCGGCGTGTTTGTTGCAAGCTGGCTCCCGCTACCGCAAGTGCCTCAAATGATGAGCTTTGCTGCCCTTCTGGCGCTGGTTCAGGAAGTGGTGATCGGCGCGGCGATGGGCTTTGTCCTGCAACTCGCCTTTGCCATTCCGCTGATTGCGGCAGAACAGATTTCGGGCACCATGGGCCTTGCCATTGCGACCGCGATCGACCCGTCGAGCGGTTCGCAATCAGGCGCGCTCGGCAGCTACTTTGCGATCACCATGACGCTCTTGTTCTACGCCATTGGCGGGCATCTGTTGTGGTTTCAGCTGCTGGTGGAAAGCCACCGCCTGCTGCCGCCGGGAACCTTCCTGTTTGCGGCCGAAAACGCGCGCGGGATTGTGCTGTTCATGGGCTATGCGCTGGCGGCCGCGGCAGCGATTGCGCTCCCCGTGGTGCTGGTGCTGCTGCTCGTGCAGGTGGTCACCGGCGTGCTGGCGCGTTCGGCGCCTTCGCTCAATCTCTTCGCGCTCGGCCTGCCCGCAGGGGTGCTCGCGGGGATCGCGGCACTCATCATCGTGATGCCGCTGATCACTGATCAATTCGCCCGCGTGATCGAGACTGCGCTGGCGGAAATCGCGAGGCTTGCTGCCTGATGGCTGAGCAGACCCCCGGCGAGAAGGTCTTTGATCCGACCCCCAAGCGCAAATCGGATGCGGCCAAAAAGGGCGATGCGCTGCGTTCAAAGGAGGTCGCAACTGCCGCCGCGCTGGCGACGGGCGCTGGTGTGCTGGCGCTTGTCGGCCCGTGGCTGGCAGGCAGCACCGCCGGGATTGCGCGGCTCGCCTTCCGCTTTGACAAGGGCGAACTGGATGCCTTCACCCCCGGCGCGATGCTGAGCGGCGCGGCCGCCGCGGTGCTCCCGCCGATCGCGGTGCTGGGGCTGGCGGCGGCGGGCATGACGCTGGCGGCGCAAATCCTGCTGGGCGAGGGGCGCTTTGTCATCGGCAATCTGGCGTTCAAGGGCTCGCGCATCAATCCGGTTGCGGGGCTGAAACGCATGCTGGGGCTCCATGCGCTGATTGAACTGGGTAAAGGGCTGCTCAAGGTCGGCTTGCTCGGCGCAATTGCCTGGGGGTGGGCGCGGGCCAATCTGGCGTCCTTGATGAGCCTTGGCGCGGGCGATCTTCATGCGCAGATCGGGTACGGGCTGGATGCCTTTGCCGCGCTGATGGGCTTTTTGCTGATCGGCCTTCTGGTGATCGCGGCGGTCGATTATCCGCTGCAACGCTTCCAGCGCAACAAGCGCCTCAAGATGAGCCTGCAGGATCTGCGCGATGAGACCAAGCAGGCCGAAGGCTCGCCCGAGATGAAAGCCGCCCGCCGCCAGCGCCAGCGCGCGCTGGCCCGCGGGGGCGTGGCCAAGGCGATGCAGGACGCGCAGTTCGTGATCGTCAATCCGCTGCATTTCGCCGTTGCGCTCACCTATGATCCGGCCCGTGCGCCCGCGCCGCTGCTGCTGGCGAAAGGGCGCGGCGAGACGGCGCTCGCCATGCGCGAGATGGCCGCCGAGGCGGGCCTGCCGGTGCTCGAATACCCCACGTTGGCGCGCGCGGTCTATTTCACCACGCGCGAAAACCAGATGGTGCGGGAGGAATTGTATGTCGCCATCGCCGCGCTGGTGGCTTTCGTGATGGCGCTGAAGCGCGGCGATCGCCCGCGCCGCCCGGTGGTTGCGGTGCCCGCCGCGCTGCAATTTGATGGCGATGGCCGCTTAACACCTGCCAACGCCAGCCGTTCTTGAGGCCATGACAAACTCCGGCTCCTCGATCATTTCCGCCCTTGGTGCAGGCAGCGGCATTGATTTCACCAAGCTGGCGAGCGATCTGTCGGTGGCCACTTTCGCCGCGCAGCGCCAGGCGATCACCAATCGCACCGCCGCGCTCGAAGCGCGCATTTCGGCAGCGGCTTCGCTGCGCAACATGGTGACTTCGCTGGCCAGCGCGGTGGGATCACGGGTGCGTTCGGGCGATCTTGCGCCGCGTGCCAATCTTGCCAATCCGGGGCTTGCCAATGTCACTTTCACGCCCGGCGTGACCCCGCGCGGCAGCTATACGCTCGAAGTCACGCAGCTCGCCGCCAGCCAGCGGCTGGTGATGCCGCCGCTCGCCCATGCTGGCGATCCCGTGGGTGAGGGCAGCCTGACGATCCGCTTTGGCACTATCGACGGGACTACCTTTACCGAAGGCAGCGCCGCTGCCCTTGCCATCACTGTCGCGGCTGGCGAGAGCCTTGCCACCCTTGCAGGCCGCATCAACAGCACCAGCGGCGGGATGCTGAGCGCGCAGGTGCTGAACGGCGCCAACGGCGCGCAGCTGGTGCTCACCGGCAGCGAAGGCGCGGCCAACAGCTTCGTGATCGAGGCAGCGGGCACAGGTGCCCTGGCCTCGCTCGCCTGGACCCCGGCAGCGCCGGGCAGCGTGCAGCGCCCGGGCATCGCGCGCGACGCGCTGTTCCAGCTCAATTCGGTCGAGATGCGGAGCGCGACCAACGCGGTCACGGGGCTTCCCGAAGGGCTCGGTCTGCAACTGGCCGCCACCAATCCGGGCGCTCCGGCAGCGCTCACCTTCAGCACCGATAACGGCGCGGTCAGCCGTTTGATGGAAGACTTTGTCTCTGCGCTGAACGAGGTGGTGGGTGAGGTGAAAACGCTCGGCAACCCGCTTGGCGGCGAACTGGGCAATGATCCGGGTCTGCGTGCCCTGCGGAACGCGCTTTCGGGTCTTGCCAGCGAGGTGGTGATGCCGGGGGCTGCTGCGGGCGAGCCGCGCACGCTGGCCGATCTTGGCGTGGCGCTGAACCGCGATGGCACCTTTCGCCTTGATCAGGCGCGGCTCGGGCAAGCGCTCAATGACAATCCGCAAGCGGTCGCGGCGATGTTCACCACCGGCCCATCGGGCGTGTTTGCGACCATCGACCGGATGGCGCGCAGTGTCACCCGGGTTGGCGATCCGGGCACGCTGGGCGGCTCGATCGCGCGATTTCAGCGGCAGTTGCAAAGCAACGGCACACGCTCTGAACGGATTGCCGAGCAACAGGAGGCGCTGCGCGAACGGCTCACCCGCAGCTTCACCGCGAGCGAGCGGCGCGTCGGCGCCTCGCAGGCAACGCTTGCGTTCCTCCAGCAGCAGATTGACATCTGGTCGGCGCCGCGCCGCTAAGGAAGCCCAGGTCGATGCACATGCTCTCGCACAATCCTGCCGCCGCCTATCGCCGGGTCGCGCTGGATGCGCGCATCGAAGGTGCACGCGCAGGTGATCTGACGCGGATTTGCCTTGAAGAAGCGGTCGCCGCGCTCGGACAGGCGCTCTCCGCGCTGGAGCGTCAGCCGGGGCGCGTGCCGCAAGAACCGCTCGCCCGCGCGCAGGCGATCGCGGTGTGGCTGGCGAGTTCGGTCGATCCGGCAAACCCGCTGCGCGCCAGCCTCGTGCAATTCTACGGCGGTCAGGCGAGCGCGCTGACGCGCTGTGTCGCGCGGCCTGATGCAGATGTGATCGCGCAGGTGCGCGGGGACTTTATCGAGCTGCTGGAGGCGGCCTAGGCGATAAACTCCCGAATGATCCGCGCAGCATCGGCCGGGTCTTCGAAGGGGTGGAAATGGGTGCGGTCGGGCCGGTGCAGATCGGTGCCTTGCGGCAGGAGGCCTGCCAGTTCCGGCCAGGTTGGCGAGCTCTTGAAATCGTTGAGCCCGCTGGCCTGCGCGCGCACCACCAGCACCGGGATGTCCACTTGGCGCGCGGCATCGAGAATGCCCGCATTGCTGCGGCTGGAGGCATAGACGCTCCCCTCAACTTCGGGCGCACAGGCCAGCACCATGCCATCGCCATCGGGCGCGGGCAGCAGGCCGTGGCGGCAGTAATCCTCGAACACGCGGCCATCGAACAGGCGATAGGGATCGCGCGCGCGGAAGCGTTCGATCATCTCATCGACGCTGGCGAAGCTGCCCTTGCGGCGGCTGGCGGGGTGAGGGTTTTCCGGCGTGAACAGCGGTTCGGCAGGCGCATAGAATTCAGGTGCGAGAATCACCGGATCAAACAGCACCAGGCGCGCAAACGCCTGAGGGTGATCGGCCGCACATTGCAGCAGCACATGGCCGCCCATCGAATGGCCGATCCCGACAGCCTGGGTAATGTCCAGCGCCGCGACCAGTTCGGCCACATCTTTCACCACTTCGCCCCAGTGCGCGATCGGCCCGCCGCCCGAACGGCCATGACCGCGCAGATCGAGCGCCAGCACGCGGGTATCGGGAAAATGTTCAATCACCGCATCCCATACCCGCGCGTGAAAGCCGGTGGCGTGGGCAAAGACCAGGGTCGGCGCATTGGCGCTGGTGGCGGGCCAATCGAAGAAGGCCAAATCGATGCCGTTGATGGGCAGGGTGCGCAAGGCGGGCGTGCGAGTGGTGTTCATGCCCATCCGCCTGCGCGGCGGTGGCGGCAAGGTCAAGCCGCGAAAAGGGGAGGCGGGCCTGGCGCCTCCCCCTCGTCAGCGTCAGAACCGCGCGGTGAGCCGGGTCCACACCCCGCGCCCCGGCCCGGGCAGGCGTTCGAACAGCGGCACGTCCGATGCGCCTACCCGGCTGCGTCCGGCAAGGTGCGGGGCGTAGCGTTCATCAAGCAGGTTCTCCACCCCTGCCTCCAGCGCCAGACTTTCGGTAAAGGCATAGCGCGCGAACAGGCCGATGGTGGCAAAGCCCTCGCCCGGCTCCTCGTCATTGCTGCGCGCGACGCGGGGCTGATCGGCAGCGGCGAACAGTTCCGCGCCGAGCGCCAGGCGATCATTCGCCCACGTGGCCGAGAGCCGCAGATTGGCGGGCGGGATGCGGTAGAGATCATCGCTGATGTCGCGCCGTGCCCCGCGCACAAAGCTTGCCGTGCCCGCCAGTTCCACCTGGGCCAGCGGCCGGAGGATAAAATCCATGTCGGCCCCGTAAAGCTCGGCTGATGTGTTGCGGAACTTGAGCGGGGTGGGATCGCCGTTCATCGCCGCCACCATCTCGACCGGGGTGTCGAGCACTCCCGGCGTATCGTCAAACGGCGTGCCCTGAATGAAATCCTCGACCCGGCGGTAGAACAGCGTGGGGCGCAAGGTCAGCCAGTCATTGGCGAAATCGAAGCCCGCTTCTGCAATCCATGCGACTTCGGGGCGCAGGGCCTGATTGCCGACATAGATATTGCCATCCGCCAATCCGAAGCTCGCCTCGGTCGGGAGCCAGGCGAAGCGTTCGAGCACGCTCGGCACGCGGGTTTTGCGTGCGAGGGTAAGGCGGGGCGTCAGCACATCGCCGGGAAGCCATGTCCGCAGCACCGCATCAAACGTGGTGTCCGCAGCCTCGCGCCCCGAAGCGATAAACGCATTCGCCAGCATGCGCGGGCCCATCGGCACCGCGCTGCCCAGTTGCGGAATGCCTGCTGATTGGCGTGTGCGGTCAATGCGCCCGCCCGCCTCGAATTGCAGCGCGCCCGCAGCGCCGCGCCATTGCAGATAGGCTCCCACTCGCTCGGCTGTCACATTGGGCTGCGACTGGATGAAGAAGGCGGGGTTGGTGGGGTTGGTGATGGTGACGAAACGATCGGTGATCTCGGCATCCGCGCCCACTTCGAGATAGCGCGCCTGCTGGCCAAAGCGCAGCGCCGCCTCTGCCGTTATCGTATCGGCATCGGCAAAGGTCGCGCGTGCCTGCGGGGGTGCGGCGCGGGGCTGACGCAGCGTCTGGTTATCCATCAGGTGCCGCACCGCGACATGGCCGAGCCGCAGGTTAAGGCTGATGTCTTCGGCCAACTCGCCGCGGAATCCGCCCTGCACGAAGTCGGTATCGAAATAGACCATGTCGAGCGCGAAGGGGGGATTGCCCGATGGATCGGTTTCGCTGCGGCGATATTCGAGGAACAGCTCGCCCGCGCCGGTGCGAAAGCCTGCGTGAACGCCGTAAAGATTGCGTTCGAACAGCGTGCCGACGGCACGCCCGCCGGGAAAGCGATAATCCTCGCCTTCCTCGCGGCTGGCGATGAGGCCGACGCGCCAGCGATCATTGGCCAGCGCGGCAAGGCCGCCTGCGGCATAGCTGTTATCGACGCTGCGATATTGGCTCGCCGCGCGCAGTTGCGGGGTGAGGCTGGCGCTGGCGGTGAACTGCGCTTCGGCAAGCTGGGCGTTGATTGCGCCGCCCAGCGAAGGCCCTTCGGCCACCGGCGCAACCCCGCGCGCGATATCGATCCGATCGACCAAAATCGAGGGTGCATAATGCAGCGGCGGGTCCATCGCGTTCGGGCCGCCGGTGGCAAAGCGCTGGCCATTGACGCGGCCCAGCACGCGCTCACCTGCCAGCCCGCGATAGGAGAGCTGGCCTGACAGCGCGCCATTGCCGAAGATGTCGCCGCCCGCCACCCGCGCGGCAATGGCGGCAGCATCGGCGGGGAGCGCAACCTGGCGCGGCGCGGCAATGGCATCGCTGGCGATGGCTTCGCGACTGCCCCGCCCGGCGGTGACGATGATGGTGTCGGTCAGCGCATCCTCGCGCGTCTGGGGTGTGGTGGTGTGTTCAGCCAGCAGCGGGGGCGCAGCCAGCAGGGTGCAGCCGGCCATCAGGCCAGCCCGCAGGTTTCGGGTCATAAGCATAAGTAATCTGTCCGTTGAAGATGCAGGACGGCACAGCCGCGCGCAGCGCCGCACCGGGCGCTGTACCGCATGCAGAGTGCCGGATTGTCAGGGGATCAGATCAGGGCAGGAGGCGCACGCAAAGGTGGGCGCAGGTATGCCGGTGCGACCAGCTGCCAGCGCTCAGCAAAGGCTATCGGCTTTGGCAGCGGCGCCAAGGGTGGCAAGAGAGCCGCGCTGCGCTCGGCAAGGATAGCGGCAAGGGCAAGGCCCGCAAAAGCGCAGGATTGCGGCGGTGAGGCAGTGCTGGCGGGTTGGGGATCGGGCGCGGGATCATCTGCCGCGGCCGCAGCATGTCCCATGGCTGCGTGATGCGCTGCGTGCGCGCTGTGGCCATGATGGCCGGCATGCGCCTCGCCATGGCCCATCGCGGCGTGCAGCGCTGCCATCTCGTCGGCGGGAGCAGGCCGCGCCGCCAGCGCGCGCATCAGGGGATGCGTCTCGGGGCACAGGATTATAGTCGCGCCATGGTGGGCGGCAGGCGCAATCATGGTCCCCGCGGGCACCAGCGCATTCATCCCCACAGCCGCGAGGACAAGGGCAAGCAGCGCCCGGCGATGGGCGGCGATCAGACGACGCAAGGCGGTCATGCTGGGCGGCGCCTTATCAGGGCTGGTCAGGGCTGTCACTTGCACCAAAGGCAAGCCGCGTTGCGATCAGACAGCAGGAGCACTCCCTGCCTCATCCCTGCGGTTGCGGGCAAAACGCAGCGCTTCGATAAGGCGATCAGGCGCAATCGCAAACAGCACGGCCACATAGATCGCTGCCCCAAGCGGCACCAGCAGCAGCAACTGCGCGAAATCCGCCATCGCAGGCAGCGCTGTGCGCACCAGGTAAACGCTTGCGCCCATTGTGGCTGCGGCAAATATGATCGGGCTGGTTGCTTCGGACAGGGCGCGCAGCGAGAGGCCGATCACCCGGCCGGAATAGAGCACGGTAAGGCTTGTCAAGACTGCCATGCCGCCCGCCCAGCCCCAGGCAAAGCCTTCCACCCCGTAATGCGAGCCGATCCAGAACGCGCTCGGCATAATCACCGCGCCCAGCATCGAAATCCGCATCGCCACCTTGGGCTCGCCCAGTGCGTTGGTGGCAGGCGAGAAGAGGATCTGGAGCGTCATCAGGCTCATGGCAAGCGCCAGGATCGGCAGGATCGGGGCTGCCTCGTGCCATTGCTCGCCCAGCACCACCGCCACCAGCTGCGGCGCGACTGCTGCCATGCCGGCATAGGCAGGCAGCGCAATCAGCAGCACCAGCCGGATGGTGGCGAGGACGGGCCCGGGCCCGTGCCGCTGCTGGCGCGAATAGGCGGCAAAGGCGACTTCGTTGATCGGCGGCACGAACTTGGAAGCGAGCAACTGCGCCAGGAACAGGCCAGTGGTGTAAACCCCCAGCCAGTGCGCATCGAGCACCCGTCCGGCGATCATCACATCGGCCTGGCTCTGGATGAACCAGAACAGCTGGGTGACAGTCATCATCCCGCCAAAGCCGGCAATATGGCCGGCACCGGCAAAGCGGAACGAGGGCCGCCACGGCGTGCGCGCGGCGATCATCATGCCGAGCGCTTCGGTGAAATACATCGCGATCGGCGCTGCCACGAGGGTCCATACCCCAAAGCCAGCCAGCGCCATCGAGAGAGCCGTTCCTGCCCCGACAATGGCTCCGACAAGGCGCACCTGTGCCGGACGGCGGAAATCCAACTTGCGGCTGAGGATCGCATGAGACAGCGCGTTGAACGGGACTGTCACATAGATCAGCGTCTGGACGCGCAGGACATCGGCGACCAGCGGCTCGCGGAAATAGGCTGCCACCAGCGGGGCTGCCAGAAACTGCACGATCGCCAGCGCGGCGTTCATGAGGATCAGCATGCCGAGCGTCTGGCGCAGGCGTTCCTCGGTCACTTCGGCCTCGCGGATCAGCGCGCTGGCAAGGCCAAAGCCGTTCATGGTGTTGAGCAGCACCAGCACCACGCCCGCCATCGCAAACAGGCCGTAGTCTTCGGGTGCCAGCAGGCGGATGACGATCAGCGTCGATGCCCATGAAACCAGCTGGGTGCCGATCTGGCTGCCTGATCGCCACAGCACCGCCGAACGCACGCGGGCGGCAAAGGAGGCGGGCTCTGCTGCGTTCATAGGCCTTGGCCTTCCCACCAGCCGCGCAGCGCTTTGGCGACAAGCGGGTTCTTCACAAACAGGAGATCAACCAGTTCATAGGCGGCCACTGCGCCCATCTCGCGCTTGTAGCCGCCATCGCCTGCCCCCATGTCCATCACCGCCTGCCCTTCGGCGATCGCATCGGCGATGGCGCGGTAATTGGTGAGGCGGCCAATATTGTAATCGGCCAGATCGCTTGCGTAACTGCCGGCAATCCCATATTGCACCGGCCCGTCATCCAGATCGAAACTGAAGGCCACCGCTCGCCCGCCGATCATCAGGATGGTTGCGCACAGCATCTCGGCCAGCACCGGATCGGCCAGCGCGGTGTGCCAGATCGCACGCTGGTGCGGCTTCATGAACTTGGCTCCGCTGCCGTCGGTTTGCGCCGCGATCCAGCTTGCCGCCTCAACGCTGCCCATGGCGACCAGCGCCGCCTCGTCCCAATCCTTTCCCCGGACATGGCGCCACTCCACCGGGCCAAGTTCGGCAAGGCGTGCTTCATAGCGGCGCAGCTTGCGGGCGGTGGATTTGGACGGCCAGCCGCGCGCGCGCAATTCGGCAAGGTCGATGGTCCAGACTGTTCCCGCGCGCCGGGAGATGACGCGCCAGCCTGCGGCCCTGGCGCCTTCAACCAGCACCCGCGTGACAGGATCATCCGCCCGCGTCGGGCCAAGCCGCCATACCGGGCCAAGTGCGCGGGCGGCAGGAGCGGCAAGTGCTGCGGCGATATGTTCAACCTGTGCACCGGGGGCTGCGAGCACGCCGCGCAGCGGCCAGTAGCTGCCCGGCACCTTGCGCGCGCCAAGCGGTGAAGGGCCAACGGGGGTGGTAGGGATCGCCAGCAGTGCTGCGCCGTTCTCGTCCCTTGCGACCAGCGTATGGCCGCCGCCGGGCGCTCCGGCAGCAAACCATGCGGCGCGCAGAAAGCGGTGCTGCCCGGCGCCGTCCGCGGCCAAGCTGTCGAGGACGCCCGGAAACCCGGCGGCGTTCTCTGCCCTCAGCGCAGCGGGTGTGATCCTCGTGTGGTACATGCCGATCCTTGGGCGCAGTCGCCACGGCTGCGCCCCATGCTCTGTGCTCCTAGCGCAAAGTTTTAAGCAAGCAGTTAACCACGCCTCTTTCGCGCTGTCCCGGAACCGGTCAGCTTGCAACAAGTCCGTTACCAGGGTTGGGCGCCCGCTTACGGGCGCAGCCAGCGGGAGCTTTGCCTAGAATACCACGACAGAGCGGATCGATTTGCCTTCATGCATCAGATCAAAGGCAGTGTTGATCTCCTCAAGGCCCATCACATGGGTGATCATCGGGTCGATCTCGATCTTGCCTTGCATATACATGTCGACGATCCTGGGCACATCGGTGCGACCTTTCGCGCCGCCGAAGGCCGTGCCGCGCCAGTTGCGCCCGGTTACGAGCTGGAATGGCCGCGTCGCGATTTCCTTGCCAGCCTCCGCCACGCCGATGATGATGCTGGTGCCCCAGCCGCGGTGGCAGGCTTCAAGCGCGGTGCGCATCACTTCGGTATTGCCGGTGGCATCGAAAGTGTAATCCGCGCCGCCATCGGTCATTTCCACGATCCTGGCGACGATGTCCTCACGGCCCATGCCCCGGCTGTCGAGGAAATGGGTCATGCCGAAGCGCTTGCCCCATTCCTCGCGCGCCGGGTTGATATCGACGCCCACGATCATGTTCGCGCCAGCCAGCCGCGCGCCCTGGATGACGTTGAGGCCAATCCCGCCGAGGCCGAACACCACGACATTGTCGCCCACCTGCACCTTGGCCGTTTTGGTCACGGCGCCCACGCCTGTCGTCACCCCGCACCCGACGTAGCAGGCCGACTGGAACGGCGCGTCCTTGCGGATTTTCGCGACGGCGATTTCGGGCAGGACGGTGAAATTGCTGAAGGTCGAGCAGCCCATGTAATGAAACACGGGCTGGCCCTTGTAGGAAAAGCGGGTGGTGCCATCGGGCATCAGCCCCTTGCCCTGGGTCGCGCGGATTGCGGTGCACAGGTTGGTCTTGCCCGAAAGGCATGATTTGCACTGGCGGCATTCCGGCGTGTAGAGCGGGATGACGTGATCGCCGGGCGCAACGCTCGTGACGCCCGCGCCCACTTCGCGCACGATGCCAGCGCCTTCATGGCCAAGCACGCTGGGGAAGATGCCCTCGGAATCGAACCCGTCGAGCGTATAGGCATCGGTGTGGCAGATGCCGGTTGCCATGATCTCGACCAGCACTTCGCCTGGCTTGGGCCCCTCGAGATCAAGTTCGACGATTTCGAGCGGCTTTTTCGCTTCGAAGGCAACGGCGGCGCGGGTTTTCATCGGCGGGTCTCCTGTTCCCCGCGCCTATTCCCGCAGCTTTGCAGATTGGCAAGGGCGCAATCAGCCAAGCGGCAGGTCAAGCGCCTCGGCAACCGCTGCATGACGGATCTTCCCGCCCGACACATTGAGCCCGTTGGCAAGGTGCGGATCGGCGGCCATCGCCGCTTCGGCACCCATGTTTGCGAGCTTGAGCACGAAGGGCGCGGTCGCGTTCCCCAGCGCAATCGTCGAGGTGCGCGCGACGGCTCCGGGCATATTGGCCACGCAATAGTGGATGACGCCGTCAACCACGAAGACCGGGTCTTCGTGTGTCGTTGGATGGCTCGTTTCAAAGCAGCCGCCCTGATCGATCGCGATATCGACCACCACCGCGCCGCGCTTCATCTGCGCGATCATCTCGCGCGTCACCAGCTTGGGGGCCGCCGCCCCCGGCACCAGCACCGCACCGATCACCAGATGCGCCTCGCGCACGGCAGCGGCAATGGCGCTGGAGGTGGCAAAGGCGGTCTTGAGCTGGTTGCCGAACACCAGATCTAGTTCGGCAAGGCGGCGGTTGGAAATGTCGAAGATCGTCACATCGGCGCGCAGGCCGACGGCCATCTGCGCCGCGTTAACGCCTGCCACCCCGCCGCCCAGGATCACCACCTTGGCGGGGGCCACGCCCGGAACGCCGCCCAAGAGCACCCCGCGCCCGCCCTGATGCTTTTCGAGATAATGCGCGCCGCACTGCACCGCCATCCGCCCGGCGACTTCCGACATCGGCTTGAGCAGGGGCAGGGTGCCGTCAGGCGCAGTCACGGTTTCATAGGCAATCGCCGTCGCGCCCGATGCCATCAGCCCTTCGGCCTGCGGCTTGTCGGCGGCAAGGTGGAGATAGGTGAACAGCAGGTGGTGCGGACGCAGCATGGCGATTTCGCTGGCTTGCGGCTCCTTGACCTTGACGATCATCTCCGCCTCGGCGAACACGGCCGCCGCATCGGCGACAACCCGCGCGCCTGCTGCAACATAATCGGCATCGGCAAAGTCCACGCCCAGCCCCGCGCCGGCCTGTACCAGCACTTCGTGGCCTGCGGCGGTCAGCTCTGCGACCGAAGCGGGTGTCAGCCCGACGCGGTATTCATTGTTCTTGATTTCGGTGGGAACGCCGACGCGCATGATTGCCTCTCCGTGAGCGAGTATATTTCGTGCGCTCGCCTTATCAGAAATTGCGCGCCTGCGAAAGCTATGAACGCCGCTATCGGGAATAGCCCCATATGTGCCTCGCGGCGCGCTGCCGGAACTGGCCCGATAGGGGCAAGCTTTGCAGGGCAATCATCTAAGGTTAAAAGGTTGCCGGCCGATCATCAGGCCAAGGGGGGGATGGTGCAATGAACATTGATGCAGCAGCGATCACTTCGCTTGTGACGGCAGCGGCCTTGCGGGTGCTGGCGGGGTTTGTGCTCTACATGGTGGGGCGCTGGCTGATCAGCTTTGCCATCGGGGTGCTCAGCCGGGTGCTGACTGCACGCAATTTCGATCCCACCTTGCAGCGCTACATCGCCTCGATCCTTGCGGTGGTGCTCAACATCGTGCTGGTGGTGGCGATCCTGGGCTATTTCGGGATTGAGACAACCAGCTTTGCGGCCCTGCTGGCCGGCGTAGGCCTTGCGGTGGGTGCGGCGTGGTCGGGCCTGCTGGGCAATTTTGCCGCGGGCGCCTTTCTCGTTATCTTCCGCCCTTACAAGGTGGGCGACTACATCGTGGGCGGCGGCGTGGAAGGCACCGTCACCGAAGTGGGACTGTTCAACACCATCATCACCAGCCCCGACAACGTGCAGACCATCGTGGGCAATTCGAAGATGTCGGGCGATGTGGTGAAGAACTTCTCGACCCATGCCTGGCGCCGGGTCGATCGCACCGCGCAGCTTGCTTTCGGGGTGGACCCGTTTGATGCCATTGCCCGGTTGAAGCCCGCGCTGGCCGAAATCCCCAATGTCATGGCCGAACCCGCGCCCGATGTCGAAATCCTCGATTTCAACGAGCGCGGCACGGTGCTGGCGGTGCGCCCCTATTGCCACACCGATCATTACTGGCAGGTCTATTTCGACACCAACGCCCTGATCGCCAAGACCTTTGGGGCGGCAGGCTATGCGCCGCCTTTCACTGTCGAACAGAAAAAGGCGGGCTAGCACCCCATTCTGACAAGCCGATGCTGGCCACGTCTGGGCGGCATGTCCGGTATTGGTGCGGGAAAATGCCCGGCCCCTTGTCGAAGCGCCCGTCGATGCGGCTGACGCGCGGCCCGATTGTGCCGAGATGTCCGGCAGAGGCGCTTGCGGCGCGGCGCCGACAAGGGTTGCCATCCGGGACAGGCAAGGGCGCTTGTCCAGACCGCGCGGCTATCGCCCCTTTCCCCATCCATCATCGCAAAACCGCATCACAGTTATCGTGACAAGCAGTTTGCCGGGCAAGGGTTGGCTGTCCTAACTCCCGCGCGTCGTCGGGCTCAGGCGATCGTGGCAAGCGCCATGATTGCCAGCCCGTGGGTGACCAACATCAATCGATACAGGACTATTCCATGATGATCAGAATGAAGCGGCTGTTGCTCCTGTCCTCCGGCATGTTGCTGGCCGCGCCTGCCGCCGCCACTCCCCCGGGGTTCAACGAACCGGGCATGGGCCGCGCGCCCATGCCGCAGACCGAGGCCGCGCCGCGCAACGTGCAGGACTGGTGGCCGAACGTGGTTGATCTCACGCGTCTGCGCCAGAACGAATACAACCCCGACCCGCATGGCCCCGATTTTGATTATGCAAAGGAGTTTGCAAAGCTGGACTTGAAGGCCGTGAAGGCCGACATCAACGCCGCGCTGACGGACTCGCAAGAATGGTGGCCGGCCGATTATGGCAATTATGCGGGCCTGTTCATCCGCCTCGCGTGGCACTCGGCTGGCACCTATCGTTCGGGTGACGGGCGCGGCGGTTCGGACGGCGGGCAGATCCGCTTTGAACCGCTCAATTCCTGGCCCGACAACGGCAATCTCGACAAGGCCCGCCGCCTGCTGTGGCCGATCAAGCAGAAATATGGCGCGGCGCTTTCGTGGTCCGACCTCATCATCCTTGCGGGCAATGTCGCGCTGGAGAACACCGGCTTCAAGACCTTCGGCTTTGCCGGGGGGCGCGCCGATGCATGGGAGCCGGAGCTCGTCTACTGGGGGCCGGAAACCAAGTTCCTGACATCGGAGCGCAACGCCCAAGGCGAAAACCTCGATAATCCGCTGGGCGCGACCGAGATGGGCCTCATCTACGTCAATCCCGAAGGGCCCGAAGGCAATCCCGACATCCTCAAGTCGGCCCAGCAGATCCGCACCACTTTTGGCCGGATGGGCATGAATGATGAAGAAACCGCTGCGCTGGTGATCGGCGGCCATACCATCGGCAAGATGCACGGCGCGAAGAAGGCTGCCGATTGCATCGGTCCGGAACCGGCGGCTGAAGGCGTTGAAGCCCAGGGGTTGGGCTGGAAGAATTCCTGCGGCACCGGGGTTGGCAAGGACGCGACCACCAGTGGTCTTGAGGGTGCCTGGACGGCAACCCCTGTCAACTGGAGCAGCAACTACCTCGACAATCTCTACGCCTTTGAATGGAAGCTCACCACCAGCCCGGCAGGCGCCAAGCAGTGGGAACCGGTCAACGCCGCCGATGTGAAGTTCGTCCCCGACGCGCATGATCCGGACGTGACCCACGCGCCCGTTATGCTCACCACCGACCTCGCGATGCGCTATGATCCCATCTACGGCTCGATCACCAGCCGCTGGCACAAGAACCCCGAACTGATGGACGAGGCTTTCGCCCGCGCGTGGTTCAAGCTGACCCACCGCGATCTGGGGCCCAAGGCGCGCTATGTCGGGGCTGAGGTTCCTGCCGAAGACCTCATCTGGCAGGATCCGCTCCCCAAAGCGGATTATGCCATGATCGATGCGGGGGATGTCGCAACGCTCAAGGACGCGATCCGCAAGACCGGCCTTTCGCGCTCCGAACTGGTGCGAACCGCATGGGCCTCTGCCGTCACATTCCGCAGTACCGACATGCGCGGCGGTGCCAATGGCGCGCGTATCCGTCTCGCGCCGCAGAAAGACTGGGGCGTGAACGATCCGGCGACCATCGCCAAGGTCGTGAAGGCCCTCGAGGGCGTGCAGGCGAGCTTCAATGCCAAGTCGGGCGCGAAGAAGGTTTCGATTGCCGATCTTGTCGTGCTTGGCGGCGTGGTCGCGGTGGAGGATGCGGCGAAAGCTGCAGGCCAGAACATCACGGTGCCCTTCACGCCGGGCCGGGTCGATGCCACTGACGCCCACACCGATGCGGCAAGCTTTGAAGTGCTGCGCCCGGCAGCCGATGCCTTCCGCAACTTCTACAGCGACAAGGCGCGTCTCACGCCCACGCAGATGATGATCGATCAGGCTGACCTGCTGACGCTCACCGTGCCCGAAATGACGGTGCTGCTGGCAGGCATGCGGATGCTCGATGCCAATACTGGCGGGGTCAGGCACGGTGTCTTTACAAGCCGCCCGGGCGTGCTCACGAATGATTTCTTCGTGAATCTGCTCGACATGGGCAATGAATGGAAGCCGGCGGCCACCAAGGGCCTTTATGAAGGGCGTGACCGCAAGACCGGCGCGCTCAAGTGGACCGCGACCGAGGTCGATCTGGTGTTCGGCAGCAATTCCGAACTGCGCGCCGTGGCCGAGGTGTATGCCATGAAGGGCGGCGAGGCAAAGTTCGCTGCCGACTTTGCCAAGGCGTGGAACAAGGTGATGATGCTCGATCGCTTTGATCTGCGGTAAGACCAGAAGATGGCGAGGCGACGGGCTATGCGCCCGGCGCCTCGTCACACGCGAGGTCGTGCGCTTTCCAGCAGGCTTGGGCGGGGCTGATGTAACGATCACCATGTGATTGTATGGCGAGCAAGACTTCGGCAAGAAGCCGAGGCAGCGCGGCAAGTTGTTGCTGGCCGGCACTTGCACAACGAGGTGATCAATGGACCGATTGTTTACGATCGTGGCATCGCGTGCCGCCCTTGCGGCAGGCCAGCCCGGTGCTTTTATTCTTGCGGTGCTGATCATCGCGGCATGGGGTGTCAGCGGGCCAATTTTCGCCTGGTCGGATACATGGCAGCTGGTGGTCAACACCGGGACGACCATCGCCACCTTCCTGATGGTGTTCCTGATCCAGAACTCGCAGAACCGCGATGCAGCTGCGATGCAGGCGAAACTTGATGAACTGATCCGTGCGGTGCATGATGCGCGCAACGAGTTTGTCGGGATCGAACACCTTACCGATCACGAGATCGAGGCGATCCGCAGTGCGTTGGAACAAGCTGTAGGGACGGATCCCGCACGGCAGGGACAACACCAGGGCATCACGCATTTGCTGCACCGGCGCTGATCGGTCAGAGGCGCGGCGCCGGGGGCAATGGACTTGGATGTCATTGGATTTGCGCTGGCGGTGCTGGTGATTGAGCTGACGCCAGGCCCCAATATGGCGTGGCTATCGGGGCTGGCCGCCACCGAAGGCAAGCGCGCTGGCCTTGCGGCGGTTGCCGGGGTGGCCTCAGGGCTGCTGATCAACGGGATGCTGGCAGCGCTTGGCTTGGCAGCGCTGCTGCAAGTTGCGCCCTGGCTGTGGAGCGCCTTGCAATGGACCGGCGCTGCCATGATGGCCTTTTGTAGATTTCCGTTGAGATTTGACCCGGGATTTTCATCGAGAAGTGACCCGGGTTGTTGGTAGCTATGTCCGCTCGGACTTGGGTTTGGTCAAGGGTTGGACATTCTCCTTTTTGGTTTT